>CAJTAK010000003.1:207500-390588 GCA_910574255.1 Clostridia bacterium
AATCTCATTTAACAAACGATAATACAGACGGTTTTGATCTAACAGATGCTTCTCTCCTCTGGTAATCAATTGAGAGGAATAAAGTGATGCCAGCAGTTCCCTGGACACACTGGTTTCAATCATCCCAAACAACTCCTGGTTTAAATAAATCAGCTTATCAAAGCTGTCCTTGTCTGGGTCCAGCTGCGGCAAAAGTTCTTCATATTTATCATCGAAAAGGTAGGACAGAGAACTAAGCAATGCATCTTTTCCATCAAAATAATGATAAAATGTTCCTTTGGAGGTTCCTGCTTCTCGAATAATCTCATCCACAGTCGTATCATCGTATCCCTGCCTGTAAAAAAGCTTCCAGGCTGCTGTCACGATTTTTTTCTTAGTCAACCGTTTCTTCTGCTTCGCCATAAGCCCACCTCCTGCTTGACGCTTATTTTCTTTTTTAGTATAATATGAGCACTTGGTGAATGCAAGCAGAATGCACTGCACAAGCTTCGCTTCATGTACACAATGTTTGAATATCGGAGAGCAGAGGTTTCTATATGTGGATAGCAGGCAATTGGAAAGACTATGAAGTACTGGATACATCAAAAGGCGAAAAGTTGGAACGATGGGGTAATTATCTTTTGGTAAGGCCTGATCCTCAAGTCATATGGGATACTCCTCGAGAGCACAAAGGATGGCATCAAAAAAACGGCCATTATCACCGCAGCAAAAAAGGCGGCGGAGAATGGGAATTTTTCAGTCTTCCTCAGCAGTGGAGCATTGCGTACAAGCCTGACACTCCAGAAGCCCTTACTTTTCAATTAAAACCTTTCAGTTTTAAACATACTGGCTTATTTCCAGAGCAGGCTGCCAACTGGGACTGGTTCAGTGAAAAAATACGTTCTTCTAAACGTCCTGTTAAGATTTTAAATCTCTTTGCATACACGGGAGGCGCCACTCTTGCAGCTGCAAAAGCCGGTGCTGCCGTCACTCATGTGGATGCTTCAAAGGGCATGGTTGGCTGGGCAAAAGAAAATGCCCGTTCTTCCGGTCTGGAAAATGCACCTATTCGCTGGATTGTAGACGACTGTGTAAAGTTTGTTGAACGGGAGATCCGGCGCGGGAATCATTATGACGCGATTATTATGGATCCACCCTCTTACGGCCGCGGCCCAAAAGGAGAAATCTGGAAGATCGAAGACGCCATTTTTCCGCTGATTCAGCTCTGTACCCAGCTTCTAAGCCAAGAGCCTTTATTTTTCCTGGTCAATTCCTATACCACAGGACTGGCTCCTGCAGTACTAACCTATATGTTAGCCACTGCTTTGAAGCAATTTCAGGGGAAAGTAGATGCTCAGGAGATAGGGCTCCCCGTATCCTCTACCGGCTTAATCCTCCCTTGCGGAGCCAGCGGACGCTGGGAAGCACAGTAAGTAATTTTACTATGAAAGTACCCTTTTCTGCGCAGCAGAAAACTAAGTTCAGGGATGCCCCATGCGCCACTGCCGACTTTCATTTATGGTGGTGCGCCAATGGAGCGCATGTGGGTTTAGAAAGGACTATAATATGAGCGAAATTTATATTGATCCCCATCTCTATACTACAAGACCGGAGCCAAACGGTCGCCTTCCAAAAGAAATGGCTGTTTATGATCTTCTGGAACAATTGCAGATTCCTTACATACGTCTGGATCACGAAGTTACTCCCAGTATTGAGGCCTGTCATGATGTTGACGCTCAGCTGGGTATCGAGATCTGTAAGAATCTATTTTTATGCAATTCCGGGAAAAACAAATTCTATTTACTGATGATGCCGGGAACGAAACAATTTAAGACAAAGGATTTGACCAAGCAGATCAACTCTTCCCGGCTTTCTTTCGCACCGCCGGAATTTATGGAAAAATTTCTTAATATTACACCCGGCTCTGTGAGTATTCTGGGTCTTATGAATGACAGGGAGCATCAGGTTCAGCTTGTCATAGATGAAGATGTTGTTAAACAGGAATACATCGGCTGTCATCCCTGTATCAACACTTCCAGCTTGAAACTGAAAGCTTCGGATGTATTAGAGAAGTTGCTTCCTGCTATAGAACATAAACCTATTTTTGTACACTTGTAATTGAAAATTCAACTGCATCCGTAAGCATGTCTGCTTGACTCGCCGCTTGCAGGTATAAAGGCCAGGCAGCCGGGAAATGGATAAAATAACAATTCCAAGTCCCGGCTGCCTTTTCCTATTTTCTATAAAATAGACTTCTAATAATAATAACCACCTAAGTTTTCAATCGCAGATGCTGCTGCCACGCTCACAACTATCACCATAACAATTGCAAAAACAAACATAATCCCCGTAAAGATTAAATTTGCTTTAAAATAATTAGATTTGCTCTTTTTCTCCGTGCTGCTGAAAGCCCATACGAACATCATCACAATATTCACACAGGGAATCAGCATGATAAGCATCGTAATCAGCCATTCTCCCATAGTGATAGGCTCTTCCAGATTTTCCTGAGTCTGATACTCATAATGAAGCTGAGCCTGAATACTCGGCTGAGGTTGCTGATACTGTGTGTTTTGATAGCTATTCTCGTTCTGTCCATTGGGATTATTATACATTTCATCCATTTTAGTGTCCTCCCCTGTCTTTTTGTTTTCACAATACCGTCTTAGTGTAGCACTTTTTTTCCTTTTCTGCAATGTTTTCGGCTTGATTTCGATGCTCCGCCTAGAGACGCCTTATACGCAGTTCCAGCGGAAATCCAGTCCACACCCGATAGACATACAATAACAGCGTTCCTGCCAGCAGTATTACCAGTAAACCTGTCAAAAATTTCGGCTTTTTGCCAAGCAGATACCGATATCCGACAAACAGAAGCGCAAGCCCCATCCATCCAAACACCAATGGCTGCAAATTCCATGCCGCCTCCCATTGCCCAGACAAAACCAGAATCATGGCTCGGGTCATACCGCATCCCGGGCACGGCAAATGAAGCAAAATCATCATAGGGCAGAACTGACCAAAGAGCAGATGTACCGTCACATAATAAATTCCAATTCCCAAAAGGGCATAACGCAGATGATAGATATCTTCACCCAGCCGCCTGAACCCTGTCCTAATTTTTCCCATATTAATCCACACCTTTAAATCCAATTTTTCTGTCCGGGTTTCTCTTTAAAAACAGTCTGCTTCATGCTTCAACACCAGATCATGAAAGAGGACTGCCAGTCGGCAGCCCTCCTGCATCCTCTATTTTTCTTAAATTCAAGCCTTGCCTGCGCTGCCCAGTACATCTTTAATCTTATGAGCAACAACATCCTTCACATTAGCACGCGCAACAGTCAGATACTGTCTCGGATCGAAGTAATCCGGATGCTCCTGCATAACCTGACGAATACCAGCAGTCAGGCCCAGACGAAGGTCAGAGTCAATGTTAATCTTGCAGACAGCAGATCTTGCGGCTTCACGAAGCTGCTCTTCCGGGACACCGATAGCATCCTTTAATGCACCGCCGTTCTCGTTGATAATCTTTACATACTCCTGAGGAACAGAAGATGCACCATGAAGAACGATGGGGAAGCCCGGAATTCTCTTCTCAATCTCATGGAGAATGTCAAAACGAAGCTGCGGCTTTGTACCTGGTTTGAACTTAAATGCACCATGGCTTGTACCAATTGCAATCGCAAGAGAGTCTACGCCCGTCTTGGTAACAAACTCTTCTACTTCATCCGGCTGTGTATAGGAAGAATCCTCGTCAGATACGTTCACGTCATCCTCGATACCTGCCAGCTTGCCAAGCTCTGCCTCTACCACTGCGCCATGAGCGTGTGCATACTCAACAACCTTCTTTGTAATTTCAATATTCTCCTCAAAAGGATACTTGGAAGCATCAATCATGACAGAGGAGAAACCGCCGTCTACACAGGACTTGCAGATCTCGAAATCTGCGCCGTGATCCAGATGCAGAGCAATCGGGATGTTCGGATTCTCAATGATCGCTGCCTCAACTAACTTGGTCAGATAGGTATGGTTCGCATACTTTCTGGCTCCTGCAGACACCTGCAGAATGATGGGAGAGTTCAATTCACCTGCCGCCTCTGTGATTGCCTGTACGATCTCCATGTTGTTTACGTTGAAAGCACCGATTGCATAACCGCCTTCATATGCTTTCTTAAACATTTCCGTTGTTGTTACTAAAGCCATTGTTATCATCCTCACTTTTTATGAAATTTTAACGGTTACAGTCAGTATACTACAAATTGGAAATTTCATCAACGTAGAATTATTATTTTTTTCTGAAAACCGTCTGGACTTCCATCTCATTCTGTGATACGTTGTTTAAATAGAAAATTAATTGACTATTTTCGTTAAAGCAAAGGAGATTTTATGGGTGGATTTTTTGGCGTTGCTTCCAAAAGCGACTGTTTATTTGATTTATTTTTCGGAGTAGATTATCATTCCCATCTGGGAACCAGACGGGGCGGAATGGCCGTATACGGAGAAGAAAAGGGCTTTGACCGGGCTATCCACAACATTGAAAACACACCATTTCGGACAAAATTTGACAAAGACATGCGAGAAATGAAGGGGTATCTGGGCATCGGCTGCATCTCCGATTATGAACCTCAGCCCCTCATCGTCCGCTCCCATCACGGCACCTTCGCTATTACAACCGTAGGGCGTATTAATAATACAAAAGAAATTACTGATCTGATTTTTGACAAGGGGAATGCCCACTTTTTAGAGATGAGCGGCGGCGATATTAATCCCACTGAACTGGTAGCAGCAATCATCAACCAAAAACTCAATCTGATTGAAGGCATTCAATATGCCCAGGAACTTATCGACGGCTCCATGACCTTCCTGATCATGACGCCCCTCGGCATCTACGCTGCCCGGGATAAGATGGGCCGCACTCCGGCTGTTATCGGTCAAAAGGAAGACGCTTACTGTGTATCCTTTGAAGACTTCGCCTATCTGAATCTGGGCTACTCCAATTATAAAGAATTGGGCCCCGGCGAGGTTGTTGTCCTTACCCCGGACGGAGTAAAAACCTTAGTACCGCCTGGGAAGGATATGAAAATCTGCACCTTTCTCTGGGTGTATTATGGCTATCCCTCCAGTTCCTATCAAGGGATCAGTGTTGAACAGATGCGCTATAACTGTGGTGCTAAAATGGCAGAAAGAGACAATGTTAAGCCTGATACTGTAGCCGGAGTTCCCGATTCCGGAATTGCTCATGCAGTAGGATATTCCAATACTTCCGGAATTCCCTTTACCCGGCCTTTCATTAAATATACCCCCACCTGGCCCCGTTCCTTTATGCCAACTATCCAGAGTAAGCGGAGCCTGATTGCCAAGATGAAACTTCTGCCTGTTCATGAACTTATTGAAGGAAAAAGTCTGCTTCTCATTGATGACTCTATTGTTCGGGGCACACAGCTTGGGGAGACAACGGAGTTTTTATACCAAAGCGGCGCAAAAGAGGTTCATATTCGGCCTGCCTGCCCGCCAATCCTCTATGGCTGTAAATATCTGAATTTCTCCCGTTCCTCCTCCGAGATGGATCTGATTGCCAGAAGAATCATTGAAAAATTAGAGGGTGGTTCTGTAACGGACGAGGTTTTAAAAGAATACGCCAATCCGGAATCCGAAAAGTACGAACAAATGCTGGAAGAAATCCGCAGGCAATTAAACTTCACTTCCTTGCGCTACAACCGCCTGGATGACATGATTGAGGCAACGGGACTTCCAGAAGAAAAGCTCTGTACTTACTGTTGGAATGGAAAAGAATAAGCCGGCCGCAAAAGGATGGCCGCAAGACATACTATATACAGTCTATGGCCATCCTTTCCAGATTCTAATTACTTACCCATCTAAGATCAAATTCATTAAAATCGCAGATACAGTATTCTGCTCCTGCTTGGCGCAAATTGGGATGCGTATCCTTTGCTCCAATCCCAACAATGATCCCAGCGCCATTTTTCTTTGCATAATCAATCGCTTTTATACTATCCTCTATTACCAAACACTCCGAAAGCGGAACGCCAATTCTTCGAGCTGCCTCCAGATGCATTTCTCCCTTATTCGCATAATTTCCGTCATCACAGACACAGAGCTTCCTGTTTATCCATTTTTCCAAGGGAAACTCACGAAAATAAAAGTCTATGTTGTCTGGAATAGATGCTGTAGCCAATGTAAAAGGAATTTCTTGTTCCGTCAAAGCCGCAAACAATTCCTCTGCTCCGTCTACCAGGTGAACCTGTTCCGGATGGCTTCTGCAAATGCTGCGGTAAACCGCCTCCTTACGGATAGAGCATGCTGTTCTCTCTTCCTCTGTCATCTCCGGGGCTATGGCCTGAATCAATGTATCATTGCGAGGTCCTCGAAAAAAGGAATCTCCCGGAACCTCTCCCTCTTCTCCATGAAGCTCCCTGTAGATCTGTCTCCACGCTTCTTCATGAAAGGGGGTATCAAAAAATAAAGTACCATTAAAATCAAAAAGTACTGCTCTTGCATGTGCAGCTGCCATTTCATATCCTCCTCATAATCGCTTCATTTGTTTTCTTAGTCTATCAAAACCATCAATGATATGCAAGCAGCGAAAGAGGAATTTCATCTGCCGAAAGCCAGGAGAATCATACATGGTTTCTGCTCTGCCTGCTGTAAACTCCTGCATCTCTTCTTTACAGGCGGCAGCCTGCTCACAGGTTTTTTTCCATGCAGAAGGCTGCTGATTGATGTCAGTAAGGGTAAATACAGATGAGGTCTCCTTCATCTTCTCAGGGGAAATGTCAAAAATATTCATATCTTTAGTTCTTGATTGTTTTATTCCTGCAATAATATGCCTTGATTATATGTAAGGGATTTCAAAAAAACAATACAACTGCTAAAACTGATAATCATTCGCTTAAAAAATACAACCTAATTTCTTGATTCGTGTTATAATGAAATTAATCTATTTAAACAGGAGGATTTTGCATGCTGATTCAAAGTAAAAAAATATGGATTGCAGATCAGTTTATAGCTGCTATGCTTAACATCAGGGACGGAAAAATTGCTGATATTATTCCCTATGGAAATATGCCGGCTGATGTAGATTATCAAGATCTGCGGATCGTCCCCGGCTTTCTGGATATCCACTGTCATGGCGCCTACGGTTTCGATACCAACGATGCCAATGAAGATGGTTTAAGAAACTGGACAAAGCATATAGTGGACGAAGGTGTCACTGGATTTCTGCCAACTACCATCACTCAGAGCGAAGAAGTATTAACGAATGCAGTTGCCAATGTAGCCAAGGTCATGGAAGATGGCTATGAAGGCGCTGAGATCCTTGGTATTCATTTTGAAGGGCCCTATCTGGACATGGCGTACAAGGGCGCACAGCCTGAGCAGTACATTGTAAAGCCCAATGTAGAGCAATTCAAACGTTATCAGGAAGCGGCCAAAGGCAAAATCCGCTATGTCACTATGGCTGCGGAAGCAGATGAAGACTTTGCCCTGACTCATTATCTGGCCACCCACGGCATAACTGTGAGTATCGGACATTCTGCCGCCACCTATGAGCAAGCAGTTATGGCCTATGCCCATGGGGCCCGTTCCATGACCCATGTATACAATGGCATGACCCCCTTCACTCACCGTGCCAACGGACTGGTCGGCGCCGCCTACCGCATCCGCACTATGTACGGCGAAGTTATCTGTGACGGCAATCATTCTACAGTTGCCGCTCTGAATAATTACTTTATGTCTAAAGGACCTGATTATTGTATTATGATATCCGATGCTCTTATGGCAAAAGGCTCACCTGCAGGCACTCATTACCTTTTCGGCGGAAATGAAATTGAAATCTATCCGGATGGAAGTGCACATCTGGTTCCTTCTAAGACTCTTGCAGGTTCTACCCTGAAGCTGAACGAAGGACTTCGAATCTTAGTGGAAGAGGCTCTGGTTCCTTTCCATTATGCTATTAATTCCTGCACCCTCAATCCGGCACGCTGCATTGGCGCAGATGATCGCAAGGGCTGCATCGGTGTCGGCATGGATGCAGACTTGGTTGTTCTGGAACAGGATTATCAGGTACATCAGACCTACTGTATGGGTAAACCACAGTTGTCCTAATAATACACAGAAAAGGAGAAAGATAAAATGAAACATCCAATTCAAGAAATGATGGAACAGCGCAGACAGGGAAAGAAGTGCGGCATTCCCTCCTATTGTACTGCCAACCCGTTGGTATTAGAGATTATTCTAAAACGTGCAAAGCTTTTGAATACGCCCGTACTGATTGAGGCAACTGCCAATCAGGTCAATCAATACGGCGGCTACACCGGAATGCTCCCCAAGGATTTCTATAATATGATACAGAAAATGGCACAGGAAATCGGCGTCCCGGAAAGCTTGATTATTCTGGGAGGCGATCATCTGGGACCTCTGACCTGGCAGAACCTTGCCGAAAAGGAAGCCATGGAAAAATCGGCAGAGCTGGTATACCAATATGCCAGAGCCGGATTTACCAAAATCCATTTAGACACCAGTATGAAAGTTGCAGATGATCCAGAGGGGCTTTTATCCACAGAAATCATTGCCCGTCGAGGCGCAGAGCTTTATAAAGCTGCCATGAAGGGATATGAGGAATTGAAAGCCGAGAAACCTGATGTTATGCGTCCTGTATTTATCATTGGAAGCGAGGTTCCTATTCCAGGCGGAGCGCAGGAAGCGGAGGATAGTCTGGCCGTTACCAGTCCTGCCGCTTTCCAGGATACCGTTGCTGTCTATCGGCGCATCTTTGAGGAATCCGGTGTAGGAGAAGGCTGGAAAGATGTGGTTGCTGTTGTTGTTCAGCCTGGTGTTGAGTTTGGAGACGATCAAGTGTTTCTGTATGAGCATGAGGCTGCAGCAAATCTTTGTGCAGCATTGGAATCATATCCGGAAGTGTGCTTTGAGGGACATTCTACTGATTACCAGAGTGCGGAATGCCTGAAAAACATGGTTCAGGATGGTATTGCCATTCTAAAGGTAGGGCCTGCCCTGACTTATGGCCTTCGGGAAGCTTTGTTTGCCTTAAGCTTCATGGAAAAGGAGCTTGTGCCAGATGAAAAGTGCGCTAATTTCATTGAGACATTAGAACGGGTTATGCTGGCACAGCCCGGCAATTGGCAGAAGCATTACCATGGTGATGACAGGCAGCTTGCCCTGGCAAGAAAATACAGCTTTTCTGATCGTGCCCGTTATTATATCGGACAGCCCGAAGTAACAGAGGCAATTGATAGGCTGTTTGCCAATCTAAAGGAATATCCGATTCCTATGAATATGCTGCATCAATATATGCCTGTTACTTATGCAAAGGTTCGAGACGGCATCATTCCTCTGGACCCCAAGGAGCTTGCTCTGGATGGCGTGACCGATTTTATGTTAGACTATGAATATGCGGTATCTGTATAGCTGCAGCCCCATGTAACAAATAAGGCTCTGCCGCAATTAGTCGGAAACTAATTACGGCAGAGCCTTATTTGATTCTTATTTAGATTCCCTTTACTCTTCCGGGGAGCCGGCCTCACTCACATGCTCCATAATCTCTTCTATCGTATGGTTCAGACCGTTTATATTCAGATAATCCATTCGATCCATATCCAATATAAAGTCCCCTCTCTCCGGGCGGCTTCGGTAAAGGCGCACCTCCTGGCGTATATTGCCTTCTTCCTCAGAATATACATTCCGCTCATACTCTGCAATGATGATAATATCCAAGGCTCCATCCTGATTATAGTCTTTGAAGCTAACAGCCAGGAGCTGGTTAAACTGCTCATTTCTCCGATAATTCTCTTCCTCCACAGCCGGAAGCGCAAAAAGCTCCACTCCGTCACTGGGCTTTATGATACTAAAGGTTACGTCTTGATTTCCATAAGCGCTTTTATCCGGTGCGTAGGACACGAAAAGCACATCACCCCAGGGAGCGCCCAGATCCACATTAAAGCTCTGTTCCTCTATTCTCCAGATATCCTTGGAATACTCCACGCCCACCGTATAGATATTGGACACAAATTGATAGCCATCTCCATGCTTTTTTAAAGTCAGCCTGCTGGACGGATAGGGCATATAATTCTCATCCCCCGGCACACAGCTCAGTTCAAAGGTATATTCGCCTGTCTGTCTTCCGCTGACGCAGGTAAAATTTATATAATTTGTATCTCCATGCTGCCATACCCATGCATCTGTATCCGGCAGATACACCCATGTAAGCTTCTGCGTCATTTCATTCAGGCTGAGTCCCAGCTTTTCTTCCAGAACCCCGTTAATTTCATCAGTAGTCATTCTGGTGCAATCTGTATAGATCTCTTCCTCTCCGGTGATTTCCAGATATGCTGTCTCTTCCTCCGGGCTTAGAGGCGTTGTGTCAATACCTGCTCCTGTATAGAGCGCCTGATTCAGATCCACATCTTCTGGTCTGGTATACTCGGAGAGTAGAAAACCATAATTGCCATAATTACTTCCCTGATTAATCCATCCAGTAAACTCCCGAAGCTCTTCATTTGTCAATTCCCGGTCCATATCTCCAATCTCCGGAGCCCAAATTTCATCCTCTGTATCATTCACCTTCTCTGACTGCTCCTGTTCCGGAACCTGAACCTCCTGTTCTTTTTTACATCCTGACAGAAGCAGCAATCCGCAGGTTGCCGCAATCCAAAGCTTTTTTAATTCTTTCATGATCTTAGCTTATTTTTCTCCTTTTTCTTACATAGGGTTTGTTATTGTCTTTCCATACAGGCTGATCCGGATAGGTGTGCTTTTTCTGCGCATGCCTCTTTGCTGCCCCCTTCTTAGTCTGCACCTTCTGTACATGCCTTTTTGACTGTCCGTAGTTCCCAGAAGTTTTCTCCATCTGTGCTGCAGATCTTTTTCTGCGGACTTTATCAGCCTGTGAGGTTGACCTCCCTTTCTGAGAAGACCGCTGTTCTTCATGAAGAGAGACTGATCTTCTCCCTGTTCCTGCTGTCGAACGTGCCATATGGGAAGCTGCCTGTATGCGCCGTCTCCTCCGCTTTTTCCGTTTTCCGGATGCTTTTACTGCCAAGCTGATTCCTATAGCTGAGGCAACGGATGCTGACACTGCGAAAAGGCCAAAAAAGAGCTTTGTCCACACATCCATATCCACAGCTCCGGTCTTTTCTTTCCAAAGCTTTGCGCCTTCCTCCCAAAGAAGATCCTCTGAAAACCAAGATTCATCTTCCTCCTGTTCGCTGTCTATGAAATTATCTGAATCCGATTCTACATCAATCCTATCGACCCCTTCAGTCCAGTCTGCATTTAAAACTTTCTTTGAAATTCCGACAACTCCAGCATTCCCTGCTGTCTTATCTGTTGACTGTACGCTATTGCTGTCCTTGACGGAGCTTCCACTTCCAAAGGCGCCATTTTCATTGCTGCTTCCATCACCCGGGTTAAAATTCTCATTGGATGAGCCGGGGGTGCCTGTTTCTCCGCCAACTCCTGAATTATTATTGTCCGCATCCCCACCCGTATTACCGTTATTTATCGTCTGTCCTCCATCTCCTGTATTAACCTCGCCCTCATACATTCCATGGGCTTTATTAACCGTTTTAAAGCTGTTCTTTACCACCTTTACCGATGCAGTCTTATCTGAATTTACAACTACCTTTCCTAAAGGAATCTCAGGATTTTGAGCTTGATTCAGTCCTTTTCCGGAATACAGATCCTTTTTTCCGGAAATATAGATACTCAGGATTCCTGTGTCCTCCTGATAATTGTACTTCTGTACTGTTGCTCCCGAAAATCCGGCATCAAAATCAAAGGAAATATCCTCCTTTTTTATGGTTCCCTCCCCTGTCTCTATCTGAAAGCTGAGCTGCAGGGCTACGATTTCCTCCGCTGCCTCTCCCGGCAGTTCCAGGGTTGCTTCCACTTTCCCGTCTACATTCGTCAGGGAAACGGTTTCCTTTTCCGCAGCCCGAACCGACAGCACAAAAGCCGTGAAACAGACAAGGGAAATTCCCAGCCAGAGAATGAGTTTTTTTGTCATTTCTTTTTCTCCTTATATTCAGTCTCTCTGTTGCCGTGTTTCCATTCTTCTGTGTCCTGTCATACACTAATTTCTGCTGCCCAGAGTAATCTCCGGAAGTGTCTGAGGTACTGTTACAAATTCCGTGTCGCTGACCAGGCGCTGGCCTTCATTGGTCAAAGCATTATCCACCCGATACAACTCTGCCCGCACCTTTTTGGGAAGAGTGTCATTTCCGGAGGGCGTAATCCAATAGATCCAAGTTCCCTCGGAAGTTTCGCCCAGCAGGGCATCCTTCGGATCCTCTGCCAAAATAACCTGATGCGCCGTAAGCGCTCCGTCTGCGTCCGTACCGCCTACAATGTTTCCGTTTTCATCATAAAGGACTACTACATTATAGGCCGGATTTCCCTTATAGGTTCCCGTGAACACAATAGAGCCTTTGGCAATTTTCTCATTTTGACCGTAAGAATAATCGCTGCTCAGAATACCCATAGCCTTCTGGCCCCCCTGAGCCGACAGGAACTCCACATTATCTCCTGACGGGCCGTACAGGTTAAGTTCTGCAATAGAAAGGTTCTTGCCTTTCTGCCCTGTAGCAGTCAGTCTCACATAGGCCGCATCGTAAGTGCAGACCCAGTTGTCCTCACCGTTGGTAAAATATACTGTCTCCTGTCCGTCCGAAAGCTTAAAGGTCCCCGTCCGAACCTCCCGGTATACCTGACCATCCTGGCTGACCTCAATCTTATACTCTCCTACCGCCTGACCGCTTCCTGACGAAATGTATTCAAGAGCAGATACCTCCGTGATCCGATTCAGCTCCAGAAGAATATAGGGATCCTCTGACTCTGTTTTTCCGGTAAAGACTGTTGTTTTATTGCTGTCAATCACTTTTGTTGCTGTTGATAGAATCTCACTTTCACAGGGACTTTGCTCTGTACCGTTAGGCTTGGTATCCTCTGCAGATGTCATATTGGTAGAAACCGTCCATCCACTCTTATCCTGCAGACCGTCACCCTTTATCTTTACGGAGCCTGCCTCACAGGTCTGAGAACGATTCATATATTTATCAATGGCTGTGACCTCATAGCGAATCACATGATTTGCCGCAAAAGCTGCCTGATCCGTAAATGTACCTGTCTGTGTAAATCCGGCTGTTTCCCTGCGCTCTTGTCCTTCCTCTACAAATACACGGACAATCTCATAACCCTGAAGCAATTCCGAATTTCCTGTGCAGGTCATAGTCAGGGTCACCTGGCTGTTATTTGCCGAAGCCCTGGCTGTCACTATCTGCTTTCCTTCAAAGGTTTCACCCGTTCCATGCTCCATCTCATAGACCCGAGCCGCATCATCCACATAGTAAATAGCACGTTTCTCAGGCTCAAACTGCTTCATATAAGCCAAAGTCGCCGTATCCGGCTTCATGCCCCAGCGGATGAAAAATTCACTTAGATCTTTTTCTGCCGCCGCACTTGCCAGACGCATCAGGTTCTGATCTCTTCCCCCGTCCAGAGAAAGGGCCACTCCGCCCGGCTTAGGTGCCCGGCTGACATCTCTGGCATAGCTGTCTACTCTTGCAAAGAAAAGATGTTCAAAAGTTTCCTGATAGGTATCATAGGTCTTATAATTATAGTCCCGATCATAGGCCAGATGAAGCTGCCAGTACATGCCAAGCTGCGTAAATACATTGCTTGCATAGCCCTCTGTACCGGATGTCACCTTCTTAAATACCTCCGGATACTGGAAACGGACCGTGTTGTTGGTATCCCTGGCCTGAGCCAATACGGAAAAATAATTATTGGTCACTTCTGCATGGGCATAGGCTCCCTGATTGATCTCATGGCCAATCTCATGGGCAATTCCCCAGCCATAATACCTGCCGCTCTGGTATCTTCCGCTCTCGTCCGATACCACCGGAACTCCCCCCATCATGCCGGATGTCTCATTCCACTCAATACCGATGTGATTTCCGGCCGCATACATGAATGCTCCTGCAAACATCTGCATGTAACGAATGTTCAGATATTGATAAGGCAGATGATTTTTGGCTATGATACTGCTGCTCGTTCCCTCTGCAAAGGAATTTGTCAAACCCTTATGCTGATAGAACAGCGTCATCATTCCCTCCATAGCCTCCGCAGTGCTTAAAAGCTGCTCCTCCGGATTCGATCCCAAGCCTGCCAGAACCTGGCTTGCCGGAAGGGAAAACATCATTTGATCCAACTGAATATCCGTAAGATTCAAAATACATTCTTTCTCATTATAGCTATAATTCACATTTTCATTCTCAGAACTGTCGTGATGCTCCTGATGCTTTTTACTCAAGCTTGATACGTATGTTCTTAGCTCAGCTACATATGCCTGAATCCTCTGGGACCGTTCTTCCTCTGAGGTACCATACAGGCGAAGCACAGGATAGCTGCTTCCGCCGCTGACACGAACTGCATAGGCATCTGCTTCATTGTTTCCTGTATACTGAATATAGAGTGCTCCGCCTCTTTCCTTTTCTGTAGAGCAAATCTTGGGAACTGTGATTTCATTCCTTCCGATTTTCAGGCTTATAGAGCTGCTAAGGCTGCCGGATTCCGCATGCTGCTGGGTAAATACCAGACTCAAATCCGTTCCGGCCCCCTCTTTCTTTCCCGAATGGCCCACATAGACTACTATCTTATCATCAGCTGCCGCTGTAACTCCAAGAGGCTGCCATGCATTTAAGCCGCCAACCGAAATCCCTGCATCTTTTTTGGAGGTAATATCCGGGTTCACCTGTAGAACCCCGCCAAGGCCTCCTGTCTCCAAAAGCTCCTTAGCCGTATCCAATTCCTTTTGCAGCGCCTCCCGCTCCGGATGATACTCGCTGCTTACCGGATCATTGGTATCCAGACGCTTCTGAAGCTCCTCAATGGTATTGGCTGTCACATTCTCCCGAAGGGAAATATGAAGATCGTCTCCATAAAGGTTCATAATATCCTGCTCAATGCTGTCATATTCATAAAAGCGGATTTCCGATATGGTAACTTTCCGAAGACCGCCATTATATCTTCCAATGCCAAGCTGTATCTTTGAAGTGCGGACCGGCTCCTTGAACTTAAGCAGATAATAATCTCTGTTATTGCTTCTTTTCTTTACCAGAGAAGCGTTTTTTACTGTCTGCTTTGCACCGTTCTCATCCCAGTACTGAACGGTAAAATAGGAATAGAGCCCCAGGTCCAAAGGTTCCGCAAAGGCTATCATTCCGAGCTCGTACACTTTATCCAATTCTGTGATAACACCCTTATCCGCACTTGGATAGGCACCGCCATAATCCCAGTCCTCCCGATAGACATAGGAAGCATAGTTGTTGTCAAAAAGACCCAGTGCACTGTTCTTCTCCATATCCAGACCGCTGTCCACCATATAGGCACCGCCTCCTATGGTGGCTGTGGTAATATGGCTGCTCAGCACGCCGTTTCCATTGGAAGTATTAATCAAACGGTAAGCCGGAAGCTTTGCATCAATCAGGCCGCTTAAGGTTTTATCCGAAGCATCCTTTGACTTCGCTCCCTCTCCCAGCTCATTAGTCGCCGTCACATACACAATATATTTTGTATTGTCTTTCAAATCATTAATCTGATAGTACAGTCCCTCAATTCCTGCAATTTTCTGGAACGAAGCTGCTCCGTCCTCTTTCCAGTATACATTGTAGCTGTCTGCATCCTCCGCCTTTTTCCAGCGCACATCGATGCTTCGATAGCCGCCCTTTACCGACAGATTGTCAGGTGCCGGAGGCTTGGAGCTGGCTTTGGGCACTACTTTTTCTTCTGTACTATAGGCACTCTTCCATTCTCCGTTTGTAGAACGTACCTTTACCGTGTACTCTGTTCCATTCACCAGCTTGTCCTTTGCAAACTGAGCGATGGTTAGCTGAGTTGCCGCAGTTTTCTTATAATCTGTCTTTCCTCCGCTGGTGATAAACACCTCATAGCCTGTCACATTTCTTGTCGGATTCCAACTTATGGTAAAAGACTTATTTCCCGGTACTGCTTTCAGTCCAACCGGAATATCTGCGGAAGGTTCCGGAATTCGGCTTTCCATATCGTTTAAAAATTCTACCCGGGAGATCTCGGCCAGATTTGTAGATTTGGCTGTTTTTGTGATCTTTAAAGTTACATGCTTAATAGCGATCTGGCTGCCCAGATCGATACACAATGCTCCGTTTTCATCCCATTTCACACTGATACTTTGACTTTTTTCATAGTTTGGAGCGCTTAAGAGCCGCAGATCAGCCGGAGCCAAAAAGTCCGCAAACTCATACTTCTCCACTCCGTCTTTTTCATAGCGGATCAGAAGCTGGCCTGCCTCAATTCCATTTTCACTGTTTCTGGGGGATGCAATTACAACGCCGTCAAGATACACTTGCTCTGAGGCAGTGAAATCAAAGTCTACCACTACTGGGTTTTCTTCGGATATGGTTCCTCCCCCTTTCGACGCAAGTGTCACATTTCCGCTATCGCCTTTTAAAAGATCTGTCAAACTGCCATTCTGAACAACCGTCCCCTCCGCCATACTTGGAGCCGCAGTCTCCTCCGGAATCAGTTTTTCCAGAGAAGACTCCTGATTCTTGCTTCCCTCCATTGTGGTAAAATAATCAAGATCCAGCAGATCCACTATACCGTCACCATTGAGATCGCAGCTCTCATTCGACTCACCGCTTTCAATGGCATTTACTATCATCTCTCCATCCTTGTCATCAAGGACCTGGTTATTATCCACATCTCCATAAACAATTAAGCCAGGATGGTTCTTCCCCTCATCCATCTGAGGGATGCTTCCTGTATAAACCTGAACCCGATACCCCAGCTTGTTTACATCAACTTTCTGTTCATAGGTAATGTAGCCTTGACCTGATATCTTCAGATGGTATGCCTCCTCATTAAGCTCCGGAAAACGCACCGATGCCTTTGGCGCTGTCTCGTCTCCCTGCTGCCGGACAGGAAGCGTCACCTTTTTCGAGACTGAACCGCTGCTCTCTCCTGTGAGCGTTACATCAAATTGCTGCTCCTTAGACACCTCAATCCCCGAAAAGATCTGAATCTCCACAGAGCCCTTCACAGGATTTCCCTGTACGGTGGATGTTGTCTCATCTTTCGGATCTATTATTTTCAAGTCTCCCTGCTGGGGGTCATTTTCCGTTGATTCCGTACTTTTCGGTTCCGTCTCACTATCCAGGTTTCCATTTGGTTCGACAGACTCATTATTCTCTGATGTTTGAGAATCCTGCGGCAAAGTCTCTTCCCCTGAACCATTGTCATTTTCCGGAGCCTCTGTGGTTGTTTCCTGAGGCTCTGTGGTGATCACCATTGTTTTTCCATAACTCTGATTCATTCCTGCCAACACAGTACTGTTTCCGGAAGAAACCATCAGTATGGCAGCCAAAATTCCTGCAAAAACTCTTGATATCTTCTTTCTCATAATTTCCTCTCTCTTTTATGCATTTTTCCAAACGGCAGATAGATGTCGAATCTGCTGCATTTTTGGGTGATATGACACTATTTTATTATGAACACCCGCAAAATGCAACTATTTTCGACAATTTATGTAACCTATGAAAAGCTGTCGTGTTTCTGCCGCTGCCTATAAAAATGCTAAAAGAAGCAGTTGTCCTATTTTGTTTATGACAACTGCTTCCTACATTAAATAATTCAATATAATTTCTTTTATGGTGTCCTCTCCCAAGTGCCGGATCCCCCAAGTGCTTCCAAGCTTATTGCACATATTTCTATAGTTTCCGTTAGGAGTAAGCTTTTCCTCAGACTGATTATAGGCTTCTACTTCCTCATCTATCTCTCCAATCAGCTCTCGGGCAGCCGTATCGCAATTGTGCGTATAAATCTGGTAAAGAGGAATATCCGCCCTGGCCAGAAACTCATCCACCTGCTGCTGAATTTCTTCTTCCTTTTCTCCGGAATTCTGGTACATCTCTCTGCATAATCTCGCATACTCATCTTCTGCTTCTACATAGAGCTCTGCAGCTTGTACTACCTGTTCATACTGTTCTCCTGTAATTCCCCGCCAGAGGGCCCTGTCAAAATTGCTGCATTCTTCATATTCCCCTGCCGTAAGATTGCCTGTATCCAGCAGCTCTTTCACGCAGTCCTTATCCAGAATAAACTCTTTCATCTTTCCAACGCCCTTTTTCCCAAGGAGGCATTGAAGCAGATTATACTGCATGCCATTATAGCTGAATATACGCCCTTCCCCATCTTCATCCACCAGCATCAGAGCTCCATGGCCAAGGCCTTTCATGCCATCCAGGTTCAGCAGATAATAAATCCTGCAATCCTCATTCTCCGCCGTCGGGCATTCCCTGTCAGGCATATTGCTGCGGGTTATCAGCCGATATGCCGCAAAGTTCAAAAGCAAAATCAGAATTATTCCGGATATTTTCCCTGCTTTTTTCTTTTTATTCATCCGAAGTCCCTTCTGCACCGTTATAGCTGTAGGCCCACAAATTCTTAATCTGGCTCATAAGTTGATTGATATCCCAGGATTCTTTGCTTCGGATCTTGCTGTTTGGATCATTTAGAGTAATTTTCCCTTCCTCATCTACTCCTGTAAGTACCAAAAAATGTCCGCTATTCGTAAAGTCCCCGGGACCTACAACACAGATTACGGGAGTACCTGCTTCCAGAGCTGCTCTGATATGCTCTTCATCAAAAATCATTGCTTCCGCCGTTAAACCCAACCGTGAAGCTCCCTCGGTCATCAGATCCCAGGAAGATCCTGCTCCGGATACATAGTAGCCGCTGTTCTCTGCCATGCGGGCGGTTTTGTAAGGATTCCATGTGCTGTTGCCGCTTAAGCTGCAGTATACCATAGACAGACAGGTGGGTCCGCAGCCAGTCAGTGCAAGGAAATCATCACCGTAGATTTCATAGCCCCAGCGTTCATCCCACTGAAGAAACAGAGGAACTTCTCCCTGCTTTACCTCTTTGGAAATATCAATATCCACATGCTTGTCCTTGTTTTTCGGATAATTTAATACAAAGTCCTTTGTTTCCGGATTCTTTTCCAAAAGCATCAGCAGACTCTCGGGATATTCTTCCTCGGCAGCCAGCTCCTCAATATCTATCTGTTCTGTCTCTTCTGCCTTTTCTTCCTTTTCCTCTGGCTGCACATTCCAGTTCTTCATCAATCTCACTGCCAGAAACAGGGCAACGCCAAGGAGTGCGGTTGTACATAGCAGCACTCTTCTGCGGATTTTGGCTCTTCGCTTTTTTTGAAGCTTAAGCTGTCTTTTTCGCTCCTGTTCTTTTTTTTCCCGTTCCCGGCGTTCTACCTCCAGTCTGTCCGGCCAGTCTCTGGCGGCTCCCCTTGGATGAGGCTGCCTGCGAACCGGCTGTTCTGTTGTTCCTCCTGTACCAGCCGGCCTGCGAACCGGCGTTCTCTGCGCACTTCTGCTTTGTTGATTTGCTCTGCGCCCCGGCGATTCATAAGAATACCTTTGTCTGCTGCGGCTCTGCTGCCCCTGACGGCTTTCTCCTATTCTTTGATCGATAGGCCTTCCGGAATCACTTCGGCTTCTTCTGTCATCCTGTCTCATTGACAATTTCCCCCATATAAGATTTGGATGTAACAGTTCCCCTTTACTGTTCCGCATCAAAAGTCGAACTGTTACAGCTTAAATCTCCCTTATCCTTATTATTGCAGACAGGGCATGAATATTTCTTTAGTTTTTCTTAGGAAAATTAGAGTAATTTCTTACATTATATCAAAAAATTTTTAAAATTCAAAAAATATCATGCTAATCCTTTAAACCTATTTAAAAGAGGATGTTTCAAGACTATAACCAATTTACAGCCCAAAAACACCCTCTTATGCATCAATCCAAAATAATTTTATTTTTAATGCACCGCCCCTTAGAATGCTCCAGAATCGCTTCCTCAATCTGTTCTAACATATAACTCTTCGAAATAAAATCTTCTGCCTTTATTACACCATTTTTCAACATTTCAAAAGCAGCCATCGTATATTGGGGAATCGTATGATACAGCCCCATGAGCGTCAGCTGCGAATAATGTACTAAATTCGCATCAGCTTCCAGCTTTGTACCGGCCTTTGTTCCTCCAAATAAAAGTACGATTCCTCCTTTCCTTGCCATTCGAATATTTTTTTCCCAAACCTCCGGATACCCGGCAGCTTCAATGGCAATATCACAGCCTCTCCCCTCAGGCGTCAATGCTTTCACTAATTCTACGGTATCTTTGCCGGATGCATTTACAGCCTTGGCCGCTCCCAACTTCTTTGCTGTCTCCAAACGCACATCTGACAGATCTGTTGCAATTACATATGCGCCCTTTTTTACAAGCAGCGCTACATACATCAGCCCAATAGGGCCGGCACCATTTACAACAACCGTATCGCCAAGCTTTACACCTGCGCTTTCCACCCCATAGGTTACGCAAGACAAGGGTTCCATCAATGCGGCAGTCTCATGAGACATCCCCTGGGGAAGAATAAATGTATTCTGTTCCACGATTCTCTGTGGAATTACCTGGTATTGGGAAAAAGCTCCCATATTCCAAAGAATATCATCACACATAGAATGGAGCCCTTTTTTGCAGTAAAAGCATTTCTGACAGGGTGCGGAATTATGGCATACAACTCTGTCCCCAACCTTTACCCTTGTCACACCCTTCCCGACGGCATGCACAATACCCGAAGCTTCATGGCCAAATCCATACGGCGGAATATCTCCAGGGTATCCTCTCATATAAGTTTTTACATCTGTACCGCATGTAAGGGCCACCTTATTGCGGACAACAATTTCTCCATACCCCGGAACAGGAATCGGAGATTCCTCAACCCGAATATTTTTCGGATTATAAAACACGACCTTTTTCATTCCTCTGCCTCCGGCTGAACCCCATAGGCTGCAAACTTTTCAATAATCACATCCATCTGCTCTTTATTGAGCAATACAGGCTCTCCCACTGCCTTGCATTTATAATAAATCTCAGCACAAAACTCAATCTCTTCCGCCGTGTCAAAGGCAGTAGGCAAATCAAGGCCCCCTGCAAGCAATCCATGATTCCCCAACAGCACCGCATAGCGATCTTTCATTCCTTCCAGGGCGCTTTGGGCCAGTTCTTCCGTTCCAAATGTCTCATACTTTGTACAACGAACATTCCTCCCCGCAGAGCCAATTAAATATGAGCAAGGTTCAATTCCCCAATTCAAGCATGCAAGAATACTTGCATAAGGGCTATGAGCATGTACTACAGATAAAATATCTGTTCTTTCTCTGTAGAAAATACCGTGCATTTCATATTCACTGGACGGCTTTCTTTTCCCGTCCACAACATTTCCTTCCGGATCCATAATCACAATATCCTCTGGCATTAATTTAAAGTAATCCATGCCGCTTGGGCTGATTGCCATAAGCTTCAGCTCCGGACTATATACACTGATATTTCCGCCGGTTCCTTTTGTTAACCCATGTGTAATGAGCATCTTTAAATATTCTACAATTTCTGTTCTTTCTTGTTCCATTAACATGATGCCTGCCTCCTGTACATATGATTTTCTTTAATTCTTTAACCTATTGCAAAGATGCTTTTCATTTCCGTTTTCAAGATAATCTCGAATTACATTTACCAACTGGAACGGAGAGCGTGCAATCGAATCTACGGTATCTCCCGCAATATGCGGCGTCAGTGTCACATTCTCCATTTTTGTCAAGGGATGCCCTGCTTCAAGCGGTTCTTCCTCAAATACATCCAACGCTGCTCCTGCAATTTTGTGTAATTGTAATGCATTCAGCAGCGCATCTTCGTCAATCAACCCTGCTCGAGATGCATTAATAAGATAAGAAGTTTCTTTCATTTGAGAAAGCAGCTCCCGGCCAATCATTCCTCTATTCTCAGCTGTTAAGCGTAAATGAATTGAAATGATATCCGCACGTTGGAATATATCTTCCAGAGCTTCCACCGGTTCTACCGGCATTGTCTTCACAACAGCCCCAGGAAGAAATCCATCATAGCCGAGCACCTTTACATTAAGGGCATGAAGCTTTTTTGCAAGAAGAGCCCCAATATTCCCCAATCCTACAATTCCAACCGTCATATTGCTTAGGGTTGATGTAAATTCCGTATTGCAAAAGTCTGTTGTCCATTCCCCCATACGGATTTTATGATGACTGCGTGCAATATTTCTGGTTTCAGCCAGCATCATTCCCAATGTAAATTCTGCTACCGCTTCTGCATTTCGGATAATATGTACCAGCGGAATTCCCCGTTTCGTAAGAGCAGATACCGCTACATTTTCTGCCCCTCCCCGGCAGATTCCTACAAGCTTAAGTGCTTTTGCTCTTTCCAGCAGCGCTTCCGGAAGAGGGCAAAAATGAATCAACAGCATATCAGCGCTTTCAATAAGATTATCCAGCTCCTTGGGATAGGCTGCTCCCTCCGGACCAAGCTGTTCAAGCCTGGTTTGCATTTCTGAAAACTCCTCTTTATTTCCGCTGCCCCACATCAGGCTATGGACTTCTACATTTTCAAAAGGCAGTGTATGTGCCGCTTCTGTTAAAGCAGCCGGAGACACGTAGGCATCTCCGACTACCAGAATACGACGGATTTGGTTCTTCGCATTCTCCATCATCCTGCATTCACCCCATCAGCTTCTTCCGCATCATTGCAAGTAAGCATGTAACGGATAACAGCCTCTTTATTCTTTTTGAAAAATACATAGAGAACAATATAAGCAATAATTGTCAAGCCAATCCAAAGCGGATTCTGAGACAGGAACGCCGCAAACAGTAATGCCAGAAAGGGCATAAAACAAGTACACGTAATCAGCATTGCAGAGCCGGTTAGCTCAAATCCAACCTGTACCGCAACTCCGGTATAAAGTTCCGCCATCCATCCCCACACATACAGGGCAAGCGAAAAATAGAGGATCGTTCCAATTAAAGTTTTCAGCATATTTCCCTTTGAAATACTAATCATCGGAATCATGCAGTAAGGCATAGCAATCAAATCCACCATAATTAGTGCACGATTTCCAGGCAGGGTAAAGGCAAGAATCAGCATAATGGGAATCATCAAGGTTCCTACCATAATCGTCGCCGGCTCACCATAGCCGGTTGCGTCATTAACCGCCAAATACCATTCTCTTCCTTTTCCATGTTTCTTAGCCGCACCTTTTGTAGATTCTGTTAATAATGTAAATGCCGCCGCAAACAAAGATGCAATCTTCGGGAAAATGGCCATAACTGCAGCAGTACTAATTGCTGCCGCAGCAATCTCCCCCCATGCGGCCAGAGTTCCCAGATCTTGAATATTTCCTGCAAATCCAAGAATCAATCCTACAATCAGGCCTAATACCATAGGTTCTCCAAAAAGACCAAGCTTTTTCTGCACATTTGTAAGATTAATATTCACTTTATGCAATCCCAGCTTATTCATTATAAAGTTAACCAACACATAAAACGGAACACCCTCCGCATGGTGCGGAGCCGTCAAAGCACATCCGGGATAATTGTAATACGTTGAAAAACAAGGGGCCAAAATCTCTGCAAACAGCAATACATACAGATTCATAAGAACCATCAATCCCATAGAGAGCCATGCTTTTCCTGTTGCCAGATATAAAGTTGACCCCCAGAGCATGAAAGAATATGTGTTCCACAAATCTGACGGCATGAAAATATCCGTCCATTTAACCGCAAATAATATCAACTGCAATATAATCGCAATTACTAAAAACGCCATGCCAATCTTTGTTGAATAAGCTACCAGTGCACATGCCTGCCATCCCACATCAAGTACCGGCAGATTGATGCCCGTATTATTTACCATTTTATCAACAATGCCGCTGATTGTTGGCATATATGCATTGATCATCAAGCTAAAACCAGTCAAAGCAACACCTGCCAGTAACGCCGAACGAAATGCCTTACTTGGTTTTGCACGCATAGCCACTGCAATAATAAAGATAATTACCGGTACTGATACCGATGCCCCAAATGTATCAAATATTTCTGACAAGGTAACTAACATATTTTTTTCCTCCTTCTCCTATTTTCCCAATTCATCCAAAACATGCAACGCCTCTTCCATAAACTCTTCCTCTGCAAATCCGGTCATAAAATTTACCGCATTGATTTTCGGAATATTAACTTCTTCCTCCACCGGACTGGTATAAGCAATAAAATCATAATCACCTGACATCAGCGCAGTCTTAACTCCTCCCGGATTTACCTCCGTCGCTTGGAATCCGTAGCCCAATTCTTCAAATTTTTCCTGCATTTTTACTGCAATCATTGTGGAACTGACAGTACCCGACCCACACACCGATAAAACCCTAACCGTCTTTCCCTCTCCCCTCAGCGGAACAGCGTTGTCAGATTTTTTGTTTTTCTTCTTAAACAGCATTCATTTCCCTCCTTACATTATTTTTTGCGTATGCCAATATTTACGGTTCATCAATATAGCGCAGTGTTTTGTACATTTCCTCAGCCGTTTTACTTTGCATTAATGTATCGATAACCTCTTCCTCTGAAAACAAACGCAAAATCTTTCTAAGCAATACCAATTGTTCCTGGGGATTCGAAATAGCCATCATCAATATCAAAGATACGGAGAGCCTGGAATCTGTTGAAGCCATTTCCAAAAATGTAACCGGCTTTTCCAGCTTCGCCACTGCAATGGCAGGCTCAATTACATGCTCTGCAAAAGTATGCGGCATGGCTATACAATATTTCCCAAGGGAAAGCCCTGTGGGATAACTTTTCTCTCTTTCAAGAACCGCATCCTTATAGGTATCCTTTACTTTTCCCATACCCAGAAGCTTATCTGCAAGCAAAGAAATGATTTCCTCTTTTGTTTCGGCATTCATACTTGCAAAAATCAAATCCTTTTGTATCACACCGTTCCTCCTTTTCGCCAACATTAAACAACTTGGCATTTACTCTTTATGATGGTTGTGATTATAGCACAAATATTTTTATAAAAAACGTCTAATTTTGTTCAATTTCCAGGAAGTACCTTAGACTTCTCTGAATTCGTTTGTTATATTACAATATAGCGTGACAATATTTCTTAAGGTTTTGGGTTTCCTGAAAGGGGCAGGCATTATGGGCATCAATAAAAAACAACGGGATTTTTTTCATGAATTAATCCGGCAAAGGGAACATTGCCGAAGCTATCAGGACTTATCAGAAGCTTTGGGTGTAAGTACTCGTTCCATACGAAACTATTGCCAGTTTTTTGAAGAATATCTCTTTGAAATGGGAATCTCAAATGTTATTAAACATACAACTGCCGGAATTACTTATGCCGGAACTCCCGAGCAAACAAATCAAATTCTGTCTCGAATAGGCGAAAGTGACTTCTATGAATATCACTTGTCACCGGATGACCGCATTTTGGCTATTGTTCTGATCCTTTTAGACACTACGGTTCCGGTAACTGTTATGGAACTGTGTAAAACTCTATATGTCAGCCGTGCAACATTACTAAATGATATGGAAAAAGTAAGGCTGTATTTTGAACAGTTTCATATTTTCTTCAACCCAAGTACCAATCGCGGTTACAACCTGGATATCACAGAATCACAGCGTCAGGAAATCATTTGCACTACCTGTTTTCCTTATTTGCGGGGATGGAATATATTGGGAAATGAAATGGGAACTTCGCATTTTTTATTTGAAAATATTCTGCATCTCTCAGAACTCCTTCCGCATATATGTCAGATTATTCAAAATGCTGAACGTATATATGGAATTACTGTCACTGATGCTATTTACAAACAGGCAGTATTTACCGCATCCATTTTATGCAAACGGCTTACACAAAATCAAATGATTGAGGACTCACTCCACCTGGATACCAAGCTATACCATGTATCAGCAGGTAATATAGCACGCTTTATTCTCGCTGCTCTGCAAAAAATATTTTCTTTTTCCTATGGGGATAAGGAAATTCTATATCTCGCCTGGCATCTTCATCTATGCCATTTTGATTTATTGCAAAATTTTGAGCATTCCGTAGATCTGTATTTTTATATGGAAATACAGCAATTTCTAAGAGAAATAGAAAATGAGCTTCATTGTCCAACACTAAGAGAAGAATATTTTTCTATTATGCTGATTCGGCATCTTTGGAGTATCCGAAACACGTCTCCCGAAATCGATGCATCCATGGCTGAAGATATTATTTCTTATTATCCCGATTGCTGCCAGGCAATCAAAAAGCATATCGGCATTATTGAAAAATGTATCGGAAGAACCTGTACTGTCGCAGAGCTCCATTCCATACTTATTTATGTTGTGGCAGAAATCGAACGGCAAACCCCGAAAATCAGCAAACCCAGGGCTGTTGTTCTCTGCCATACAGGAATAGGAACAGCCAACTTCCTTGCGGATCGTTTGACTGAAACCTTTAATCTTGACATTTCAGAAGTAACAACCATACATAGGCTTTCAGAAATATTAGAAAAGGAGCATTATGATTTACTCATTAGTACTATTCCTTTAAAGCCGCCAAATGTTAATTGTATCACAGTTTCTCCGAACTTAACTGATGCAGATATCATTTCAATTCAAAGAGCAATTGCTACGGTACAGCGAACCAAACGGCTCAATTCAGAAAATCAAATAAATACAAAACATTTGGATTCTCGCTTGTCCGAGCTTTTATGCCCGGATCATATCATTTGGAATGTACCCTGTGAAAGCTGGCAGAAGTCTATTGAAATTGCCGCAGGTCCTCTTCTTGATGCAGATGAGATACTTCCTGGCTATTTGGAGGCTGTCCGGCTATCCGTAGAAAAAAACGGTCCTTACTTTGTATTCTGCCCAGGCATTGCTTTGGCACATGCGGCGCCTACTGATGGTGTTAATAAATTTTGCTGCAGCATTTACAAGCCACCGGCTCCCATAGCCTTTCATCACCCAGCTAACGATCCGGTCAGGCTAATCATCATGATTGGAATCACAGATGCTAAAACTCAAATTCAATCCATTTCTGCTCTGATGAATTTTTTTAGCAAAAAGCCCCTAAGGGAACAGCTTCTTTCTGCGTCTTCTCCGAAAGAAATGATTTCTATTTTACTTAAATATTGTTAAGGAGGATCTTTAAATGCCAAATACTTCATAATTTTTCTTACCCAATGTCTCTCTTTTAGGTCGTGGGGCGCTCAATCATATCGGTGAACAAGCAGCCCGCTTTCACACAAATCATTTTTTACTGGTTACCGATAAATTTCTGGCAGCCACAGAGCTTCCGAACCGCATTCGTAAGCTGCTCGGTATTGAACAAATTGACATGGTTTTATATGATGGTGTAGAACCAAATCCAACCCTTGCCAGCGTAAATGCAGCTTATGAACTATATTGCCAGACAGGATGCGGCGGTATCATCAGCCTTGGCGGCGGTTCTGCCCATGATTGTGCAAAAGCGGTAGGCATCCTTGCAACGAATCCCGCCCCGCTTGCCCGGTATGTGGGAGTAAATCAGTTTCCAAACGAAAGTGCTCCTGTCATTACTGTTAATACAACCGCCGGAACTGCCAGTGAAATTACGAACTGTTTTTTAATTACGGATACGGACACGAATGTAAAGCTTATATTTGAAGGCGTAAATGCACTTGCAAATGTCGCTATTGACGATCCGGAACTAATGCTTACCCTTCCCAAAGGGCTAACAGCCGCAACTGGTATGGATGCCCTCACTCATGCGATTGAATGTTACGTTTCTAATCTTTCCTTTAAATTGACGAATGAACTTGCACTTATAGCAATCCGATATATCTTCCGAAGTCTTGCCACTGCTGTTCAGGAGCCAGGCAACCTGGAAGCACGTGATGACATGGTATATGGGCAATATATGGCTGGCATGGCATTCGGCAATGGTGGTGTTGGCATTGTTCACGCTGCGGCACATGCATTGGGCGGAACTTATAACCTTCCTCATGGATTATGCAATGCAATTCTTCTTCCGCATGTCATGAGATTTAATATGAAAGCGAGTGCTAAACGTTATGCGCACATGTACTACACGATACATCCCGATACTGCCGCAGCTCTTTCCGACGAAGATGCTGCCAATGCCTTTATTAAAGCCGTTGAAGAACTTTCTGCTGCAATTGGAACAAAAATACCTCTCCATGAACTTGGTGTTCAAGAATGCGATTTCGAGCTGCTGGCAGATAAAGCATTGAAGGATTCCTGTTGTGAAACAAACCCTATATTCCCTGCCAAAAACGACATTATTCTGATTTTAAAAGCTGCTTTTTAATTAAATGCCATAAACAATTTACAGACGCATGCATTTGCGGCCGGGAATTGTTTTATATAGAGGTGTATTGATAGGATATTACGGAACTTAAAATAGTCCAGCTAAGAAATGTCAAGTGTTTTAATAAATATTTTATGCTGGACGGTAAAGTCGCAAAGGCACACGAGAGGAACTTTCATGAGTGCCCTTTCGAATGAAAGTTTCTCTCATTACAGGTGTGCCGAAGTAACTTTACCCTTTAGTACCGTTGCGTAGCAACTTAAGATAGGAGGATTATTATGTATAAAGCAACAACAACGATTGTAAATCCCACCGGGCTTCATGCCCGCCCTGCTGCAGACTTTGTTTCACTTGCCAAATCTTTTGTCTCCGATATTCAAATTAAAGACCTTGCAACAGAAGAGCCTGCCGCTAATGCCAAATCCATTCTTCGTGTCCTTACTTTAGGCTTATCAAAAGGGAAAAATGTAGAAATATCTGCCGCAGGTGAAGATGAAGAAAAAGCCGTAGCCGAATTAGTTTCGCTCATCAAATCTGGTTTTGGTGAATAATTTCCGAAAGGAGAATTTACTATGTCCATGAAAGCTTGCCGTAAATTAGCTTCTGCGCTTGCCGCATTGACTATCATAAACGGGTTGGTTTGCAAGTTATTTCCCGGACTAAATGCTGCTGTCATAGGAATTTTGTCTGTCTGCGCAATCCTGCTTGCATGCTCCTGCGTATTTATAATAATTCGCTTTCACAGATGTCCCAAGTGCCATAAATTTATTCCCATAACGCTCCGCCCTGACACTTGCCTTCATTGTAATGCAGATTTGAATTAAGCAAGAACAATAGCAGAAGTATAAAAAGGGGCTGATGTCTTATTTCCTGACAGCCCCTTCTTTATTGCTTTATACAACTGCTATTATTTTCGTTCTTTTATTTCCTTTACTCATTAAGCGGCCGATTCACAATCCGGAAGTAAGTTCTGGTTGTTATAAAATAAACCAATCCATAAGCCACGGCAAACAGCCAAAAGCTAATAAGCGCCACCTTTATTAACAATGGTTTATCATCCAATATACTGCTTTTCAGCATCTGGTAAATTCCCGGAAATGCAAAGATAAGGTGAACGCCCGCAGCCAAAAGGGGCAGGCAGAATACCGTAAGCATCTGGGAATTAATGCTTCGCTGAATCTCTTTTTTTGTCATGCCGATTTTCCGCATGATAGAAAACTGCTTCTGATCCTCGTAGCCCTCGGATATCTGCTTATAATACATAATCAATGTTGCTACAAAGACAAATACGCCGCTGATGGCAAATGCCAGGAACATCACCCCTCCGGCAAGGCTTTTTAATTTGGCCCACTTTTCAACCTTTGTATAAAAATTGATATACACGTCTTCTTCCGTTTCCGACAGTCTCCTGATCCACTGATTGCATGCATCATCTATGACAAACTGCCTGTCTCGATCCTCTGCCAGATTCACATCATACTCCCAGAACATCAGAACCTCATTCTTTGTGCTCCATTGGGAAGCGTCAAAGCCTTTCCAAAACTCAGCCATATCCGGAACTACAACCACAAGAGATTCCATCATCATATCCGAATAGCTGCCATATAGCTCAAAGGCAGAAAGTCTGGGCTGCTTTTTCACTGCTTTTTTGACCATATATTCACTTCCGTCCCAGCTTCGAACTCTTTTTACCCCGGTTGACTTATTTCCGCCGGCAATCAAAACCTCCCCGGCGCTTAATTCTTCCGATGTGTGGCAGAACTGATTGTAATCCTCCAAAGCTAAAATACGTATACAGGCAAAATGTTCAAGATATTCATCCCAGGCATTAACATTTCCCTCTTCCGGAGCATCCTGATAAAGATCGACGCTCAGATCCAGTATATCGTTCTCAAAGGGCGCAGCCATACCTACGGCATAGGTTTCAACCGTTTCTCTTACACTGACCTCCATGTCTTTCCATATGTCCTCTATTTCTGAGCGATAGGCAGCACCCTCGCCATTTTCCCCGACTCCTGCAGTTTCTATGATAACTCCTAAGTCATAAGGATAATGACTGCCTATAATCTCATCCACACCTGCATAACATCCAATAGATGCTACCAGCGCTACCAAAATAACCGTAGAAAGAATACAGATAGATGCAAGGCTTGCTCCGTTTCGCCTCATGCGGTAGGACAATGAAGATATGGTGACAAAATGAGCTGTCTGATAATAATAACGCTTCTTCTTTTTCAGCCATCCGCACAGAAACACGGAACCGGCAATGAAGAGAAGATATGTCGCAATTACCACCACGCCTCCAATCAGAAGCAGCTGCATCAATGCCTCTCTGGGATTCTCAATCCCCACCGCCCATATATATGCGGTCACAAGCAGTACCATACCAATGGCTGCCAGCAACCATCTGCTTTTGGGAGGGCGCTCTCCTGCTGATTCGCTGTGAAGAAGCTCGATGGGATTATTCTGATGAATCTGACGCATAATGTTCAGAAATATCAGAAAGTAAATTCCGGCATAGAGAAAGATGGCTGTCAGAATCCCTTTCCACTCAATATAAATATGATAATTGATCTCTTCCTCCATAATATTTACCAGGCCAAGCTCCGCAATTTTCGAGAATACAACTCCGGAAAGAATGCCGATAGAAATCGCAATTCCATAGGCCATCAGTGATTCCCAAAGGAGACTGACCATAATATTTCCTTTATTCATGCCAAGAATATTGTAAAGGCCAAACTCCTTTTTTCGTTTTCTCATCAGGGAAGAGCTGGTGTAAAACAGAAAGGGCAGAGAAAACATGCCTACCAGAATCTGTCCGCAAAGAAGCAGTGAAGTCATAGCTTCTCCTCCCCGCAGGCTGTGAACCATATCCGATGCCGTCAGAAATGCAAGAATATAGAACACCATCACCATGACTGCTCCGGACAGCAGATATGGATAGTAAAGCTGTTTATTCTTCTTAATTCCCGTCCATGCAAGTTTTAGATAAAGCCCTCTGTTCATTTGCGATCACCACCTGTCATTAATATGGTCAGCGTATCAGTTATCTTCTGATAGAGCTGCTCATCGCTGTCCTTTCCCCGGCAGATTTGATGAAACACCTCTCCATCCTTAATAAACAGGACGCACTTTGCTCTGCTGGCTGCGGCAACAGAGTGAGTAACCATAAGAATCGTCTGCCCATTTTCATTAACCGCTCCAAAGAGACGAAGCAGTTCGTCAGATGCACGGGAGTCCAGTGCCCCGGTAGGCTCGTCTGCCAGAATCAAATGGGGCTTTGTGATAAGGGCCCTTGCAACGGCCGCTCTCTGCTTCTGTCCGCCGGACACTTCATAGGGGTACTTTTTCAGAAGCTCCGTAATGCCAAGCATCTTCGCAATGGGTTTCAGCCTGCGCTGCATTTCCTCGTAAGGCGTGCCGGCCAGTACCAGGGGCAGATAAATGTTGTCCTCTAAGCTGAAAGTATCCAGAAGATTAAATTCCTGAAAGACAAAGCCCAGATTGTTTCTGCGGAATTTTGCAATCTGCTTTTCCGATATTTTTGTAATGTCCTTTCCGTTTAGCAGCACGGAACCACTTGTGGGTTTATCCAGTGCCGCAAGAATGTTAAGTAAAGTGGTTTTTCCCGAACCGGATTCGCCCATGATAGCCACGTATTCTCCCTCTTCCACAGAAAAGTTCACGTTCCGAAGCGCCGTCACCTGATTCGAACCGAATCTTGTGGTATAGACCTTTTTCAATCCTTTTACTTCCAAAATGCTCATATTGGAATGCCTCCTTTTTAAGTTGCTGCGCAATAGTACGCAACTGTTTTATATCCTCACAGTTACCGAAAAGTTTTTCGGTATCATTATATTATCAAAACAAGGGAGATGCATTCCATTCATTCGGCTTACATTTCCCTTTGATTTCTAACAGTTTTGTAAGAATTTAAGGGATCCCGGCTTAAATTTACTTTAACCGTAGTTCCCGTTTCCACCTGTGAGATTATGGAGATTTTGGCTCCCAGACGATTGCAGATCTCTTTACAGAGGTATAGGCCGAGTCCGCTTGCCCGTTTGTCTCTGCGTCCGTTGCTGCCGGTGTAGCCTTTTTCAAAGATTCTCGGTATATCCTCCGGTGCAATGCCAATGCCTGTATCGCTGATGCAAAGCGTTTTGGGCTCCTCAAAGAAAATGGTTACGGAGCCCTTATTGGTGTATTTGAGCGCATTGGAAAGGAACTGTTCTATTACAAAGGAAAGCCATTTCTCATCGGATACTACGGTTTCCTCTGAGGGAATGTAGGTCAATTGGAGCTTCTTCATAATGAAATCTCCCCGCAGCTTTCGGATGTTTTCTCTCACTATCTTGTCCAAATGAATCGTGCGGAACACATAATCCGTGGACTCTGCTCCCATCTTAAGGTAGGTCAGCACCATCTCCACATACTGTTCAATATGGAGGAGATCTGACTTAAGCCTTTGGGACAGTTTAGAATCCTCTGTTTCCAGATTTAGGCGCATAGATGCGATTGGTGTCTTAATCTGATGAACCCATATGGTAAAGTAATCCAGCATTTCCGCATAAGAACCTGAAAACTGTTCCTCCAGCATCTGCCTTTCTTCACACAAGGCCCGGATGATTTGCTGATAATCCTCGCCCTCTATGGTTGTACTTTCCGGCAACGCTTCCTGCAAAACGTTTCCTTGCAGGGCTTTAAGCCCTGTTAATTTTTTGTGCTTTTTATATGTGCGGTATATGGAGATAAGCGCAAATACAGAACCCAAAAGAAAACAAATCCCGGCTGGATACAGGACAGCTCCCAGGGGCAGGTGGTACAGATAGAATGTAATTCCGAAAATGCAGGCAAATAGCAGTTCCAGGCATACGGCCGGAAGATGCTCTCGTAAATATTGGATTGCAAATGTCATGTTCTTTCCTCCCCCATATAATAGCCCTCTCCAAATTTTGTCTGAATGAAATCCGTAAGTCCATTTGCCTCCAGCTTTTTTCGAAGACGGCCGATGTTTACGGTCAGTGTATTGTCATCAATATAGCAGTCAGATTCCCATAAGAGATCCATCAGGCGCTCCCGGCTTACAACCTGCCCTTTGTTTTCCATGAGCAAAGACAGGATTCGATGTTCGTTCTTTGTAAGATCAATGGTTCTATTCTGATAGGTCAATGTTCCGTTATCCTTATTGAGAAAGGCTCCCCTATGCTGCAGTATAGGCGTTGTCCCTGCAAAATCATAGGTGCGGCGCAGAAGCGCCTGTATCTTTGCTATCAGTACATCCATGTCAAAGGGCTTCGCCACAAAATCATCGCCTCCCATGTTCATGGCCATGACCATGTTCATATTGTCAGAGGCAGAGGACAGGAAAATGATGGGAACCTTTGATACTTTACGAATTTCAGTGCACCAATAGTAGCCGTCAAAGGCAGGCAGGCCAATGTCCATAATGACCAGATGGGGCTGCAGCTCTGAAAATTCTGACAAGATTTTTCGGAAGTTCCCGACGCCGGCGATCTGCAACTCCCATTTTTTCCCTTTGCTTTTTACTGCTTCCAGGATTCCCTGATCGTCTTCTATCATATAAATGCGGTACATTTTTCGGCTTCACTCCTTTAAAACTTTTGCTGATCATTTGTATCATGCATCTATTGCTTGATTCTGCCATTCATTTTCATACCATATCTTATTATACTCAATTAGCCCATAAATACCTTCATTCTGTTCCTGGTCTAACAATTTCTTGTAATCTGGTTTTCCACATTTCCTTTTCTCCTGCCAATAAACTCAACTTCATTTGCTCCTATGCGTAATTTGAGCCTGTAAAATCCCACAGCTTCTCACCCTTGTACCACCTTCAAAAACACCCTGTCCAATACCTCCCAATCCACATTTCTATCATCCGCCATCTCCTTCGAGATCTTCCCATACCGCACAATCTCATTCTCAATAAACCTTTGAATGGCAGGCATTTTCGGATTTAAATCCTTTTCATCACTGGCTGCCTTCCTCACAAGCATTTTACCGATCTCGTCCGCCACTTCTCCCGGAAGCTCCTGCTCAAGCAAATCATCAAACCGCACCGGAGGAATCATGTGAGTATTCTCTATATACCTGCATGCCAAAAGCGGCCGAAGCGCATAAATATACTTCTTATACCTTACCATATCCCCCTGCAGGTACTGCTTATAAGTACCGTTAGCCGTTCCATAATAATGGTAAAGGGCCGCTTTCCGGGAGAAATACGCCTTACAGCTTTCGTAAATTTCTTTCCATTCCCCAGTTGTCTTGTAAACAATCGGAGAATTTGCCCACTCAAAAAGCGTAGCATTTCCCTTGCGGAACTGGACAAGGGTTTTCTTCAAATCCCATCCGTTGATATCCAGCACTTCATCAAGCTGCCACTCAATTACATCCCGTCTTTCCTGAATGCTCAAATAATCCTCTTTGGATCTTACATAGACAAATCTCACATCATAATCACTGTCCGGAGATTCCACGCCCCAAGCCCTGCTGCCGGATTCCACAGCATAAAGCACTTTCACATGTTCTTCTTTTTCTATCTCCTTAAGCTTACCTTCTATCTCCCTATTCACATCTCTCATCAAAAATCACCCTCTATCGCTCTGCGATTCACATATTCCACAAGTTTTTCAACTGCTTCCATATCCGGGTTGTCCGGCAGTTTTGTATTCCGTGCTGCCGTCTCTAATCGTACCTCATAATCAGACAGAAGAACATAAAATTCTTTTGAAAATGTCTTATCTTCTTTTTGAAAATCACCCCGCCGGATGCTCTTTAGCAGCTCCAAATCATCCGTCCGATGGGTTTTGATCTCACCCTTTTCCAAAATATCAATGGCCATCATAAAAAGGCGCATCAAATGCATGGCATGTTTATTCAGATGATTATCATCCTTCTTCTTGTTGCGTTTTCCTATCTTATCATAATCCCGAACCACATTGTTCATAGCTCCTAGCATATTTTCATAATCCCGCAAAGGCAGATGCCGATAATCCGCATCTATAAATATTTCTGTCTCCAGTTCCGGATTTTCCGATTTATCAATATAAATGCGAATATTGCCTTTATCAAACATTTCATTTTTAAGCCTGAAATCCTCCAAAGCATTTTTTACAGAATTATAAATATGCTGTTCTCGCTCCTGCTGCGGCATGGAGTCTCTGGCAATTGCATTCTGTAACCGCCGAAGCTGAGCGCTTGCATACCCTCCAAAGGACTTGGCCGCCCTCTTTGAAAGAAAAAGGGTTTTGTTAGCCAGCAATTCTTCCCCTATGGATGTCTTAATCAAATACTGTTCCTCATCCAGTCCCAGCAATTCAATGGTATTTGGATTGCATTCCAAAAGGAGCCTTATGATCTTATTAAAAGAATAAATCACCGTATCCGTATTTTTATCTTCATATTGTTCAAATTTCGTCAGCCCCAACAGATCCGATGAAGTATTTAACACAATTCCCCGAAAATCAATGTCACTGTTCTCGTTGTTTGTTCCGTAAGCATAGCTTCCTCCAAGCCCCATAAGAATAATACGTCTGCCAAGCCTTTTGTTTGTTCTTAAAAAATCATATTCCGCCGAATAGACAAGTTTTCTGAAATCCATTTTTTCGCCCTCTAAAAACTAGGGCTGCCGCCCGGCCAATAATCCCCGCCGATGCAGCAGCCCATCCTTTTCTCTAAATACAGCCTCCAATAAATTACTATGCCAATTACGCCAAATACACTTTCAAGTATACAGACCAAAGCTCAGGCACAGCAGTGCTGCATCAGAATCTATCCCTTATAATAATTAATCAGGCATCCTTTCAAAATAATCTCACGCTCATCATCCGTAAGCGCTCCCAGGCGAAGCGTCACCTCTCTGCCCTGCTCTCCATTCACATAAGCCTTTACTTCACTCTGATTTTCTTCAATCGCTTTCCGAACCTTTGGTATAAACAGGAAGTCCCCCTTGGTAAAGGGCAGCTCTCCTTCATCAATCAGGAACGGCAGCATACCCCAGTTAATCAGGTTGGAGCGATAACGCTTGGTCGCATAGGAATTGGCAATATTCGCCCAGCCTCCCAGTACCTTCTGGCAGGAAGCTGCCTGCTCTCTGGCGGATCCATCCCCGGGCTTCACGGCAAAGATCGTACTTCCCACGCCCACATTGGTTTTGTCCACACCCGGACACCATGGATTCAATGCTTTAAAGATCTCTTTCAGCTCCGGAACGGCTTCTGCCGGACACTCTCCTGCTTCAATGGCTTTCTGCGCTGCCTGAATCTCCTTGGCAAGTCCCACATAAGCGGGATCCTTTCTGGAGAGAGTAAACTCCGCAAGCCCTAAAGGATTGGAGCGATAGGAAGAAGTCTCACCGGAGGGAATCAGCTCATCCGTAGTCGTAACCGGATCATGAATCTCAGATACGACTTTCAGTATCATATGCTCCGGCAATGCGGACATAGCCGGCCAGTCCTTGATATTGGGTCCAAACTTAATCTCCACATCCGGATCTGCCACGCCCTTGCTGTCAAATACTCTGTTTTCATAAATCTTACTATCAAAGAAATACCTTGGATTGGTATACTTTACATCTATCTCCGTAGCTGCTGTCAGGTAGCCCTTATTAGCCGCCGTAGCCGCAATAGAACGGGCATCCATCAATGCTACCGAGGCAATCTGCCCATTCTGAAGCTTGGAGCCCTCCCGGTTGGGGAAGTTCCTGGTTGAGTGGCGGATACTGAATCCATTGTTGGACGGCGTGTCACCGGCGCCAAAGCAGGGGCCGCAGAAAGCCGTCTTCATAACAGCCCCCGTCTCCATAAGGGCTGCCGCTGCTCCGTTTTTCACCAGCTCCATGTACACCGGCATACTGGCCGGATACACGCTTAAGGTAAACTCATCCGGGCCGATGCTGGCTCCTTTCAGGATATCCGCCGCCGCACAAATGTTCTCAAAGCCGCCGCCTGCACAGCCTGCGATAATTCCCTGATCTACATACAGCTTACCGTCACGAATCTTGTCCGTCAGCCGAAAATCCACCGCATCTCCCAGGCTTACCAGAGCTTTTTTCTCCACATCACGAAGAATATCTCCCAGATTCTCCTTTACCTCCTCAATGGTATAGGTGTTGCTGGGATGGAAAGGCATAGCTATCATAGGCTTAATTGCACTCAGATCCACATAAATCATACCGTCATAGTAAGCGGCTGCTCCCGGCTTCAATTCCGCATAATCTCCGGCTCTTCCATGAATCTCATAGAACTCTTTGATTATATCATCAGTTTTCCAGATGGAGGACAGGCAGGTAGTCTCTGTGGTCATTACATCGATTCCAATTCGGAAATCAGCGCTTAAGTTCTCTACGCCGTCACCGATAAACTCCATCACCTTATTATTTACATAGCCCTTTTCAAATACGGCGCCGATAATAGCCAAAGCCACATCCTGAGGCCCTACGCCCTTCTGCGGTTCTCCTGTGAGATAAACGCCTACAATACCCGGCATGGGAATATCATAGGTCTTATTAAGAAGCTGCTTCACCAGCTCCGGGCCGCCCTCACCCATGGCCATGGTGCCAAGAGCTCCGTAACGGGTATGGCTGTCGGATCCGAGAATCATCTTTCCTCCTGCTGCCATCATCTCACGGGCAAACTGATGGATCACCGCCTGATGAGGCGGAACATAGACGCCGCCATATTTCTTGGCGCAGGTAAGGCCGTACATGTGATCATCCTCATTGATGGTTCCGCCCACTGCGCAGAGGCTGTTATGACAGTTGGTCAGCACATAGGGAATGGGGAACTTCTCCAGCCCTGATGCACGGGCAGTCTGAATGATTCCCACAAAGGTAATATCATGGGAAGTCAATTTGTCAAACTTAATCTCCAGCTTTTCCATATTGCCGGATGTATTGTGCGCTTCTAAAATGCCGTAGGCAATGGTCTGCTTTTTCGCTTCCTCTTTCGATGGCGCCTTGCCCAGCCTGCTCTCCAGAACACTTACCGCATCCTTACTGTCCGGAATGATCTCCGTTCCATTCAGCACGTAGGCTCCGCCTTCAAACAATTGAATCATAATATTCCTCCTATTCCAGTTCCATAATTGCCAATTTTCATCAAATTGCCGGCCAAGGGCAGTACGCCTTGTCCGGCAACACTAAGCTTATTATAAATAGCGCCAACAAAGATTGCAAGTTTATTCTGTGAGAATTTCCGCCTGCTGCACATTCTTCTCCTGATTTTCTGCTGTGGTCTCTTCTTTGGCCGCCTCCGGGAAAATAATTGTTATCTTAAACAAATCTCCGTCCAGATAGATATCAAAGCTTCCTTTCTGCAGCTCTGTCAGCGTCTTGGCAATGGAAAGTCCAAGTCCGCTGCCCTCGGTGCTTCTGGCCACATCTCCCCGGATAAAACGCTCCGTCAGCTCTCCTGCCTGAATATTGAGGGGCTGCTCCGAGATATTCTTAATGTGAAAGCGCACCATATGGCCAACTACTGTCAGCTCCACATACACTCTGGTTCTTGGCATGGCATATTTTGCCACATTTCCGTACACATTTTCGAGAATCCTCCAGATTCTCCGGCCGTCCGCTTCAATAATAACCGGCTCCTTGGGCATATTTACCACAAGCTGCAGCTCACGATCCTCAAATTTCTCACTAAATTCTCCGTTTGTCTGATTAATAAGCTCCTGAAAATTAATTCTCACAAGCTCCAGCTTCACATTTCCGGAGCTAATCTTGGAAGCTTCCACCAAATCATCCGTCAGATGCTTTAAGCGCTGGGACTTATCCTCCAGAATGGCAATGTAATTTCTTGCCCGCTCATTTTGAATATCCTCCCGCTTCAGCAAATCCACATAATTGATAATGGAGGTGAGCGGTGTCTTAATATCATGGGACACATTGGTGATCAGATCCGTTTTCAGGCGCTCATCCTTTACACTCTGTTCCACTGCCGTGGAAAGCCCCTCCCCGATGTGATTGATCGCTTCCGCCATTAAAAGGCTGTCACCGGAGAGTTTTTCCGTAGTAATCTGATGACTCAAGTCCCCCTCGGAGATCTTTCGTATTCCATCCAGGACACGTTTTCTCTGCTGAGCCTGCTGAAGCAAAGCCGCACCTACCGCAATATCCAATGCAATAAGCAGCAGAATTCCAAAGATGCCAAAAGACAGCAATAACCCGTTGCCAGCCAAAAACAGCATGTAGGACAGCATTACTCTCGTAGTCACTTTCCAGTTGCGCACCACCTGGTAACAGCTGTCCAGGATCTTATGAAGCACACTGTTGCTCCAGAGGGTTCTGGTTTTGATCCGCCTTACCAGGCTCAAATAGCCGCAAAGGAAAAAAAAGTTCATCAAAAAGGTGAGCACACCGCCGAAGACTCCCGCCTCCCAGATGCCGGACACCCGGCTGTGCAGCACAGCTCCCGCCAGAAGCACCAGCCATGCCGGAATCACCAAAATCAACACGGCTGCCTCTGTCTGAATCCGATCAAAGCCGTTAAGGCGAACACTCTTATCCTCTTCTTCTGTTCCTCTTCCTGTTGCCAGAGTCAGGTACACAAGTGTCAGAAGATACAGAAGACCTCCTAAAAGCACTCCATATATCGCCAGGCGGCTGATGGGCCGAATCTCCTCATACTGCTGCTTGTATGCCTGCAGGTTATCACTGGCAACATAACTGGGATCAATGGCAATGGCCAGAATATAGTTTCCATCCACTGACATAGGATAATCTTTCAGATAACTGCTGATCTCACTTATGGAAATGGGCATATGGCTGGATTCAAAGCTCATATCGGAGCTGTCAAAAATCAAATAATCCGGATGTCTCCGAATGTAAGCCAGCAAACTGTCCCGATCTGATATTTCCGCATCACCAAAGCTTTTAATATTGGTAATGGTTTTCTGCTCATAATCCTCTTTTGTCAGCCGTGTCACGCTCTCCGGCAGCACCAGATAACGCATATTGGTCATGCTGGGGCTGAACAGCTCCAGGTTTTCTTTATAAGAGTAAAAATCATTGTAGATATTACCGAGAACATTTTCCAGCGCCCCATAAATCTCTTGAAGCTCCTGGGTGGACAGCCTTTGAGCCTCCGCATAATCAATAATGCCGGGATATTCCACAGGGGCATAGCGCTCATCTATCGCCATGATTTCTTCCACATCCTGAATCACTGCCTGCCCGAATATGCTCTCTATTTCTTCTTCAACAGCGTCCGTCTCCGCTTTTGGTACAAAGTTTTCCTCTGACTCTATTTCTGAGTTTTCCTCCAAATTCTCTTCTATATAGGAAAGAGCCTCATCATAGGATACGGAAACGGAAGCCACGGCTGATCCGCCGTCATAGATAGCCTGCTCTGTATAATTCATAGAGCTTTTGGAGATATAACCCACTTTTCCGTCATCATAGGTTATCTTAAGGAGCGAGCTGTACGCACAGCCATCCAAAGACCAGTTCAGCAAATCCGTCAGCCTGTAGCAAAGTCCTCCGTCCTCCGCCTTTGTGTGCAGAATCTGCCCCTCGGATGCGTATTCCTGAACATTCACTACAAGTGATGCATCATAAGCGCCGTTTTTCTCAAACTTGCTCTCCCTGTTTGCCGCCCGGATACAGCGGCGAATCTGTTCCCGAACCTCCCGCTGAAAATAGGCGGTGTTCTCAAAGGTTTCCTCACCCCTGAGGGCCCGAAATCCATTGTTTCCCACATAAAACATGCTGACCGCAATAGACAGAACCAGCACAACCGCACAGACCTGATTTAATATAAGGGCAAGGGCTTTCCACCCCCTGGAATATTCCCATCGTCTCATTCCTACAGCTTCTCCACTTTATAACCGATTCCCCATACTACTTTCAGGTATCGGGGTTCTTTTGCGTTGATCTCAATCTTTTCACGGATATGGCGGATATGCACCGCAACCGTGTTATCTGCTCCAATGGCATCCTCATTCCATATACTTTCATAAATCTGGTTGATGGAAAATACTTTTCCCTGATTTTTTACCAGCAGGAGCAGGATATTGTACTCAATGGGTGTCAGCTTTACGGGCTCTCCGTCTACCGTTACTTCCTTTAAGTCGTCATTCATCACCAAGCCGCCGGTCTGATAAACCTTTTGAGCATCCTCCGCAGCGTTGCCAAGCTTGGTGTAACGGCGAAGCTGGGACTTTACACGGGCCACCAACTCCAGGGGATTGAAAGGCTTCGTCACATAATCGTCCGCCCCGATATTTAATCCCAGAATCTTATCCGCATCCTCGGATTTGGCAGATAGAATGATAATGGGAATACTGCTCTTTTCCCGAATCTTGAGCGTAGCTCTAAGGCCGTCCAGCTTGGGCATCATGATGTCTATAATCAGCAACTGTATCTCATTCTTCTCCATCATGCTGACCGCCTGCAGTCCGTCATAAGCTTTTAAAATGTGATAGCCCTCCTGGGACAGATAAATCTCTATGGCATCTACGATTTCCTTGTCATCATCACATACTAAAATGGTATTTGTATTCATCTTCATCACCTCTGCTCCCATTTTACCGATTCTTCTTGATTATAACAAGGCTTTTTTAAGTTCTATGGGAGGGAATTCTTAAGATTTTGTTACTATTCTTACTTCTTTGGGACCATAAACCATGGATAGATTTTAAATATAAGCAGCACAGAAAATACTCTTGTAAATTCTGTTCCGCCATTATTCTGTAAAATGGTCTTTTCAAAAAGTTCAAACAAAAAGAAGAGGTTCGGATATTGGTATCATCCCATCTCTCCTTTTCTTTCATGTCGAATTATTTTTGAAAAAGCTTTTGCAAACTGTGTTTAATTGCAAATTTTTTGTAAAACATTGTTACAAAGAATAAAGCATCCTCTAATTATGGCAAAAATTTTATTTCAGATACTCCCCATACTTCTCCTCACTGGCACTTAAGAATACAATTCCAATAATCCCCGGCCCCGTATGTGCTCCGATAGCGCAGCCTACCTGAGACTCCACAATCTTCCTGCAGTGATATTTCTCTTCCAGCATCTCCCTTACCTTCGTGCAGGTCTCCGGATCATTACCGTGGACAATGCCTATCTCCTGCTTTTCCAAGTTCACACCACGTTGGCCTACAAGCTCCACACAGCGTTTCAAAGACTTCATACGCCCCCGGACTTTCTCAAAGGCAACCAGAGCTCCGTCATCATTGACCTCAATAATAGGCTTGATATCCAGAACACCGCCCACTACGGCGGAGGTTCTGCTTAAGCGCCCGCCCTTGTACAGATATTCCAGGGTATCCACAGTAACAATATGCTCCATATTATCAAAGAAATACCGGGCGGCTTCCACAAGCATCTCCTTAGAAGCTCCATTCTCCTGCATACGCAGAAGCTTCATGACACCCAGGCCAAAGCCTATAGATGCACACTTGGAATCTACAATGGTAATTTGGAAATCAGGATATTCCTCCAAAAGTTCTTCCTTAGCCAGATTAGCCGCATTGAACGTTCCGGCAATTCCCGTGGAAAAGCACAGATAAAGCACTTCGTCTCCCGCTTTTGCATAGGGTTCAAAATTTTCATGAAACATAAATTGATTAATGTGGTAGGTCTTAATCTCCGCACCCTCCGCCTGAATTCGATAAAAATCATTTGGCATAATCGTTTTTCCATCAAAGTAATCGGTTCCATTGATGGTTACGGGCGTTGGTATTACATGAAGCTGATATTTATCAATAATCTCTTTCGGCAAATCGGTTGCCGAATCGGTAACAATTTTAAGAGCCATCTTTATCCTCCTATTTAAAATCACTGCGTGATAGCACTAAAGGGTAAAGTCACGCAATCCCCTATAATTCTTCCAACTCTTTCAGCCAGATATCGCTGCAGGCATCACTGGGCATCCGCAGATCTCCTCTGGGCGATACTGCCACGCTTCCCACTTTGGGGCCGTCCGGCAGGCAGGAGCGTTTAAACTGCTGGGCAAAAAATCTCTTATAAAAAGTCCGAAGCCATTTTAAAATTACTGCTTCCTCATAAACATTTTCAAAAGCCGTCTTTGCCAGCCGATAGACCTTGGACGGTGAAAATCCGAACCGCAGAACATAATACAAGAAGAAATCATGCAGCTCATAAGGCCCTACCAAATCCTCTGTTTTCTGAGAAATGCTGCCATCCTTGGGCGGCAGAAGTTCCGGGCTTACCGGTGTGTCCAGCACGTCCAGCAGAACCCCGGAAAGCTCCGGGTCCCCGCAGGTATCCGCATAGTAACGCACCAGATGGCGCACCAAAGTCTTTGGGATTCCTCCGTTTACTCCATACATGGACATATGATCCCCATTGTAGGTTGCCCACCCAAGGGCCAGCTCGGACATATCCCCTGTTCCCACTGCCAGACCGCCGTTTTGATTCGCAACATCCATCAAAACTTGAGTTCTCTCTCTGGCCTGTGCATTTTCATAGGTTATATCATACCTCTCCGGATCCTGTCCAATATCCCAGAAATGGGCCATAACCGTCTCCTTAATATCGATTTCCCGCAAAGTAGCTCCCAGCTTCTTTGTAAGCTCACAGGCATTCTCATAGGTCCGGCCCGTGGTGCCAAAGCAGGGCATGGTTACACTGATAATCTGCTCTCTTGGAAGTGAAAGATAGTCGAATGCCTTTGCCGTCACCAGCAGCGCCAGCGTTGAATCCAATCCGCCGGAAATTCCTACAACGGCCGTCCAGCAGCCCGTATGCTCCAGACGCTTTTTAAGCCCCATAGCCTGAATGGATAAAATCTCCTCACAGCGGCGTTCCCGATCCTCCTTGCTGTCCGGGACAAAGGGCATGGGATCAATCCGGCGTTCCAGACTGGTTTCCTCCATATTCAGATGGAAGCCAACCTCCGTATAGCTGTCATCATTTTTAACGGAAAATGTATTCATCCGTCTGCGCTCTCCCCATAAGCGGAACACATCAATATCTCCATAAGTGATTTCATTATGAAAACGCTCCGAACGGCTGAGGATCTTTCCGTTTTCCGCAATCAGATTGCTGCCCCCAAAAACCAAATCCTGGGTGGACTCCCCCTCTCCCGCATTGGCATAAATGTATCCGCACACCAGCCTTGCGGATTGGCTGCCGACCAATTCCTCACGATAGCGATCCTTGCCAATGGTCTCATCACTGGCGGAGCAGTTCACAATCACAGTGGCTCCCGTCAGGGCATGACGCACACTGGGCGGTGCCGGAACCCACAGATCCTCACAGATCTCCGCAGCTACCGCAAGCTGGGGCAGCTCCGCACAGGCAAATATCATGTCCGTTCCGAAGAGCACATAGTCCTCCCCCTGGTTTCCCCGTCCAAGCCATACATATTCCGTTTCCTGATTTCCCGGCTCAAAATGGCGCAGCTCATAAAACTCCCCGTAATTGGGCATATAAGTCTTAGGCACCATTCCCAGAATCTCTCCCCGGCTTAATGCCGCAGCCACATTATAAAGCTTTCCCTGCTTCTCCCAAGGAAGCCCGACAAACACCAAAGCATCCAAATCTTTCGTAGCATCGGCTACGGCAAACAGAGCTTCTCTTGCCCCATTTAAAAGCGTTTCCTGAGAAAATAAATCTCCGCAGGTATAGCCGGTAATGCACAGCTCAGGAAAAACAATGAGCTTTGCGCCCTTTTTGGCCGCTTCTTTCATTAAACGTATAATCTCCGTCCCGTTATACTCCGGCTGGGCCACCCGGATCTTTGGTGTGACAGCCGCTGTTTTTACAAATCCATGGTTCATATCTTTTCTCCTATTCCAGCTCTCTGGCAGTTGTACCTTAGCTCTTTCTCAAACTGCCGAAGCTATCGTTTTGCTTTATTTAAAATTTCCTTTAAATCTTCTATTGTAAAGGTGTAGGCTTCATTGCAGAAATGGCATTTCACCTCAATGGGCTTTCCGTCCCGAATCATATCCCGTATTTCTTTACTTCCTATACTGATAATGGCCTTTTCCACCCGTTCCCTGGAACAGCTGCAGGAAAATGCCGCAGGAACCGTATCATTGACGGTCAGTCCAAATTCCCCTAGCAGATCCTCCAAAATTCCCTCCGGCGACAAGCCCCGGTCCAGAAGCTCCGTGACGGAGCTCATGGCGGCAAGCCGCTTTTCCAGGGCATCAATCACCTTTTCCTCCGTATATGGCATCAATTGGATGATAAATCCTCCCGCCTGGCGGACCGTATTGTCACGGTTCAGCAAAACGCCAAGTCCCACAGAAGAGGGAATCTGCTCCGAGGTCGCAAAATAATAAGTTAGATCCTCCGCAATCTCTCCCGTCTGAAGCTCCGTCTGCCCTGCATAGGGTTCTTTCATGCCCAGATCCCGGATTACCTGAAGCATTCCCCTGCCAATGGCGCCTGATACATCCAGCTTTCCTTTGGCATTGGCCGGAATCAAAACTGCCGGTTCATTTACATAGCCCTTTACCTGGGCTTTGGAATCGGCTGTCACCGTGATTCCGCCTAACGGACCGTCTCCCCGTATCTGAAGAGTCAGCAAGTCCTGCTCTCCTTTCATCATGGAGCCCATCATGGCTCCCGCACTTAAAGTTCTTCCCAGGGCTGCCGTTGCCACCGGACTGGTATTGTGAATCTGTCTGGCTTTCTCCACCAAGTCCCTGGAGGTTATGGCAAATGCCCGGATCTGGTTGTCCGCCGCTGTTGCCCTTACAATATAATCTGACATGGTTCTGTTTCTCCTTATGCTTCCATACTTTTTCCATGCTCTCTCACAATTACATGAACTCTCTGTGTATCTTCCTTAATCTCCTGACCGGTTTCGGCATCACATACCCTTACAAGCTCCATGCCTGCCTTTTCCACAAGTCTTGCAATCTGATCAAGGCCATAGGCCCTCTGAAAGTGTGTCTCCTCATATTTCCGGTAAAGCCCGTCTTCCTGCCGGATAAAGAGAGTCAAATCGTATTCATTCAGCTTCTCCCCGGGATCATAATAGTTCTCCCAGATAAAACTCCCCTCCTCACGGTTTTCCGCAATGGTATTTTCCGCCAAAAGCGTCTCGTATTTATAAATGGTATTCATATCAAATAGAAAGATTCCACCCGGATCCAGGTAGTTATTCACCAGTCGGAATACCTGCAGCAGATCGGCTTCCTCCGTAATATAATTAATGGAATCGCAGACACTAATCACCGCCCTGACGGTTCCGTAAAGCTCAAACTCCCGCATATCCTGAAGCAGATACAAAATGTCATGGCCGGATTTTTCTTTCTTTTCTGCCGCCAGTTCCAGCATTTCTTCCGATGCGTCCACGCCAATCATATCATAGCCTGCCCCTGCCAGAAGCTCCGTCAAGGTTCCCGTCCCGCAACCCAAGTCCAGCACCAGGCCGTCATTCACATCATATTCTTTTAACAATTCCACAATCCGCCGGCACCATTTCTCATAAGGAACATCGTCCATGAACAAGTCATAAACTGCCGCAAAGCCTGCATATGCGTCCAAATCTCTCTCCCGTTTCTGTCAGTTCTTCCCTTTGTCTTTCGTATCATCATATCAAATTTTTCTGCAAAAAACAAGACAGCCCCTAATCGAAATCAGAGACTGTCCGATACTCTTTTTTACTTGCTGCTCAAAAACTTCTCTATATTGGCCATGGCTTCTTCCTCGTCCTCACCATTGGCTGAAACAGTTACCGTCTCACCTGCATAAAGTCCGAGAGTCATCATACCCATAATGCTTTTGGCATTTACTTTCTTGTTATCACTTTCCACATAAATCTCACTGCCATACTGACTTGCCACCTGTACCAGCAGCGCCACCGGTCTTGCTTCCAAACCGTTTGGAATCTGAATCGTGATTTCTTGCTTGATCATAATAACCTTTCCTCCTTGTGCTCCCTTAGCTCCTCTGCAATGAGACTCAGTTTCCTCAGCCTGTGATTGACCCCCGACTTTCCCACGGAGGGAGTCAGCATCTGCCCTAACTCTTTTAATGTCGCTGACGGCTGTTCCAGGCGAAGCTTTGCTATCTCGGTCAAACTTTCGGGAAGCTGGTCGAACCCGATTGTTGCTTTAATGAATTGTATATCTTCTATCTGCTTTACCGCTGCAGAAACGGTCTTATTCAGATTGGCAGTCTCACAGTTCACCTGCCTGTTCACAGAATTGCGCATCTCTTTCACGATTCGGATATTTTCGAAATTCATGAGGGCTACATGCGCCTCCATCACGTTCAGCATATCCACAATCTGTGCACCCTCTTTGATGTATACGATATGATTTTTCTTCCGCATGGCAGATCTGGCCTCGATACCAAAGCTTCCAATCATATCACAGAGCTGATTCACTTTCTCAAGACTGTTGCAGACAATCTCAAAGTGATAGCCTTTCTCCGGATCACTGACAGAACCGGATGCCAGAAAAGCTCCCCGGATAAAGGCCCGCTTACAGCAAAGATTCTGAACCAGCACATGCTGTATGGCGGAAAGGTCCCCATAAGATACAACCTCAAAGCTGCGGCCTCCCCGTATGCCCTTATTTTGCCGAACCATTACATCAAGTCTTATATTAAAGGTTTTTTTCAATAATGTAAAGTACTTTCTTGCAACTGCCAGATTTTCCGTATGCATTCGAAGGCCCAAAGACCCGTTTTCTTCCTCAGTTACTCTGCTGCAAAAACTTAAGATTGCGGCAATCTCCGCCAACTGACAATGTCGGGCTGTTGGAATCTGGCCCGACAGTTCTTCCTTAATCTCACTGGAAAAAGACATCTGTTACCTCATATCATTTACCATTTAATGCGCTTTTACAATGGCATCTTTTTCAATATCCCGATGCTCGCACCGCACCATATAGTCTCCGTTTTCCATCAAACGCTCATACAGCTTGTTCGCCAGAGTTACGGAACGATGCTTGCCGCCTGTGCATCCCACCGCAATCACCAGCTGGTTTTTCCCCTCCTGCACATAGTTGGGGATCAGAAATCTTATCATGTCTTCCAGCTTATCCATAAATTGATAAGCCGCCTCAAATCCCATGACAAAATCCTGAATCTCTTTATCATTTCCATTTAATCTGCGGAGATCCTCATAATAATACGGATTAGGCAGAAAACGCACATCAAAAACCAAATCCGCATCATTGGGAATTCCGAATTTAAATCCAAAGGAAAGAACAGAAATCACAAGATTTCTGAATTCCCTGTTCTGTACAAAGATTCTGTCCAGCTCCACCTTAAGCTCTCTTGTCAAGAGGCTGCTGGTATCTATAATATAATCCGCCTGCTTTTTTAAAAAGGTCAGGCGTTCCCGTTCCCGCTCAATTCCCTCCGCAATCCGTCCGTCTCCTGCCAGAGGGTGGTTTCTTCTTGTTTCTTTATATCGCTTAATCAGTACATTGTCGCTGGCATCTAAAAACAGGATCTCGTAGGTGTAGCCTGCCATAGCCAGCTCTTCCAGAGACCGCTGCAGATCGCTTAACGCCTGTCCGTTCCTTACGTCAATCCCAAGAGCCACCTTGGCAATCTCGCTTGTCCCGGAATATACCAGTTCCGAGAACTTTCCCATTAAAGAGATTGGAAGATTATCCACACAAAAATAGCCTGCGTCTTCCAGCATCCGTAGGGATGTATATCTTCCGGCGCCTGACATGCCTGTTACAATTACAAAACGCACGAATCTTCCTCCTTAAGTTGCTACGCAACGGTACTAAAGGGCAAAGTCACTTCGGCACACCTGTAATGAGAGGAACTTTCATTCGAAAGGGCACTCATGAAAGTTCCTCTCGTGTGCCTTTGCGACTTTACCGTCCAGCATAAAATATTTCTTAAAACACTTGACATTTCTTAGCCGGACTATTTTAGTTCCGCAGATTTTAAAACCCCAGCAGCTTCACTTCCAGTTCAAGTTCTACCCCAAACTGATTTCGGACCTCTTTTTGCACATGAGAAACAAGAGCCAGCACATCCTCTGCAGCGGCGTCTCCCCTGTTTATTAAAAAGCCGCAATGCTTTTCCGCCACCTGAGCGTCTCCCACCCGAAAGCCCCGAAGTCCCGCATCCATAATCAGCTTCCCTGCAAAATGCCCCTCCGGCCGCTTAAAGGTGCTGCCTGCACTTGGATATTCCAGGGGCTGTTTTTCCGTCCGTGCTTCTTTAAGCTCTTTCATCCGTGCTTCTATGGATGTTTTATCTCCCTGCTTCAATTCCAGCACTGCTTCTAAAACGATTTGGCGCTGCCGTGCAATGCTGCTGGTACGATAGCCAAGCTCCAGTTGTTCCCCGGACAGCCTTAGCTGTTCTCCGTCCTCTGTCAAAACCAAAGCTTCCCGCACCACATCTTTCATCTCACCGCCGTAAGCGCCTGCATTCATCACAAGGGCACCGCCTATGGTGCCGGGAATGCCGGAAGCAAACTCCAGGCCGGTCAACCCCTCCCGGGCTGCCAGATGAGAAGCTTTCACTAACAGAGCGCCTGCATCCGCATACAATCTGGTTCCCTCTATGCGGATCTCATTCCTATTCTGAAAAATCTGAATCACAACACCGGAATATCCCTGATCGCTCGCCAGGATATTACTGCCGTTTCCAAGAATATAATAGCTCTCTTCAAATTCCCGGCAAACCCTAATAACTGCCGCCAGCTCTTCCCAGGTCCCTGGGAGACAGAAGTACTTTGCCGGACCTCCTATTCGGAATGTGGTATGCTTTTTCAGCGGTTCGTCAAGTAACACCTGACCTTCTTCTCTAAGAATCTCACATAGTTTCTCATAGAACTCCTGTTTCATGCTGCGCTCCCGTTTCTTTCTTTCTGACTTTAGTATATGCCAAAACATCGGAAAGTACAACCCCTTTCCGATGTTCTGACAATTCACATACATTCCGATTTTAAACTATTTTTTGCCCTTTCCCAGATACTTCTTCAGATATTGGCCCGTATAGGAAACAGGCTGCTCTGCTACCTCCTCCGGTGTTCCTGCGGCAATCACCGTGCCGCCCCTGTCTCCCCCCTCCGGTCCCATGTCAATGATATAATCCGCCGTTTTAATCACATCCAGGTTATGTTCAATGACAATCACCGTATTGCCGCCCTCTGTCAGACGCCGCAGAATCTCCGTCAGCTTATGCACATCTGCAAAATGCAGGCCCGTAGTAGGCTCGTCCAGAATATAGATGGTCTTTCCGGTACTGCGACGGCTCAATTCCGCAGCCAGCTTAATCCGCTGAGCCTCTCCGCCGGAGAGCGTGGTAGACGGCTGACCAAGCTTAATATAGGAAAGTCCTACGTCATAGAGAGTCTCAATCTTCCGGCTGATGGATGGTATGTGCTCAAAAAAGCCCAAAGCCTCCTCCACTGTCATATCCAGAACATCAAAAATGCTCTTTCCCTTATATTTTACGTCCAGGGTTTCCCGATTGTAGCGCTTTCCCTGACACACCTCACAAGGCACATAAACATCCGGGAGGAAATGCATCTCGATCTTAATGATACCGTCTCCGGCACAGGCTTCACAGCGCCCTCCCTTTACATTGAAACTGAAGCGGCCTTTCTTATAGCCCTTGCTTTTAGCATCCGCAGTAGAGGCAAAAAGCTCCCGAATCTGATCAAACACTCCCGTATAGGTTGCCGGATTGGATCGAGGCGTCCGGCCAATGGGCGACTGGTCAATGGCAATTACCTTGTCCAGCTGTTCCACTCCCAGGATCCCTTTATTTTTTCCGGGAATGGTTCTGGCCCGATTCAGCTTTTTCGCCAGCGTCTTATACAAAATCTCATTTACAAGGGAGCTTTTTCCTGATCCGGACACTCCTGTTACACAGGTCATCACTCCCAAAGGAAACTTCACATCAATCTTTTTCAGATTATTCTCCTGGGCTCCCTTTACTTTCAGCCAGCCGGCTGGCCTGCGCCTGGTCTCAGGCACTGGAATCTGCAGTTTTCCGCTTAAATAAGCTCCTGTGACGGATTCGGGGCAAGCCATGATCTCCTCTGCCGTTCCTGCCGCCACTACTTTTCCTCCATGCTCTCCGGCTCCCGGCCCGATATCCACAATATAGTCAGCGGCATACATGGTGTCCTCATCATGCTCAACCACAACCAAGGTATTGCCCAGGTCCCGAAGCCGCTTCAAGGTTGCCAGAAGCTTGTCATTGTCCCTCTGATGAAGCCCGATGCTGGGCTCGTCCAAAATATAAGCCACTCCCACCAGTCCGGAGCCTATCTGAGTTGCCAGACGAATCCGCTGGGCCTCTCCCCCCGACAGGCTTCCCGTTGCCCTGGCAAGGGTCAGGTATTCCAGTCCTACATCAATCAAAAATCCAATACGCGCCCGAATCTCTTTGAGGATCTGTGCTCCGATCAGCTCCTGCTGCCGGGTAAGCTTCATATCCTGCAAAAACTCATGAAGCTTTAGAATCGACATAGCCGTAAGCTCGTAGATATTCTTGTCCGCAATCGTTACTGCCAGAGAAGTCTTCTTTAGCCTCTGTCCGCCGCAGCTCTTACAGGGGGTGATCCGCATAAATGTCTCATATTCCTGCCGCATAATCTCCGAACCCGTCTCCCGGTAGCGGCGCTCCACATTCTTTATTAAGCCCTCAAAAGCCACATCATAGACGCCCTCGCCCCTCTGCCCTTTATAATAAACCCTAATCTCCTTTCCGCCCGTTCCGTGAATCAAAACCTGCTGAATCTTTGAATCCAGCTTCTCATAGGGCGTATTCAGATCAAAATGATATTCCTCTGCCAATGCCTTTAAAATACCGTAAGTAAAGCTGGAGGGATCCGTGCAGGACTGCCAGCCCGTTACCACAATAGCTCCCCCGGCAATGCTTAAGGACTTATCCGGTATCATCAGCTCCTCGTCAAATTCCATCTTATAACCCAGTCCGAAGCAATCCGGGCAGGCGCCGAAAGGATTATTGAAAGAAAAGCTTCTGGGCTCTACCTCCTCCATACTGATGCCGCATTCCGGGCAGGCATAGCTGGTGCTGAAAGTCATCAGTTTTCCGTCCATCAGATCCACTACCAGAAGACCGTCCGAAAGATTCATAACAGTCTCAATGGAATCTGCCAGCCGGCGCTCAATTCCTTCTTTGACTGCCAGCCGGTCCACCACAATCTCAATTAAATGCTTAATATTTTTATCCAGCTTGATTTCTTCCGAAAGCTCATAGAGATTCCCGTCAATCTTCACTCGCACAAAGCCGCTTTTCCTTGCCTGCTCCAGCACCTTTACATGTTCTCCCTTACGTCCTTTGACCACTGGCGCAAGAAGCTGAATTCGGGTGCGCTCGGGCAGATTCATGATTTGATCCACGATCTGATCCACGCTCTGCTTTTTGATTTCCTTGCCGCATTTCGGGCAATGGGGAATTCCCACTCTGGCAAACAGCAGACGGAAATAGTCATATATCTCCGTTACGGTTCCAACGGTAGAACGAGGATTTCTATTTGTTGATTTCTGATCAATGGAAATAGCCGGCGACAGTCCCTCGATGCTCTCCACATCCGGCTTTTCCATCTGACCCAAAAACTGTCTGGCGTAAGATGAAAGCGATTCCATGTAACGCCGCTGTCCCTCCGCATAGATGGTATCAAAGGCCAGAGATGACTTTCCGGAACCGCTCAGGCCTGTCAGCACCACGAATTCCTCTCTGGGGATATCTATGCTCAAATCCTGAAGATTGTGTTCGTTTGCACCACGAATTCTGATGTAATTCTTCATTTTTTGCTCCTCTTTTTGTTTTTGTCATTTATATACTCCGTATGGAGTATTTACTCCACAATACGACCAGTGAAAGCGAATCCTTTCCTTGGCCTGCATGTTGTCCATTACTCATTGCATCCTGCAATACTTTTTTTCAATTCAATCATTCGGTCACGCAACTCTGCCGCCGTCTCGAAATCCAACTCTGCCGCAGCCTTTTTCATCTTCTTTTCAATGTCCGCCACCAGCTTATCCAATTCCTTTTTGCTCATGGATTCCGGATCTTTCTCAAACTGAAGATCTTTCTGTGCAATCTCCTTGGAAATGCTGATAAGATCCCGCACGGATTTCTTAATGGTCTGAGGTGTGATTCCATGCTCCTGATTATATCTCTCCTGCAGCTCCCGGCGCCGCTCCGTCTCTTCAATAGCAAGACGCATGGAGTCCGTAATGATATCCGCATACATAATCACATGGCCCTCAGAATTTCTTGCCGCCCGGCCAATGGTCTGAATAAGCGAAATCTCCGAACGCAAAAAGCCCTCCTTGTCCGCATCCAGAATTGCAACCAGCGTAATCTCCGGAATGTCCAGACCCTCCCGGAGCAGATTAATTCCTACCAGCACGTCAAAGACATCCAGACGCATATCCCGAATAATCTGAGTTCGCTCCAGAGTGTCAATATCCGAATGGAGATACTTCACCCGAATGCCAAGCTCACGCATATAGTCCGTCAGATCCTCCGCCATCCGCTTGGTCAATGTAGTAATCAGAACCTTATGCCCTGCTGCCGTCTCCTTATTTACCTCGCCTGTCAGATCATCAATCTGCCCCTCCACCGGGCGTACTTCAACCTTTGGATCGAGAAGCCCTGTGGGTCTGATAATCTGCTCTGCCCGCAGAAGCTCATGGTTCTCTTCATACTCTCCCGGCGTAGCGGATACAAACAGAATCTGATCTATTTTACTTTCAAATTCTCCAAAATTCAAGGGTCGGTTGTCCTTTGCCGACGGCAAACGAAATCCATAATCTACCAGCGTTGTCTTCCTGGACTGATCTCCTGCATGCATACCTCGAATCTGCGGAATCGTCTTGTGAGACTCATCAATAATAATCAAAAAGTCCTCCGGAAAATAGTCCATCAGCGTATTGGGCGGAACACCCGGCTCCAGCCCTGACAAATGCCTGGAATAGTTCTCAATGCCGGAACAAAAGCCTGTCTCTTTCAGCATTTCTATATCAAAATTGGTCCGCTCGGAAATGCGCTGGGCTTCCAGCAGCTTGTCTTCACTCTTAAAGTAACGGATGCGTTCTTCCAATTCTTCCTCTATGGCTTTTGCCGCCTCCCGGATTCGATCCGCAGGCACTACATAGTGGGATGCCGGAAAAATCGCCGCATGCTCCCGCACTCCCTTAATCTCTCCGGTCAGCACGTCAATCTCTGAAATGCGATCGATCTCGTCTCCGAAAAACTCCACCCGAATAGCCGTATCCATCTCACTGGCCGGAATAATCTCAAGCACATCTCCCCTAACCCGAAAAGTTCCCCTTTTAAAGTCCATGTCATTTCGATCATACTGAATGTCCACCAACTGGCGCAGTACTTCATCCCGGTCCTTCTGCATCCCCGGCCGCAGGGATACCATCATCTTTTCAAAGTTCTCCGGCTCTCCCAAGCCATAGATACAGGACACGGAGGACACAATAATTACATCCCTGCGCTCAATCAGCGCAGCAGTAGCTGACAGGCGAAGCTTGTCGATCTCGTCATTGACGGATGAGTCCTTGGCGATGTAGGTGTCGCTGGAGGGGACGTAGGCTTCGGGTTGGTAGTAGTCGTAGTAGGACACAAAATATTCCACTGCGTTACTCGGAAAATACTCTTTGAACTCACCATAGAGCTGAGCCGCCAATGTCTTATTGTGCGCTATTACCAAAGTCGGCTTGTTCAGCTCAGCGATCACATTTGCCATGGTAAAGGTCTTGCCGGAACCCGTAACCCCCAGTAAAGTCTGGAATTGATTGCCTTCCTGAAACCCTTTGACCAGGTCTTTTATGGCCTGCGGCTGGTCCCCGGTAGGGGCGTATTCCGAGTGAAGTTTGAAGATTTTTTGTTCATTTTGCACAAATGCTCACCTCTGATTTCATAGTAAAAAAAGACGTCTCTCGGACAAAAATTCGTCGTGGAACATTTTATTTTCGTCGTGGCATTTTCTCAAACTAACGCAAAACAGGCCCACGACGAATTCTGTTCACAATTTGCCTTTTTTGCTACTCAGTGTACCTCTGTAATTCCATACGGACTAAACAGTACGGAAAGAACTTTTTTATCATATCACAAACTATAAAATTTGTATAGATATGAAATCGAACTTTTGTTCTTTTTCATCCTGTGTTCGGAAGAAATTCTGTTACATCCAGCACGATATCCAGCAGTTCCTTTTTTAAAATCTCCGCCTCTTCCAGGTTCGGTAATACTTCTCTCATATACTCTTCCATTTCCGGTACGCCGTCTGCTATGATACCTTTATTATCAGCATAAACATCCATTGTTATCAGTTCTTTGGCATGTCCCATGAGCTTTGATACCGCCTTTGGATTGAATGCCTCCTTCAGCAGGAGCGTACAATAGGTGCTGCGAAGATCATGCCAGCGAATATCCGGCAGGCCGTTTTCTGAAAGAAGCCGCTTATAATACTGGCAATGAAATCCTTTGCTCCTTGCCCTGCCAAGGGTGGAACAACAGATATAGTCCAGATCCTGAAATTCTCTCTTTCTGCGATTCCTGTTTTTCTCATACACCCGACGTTCCTTTAAGATTGCCTCAAAGACGTAATCAGGAATCGGAATTTCTCTGTAACTGGATTTTGTCTTTAATCCTACCTCCTGTTTCGTAAAAGTTTTTGGAGCAAAGTCTTCTTTTGCTGCGTTATGTACTCTCCCTAACTGCCGTTCCACTTTTAAGGTACGGTTGATATAATCAACGTCCGAATATTTGACACCATTGATCTCGGATCTGCGGAGCCCCATAAGCACATTAAACAGTACCTGCATGTGGATCGGGGTATCTCTGCTTTTTTCCAGTAAAATCTGTATCTGCTCCATCGTCAGTGTTTTCTGCGTGTTGATATTCCGGGTTCTGAAACCTGATTTCTGCTGCGGCTTTTCCGCTTTGGGAAGTCCTATCCCCTCCACCGGGCTGGCCTGGATCACTTTGTTCGTTACCGCATAACGAAAAGAGACATTCATGATTGTTTTTACCAGCTCTGCTACCGGCCTCGAATACTCTGCCTTGGTATTAAACAATTTTTGAATGTCTCCGCGGGTAACATCCGTCATTTTCTTCCTGCCCAGAACAGGTATGATATGGTTCTTTACTGTCCCACAATAATTATAATAAGTTTCATGGCTTTCAGTACGCTTTTTCAGATCCGTTTCAAGCCAGAATATCATAAAATCAGCAACACTAACCTTTGTGTACACAACAAACGTACCATTATATAATTCTGCGATCGTCTTCTCTCTTGCCTTATTCGCCTCCTTCTCTGTTTTGAATCCGGACTTCTGCTGTGGTTTTTCGCTTCCGTCCGGATATTTCAAAAATACCCTGTAGCCGAAGCCGGAGCGCACAGGCATTACCTGTGCCACTCTCCAATCGACATAATTTTTCAAACTCAGATCTAACATGCAGACACACTCCCTTCCGGAACAAAAGTATGATTCATAAAAGTAATGATCTGCTCATTTTCATCCATGACCTCACAATAATATTCAAATGTTGTATTGACACTTGCATGTCCCAGCAGAGCAGATATCTTGATCAAAGGAACTTTCTGCTCTATCAATATTGTTGCATACATATGTCTCAGCCCATGAACTGTAATGTGGGGCAGGCCGTTTCTGGAGCATAATTTTGTCAAAGCGCTGTTCATGGCGGCGGTGGAATGCGGCAGGCCGTTTTCCTGGCACGAGATATAATCGTGGTCAAAATACTGTTCGCCATACTGCTGTTTATTTGCCTCAACCAAAACTTTTCTTTTTTCAATTTCCTCCGCAACAGCCTCCGGTATCCGCAGCAGCCGATAACTGTTATCTGTCTTCGGCGCTTTCTCTATAACCTCATACGATTGAATTTTTCTTTCCCCCTTTGGAATCACAGGGTTTGACGTAATCTGCCGCTGAATATAGATCGTCCTGTTTTCAGCATCAAAATCTCCGAATTTCAAGCCTGAAATCTCGCCTTTTCTGAGTCCGCAGAACAGACCCAGCAGAATCTCCAGATACCATCCACTGTTGTAAGCAGCTTTCAGGAGTTTTTTTACATTTGCTTTGTTTAAGACAATAATCGTCGGCTTTTTCCTCGGATATGGTTTCGTTGCCAGTATCGGATTAACCCTGATATATTCCTGTATTACAGCCTCTTTCATCGCCATGTTCAAAAACTCTCTGGACTTATTACCGGCGGACTCGCATGTCTTTGACACAACGGCCAGCAGGGAGTCAAAATACTCCTCATTGGCATACCGCAATTTTATGTTCTGCTGCATATTCGGCAGGATCAAGTCATACAGCACGTATGCGCATACCATGCGGGTTGTATTCTCAATCCTCTGGGAAAATACATCCTCAAACCAATACAGCAGATAATCTTTTAAATCCACATCCGGATTAGGCTTTGCCGACAACTGATAGGCTCTGGAAGCTTTCTTGAATTCTTTCTCATACTGGTAATAACTGGCTTCCGCCTCTTCTTCACTCTGAAAGCCTCCGCGCTTACTATACTTTACTGAACCATCCGGCTGCAACAGCTTTACTCTGTGGAACCAGGAAGTCTCTTCATAAAAAACAACTCCGTTTTTCTTTGCTGGCTGCTTCACTAAATCACCTCACTACTTATAGACCGCCATTCAGCCACTCATCAAAGCCCCGCTTTGGCACTCTGAAAAGCTTACCGATTTTAAGAACTTTGAACGGCGGATTCTTCTGCCTATACACCTCTTCAAGGAAGGTATAAGATTTACTCTTTCCTATTCCAAGCATACGTTGAATATCGCCTGCCAGGTATACCTGCTGATCAACTGCCACTTCATTATCTATATCTGCTGCCATTGTCTGCCTCCTCTCTTTGTTTTTTGCAGCTGAAATGGTATCCGTATGGCATTTGATATAAATCCGCTTCATATATCTTATACGAATCGAATGTTCCGTTTTTCAACTGCAATTAGCGTTTTTCCTACTTATAATCAGGGGAGTGTCATTCGTACACACTCAATCAGGTCATTTCCTGCGCCAATATATTTGCCGCGTATTTCAGGTATTGCTATGCAATTTTTAAACAGAGGGCGGGCTCACACATGGTCATCGCACACTATCCGTCTGCGCCTGTATAACTCCTGAATGGTGCTATAAAATTGTCAAGGTACAAAGAGCCTTCCATATTTCGGATGTAACCCATATGCTATATAAATAAAGGAGCTTATCTTCTTTTTCTGCAGATCATCGAAAATTTTTCATTTTTTGTTTTCCAAAATATCTGGCACAAAATTGGCACAATCCCGCACAAAATTGGCACGGTTCTGCTCTTTCGCCGTAAATAGGGATATGCTACACTAAATATGCTTAAAACTGTATCCAGAAGCAATCCGGGCTGACATGGCACCTTTCCAAAAGAGGTGCCTTTTTTGCGCCTTTCCCAGCAAAACTCACGGTTTTCTCACCTGCCGGCCCGGCGGAAAAAGACCATGCCCGCTTTTGCGGCATGGTCTTTCTTTCCACATCCAAATCTTATTTAAAGGAGGTCCACAAATTGAGACTGAAAAACAAACTGCAGACGCCTGCCACGGCAGGAAAGAAACCAAAACCCAGGTTCTCCCCCGCAAAGGCAGCTTATTATGCCTTCCTCAGTTCCATGATGTTCCTGATGTTTACCCAGCCGGCCTATGCCGCAGATGTATGGACAAAAGCCACGGAGATCATGAAGGATGTCTATAACCAGATCGTGCTTATCTCTACCGTTGCCGCTATTGTCACAGCTTCCGTTGCCCTGCTGATGATGAACTTCTCCCGCTCCGGCCGCACGGTGGATGAGAGCCGCGCATGGCTGAAGCGTATCTGCATCACCTGGGCGATCTTAAACGGGCTTGGCTTCATCATGGCCTACATCACCCCGTTCTTTGCGGACGGCAAGTGGAACGGCTGACACCGGAAAGGAGTGATCATTTATGGGTATCTTAGACGGCATTGTGGAATGGATCGCCGAACAGGTGATGCACGGCCTTGACCTTATCACCACTTCAGTCCTGGGGGCGCTGGGCTGCGACATGACCGTGTTTCTCCGCTACTTTCCTGCTGCGGAGACCATGTATAAAGTCTTTGTGGCGCTGGCCATCGGCCTCATCCTTTTAAACTGGATATGGCAGCTGTTCAAAAACTTCGGGCTGGGAGCCGGCATTGAAGCAGAGGACCCGGTGCGCCTGAGCATCCGCTCCGTCCTCTTCATCCTGCTGGCCTACTTCTCGGACGGCATCGTGGACACGGTCTTAAAGATCGGCGGCACCCCATACCACTGGATCATGGATTCCGACCTGCCGGCATTAAGCTTTGCCGATTTCAATTCGGTGATGCTGGCCATCATCGGCGTCTGCGCCAACGGGGCTGTGGCCCTGATCGCCCTGATCGTTGTGCTGGTGCTGGCATGGAACTACTTAAAGCTCCTTTTTGAAGCAGCAGAGCGGTATGTCCTCCTGGGGGTGCTGGTCTACACGGCACCCGTGGCTTTTTCCATGGGAGCCTCCCAGTCCACCTCTAACATTTTCAAATCCTGGTGCCGGATGTTCGGCGGGCAGGTCTTTCTCCTGCTCATGAATGCCTGGTGCCTGCGCCTGTTCACGAGCATGGTCGGGGCTTTTATTGCGAACCCGCTTTCACTGTGAAAAAACATGCGGAACTGAAATAGAAAGGAAAGATGATAACCATGAAAAGATATAAAAAAATATTGACGATGGCTTTTCTGACCGTGCTCATCCTCTGCCTGTCCTGCCAGACGGCCTTTGCCTTTTCGGAGAGCGATGCCCAGGCCCAGGTGGATGCGGCAGGCCGGGAGGCAGTATCGGGTAATGTCCTGGTATGGTTCCTGTGTGCCATCGCATTTTTAAAGGTGTCCCAAAAGATTGACTCTTTCATGTCCAGCATAGGCGTCAACGTAGGGCATACGGGTGGTTCCATGATCGCGGAAGCCATGATCGCCGCAAGGGGTGTAGGCGCAGTCCGGAACTTTTCCCGCCAGCATTTCGGCGGCGGCCACAGCAGCTCCTCCCATGTGAACACAGGCTCCGGCTCACCCGGAAGTCCGGGCGGGTTCATGGCAGGCGGCCTTGCCGGGGTGGTCAGCCGCCAGGTCACAAACAGCGCCATACGCACAGCTACTGCCCACACGGAAACGAATCAGCAGAGTGAGCGGACTTCCAGGACCGGGATCGGCGGTTTCGCATCCGCCGTATCTGCCGGCATCGGCGGAAACATGTATGCATCTTCCGTTGTGAAAGGCGGCGATTTTGCCAACAGCGTGATCGGTACGGTGGCAACGGGGAACATGGCAGACCTGGGTTCCATGACCGGAGAAAAGGCTGCCCAGGCCCTCTGTTCCTACATGGGCTATGCCGCCCTGGAAGAGGGCGCACAGCATGTACCATCCTTTACAGGCGTAGAGATCGGGGGCGGGCGCATCACCGGCACGGAGATCTCTGAAGAACACCCGGAGGGTATTTCCTTCGGCATGTATCATGCGGATCAGTATACCCCGCCGGAAGGGGCATACACTACCGTGCAGGCTGTGGACGGCACTTCCTGGTATAAGCAGTATGCACAGGACGCCGTGGAGAAATCGCCCTACATGGCGGCTGACGGTTCCATCGCTTATCAGGAATCCATCGTGAAAAAGATGCCTCCGGCACCGAAGAGAAAGGACAGGTTATAAATGGCAGAACAACAGAAAAACGGACTGAATGAGGCCCTTGAAACCGGAGCTTCTGCGGCACACCTTGCCAGAGGCGCCGTAAAAGTGGGAAAGGCGGTATCCGGGGCTGCAAAGGGTGCCGCTGCAGGCGGTCCCTATGGCGCGGCAGCCGGGGCATTATGGGAAGGACGGAAAGCCGTTGGAAAGTTCGCAGCGGCAGCCGCTGTACTGTTGCTGCTCCCGGTGCTGTTCGTGCTCATGCTCCCCGGGCTGCTCTTTGACGGCTTTTCCTCCGCATTTTCCCCTGCGGACCCGGAAACACCCATCCTGAACAGTGAAAATGCCCTTGTGGAAAATGCCAATACCATCACCTACACCATCAGCACCATCCTGGGCGAAGGCATGGAGGATGTCATGAACCGGATCGAGCGTGATTTTTCTGTCTCCGGCGGGGACGGCATGGAGGTCATCAACCCTTATGAGCTGGGCCCCGTATACAATGCAAACCTGTTTATCTCTCAGTACTGTGCGGCGAAGGAAAAGGACTTTGCGGATATCTCCATTGCTGACATGGCGGCTGTCATGCGCCGGGGGAAATCCCACCTCTATTCCTACCAGCGGACAGAGGAAATACGGGAAAAAACAGTAGAAGACCCGGATACCGGAGAAGAAACGACCATATCAGAGAAATGGATGATCTATACCATTTCCTATAATGGGGAAGCCTATTTTGCCGACCAGGTATTTGCCCTTACGGATGAGCAGAAAAGCCTTGCCTCGGATTATGCACAAAATTTAAGCCTTTTTCTGGGGGACGGGCTGATACAGAACCTGGAGGACTGGGAAGGAAACAGCATCCCTTCCCTGGGCGATGTCCGTTTCACGGACGGAGCCACGGAGGTTGTCTACTTCAACCAGCTGGATGAACGCTACGCCGGTAAGCCCTACGGCACCGACCATATCGGCGGCTACGGCTGCGGTCCAACATCCATGGCGATTGTGGTATCCTCCCTGGCAGATGAAACTGTTGACCCTGAGCAGATGGCCCGGTGGGCTTATGAGAACGGCTACTGGTGCAAAGGCAGCGGTTCCTACCATGCCCTGATCCCAGGGGCCGCTGCACACTGGGGACTTGCCGTTTCCGGCTGCTCCCCCTCGGAACCCCAGCGGATACTGGATGCCCTGGCAGACGGGAAACTGGTGGTGGCTATCATGTCAAAGGGACACTTTACAAGCGGCGGCCATTTTATCGTGCTGCGGGGCGTAAAGGATGGGAAGATCCTGGTGGCGGACCCCGCCAGCTACAGACGGAGCGGACAGCTCTGGGATCTTTCCATCATACTGAATGAAGCCAGCAGGCGTGCCGGCGCCGGCGGCCCTTTCTGGATCATCGGCTGAGCCGCCCTGCCCCAGTCCGGCCATGAAACCTGTTTACGGACGGTTCCGCTCTGAATTTACCCATGGCCGGAACTGACACACTGCGAAAGAGAGGTACTATTACATGAATAATCAAAATGACCATGATACCTATATCATCCCGCCGAACTTTGTGGATACAGGCACATTTTTCGGTGGCATGTTCCGGGCAAGGAATGTAATCGAGGCCGGCATCCTGGCTGCCGTGACCGGGCTGCCGGTCTTCCTGTTCCTTCCCCTGAGCCTGACTGCACGGATCATCGTGCTGTGCCTGACAGCCCTGCCCCTCGTCCTGTTTGCCCTGATCGGCATATCTGGGGAAAGCCTGTCGTCTTTCCTGGTCATCTTCTTAAAATATATGAAGAACCGCCGTATCGTAGGCGGCGAAGGCCAGGAAACGCTGCAGAAAGTCTCCGGCACAAAAAAGGGCAGAAAAGAACATCAGCAGAAAAAAAATCATCATGGGAAAACCATGACATCAGAGTATGCTGCCCCGGATGAAAAACAGACCAGAAATAAAGCCTCCGGTAAAAATGACAGGATCAGCGGCATATCCGGCTGGAAACGCAAAGGGGAAGAAGATTTTCCCGCAGAATTTGACCAGGTGAAAGGATATGAAATACGACAGAAACTCCGTCCCAGCCAGCCACAGGCAAAGCAGCAGGCCGGAACACAGACAAAAAAATCTTCCAAAGGAAATAAGAGGACTTCAAAAAAGGATTCCGGAAAAAAGACCTCTGGAAAATTGGGAAAACCGGCTCACAGAAACAGCCCGCATAAAAAGAACCACTCTGCCAAAAAACCGCTGTATACACCGGAACCCCAGTTTACCCACTTAAATCCGGTGGCAGACTACCTGCCCATCAGCAGGATAGAAAACGGCATCATTTACACAAAAGACCACCGGTATGTCAAGGTGGTGGAGGTGATCCCCATCAACTTCCTGCTCCGAAGTGTCCGGGAACAGAGGAGCATTATCTATTCCTTTGTTTCTTATTTAAAGATAAGCCCCGTAAAGCTCCAGTTCAAGGTACTGACCCGCCGGGCAGATATCGGACGCCACATGGACACAGTACGCCGGGAGATGGCGCAGGAAACCAATGAACAGTGCCTGCTCATGCAGGAAGATTACCTGCAGTTCATCCAGCAGATCTGTTCCCGTGAAGCGGTCACACGCCGGTTCTTCCTGATCTTTGAATATGAACCCTGGGGGAACACAAGGCGCACGGACGAGGAAGGGGAGGCCATCGGCTCTTTGCAGTCCGCCGTCCATACTGCATCCAATTATCTCCGCCAGTGCGGGAATGAAGTGGTTCTGCCGGATAACGAAGACGAGTTTACCATAGATGTCCTTTATAATCTCCTGTGCCGGAATGAGAGCGCCGCAAAACCCCTCCCTGTCCGGGCAAAAGAGGTGGTGGCACAGTACCTGGCAGACGGAAGGGAGGCGGAGATCGACCATATCCCGGCCGGGGAATTTATCGCTCCAACAAGTATTGACTTTACCCACGGAAGGTACATCTGCATTGACGGACTCTATTATGCTTACCTGCTGATCCCCTCTGACGGCTATAGAACCCATGTGCCGGCCGGCTGGCTCAGCCTGATGGTCAATGCCGGGGACGGGATCGACCTGGACATGTTCCTCTCCCGCCAGCCAAAAGAGCGCATCATCCAGAAGGTGGGCCAGCAGCTCCGCATCAACCGTTCCCGGATCAAGGATGCCAGCGACACCAACACGGACTTTGATGATATCGACAGCGCTATCCGGAGCGGCTATTTCCTGAAAGAAGGACTGGCAAACAATGAAGATTTTTACTTTATGAACCTGTTGATCACCATTACGGCTCCCAGCGAAGAGGATCTGGAATGGAAGGTCAGCGAGATGAAAAAGCTGCTGCTCTCCCAGGACATGCGGGTATCCTCCTGCCACTTCCGGGAAGAACAGGCATTCCTCACTGCCCTGCCTCTTGTATCTGTGGAAAAAGGACTGTATGAACGCAGCAAGCGCAATCTCCTGACTGGGGGCGCTGCAAGCTGCTACCCCTTCACCAGCTATGAGATGTGTGATGACAACGGCATCCTTTTAGGAGTGAATAAATACAACAGCTCCCTGATCATTGTGGATATCTTCAATTCTGCCGTCTACAAAAACGCAAACATGGCAATCCTGGGAACCTCCGGTGCAGGCAAGACCTTTACCATGCAGCTTATGGCTCTGCGGATGCGGCGCAAGGGAATCCCCATTTTTATCATTGCCCCGTTAAAGGGGCACGAATTCCACCGGGCCTGCGCCAACGTGGGAGGTGAATTTATCCAGGTCTCACCGGCAAGCCCCCATTGTATCAATGTAATGGAGATCCGGCAGGTGGACCGCACTGTGAACGAACTGCTGGATGGTCCCGGCATCCAGCTCTCAGAACTGGCAGAGAAGATCCAGCGGCTCCATATCTTTTTCAGCCTGCTGATCCCGGATATGAACCATGAGGAGCGCCAGCTTCTGGACGAAGCCCTGATCCATACCTACAACAAAAAGGGCATCACCCATGACAACGCTTCCCTGGCAGATCCCAAAAATCCGGAACAATACCGTGAAATGCCGGTGCTGGGAGACCTTTACGAAATATTAAAAAAATCGGCTGCCACCAAACGCCTGGCAAATATCTTAAACCGCCTGGTAAACGGCTCCGCCAGCACCTTCAACCAGCATACCAACGTGTCCCTGGACAATAAGTATACCGTACTGGATATTTCTTCCCTGACCGGAGACCTGCTCACTGTAGGAATGTTTGTTGCACTGGATTTCGTCTGGGACCGTGCCAAGGAAGACCGTACCGAGGAAAAGACCATCTTTATTGACGAATGCTGGCAGCTCCTGTCCGGTGCCGGTGCCACGGGCACACGCCTTGCCGGGGATTTTGTTCTGGAGATCTTCAAGACCATCCGCGGATACGGCGGCTCTGCGGTCTGTGCCAGCCAGGACTTAAACGACTTTTTCAATCTGGATGAAGGACGGTTTGGGAAAGGCATCATCAACAACTCCAAAACAAAGATCATTCTGAACCTGGAGGATGACGAGGCCATGCGTGTGCAGAGCGCCCTCCACCTCTCTGATGCGGAAATCATGGAAGTCACCCACTTTGAACGGGGCAACGGCTTAATCAGCACCAACAACAATAACATCATGGTGGAATTTAAGGCAAGCCCTGTGGAAAAAGACCTGATCACCACAGACCGGAGGGAACTGAAAGACATCGTGGAGCGGATACGCCGGCAGAACGAAGCCGGATAGCATACGGGATTACACACCGTATACGCACGGATTACGCAATCTTATTTTTATTACGTCCGTTATACGCACAGATTACGCATTTACAAAAAACCAGAAAGGAAGGTGGCGCCAGTGAAGACAAGGGCAGACCTGTACGGCCGGGAGGCTGCAGAGCTGCTCCGGATCATATCCATGTATCCGGGGCTTTCAGAAAAACAGTTATGCCGGTTCTACCCGGATAAGGAGGATGTCACAAAAAACCTGCTCTCCTATTTATCCAGACAGGGACGCACCCGGCAGGCAGACACGGGGGGATATTTCCCCTACGGAAATGACCGTATGGAAACAGATTCGGGCATGGTACAGGCGGTATGGGTTCTGCTTGACTTTATTGACAGAACTGAATACCACTCATCCAGTGAGTTCCCCGTGAAGATCGCTTTTTTCTCTGACGGCGAGCTGTACGAGATCATCCATGTCGCTTCCGGACAGGAAGCCCTTGTCACCCATGCCCTGCGGCAGAGCCGTGACAGCGGGAGCCGCCGTATCGTACTGGTGGACAGCCCAGAACAGATTCCCCTGCTGGAATTTCCGGGAATTACCGGATTCTGTACGGTGGATGCTGCCGGAAACGTAAGCTACTACAAAAAATCAACCTGAAACAAAAACTGCCCTGATTGTGATGATACAGGGCGCTCATGCCACAACAACCAAAGGAGGGATGTGAGTGGACCGAAAAATCATCTCACGCCGGATCGCAGATATCCAGAACAGCCTTTCACGGCTGAACAATAACATCTGCGCCATGGATTCTTTGGATATCCAGCGTTATCCGGAAAACTATGAAACCATGTCAACCGAAGCCGCCCTGCGGGCCGAAGGGATCGCCTGTCAGCTCAGGAGCCTCCTCTATGCCTCCACCTCTGTTCCCAAGACAGAATATCTGGTAAAAGCCGGAGAAGTTCACGGCATAGAAGTCCGTTTTGAAAACGGCATCCTGGAGGTAATCATGCCCCGCCTTCTTCCCAAAAAGAAGGCACGCCAGAGCAGCCTGTTCCTGATCGACCCGCTCCACGCCGTTCTGGGGCAGTACACAAAGGAGCACACCCTGCCCCGGTTTCGGGAATGTGTGGTCTGTATCTCCCATGTATATGACCATGAACTGCCGGACTGGTGCCTTTTAGATTATGACAACCTGCAGCAGAAACAGATCCTGGACACCATCGCCCTGTATGTGATGGCAGACGACAGCGGACTCTTGTGTGATGCCTACAATACTACGGAGCTTGGAGATCAGGACGGCACCCGTATCTACATCATGGAAAAAAACCGCTTTGCCGGATGGCTTTCCAGACGGGAAAAAGACTTAAAATCCATATCGGATTTTTGACCATTTCCGGAATTTTTTGACCTATATGCCGGGAACCGGAGAAAAAACGGAAAAAACGGCTTTTTCCGGCCTGGCTTCGGCCCGGAATCTACCGAAGTTTTCAGCCACCCCGGTAAAAAACCGGGGAAATGCCGGCCCTGTGCCGGTCATAAGGAGGTGATCTTTTGCATGACAAAAACAGCTTCCCGCGGGAAGACACCATCAGCTACCATCTGCTCGAACTGACCGCTATATGCGGCGAATTCCCCGTCCCCCTGCTCATACGCCTTCCCTGCAGTACCAGTTACAAGGAGTCCGTCATCACCTTCCTGAAGAAAGAGGGGCTCCTGCGTACTTATTACCGGGATAAACTGCGGGGATACCGCCTGGGCCGCAGGGCAAAGAGTTTCCTGCTGGCGGAAAATCCGGAACGGTTTTCATTCTTCCTTACAGGGAACGGGGAAACACATAAATTAAAGAGCGAATTTTCCCGCCGCCTGCGCCTGCACCGTGTGGCTGAAATTTTCGTCACCATGCAGAATGCGGGAGTCCGGATCTTCCGGGATGAGAAGCCTGAAGTTTTCTCCTCCAGAGGCTCCCCTGTCCAAAGCCTGGACATCCCAGCTTTTTACAGTTCCCGTGAGATTAAGGAAATCGGCGTTGAAGCCGTAAAAATCAGGGGCTCACGCATGGCCGGCGCACTCCTTGCGCCATCCGGGATCTTTACCGCTTATAACGGAGATTCCTATACCATGAAATGGGACTACCGGGCGGAAATAAAGGTACAGGTATTTTTAAAGCTCCTGCTGTGCTGCGAAAGGCTGCCTGCTCAGTATGCCCGGACCGAAATTTCCGGCCTGCTCCTTGGGAACGGCCTGGAACATTTCTACCAGATCCTTTCCGGCGCTGACACCGGTTCCCGCTGTTTCTTCCTTCTGGACGGGAACTATGCGCATTTTTACTACCTGACCAATGACCATTACGGGGATACGCTGCTAAGGCTCCTATGCGACCCGGTAAAAATATCGGAACTTGACCACATGCTGATGCAGGGCCTTTACCCAAAGGATGCGGGACTTCCCATAGAGCATGACGCCCTGGACGGGAACGGAAATCCGGTCCTGTTCGGCTATTTTCTGGATATCCCCCGCATCAACCGTTTCCATACGGCGCTCCAGCTGCAGGAACGGACAGGAACCCTTATCTGCTTTGACTTCCAGAAGGAAGTTCTCCACCGCTCCTGCGGCGGACAGGCAGAGTTTTCCACCATCAGCTTTGCAAAATTTGAAAGGAGGTTTTTCCCATAGACAAGAAAAAATTACTGAAAGGGCTGATCACGGCTCCCATAGCCATCCTTGCCATCCTGTATGCGGGCGGCTACCTGGGGCAGTTCATCGGCAACTATGCCCTCTGGAAGCAGGGCGGCGGCTATCCGGGGGACGGCACTTCCCCCCTGCCCGCTTCCCCCGGCCTGTCCGTCTGCCTCCGTGCAGCAGTGCATCCGCCATACGGAATTTACGGGATATTTATCTGCATCGGACTTCTTGCGGTACTTCTGCTCCTGGTCATGCGGATCGGATACAGCGATACCGGAGAATATGACGAAGACCGGAATTTCACCTATTCTGCCAAAGGCACCTACGGCACATCCGGATGGATGAGCCGGAAAGAAATGTCCGGCGTCCTGGAGCTGGTAGCAGACCTGCACCGTTATCAGGGGATCGTGCTGGGCATGCTGGACCGGAAGGCGGTCTGCGTGCCGGAGAAGACACGGCTCAACAGCAACCTGGCAGTCTATGGTGCCAGCGGCTCCATGAAGACCCGTTCCTTCTGTATGAACCGCATCCTGCAGGGTGTATCCCGAGGGGAATCCCTGGTGATCTGCGATCCCAAATCGGAGTTATACGAAAAGTCCAGCGAATACCTGCGTGACAAAGGCTATACCGTCCGTGTGTTCAATCTGGTCAATCCCGAAAACTCGGATTCCTGGAACTGTCTTTCGGAAGTGGAAGGACAGGAACTGATGGCACAGCTCTTTGTGGATGTCATTATCAAGAATACCACTGGCGGCGGCAAGGGAGACCATTTCTGGGATTCCGCAGAAATGAACCTGTTAAAAGCACTGGTGCTGTATGTGGATAAGGGCTACCCGCCGGAGAACCGGAACATGGGCCAGGTTTATCAGCTCATTACCCTCAATTCCGAAACAGCACTGAACAGCCTGTTTGAAGTCCTGCCCATCAACCATCCGGCAAAAGCCCCTTACAGCCTTTTCAAGCAGGCATCCGATTCTGTGCGGAGCGGTGTTATCATCGGGCTGGGGAGCCGCCTGCAGGTATTCCAGTCGGAACTGATCAAAAAGATCACGGCAAGGGATGAAATCGACCTGGAACTGCTGGGGCAGAAACCCTGTGCCTATTTCCTTGTGACCAGCGACCAGGACAGCACCTTTGATTTTCTGGCATCCCTGTTTTTGTCCTTTGTGTTCATCAAGCTGGTGCGGTATGCGGATAAAAACTGTGAGGGCGGAAGGCTTCCTGTGCCCGTCCATGTATTAGGGGAGGAGCTGACTGCCTGCGGCACTATCCCCGACCTCTCCCGGCGCCTGAGCGTGATCCGCTCCCGGAACATCTCCATGTCCTGTGTGTTCCAGAACCTTGCGGGACTGCAGAACCGGTATCCGCTGAACCTCTGGCAGGAGATCTTAGGGAATTGTGATGTCCAGCTCTTTCTGGGATGCACTGACCCCCTGACTGCGGAATTTGTCTCCTCCCGTACCGGACTGGCAAGCGTGGCAGTCTCCAGCAAGTCCAAGCAGTTAGGAACCTGGCGGATCTCCAACTACACGCCGGAGTACCGGGAGACCAGCGGTGTGGGAAAGCGGCCTGTGCTGACGCCGGATGAAGTGCTGCGCCTGCCCATTGATGAAGCTCTGGTCATCATCCGCGGAAAGAAGACCTTAAAGGTGGATAAGATGGATTATTCCAAACATCCGGAATATCCCCTGCTGCGCTCCTGCAAGGCATCCGCTCATATCCCGGAATGGAGGCGGCTGGAAATGGAAACGGCTGCTGCAGCGGAACCTGTGGTAAAGCCTGCTCCCCAAAAAACAGTTACAAAGCAGGCAGGAAAAGCAGCTTCCAAACCTGCCCAAAAGACAGGGACGGAACCCGCCGCAAAGGGAACCGCAAAACCATCGGCAGCCGGCGCACAGCAGAAACCCCAAAAAACGGCAGCAGCTGATCCTGGGAAAGCTGTCCCTGCTGCATCTTCCGGCACACCTGCCGGGATCGTATCCACGGACAAAGATTCCATCATGTCCTGAAACAAGAATGCTATGGAACGGCCCATTTCCGGGTTGTGCTATAGAATAACAACACAATGGAGGTAAACATATGGCAAGAAAAAAAGAACTTATGGAACTGGAAAATCCTACTATGGAAGAAAACACTCTCTTGGACGGAACCGGCATAAAGGATGGTGCTATTCCCGGTGAAGGACACGGCACACTGCCTGAAGCGGCTGGGGATGGCATGGACTTAAATGAACTGTTGGGCAGCATGGATCAGGAGCTGCCTGCAGAGCCGGATGTTGAGGACGAAATGCTCCCGGAGCTTACAGAAGAGGAAATGTTCGGAGAAGCATCGGAGGATCTGAACGGCTTCGGTACGGAGCGTGATGCCGCCCATGATGCCAGCAGTTCTGGCGAAGCACAGCCGGAATCTGCAGCGTCTCCTGAAACAGATGCCCCTGCTGCAAAGACCAGACGCACCACACGCAGTAAGAAAGAGAAAACTTCTGCAGGAAATAGCGGGGAAACAAAGGAAACCGAAACAGGAATACCGGAGACACCGGAAGCAGTTTCTGATGGTGTGCCGGATTCCCCAGATACCGCCGCTGTTCCCGGTACAGACGAGCCGACAGACCATGCCACAGATGAAGTAGAAGAAAACATTCTTCAGGAAAATGTGTCTTTTGCTGAAACAGGATCGGAAAGAACGATTTTACCCACTGGCACAACTGACTCAGAAAATACAGTTCCTGCTGCCGCTTCTTCCCGGCGTACTGCCGCCAGAAGCAGAAAAGAAGATGCCCCTGTGCTGACACTGGAAGTTCGGGGAGAAGTAGAGACTGAGGAATCCCGCGAGGATGTCATCTGGCATGAGATCCACAACGCCTACCGTACCAGACGTATCCTTACCGGGCAGCTTGGCGGAATCGAGCAGACGGACAATGGCAAGACCATCACGATTGTAGACTATAAAGGATTCCGGATCGTAATCCCTTTAAAGGAGATGATGATCAATATCGGCCGCAGCCCCTCCGGACAGGAATATACGGAGCTGATGCTGCGCCAGAACAAGATCCTCGGCAACATGCTGGGGGCAGAGATCGACTTTATCGTAAAAGGTATTGATTCCAAATCCCGCAGCGTGGTGGCAAGCCGGAAAGAAGCCATGCTCCGGAAACGGCAGATCTTCTATCTGGATACGGATGCTGCAGGGATGTACCGGATCTATGAAGGACGTATCGCCCAGGCCCGTGTGATCGCTGTGGCAGAGAAAGTCATCCGGGTGGAAGTTTTCGGAGTGGAATGCTCCATCATGGCCCGTGACCTTGCCTGGGAGTGGATCGGGGATGCTCATGAGCGTTTTTCTGTGGGCGACCAGGTACTTGTACGCATCCTGAGTGTGCGCCGTGACAGCCTGGAGGATATGGGGATCAAAGCTGATATCAAGAGCGTATCCCAGAACACCAGCCACGACAACCTGAAAAAATGCCGCATCCAGAGCAAGTATGCCGGCAAGGTCACAGACGTACATAAAGGTGTGGTCTATATCCGGCTGTCTAACGGCGTCAATGCCGTGGCCCACTCCTGCTATGACTACCGGACTCCCGGCAAGAAGGATGATGTGAGCTTTGCCGTGACACGGCTGGATGAAGAACGGGGTGTGGCTGTGGGAATCATTACACGGATCATCCGGCAGAATCTGTAATAGTTCTGTAAATATGACATACAAAACATGGAGCTGCAGTTTTGAATACTGCAGCTCCATATCCTGCCGGTTTTATATTTCCAATATAATGACACTGACTGTCTCTGTTAATTTGCCTCCTTTGCACTTTCGGCCATCTTGATAATCTCTGAATCCTGGATTTCTGCAGGCTTATATTCCAGGACATAACTCACTTCAGGAGAACAGGTCCAGCAAAGGTATGCCGTTTCTCCGCTCTTATAGAGAGATGCAGGCCATTCCTGAATCATCATTTCTTCACAGCTGTCCATGAAATCGACTGCAAATAAAACACCAAAAGCAGTTGTATTCAGTCCAGTTATTTCAGAAGCATCCTGCTCATAATAATCCGTTTTTAATATATGGTAATAGATTTTAGTATCGTTATCCTCATTTGCGTATGTGAGCGTGGCTGCAAGTGTAGTTTCCGACTGCTTTTTATATTTATCACCTAACGCCTCTTCCATTTTTAGAATATCTTCTTCGAGTGTGGTTTTTTTATCTGAATTCCTATACACCAGTATCCCTGCTACAGCCATGCAAATCACTATCATACAGGCCAAAATCCCTATCATTTTCTTTTTCAGCATAAATTATAGCCTCCTCTTATAAGCTGACAGTTAAATCACAATGATCACTACATTTATATAGTTGTGTTTATCGTAGTAATTATACGATGTAAATGATTAAATTGCAACGATTTACCAAAGTATAATTTACGATATACACAAGCAAAGAGGCAAAATAATGAATACGGTTCTTTCTACTATAATAGCATATCGTGAAGAGAGAGGCTGGACAGAATACCAGCTTGCAGAACATTCCGGTTTACCCCAGACTACAATATCTTCCTGGTACTGTAAAAATACAATACCAACCATACCTTCTCTGGAGAAAATCTGCGCCGCATTTGACATTACGCTTTCCCAACTGTTTTCCCACGGCGGTGAACCCGTTCTGCTGACAGCATCCCAGCAGAAACTGCTGAAATGCTGGGCAGGATTAAGCAGCGAACAGCAGGCACTTATTTTTTCTCTGCTTGATAATATGAAATAGCAAAGATAATTTCCTTTCGTTGTAATAATCGTTAAAATTATACGATTCAAACGATTAAATATAAACGATTTGTCAAAGTATAATTTACGAAGAATAAAAGCAAAGGGGTGAATCTATTTTGGAAGATATTCTTGCGACCATAACTGCATACAGACAAGAAAGAGGCTGGACGGAATATCAGCTTGCGGAACGCTCCGGCCTTCCCCAATCCACAATCTCCTCCTGGTATCGAAAAAATATGGTTCCAACCATTCCTTCTTTAAAGAAAATCTGTCTGGCATTTGGAATTACTCTCTCCCAGTTATTATCGAAAGGAGAGGCTCCGGTTTCCCTGACAGAAGATCAAAGAAAACTGCTGGAACGATGGGCAAGACTGAATAAAGACCAGCAGGAGGTCATCTTTGCTTTAATTGACAAAATGCAGGTGTAAACAGACTTCTTTCACAAACAGTCAATGATATTTCTGTAAAATGGAGTAATAAAAATGAATGACTTTAAAATCAAAACTGATACAGCACTCTTCTCTTTACTTAATATTAAACAGTTTAGTTATGAGAGTTTAAACGGCAGAAAGAAGGAAAAAAATCAAGAACTGTTTCAGCAGGCAGTAATGTATATGCCCATAAGTGAACTGAATAATGAAATTTATTATAGAGCAAGAATAATCAATCCATCTGACGGAAAAGATACAGGAGTTATTAGAGAAAATGGGATACCAGTAAGCGGATACGATGATCAACATTCTGGTGTTGCGCCTGCATCAGCAATAACACAAAGTGGAAGAGTAAATCACATTGGTGAACCAGTTCTTTATTTGGCAGAAGATATAAAAACATCATGTAAAGAACAAAAAGCTAACAAAAATGACTATATTTCTGTAGCCGAATGTACTGTAAAAAGCAAAATAAAAGTAATGGATTTTACGATTATGGTTTCGGACGGACTCAAGAATTTATTTTCAGACGAAACAGTACAACTTTTTATTAGTAATTATTCCATTGATATCAGGGCATTTTATATCTTTATAAAAGATTACTTAACATCTCCAAATTATGCAGAGCAAGGCTATGTAATACCATTGGATTTTTTAGATATCGTAAAAAAGAGAAGAAATGATATTTCAGGTATAAAATATAATTCTTCTTATACTGATAAACATAATATCGCCCTGTGGGATGAAAATAGAAACAGCAAATGTACTAACAGCAAGGTAATAAAAGGATAATAACAAATTTCAGCTTTCAAAAGAAGCAGGATTATCTCCAGCTTCAGCACGTTTGCGGAAGGATTCGAACCTTCGGTGCGTTTCCGCACACCACCTTAGCAGGGTGGCACCATAAGCCTCTCGGACACGCAAACAAAAAATGGATGGGGCAGGACTCGAACCTGCGGTGTTTCTTTGTAACGGATTTACAGTCCGCTGCCCTCGCCACTGGGCATACCCATCCATGGGGTGACCAGGGGGAATCGAACCCCCGTAAGCAGAGCCACAATCTGCCGGACTGCCACTGTCCTATGGCCACAGTAGCTCCTGTGGGGCTTGAACCCATCATTTCCGGCTTGAGAGGCCGGCGTCCTGACCTTTAGACTAAGGAGCCTTAATGATCCCCATGGGACTTGAACCCAATACCTCCGGCTTGAAAGGCCGGTGTCCTGACCTTTAGACCAGGGGACCTTACTGCAGGCATTTTTCTGCCTGCGGTTCTATTGCTGTCATTTCCCTTTCTTACTTTCCATTCATGCACTGATCTGTATCTGCACTGCCGTATCAGTAACCAGAATGTCATCCAGCCGCACCTGCAGGACTGCTGCAAGCACCACCAGATTATCTATTGTTGGCAGTGCTGCACCCTGCTGCCACTTGTATATGGCCTGCGGTGTGGCAAAACCAAAAACATCCTGCAGATCCCTTACCGACAGTCCTGCCTGCTTCCGCAGCTTTCCAATGTTCTGTCCTGTCTTTACCATATCTATAACCGGCAGATTCACCATGATTCTCACCTCCTGCTATCAGAATTCCATATACAGGCGGTCATGCTCCATATGGGACTCGGACCCATGACCACTCGATTAAAAGTCGAGTGCTCTCCCAGCTGAGCTAATGGAGCATAAAAAATACCGCCTACCTCATACAAGATAAGCGGTACATAAATCCATGTTCTGTTTCCGGCAGACATTTATATCTTGTCTGCATCCGGATATCACACAGTTTTTCGCCTTTTTCTTATCTTACATGAGCGCATCTTAACCAGACTCTGTTCTTTTTCTTTACTGAACAGTGCCTCATAATGTTCGCTATGCAGATAATATGCGAAGCCATTCGCAGCGAAATTAACTGTTGCCATGATTTTTTCCTTTCTGGACTCATCCGGTCCGCTTTGTTCTTAACTGTAACCACTATAACACCAATTTCCAGATTTGTCATTATACCAGTAATATAATTTGTGGATAATCAGTATCAGGCTGATGCTGCCATAATAAGGAAAAAATCCAAAACCGCATTTTACTGACGGCTTCGGATTTTCACATTCAAATATCAATAATTCTATCAAGCTCTGACAAGTCCGAGCCACTGCTCCACTTCTTTCACTGACGCATCAAAAATATCCGCAATATCCTCTACAGAATTTCCTTTTTTATACAATCTTTGAGCTATCTCTATTTTGGTCTTTTCAGCTCCTCGTTTTTCAGCTTCTAACTTCTCGCTTTCCACATAAGTCTTCAAAATATATTCTTTATCAAACAGCATCATCATAATATCCTTGACCTACGCTTTAATAAGCCCAAGCCATTGCTCCACTGTTTCTATCGATACCTCGGATGCCTTTGCAATATCCTGAACGGAAATCCCCATTTCGTACATTCTCTGTGCAGTTTCCATTTTCGCCTTTTCAGACCCTCTTTTTTCTCCTTCCATTGCTGCTTCCTTTTCTCTGCTCTCCACATAAGTCTTCAAAATATATTCTTCATTAAACAATGTCATCATGATATCCACAACCTCCTTTTCACGTCCTGACAGATACTCGCGCAGTACATTCTGGTCCTTACAGATGCGGATCGTCTCCAGAACCGCCTCCCTGGTTCTTCCATGCAGTTTCACCTGTTCATTATATATCCTTGTAAATGCCACATACTGATTGATGATATCCCCCTCTTTTCCATCATAGATCATTTTGACCTTTACATCAAGGACACTGTCATCCCCTCCAAAAAATTCCTTCGACAGAGAAAGGTATTCCGGTTTTGTTTTTCTATTACCGGTGAATATGACGTACATCTCCGGCCTTGGAAGCTCCAGCTTTTTGCTCCCATACACATTCTGTTTTGTGCTCTCAAAATATTCCTGATAAGTCTGGGCAAGATATAACAGGCAGCGTACCACGATATTGATGCTCCAGCTTGACTGCTGCTCTACCAAAATGACCAGCTTTTCCCCGACCTGAAAGCCGACATCATTATAATACTGATCCAGAAGGACATTGGTAATCGTCACGTTCCTGATGCTGTCCTCCGTTGCCTCATGGTCTTCCGGATGCAGCGCCTGGTACAGCTGCAGCAGATACTTCGGCTCTCGGAAGAGCGAAGTAAACACGCTGTCCTTCGCTGTATATTTTGCTATCTGTTCCGGCTTTTTTTCACTGCCGGCTGATATGGTATTTTCTTCCTGATTCATTTTATGCAGACACCTCTATCCTATTGTTTCCATTCCGGCCTGTATTATTTGCCGCAGGTTCTTTCTTGTCTTCTATCTTACCATAAAAAAACGAAAATTACAATTTGCTTATCCGCCTGCCCCCAAAATAACCATAGCCGCCTGCTTTTCATCCTCAAATTCCTTCCCACCTTCAAATTGGCACACCACCGGCACAACATTGGCACGGTTCTGCTCTTTCCCCGTAAAGGCATCCATGCTATACTTGGTACAGTCAAAAATATGTAAAGCAGCCGTTTTCCATCCAGGGAGACGGCTGTTTTCGTCAGAAAGGTGGTGGTTTTACTTTGTCCCAAACAATGTCCAAAGCAGCCGGCAGAGCCTCTCCCCATAAAGGCAGATCCTGCGGGAGTCCGGCAGCCATACTGAAAAATGAGCATGGGGATGTCAACTATTTCAGTACCGTAGTGTTCATCTTCATTGCGGTGCTCCTGCTGGCTTTCATCCTGAACCTGTTCAGCATCATCTCCACCAAACAGGAGCTGGACCACTGTGCAGACCAGATGGTGAAACAGATCCAGCTCTCCGGAGGAATCAACGGTGAAACAGACCAGCTTTTTCAGTTCCTCTGTTCTCAGATCGAGGGGGCTGAAAACATCTCCTACTCCATTGATGCCTCCTACAAGTCGCCTACCCCGTCCGGCATGAGCCGGGCCATACAACTGGGCACCCCCTTTTACATCACCATTACAGGGCGGGCAAAACTGGGCGGTTTCTGGAACTTCAACCTGGTGAACATCACGGTTGTTTCCAGAGGGGCAGGCGTCAGTGAGCATTACTGGAAGTGAGGTGGACCATGAAGAAACCATTCCAATGTATGAAAAGAAGCACAGGCAGGAATCCCCTCGGAAATGACCGCGGGGATATTTCTATCTTCACCTGCTTTTTCGTGGTGGGGATCGTGATGCTGATCTCCTTCCTGCTACTGTACGCCTCCATCCGCATCACCTGCATCAATATCCGCAATGGCGCAAAGATGGAGCTGAACAACCTGAGCGCCAGCATCTATGCAGATACCTACCGTTCCCAGAGGGAGACCAATTTCAGCGAATACTTAAATACCCTCTACTCCAGCAGCGATTATACCGCCATGCTGGAAGACATGGTGACAGACGGCCTCGCCAGCAAGATCCCTCTCTCCACGGATGACTACCGGGTAAGGGATATCCGACTTTCGTTCCATGTGACAGGCGACCGGGTGGAGTATGTGTTCACCTGCAATGTCGAGTTCTATGTCTACATGTTCGGCCACTCCTATCCTGCCATTACCCGGCCCGTGGAACTGACCGGCTACCACAACACCAAATTTTAGGCTGCAAAAGACAGACAGCCGCCAGCTATGAAAGGAGCTTACTCTTATGAAGAAACTGTTTACATCCAAAAAATTCATTCTCACCACCCTTTTCACGGCTCTTGCCGGATTCCTGGCTTTCCGCTTCATCGGACGCCGCAGGGCAGCAGGCAGCAGTTTATGACAGCCGGACTGCCAATGTCCCATTATATTTCATTTTCTGTTGAAAAACCTTACTTTAAAACCGTAAGGGATATACAGAAAGAAAAAAGGAGATGACTGCTATATGAAGAAAATTTTAAGATCCAAAGGATTCCTTGTCTCAGTCCTTTCTGTTTCCTGTGTTGCCATCCTCGCCGTCTGCTGGCTGGTGAGCCGGGATACAAAGACCGACTTCCAGCCGGATGAACAGCCCCCGGATACCGTTCAGGAAGAATGGAAGGATACCCCGGATATCACGGATCCCACTGGAGATTCCCGGGTACATACAGATGCCGGCATCCCCGGTCAGAACAGTGCGGAGGAAAAACTGGAAGAATACCCGAAGGTAGCGGAAGAATCCGAACAGGATATTGTGATGGATTTTGTTCCTGCAGAAACAAAGGATGAAACACCTCCCCCGCCCCCGGAAGGCAAGACCATTACGGCAGATCCGGGCGGAGAGCATCCTGTGAATCCGGCCCCTGAGACAGCGTCCGCACCCACAGAGACCGGAAAGGAAGATGCCCCTGCAGCTGGTTCCACCAACGAAAATGGCGCCGTATACGATCCCGTATTCGGCTGGGTAGTTCCCGGACAGGTCAACCAGTCTTCCATAGACAGCAGCGGAGACCCCAGCAAGATGGTCGGGAACATGGGGAACTGATGATGCTCTGCAGAGTATCACAGATACACAACTGAATACTGAAACCGGAAAACCGCCTCCCGATGGTGGTTTTCTTTTGTGCATCAACCCACAGAAAACACATCGGCAATACGTTTTTCTGTCACATAAAAAGATTGGAGTGTGATATTGTTTGAAACGCTTTTATGCCCTCCTCTGCTCTGCCGCCCTTCTGCTCTGCCTGTGTTCCTCACAGGCTCTTGCTTCCGGACAGGGCAACCTTGATGGAGGAGGAGGCAACATGAACCAGGGCACTTCCACCAACTTCTGGTCTCCCGGAAATGACGGGGTAAGGGTAACGGTGGTGGATGCCCAGTCCGGAGCTGCCGTGAGTACGCCGGTGGATTTCGCCAACCGAAGCCAGTCCTCCGCAATGCTTCATTTCGGCAAGGTGAACAAGATCCAGTACCGGGATGGGGCTTCGCTCTCCTTACAGTCCGGCGTTCCCTATAACTGCCGCCAGCCCGCCTATTCCATGCCGGCCATCATAACCAGCAACAGTCGGCCTGCCACCATTGAAGCCATCAAGCGCTATTTCTGTTCGGAGTACGCCTGCATGATGGTGGCGGATGCCGCAGGCGTCAGTTATGAGCGTATGCTGTCAGGAGAATATAAGATCCTTTTAGAACCCATTGCCTACGTCACTTTTAACGGGGCAAAATACGCCTTTACGGCAACAGAGGCAGCACTCTACGACCAGCTTTCCGGCGGCTCCCTGCGGAGTAAGCTGCCCTCGGTAGCGTTCCAGAATCTCCCCCTCGCCCTGTTCCTGGAATACAGTGACCTTGGATTTCCGGCCTGGGGCGGAGGCAGGCGGGGAATACAGTCCAACGCAGATATCATAAACGCCCTGGGGATCGGCATTGTCTGGTTTGAAGAAATGGAAGAACCCGGCGGGGAGATCGAAGCGCCGGATGTGGAATACCGGGTGGATACTGATGTGATCACTGCCATCCGTCTGCAGACGAATGGACGGTTGACTCCGGACAACCCGGCAACGGTCACCTTCCATATTATGGGAAGGAGCTACACCGTCCGGAACATTGTCATACCAGCCCACGACTCTCAGCTGGTATGGGTGAAATGGCACACGCCCCCTACACCCCAGACCATTACCATCACGGTGACGTTAAGCAGCGGCTTTACCGCCCAGGATACCTTTGTGGCGAAAATTGTGGACTTAAATGAAAAGATACCGCCTGACCCTTTGGCTACGGACATCAATCCCGGTTATTCTGTCCCTGCCCTCCCGGTGAACCCACAGAAACTCAGTGCAAGCTGGGGCGTCTGGAGCTGTTACTGGGTTCCTGACTGGCAGTGGTGCAGCCATGGAGAGGATGACGGCCACTGGGTAGACCGTGGAGACTGGGAATATGACTATACCAGCTATTCTGCCTCCATCAGCGGCACCATGACTTTAATGCCGGATGATATCGTGCCGACAGCAAACGGGAAGGACATGAAGAGCGGGTACGGCGTCAAAACAGAAGTACGGGCCACACTATCCACAAACTCACCGGATGGGCACCACAGCAACCCGCAGACTGCCTTTTCCGTATTTCCGGAGTTTCAATATAATACCTACCTGCGGCTCCTGCAGCGTGTTTCCAGCGGACGCAGTGCAAAATTTGCCTTCCAGCCCAATGAGTTTTCCACCTACGGGCGCACCGTGCATTTCACACCGGTATGGTTTCCGGACAGCACAAGCTATGTGGTATATACCCAGGTATGGGACGCATGGACACCGGACGGAATGCTCTCGGTCAACCTGAATGACTACATCACCATCCACCAGAGCGTGTTTGATGACTGGTATACCAACCGTGAATAGCCATATTCTTTTTGTTTATGAGCTGCTGGCCTTTGCGTGCATCGCTGGATTTGCCGCATACGACCTGAAAAAGAAGCGGGTGCCCGACCGGGCGCTCCTGCTTTTCCTTCCCTTTGCCCTTGCTGCGCCCATGATCCGCACAGGTGCATTCGGAACCGCCCTTCTGCCGCTCCTGTTTTTATACTCTTTTATGGGGGCGGCAGCAGGCTTTGTGATCTTACTGGCCGCTGCAATGCTGTCAAAGGAGGGCGCCGGCATCGGGGGCGGGGATATCAAGCTGGCAGCAGTCATGGGGTTTATCTACGGCCCTGCCCGTATGCTGTCTGTCCTGCTTATTGCCTCCGGCCTTGCGGCCTGTGTTTCCCTGGCAGTGAGGCACCAGAGAAAAAAGGATATGCTCTCCCTGCCCTTTGTACCCTTTCTGATGATCGGAAGCCTGATCGTTACAGTAACTGCAATCCTATAACTTTATCTGCCTTATGGAATCACACCATCTGCCTTACCCGGCAGAACCAGCGGCAGATCCATATTTTAAATGACAGGAGTGAAAAACATGAAACTGAATAACCGCTTTATCTTCGGCCTGCTCAGTATCCTGCTGGCAGCCGCTATCGCCTTTGTCGCCCTGCCCACCATTGCCAGGCAGACCAATGGCAAGACTGAGATTGTCCGGATCACAAAACCCGTGCTGAAAGGAGAACAGCTCTCAGCGGACAATACAGAGACTGTGGAAGTCGGGAGCTACAACCTGCCTCCCAATATCGCCCACACCTTTGATGACGTGAAAGGGCTTTATGCCACTGCAGACTTATCCCAGGGCGATTATATCCTGACTTCCAAGATCAGCACTGTCCCAGTCTCCTCGGATGTGGCTTTAAACAACATCCCCTCTGGGAAAGTAGCCATTTCCCTGACCGTTAAGACACTGGCTTCCGGTCTGTCTGACAAACTGCAGCCGGGCGACATCATCCGTATATACCATTTCCTGGATGTGGCGGAGGAAGTTCCTGAGCTACGCTTCGTCCGGGTGCTTTCCGTCACAGATGCCAAAGGTGTCAACGTGGACAACGCAAAGGAACCGGTGGAGGATGAGGAAAAGCAGCAGTCTGCTACCATCACGGTGCTGGCAAGCCCGGAGCAGGCACGGGTCATCACCTCCCTGGAAAATGACGGGGTTGCCCATGTGGCCCTGATCTCCCGGGGCAATGAAAAGCTGGCAGAAGAACTCCTGACAGAACAGGATGCGATTCTGCAGGAAATCTATTTCCCGGAGCCTTCAGAAGAGGAAGCGGAAGATACGGCAGAGGAAGGAGAAGCTGAGGGTTCCGAAACCGGTAATGCGGAAGAAAACGGGGAAGAATCTGATTCTGCTGAAGAAAACGAAACAACAAACGAAACTGGAAACAGCAGCAAAAATGGTTCAGAAAATAATCCGGACAACAAGACCTGACCGCAGGCAGAAAGGAGGAATGGTTTCCATGTCCAAAATAATCACGGTCTGGGGCAGCCCTGGCAGCGGCAAATCCATGTTCTGCTGTATCCTTGCCAAAGCGCTGACCCGTGACAAACGAAAGGCCATCATCATAAGCGGGGAGCCTGGCATCCCCATGCTCCCGGTCTGGCTCCCGGAGCAGATCACCACCACTGCCGTTTCCATCGGCCAGGTGCTGACCAGCGTGGAGATCGATACGTCTCTGGTAGCCAGCCATGTAACGGTGCTAAAAAATTATCCCTATATCGGCCTTATGGGATACTGTGCCGGAGAGAACCCGTTAAGCTATCCGGAAACAGATTACCAGATGGTTTTACAGCTTATTTCCTCTGCAAAAAGGCTGGTGGATTATGTCATCCTGGACTGTGGTTCTGCTATGACCAACGTATTCACGCCAGCCGCCATTGAATCCGGGGATCTGGTACTTCGTATTGTGACTCCGGATCTGAAGGGCATCAATTACCTGAAGGCCCACAAGCCTCTGCTGGCGGACGGGCGTTTCCACTACCATGAGCACATGACCTTTGCAGGCATGGCCCGCCCTTTCCACGCCTTTGATGAAATGGGATATATCATCGGCGGGTTTGACGGCCTGCTGCCTTATGGGAAGGAGATTGACCGCTGTGCCACCGAAGGGGGCATGTTCCAGGCCATCAAATACTGCAACTCCAAATATACTGCATCCTTAAATAAGGTCCTGGATGCCCTGGAGCAGATGGAAGCTGTAGAGCGTCAGGAAGAGGAAGCTTATGAGGCGGAATATGAAGACAGTGAATACGGAGAGGAGGAAGATGAACAGGACTGGGAAGATGGATACAGGGAGGTAGACAGTGATGAATAACTTAAATGATATTTTCTTTGCCCCCACGGAAAACGGTGCCCTGACCTATGAGCAGGTACTGGAGGATGTACAGCGCTACTTTTCCGAAAACCATGCTTCCACCATAGCCGGCGCCGGAGAAAATGATTCAGAGCGTGCCGTCACCGTACTAAAAGAGCTGATGGTACAGTATCTGGTCAAGCGCAAGTACGCTGTCAAGGGACTTACTACAGAGCAGCTCTGCGCCAGGCTTTATGAAGACATGGCCGGCTACTCCTTCCTGAAGAAATGGATCTACCAGCCCGGCGTGGAAGAGGTGAACATCAACGCATATAACGACATCGAGGTCATCATGAACAGCGGGCGCAGCATCAAGATCCCTGATAAATTTTCTTCCCCTCAGCATTCCATTGATGTTGTGCGGCGTATGCTGAACGCCTGCGGCATGGTCATTGACGATACCATGCCATCGGTCATCGGTTTCCTTGATAAAAATATCCGTATCTCTGTGGATAAAACGCCCATCGTGGATTCAGAGGTGGGGATCAATGCCTCCATCCGTATCGTCAACCAGAATACGGTCTCAGAGGAAAAGCTCCTGGATTCCGGGAGCGCCACGCCGGAGATGCTCCATTTCCTGACCTCCTGCATCCGCTATGGGGTTTCCGTGTGCATTGCCGGTTCCACCGGTTCCGGAAAGACGACCATCATGGCATGGCTCTTATCCAACGTCCCAAACAACCGCCGCCTTATCACCATAGAGGAAGGCAGCCGGGAGTTTGACCTGGTAAAACGGGATGATGAGGGAAATATTTTAAACTCCGTGGTGCATCTGCTCACAAGGCCCCATGAGAACCCTTCCATGAACATCAACCAGGATTTCCTTCTGGAACGGGTACTGCGAAAGCATCCGGATGTGATCGGCGTAGGGGAAATGCGGTCAGCAGCGGAAAGCCTGTCGGCAGCCGAAAGCTCCCGTACCGGCCATACGGTCTGCACCACCATCCACTCCAACTCCTGTGAGAGTACCTACCGCCGTATGATGACTCTTGCCAAACGGAAGTATAACATGGACGATTCCATCCTGATGCAGATCATGGTGGAAGCCTACCCGGTGGTAGTGTTTACCAAGCAGCTGGAAGACCGTTCCCGGAAGATCATGGAAATCATCGAGGGGGAAGATTACCTGGATGGGAAACTGCTGTACCGTTCCCTCTATAAATACGAAGTAGTGGATAACGTAACGGATGAACATGGAAGCGCCCACGTAGTAGGCCACCACCGCAAGATGGAAACCATGTCAGAAACATTAAAAAAACGGCTTTTAGATAATGGGATTTCCTACAAAGAACTGCAGGAATTCTCAGACGGCGGAATGTCTGCGAAAGAAACACCCCGAAAAAAGCCATCCGGAAGGGAGGTGAAATAATTGCACTGGATCTATCTTATTTGTTTTACGCTGCTGAGTGCCGGATTCCTTGCGCTCTTTGAAGTACGCCCACGGGATTTTACGGATGTTATTTTCAATACAGGAAGGAAGACGGCAACCCTCTCAGATGAGCTGAACGTACTGATGGGAACGCCTGCAAAAGGATTTTTTAATCAGGATTATGAGATCAAACAGATCTTAAAGGATACCGGACGGGCCGACCGCTATGAGGCAGTTACCCGGCTGACCCTGATTCTTTTTGCGGTGGGAGCAGTCCTTGCACTTCTGATAGGCAACGTATATCTGGTTCCTATCCTGGGCATCGGTTTCTCTCTCCTGCCCATGTGGTATCTCCGCAGTACGGCGGCCAGCTATAAAAAACACCTGAACGAGGAATTGGAAACGGCTATCTCCATCGTCACCACTTCCTACCTGCGGACGGAGGATCTGCTCCGCTCCGTAAGGGAGAACCTGCCTTATATCAATGAGCCCATCAAGGCGAACTTTGAGGCATTTGTATATGAAAGCGAACTGATCAACGCCAATATGACCAGTGCTATCAATTCCCTGAAAATGAAGATCCCCAACCGGGTCTTTCACGAATGGGCCAATATCCTGATCCAGTGCCAGTCGGACCGTTCCATGAAAAATACGCTGCCGACCATCGTGCAGAAATTTTCCGATGTCCGTGTGGTGCAGTCGGAGCTGGAGGCCATGATGCAGGGACCCAGGCGGGAGGCCATTACCATGATGTTTCTGGTCATTGCCAACGTCCCTCTGTTGTATTTCCTCAACAAGGACTGGTTTCATACCCTGATCTACACTACACCGGGCAAGATTGCTCTGGCGATCTGTGCAGCCATTATTCTGTTTGCACTGACGCAGATCATGAAACTCAGCAAGCCCATTGAGTATGGAGGTGACGGCACATGACACTGTTAGCACTGATCGCTATCATCTTTTTTGGCTTCGCAGTCTACAATCTGTCCACAGCCTTCGCGGACATTCCTACCAGCAAAACATCTAAAATGATGATGCTGGCCCGGAAACAGCAGGGAACGAAAAAGGAACAGCTCCTGGATGTGTATATCACGAAAATCGCCGGACTGTTCGCCCCTTACCTGCGGCTGGACAAGTTAAAAAGAAATAAACTGCAGGCAGCGCTCAACATTGCCGGACTGGAGCTGACCCCGGAAGTTTACACAGCCAGGGCATGGGTAACCGCCGGAGCTGTCGGGCTTAGTGCCATCCCTCTGGCGTTCCTGATACCACTTTTTGTACCAGTTCTGATCGGAACGGCCGTAGCATTATGGTTTTCTACCTATTATGCGGCATTTGATTTTGTAAAAAAGCGGCGCAGGCTCATTGAAGCGGAAATCCCCCGCTTTGCCCTGACCATTGGACAAAATCTGGAAAACGACCGGGATGTGCTGAAAATACTGACTTCCTACCGCAGAGTAGCTGGCCGGGATTTTGGCGCTGAACTGGACCAGACCATAGCAGACATGAAGACCGGCAATTACGAAAATGCCCTCATCCGCTTTGAAACCCGTATCGGGAGTCCTATGCTCTCGGATGTGGTGCGGGGTCTGGTCGGCGTTCTGCGTGGGGATGACCAGCGTATGTACTTCAAAATGATCTGTTTCGACATGAGGCAGATTGAACAGAACAACCTGAAAAAAGAAGCAGCCAAACGGCCGAAAAAAATCCAGCGGTACTCTATGATGATGCTGATCTGTATCATGATCATCTACCTGGTAGTCCTCTGTACGGAAGTTCTAAGCTCCCTTGGCGCATTCTTTGGATAAACGCAGACCGGTTTTTATGGAAAGGAGGCGGTCACTTGTACCCCAGCAGTTTTCCTTAGCGCAGCATTTTACAGCAGTCCATAGACAACGCCGTCCTTCCACGGCAGAAAGAATACAGACAGGAGTTGCCCATGAACAGACACAGAAAACATCCCCTGCCCTCTGCGGCAGAAGCAGAAAAACAGCGGTTCCGCCGGCTGCTCCGCCAAAAACCTGCGCTCTATCCGGACAGGCCAAAGGGCAGAAAAGACAGACGGAAAAGACCAATCAGGCGGCCTTAAAAAGCCGGTATTGTATCCCTGTAACCATACATAAAAAATAGGAGGTTTCCATGAGAAAAATCACAACCTGTATCCGTAACAAAGCAAACCATTTCATCATCCGTGCCCGGATGGCAGTCTCCAATCAGCGTGGGGATTTCTATATCTCGGATGCCGTGAAGATTATCATTGCAGTAGTGCTGGGCGCTCTGCTCCTGGCGGCGCTTACCCTGATCTTCAATGATACGGTCATCCCCAGGATCACGCGGGAGATTGAAGGACTGTTCGGATAATACAACGGAATAAAAACTTTCGGGGCCAGGCCGCAGAATTTTGCGTCTGGCCCTCCTTTTTTATTTTTATAAGGGATTTTTGAAAGAACTGATTGAACTTTATAAAAATTTAAGAATTTTTTAGTTCAAATTGGCCATTTAGGGATTTCAAAAGGTGGGTAATGAAAGTGAGCAGATATCTACACCTTCATTACAGATGATTTTCAATTCAAATGATTCATGTGTGCAGGAGGTGAATGAAATTGAATCAAAAAAAGTGTACTATTTATCCTTTTTTAAAAGCAGTACGCGGCTGTTGGCACAACGCCCTGTTTATCAAATGCAACCATACTGTCTGCCCTCACGGCCAGTCTCCCCCCTGTGAAGGATTCCTGATGGCTGTGGATGCAGACGGCTCTCCGATCCTTATGCCTGCGAAAGTCTTACAGCAGCTGTCCGGGGAATCTATCGAACCGGAAAGCTGTCAGGCTGTGATAGGTAAACGAACCTTTGAGAGCGTATACGGCCTGTATATCGAGTGGCACACCGTATCTTCCACAGGCTGCCCGCTCATGGAACTATGTCGGGCCTCTGATAAATACCATTGCTTCTGAAAAAGGAAAATGAAAGAAATCAAATCTGCCATAAATGGCAGGAACGGAGGTGGCAAATGAAAACCATGAAAAAATATAACCTGAAATGTCCTTACTGCGGCTCTCCGGCCATCTGCCGGCCTGCCAGCACCGTCTACGGGGCGGATACCATTGACCGGAAAAGCTATCTGTATGTCTGCTCCCGCTGGCCCGCCTGTGACGCCTATGTAAGCGCCCATAAAAAGGACCGGAAACCCATGGGAACCATGGCAGACCGCAGGCTGCGGCGCAAGCGTATCCTGGCACACCGGGCGTTAGAAAAGCTGCGGATAGAACGGCATATGGACAAATGGGCGGTCTACGTATGGCTCCAGGCAAAACTGGGGCTTGATGAAAGCCAGGCCCATATCGGCATGTTTTCAGAAGAGATGTGTGAACGGGTTATTACCCTGTGCCGCTCCCCCGCAGACCCGGACAGCGGCATGGCGGCATGAAAGGAGGCGGTATTTATGAAGCGAAACAATCCTTTAACGAAAGAACAGCAGGCGCTGGTGGAGAAAAACCTTTCCCTTGTCTACTGGGTCATCATGGAGAGCATCCATGTCAATGAAACCATTTACGGATTCGGATATGAGGATCTGTATCAGGAAGGCTGCATCTGGCTGTGCCATGCGGCAGCCACCTATGATCCCGCATGTTCCCAGTTCCCCACCTATGCCAAAAAGATCGTGCGTAATGGCCTGCTCTCCTACTGCCGGCAGATGTGCCTGAAACAGCGCCGCATTACATACCTGGCTGTGGGCCTGCATGGGGAACTGCTCGCTGACGGGGAGCCTGTAGCACAGCCGGATGACTTTCACGCACAGTTAAATATGATAGAAACCCTTGACCTTCTCGCATGGGCCGAAAAGAAATATCAGGGTGTGGCAAAGCTCGGCGTCAAAGCCCTGGAGCTGAAGCTGAAAGGCATGAGCATTTCCGACATTGCCGGTCTGTATCATGTGCCGCCTCCCCATGTAGGCGCATGGATCTCCCGCGCCGCCCAGAAGCTTCGGAAAGACAGGCTGTTTCTGTCAGGGCTTTTATGACTGCCGCCCCAGGCAGTCTCCTACCTAACCGGAATAAAAACACAGGAGGATTTTTTATGGCATTAAAAACACTTTACACGGCTGTCGGACGCTTTGAGCGCAGGACCAACGGCTGCCGGCGCTACTGCCCCGTCATTGTTCTTGGGGGAAAGGAATACATGGTTGATGTCCAGGAAATGGTCATCTGGAGCTGCCTGAACTGGCGGATCGTCCGCATGGAGGAGATCGGTCTGCTCTATGCAAAGACTTTTCCGGGGCAGGAGGATGTGGTAGACCGTCCCTGGCGGGAGTGCGTGGAGCGGCTGCTGACACGGGGCCTGCTGGTCTGCGGCAAAGGGGAAACCGAATATGATGCCCTTTATGACCTGCTCTCTTCCATGTACATCATTCCCACAGATGGCTCCCGCCTTCTAAGGATATTGTCATTTTTGAAGCTGGTCTTTGTGAACCATGTGCCGTTTTCTGCTGCCGGCCGACTGTTCCGCCGGGACCAGCGTACCGAAAACGAAAAACAGGTCATGGCCCTTGCCAGACAGGCACTGCTCTCCACAGCAGAACTGATCCGGTGCATGGAAAAGGATATCCGTTCTTTCCCCACGGAAGAGAGCATACTGGACGGCCTTTATGACGATCCGGATACCACCAGCGACAACATCAGCTGCCTGATGCGGCTTTCCGCTAAAAGCCAGGCGGTCACGCTTGCAGTTGCGAACCTGTACCTGCGCCAGCAGATTATTTTTGAAAGGATATGATACTTATGGAACAATGGTTGAACTCTCCTTTTACCCTCCGGCTGAAAGTTTTTCTTTTCCTGCTTACAGGAACCGCCATCCTCCTGATGGCTGCCGCTGCATTTTTTATTTCCCGCGACCGGCTCCTGCTGGTTTTGAGCGGCATTATCTTCTTCTGCTGCCTGCTACGTAGCATGGGGCTCCTGATCGTGATCCTGCGTGGGGACTATGAGACCATCACGGGCATCTGCACAGCCGTTTCCTCACAGCCGTTACGCAGGTATCAAAAAATAGAGCTTACAGACAGCCGGGGAGCTGCTGTTATCTTACTTTTGGGGAGACAGATAAAAATAAAACCGGACAGAGTTTACTGCTTCTATTTCCGGAAAGCCTCCCGCCCTTCCCTGGGCAGTGAATATCTGAACGCCTCCCTCTCCACGGATCTGTTTTTAGGCTACGATTCCGGCCTGCCGGACAACAGGCTGGAAACAAAAAAATCAGATTCTGCAGAATAACAGGGTCTTGATTCCTGTTTATATATAGGAACCTTTACATATTTGCATGGCTTCCAACTACAAAATATTGTATTTCGCCGCTTTAAATATCTATATATAGTATATGTAAACTTGACAGACACAATATATGGTGTTATACTTACCTTGTAATTGATTTTTGTGCGTATCCTTGCAGGATTGCAGACGGTTTTGTCTGTATAGCGATGAGACAGTCGCATTGCACACGCTGTTAAGTTTGTATATAAGTGTCAGTGGCATTGCTGCGCCCATATGGGCCGGATTCCTGCTGGCACTTTTTTTATAGATAACAAGGCCAGTGGCAGAAAGGAGTGTTATGGCACAGATTTTTGCATTTGGACGTGTGGAGAATGACCTGGTTCCCCAAAAGAGCCAGAGAGATTCCACCTATGTCTGTTTCGGTTTTACCGAGCAGACCGGCAAGGGGCAGTTCCAGTATTACCAGGTCTGGGCATGGGATGATGAGGTATCCCGCCTGATGCAGCTTGGTGTAAAGAAGGAAAGCCGGTTATGGATCACCGGCACACAGCGGCTGGTGGACTGTACCTCAAGCCATGGGAAGGAAAAGGCGAAGGTCTTAAAGATCTATCTGTCCAACTTTGGATTTCTTCCCGGCCGCTTTCCAAAGGAAAGCCCCGCCGATTTTCCAAATGACCCTGAGACCGCAGAATCCGCCCCTCCCCCTGTGGAGGTACTGGACGGAGAACGCGAGTCCCTGCCGGAGTGATTCCCATTCCGGCTCCAGAAGAGGAACCGTACCGGTTTTCAGAATGATACTGAAAAGCCAGTATGGTTCCTCTTTTTTTGTGCATGCAGAACATGCAGGTTACTTTTAACAATAACAAAGAAAGGATGGTAAAAAATGAAAAGCGACAAAGCCCTGTGGGGCAGCATCAGCATTCTTGTGGGGGCGGTTATCGCCATACTGGCACTGATAAGGGGTGCCTGGCAGTCCTGGCTCCTGATCGGGGTATTCACCCTTTGGGGGCTGTGGGTCACAGCGGTACTCTTACGGCCTTACATGCAGCAGGCAAAACGCCGCAGGATGCGTGAACAGCTTACAAGGAAACGCCTGGCGGAAGGGATCGCCTCTTCACAGCCCCCTGCATTTCCTGTCATGGAAGCCTCAGAAACGGAACTGCTGCTGCTCCGCCATGTCAACCACCGGATCTCTGCCTATCTACGGGCAGTTTATCCTGATGTACGGTGGGAGTGGTGCGAAAAGAGACCGGAAAAATTAGTGCTGGCGGGAGGAACCGGACGCATCCGCCTTTACGGCATCCCGGATTTTGACCATGCAGATGTATGTGTGGATCAGGATGCCAGCATCAACTGTAACATGTTAAAGATCGTTCCCCTCTCAGAGGCCGGAGGATGTGAACCGGAAGATACCATTCCGCCCAATAAGCAGCCGGTAGACCCCCAGATCTGGTATGAAGTCCAGGGAAGGAAGGTTTTGGAAGCTCTTGTGGCAGACTTAAATTCCAGAGGCCACAGCCGTCTGACCATCCATGAGGACGGTGATATCTGCATCGAGGAAGATACGGAGGAGGTGGCAAAAGAGCACCTTGCCGGCTTTCCGGAAAAAACGTACTGGCCCCGGCTTCTGCAGGTTTTTGAGCGTAACGGGCTGGCGGCTGAAATCATGGCGAATGGCATCCAGATTTCCTGGTAAGCCCGCACACAATAAGAAAGGAGCGAAACAGAATGAAAGAAGGTCTTTCCCTGGAAGAAATGGCCGCCGAGATCACCCGGCAGAGTAAGTTAAAAGAAGATTATCTGGTGGATACCAGAAGCCTGCAGATGGAGCCCTATGATTCTCAGGTCTATCTCCACATGTTTGATGGAAAAACCGAACCTGTGGAGCCCATGCAGGTCAATACCATCGCCCATCGGCAGCTGGGAACTCATTTAAAGATTCCCGCATCCTACTATGACCGGATGCTTGCGGAAAAACCGGAGCTTCTTGCTGCCAATGTCAATGCCTGGTTCCAGCATGCCCCGTCTAAACGGCTGCTGCGTACCATGGGCGGCACGGCAAGGGCATTTTTAAGTAACCGCTACCGCCGGATCGATAATCTGGAGATTGCCCAGGCAGTCCTGCCTATTATCGGACGCATGGAAGGCGCACGTTTTGAGAGCTGTCAGATCACGGACAGCCGGATGTATATGAAAGTGGTCAATACCCGCCTGGAAGCGGAGGTTGTGCCGGGAGACATTGTGCAGGCCGGCGTTATCATATCCAACAGCGAAACCGGTATGGGTGCTGTCAATATCCAGCCCCTTGTCTACCGCCTGGTATGCAGCAACGGCATGATCGTCAATGATGCACAGACCCGCCGCAACCACGTGGGCCGGGTCAATGACATGGAGGAAAGCTTCCAGCTCTATTCCGAAAAGACACTGGCCGCCGATGACAAAGCTTTTATCCTGAAGATCCAGGATACCGTCAGGGCCGCCGTGGAGGAGGCACGCTTTTCCCAGGTGGTCGGCATGATGCAGGACGCCGCAAAAGCAGAGATGAACACCAAAGATGTCCCTGGCATTGTGAAGCTGGCCAGCCGGGAATTCCACATCACGGATGATGAGGGAGAAGGAATCCTCCAGCATCTGATTGAAGGAAAAGACCTGACCCTGTACGGGCTTTCCAACGCTGTTACAAGGCACAGCCAGGATGTGGAGAGTTATGACAGGGCCACCCAGCTGGAGAGTATCGGCTATAACATTCTTTCCATGCCGGCCCGCCAGTGGAACCGGATCAACCAGGCAGCCGCTTAATACAGCCAATAAAAAACAATTCAAATCCAAGGAGGAAAACAGTATGTATAACACCCAGAACAACGCTTTGGCAGAACAGGAAAAATTTATGCTCCCGGCAGCCATGCCGGAAGGAGAATTCACCCAGGAGGAACTGGCAGAGGACATGGACGGCCTGCAGATGAGCTTCCCCCGGATCAAGATCCCGGGCGGCGGTGCTCTGATGTTCGAGATCCCCTCCGATGATCCGGAAAATCCGGATTATGCCAAAACCCTGGAAGGGGTCATCCTCTTCAACCATCCCAACAACGCTTACTGGCCGGAGGGCAGCGAGTATGACGACAACTCCAATCCCCTGTGCTCTTCCGTAGATGGAAAGCAGGGGATCGGGGAGCCGGGCGGTTCCTGTGCGGCCTGCGCTTTAAACCAGTTCGGCTCTGCTGCAGAAGGGGCAGGCAAGGCATGCAAGAACATGCGTGTGCTCTACCTGCTCCGCAGCGGTGAGTTCATGCCGTTACAGGTAACTCTGCCGCCCACCAGCTTAAAGCCCTTCCGTGAGTTCATGAACCAGTCCTTTATGCTCCGCCGCCGTGCGACCTATGGCAGCGTGGTACAGATCGCACTGAAAAAAATGAGCAACGGAAAAGATGACTACAGCGTCGCCACCTTCCGCCGGCTGTACGATTTCAGCGGCGAGGAGCTGGCACAGATCCGACAGTTTGCAGATGGTTTCAAGACACAGATCCGCATGATGCTCCAGCAGCGTGCAGCCGTCAATGAAACACAGCATGACGATGGCTGCGATTACGGTAACAGCAATGTGGAAGTCCTGCCGGCAGGCGGAGGCGGAAAGTTTAACTACGGACAGCCCCTTGACGGAGAACGTGAAGCCCTGCCCGCATGATCGGATGTAACAGATATGGCCTGATGCCATATGTAACGTATCAAAAGGATTCTCCCGGTTTACTTCCGGGGGAGTCCTTTTCGCATTTAAAGGAGGAAATTTCTATGAAATCTGAAATACCACTAACCCCGGAGCAGCGTTTGTTTGCTGAAGAAAACCATAATCTTGTCTATAAATTCTTAGCAGAAAATCACCTGCCCCGCGATGAATTTTATGATGTAGTCATTTTCGGTTATCTACGTGCAGTTTCCCGCTATTTTAATGAACTGAAATTACAGCAGTATTCATTTGCTACTATTGCATGGCGCAGAATGTCAGCATGTATATCTGACTATAGAAGAAAACAAAGACGCCCCAAGCACAATGCCGATGTAGTTAGTCTGCATATCAAGCCAAACGAAGATAGTTTGGCTTTAGAAGAAACTATAGCCGCACCTAATCCATATATGTGCCAACTGGAGGAACAGCTTCTCCTGCACGACCTGGCAAAACGGGTATCCAGGCAGCAGATGAACATCGTGCATCTGAAATCCTGTGGGTACAATGACCGTGATATCGCTCACAGGCAGAATACTACCATGAAACGTGTCCAGGAACTTCTGGAGGAAATACGAACTGTATTGATGGAGATGTGCTATGAATAATACTAACAATTTTGAATCTTTTTTAGAGAAACGGAATGATATTCTGGATGGTCAGGCGTATCAGCTATTACGACTTTTGACATGTCCTGAAATCGAGCAGACAGAAACACTGTCCGAATTCCTATGGGATATGGCTTTCATTGGCCCGCTACTGGAAACAGCGGAATCTTTACTTCAAAAGGCCGGTTTTTCAACCTGTTATCCGTATTATGGAGAAAATGAAATTCCCTGTATCCATACCAGTCTGTGCCAACATCCGAACTGTCCGTTCCTGACAGATTCTCACATGGATTTTCCCAAAACATCAACTAAGAAACAGAATGGAGGTCAGAAAGAATGAGAAAGAAAAAAGAAGAAAAAAAGAAAGTAATGCTCTGTGGCCAGCTGATCTGCCCTGTTACGATCGGAAAACCTGCCATCTTTGCGGCCGGGGGGAACCTCTACCGTACCTCCCGTGTTGTGGCACTGCATAAGCACACCATGGATGAGGTTCATTTTGAGACCATGAACACCCATTACCATTTATCTATGAGCCCTTTTCCGCTGGCGGCCATGAGTCCGCTCCCTGTGAGACTGGCCGCATGTGCATAAATGGACTTTAAGTAACTGTGGCGGCAGTGTTTCACTGTCCGCCTTCATGTTCCGGCCGTAGTTAATCCCAGACTGCGGCCTTTTCTTATGGATATGCTTATGGCATACAGACAGGAGGCATTATGAATATAAAAGAATTTGCAGAGCGTATGAAATCATCCATTTCCAATGTCCTGCCGAAGGAAGTCACTATGATAGAACAGCTGAAAATAAACGGCATTTATTCCTATGGAATCCGTATTTCAGAGCCAAATTCCCATACAGGGATCACCATTTCCCTGGAACCCTTTTTCGAGACATTTCTGGATACAGACAACTGGACGAGAACCGTTGACTATGTTCTCGATTTTTACAAAAACCAGGCTCTGCCAGAATCTCTGGATGCGGAATGGCTTTATGATTTTGAGCAGGTCCGGTCAGGGCTGTATTACATTCTTGTAAATTATGAAGCAAATGAAGAACTTCTCCATAAGGTGCCATACACAAAATTTCTGGATCTGGCAAAAATATACTATGTGCAGTGTCCCCTTGGGGAATCAGATACAGGAACTATTCTTGTACGGAACGAACATCTGAAAGATTGGGGGATATCCATCTATGAACTGGATAAAGCAGCAGAAGAAAATACGCCCCGTCTTTACCCGGCATCTATCACCTGCCTTATGGATGAAGCCGGACTGGGAAATCTTCTCGGCGTTCCTTTTGAACTGCCGCAGGAGCCGCTGATTCCCATGTTTGCTCTTTCCAATACCCAGAACGATCATGGAGCCACGGCTGTCTGCTATCAGAAGATTCTGGATGATTTTTCTCAGAAAATACAGGATGACCTGATCCTTCTGCCCAGTTCTGTCCACGAAATGCTTTTGATACCGTTACATAAAGATGATGATATCCCGTCCCATAAAGAAACGGTTTATGATGCGAACCGTTATATTCTGGAACCTTCCCAGTTCCTGTCTGATAACGTATATCTTTTCAGCAGGAAAGACAAACAAATTACGATTGCCTGATACTCCGGCAGGAAAGTTCCCCAAAGGATACTGCCCTGCCTTTTGGTATTAAAGCAGACTGGAAACAGATTCCTCATTTTTCACAAGGATAGAAAGGAAACGATTATGGATTTACTTAAAAAATTTGAAAGTGTTGAAATAAAAGCGGATACCCGGATCTCAGAAGCAGACCGAATCTTCTGTGAAGCCCATCAGGCGGCTTATGACCTTGCCCGAAGCTCCCTGGCAGAACTGGAATTTTTCTGGGAAGATATGCGGAGCCAGCAGCGGGAACTTCTGGCTCCGGCAGACGCATCTGCTGATACCTACCTTACTACGTATGGTGAGTTTCAGCTCTCCAGTGACAAAATCCGGGGGCAGCTTCAATCCCTGCATGCCCTGTTTATAGACCATCTAGTTTCACATTTCTCGAAAACCTATCATTTTTCTATTGACAAGGGCGACGTAAAAGACCATCTGATTCCGCAGGAACCAACGGACCGCTGGGTGGATGATTATAAGGAACAGGCACTAAAGTATACGCAGGAACTGGAAAATCTGACGCTCCACTATACAGACATCCTGGAGCAGATATTCCTACAGACTGGCGGCAGGGCTTTTTTCGAGCAGGCGCTTCATGAACTGAAAGAAAAATGTCACAGCGCCGCCTGGGATTCTGGCAGCGGCCGTGCAAAGTTTGAACAGAAAAAATGCGTCCTGCAGTTTACAAATTATGCATGCAGCTATCGCAGCTACTATAGAAGCGAATCCTGGGAGCTGATCGGCAGAATGAAAGATATCATACGAGGAATTTCCCATTTTGAAACCGGCGGATTTGATCACACTCCGGCAAGTCTCTCAAGGCTTCTCGGGCGGGAATCTGATTCCGGCCAGTGCGAATTTCCGGATTGCAAAAAAATACAGTCACTGAGGATGTTCAAGAATGGGCGGGTGGATCTGAAATTTACCAGTGAAGCTTATGTCCTGCAGTTCGTGGATGAATACTTAAAAACCATATGTTAGCGAGGTGATACCAATGAAATATGTCTATCGGGATGAACCCATTCCGCATGATAAGCGGAAAGAACTCAATGAGAAAGTCCTTTACCTGATCGACAGCAACACTGCCGGTTCCTGTTCCATCAGCCGGGAGGATATCTACAACGCCTATACCGGTGACGGCGGGCTTCATGCCCTGGAACGGCAGGACTATGAGAATTACCATGCCTACAGCGAGGCAAAGAAAGAGATTGAAAACGGCCAGTTCTTCACCCCACCCCGGCTGTGTGAACTAATTACAGCCTGCCTGAGATTATCGGAGCATGATCTGGTGGCAGACCTTACCTGCGGCATGGGAAGTTTTTTTAACTTTATTCCAACAGAAGCAAACATCTACGGCTGTGAGCTGGATGTCAATGCGGTAAAAGCAGCAAGATTCCTTTATCCGGACGCCTCCATCGAGTGCCGGGATATCCGCACCTGTCAGCCGGACACGCGGTTTGACTATGTGGTAGGAAATCCGCCCTTCCATTTAAAATGGTGGACCAAAAGCGGCAGAGAATTGTCTTCCCATATGTATTACTGTCTGAAAGCGGCAGAAGTATTAAAGCCTCTCGGCATCCTTGCCCTGATCGTACCTGCATCCTATCTGTCTGACACCTTTACGGACAGCGGGCAGATCCGGGAGATGGAAAAGCAATACAGCTTTCTGGGACAGGTGACGCTCCCGGAAGATGCATTTTCCCATCTGGGTGTCAGCAGATTTGCAACAAAGCTGCAGTTCTGGCAGAAAAGGACTGCCGAAGAAGGCTGGAAACCTCAGCCTTACCATACAGAGCCAGATGATACTCTGGAACAGGACTTTGATGTACAGGAAGAAGCCGCATACATCCATAAAAAGATGATAGCATTTGCCAAATCGGCATTAGAAAACAATCAGTCAAGGATTCTTCTGGAGCTGGCGAAATCACGCAGTACATCCGGTGATTTTAAATACCAGGCTCAAAAACTCCTGTACCATATCAAGGCACATCCGGCCATCCGGCCATCCTATGCCAGATGCTGTGAATATCTGCACCGCTTTTACACCCAGCGCAAGCCTGAAGGCATGAGTTATGAACAGTGGTGCAAGACACAGCTTACAGAAAAAAAGGTACTCACTTATCTGCAGAAAGCACTGAAAAAACAAAATCCTGTGCCGGAAACAGATAAAATCTGCCTTATCAAGAGAAAAGGCGATTTCATTTATAAAGGCTACAGTACGGCCGCACGCCGGCAGCTAAAAGACAGCCAGCGTCTGCCTGTGCCAATCTATCGGGCAGTTTATGATAATACCCTGAAGGATTACCCCGGCTATGAAAAACTGCTTTCCAGAAAGCGGGCAGAATACGAAAGGCAGAATCTTGCTTTTGCAGAAATGGAGGAAGATCCAAAGCTTGCAGACTGGCTGAATGACTTTTCCCTGTGGGATTCTTCTCTTATGGAGCAGATCCAACTGAATGGGATCCAGAAGCATGACATCAACCTTACCCTCCAGAAACAGTATGCGCTCCTGCAGTGGGAGCAGGGGAGTGGAAAGACGCTGGCCGGCATTGCGACAGGATTGTACCGGATGCAGAAACAGCACGTACACAGCACCTGGGTGGTATCTTCAGCGATCTCCATCCGGAATAACTGGAATGTGGTGCTGGCAAACTATGACCTGCCCTGCATCCTGATCCACCGGCTTGCTGATCTGGAACGTATCCAGCCCGGATATTTTGTCCTTATCACGCTAAGCAAGGTAAGCTCCTATAAGAAACATTTGAAAAAACATGTGAAACGGCTGAACCAGAATATCCAGTTCATACTGGACGAAAGCGATGAGATCTCCAATCCCGGAAGTGCCCGGTGTCAGGCAGTGCTTTCCTGTTTCCGCCGGTGCCGGATGAAACTGCTTACTACGGGAACCAGCACCAGGAACAATATTTCGGAATTTGCACCACAGCTGGAGCTGCTCTACAACAATTCCGTCAACATGATCTCCTGGAATCAGTATATCTATCACCATAATAAAGACAGTGAAGCGGATAGCGAACCGGATTATGAGCCCAACCCTTATTTCGGGCAGCCAATCCCTGCCTACAAGAAAGGCTATTCCCTGTTTGCATCCTCCCATCTGCCGGAAAAGATCACAGTATTCGGCATGGAGAAGCGCACACAGGATATCTACAATGCAGATATTCTCAGCGATATTTTAGGAAAGACCGTTATTACAAGAACCTTTGAAGAGGTTTCCTGCAAGGATATCAAGCATATCCACCAGGTGCTGCTCCGGTTCCCTCCGGAAGAAAAGGAAGTCTACCAGAAAGCAATCCATGAATTTTATCAGATGCGGGATAACTATTTTGCTTCTACCGGCAATTCCAGAAAGGATTCCATGATGCGCCTGGTCCAGCAGATTGTCCTTCTCCTGCGCATCGGCGCTGCTCCAGATACCGTGCAGGAATACACGGGGGATACCCCTGTCAAAGTCATGACAGCCGTTGAGATGGCAGCCGAGTGGAAGGATGAGACCATTGCTATCGGAGTACGGCATGTTACCGTATTGGAATCCTATGAAAAAGCACTGCGGGAATACCTGCCGGACCGTCCTTTGTTCGTGGTCACTGGTTCAAACACCAGCTTTGCAAAAAGGCGGGCGCTCAAGCAGACACTGCAGGACAGTGGGAATGGGATTCTTCTCTGCACCCAGCAGAGTCTTCCTTCCAGTGTCAACTTTGATTATGTCAACAAGATCATTATCCCAGAATTACATTACAATAACTCCGGCATGAGCCAGTTCTACTTCCGGTTCATCCGGTATACCTCAACAGAACAGAAGGATATCTATTTTCTCACCTATGCGGGCAGTATTGAATCCAACCTGATGCAGATGGTTCTGGCAAAGGAAAAGCTGAACCTGTTTATGAAAGGGCAGGATGTGGATCTGGATGAAATCTATGACCGGTTTGATGTGAACTATGACCTGCTGTCCCTCCTGATGCGTCAGGAGAAGGATGAAAACGGTGTCCTCCAAATCCACTGGGGTGAACAGCAGATTGCATGAAAGGAGACAAAAATGAATTTTTATGAAACCAAAATGGGCAGTATTTTTTTTAACCGCCAGTTACCGGAGCTGATCAAAGCTCTGCAGGAAATCGCCGCAGCACTTTCAAAGCCGGCGCCTGCAGCCGTGAACCTGACGGGCCTGGAAGAACCGGATTTTTTACATAATCTTTTTTATGGTCATTATGAGCCGGATATCTACGGCTGCGTAACGGCTCCATCCAGGCTGGATCAGAAAGTGAAGGAAACGGAGAAAGCGCTCCTTCCTGCCCTTGGGCAGTCCAAAAGGCTCTTTGAGCAGTACCAGGCGGCGGTTTCTGAAAGAGACAGCGCCATAGCAGAGCAATCCTACATCTGCGGATACCGCACCGCTGTCCAGATGATCGTAAGCGGGCTTGCGGCCCCGCAGACAAAACCGTCAGGAGGTGCCGGGAATGAATCCTGAAAATAATCCGGCTGACAATATGCCAAAGCTTCCCATGGAAATTTACGGGCATGTACTGATGCAGTCAGCGGAAATAGACGAATATCAGAAACAGGAGCTTACCCTGTCCTATGTGGATCTGGATGGTTCCCATGAGCTGAAAACCTGTTATGGCGATGTCCTGAAAACCATCAACGCACTTATGGACTATACACGGATGCTGGATATCGTATGTGATCAGTGGGAGCTGACTGGTTTCCACCGTGCTACTTACGAATACCACGCAGGTAAACTGAGAGAGATTGCAGATAAATTTCAAAAGGCAATCGGCTATGATTATGCCGCCGCTGTGGAAAAGTGCCGTAAAAAGAAAGCCAGGAAACAGGCATACAGCGATGTAGGCGAAGATGCACTGGCGCTCGCTGTCCGCAGCCAGCAAAAGGCAGCAGAAAAACAACTGGAAGACCAGAAAACAGAAGAGCCGGTTTCATCAATAGAAACCAGTCCCCCCTATCCGGCGGAAAATACTCTGCCGGCGTGGGAAGACGATTTTTAAAAAAACTTATTTTGCAGGATTGGAGGTATCCCTATGAATAACAGCGAATTACGAAAAACACTGGAAGAACATCTTGACCTTTTAAAAAGAAACCTTGCCGTGGCATCCCTGGAGGTATTAAAAACCAAATACAAAAAACCTTTTGACGAACTGCGGCACAATATCAAGTCCACAGCCACAGCCTATGTAAAGCAGATCACGCTGGAAAATATCCGCATCCGTGCGGACTTTATGGACGAGGCACAGCCGCTGATCCAGGAAACCATTGACCAGTCCGGCATTCTGAAGCAGATCTCCGCGGCTGCTTTTAAGAGACAGGATATTGAGGAGATCGACCAGCTTGCCCTGACACTGAAAGAGCAGATCCGCCAGGCCCTTATTCCTTTTTATGACAAGCACATCTGTCTGTATCTGGATGAGGAATGTTTTGGGAATCCGCCCAAGGCGCCTAAATTTTATAATGAAGCAAGTGGCTGTATGTGGAAAAACGATACATGGATACCTGCAGAGGTGGAAAAAGGAGTGATACTTCTCCCGGCACAGAAGATGCCCAGAACAGCAGCATAACAAAAACACATGGCAAAGAAACAATACACCCCCAAAGAAAGGAGACACTATGAAAATATTTGATTTGGAGAAATACGGGAATACCTATAAGATCCAGCTGAATGTTACTTCCTATACGGAAGGCAACCTCGCTATTACAATGACTTCCTGGGAAGACGGAGAGGCGGAACCCTGGAATGTCCTGACCGTTAATCTGAACTCTATCCGGCCTCAGAACTGTGCATTTATTGATACCAATAACAATGGTGAAGATATCCTTGCATGGATCATCCGGCACGGCCTGGCAGTCCCTACCGGCACTTATGGCCGCAGCGGTTTCTGCAGTTATCCGGAATACCGGTTCCGTCCGGAGATCCTTCAGGAGATTGACCCGGATGGATATGCTTCCTATCTTCATGACTGGAAAGAGAGGTATGCCGAATGAAAATCGAATTGTACCCCAAAAACATACTGGAGGCACTCTGGAAGAAAGATAAAAAATGGTTTTCGGATGGCAATGGTCAAAGACCGGTCTGCCTGCGCTGCGGAAATCCTTTGAATGACCGGCTTATGGTTAATTCGTTAAGCCGCCACGCAAAAATCTATATCTGCCAGCAATGCGGATCAGACGAAGCCATGCGTGATTATGGAAAAGCTGTTATGCCTTTTGAGAACTGGTATGGAATATCCGACAAGCGGTTTCAGGAACTGCAGAAAAGCAAAAATCCGATGCTTACCACAAGGTGTGCTTTTCTGGAAATCTTTCAGAATCCGGATGATGACAAAAATACACGGAAAAGGCCTGACAGTGAGATTTCCTATTCCCGCTCTGATTATGACGGATACAGGTGGTGGACCACCTGGTTTCACTGCCAACAGGAACCAACACCTGAGAATCTGAGCAAAGAGATTGACCGATTCCAAAATGCCCTCTTCTGTATGCCGGAATTTAAAACACTGGGAACAATGCAGAATCTTTGCACATTTGCAGAGCCTGTAGGCGATTCTGAGTTTAATCTGTATTCAGAAACATTGCACCTCTATATCTGGATTCGGATGCTCACACAGCCCCGAAATTATAATTTATATATTCATTATTATAAGAAATAACTGTTTTCCAACAGTGCAGGTTCATTGATTGTATTTCAGAAAAGCGCCCGGCATATACCGCCTGGCGCTTTTCCTTTTTATATGGCACAAACCACCTTGTTCCTGCCTGCTCCTTTACATCCTGAACTGGCCAATGCATTTCAACAGTATGATACAAAGCTCCTGATAAAGGTCTTCGTCAAATCTGTTGTTCACAATGGCATTCTTTACCAGAAGCGGCTTATACATTTCCAATAAATCTATGACTGCTGCCTCTTTTCCTTCTTTTGCCTGTAACAGTAATTCCTTAAAATTCATTTTGTCACCTCCATCTTTCTTCTGATCTTCTGTGCTGTCCGATAATACACTGCCGTCACGCCTTTGTATCCCAGCTCGGTTTCTTCTGCCAATGTTTCAAAACTCTTTCCGTCCAGCACTCTCGCAAGAAATATGTACCGTTCCCGCTCACTAAGCTCTTTCAATGCCTGGAGAAGCACACTGTCCTCCAGCTGCATGAGAATGGGCAGCCCAAGAAACATGTCCTGCTCTATGCTGCATTCCGGCATAAACAGGAAATCCTCGGTGAGGCTCTCAATCTGCCGGCGCCTGTCCAACTGTTGTATATAATCATTTCTGCGGCGCTGCACTGCAGTTGCCAGATACGCCGTAAAACGATTCTGCATAATTTCTGTTTCGCTTTTTCCGTTATTTTTATGCCACATGGCTTTTCCTCCTAAAATTCCAGATTTTTAGTTGCAAAATCTGGAATTGGAGGTGAGCGGCATCGGGTAATACAAAAAGAACCATTACCCGTTTTACACCCCAGATAATCGTTCTTTTTCCAATCTTTTCTATCTTCCCCTAAAAAGTAGCGCAATGCACTACCATTCAGGTCCTTCTCTACCCACAAAAAACTTATGATTTTTTTAACGAAATTCCCCTGCCGATGCCCGGCTTAAGACCATTCCCCAATGTCTGCCATGCGTCCTCTCCCATGGCACAAAAAAGACACCCAAATAAGACTCTGATGAACCATGTTTTTTTTGTTCACCAGATGTCTGGGTGTTTAGTAGGTTATCACTCTACTTTTTAGAGTGTTTATACCATTTTTACTTTTATAAAGTGTGGCACTACACTACTTATAGGAGGTGACCACAATGTCTTTATCTATCAATGATGCCAAGGTCTTCGGTGCTGCGCTGAAGAAAGCCAGAAAGAAAAAACATCTGACGCAGGCACAGTGTGCGGAATTACTGGAACATTCCCTATCCTTCCAAAAGGATCTGGAACGTTGCCGCTGTTCACCCAGCATCGAAAATTTCTACCATATCTGCAGATTACTGGATATTTCTGCGGATGATTGTATTTTCCAGGATCACCATGACAGAACCGGTTCTACATACCAGGAGCTGTTAAGGCTGCTCCCACTTTGCGATGAAAAAGCTTTATCTGTCCTTGTATCCACAGCTACTGCACTCATTAGAGCAGACTCCATTCCTGAACTTGAGCGCTTGTCTGTAACTGTCTGCAGTAACGAAAAATAATATTCCGAAAAATAAAGAAGCCAGCGCTCAGATTTTGCTATCTGTTCCGCTGGCTTCTTTATGATTGCATGGAGACATTGCCCATGTCTGTTCTTATGTGATGAAATAAGTTTCAGCTGAATAATCTACAAATATCTATGTTCCTCTACCAGGACGGATTCGATTCCCCTTAATCCATACAGGGAATTATCTCCCTGCCTCTTGTATCATGGTGTATCTACATTTTACTATGGGTCTCGTTTCCGCAAATAAGACATAATAACCATTCTTCGGATTTCACCAACTGCCTTCACACTTTTGAATCCTTTCCATTAGACATCAGATGACCCGAACAGAAATCATTTATTCCTTTGGCGCGGCATACTTACTCCGCACCGCCTCCGGCAGTTCTTCATACTGCACTTCGTCCCAAGAAGTCACACCGCGCACCGGCACGACTTCCTGGGAAATGAACACGCCGTCCTGCAATTCTTTCGATGTTCCAAATGTAATCTCTTTTTCCTTCCCGTTCTCATCATAAGAGGTGAGCGTATAGGAATACGGGAGGTTTCCCTTGAAATTGACCACACCACCCTTGGAGTCGTTTTCATCGATTTTGCTGTTGTCAATCTGTGTATAATAGATGGTGGCTTTGCTGCCATCAAACAATGAGGGAACCGTAAACGCAACGACGGCAATCAAAAGTACTATGACCGCTGCAAGGATGGCAAACACTGTTTTTTTCTTAGATTTCATACTCATATCCTCCATTACCAACCCTTTTTCAAGGGCGTTTTTGTTTTTTTCCTGGCAGACCACCGCCTATCTGTGCCGGACTTCATGGTCAGGAGAATGACCGCCGTCAACGCAATCATCAGAGCCATACTTCCGCAGCACAGCGGAGTATTCCAGGTGACATCATAACTTCGATATCCAATCATTCCCAGGCTGGCCGTTATGGGATAAAGATTGGACAATTTTACACTGCCGGCTGCGAACATCCCGCCATAACCGTAAACAAAGGCAATAATGACGCCGGTCATATTGCCTCCCGAAATACAGGCGGAAACCGCAATGATGGGCAGAACGGCGATATAAAGGCACAGACAGTTGAAGCTCATCTGTACTGCCGTCTGTACCACTGCGGGAACAGTAAGCCCCGGAAATCCCGCAATCAGATTGCCGAGAACGGTCAGCGCCGCGCAGGCCAGCCCGAACAGGGCGGAAACCAGTCCGCCGACCACCAGCTTGCCACACAGCAGAGCGCGGTAGGAAACGGGAATCGTCACAATGTTTTTCAGCGTATCATCCTTTTCCTCCCTGGCAATCATATAGCCAGTAATCAGGGTGATACATACAGGAAAGATAGTTGTAGCATTATTTTTGATAACCTGCTCCGCCAGAAAGGAAAAGGTCCACACAGAGCCATCCTGAGCCGTGGAGCTGAACAGGGCCAGCAAGACGGACAGCGCCATCAAAAGAACACCGGCCCACAGGACATGATAGCGTTTCAGTTTCCAAAGCTCGGTTTTAATCATCCGAAACATTTCTATTCCCCCCTTCTCTTATACAGGCGGTCGATCAGCAGTACCGACAAAATCGCCATAACACTCAAGGTGGCAGCGGTCTGAAAGGTAGAGGGAATGAGGTGCGCTAATTCCGTCAGGTTCATGGAAATGCCATGGTCCGCCATATTACCAGCAAACCATAGATTTGTCAGCGGAATGGGGAACAGCAGGCAGAGCTCTTTAGGGAGTATACTATACAGGCCCTCCAGCGTCAGGCTCAAAACACTGTAAAATACACACAGAAGGATGGAGAAAATATAGGTCCTGCTGAAAAAGACCACAAGAACCACCAAAGGCAGGGTTCCGGCTGTGATAAAGATTCCCAACATAACAGACGCCAGCAGCTTGTAAGCAAGACCTCCCACCTCCGCCACCACACTGCCGCACAAAATCGTGGCGAATGTGGAGGCGAGGGAAAACAGGATACCCATGAGGAACAGCACAATAATTTTTGTCAAAACCATCTGTGTGCTTGTCACCGGGATGGTCCGCAGGCTTTTGAAGGTATCATTGTCCCGCTCCATAAAGAACAGCATGGTTGCCAGAACGCCAATGACGCAGGGCAGGAGAAGTAGCACGCCATACCCCATGATAAAGCTGAACAGCGCGTCAAAAATCTCGGCTTTCGTGTCATAGCGCCCCATAATGCGGGGCGTCATCGCTACGGCCGTCACAGGAAGGGGAAACAGAAACGCTGCCAGCACCACCAGAAGCACAAACCGCTTCCGCTTCAGTTTCCAAAACTCACACTGGATCAGTTTAAGCAATCCCAACACCTCCTGTCACCTTCTTGAAGTAGTCCTCCAGAGTGTCCTCGCACAGATGGGCCTCGGAAACAGTAATATCATGTTCCACGAAACAGCGGATCATCTCCGGCATGGGGAGGGAGGTGTCCATCAGGAACAGCGTGTGTTTATCTTCAATCTGATAGTCCTGCGCCTTGAACTGACGGGCCAGCAAACTGGATGCCCTATTCGCATCAGAAAGGATAAATCGGATGTATTTGCCGTTCCTGCTCTCCAGCTCTGCAAGGCTTTCTTCCTCCAGCAGTTTCCCCTTGTCAATAATCCCGATATCATCCGCCAGCAGCGCAATCTCGGAGAGGATATGGCTGGAGATCAGGATAGTCTTGCCCTGGGCGTCGCACAGCTCCCGGATAAAGGAACGTACCTCCGCAATGCCAATGGGGTCCAGACCATTGATGGGTTCATCCAAAATTAACAGCTCCGGGTTGTGCATGATGGCCAGGGCAATGGCAAGCCGCTGTTTCATACCAAGAGAATACTGGGCATAGAGCTTTTTGTCCCGATAGGGCAGACCAACCAGCTCCAAGGCGTTTTGGATTGCGTTATGCTGTTTCACATCCCGAAGCACCGCAAAGATTTTCAGGTTTTCCGTTCCGGTCAGGTTTGGATAAAATCCCGGCGACTCGATCAGGCTGCCCACACGGGGCAGAATTTCCCTGGCTGCGGTGCGGATGTCCTCACCGAAAATGTGCAGTTCGCCGGAACTGGGGGCCGTCAGGCCCAGGAGCATTTTCATGGTGGTGGTTTTCCCAGCTCCGTTGCGGCCCAGCAGGCCGTAAATCCGCCCCCGCCGGACGTGAATGTTCAAGTCGGAAACGCTTTTCTGGCTTCCATAGAGTTTTGTCAGTCCAGCCGTCTCAATAATACAGTCATTCATTGGCAATACCTCCTTGTCGTTTGTGACATTATCATAGCACCTTCTCCTTGAGAGAACCTTGCGGCAAACTTGAATTTACCTTGAGATTGGAACGCTGTCCTATGCAGGATATGAAAAAAGAGGTATAATACACCCAGTCGGAACTGTTGGGAGGTGTGCTGCGTGAAAGACAAACCGATTCTTGTTGTGGACGATGAGCTTGATCTGCTGGCTATGGTCCGATCGATTTTTGAGCGGGCGGGATTTACACAGATCATAACCGCTTCCTCCGGGGAAGCGGCTTTGGATGAATTTTTTAAGAAAAAGCCTGCAATGGCAATTCTGGATGTGATGATGCCGGACATGGACGGGTTTGAGTTGCTGCGGGAAATCCGTCAGATCAGCGGGATTCCCGTCCTGATGCTGACCGCTAAAGGAGAAGCCGAGGACAGGTGCCGAGGACTGGAACTGGGGGCAGACGATTATCTGGTCAAGCCTTTTCTGCCCAAGGAGCTTCTTCTGCGGGTCAACGCAATTTTGAAACGGGCATATCCCGACGGCAATCGGACGGTAATTCTTGCTGCATCCACAGTGGATTTAGACCGTGCGGAGGTCCGCCGGGGCGAAACGGTTTTCTCTCTGACCGGAAAGGAGTACGCAATTTTTCTGAAGCTGGCGGAGAATGCCGGGCGTGTCGTCACCATTGGCGCTCTATGTCAGGCCGTCTGCGGAGAAATCTGGACAGGATATGAAAATACGCTCATGTCCCATATCCGTCACTTGCGGGAGAAGATCGAAGATACTCCATCAGTGCCAGTCTCTCTCCTGACCATCAAGGGCCTGGGCTACAAACTCGTGGTAAAGGGGTGATCATTTTGAATCCGATACAAAGGTTTTTCCGGAAATATTTCCTTTCTACAATCGCAGCTCTGGCGCTGTTCCTGTTGATGAACCTTGCGCTTGCGGTCGCAATCCGGGTGATTGCTGACTGCCGTACTTCTGCCCCCGACTTGTCGGTATCTGCTCTCTCCGCTATGGTGTCAGAGGTGAGTGGTGTGATTGAGGCGGAACCGGATTTGTCCCGCATACTGTCCAAAAACCACGCCTGGGCCATGCTGTTGAGCGACGATGGCGCGGTTATCTGGGAAGAACAGATGCCGAATGATCTGCCCCGCTCTTATACAGCCGCTCAGATTGCCCAATTCAGCAGATGGTACTTGCAGGAATATCCAGTATTTGTCTGGCAACATCCAGCCGGACTGTTTGTATTGGCCTATCCCGTAAATAGTCTGCAACGATACAACTTTGCTATGGAAACCGGCGATGTTTGGGCTATGGTCATCACAGTGTTTGGCATATTTCTTGTCAGTATCTTACTGATGCTGTTTTTACTGTGGCGCAACACGCGCAGGGTAGAACAGGCGGTAAAGCCCATTCTGACAGGTATCATCGCAATGTCCCAGGGTAAGCCGGTTCAATTAGAGGAACACGGCGAGCTTACGGACATCAATGCGGAATTGAACTGGGCCAGTGAACAGCTCCACAAAAAAGACACGGCCCGCGCCGATTGGATCAGTGGAATTTCCCACGATATACGCACCCCGTTGTCGGTCATGCTGGGCTACGCCGGGGAAATCGAGGACAACGACGCACTTCCGTCTGATGTTCAGAAACAGGCTGGTTTAATTCGTAAACATGGGGAAAAGCTGCGGCAGTTAATTATTGACTTGAATCTTGTGTCAAGACTGGAATATGCTATGCAGCCATTGCAAAAAACCTCTGTCAGTCCGGTTGAGTTATCCAGGCAAGTCATCAGTGATTATATGAATAACGATCTGGACGAGCAGTATGTGATTGACCTTTATGCAGGGGATGGTGCTGAATCAATTCTAATTGAGGGTGACAACACTTTGCTTACCCGTATGCTGGAAAACTTAATTGGTAATAGCATTGCCCACAATCCGGATGGATGTCATATTTGTGTTTCGGTTGAATTGACTGACAGAATGTGTAAACTTATGGTTCAGGACTCTGGCAAAGGCATGGACGAGACTGCTTTACGGATGTTAAACGCAGCAGAGTGTGTTAGCTTCACACAAAGCAATGGTAGCGGGATTCCTCATGGAAACGGCTTGAAAATCGCAAGACAGATTGTTTCTGCCCACAAGGGAACGATCAAATTTTTCGAAACAGAACCTCATGGGGTAACTGTTGTTGTGAAGCTTCCAACAATGAAGTAGGGCGGCAGAGGAGCAAGAATCTTCTCTAGTGGGTATGGAGATTACTCCCCATACCCCTAATCAAAACCGTGCGTGCTATTTAACATATAAGACTTTTCACCTTACATTCATTGCTCATTGATAGTTTCAGTAATTGCCATATTGCGTATACGCTTTGCCGGAGTATAAATTGATATAATACAAGAAAAAACAACCAGTAAAAGTACAAGGGCAATAGTAGTAAAGGGAATATTCCATGAGCCGCCAAAATGGGTAATAACAACCTTTGTGTAAATCAGATAGTGAAGCAGCAGTCCAAGTATAATTCCGACAGTCGTACCGCAGACAGCGTATGTGGCTGCTTCAGCAGTTATCATTTTTGTAACCTGTCTGCTTCCCATACCAACAGCACGCATAGCCCCATACTGTTTAATTCTTGCTGACACACCCATTGAAACACTGTTCATAATGTTCAAAATGGTTATTAAGGAAATGATAGCAAGGAAACTGTATGCCGCAATTCGGAACACCCAGTAGGAACCATTGATCTCATCATCTTCCTCTCTGTTGTCTGCAATTACATTTCCTTCTGACAGTCCATAAATTTTGTTTACCGCTGCATCAGATACATCTTTTTCTAATACAATGCCTACCATAGCATAGCCTTGTTCGCCTATCAGACGTGTGCAGGTTTCTTCCGAACATACCACAACGGTCGAACCGCTGATGCTTCCCACACCCTCAGACATAACACACGCAACTTCAAGTTCTTCGGAACCTATTTTTATTTTATCTCCCACATCCAGTCCTGTATGGTTACTGTAGACTGCCATGACATATTGAGAATTTCCATACACTTTTGCTATATTTCCGCTTACAACGGATTTCCTGAAGTTGTCCATCATGGTATCTCCATAGGAAAATAAATCAACCGTTGACATATTCCCGTTAATTTCTGCGGGATAGCTCATGCTATACATCATGCCAAAAACAGACTCTACCCCCGATATTCCGGAAATTTCTTCTGATATGCTTTTATCTATGGAATTAGACTCATCCTGACTGGTAACCGTAATGTCCGGAGTTAAATCACTCACTGATGGAAGCAGCCTGTGAACAATATCAAGACAAGCGGAAAAAGTCAAAAAAAGCATAATTGTAAGGGCAAAGGAGCCTGTCATAAGGACTAAGTTTTTCTTAACTCCTGTTGCATGGTGGACACCAAGGGAAGTTTCCACTTTGAAAAGCCTTGTATTTGCCGCATGGACGATTTTTTTGTTTGTTTCTGCGTTGCCGGATATTGCTGCTATGGGCGAAACTTTTGCTGCCTGTTTAGCCGGGGATTGTGCTGCAATAAACACGGTAATGATACCTATGGCTACCCCACAGAGGATACCACTTATACTTACTGAAAATAGTGGCATATCTACCCATTCGCCTTTTACGATAAATTTTAGTATCAGACACGATACCCAACAAATTACCGTTCCTAACGCACAACCAATAGGAATTGCTGTTTTACACCAATTCAGTGCTTCAAGCCTTACAAAACGTACAATCTGTTGTTTACTTGCACCAATGCAACGCATCATTCCGAAAAATTTTGTCCGTTGGGCAACATTACTGTTCATGCAGCTTGAAATCATAAAGATTCCTGCAATTAGTATAATGACAAAACAAGCTATCACCAAAGGGTAGAGTTCATTTACGCTTTCATTGCTGCTCGCCCCTAACAGGCTCAAAACGGGCGTGTTTTCACTAATATTTTCAGAAGTGAGCGAATATTGCTCTTTTATACTGGCAATCGTTTTTTTCAAACCGTTCTCACTTTGAAACCGAATATAAAATTGAGATGTAGGTTCTATGCCATTCAAATTTCTCACTTCATCAAACGCAGCTTTGCACATATACATACAGGTTCCGTCAATAATGTCGTTAAATTCCTCATCATCTTCATAAAATCCTGATATTGTATAAGTAAAATCGCCTGCGAGCGTATTAAGAGTAATATCATCGCCTATCTGGACTTTGAAAAGCTCCTTTGCGTCTGCACTAATGGCAATTTCCTTTTCATTTTGTGGGTAGGAGCCTTCCAACGGATAATTCATCATATCTGTGACGTAGGCTTCTTCGACGCCATACAGCACAACATTTTTTCCGTTGATATAATAGTTGCAATCTGCATTTTCATTTATTACATCATACCATGAGGAGTATGCCACATCAGAATTATCTATAATCTGTTCGGCTTTATCCTCTGGCATATTTTGAAGAACAATATGCCAATCTCCGTGATTACTCCGCATTGCTGTTATCTGTCCGTTTGTCCACATCTCCAGCAAAGAAAAGATTGCAGTTACAAGGAATACAGCAAGAATAATGCAAATGCGTGTCATGCGGCTTTGCCGCCTGTGAACCTTTGCGGAAATCGGGATAAGGCTTAAATAGCTTTTCATTCGCGGCACCTCCCTAAATCGGTCAGCACACCGTCTGATACCTGTAAAATTCGGTCTGCGCTCTGTGCAATGTTCCTATTATGAGTAATCATAATAATGGTTTGCTCATACTTCCTTGACGCTTCTTTTAACAGGGCAATGACTTCGCTGCTGTTCTGCGTGTCAAGGTTTCCTGTTGGCTCGTCGGCAAGGATTAACGACGGGCGCGTGATAAGGGCGCGTCCGATTGCCACACGCTGCTGCTGTCCGCCAGATAACTGGCTCGGCAAATGGTTACGGCGTTCTTTCAGATTAAGAACAGTAAGCAGTTCTTCCAGATATTTTTTGTCCGGCTTCTGATAGTCAAGCAGCACCGGGAAAATAATATTTTGCTCAACGGTAAGCTCCGGCACAAGATTGAACGCCTGAAAAATAAATCCGATATTCCTCCGGCGGAAAACGGTAAGTTTGCGGTCGTTCATGGAAAAAATATCCTTGCCGCCAATCGTTACCTTTCCAGATGTAGGCGTATCAAGTGCGCCTATCATATTGAGCAGCGTACTTTTTCCGGAGCCGGATTCTCCAACGATAGCCACATACTCGCCTTTTGGAACGGAAAAGCTCACTTTTTTCAAAGCGTGTACGGCAGTTTCGCCGCTTCCATATGTTTTACAGATATTGTTGACTTCCAATAAGTTCATGTGTAAACACCTCTTTCTGTTTTGATAGCCCCACTATAACAGAAAAATCCTACACCAATATTACAATCAGCCTACAATTTTGTAGGAATCAGGAAATTCATTGTGAAAGAGGTTCCGCTGCCTAATGTACTGTCTGCTTCAATCGTTCCATTATGGGCTTCCACAATCGCATTTGCTAATGACAGTCCAAGCCCGATACCCTGCGTGTCTTTAGAAAAACGGCTGCGGTAAAACCGCTTGAAAATATGGTGCAAGTCCTCCGGGTGTATGCCGCTGCCGTTATCCTTTACGGTAATCTGAACAATAGAAGTGAACGCCCGCCACTCAATACGGATCATACCGCCATTTTCAGTGTGGTCAAGGGCGTTCTTTACAAGGTTGCTGATTGCTTCGATTATCCAGTTGCGGTCACATAAAAGTGAGATTTCTTCATTGCCTGATAAGCAGATTTCTTTTCCCTCCTGTTCGGCACGAAACAGGAAATGCTTTTTTACATTCTCTGCAAGCTCGGACACATTTTCTAATGACTTTTCTAACACAATCGTACCCGCGTCCAGCTTCGTAATTTTCAAAAGGCTCTGTACCAGGGTTTCGATACGGTCAAGCTCCTGCTCGGAAAGCTGGCTAAATTCCTGTATTGTCGGAAGTTCCTGTTCTTTTGCTTCGCCCTGTATAATGCCATTGTAAATATTGAGGGCGGCAAGCGGTGTCTTTAGCTGATGTGAAATATCCGATATGGTACCTCGTAAAAATTTTTTTGAACTTTTTTCATTCTCGGCATGAGCGTTCAGGATTGCAACCAAAGAATTAACTTCATGGAACAGCCTGTATAGCTCGCCCTCGTCGTTACACTCAATGGTAATGTCTTTGTTGCCGGAAATATATTCTGTAATCTGCGATATGGCATTTTCCATGATTTTATGCTGTTCCCTAAAATACCCGTAACAAAGCAGCAATATGACAGATCCCATACATACGCCGCAGATTATGACGTAATATGCCGCATTTCTACCCGCAAAAGCCGCTAATAATACTGAAAGTAACGTAAAAAACACGATAGAGAAAACCATACTGGCAAAAAGGATTTTGATTTTTCTGTTTGCAAATATTTTCATCATATCCCCGGTTCCTCCGTATTCCATTTGTAGCCCATACCGCGAACAGTAACAATCCTTTTGGGTTCTCCCGGATTGTCCTCAATTTTTGTACGAAGCCTGCGGATATAAACAGTAAGAGAATTATTGTCTATATAATTTTCGCTGCAATCCCATAGTTTTCCTAAAATCTGTTCCGGGGAAAGTATCTGGTCGGGGTTTTCCATGAACAGGCATAACAATTTATATTCACTCGCCGTCAAATCAAGCAGTTTCCCCCGTTTATAAACCTCTCCTTTTAGAAGTCTTATGCTTATATCGTTGGAGTTCAGTTCTGTAACAGCGGTATTGAAATTCTCGCTCCTGCGGAGCAATGCGTTAATCCTTGACATAAATATTGCCAGCTTGAAAGGCTTTGTAATATAATCATCGCCCCCAATATCAAGCCCCATAATAATATCTGTTTCTTCATCAGCAGCAGTAAGAAATATGACAGGCACTTTTGAAGTCAGGCGTATCTTTCTGCAAAAATCAAAGCCGGAACCATCGGGAAGCGATACATCCAGAATGACTAAATCATATTTATCATTTACCCATAACGTATCAGCTTCCAGTGTGGTACGGGCAACGTCTATTTCATATCCCTCTTTTTTTACGGCAAAAGACAGACCGCTGATTAAACTTAAATCATCTTCCAATAAAAATAATCGTTTCATTTGCTGTGTCTCTTTCCCCTATGAATTTGCCATAACAACTGCCTTTAGTTTCTGTACGCTTTCCTCCGCCCCGCAGGAGCGAATCATGTCCGAGATTTCTCGATAAGCCTCCTTTGCACTCTCCGCCTCCGAGGGAATATAGACCCACTGACTCATAAAGCTGTGGGCATAATTGCAATGGATATTGCCGGTGTAAATCTGCACAACGGGGTCCTCCACCTTACAGCCAGTCTGCTGGGCGCAGTCTGAACGGAAGGAAAAATAATTCTGACCGTCTTTTACATAAATAATGTTAATTTTTAGGTCCTCTTTTGCAATATTCATTCTTTCACTGATTCCGGCCTCCTGATTGTAGGCGTTTTCCGCTTCGACCTTTTCAAAGTAAAAGCGATCCCGATGTGCTTCGACAATATCATCTTCCATATCCCGATATTTTTCCGGCACCAGGAGATTCAGCGTCAGATCGTCATAAACAAACTGTCCCGTCAAATCACTGCCGTCTGCGGTTTCGATTGGGTTATGCACAAAGTAGTTCCTGCTCACGCGAATACAGCGTCCGTTAGGGTCGATTTCCTCCGCAAACTGCATCCCATTCATGGTATAGAGCGGCGTACTCGCATCATCCATAGCCTGATAGTTGTAGAAGTCCGCAACGAAGGCCCCCGCTTTGTCCTCCAGTTCGGCAAGAAGATGGGCGCTGCGGGCCGCGATCTCCAGATATTGCACAGGGTCGTCCTCGCCGGTGTACTGTACCTGGGTCGTATAGATATGGCTCTGCTCCTGTGCCGTCCCCTCGTTGGCAGCCGATGCGGGCGTTTCTTCTTTTCCGCCACAGGCGGTCAGACCTGCAAGACAGGCCAACGCCAGGATTCCACATAAAAACTGTTTCATAAAAACTCCTCCGTTCGTTTTATTCTATCTTAAAAAGTAAATAGACTGACATTCGGAAACCGGAGGCAACCTGCCTCCGGCTTCCAGACGAGCATTCAGTTTTGATGCAGCCGCTCGATGATACTGACCTTTGCAATCTGCCGGTACATAAGCGCCGGTATTGCAGCCGTTAAAAGGAGCAGGAACGGATAGACCGCCAGCATGGGCCACATGACAAATTGGTAGGTGAAAAACCAAATCCCACTGGAAATGCCCCTTACGATTACCACCGAGAACAAAGCCCCCAGGACGGCGGATGTGATGATTGTTCCCGCCGCATAGTACAGCCCCTCAAAGGAGAGCATACGCTTTAACTGCTTTCCGGTCATGCCAATGCTTTGCAGCATGGCAAATTCCTTTTTGCGGGTGATGACACTGGTCAGAATGGAGTTGACAAAGTTTGTAATCCCAATGATCCCGATGATGATGCTCAACGCCCCGCCGATGGTGATAATCAGGGAGGTCAGGCCCTCAAAGGAGCTGACATAGGTCGATTTGGACTCAAAGTCCATACTGGGTTCCACGCTGTCGATATAGCTTTTCAAAAACTCCTCCATAGCTGGTTCTGTCCCCGGCTTCACGTTGAAGGGGAAGTTGACCAGGTGCGGCTGGTCGCAGAGGGGCAGATAAATTTCCGTAGGGAGATAGAGTCTTGAAGCGCCGGTATTGCGGGTAGTAGTGGTGTTTTCGTTTTTTCGGACCTTTGCCATAATGGTAAATTCATAGCTCTCCCCAATGGTATCGGAGAGGCCGTCCTTTCGGATATGGTTCAGCTGGATGGTATCTCCAACATGGATATTCGGATTGTCGATCACCGTTCCATCATCTGTACATTCCACGCTCAACAGGATATACTTGCCTGTTTTCAGCTGTTCCAGGTCGATGGTTCCCTCTACCGCCTCCATCGTGTTCAGAACAAAATCATCTGCGCCGTATATGTCCACAAAAGGATTTCCGTTCTCGTCTTTATTGTAGTTTGTAAATGCGGCGTGGTCGGTAGAAAAGTTTTCTTCCAAAAGGCGGGAGGTATAGAGCCTGCCGCCGTCGTCAAAGTTTTCATTCTGCCGGACGGCCTGGATAAAGCTCTCCGTCAGATCGCCTTCGCTCTTTTCAAACTGGTACTGGAAATAGTCCGCAGTGGAAATCACAAAGTCAACATTCAAAAATTTCTCGATATACTTGTCAATATCAAATCCACCGGACAGGGTAAATACCGTATTGAACAGAACAATGCTTAATGTCATGGACACGATGACCAGCACGGTTCGTTTGCGGTTGCGGCCCAGGTTAGCCAGAGCCATGAAGTGGAGCTTCGCGCCGTGGGTGGACTTCTTGTCCGTGACCTTGCGGCTTCCGAATGCTGCCGCGTCGTTTTCCGTGTAGCGGATGGCCTCAATGGCCGAAACCGTTCCGGCGATTTTGGCCGGCTTGCGGACGCTGATAAAAACGGTCAGCAGGGCAAAGGCGGCGGAGCCAATGAAGATCAGCGGATTGACCGTCACACTAATCCCGGCGTCGGCAGTATAGGTTGTGCCATTCATCAGGAACGGCACCAGGGCACGCCCAATCACAAAGCCAATCAGTAGTCCAATGGGGATGCTGACAGCACAGAGCCTGATGGCCTGCCGGTTAATCAGCCGCTGGATCTGGCGTTGTGTTGTACCCAGGGTCTTGAGCTGCCCATAGGATTGAATATCCTGAATGACGGAAATCTGAAAAATGTTGTAGATAATCAGATAGCCCGTTATGATAATCAGCAGAACGCCCACGATGCCGGAAATCAGCATGGCAGGGTTTTCTGATAATGCGCCGCTCTGGTAAGCGGGACTGATGCCCGCAATGATATAACTGCTGTCCCCCGGACTGCCGCCCATAGTGTCGCAGGTATAGCCAGCTTCGGAAAGAAGCTGATGCAGACGGCTTTCCACATCGCCTCTGCCCTGAAACATGATGTAGGCGGTCACAACACCGGAATAGTCGTTGTCCACGGGGTAGGTATAGGTCAGAATGTCTGAATGAGCGTCAAGAAAGGCTTTTGATATGATCAGCCGCCCGATGTTGCTCAAACTGTCGGTTTCCCAAAAGCCACAGAGAGTAAAATCTGTGGTATACACAATGCCCTTGACCTCATAGGTCAGCGAAACCGTTTCCCCAACCTGTGCCGGAACGCCCAGAGCCTCCAGCGTTTTTGTGTCTGCGATAATCTCATTTTCCGCGACCGGCCGACGGCCTGTTGTGGGGGTATAGCGGGCAAACTCCAGGGCGGTATCATCCATATACCACAGGTCAGACCGCCAGCGTTCCAGGCCCGGATTTTTCAGCCGGTAGGAAACTGCCTTTGCATAAGCGATGCGTTCGATCAGGGGACTGCCCGCCACATTGTTGTAAACCTCGTCGCTGATATAGGTCAGAGCCGCCTGACCATCGCCGCCTGCCTTGCGGATGTTCTGGTCGTGAACCGTGTCCAGCAGGCCGGAACCCAGGGTGAAAATCGTGGTAAACAGGATCGTCGTCAGAATGATTGCGATAACCGCAATGATGTTCCGGCTTTTGCTGGCCTTGTAGTAGCGGCCGGACAGTCTTTTCATGACTGCGCCGTTGTTGTTTCCGAATAAAATATCGTTCATGTCTGCGCCCTCCTTACTGGGAAATCCTGCCGTCCTCGATGCGGATAATGCGGTCGGCAAGCTGGGCGATCTCGTTGTTGTGGGTAATCATCACCAATGTCTGGCGGAACTTGCTGCTGGTGACTTTCAGAAGCCCCATCACATCGGCGCTGGTCCGGCTGTCCAGATTGCCGGTTGGCTCGTCCGCCAGGACGATGGCAGGCTTGGAGACCAGGGCGCGGGCGATGGCCACACGCTGCTGCTGCCCGCCGGAAAGATTATTCGGCATACTGTTCAGTTTATTCTCCAGAGCCAGCAGGCGCACCACCTCGTCCATGAACTTCTGATCGACCGTATCGCCGTCCAGCTCCACGGGCAGGACGATGTTTTCATAGACGTTCAGAACGGGGACAAGGTTGTAATTCTGGAAGATAAAGCCAATGTTGCGGCGGCGGAAAATGGTGAGCTGTTCATCCTTCAGGCCGGCCAGCTCTTTGTCTTTCACCTTGACGCTGCCGGAAGTAGGCACATCCAGCCCGCCCATCATGTTCAGCAGTGTGGACTTGCCGCTGCCGGAGGTCCCCACGATGGCGGCAAACTCCCCCTGTTCAATGGAGAGAGTCACGCCGTCCAGCGCCTTTGTAACATTCGGCTCTGTGCCGTAGTGTTTTTTTAGATCGGTTGTTTGCAAAATGCTCATGATAAACACCATCCTTTCTGTGATGCCGTTATCCTAACAGCCAATCCTCACAGAAATGTCACAGATGGCTGGGTTTTTCGCCTTGAAATGTTACAATACTGTAATAGTTCAAGGCAGCCGTTTGATTGAGGGTTATTTCTTAAATGTAAGAAAAGCGCAGACAAGGGCATATCCGGTCACAGCAATCAAAGAAGCCTCCACACCAAATCCGCCTCCCGTCAGCCATATATTGTCCGAAGGAATGATAACGGAACAGATCGGATTGCCATACGCTCCCTCTGCGGTGGTGATGTGTAGTATGTCTGTGACCATAACAAAATTCCATACAGCGTGCATAAGCGCCCCATTGCTGATGGAATTTCCTTTATAAGCAGCAAGCGAAAACATAACACCGACCAGCGTACCGCTTATCACTAAAAGCAAAACACCTGCAATCGTAAAGTATTCCATAGACGGAATATGCGCCAAACCAAAAAGGAGCGATGGCGCCAGTATAGCAGCGTATTGATTCCATCTTCGCTCAAGCAGCGTCATGATGAAACCGCGAAACAACATTTCCTCCAGCACACCGGCTTTTAAAGCGGTAATCATAGAAGCGATTACGATAAAGACGCTTTCACTGGGCGCAGGCATATGTGTTTCTGCTTTACCAATGGCCAGAAAAACAATGACAACAAAGGCAGGCAAGAGAGTGGATAAAAGAATGCCCCAGCCTTGGATGTTCCATGTGATTTTGAAATCACTCATCTTCAAATGCAGAGCTTTGTTTGTGTAAAGCCAAAAGAGAAACGCGGTAACAAAAGTACAGCCCAACATTCTCAATATGACATAGAAACTTGCATTCTGGAATTTGACAAGTGAAAAAAGCCGGTCAAAAATGATACTGTTCGCCAAATCTCCAGCCAAAAACAACAGAAAATAGGCAGCGATGTTTACAAGCGTTTTAGATGTCGAAAAGGAAGGAAATTGCGTTTCCATCAAATAGCCCCCTTGGTTTGAATTTTGAACATGTAGATTGATCACTCAACAAACTGGAATTTATCATTGCGAATGTTCAGCCAAATATTTCAGAAATTCTTCTGTTTTTGACCAGTACAAAATCCCCCAATTTTCAAAATTCCATTCTTCCATATAATCGTTACATTCAAAATCAATATAATATATCAATCTGTTCTGCACCACAAAATTTGTGGGAAAATAATCAATGTTGGTGTTTGCGGGATAGAGCAGACTGCACATATCTTTTATCTGTTCTATGTATTCGTTTTTCATACAATCAGATTTTACAAGTTCATATATGGTTCTGCCCTCGATATATTCTTTCAAAATCCTTTCATTCACTATATCAACATCTATCATTTCGGGGATTCTGATACCAATTTTTTTCAGTCTATTATAATCATTTATCTCTGCCTGAATCTTATTGCCAAACTGATAATAACTGCATGGCTCGTGATGTATCTGCTTTAAAACATACTGTTGCTCTCCATCGCTTGCTAAATAAGAATAACCGCCTTTACCTTTTCCCAAAAGCCCAATAATCTTATATTCTTTTCCATTTACGAGTAATGTGTTAGGCATATTTACGTCAACCATTTCTATACCTCCAAATTCCAGTTTACCGTTTCCATTTATCCAGCTTATACCCCTTCTGCTCCAATCTGGCCCGGAAAGCCTCCAAAAAGTCCAGGAACCGTTCCTTTTCTTCCGGCTGATGGATGTTCTTGGGGCCATACATGGTTTTGCTGCTGGTGCCGCCAATGTCCAGCAGTTCCCCAAAACTGCCGTAGTCCTTTCTGTACTCCAGACAGGCTTTGGTGATCTTAGGGTCATAAGACACATTGACAATACTGTCCATATCGAGGAACACCGCCTCCGAGTGGTTCTCCAGCGCACTGTCCACCTGGATCAGCACAATGCAAAAATCACTTCGCCGGTAGCCCATAACATAGAAACAGAACGTGGTAGTATTAGTATCAAAGACAAATCCTTCCTCAAATTTGGAAGAATACATACAGGCGTAGAGAACTTCGTAGCTGTCGCCATCCTTCACAGTTTCGTTAAAAATCTCCCGCAGCCGTTTTTTCTTCGCCGCGCAGTCTGCCGGATCGTACTCCGGCGCTTTCGGTTTTCTGGAAAACAGTCCCATGATTGGTTCCTCCTAATCTAAATTATTTACAAGGCTAATATTGTAACAGGCAATTGTCACAGAAATGTTACAAGCGGCTGGATTTTGAAACTTTATCTGCGGGGCAGAAATATGGAAACCATAGAGCCTTGTCCCAGCGAAGAAGTGGCCTTGATGTAGACACCCTGCATGGTGACGGTCTCACGGGCCAGGTGCAGTCCGATGTCGATGCCGCCCTCCGGCGTGTACTTTGCGGCGCTTGATAGCAGGCACAGCTATATGTACTCATGGAGCCAATCAATTCCTGGATAAAACGCCCCTGTCCGAATAAAATATTCAACTGCCTTGATACCCGTTTCAATATCGGTAAGCGCATGAATTTTGGCAATCGGCGACTGACCTCCGCTTTTAAGATCTGTATATATACTTTTGTCTGAAAAATCCATTTTGCTGACCTGGCCGGCAGTATCCACAAATGCAGGATTATAAGAAAAATAAGTGTTTTCTCCCAAATCGCCCCAAAACCAGATTGCGATCCATTTGCCGTCACAGTTTACTTCAAGCCAATTATCCTCTCCGCATGGGTCTAAGAATAAATAAATATTGATTCCACTGGGAATTTTCTTTAAGACCTCCGCTATCACCTGTTCTGTGATTTTTTCTCCATGATATTCCTGATAGGGCGGGTCAAAATATTCAATGTGCTGAACCTTGATTGCTTGAGAGTCAAACGGCGGAATATATGCTTGCTTTGGAATCATCTGCGATTTCATGATTTTCTCCTTTCATACTTGAACCCCTGTGTTTGTCAGTGTATCTATGGGGGAATATGTAAAGCATCACTGCTCTGAGGAAAACATAGCTTTCTGGATATTCTTCTGCTAATATGAGCTGTCAAAGTAATTCCCGCTTTTCGGCAGATTCTTGAACATATTCATGATCATGTCATATGTCATGGATGAAGTATCAATCTCCAGTTTCTTCCCGTCCTTTAACTTGATTACGGTAACGTTATCACCCACGTAAGCAACCGTATTATCATCAAGGTACTGTATCATTCCTGTCATTTCCGCAAATTTTTTCACCGGATATTCTCCCGTCTCCTTGCACATTTCCCAAAATTTTTCAGTATCTTCCCCTGTCATATATGGCTGTTTGCCGTCTATAACATACCATGAGAGACCCGTTGCCGGATCTGTATATTTTGGTGCTGTCAACGCCCATTCTTCCAATGTCTTGTCTTTGTACCACGTGGTCAGGCCGCTGTCATTTGATACTGTGCCTTGCTCCTGTTATACTTGTTCGTTGATACATTGTTCTGATAAAAATTCTGCTCTATTCCATTTACGCTCTTTTTTCAAATCCATTGTTGTCATTTTTTCACGGCTCATCTGTCGTTCCGAACCGTTCCTGCTCCCTCATAATAAGTCCGAGCAATCTATTACAAAACGCATTTCCCTACCGCTTCCGCAATCAGGGTGTCCTTCACTTCAATGTCATACCCATGCACTGTGAAATGACTGTTATATTCATTGTTTTTACTTAAATCTATACACTGCTATTACAATACATACATTTATTCCAATCACAAGAATATGCTTTTTCCATGTCAGACTTAAATATCCAACAAATTCCCGGATAAAAGCATTCAGTGTAAAATACCATTTTGTTTTAGAACCGAAACCCACACATCTTATTCCCTGCCTCTTTGCCAGTATTAACGCCCTGAACATGTGATAAGCAGTTGTGACAACTATAATTTGTGGATTCTGTTTATTTATCAGTTTTCTCGAAAACCGTAGGTTTTCCTCCGTGGACACAGATTTCTGTTCCAAAATGACTTTTTCCGCACTTACGCCTTTATCAATCGCATAATCTGCCATAGCTTTACTTTCTGGAATATCCTCTCCTGAACCTTGTCCGCCAGACATAATCAGTACAGCATTTGGATTATAGCACAGCAATTCTATTCCTTTTTCAATCCGTGCTGCAAGTAACGGCGTAACCCTGCTTCCAATAATTCCTGCCCCCAGTACAATAATGTAATCTGCGTTTCTTTTCTTTTTTAAGTGAAGAAGATTGAGCACTGCGGAAAGTGAATACACTGCCAGCACCAACAATATATATACTACTATGAAACTAATAATTTTATACAGCATTGTACCTAATGTATTCTTTCCCAAGTTTCCAATTACCGGCCAGACCGCCAGATAAATACATAACAGAACAGAAAACAACATTGATAATAGATTTGTCGGTTTTATTCCTTCATGTCTAATAACTCTTACCCCTTCTATAAAGAACACAAGAATCAAAGCCACTGGAAACAAAGCCACACTGCCTACTGCTAAAACAAACATAACAATCAGTATTCCAATCACTAAAGCATGCGCTGCCAGCCATTCTGAACATTGGTATAAGACAAACAACAAAAATATCGCCAGACACATCATCATAATCAAAAACGAGGCTCCACTCCATAATGTTCTGGAATCATGAAACATAATTCCTGCGAATATGCAGACTGAAACAAAAAATACAAAAAATGCAAACTGCCACATAATATACTCCTTATGCCATCTTGCAGCCAGACTATCAAGCTGCCTGCAAAATGGCAGAAAATATTTCTAAATAATAACATTTCCCATCCTTGCTAAGCCATGTCATCTCTAAGTGCATCAATAATATTTTCTTTCCTGATTTTGCTGGTAGCATACAACATTGTAATAAAAACAATACAAAATACACCTAATATGCTGATTATCATGCTTTGCCACGGAAAACGATACGAAAATCTTTCAAGCTGTTCATTCGTAACCAGCCCTTTATAAATCAGCCATGAAAGAATACCTGCAATCGGCACTCCAAACAGAATCGTGCGCAATCCATAAAAGAAACACTCGAAATTCATCATCCGGTTAAAACCATGTTCCGACATTCCAACCGAACGCAGCATGGCAAGTTCCCGCCTCCTGATGCGGATGTTTGTTGAAATCGTATTAAATACATTTGCAACCGCAATCAATGAAATCATAGCTCCAAAGGCGTAAATAAACACATCTACAACAAAAGTGATGCTCCGGAACAGATCAACTGCGGAAGATAGATTTATAAGCGTATAATCATAGGCAATCCCCGCATCTGTAATTTCAGACTGAATCTGCGCCATTGTCTGCGTAGGCGTATCTGTCCAAAAAGTCAGACCTGATTTAGTAAGTCCCGTTAATCCGTCAAAATCAGCGTTCATTGACCATGGAATCACCATAAAAAATAAGTATTCCGGTGTAGAATCAAGCGGAAGCGTATCTAACGGATAATTATCCACCACGGTTACACAGACTGTTTTTGCCATTCCCCAGTCCAGAAGGTCATTTTCCCCCACATCAGAATAAATGGTAAATTCCATCAAAGCGTTTTCATCGTTGGGAATTATACCACGTCCAATAAGGAAAACGAGTTTGGATGATATAATCTTTCACTCTCCCGTTTCCGGAATTTTAACCATAGGGAAGGAATATGGAAAATACAGAGCCGTATCCCACAGCGGAAGATACCTTGATATAGCCGCCCTGCATGGTGACGATCTCACGAACCAGATACAGCCCGATGCCGATGCCGTCCACATCGTGTACTTCCTCTTCCCGGTAGAAGCGTTTGAAGATCATGCCCTGTCGGTTTTCCGCAATTCCCTTCCCACTGTCCGCAATGTCGATTTTCACATACAGCTCCCAGCTTTGGACGGTGACGCGAATCGTGCCGCCCTCCGGCGTGTACTTTACAGCATTATCCAGAATATTGAACAGGGCCTCGCCGGTCCATTTCCTGTCATGGGCCAGCGCCAGATCAGGCGGGCAATCCACACTTACATGAATATTTTTCTTTTCGGCGTTAAGCAGGATACCGCCCAGCGCCGCCGCAAGGGTATCATAGAGCGGCTGTATTTTTCTGTCCAGAGAAATCACGCCGGTTTCCAGCCGGGAGGTCTTTATCATAGCCTGCATAAGAAAATCCAGCTTATCAAGCTGTCCGCTGGATGCCTGTAAAAACTCCCGCTGTTTTTCCTCCGGCACGGACTGTTCAAGCAACGTGGCGTTTACCATCTGGAGGTTGGCAATCGGCGTTTTCACCTGATGGGATATGTCGGAAATCAGTTCCTGCAAATCAGCCCGGTCCTTCGCCACACGCTCCCGATTCTCCCGCATGACTTCATACAGACGCAGCAGCCGATGATTGATTTTGTAAAACAGATTTTCTTCCTCATGAATTTGCGGCGGTGGGGCCGCCCCATCCAGCATATCATCCATCGTCCGGCAAAGGCTGTCCGAAAATAATACCAGCTTGCGGCGGAGAAACGCCACAAAAACAGCAACGCAGGCAAAAACCAGAATGGTAAACAGCAGGCCCAGCCAGACAAGAATCAGGTTCCCGGTAAGCAGATACACCGTAGCAAGGGCAGCCAGCGAAATGCCACATAAAAAGGCAGTCCCTATGGCACAGGCCCGGTTGACAGAAAGCCCTTTCACTTTTTCAGCCCTCCAATCCACATATAGCCCATGCCGTAAACTGTTTTGATATATTGCAGGCCGTCCACTTCAATTTTACCCCGGATGCGGCTGATCGTAACCGTCAGAGTGTGTTCATCCACAAAATTTTCGTCCGCATCCCACAGCTTTTCAAGAAGCATCTGACGGGTCAAAACGATTTTGGGATTTCTCACCAGCACTTTCAGCAGTCTATATTCTAGCGGCGTAAACGTAATTGACTCCCCGGACAGTTCTGCGGTCAGCTCCGAGAAATTGATGGACAGCGTACCGTCCGCATAGCAGTCGCCGCCTGTCTGCTTTTGGATGCGGCCAAGCAGAGCCGATATCTTTTTACGGAATACACTGATGGGAAAGGGTTTTGTTACATAATCATCCGCGCCCAGCTCAAACCCTTTCAGCATATCGCTTTCCATGTCATTTGCCGTCAGAAAAATCACAGCAGTATCAGGGCGGCGCTCCTTGATCTGTTCGCAGAAATCAAACCCGTTTCCATCCGGCAGGTTCACATCCAGCACAATCAGGTCATAGTCCTGCGCTTCAAAGAAACGAACCGCCTCCGCACTTGTCACAGCGGAATCTACAGTATAGCCGGACGCAGAAAGATTGTAGCACAGTGTATTGTTCAAAAGCCGGTCATCCTCCACCACTAAGAGCCGCATACGTTCACATCCTTCCAGTTCTATTCTTCTATCATGGATAGTATCATTGAAATGTTACGAAAATCTCACAAGAAAAAATTATATCATATTTTACTTTATTTGTGTCAGCACTCCCATATCCATCTCATACACCCTATCACAGAGCAGCCTGATGTCCTCCCAGTTATGACTGATGATGAGGATTAGCTTTCCCTCCTCTTTCAGCCCAAGCAGAAGTTTTCGTATCTCTTCCACGCCGTGATTATCCAGTCCATTCATGGGCTCGTCAAGGATAATCAGACTGGGATTTTCCATGATAGCCTGTGCAATACCCAGCCGCTGGCGCATCCCCAGGGAATATTTCCCAACCCATTTCTTATCGTCAGGGTCAAGACCAACCATGGTGATGCACTCCCTGATCCGCTCCTTTCCAGCCACATTTCGGATGGAGGCAAGATATTTTAAATTCCGATATCCGGATTCTCTGGGCAAAAATCCTGGTGTCTCGATGATGAAGCCAATATCCTCGACAAATTCCACATCTCGCCCGACCTGTTTTTCTCCGACCCATATCTCACCTTCCGTGACAGACATAAACCCGCAGAGGCACTTGATCAGCACCGTCTTCCCAGAACCGTTCCTTCCCACAATCCCATAAATCCCCCGCTCTGGTATCTCCAGATTAATGTCCTTCAATACCGTCTGCTCCTCTATTGTCTTAGAGACATTTTTAAAGATAATCCTTCTGCCATTCATTTTTGCTGTCCCCATTTCTTTATTTTTTTAGTTCCCGACCCCAGGCAAATCACAATAAAAAGCGTGATTGTCACTGCAAAGAACACCACCGCATATTCCAAAGATACGCCATAAGACAGGTTGTTCCCTGACATCACCTTCAATTGTGCCAACGTCACCGGCGAGAAAAGGTACGCCTTTGGTGTCCATGAATTGTAGATCATTACATCCAGAAATACAAAAAAAGATGCCACCAATATCCCTGTCATCTTTTTTGTGATGTAATTGAACAAATAGACCACCAGCCCCATCCATGCAACGCACGCCCACTCAAGCAGGAAGCTGATTGCAGTCGCCTCCACAGGCGAAAATACACCGACAATATAAGCAAACACCGTAAACGGTACACCATACTGATTCCCCGCGTTTGTCCTTGCCAGCGTCCCCCAGATGATTCCCCAGTCGCCGCTAAACCTGGTTTGTGAAAGCAGGCTGATAACACTAAACACCCATATAACCCCCACAAACAAAAATGAAGATGCCAGAATATACAGTACATTACCCAACTGCCATGAAAATCTCCCGGAACGTTGAATAATATAGTAATGAGCCTTCCCTTCAAAGGGCGCTGTGCTAAACAGAAAAACCGCACTCACCAGAAAAACCATCTGGCAGATATAATCATTTATCAGATGTGGAAAAGCCCACGGACTCACTTTCTCTGAGGCCGCCTGCGCCAGATCAGCCACCGGCTCCAGATAGGAATAGATAAACACAGCAAGAATCATGAACAGAATCAGCACCCTGACTTGCACTAATTCCTGCTTTAGCTGAAAGCAAAATACCCGAACTCCCTTACTCATTCTTCACCCTCCCTTTCAGCTTCCGGTAAAACAGGACGCCAAATCCCACAGTCAGTCCCAACACCACCAACGCAGAACACAAAATGGTGAGCCGATCCGTACCGACGGAGCTTCTGCCCTGCAGCCATAAATCCAACCGGAGTCCAACAGGAATCTTCAAAACAAAATAAGCCCGACCTGTCAAAAAGGACAGAATCAAAGGAGAGGCCGCCGTCACATAGATATTAGGGAAATATGACGATACCAGCAAAGCTGCCGTTGCCCATAACCCTCCGGTCAAGAACAAAAGGAAGATAACCGCTGTAAAATAACCGGCAACATTACCCTGCAACAAAAATTCATAAAAAGGAAAAGCTTCTGTCTCCGGCAATCTGGCTCGATGAAACAACTGAATAAAAGAATTTGCCAAAAGGATAAAGGCAATCCCACCTGCCGATACCGGAAGAGCTCCTGAGAGGAACGTTGTAAGCACCTTGGACATGCAGTATTTCTTCTTCCCTGTTTTCATAAGCAGCATCCTCAGCATATTCGTATTGTATTCCTCACAAAAACTTACTGCATAGGGAAGCGCCGCCAGCATTGGAACCACATAGATACCATAAAAGCCGCCAAATATAAAAGAATTACACCAATAATAGTATACATCCACAGTCTCAGGGGAGGTCCACATAAATGGTATTTGGTTCCAGGTGTCCAGGCAGATACACAGCACAACACCAACCGGCACAAGAAAAAATCTCACTGTCAGACTTCTCTTAAATTCGGCACCAAGCAGGCGGGGCAATACCCTGTTATTCTCCATAGGCCAGATTCCCTCCCGTTATCGCATTGATTCGCTCGGCGCTGCTGTTTCCCGAAGGCGAATCTATCTGCACACACCAATAAGGCGCCAGCTTATACTGTTCCGTCTCTTTCCAGTCCGGTACAACAACATACTCCAGCCATATCCGGGAGATTGTAACCTGCGAGTCCAATATGGTATTCTCATAAATTTCCTTTACCGCTTCCAGCGCTGCCTCCGCTGAAATAATTGTCTGCGCCTCTGCTTCCGGGCTGGCATCAAAAAATCCACCCCTAACGGCTATATAGCGAATCCCATCCTGATCAAGCAACATCGTAATCCGGCTTTCAGCCGTCCAATAGGTTTCCACCGCCATGGATATGCCCGGCTCATTGATGCCGCTGTAGATTGGCAGACCTTCCTTCGTCAGTTCATACTCCATATAGTACATCTCATCTGCGTCCGACCAGTCATCGACCGTGGCTGTTTTTCCTCTCTGTGCATCTTCCTGGTAGTTCTGCGTCTGTCTGTACTTCTCATCCAACTCCGTTAGTTCTTTTTGATTTAGGGCATAAGCAGCAAGAACCTCCGAATCCTGTCCTGTCAGTTCTTTCACCTTTTCCTTTCCCATCTGAACGGCTTCCTCTGCGTTCAGAAAGGACAAATCCTGTATTTCTTCCTTCCGGAAAGAACAACTGCCGGCATTATAATATGCGGATTCCACCAGAGATACAATGTAATCGTCCCTTTCCTCGTCCCTGGCATATGTAAAATTACCCAGGGGATCCGTACTAAAGTATCCGCCCTCTTTCGTTTCTGCGGAATAAGCTCCCGTCCATTCCGGGTGATCCGTTACGACTGCTTCCGACATTCCGGAAAAAACATCCAACTCTTCTCTCGGAAACGCTTTCTCTGTCAACGCATACACGCTGTATCCCTGCTCTTTCGGCAAAACCACCTCCGCGTCAATAACCAGCTGATCGGACAACTTCTCGCTGATATGGTTTGTTCCGGATTCCGCCCCTCCTGCACTCCAGGCATTCTCCTGCGCCTCCTCTGTGCAGCTTCCGGCCGGTGTGCTCTCAGAGGGTTCTGCTGCCGTACCGGAACAGCCAGTCATCAGAATACCGGCGGACATAAGCACAGACAATGCAAACATCTTTTTTGAAATGTTCTTTTTCATAGCAATAACCATACTCCTTTTTCCTTAAAATTCTGTTGAAGTCAATGACAACTCTCATTATCCATGTCTCTGTCATAACTTCAACCCTTTCTGCACCAAACGACATGTTTTGTCTCTATTTGGTCATTCTTCCAATATTCACCCTAACCTTCCTGATTCTTTTTCCAAACCCCAAAATCCTCTAAAAAATGCCTTTTCATGCAATTTTTTTGTATTCTCTTATCCTTTATAGTATAATGTAAAAGAATTTATATATAGCAAATGTAATGAAAAGAGGTGCGAAAATGCGAATACTCATTTGTGACGATGATTCGCTTGTAGTTGAACAGCTTCAAAAATATATCAGGAACTTTTTTAAAAACATCAGTTTAAAATGTCCCGAAATCACCTGCTTTTCTGACGGTGAATCGCTGCTTGCAGACACCGGGGAAAAAGATATCCTTTTCCTTGATATTGAGATGCCGGGAATCAACGGCATCTATGTCGGCAATGAATTAAAAAGGGCAAATGACAACATTATTATTTTTGTTGTTACCTCTTACTCCCAATATCTGGATGATGCCATGCGCTTCCATGTATTCCGTTACCTGTCAAAACCCTTGGATATCCACCGGTTTTTTCGTAACATGAAAGACGCCATTGATTTATATACCACCATGGCCATCAATCTTCCAATCGAAACAAAACAGGGTGTGCATACCCTTCCGGCATCTTCAGTCATAGCGGTAGAAGCACAGGGCAGAAAAGTAACGGTGCATACAACCCTGTGTGATTTTGAATCTGTCCACAATATGCAGTATTGGCTGGAGCTTCTCCCCAAAAACCTTTTTTTCCAGACACACCGCAGTTTCATTATCAATTTTGAACATGTCACGAATTTTGACCGCAATCTTATTTATATGACTGCCGGGCTGTCTGCTTACCTGACCAAAAGAAAATACAGCTTATTTAAAGAAGCCTATCTCCTTTATTTGGAAAGCATGAGGTAAATCAAATGAAAAATATCATCTGCTATTTTTTCAGTTTTCTTGTGGAGGCAATGATACTTTGGCAGTACTCTTCCCACCTGTTTTCTGCCAGGCGCAAGCCCCGGGAAAAGATGCTTATGTTATGCGGTTTCTATTTTATCCTGTTTGGCGTGTCACTGTTTGAATCTGTATGGTTCAATACCACTTTATATTTCTTACTGAATTTTATTTTCCTGATTATACAGTGCTGTCCAAACTGGTACACAGCAGTATTTCATGCCTCCATACTGACAGCTGTTATGACAACGAGCGAACTGATTGTTTACGGGATTACCAAGCGGTTCGCCCCTCATTTTCTCAACAATAGCAGGGACTTTTATCATCTTTTATTGTTTTCGGTTTTTAGCAAGCTCATATTTTTTGCTGTAACTTTTATATTGATGCACCTGATGAAAAAACAAAAAAAGAATGCGGAGCAGTATGACCGTTCTGTTTTCCTTTTTGTTTTTATCCCTGTAACCTCTATTTTTATTATGTTTACGCTTATAAGTATCGGCGAATCGGTTTCCCTCCCGCAATCACTTGACTGGATGGTTGCCATGGGAGCCGTTTTTCTGTTGATATCCAATCTCCTTGTATTTGGAATCTATCAATACAATCAAACAAAGAATATAGAATTTACGGATATGCAGTTACTGCTTCAAAAGGAAGCAAATGCGGCAGAATACTATGGAATGCTGCTCTCACAAAGCGAGAATCAGAATATTCTGATCCATGATATCAAAAAACATTTGCAGTCCATTGACATGTTGAATGACAAAAAGGAATCTGATAAAATCAGCGCCTATATTAAACAGCTCATGCTGTCCTCAGACCTGAAGGAAACCGCCCATTTGTGTGACAACGAAATGCTGAGCGCTATCCTGTGCCGTTATAAACGTCAGTGTGACCGCCAAAAAATTTCTTTCCATACTGATATCAGATGCGGGACAGTGGATTTTATTACAGATTCTGACCTTACCTCCCTGTTCTGCAACCTGTTAGACAATGCCCTTGAAGCAGCATCCGGTATTCCGGAATCCTTTATCGAAATCAGCACAAGCCAAAGAGCCAAAACGCCATTCGTTGTGATAACTATTATAAACTCCAGCAGGAAAAATCCTTTTTCTGATTCATCGAAGATGCTTTCTACTAATAAAGCAGATAAACGCAGGCATGGTTTTGGTCTGAAAAGCATCCGAAGAACTGTCCGCAAATATCATGGTGATATTCAAATGTATTATAATGATGACACTCTGACTTTCCATTCAATTATCACTCTAAAACAATAAAATTTCTGTTATCAGAATGGCGATAAATATTCCACCATACCGCTGATTGTTTTTTCTTTGTCGTACATAAGCATAATTACACGCATTGAAACCAACAAGCAGCACGTTACGGATATTGAGCTGCGAGCTTTGTCGGATGTGCCAGGCATCAGTTATGCGTTTTTGATGGCGAAGAGGACAAATAGGAAAACAGGATGCCCTGTTTCCTCTAAGCGGAGGGAATATCACTTCCCTTTATGCACTTCTTGATGCAATTCTAGTTTCTCCGCCCATTTCAACCCCTCGTTCTCTTTCAGAAGCCCCATGTGGTACAGCGCCTGCACACAGTCCACGTATCCCTGAATATAGGCACGCTTCTCTTGGGCGGATGCAAAATCCTCCAGCCGCTCTTTCATCTTCTCTGCCTTTTCCTGCCCCTCTGCAGGCAGTGTTTCCAGGAATGCCTCCCATTCCTGCTCCGTTTCCTTCCATGCCTCCAGAGCCGCCTCATATTCCGGAGTGCGCACATAGCTCTCCCGTTTCACGTTCTCCCCGTTCAGTGTGCCTAAGAACTGGGCTATCTTTAACCATACATCATTTAACATAGTATTCTCCCTTTCTTCTTATATTTTCTACATTCTCTTATATTTTTACCTTTACCGTCCATTATATATGTCATAGAAGAATTTTATCAACCATAATCGCTTAATTATTTATATCATAGCAGATAAAATTAGTCCATAGCAAGGAGGGTGGGGAATGGACAATTTACTGAAACAGATTGGCAACCGCATACTAAACCGCAGAAAACAGCTCCGTCTGACGCAGGAAGAGCTGGCGGAGAAAGCAGGCATCACGCCCCAGACCGTCTCCTCCGCAGAGCTTGGCAAAAAAGCCCTGCGCCCGGAAAATATCATCCGGGTCTGCTCCGCCCTTGACATCAGCACCGACTACCTGCTCCTGGGTGAAATAAACGGAGGCGACTATTCTGTCCTGCTCTCTAAAATCTCAGACCTTCCTCCCGCACAATACCGCCACCTGGAGGATATTATCAACAGTTTTATCCTGGCTCTTGGTGAGCGGGAGGCACAGAGCGGAAAATAATCCCCCCTGTGCTTTTTAACTGCTCCGGAACGCCGACATGGTATCCGCGATCAGCGCCAGTGTCGCCTGGTCTATTTCTTTCTGCTGTTCCCCTTCTCTTTTCTGCTCCTGCTTTACAGTTCCCCGCTCCGCCGCAGGTTCTTTCCTTACATCCGGTCTGTGGCCGGCCTGTTTTCCCGTTCCCTTCCGCTCCAGGATCTCCGCAACGATTTCTTCTATGGCCGCCCTGTCCACCGCCGGGGGAATCCTGATATCCGGCGTTTCCGGGCAGTGGATGTAATGGAGGACCGCATTCACAAGAAACTGCGCCTTGCTGTGCGCCCCCTGTTTCTCCAGCAGGCGGATCACCGCATCATGGGACGGGTCATTTTCATTGAACTTGATGCTGAACCGCTCCCGGTTTTTCTTTTCCCCCATAGGCTCACCTGCCTGTTTCCATCTTGTAAAGGAACTCATATCCCTTTGCGTTGGCATGGATTTCTTCCACAAACAGGGCATTTCTCACCTTCCCGGAGGCTTCGATCTGCCGGCGCAGCAGGATTGCCCCGCCGCCCACAAATACCACCATGCCGGACATCAGATCCAGCATGCGCTCCCGCAGGCTGTTTGCCAGGTCGTTGACAAAATCCTGCGCCAGCTTCTCCACAAGGGAGACCACTTCCGGGGCATACGTGTCCCCACCGTCTTTTAAAATGCCGTCAATGTCCGTTTCTTCCAGCAGGATATCAAATTCCGAATTTACCTTTGTCCGTATCCGGTTATACAGAAGGATCACCCCGTTCTCCAGGGAGTCGCATACCGACAGGTCCGCCCGGCCGGAGCGCATCATCAGATAGTCCGCCGTAAAGCCTCCGATATCCACGACCAGCACCCTGGGCTTATCCAGCAGCCGGTCCATCATGGTCACGGCCGCCGCAAAAGCCTGCGGGTAGCACCGCACATCCTCAATATAAACCGTGTAGGGATTCTCCCGGTACTGGAAGTTTACAATGCCCCTGCCTGAAAAATACCGGATGAAGGACTGGTTCTGCGCCCCATAGTGGGCAGGCGGAAGCCCTACCGCCAGGGATACATGCACCACTTCTTCCCCGTACCGCTCTTTTCTATGGAGTTCCTCTGCGACTGCGAACAGGGTAAGGATAAAAAAGCGGTCATCCTCCGTCTTATCCCTCTTATAAGGGATCCTCTGGTTTGACAGCGTGTAAAACTTATCCCGGTATTCCAGGACCTCGCTGCCAAAGGGCCTGACAATGCTCTCCGTCAGCCCGGACACAAAAGGCGGGCAGTGGATTGTTTTCATTTGTTTGTTCCCATGGTCGATTGCAATTAACATAAGTTTCCCATCTCCTTTTTTATTTTATACTTATCCTTTACGCATGGATTACGCATTTTTCAACAAAATAGAAAAAAATACAGGACAGACAACATATCCTGCCGCCTGCCCTGCATTCTGTCCTGTAAAACCTGTCCTGCCTATTCTGGTCAGGTATGTATCCCATAATACGCCTTCTCCATATTTTCCCACCCATGAAGAATGATTCCTCCGCAGATTCCGGTTCCGTATGGCGTCTGTTCCCGGAAGAAAAAGCTGTATGGCTCGAAATCATCGTATATTGTAATCTGCCTGCTCCCTTTCCATGCAAAATGTCTCCAGAGAGCCTTCCCCAGCTTTTTCCGAAGAAGTTTTTCCCCTGTGACCGCCTTCAGATTCCGTCTGCTCTGGAATTCAATCCTCGGTCTGGGCTTTTCATCCAAAGACAAAATCCTTTTCTGCTCTCCGTTATTTTTCCTGCTTTCCCGGACATACTCCTGAAACTTCTCATAGGAAAGCAGCACCGTTTCCTCTCTTCCGGAAACCTTTCCTCCGCCTGCGTCACTCAGCCAGGTAAAGTTTATGACCAGAATATCCGTCCCGTCCATTGTTTTCCGCAGTGACAGTTTTGCAAAAGAATGGATATCTGATATAACCTTATACCCCTTTTCCTCCATCTCCGCTAATTCTTTATCTGTAATCGTAAATCCCTGTGGGGAACGGTATTCCTCTGATAATGTCCTCAGATAAATATAATCCTCAGATGCCGACAATTTTATCATGGTTCTCTTGCTCATTTGATTTCCTCCTTTAAAGACAGGAGAGAACTGTACAAGCTCTCTCCCATACATAAAATCCTATTGTTTTAGATCCTTGCCCTATTCGCCGGCCATACGGAAAAACTGTTCCGGTGTCAGGACTTTTACTCCCAGTTCCCTGGCCTTTGCCAGCTTGCTGCCGGCTTTTTCTCCACAGACCAGATAATCTGTTTTACTGCTCACCGAACTTCCTGCACGGGCACCCAGAGATTCAATTTTTGCATTGATACCACTTCGGGTATAAGGCTCCACCTTTCCGGTCACTACAATCGTCATTCCTACAAAAGGATTCTCCGATACGGAAACCATGCCGTCCCCTGGTGAGTTGATCTCGATATTTAACATTTGCTGTAATACCTCCCATACGTAAAGATTCTCTTCATCATAAAACCATTCATGGATATTGTTGTGCAGAGTATCTCCGAAATCCGGAAGCTGTGTAAAATCATACTGATGATGTACTGCATCCTCGAATTCCTCCAGGCTCCCATGAAACTGTCTGCAAAGCGTACGGCTGGCTGTGTTCCCCACCATGGGAATATCCATAGCAATCAGATAACGCTCAAAAGTCGTGTTCCTGCTGCCCTGGATTGCATCCCAGAGCCGCTGCCAGGATTTCTCTCCAAAGCCTTCCATCTGAATAATCTCATTCCTGTGCCTGTCCAGTTCATAAATATCCATATAGGTATGAATCCAGCCTCTGCCTATAAATTTTTCCAGTGTCGCTTCAGACAACCCTTCAATATTCATAGCCTTCTGGCCCGCAAAATGGACGAACTGACGCAGCCGTCTGGTTTCACAATTTTGATTGTCACAAAACAGTGTCTTTGTGATCTTTTCTTTTCCATCCTCTATGGAACGACTTTCATGGACACGGGTTGGTTCCCCGCAGCAGGGGCATTTATCAGGTATTACCTCTGCCAGAGAAAAATCACCACGGTCCAGATTTTCTTCCACATGGGGGATGATCATATTCCGCTTGCTGACCAGTATCCGGCAGCCAGGTTTTAGTTCCATGCCCTCAATAAAAGACATGTTATGCAGGCTGGCCCTGGATACCTCACAGCCGTCAATCTGTACTGGCTGGAAAACTGCCACCGGAGAGATCTCCCCGGAACGGGAAGGGTTCCATTCAACTGCGAGCAGTTTTGTCTCATGAAGTTCATCCTCAAACTTAAAGGCCAAACCGTCTTTGTAGTGGTGGCCTGTCCTTCCACAGGACAGGGAAAACGCAATATCATTATAAGATGCCACGATTCCGTCAATAGGGATGTCATTATCACTGGCAAACTGCCGCAGTTTCCCGATTCCATCCTCCATCTCCTGACAAGTAAGGCTCCGCCTGCTTATGACAAATTTGCAGACCTGAAATCCCAGTTCCGGAAGTTTTCGCAGTTTTTCTGACTTTAGCCCCAGTTCGGGAAATCCTTCCACCACAGTAAAAGGCATATACATTACTTTCCGCTCCCGGCAGACCGCACCGTCTAAAAGGCGCACAGAACCAGCGGCCAGATTCCTTCCGTTCTTATAGCGTTCTCCACTGCTGTCTGTCAGGGTTTCTCTCAGACGATGAAAATCACCGGGGCGGATGAAAGCCTCCCCGCTCACTACCAGTCTCTCCCGATAAGGAATATTCTGGGGTATCCCGGAAATACCACGGACATTGTGGGTGACCACCTCACCGGTATCTCCGTCGCCGCGGGTAGCCGCCTGGGCCAGTTTTCCATCCTCATAAGTCAGCTTGACGGTCAGCCCGTCCAGCTTCAGCATCAGAAGAATCTGATGCTCACCCACAAAGGAAACCAGTTCTTCTACGCTCTTGGTCTTTTCCAGTGATAACAGGGAAATGGGATGGTTCGTCTTTTCCAGCTCGCTGACTGCTTCAAATCCCACTGTCCGGGTGGGGGAATCCGTCATCCAGATTCCCGTCTCCATCTCCAGCACTGCCAGCTCGTCACACATCCTGTCATAGACGGCATCCGAAACAGACGGGGCATTGCCGTTATAATATTCGTCTCTGTACCGGTTCAGCTGTGCGGTCAGTGCCTGCACTTTTTCCCATGCATTCTGTGCCATTTAAGCCACCTCCTCTATAATGCGGAATGACATGATCAGATATTGCTTCGTATGCTCGTTGTCGCTGCAGTACACACTGCAGATATCATTTTCAAACTCCCAAAAGGATGCTTTCTTCCACCAGAGAACATTTCCTTTCCCATCGTTGGCAAGCGTCACTTCATTATCCGGCTCATCCGGTACGATGCTGTAGAATCCCTGGGTATTGGACTTGGTGATTCTGCGTTTCTGCCCGGCATATTCCGTGCGGCAATGAGAAATGATCTCAATATTGGTTCCCTTCTTTAAAGACTTTTTTAACTGGCTTAAATTTTTGATCATATAGTCCTCCTTGTAAAAAAGACAGGATGCCGATAAGACATCCTGCCAGTATTTATTATGCGGCCGCCGGTAAAACAGTTTCCGCAAGTTCCTCTTTGTTCTCCATCAAATCTGCCATCAATACGTCAACTAAAAGCTGGCCTCTAAGGTCACCTGTATTGATAACAATCTGATTTTCCCGCATTTGTGTAAATTCCTGATTCCGCAGGATACGGCTTTTTTCTGCAAGCCCTCTTTCTTTGGAGGTGATTCTTTTGGAAATTACCTTCTGCCACTCCTGCAGGAATTTTTCTGCGTCTTTGATATCCTCCTTTTGTCTGTCATACATAGTCCGTTTCTGCCTTACAGTTCCATCCGGTTCAATCTCCAGCGTATAATATGAAGTGTCCAGATCAGATGTCCTGCGAAGAAACAGCACATAGCTTTCATTTCTTTCAATGCGTTCCCAATACCGGTCACTGCTCCCCACACAATGATGGAGTTTTTCTCCTTCATTCATGATTTCTTCAATCCGGGAAGGAACGATAACCGTATAATCTTCTCCTGCATACCCATAGATTGCTCTGACTTCCTGATAAATGTCCTCAATATGCGGATATTTTTCCAGAATTTCTCCAGCCCTGATTGCAAGCTCCTTCTGTCCGCAGAGCTTTACAAGTTCATCATGCCGCTGGCGCAGTCTCCGTACACGATAGATGATCGCGTCATTGGTATCCATTTTCAGGCGACAGGCCATAGAAAGATAATCGGCCCATGTAGTAAGTACCTGATCACTTTTCATACGGTTTTCACACATCTGACGCCTTATGTAATTATAGATCTGCACAATGCTCATCCTATCTGTTATAAACCGCAGTTTATCCGGTACAATTTTTTCTTTGCAGAACCAGGAAACCACCTCATCCGGCAGACATTTTCCGGTAACCTTCTCATATTGAAGCCATGTCAAAAACTGACGTCTGCCCCTGTTTTCCCTAAGCCGCTTTAACTGCTGGGAATCTATTCCCAAAAGCTTCAACAGGCTTTTGGATCTTGGATTCTTAAATGCTTCTTTAAAATGATAGTAATTACCCATACATTCCGATACCAAAGCAGGCAGATGAGCCTTTGCCAGCTGTTCCAGCTGAGGTATCCTGTCAAATACTGCAAAATATTTTTCCGGGTCCATGTTCTTATTGTCCTGAAGGGCTTCTATGATTCCCGTACAGCGTAACTCTTTTTTTCCAAGTGAAGGAAGGGTTTTTCCATATACCCGCCCATTCCCATTTCCATACCAGTTTGGACTACAGAAATCAGTACAGATCCACCTGGTTTCCGAATGTTTATAATCTCCCCAGTAATAGGCATTCCGTGGCTCTGCATTATGGTCATAAAGAGCTCTTCGCACTTCCCAGCTGCTGCATTCCGGATTTTCATACTCTCCTTTCCGATATTTTCTATATCCTCTAAATTCCCGAAGCATGAATCCATCCTCACATCTCTGCATCAGATACATAGGATGATATTCCGTCATAACTGTGCCGGCCTTTCCAATAGATTTGTATATAACCTTGTGACGGCACCGTGGACAGTGCCCGATTTTATTATGACGTGGATTTTTTATATCCACCTCTTTTTCACAAAATGTACAATATCCGGTTTTTGCTCCTTTCCTGCTGTACTGATAGAACATATAATTTTCTGTAATCCCAACCTTGTTTACCCAGCGTTCCCAGTCTTTTGGCAGCTCCGGCGTCTGTTCCAGGTCAAGATCCCATGGATCAGTTTCTCTTTTATGGCGCCGCTTCAACTCGTCTGCACGAACCTTCAACTGATACTCCAACAGCCCCTGATAGCCGCCATGCTCAACACCGAGATACTTTTTAATCAGTTCATATCCTTGTGGACTGATCCATTTTTTCTCAGAATAATATACATACCCTGGCCAGGGAATCATATCAAGTTTGGCCGTAAGCCATTTTTGTGCAATCCGGTCATACGTGAGAAATTCTCCTTTTTCTTTGTCAATATACAATTCATAAACTGGCATTCTTCCTCCCGTTCTCATGTGTTCCGTAAGGAAAAAAGCCACTTTCATGAAGCTATTTAAGACCTGACAACGCATATACAGCCCGCATTGGTAGGATATATGAACACGCTCACCGTTCCAATAGCGCTGCACTGTGCGCTGCGGTAAATCCAAATCTGCCATCTGCATCATTTTTGATGTGGCATTCAGTGTCCGCAATTTTAACAATTCCTTTTTTCTCATATCAAAGCCACCTGCCTCTCTGTCAGATCTGTGCCGTACCATGTATCCGGCAGAACTTTTTTGCCGTCTACCTGCGCCAGCGCAATCTGAATAATATGCCCATTCACCGGATCTTCCTTAGCAAAAGCAAGGATGTCTCCTTTTTTACCGCTGGCTACCGGGGCGATTCCTCTCACCACGGCATATCCGGCGGATGCCTCTGCTTTATCCCTTGATACATGGCAGCTCCATTCCCGCAGCGGATGGTCTGCCATAAAAGCGAGACTGTGAAGAAAGAAATCCTCTTTTGTCAGCTTTTTCAGTATCGTCAACTCTGTACAGGAGATTTTGGTATCATCCCCATCCTCATCCATATCTCCTCCGGCATTTACGATATAGTATTCTGCCTGATTCATATTGGAATAATAAGTAAGACAATCCAGAGGATTTTCTGCACAATGAAAACCATTTTTACGGCAGTTTGCTTTTTCCGTTTTGTTAAGGCCCATAACAAATTGATACCCCAGGCAGATAAGGCCGGGTTTAAAGCCTTTATATGCTATCATCTTTTTCACCTCCATGAAACTATATTCATCCTGCCTTTTTTTCCGGCGTCAGCATACCTTCAAGAGAAAGCTGTTCCATAAAGGATATCTGCCCGTTATCTTCAGATTCCTTTTTCTCCGTTTTCTTCTCTGCCGGTTTTTTAGCCGCAGCTTTTTTTGTTACCGTTTTCTTTCCTTTGGAGCCGGCTGCCGTCTTCCCTGCATAAGGCCGTGGAACAAATTCTTCCTCGTCCTCTTTATCCTCCTTCACGTCCATGGTACGGAAATATTCTTCGGCCCAGTGATAACAAATGTCATCCGGAATATCGCTGGAATAACAGGGCGTATCCCGCCCCGGCTGTATCCCGGATGCTTTTATCTCATCCTGGATATATTCATAAGCTTTCCGGTTGATATATTGGAAACAGCGAACCATATTCTTCTGGGGAAGCATGACCTGTTTGGCAAATGCCACATCTTCCAGGCATGCGGTCTGGATATACTCAGAAACGCATTCCTTCATATTGCGGCGTGTCAGCTTCTCTGTATCAGTGCTAACCCTCTTCATGGATTCAGCAGTCAGCTCCTCATCGTTCATAGCCTTGATTCGGTCAAGCTGTGCCTGCCTTTTCGCCTGTTTTTCCTGTTCTTTTGCCTCCCATTCTGCTTTGCGCCTGGCCTCTGCCGCCTCATGTTCCGCACGTTTTTTATCTTCCGATTCTTCCTCCATATTGGAATCCGTAGAGCCAGTTTCTTTTTCTTCCTGCTCCTCTTTTTCTCCTGCATCTTCTTCAGGGCAGGTATTTTCTTCTTCCGTCTCCGCCTGTACTACAGTCTCTGCAGCTGCTCCCTGGACTGGCAAATGACTGGCCTGTTCCGCTCCGCTCTCAAAGGGATTGCCCGAAACCGAAGCTGTTACCGGAAGAAATCCGTCCAGTGCGCCTTCCTCTGTTCTTTCCGCAGTACTTCCGAATAATCCGTCTTCCTCAAACGGATTGTCTCCTATATTCATTTCCATGCCCATATTTGTAAAAGTATCCATAAAAATCTCCTTTCATAAAAACGGCATGGAGCGGGCTGTTCCCATTCCATGCCATACCTGCCGCCCATTTCTTACCCTTTCATTGGCTTTGCAAGAAAGGGAGAGAAACGGACAGGTTCAAATATTCTGCCATCCACATAAAAATAGTGGCGGCCGGTCTCATCATCTAATTCCACCACATCCGAGGATGCAAGAGGACGTCCCTGGTAACCTTCCGGTATATGATTCCCATAGTGATCCAGAATCTGTTCCAGGATTTTTTTCTCTTCCCAATGCTCAGGAAAGAGAAGTTCTGACTCACATACCAGCTGATAATCGGAAGCAGGAGGCTGGCCGTATCCGGCTTTATGCAGATCCCGAATCCCTTTAAAGGCAAAGGGGATCGTCTCCCGCCCCTCTTCAAAGACAAGCTGGTAAATACGGAACCTGCACTTCTTTCCGGGAGAATCCGCAGACTTTTCTACAGACCCTTTTTCTTCCGGACAGAAAACCGCATGCTCCTCCGGTAAATTCTTCTTTTCACCTTCTTTCTGTTGTTTTTCCTTTCTGAGCGCCAGCTGCCAGTCATCAATCCCTTTGTAATTGGGATTCCAGGTCAGCCGCCGGCACTCCATTCCATACTGTCTTGCAAGCAGATAAATTTTGGAACTTCCTTTTGCAATCATTTCATTGCTGTATTTGTCCATGTCATGGGCTTCAATGATCAGCTCGGTTCCATTCTGTGCCAGGAGGGCAAATAGGGGGCCAAGCTGCTGCACATTGTTTGCTCCGGCAATCGCCACAAAGGAGCGGTTCAGCAGGCAGTGGGCAATATCTGCTTTCAGAATCCCTTCTGTGACATAAATGGTCCGTGCAAAAGGGTTTCCAATAAAATGTACCGGACTGCCGGAAGTGGTTCCCATGTTCTTTCCCGCGGAAGAGAACCAGATATATTTCGTTCCGGCTTTTTCCGGTGGGTCATCCTTGTCCTTAAAAGGTTTATCTAAAAGAATCTGCATTCCCCGGATCAGCCCGTCAACACCGACAGCCGGTATCAGGATTCCTGCCGTGCGGCTGCTGAATCTCAGTGTCCAGTATCCGCCTTCATGGAGATAGAACCCCGGAACACCTTCCACTTTGCAGCCCTGTTTTATCAGCCTTTCCGTCAGAGAACGGCATAAGAAATAGGGCGGGGTACTCTTAAATCCCAGGCTGTCTATCTGCCCGTCACTAAGCCCCCGCTTCTCCGAGCGCAGATGCGCCCGGTGTGCAGGGTTCAGGGACAGCATTTCAAGCAGCAGGGAGTAAGTCTGGTGTATCTCCTGCAGGCTGGCACGTTCCGACTGAGTGATTCCCATAGCTGTCTGTCCGCCTGTAAGGGATTCCTTTACCGGCCCCCCTGTATAAGCGTCCGTATTCTCTGAACCGCCATATCCCCAGGAAGTATCCCCTGCCTGGAGGGCATCACAGATTTCCCGGTAGGCTTCGGAATTGGTAGTATTGTTGACCCTTGCATACAGGTTCAGCATCCCGCCGTGTTCACCGCAGTAGTTGCACCGCCACACATTCTTTACAAAATTGACATTCATCTTTCCTCTCCGGTCGCCGCAGAACGGACAGTCTGTGTAAACGCTGTCCGTCTGCCTGCGCCGGATATGCAGATGCAGAAGTTCCACCACATCCATGATCCCGAACGGGAAATCTTCTGAAAACGAGGCCATTGTCTGTGCCCTCCTTCCCTGTAGTGTCTTTCACTGTCCCTTCTGTGGTTATCCATGTACCGCCATTACCCGGCTTTCTTTACTGCCAGGGAATCCAGCATGATCTGTGCCGCCGCCCGGAGAATATTGTTATCCCCTTTGTAGCCGCCGTACAGATAAAATTTCAGACTGGGAGGACGCCTCTCTGCTACTTCCGCAATAGTCTGGCCCTTGCAGACGCCCGTATCCACGACCACCTGCCCTGCCTCTTCAAAGGTCATCAGCTTGACGATCTCCTCCACAGGCATATCAGGGGTATATCTGGCCGTTGTTTTCTCCTGTACCGATGCTCCGGCAACAGGCAGTTGGGGAATCTCTGGTGCCGGATCTCCGGCAGCCGGCAGATTCTGTACTTCTGATGCCTGGTCTTTGACCTGGTCTGTTTCACTGGAAGGAAGATTTTGCCCGCCTAACAGTGCCATCATTCCCTGCACTGCTTTCTGCGTGTCTTCTTCCGTATTCTTTCTTCCGGAAACGGGAAGAGTGTTACCCATATTTTCCGTTTTAAGAACTTCTGTGCCTGTCTGTATGGGAAGTGATTCCGCTTCCCTCACAGCCTGTACGTTCTCCCGGACATCCGCCTGGGATTTCACTGGAAGGCTGCTGTCTGCAGTCTGCGCCTGAACCTTATCTGTCTGCACATTTTCCATGGTTTCATGAGTTTTGGCATTCTCAGCAGATGTTACAGGAATCTGTTTTTCCGCTTTCTGCCCTGTTCCAAGCAGCGGCAGACTGCTTTCCACAGATTTCTTTTCCTCTGTTTTGGTATTTACAGCTATCTGACCGCCTGAAACAGGCAGTCCGGATTCCTGCGCCGGCTTTTGCAATTCTTTTTCATCCGTGGCTGTCGGGAATGGCCTGACCACACCTCCGGCAGGCGTTCCCGCTGACTGTTCTGCCTCACCAGATGCCTTCTGCATGCCGGCCGGAGCTGCCAAAGGATGTCCCTGGGCGGTCCCATTTAAGGGAATCCTGCTCCCATAACGGCTCCCTTTCGCCCCCATGTTGACGTCGGCAAACTGGATGCCAAAGCCTGCATCTGACAGTGCCTCGTCCATAGCCGCCTGCTGTGCTGCCTGAATATAATGCCCTCCCGGCGCTTCTTCCTTTGTACAACTGGAAGTAAAGCTGCCTATGGGGTTCTCGTCTGTACGCTCCAGGAAAACCTGTGCCTCGTAAATTGCCATCTGCTCCGTGATACGGAGGGCATTGAGCCGGATACGCCCTTTCGGGTTCGCCAGCCGGAACCATAACTTCTTATAGGGAAGGTCCAGCTGCAGAACCGTCTCCCCGTTATCCGGGGAAATGACACGGCGGAGCAGCTTCAGCGGGTTAAAGCCCGGCACCTTGTTCAGCTCTGCCACTGCGGGAATACTTTCATACATTGTTGCTGTGTGTTCGTTCTTATTCATCTTGAAAACTCCCTTCATCAAATAAATAAGGGATACCCTGTGCATTTTCTGCACCATATCCCATTTTTAACCTGCTGCTTTCAGTTTTTCTTCCAGGAACTCCGGCACAATTATCCCGGCGCTTTTTGCATAAGCCTTGTAATACAGGCGGATGCGTTCTCCCAGAAGGGTGTTCCTTTTGCTGATCTCATTCTTGTGTATGGCCATAAACAGCACGCTCTTTTCTCCTGCCAGCACTACCTTTTTCCTGGCACGGGTGATTCCGGTATACAGAAGATTCCGATAGAGCATGATATAGTGTGCCTTCAGTATAGGCATCAGTACGATATCATATTCGGAACCCATGGCCTTATGGATGGTGGTCGCATATGCAAGATCCAGATTCACCAGATCCTCCGTGCTGTATTCCAGGCTGCGGTTCTCTCCGAATTCCAGGCCAATCCGTTTCCCGTCCGGCGTATCATCTATATATCGGATGAAACCCAGGTCTCCGTTGGATACCTTGTCAGTATTCTTCGTCTGCATGATACGGTCGCCGACACGGAATGTCTTCGGGCCGATACGCACCTCATCCTCTGTTGACTGGAATGGATTCACGATCTCCCGGATGGCAGCATTCAGGTGGTCTGAAGACGCCGCCCCTTCTGTCCGGAAGGGAGAAAGGATCTGCACATGCTCAATCCCGTTGCTCTCAATTTCCTGGCAGTACCTCTCGATGATAGCCGCTGCCGCATCTTCCTGACTGTCACAGAGCAGAAACTGAAAATCATTTCCGTAATACAGCCTGGTATTGCCGTCATGGATAAACCGTGCGTTGTGAGCAATCAGGCTGTCCTTTGCCTGACGGAAAATTTCATCCAGCACTGTAACCGGCACAAGGCCGCACTGGATCAATTCCTTGAATACGTTTCCCGCTCCTACGCTGGGCAGCTGGTCCGGGTCTCCGACTAAAATGATCTTCGCCCCTTTTTTCAATGCGGGAAAGAATTTCCCTGCCAGCCACATATCCACCATGGAAAACTCATCCACGATCACCATGTCCGCATCCAGGCCGTCTTTTTTTCTATTGCGGCTGCCCTCATCCTCTTCGCTGACAAGGCCAAGCCCGCTGTGAAGGGTGCATGCCCCCTCAAACCCGGTGCTTTCCGCCATCCTCCGGCTCGCACGGCCCGTAGGCGCCATAAGGACGATCTTATTATCCGGCCAGAGCCTTCGGTAAACCTCTAAAATAATCTTCAGCACGGTTGTCTTTCCTGTACCCGGAGAACCGGTGATGATGGACAGGTTGTAGAGAAAAGCCGTCCTGACTGCGGATTCCTGTTTTCCGGATGTCCGAAGCCCCAGTTCTGTCCTGACAGTTTCAATGACAGCAGAAATATCTTTCATCGGCGGCCTTTCCTCCGCCAGCAGCCTTGCAATCCGGCTGGCAGTCTCGTCCTCCTGTGCAAATACGGCAGGATGGTAGATATTGTCTCTCATGGATACCACAGAGCCGTTTAAAATCATGCCGTCCAGTTCCTTTTCCACTTCCTCCGGCCGCACACGCATTTCCGGCAGGGGAATCTTTTCGTTCAGCAGCTTAAAGGCCGCCTTGCACAAAGTTTCTCTTTCCAGGAACAGATGCCCCTGCTTTCCCTTCGCTTCGTCCAGCGTACAGTGAAGCGCACCCCCTATCCGCATGGGATCACGGGGACGGTTATCCGTCTTCCTTACAATGGCATCCACCCGCCGGAACCCAAAGCCTGGTATCCGGCACAGCTCGAAGGGACTTTTTTTCAAAAGATCCATACAGGCCGGCCCAAAATGCTGGTAGATCTTCAATGCCGTCTTTGGTGTCAGCTTAAAGGGCGCAAGAAGTGTCATGATGTCGCGCAGCATCCGGCTCTCCGCAAAAGAAGTCCGGATATCCTCCAGCTTGTTTTCCGTAATCCCCCGGACCTCCAGAAGCCGTTCCGGATGCTTTTCCAGTATGTCCAGCGTGCCTGTGCCGAACTTTGCCACGATCTCCGCAGCGGTCTTTTCCCCGATGCCTTTGATCAGACCGGAACCCAGGTAACTCAGCACGCCCTCCTTTGTCTTCGGCACGATCTCGCGCCACTGCTCCACCTGAAGCTGCATGCCGTATTTTCCGTTTACCCATTCACCGTCCAGTTCCAGCTCCACGGCATCCGTCATGGGGATTTCATAGCCGACAGCAGTGAAACGGATCAGGTGATCCCTATACCGTCTTTTATCCCTCGCCTTTTCCGGGATGGACGTATCTGCGGTCTTCACAATGACAATGCAGAATTTATTTGACGGGTTGTGGAAGATCTTCCCGTCATAAGTTCCGATATAACTCATTCTCTCACCTCCATAAAAACCATAAGATCAACATGCTCACAATCACTGCCAGGACAGCGCCCAGCAGGGGAGACAGTACCAGAAACCAGCCCAGTCGTATGAGCCAGTATACATCTTTCAGCAGGAGAAATAAGAGAACTCCCCCTATGCTCCCCAGTATCAGTGTCTTTCTTTTCATTTTCCTGTTTCCTTTCTTTTTTCTATCATCCGTTCGTATGTTCCTGTCCGGTTTCAGGCAGCATCCACGGCGCTGACTTTCACATGGAATGTCCGAAACTCTGATACCGTTACAAACTGTTCATAGATTTCCGGATACTGCAGTTTCAGCCGTGCCAGGTTGTCCTTGTCAACGATCATCTTACGGACCGGATTGTATGTCACCGTATAGCGGCTCCCGCCCATATCGCAGACAGCCTTACAGCTCGTTCCCAGCTCCGCAGCCAGGATTGCTTTCAGCCTCTGGATATCGGCCTCCAGCTTTTTGGAAAATTTATCCGACTGTTTCTTCTGCTCCTGGAGCTGCATGTAACGCATCAGCGTGGACTGCATGGTGCCTTTCAGGATAATGGTTTCCGCATCCTTGTCTGCACGGCCGCAATACTGCCTGGCGCTTGCAAGGATCACATCTCCATCCTCCAGATAAGGCGGCGGAACCTGTTTCTGCACATAGCTGTTCCAGAATTCCTGTTCCAGGAATATCATTTCTTCCTCGTATGCTGTATCCCTGCGGATCTCCCGTATGATGACCTCATCCTCCGTGTTTCCATACAGACAGCAGAAAAATACCCGGTCTATATCCATCACGGCCATGTAATGCCTGCCCTGTGCCTCATAATAGACCGGCACAATCTCCCGGCCGTCTTTCCACCACAGGTCTTTTGCATTATAATTGGTGGTCTTGATCTCCAGGATTGCCTCTGTGCCGTCCGGCATGGTGATAAAATAATCCACATCCGCCAGCATGAACGGAAAAAGAGGATGCTGGAACATCTTCTTGATCTGATAGAGCTTAAGTCCTGTCTTGCGTCCAAATATCTTTGCCACAAGGTCTTCCAGAAGATGACCCATTTCCAGAGCCACCCAGTTGGACTCATTTTCCTCCACCGCCGCGATACCAAGCTTGTCATAATAGATATCCCTTGCGGTACGGAAAGGGGATATTCCCATGATGGCTGCTGCGTCACTGCCGCCGATCCCTTTACGTCTCCAGTCCAGCCATTCCTCACGGGTAAGGTTTTCTGTTTCCACCAATACCAGCGGACTGTTCCTTCCCTTTTCAAATACCATGCCGGGCATATTTACGCCCCCCTTCTTGCTCTGTGTGTGAAGTTTACTGTCCGTATGATGGTACAGTTCTTCTGATACCGGGCATTTGCTTTCTGGGCAGCAGTATCCTGAAACGGACAGCCTGCCGCCTGTTTCTTCCAGTTTTTACTGGCTTTTTTGTTTCTTGCACTCATTCTTTTTACCTGCCTTTCTAAAAATGTTTTATCCTCAAAGCCTGAAACGGCGTTTGGGCGGTGAAATAATTAAAAAGCGGAAATGACTGCCAAATCTTTGGCGTCCATGGATTTCCATGAACCATTGTCATTTCCGCTCTATAAGGGAATATCATCCCGTAACATAAAAAAGGCCAGTAAACCACTGCCCGGAAGGCATAGTGGTACTACTGGCACAAAATACAAACTTAACAGCGTGTGCAATGCGGAGCATATTCCGCATACAGCCTGAACAGACTATATCTCCCATACGGGATGCGCACAAAAATCAATTACAAGGACAGTTTAGCACAAGATATTGATTAAGTCAAGCTGTCAATACTATATATAGTATTGTCGGATGCGTAAGCACCAGATCTGGTACAATGAGAGATTTTCTTCTCAGGAAGCTTCCATGTCAAACAGAGAAAGCTGTACCGGCTGTTCTTTTTTCTCTTTCTCTTTTTTAAGGCGCATCTCTTCCAGCTCTGCAATCCGTTCCCGGCCCAGCCATTTATCCGCATGGCGCCGGTCTGCGCTGAACTCCTCCAGGCTCTCATATCCATGCTCTATCAGTTTCTTTTCCAGGCGCTTAACTGCAGATTCCCTCAGCTGCCGCCGCCTTTCCCTTTTGTTTTCTGAATTTTGTTTTTCCATATCGGAGGCATGTACGATCTGGATTCCGTTACGGATATCCTCCAGGTCCTGCATCAGATCCCGGCTCTCCCTCTGTTCAGCACGGACATTCAGAATCTCAAAGGAAAAGTGCCTGCCGTGGTATTCAGAGAAAAACAGTTCCGTAAAATAGTGGTTCCGCATTTTGTCCCTTATCCTGTCCTGGCAGAGTCTGGCGCATATTTTGGCGATATCCATGCTCACCGGATGGTCAAACAGCTTTTTTCCCTTAATGATCTGGGTATCCATCTGCCCCTCAAACAGTGTGCCGTTTAAGTCGCACCTAAGATATGTGATCTTAACATCATAAAACACATTCCCCCGTTTTTTATCCAGCTCATGCCCCAGAACCGGACACAGCCCTGCGCACCTCCTTAATCCGCAGTAATAAGGATCATAATTCATTTCCCATTCCAGCGTATCCCTGTTAAACCTCGTATGCTCCCGGCAGACGCGCCCCTTCTTTTGAAGCTCGAAACTGACCTCCTGCCTTCGTATCTCTTCATCATGGAGTTTTAAGATATGCTCCACACTTCCTTCATAACAGTATTCTTCATCTGTCATATGGACTTCACAATCATACCGGAGTACGCCGTGATCCTGAAGGTACTCATGTTTCAGCGTGCATTCCTTTTTTTCATAAGGACAGTGGATCGTTGCCATATCGTTTTCAAACGTCCACTCAATACCCATGTAACTCATGTTGCTGTGACACTGGAGGCCTTTACACTGCAGGCCGCAGGGAGTCTTAAAGGTCTGCTCATAGATCCACCAGCGTTCATAGGTAAAGCCTCCATAAAAATTATCAAGGGTCTTTTTCTCCCATGTGGAGACGTCCACCCTTACATGGTCCGGATGGCGGTCTGCGGTATAGCCTTCCGCCAGCAGCCGTTTTGTCAAAGCGTTGTATTCCTTATACTCATTCTCTTTCATTTTCTTCCTCCTTACAGGCCCTGGCAGGGGCGCATCCCAAAATAGTCTTCCATGCGGTCCCTCAGCCTCTCCGCTGACATGCCGTATTCTCCGGCAATACAGGATTCACAGCATGGATATTTGTATGCCAGGGTTTTTGATAACCGGGCATCCCAGCTGTTTAACTGCCGTCCGCATTTGTTACAGTCCTGATCCAGCCATCTTACTTTCTGCAATCGTTCTCCTCCTTCCTGATATATAAATTTCTATCCTCAGCCTTCCCGGCATCTGGGCAGCAAAAAAGCAGGAATGACTTCCCTGATATATCTGGCGTCCATAATTTCTATGAACCGGCGTCATTCCTGCTCTGATAAGAGATTATTAAATTCTAAACTAAAAAGCCAGCGGTAGATCACTTGCTGGGCATAGTGATACTGCTGGCACATTCATACAAACTTAACAGCGTGTGCAATGCGGGAAATATTCCGCCTACAGGTGTTTCTGACTGTAGCTCCATAAAAGGATTCGCACAAAAATCAATTACAAGGGAAGTGTAGCACAAGATATGGAATCCGTCAATGATTTGCAACTATATATAGTAGGAACATACTTATGGAGCGTAATTTCCTCCGGTGGTGGACGGGCTTTTTTTAATGTGTCAATGACCGTCGGATTTTGTTGATACGCTTTGCGATTCATGGCGGCTACCTCCTTTAGCCGTCGCTTTAACAAAAACCGCATATTACTTTAGAGGATAAAAGAAACGGCGGCTTTGATCTCTCAAAAGCCGCCGTGTAAGAATAGGCGCATGAAAACCTCTGCTGTACGACGGCTTTTTTCTTTTGCCCTATGCAAAATTCTATTTCTAAAGATATGACAAAGAGTATAAGAAATTCCTTAAATAAAATCCCTATTTTTTCAGTTGGTAGAAATTATAAAATGCTGCGTTTTTTGCAATAAGTGTTTCAAAGGTGCCATGCTCAATGATTTTTCCGTCTGCCATAAAGATAATTTCATCATAGAGTTCAAGAATATCTTTGCTCATATTGTGGGTAATAGTGAGTAGCGTTAAATCAGATATTGCTAACAATCTGCTTTCAATATCATACGCAGTTTGCATATCAATAGCAGACGTACCCTCGTCTAAAATTAACAGCGGCTTTTTACGAATTAAAGCCCTTGCTACGGCAATTCGCTGTTTTTGACCACCGGAAAGGTTATTACCATTTTCCCCAACATGATATTCAAGTCCGTTTGGTACTTGCTCAACGAAATGCAATAAGCCACTATCAGACAGTGCAGATTGTAATTCTTCTTTGTCATAATCTTCATGTAGGCAAATATTGTCTAAAATGCTTTCGTCAAACATATAGACATTTTGATGAATGACCGACGACAGGGCGGTTATTTTATCAATATCCACAATGGAAAGACTATCTTCATCATACAGAACATCACCTTTGAAATCAGAATAATATCCGGCAATCAGCTTGATAAGTGTAGATTTTCCGCAGCCGCTTTTACCAACAAAGGCATATTTTTTTCCTTTTTCAATGGATAATGAAATACCGTTTATGACTTCAATTTCTTTATCATAAGAAAAATGCAAATCTTCTATACAAATCGTCTCATTGAAAGTAGGGGATTTTTTTGTATCTGTGTCTTGCTCCCTATAATCTGAAAATTCATTTAGCTTTTGTGCAATCGGCTTTATACTTTTAATTTTAGGAATATTGCTAAAAATAATTAAAAGCGGATTTGCAAGATTGCTGCTAACCTGCACCATACCTAATAAGGCCCCTGCGCTGATACGCCCGATAATAATGAAATATGCCGAAAGAAAAACAACAACAACCTGAACGAGAAGCGCAAGAACCATAGAAACCGCTTCATTGGCAGCAATCGCTTTGTCAACTGAATATTTTGCTTTTATCGTGTCCTCATTACTTGCTTCAAATCGTGAGAGGACATATTTTTTCATTCGGTACGACTTGATAATTTCAAAGCCGGATAACAGGTCTTTTACATGGTTTGTAAAAGAGGATAGCATATCAGAATATTTATCCTGCCGTTTGGAGAGCAATCCTCCAAACAGACTGGGTACAATAAGCATAATAGCGATTGCAATAATTACGCATACCGTAACGATAATGTCGAAGTAAATCATTACAGCAAGGGACGCTATGAAAATAATAGTGTATTGAATGACTTGCAGGAGAGGAAGTAAAAAATTGTCCTCAATCATTTTTACATCATTCGTAATTGCAGATAAGTAATCTGCGGTATGGTTTTTAGAGTAGTCCTCAATCGTGTGTTTCTCAATTCCCATAAAGGTTTTAGAACGGACAGCTTTCATAATCTTGCAGACAAATTTTTTGCTAAACAAAGATTGCAAGTACATAAATACTCCCATTAGCGCAAAGTAGACGAAAGAAAAGAGCAGTATTCTGATAAATCCCTCCATATTGCCCATATCTACAATGTCCATAACCTGTTGCAACAAGATAGCGATAAACACATAGGACAAAGAACTAATAGCAGTAAATAATACGGTAAGAAACAGCAGAAGTTTGTATTGTTTTAAGTAGCGTATCATATAGCAGTGTCCTCCTATTTTCTGTTCACAAACAAATCGCAGACAAGTCCTGCTGCACCCAAACCAAACAGACAGGTGGCGGCTAATTTATAGCCTTTTTCAGATAAGTGTGCAGCTCCTATCAACAGTCCAATTTCTGCCGCAGCAGATACAGACTTAGATACAAAGCGGAATGAACGTTTTTTCCATGCCTTATTTGCGGTGACTTCAATTTTGTTTGCTACGTTTTCGATTTTTTGGTCTAAGTTAGACATTATAATCTCCTTTCATACATTTAAGCGGTATGTATATGCTTAAAAAATAATACCTTACGAATGAATGTATATGCTTAAAAATAAAACTGCCTTTTTCAAGGCAATTTTATTTATTTGCCCTCGTTTAGATGTTCAAGGTAGTCTTGCAGTGTATCAAAAATTTCATCGTCAATAATTGGAAGTTTTATACTATCCAAAAGGTATTTGATAAATGCAAACTTTGAAATCAGTTCTTCCGGTGTCGCAGGATAGACAGAGGGAATTAACCAAAAGTTTGTAAGTAACGGCAAAAGTTCAGAAAGTTCTTTTGCATATTCGGTCTGTATAGAGCTGTTCTCTATTCCCTCTTGAATAAGCTGCAACCAAAGAGGGGCAATCAATTTTCTGTTTGTGTCAGCCAGTTCTGCTAATAATCGGGGATTTTTCAAAAGAGGAATACTTTGCTTGCCAAGCTCTGTCCTATCAATATCTACATGGTTTAGCTTAATAACTTCTCGCATTTTTTGTAGACCGTTCAAGTTCTTCTGTTTTTGTACGGTAACAAACGGGTTATTATCAAAAAAGAGTTTTTCCCCTAATGCGTCAATAATTTCTTCTTTCGATTTGAAATGATGATAAATCGCTCCCTTAGTCAGTCCACCAAGCTCATTTACAATATCCTGAATAGTTGTATTGTCGTATCCTTTTTCCAGGAATAATCGCTGTGATACTTCCAATATCTTCTCAACGGTTACTTCTGGATATTTATTTCGTGCCACGCCAATCCTCCTTTCAACTATCATTCGTTTGGTATGTAACCCATTATATCCAGTGAAACAGATCTTGTCAAGATACATTCAGTAGGTATTTATATCCCGTTTTACAAATTTGTATTAAAATTTATCAAATGCTGTTGACATATCATACATCTATAATACCGCTCTCCCTAAATACCATCTTTTTACTCAACCTGATACTATCTAATCTATAACAAAATAGCTTCATTATAGGTTTCTGAAATATCCTCTACTGATAATTTCCCCTATCCCGTCAATAATTGTTTCGTAAGGAAGATATGTAAACAACATCCTGCCTGTAATCCTTTCATAATCATTCCGGTATATTTCCTTATCCACAATTTCTGTCAGAAGGTCATTGATACATACCTCTTTTTGGGCAGACGGACAGACCGGAAGAGGTTCCCGCAGGCATCGTACTTCCTTAACAAGCTCTGACAATGAAACATCTGGCGTTGTGTATTCCAGGATCTTATAGATATCATATAAATGTCGAGAATGCCGCTCTACCTTGCCAGACAGATAATAGTCACAGAGGGCAAAAACTTTATCAATAAGAGTCCGCTCAATCGCCTGGGTTGTGATTTCAAAAGGCATAAGGTCAAATTCTTCTGCCAGTTCTTCCTGTCCTGCCATTTTCAGAAAACGATAAATATAGTTGTCGGCAATCCGATTTACTGTTGGAAACGGCAGGAGGGCAATATAGGTCTCAATAACCAGTTCTGGCTTTAATTCCAAAAGCGGGGAATAAATGCTGGGATAGCTGGCTTTGTAACAGTTATAACTACGCCGGCTGCGGGTTTCTTCAAGGTTTGTAACAGAAAACCCAAGGGATTCTACGGAAGAAACCACCGCCTTTTTTAACTGACGCTTGCGGCTTTCGCCAGGAATGCCGTCTGATGCCGCATAAGAAATATCAATATCCTCCGAAAAACGCTCCAGAATCTGATAGCACTTTGTAAGCGAGGTCCCTCCTTTAAAGACCATTCCCTTCACCCTGGAGGCCAGTTCTTTAAGAACAAGTGTAACATAATAATCTTTCTCAATGATTCCGGGCGGTATGTGCAGTTCATTGGAAGCGGCAACAACCAGTTCGCTGAATGCTTCTTTGTCATGATGTAAATTCATAAATAATACCCCATTCAATCAGTTTTTTTGCGGTAGGCCCTGTAATGCCGGACAGTACGCCGGAAAGAAGAGCCTTACTGTATTTTTTCTGTTTTGCATAGTTTTTTAAAAGCGCTCCGGTTTCTGCATCTGAAAGCTCCGAATACTTTTCTGCCTGGGAAACAGCATCAAGAAACTGAAGCAGTCCCGCATTTTCAGATGTTATAGCAACAGCTGGACGTTTCAGCCGGACGTTTTGGGAACCGACAGTAACATTGCGCCCTTTTGTCGCTTCTTTCGATGTTATGATTTCCAGTATAGCCGGCATCTGGGTCGTCAGGCCGATCTGGTTGGCAAACGTAGCTCCGGCGAAATAACCGTAGACTTCTGTTGTGTTTTGGATATATTTGCGTATAATGACCTTCATGGGGTCTAAATAACTTTTTTTCAGCAGACGTGATGCTTTGGGAAGATAATAGATCCCAGTATCAAACCGGGCAAGGTCACCGGATTTGAGCATCCGTTTAAAATACTGACGCAAGGCATTGTCATTGATCCCGTCCAGCCGGATCTCGTTAATGAAAATCGGTTCATTGTAACCATAGTTTTTTTCCAGATATTCTTTCAGCATACAGGCATCCACTCCTTCCACCTCCATACTACTATATTTATACCTAAAAGGTCAATAGATATGTCAAATATAGTATGTATGATTTTTCAAAAATTATACATGGAGGATAAAGGAGCGGGAAGCTTTGTATATAAGCCTGTATACCATAATTTCTCTTTTAAAGTGTAGTTTTCAGGTCTAAGAATAGAAATTTCTACAGTTCCGTATCTGCCCGGTCATAGTACAAATGCCCCTGTGCCACTTTCGCATGGTTCAAAATCAGTATGAAATGCCTGTCCTGGTTCTCCAATGCCTTTTTATATCCGGTTTCCGTCAGAAACAGTCTCATCCGGCTCCCTTTATCCCCTATGGGAGACTTTTCCGAAAGTACATCAAACACAATCATATGCTCTACTTCCGGATCAAAACGTTCCAATGCCATGATATCATGTCCTTCCAGCTTCCGGGCACCGGATTTCTGCCGGGCCACAGCAATCATTTCCCCAACAGTCCTTGCGCTATGGGGCAGATGATAATTTCTCTGAATGTCACAGATCAGTTCTCTGCAGTCATCCTCCGAAAGTTCACGCAGTTTCTTTAACAGATTTTCTGCAGTATCCTTTTTATCATGGTCACGGGTATACCTGCAGAATACAGCAATCTCCTGTATTGCATCATATCTGCCGCACCTCTCCAGCTGAAAGACCATCCTTTTCTCATCCTCAGTCAATGTTATCATATATTTCCTCCAATCCATAATTGCCTGTATATTTCATATAGCTGCCTATTATTGCTCTCTGGCATCCTTATCATCCGGAAAGAACTTCTCCAGAATGTCGATACTGTCTTTGGATGTATACCCCCACAAGATAGAGCTGAGTGCGTCAATCGCCTCCCGTCTTCTACGGTAATAAGTGCGGAAACTGATATCCCGGATATGGGGGCGCAGTTTCTCTATGATTTCCTCCACATTCCGCAACTGTTGTGGAGAAAGGAAAGAGTAATACAGCAGCCAGTAATAGCTCTCCCCATTCTTGTGTTTAGTGCGGAGCAGGTCGATGGAAGTATCCAGTAGTTTCAGCATCCGGTGGCTCCGTTCAATGCACTTGGCGTGATGTTCGATACTGCGGTCTGACAGATCGACCCCGGCAACATAGACGGACTCCAGAAAGTCCTCAATGGAACTGCCGTATTCAATCTCGAACCGGCTCCGTACCTGCTGGACGGACAATTCCAGGCTCCACACCACATCCCTGTATTTCTTCAGCAGTTTCCAGGTATCATGGTACAATGGGTTGTCAGTGATGTTCATTTCTTCCTGATTCTTTTTCATGCTCTTTCTCCCCCTTCCTCATTCTTTTCAGCAGGCATGAGAACCAGCTCAAAAGTGTAGACCGGCTTATCTTCTCCGCAGCATACCGCCATTCCAAAACGTACTGCAGTCTTTGGTGTATGACATATATACTCTTCCCTGCAGGCGTCTGATAAAGGATATAACTTATATATAGATTTCTGGCACTGAAAACAGGAAATTCCCTGTGCATCAAGGACTTGCGCTATTTTTCTGATAACAGCATCCATGTCTGATTTTGAAACGCAGGATAATTCTTCTGAAACGCATGCCTCATACCCAGTAACAACAGAATCTGCCTGCGGCTCTTCTTTATCCGGCAGAGTGATATTGATTTTCAGGATCATGGCAACCTCCTCTTTATCCACAAGAACATCTGATATCTGGAACATGGTGGAAAGATAGCTGTGCAGATAGATCACACTGCCTGTTTTTCCGGGAAATGACATGAGAGAAATATAGTCCATATCAGCAAGTTTTTTCAGCACACGCCCTGTCGTGGCTTTGGAGATGCCCCAGCGGGCAGCCATCTCACTGTAAGCCACTAACGGGGAGCCGGTGCCATTGCGGAAGTAAGCAACCGGACCAATCTCCGAACCCTGCACCTGGCTGTCATTGTATACGGCGGACATCCACAGATCCAGAACGATATCCATTTCTGAGCAGCGATTGCTGCTGACCAGTTCGGTCGCAACAACAACCGGCATAAAGAAAAAGCCTGTATCTTTCTGACAGGGACAGTTGTAATCCAGTACTGTATTATGCTTTTTCCAGTCACGGATCTTATATTTGACCACCTTTCCACGGTCGAGAAAGAGATAGGAGATCAGGTGGCGTTTCTGCAGCTCGTCCAGGATGGAGACTGCCTGGCACTGGAAACGGGTACGGAACCATGCAGATAGTTCCTTTACGGTACAGATCCACTCGCCGGGATATACCGTATAGCCGATGCCGTCTATACGAAGATAAGAGGTACGAAAGTTTGCATAGTTGCAGAGCACCGTATAATAAAATAGACCGGAGCCTCCATTTGTACGAATGCTCCGGTCTGCCATTAAGTTCTGGATAAACTGCCGATAGATCCGGCAGCGTGGATAATCTACAATCTGTTTGATCTCTAATTGATATTCTGACATGAATTTTCTCCTCATTTCTTAAAGTTTTTCTGATGCGAAAATTAAGTTTCTGCTGTTTACTCATTTTCTGTAAAAAAAATCTACAAGACAAATTTTCAATGTCTTGTAGATCATAAATCAGCCTCTATTTCTTTTTCAAAATACTTTCCACGACGAATTTTGTTCACAATTCCTATGATTCCACCCTGTTTTTTCAGTCCATACAGTCCATTCAATCCACAAGATATGGTATAAATAGGACTAAATAACACTAAATACAGTGGTTAGAAGTGCCTACTCCTAGTAGGAGACAAAATATTCCACCGCGTTACTCGGAAAATACTCTTTGAACTCACCATAGAGCTGTGCCGCTAATGTCTTATTGTGCGCTATTACCAAAGTCGGCTTGTTAAGCTGTGCGATCACATTCGCCATGGTAAAGGTCTTGCCGGAACCCGTAACCCCCAGTAAAGTCTGGAATTGATTGCCTTCCTGGAACCCTTTGACCAGGGCTTCTATGGCCTGTGGCTGGTCGCCGGTGGGCTTGTATTCGCTGTGAAGTTCGAACATTTTTTGTGCAGTTTGCACAAATACCACCTCCAAAATTCATAGTAAAAAAAGATGCGTATATGCCACAAATTCGTCAAGGAACTTTTCATTTTCGTCATGGCATTTACTCAAATCGAAGGAAAAAAAGTCCTTGACGAATTCCGTTCACAATTTGCTGTTTTTGCAACTCAGTACACCTCCGTAATTCCATACGGACTGGGCAGCACTAAAAAGCTTTTTTATCTTACCACAAATCATAAAATTTGTATAGATGCAAAATCGAACTTTTGTTCTTTTTGTCCTTTCTGTCACACTGCATCCGGAAGAAATTCGGTTACATCTACTACAATCTCCAACAATTCCTTTTTAAAGATTTCTGTCTCTTCCGGGTTTGGTAATACTTCTTTCATATACGCTTCTATTTCCGGCACTCCATCCGCTATGATGCCTCTATTATCCGCATAAACATCCATTGTTATGATTTCTTTGGCATGTCCCATGAGCCTTGATACTGCCTTTGGATTAAAAGACTCTTTTAACAGAAGAGTACAGTATGTGCTGCGTAGATCGTGCCAGCGGATATCCGGTAAACCGTTTTCAGCAAGAAGCTGCTTATAATACCTGCAATGGAATCCTTTGCTCCTTGCCCTGCCAAGGGTGGAACAACAGATATAGCCCAGATCCTGAAACCCTCTCTTTCTGCGGTTTCTGTTTTTCTCATACACCTGCCGTTCCTTTAAGATTGCCTCAAAGACATAATCAGGAATCGGGATCTCCCTGTAACTGGATTTTGTCTTCAATCCTACTTCCTGTTTCGTAAATGTTTTCGGGGCAAAGTCCTCTTTTACTGCGTTATGTACTCTCCCCAGCTGACGTTCCACTTTTAAGGTATGGTTGATATAATCTACGTCCGAATATTTTACCCCATTGATCTCGGATCTGCGGAGCCCCATAAGCACATTCAACAGCACCTGCATATGGATTGGGGTATCTTTGCTTTTTTCCAGCAGGACCTGGATCTGCTCCATGGTCAGTGTTTTCTGTGTATCAATATTCCGGGTCCTGAATCCTGATCTCTGCTGCGGCTTTTCTGCTTTGGGAAGCCCTATCCCGTCTACTGGACTGTTTGGAATCACTTTGATTGTTACCGCATAACGAAAAGAAACATTCATGATTGTTTTTACCTGCTCTGCCACCGATCTTGAGTAGTCTGTCTTGGTATTAAACAATTTCTGAATGTCTCCACGGGTAACATCCATCATTTTCTTTTTACCCAGAATGGGAACAATGTGATTCTTTACTATTCCGCAATAATTATAATAGGTTTCATGACTGTCCGTGCGCTTTTTAAGCTCCTCTTCAAGCCAGAAGGACATAAAATCGGCAACATTCACCTTTGCGTATACAACAAACGTACCGTTATATAATTCTGCGATTGTCTTCTCTCTTGCCTTATTCGCTTCTCTCTCTGTTTTAAATCCCGACTTCTGCTGTGGCTTTTCACTTCCGTCCGGATATTTCAAAAATACCCTGTAGCCGAAACCGGAGCGCACAGGTATTACCTGTGCCACTCTCCAATCGACATAATTTTTTAAGCTCAAATCTAACATATTGCAGCACTCCCTTTTGGAACAAACATATTGTTCATAAACGTAATAATCTGCTCATTCTCGTCCATGACCTCACAATAATATTCAAAGGTTGTATTGACACTTGCATGGCCCAGCAGGGCAGATATCTTAATCAAAGGAACTTTCTGCTCTACCAATATGGTAGCATACATATGTCTCAATCCATGAACAGTTATGTGGGGCAGGCCATTTCTGGAACATAACTTTGACAAAGCGCTGTTCATTGCTGCAGTTGAGTGGGGCAGGCCGTTTTCCTGGCACGAAATATAATCACGGTCAAAATATTGTTCACCGTACTGCAGCTTATTTGCATCAACCAAAGTTCTCCTTTTTTCGATTTCCTTCGCAACAGCCTCCGGTATTCGGAGCAGCCTGTAACTGTTATCCGTCTTTGGTGGTTTCTCTATGACTTCATACGTTTCAATTTTGCTTTCACCCTTTGGAATAACAGGGTTGGACGTAATCTGCCTCTGAATGTAGATTGTCCTGTTTTCAGCATCAAAATCTCCAAACTTCAAGCCTGATATCTCACCCTTTCTAAGTCCGCAGAACAGTCCGAGAAGAATCTCCAGATACCATCCACTATTGTAAGCAGCTTTCAAAAGTCTTTTCACATTTGCTTTGTTTAAAATAATGATTGTTGGCTTTTTTCTCGGATACGGCTTTGTCGCAGGTATCGGGTTCCTTTTGATATATTCCTGTATTACAGCCTCTTTCATTGCCATATTCAAGAACTCTCTGGACTTATTGCCAGCGGACTCACATGCTTTTGCTACAACGGCCAGCAGGGAATCAAAATACTCCTCATTGGCATATCGCAATTTTATATCCTGCTGCATATTCGGAAGGATCAGGTCATACAGCACATAGGCACATACCATGCGGGTTGTGTTCTCAATCCTCTGTGAAAATACATCCTCAAACCAATAAAGCAAATAATCTTTCAAATCAACATCTGCATTAGGTTTCGCCGACATCTGATAAACTCTGGATGCCTTCTTGAATTCTTCTTCATGTTTATAATAGCTTGCTTCCGCTTCTGACTTGCTCTGAAAGCCGCCACGCTTGCTGTACTTTACAGAACCATCCGGCTGCAGTAGTTTAACTCTGTGAACCCATGCATTCCCTTCATAAAAAGCAACCTCTTTTTTCGTTGCTGGTTGTTTCACTAAATCACCTCGCTCATAAACCACCATTCAGCCATTCATCGAATCCTCGTTTTGGCACTCTGAAAAGCTTACCGATTTTAAGAACTTTGAATGGCGGGTTCTTCTGCTTATACACGTCTTCAAGGAAGGTATAGGACTTACTCTTACCTATTCCAAGCATGCGCTGAATATCGCCTGCCAAATACACCTGCTGATCAACTGCCACTTCATTATCTACATCTGCTGCCATTGTCTATCCTCTCTTTCTCTTTTCTTTGCATCTTTCCTTATCATAAAACGTTTTCTGCAGTTGAAGCGGTATCTGAATGGTATTTGATATAAAGCCTCTATATAAATCTTATACGCATTGAACATTCCGTTTTTCAACTGTAATTAACATATTTTTTCTACTTGAATTAAGGAAGCATAATTTGTACGCACCCAATCAGGTCACTTCCTGCGCCAATATCTTTGCCGCGTATTTCAGGTATTGCTATGCAATTTTTAAACAGAGGGCGGGCTCACGTATGGTCATCGCACACTATCCGTCTGTGCCTGTATAACTCCTGAACGGTGCTGTAAAATTGTCAAGGTGCAAAGGGATTTCCGTGTTTCGGATGCAACCCATATGCTATATAAATAAAGGAGGCTCTCTCCTTTTTCTGCAAATTATCAACATAATTTTTCATTTTTACTATTTAGAAGTCTTGGCACGAAATTGGCACAATTCCGCACAAAATTGGCACGGTTCTGCTCTTTCCCCGTAAAAAGGGATATGTTACACTAAATATGCTTAAAACTGCACCCAAAAGCAATCCGGGCTGGCATGGCACCTTTCCAGAGAGGTGCTTTTTTTGCGCCTCTTACCGTATAATCCGGCTTTTCCCAGCCTGCCAGCCCAAAGAAAGAAGACCGTGCCCGTCTCTGTGGCATGGTCTTTTCTTTCACAACCAAATCTTATTTAAAGGAGGTCCACAAATTGAGACTGAAAAACAAACTGCAGACGCCTGCCCCGGCAGGTAAGAAGCCCCGCCACAGGTTCTCCCCCGCAAAGGCAGCCTATTATGCCTTCCTGAGTTTTATGATGTTCTTAATGACTACCCAGCCAGTCTATGCCACCGATGTGTGGACGAAAGCCACGGAGATCATGAAGGACGTCTATAACCAGATCGTACTGATCTCCACTGTGGCCGCTATCGTCACCGCTTCGGTAGCCCTGCTGATGATGAACTTCTCCCGCTCCGGCCGCACGGTGGACGAAAGCCGCGCATGGCTGAAGCGCATCTGCATCACCTGGGCGATCTTAAACGGCCTGGGGTTCATCATGGCCTACATCACCCCGTTCTTTGCGGATGGCAAGTGGAGCGGCTGATGCCGGAAAGGAGTGATCATTTATGGGTATTTTAGACGGAATTGTGGAGTGGATTGCCGAACAGGTAATGAACGGCCTTGACCTTATAACCACCTCGGTCCTTGGGGCGCTGGGCTGTGACATGACCGTGTTCCTCCGTTACTTCCCTGCCGCCGAGACCATGTATAAGGTCTTTGTGGCGCTGGCTATCGGCATCATCCTTTTAAACTGGGTATGGCAGCTGTTTAAGAACTTCGGCCTGGGAGCCGGCATAGAAGCGGAAGACCCGGTGCGCCTGAGCATCCGCTCCGTCCTCTTCATCCTGCTGGCCTATTTCTCGGACGGGATCGTGGATACTGTCTTAAAGATTGGCGGAACCCCCTATCACTGGATCATGGATTCTGACCTGCCTGCTTTAAGTTTCGCGGACTTTAATTCGGTGATGTTGGCTATCATCGGTGTCTGCGCCAACGGTGCGGTGGCGCTGATCACGCTGATTATCGTTCTGATTCTGGCATGGAACTACTTGAAGCTCCTTTTGGAAGCGGCAGAGCGGTATGTCCTTTTGGGGGTACTGGTCTACACAGCGCCCGTGGCATTTTCCATGGGAGCCTCCCAGTCCACCTCCAACATTTTTAAGTCCTGGTGCCGGATGTTCGGCGGGCAGGTGTTCCTCCTGCTCATGAACGCCTGGTGCCTGCGGCTGTTCACAAGCATGGTCGGGGCGTTCATCGCAAACCCGCTCTCACTGTGAGAAAAACAGAAAGGAATGACAACAACCATGAAAAAATATAAAAAGGTACTTACTGCGGCCTTTCTGATGGCGCTCCTCCTCTGCCTGTCCTGCCAGACGGCCTTTGCCTTTTCGGAGAGTGACGCCCAGGCCCAGGTGGATGCGGCAGGCCGGGAGGCGGTATCGGGCAATGTCCTGGTCTGGTTCCTGTGCGCCATCGCATTCCTGAAAGTGTCGCAAAGAATTGATTCCTTCATGTCCAGCCTGGGCGTGAACGTGGGGCATACAGGCGGCTCTATGATCGCGGAGGCCCTGGTTGCCGCAAGGGGCGTGGGCGCTGTCCGCAACTTCTCCCGCCAGCATTTCGGCGGCGGCCACAGCAGCAGCTCTTCCCATGTAAATAACGGCTCCGGCTCACCCGGAAGCCCCGGCAGTCCGGGCGGGTTTATGGCAGGCGGCCTTGTGGGGGTAGTCAGCCGGCAGGTCACAAACAGCGCCATCCGCACAGCCACCTCCCACACGGAAACAAACAGACAGGGCGGAAAGGCTCCCGGCGGTAGTATCGGTGGGTTTGCGTCTGCCATATCCGCCGGCATCGGGGGGAACATGTATGCGTCTTCCGTTGCAAAGGGCGGCGATTTTGCCAATAACGTCATCGGCACAGTAGCAGCCGGAAATATTTCCTCCATGGGCACCATGACCGGGGAAAAGGCTGCCCAGGCCCTCCATTCCTACATGGGCTATGCCGCCCTGGAGGAAGGCGCGCAGCATGTACCATCCTTTACAGGCGTGGAGATCGGGGGCGGGCACATCACCGGCACGGAGATCTCGGAGGAACACCCGGAAGGTATTTCCTTCGGCATGTACCACGCAGACCAGTACGCTGCGCCGGAAGGGGCTTATTGGTAAAACCAGTATAAGACCTCACATCATGTGAGATACAAGAGGGAAAAAATGCCCTGCATTTTTAGCGGGGCATTTCAATTTCTATATGGCTATGGTGTTCCAGTGGTATTTGAAGCTCAATCAAATACTTTTCAGGGTTCTTCTCATTCCACGGGCCTCTATGCGCGATTTGACGCATGGGGGCAGACATTTTGTATTCGCTGTTTTTCTGCAGCCATTCGGCAAAGGCAAGATAAGCTCCTTTTATATTTGCAAAATCGCCATAGACCATTGTGCAAGCCATATGCGGGACTGGTTCTGTCGTGCCAAAACAAAATGGGTCTATTGCCTTCCCCATTTCCTTTACCGGAGCGCACAGTTCAATATCAACATCTGTCTCCCGAAATTCTGTATCGTAATAAATAGAAAATGTACTGCCCGTTATTTCTATTTTTTGCTCTCTCGTAAAAGCAGAGAGTTCTTTCCATAAGTCACCCTCGGAATAGTAGTCTGGTACAACCCTCCTCAGGGACAGCACCTGATACCCAGGGATTGGCTTAATGGAGATGTGATAGTGCAGCTCTCCTTTGCCACCCTGTATTTCACTTTTTGCAAGTTCGATCTTTTGCAGTTTTTCCTGTTCGGCCTGTATTGCATTTTCTATCTCCATGCGCTTTTTGTCGAGCTGCGTAAGAAGTGATTGCTCATCCTTCGTCAAAGCAAGCGCAATTTCTGAAACATTCAGTCCGCTGTCCCGCAAATACAGGATTTTATTCAGGCGCGGTATTTGCTCCACCGAATACAGCCGGTGTCCCGTCCACTTGTCAACCTCTGCCGGTGTCAGGATACCTGTCTCATCATAATAGCGGAGCATACGAACAGATACCTGCGTCAGCTTTGAAAATTCTCCTATCCTGAACATTGTTTCACCTCCTGCTCCAGCTTAATGAGATCACTGTAAGTTGTCAAACGAATCGGTAGTCTATCCCCTCAGATTTTTTAGAGCATCGGGGTTATTTGAGATAATCTCTCCAACAGTCTGACAGCTTTCCATGTTTGGGCAGTCTCCACATGTCGCCACACCCTTTTTCAATGCACACTGACGAATTCCGCAAAGACTATCGCAGAATACAGTTTTCATTCCATCAACACGACATCCTTCACAATTGATATGTTCAGGCAGAATGGGGGCATTATTTAACTCGGCCCATAGTTTTGCAGTTTTCTCACGCAGCGCCTGGTCATCATTGATTGTTGCGAGATATGCATCACATTTCTCACAATCCAGCCCGCAGTATGCAATCATATTTCTCATGGTTATGTACCTCCTAAAGTCCTGATTTATTGTGTTCCTCCCATTCGGATTTCCTTATTTCATTTTTTCTGGCACTCACTACATTCTCTGTTGTGAATAGAAATAATACCGCCACATTGGGAGCAGGTATATATTTCTTTCTGCATATCCATGAATTTTTCCAAACCCTTCTAAAAACTGGAATTTAGCGTTTCCCTGTCTTAATAAATTCAATCAGCTTTTCCACATCGTCAAAATCATCATAATCGCCAATAATTCCTTTACGATGATACAGGATTCCTCTCTTTTCATTTTCTTCAAGACAGTCAAGAAGACTTTCTATCCCATATCTTTTTATAAATAATGTAAATCCATATGGCTTGATTTTATTCAGCAACCCTCTTTTACAATCCATTTCACAGGCATAACAGCCTGGAAGTTCCTTCTCCATGGCGCATTTTCTGTTTTCACATTGAATGTAGTCAGGACAGGTATCCGAATAGCAGCCATTGCATTTTTTATTTTCTGAACACAGGCAACAGGCAAGCCCACACCTTGCGATTCCTAATTCTCGTTTCATTCTTTCCCTTCCTCAACTCTCGATTTGCTTGTTAGTCCACCATTCTACAATTCTACTATTCAACCTCCACCTTATTTACAAGATCCAACTTATAACGCACAGCACCATGGTCTCTAAATATCGTTGCACTTGTAATACGGATTGCCAAAATAACGCAGTTTTCATCCTGCTCATTATTTGCATCATCGTACCAGTCTGCAAATGCTTCACGGAGTTTCGTTCTTAGGGCAGCGTTTTTGGGTTCCAAAACCCATCCGAGGTTTTCTCCAATTCCATGACCGTATATTCCCTCAAAGCAAACGGAAAACGCAACCTCTTTGTTTTGAGCGATCTGCTACATTTTATTTGATTTTGCCGATGTTGTGACATAAAACACGCCATCTTCATAATAAGCACTCACATCACGGACACCAGGGCGAGGAAATCCATCAGCGCCCGGTTCCGTAGTAATCGTTGAGAGCGCAATGGTGTTATCTTTCTTGTTGCCACAACTTTCTTCAATTAATTTCATTCCTTCTTCATATCTGTTCATTGTTAATTCCTCCATCCATTTCAATTTGCTTATTCGTCCACCATGCATTCACTATCCAGAAGTTTCGTCAAGTCCTCCACGGAAGCGTCCATTTTTACAGAAATCTCATCCATCGTCATACCCGAAGCAAGAAAACGCTTTATCACCATTTTCATATCCTCACCGACCTCTATGATATGCCCGTCCGGATCATAAAAACGAATCACCCTCTGGCCCCAGCTATGTTCGATCACTTCTCCCAGGTATTCCATGTCCGGGTATTCTTCCAGCCTGCGCAGAAATCCGTCAAAGTCCTGTTCCTCAAAGACAATTTCCGCATTGTTGGATTTTTTTAATACCTTTTCTTCGGGCAGGTTCACAAGCCAGTCAAAATCCTGCTGTAATGCCAGGCCGCAGGTAAAAGCGATATTCCTTCCGTAGTCCTGAAATACTTCCAGTCCAAACAGATCCTCATAAAATTTCCTCGCAGCCTTAATGTCGGCCACTGCTATCACCGTACATGTGTACTTCATAGAATGATTCCTTTCCGCTTTACTTTTTCTAATTCTCTTTTACTGTTAGCTGTTTCTGATACAAATAGCGCTGTATCCAGATTGTCACTTTTTCCTGTGCAGCTTCAGTTCAACCTTTCTATGGGATGCAATCTCCGAAAGCACCCCTGCTGCAAAAGCACTTTTCTCTTTGAGCGTAAGGGTTTCCATATCTGGTCTGCTCTCGGTCTCCCTGAGTGCCTCCCTAAGTTCCTGCAGATTCAAAAGGTTTACCGCAACGCAAAAAAAGGTCTTTTTACGGCCGTCATTATAGCCGGACAATAAAATATCCAGTATTTTCATCTTTTCCATCTGCTCTGTATTGTAGGCTTCGGCCCCAAACTGCCGGACCTTTTCCAGATCAGCCCTTCGGTTGCGATGTGTAATAAAGGAATCGAAATCGTCAATATGTTCATATTTTTCACATGGGTACTCCCTACATTGACAGCAGTATTCTACTCCGTTGTGCTCCATGCTGCACCTTGCGATCCTGCACGACTGATTTCCTTCTCCTCCACCGCAGCCGGGGCAGTTTTTGTTCAAAAACATGGGGCAAAGCCCACAATTCAGACCACAAAGGGACAAGAACTGATTTTTCCGGTTAAATCCTTTCATGATGCCTCCCAAACAGCCTGCCTGTACCCGATTTGACAAGTAACAACTGAATCCTCTCTGGTAAACAAAATATAGAAAATTATATCATTGTCTATGGAATTTCACAATCGAAATGGTATAAGTGGTCGAATGAAAAATACTGGAAAGAAAAACAGGATTGCAGGTTCCAACCATCTTTTCTATCGCTTATAGAGCCTCCATATCAAACAGGCTTAATTGTACCGGCTGCTCTTTTTTCTCCTTTTCTTTTAGCTGGCGCATTTTTTCCAGTTCCGCTATCCTCTCTGGCCCCAGCCATTTGTCTGCATGGCGCCGGTCTGTGCTGTATTCCTTCAGGCTCTCATATCCGTTCTCCAACAGTTTCTTTTCCAGGCGTCTGACTGCGGACTCCCGTGACTGCCACCATCTCTCCCTTTTATTCTCTGAATCCCGTTTTTCCATATCGGAAGCATGCACAATCTGGATTCCATTCCGGATATCCTCCAGGTCCTGCATCAGATCCCGGCTTTCCCTGCGCTCTGCACGGACATTCTGGATCTCAAAGGAAAAAGACCGGCCGTAGTATTCAGAGAAAAAGTGTTCCGTAAAATAGTGGTTCCTCACTCTCTCCTTTATCCTGTCCTGACAGAGCCTGGCGCATATCTTACAGATATCCATGCTCACCGGATGGTTAAAGAGCTTTTTCCCTTTGATGATCTGGGTATCTATCTGCCCCTCAAACAGTGTTCCATTCAGGTCATTTCTGAGATAGGATATCTTCACATCATAAAATACATTCCCTCTTTTCTTATCCAGTTCATGCCCCAGAACCGGACACATCCCTGCACATCTGCTTAATCCGCAGTAATACGGGTCATAATTCATCTCCCATTCCAGTGTATCCCGGTTGAACCTCATATGCTCCCGGCAGACGCGCCCCTTCCTCTGCAGTCCAAAACTAATCTCCTGTCTCCGTATCTCATCATCATGCAGTTTTAAGATATGCTCTACACTTCCTTCATAGCAATATTCTTCTTCGGCCATATGAACCTCACACTCATATCTGAGTACCTTGTTCTCCTGAAGATATTCATGTTTCAGCTTACATTCTTTCTTTTCATAAGGGCAGTGGATGGTAGCCATATCATTTTCAAAAGTCCACTCAATCCCCATGTAGCTCATGTTGCTGTGGCACTGGAGCCCTTTGCACTGCAGGCCGCAGGGTGTCTTAAAGGTCTGCTCAAATATCCACCATTTTTCATAAGTAAAGCCCCCATCATAATTATCAAGAGTCTTTTCCTGCCACATGGGTATGTCAACCCTTACATAGTCTGGATGGTGCTCTGCGCTATAACCTTCCTCCAGCAGCCGTTTTGTCAGAGCATTGTATTCCTCATATTCCTTTTCTCTCATTTTGTTCCTCCTTATAATCCCTGGCAGGGACGCATCCCAAAATAGTTTTCCATGCGGTCCCGCAGCCTTTCTGCCGACATATCATATTCTCCGGCAATACAGGATTCACAGCACGTGTATTTGTACGCCAGGGTTTTCGATAACCAGGCATCCCAGCTGTTTAACTGTCTGCCACATTTGTTACAGTCCTGATCCAGCCATCTTACTTTCCGCAATCGCTCTCCACCTTCCTTTCTTTCTTGTGAATGTTGTTGTATCCTTATATGCCTTCCGGCTTTCAGGCAGCAAAAAAGCAGGAATGACTCTCTGATATTCCTGGCGTCCGTAGTTTCCTGTGAACCCGTGTCATTCCTGCTCTGAAAAGAGATAATAAAATTTTCCAAAATAAAAACCAGCGGTATATCACTCACAGGGCGTAGTGATACTGCTGGTACAATCATACAAACTTAACGGCGTGTGCAATGCGGAAGTTTGCCATATACAGGCAATTCCGACTATATCCACAAAAGGATGCGCACAAAAATCAATTACAAGGGAAGTGTAACACAAGATATGGAATCAGTCAACAAAAAGAAACTATATATAGTAAAAAACCGATTGATTCTCGTTTTTGAAAATCAATCGGCTATGTAAAAATATTAAAATGAACATGTATATTTCCTATGTTGATACATTTCTTTCCTCGGTCTGATAAGGGAATTCGCATTCTCCATCAATATCTTTTTTGTATGATCCCCTATCTTTTCTGCCAGCTCATTGCTACCTGCTTTTACTCCCAAAGATTTTATTTCTTCATCAGATGCGAATATATATTTATCTGACGTTTCTCCCATCAATGTTATAAATTGTTTCTCCTGCTCCTCAGTCAATTCAACTTGGACAACGTCCGCCAAAAGCAATTCATAACACTGAAAATGTTCCCCATACCTAAAATCTGTCATATGGCGCCCACAATAAGTATAAGTCAGTGTCCCAAATGTTTCCTGTGCTAAAATCCTTGTATTAAATATTTCTTCTTTAAATTCACGATTCAAATCAGTTATCATTTCTCTATCTGATGTCTCATCAAACCTTCTTACAAATCTTCGTAAATACCGATTTTTAAATCGAAGTCTATAATCTCCTTTTGATGATTCATCTACTGGAATTTTATTATCATCTTCGGCAAAAAAATTTTGTCTTAAATAATTCGCTTCTTCCGAATGTACTTTATATACACCACCCACAGGCTGATATTTGCCTGTCCCACGTTCATTCCTTACTAAAAAGTATTTTCCATTAACTTTAATCCTAAATAAATATGCAAATGAAATTCTCACTTCTGTATTTTTATCAATAATTTTCCCCCGCTGAAGTTTTCTTTGAGAAGCTTTCCAACTTGTATTATCTGTAAAATCGACAATGCTTGCCCAAAGAGGCTCCAATGTAAATCCTGCAACTAACCCACCTAAAGAACTGCCAACAGGCAAATCATTTATTTCAAAAATTACCATTATCAAGATTGCCACTACGGATAAAACTAATAAAGCAACACATTTTAGTATTTTGGCTTTCAATTATCTCCCGCCTTCTATTATCTCCATTTTTATGAAATTCCAATTGGAACCTGTACATGTCCTATTGCAATACAAACATTATTCTTTATCAAATAGCATTCTATATAATGATTGCCCTCAAATAAAGTATTCTCAGTAATTGCGGAACCTCTATCTAAAATTTGACCTCGTATATCATTCCTTTTCTCAGCTTCTTCACCAACATTTCTAACTTTCCATAAAACTTTATCATATGATGGTGCCGTAGTATAAGCTATCTTAGCTGTCACAGAGAAATGATGTGGAATAAATTTTCCAAATCTAAAAGCATATTTATTAAGAAATTCAACAATAGGCATCAATGTAAAGCCATTCCCTTTTACTTTACAATCTATAATAACATCATACCTCTCATCTATATCATACATTTCATCAATGTATTCTTCAGTATCTGTAAACGTTGATGATTTACATATACTGAAACTCTCACTTATACTTACATTTGCTAATTCATCCCAATAACTATGATTGAAAAATGTTCCCCATGCTGCAGTAGCTTGAGAATATGTACAATCATTATCAAACAAAACATCTAATTCTTGTAGCTTTTTAGATAATCTATTTTTCCAATTTGTCATCTTTGTTCGATCACTATCTCTAGTAACAATCGGCCTATCATTATCAACAGGAGCATTAACCTCCACACTATTTTCTATCCTAGAAGTAATTTTCTTCATTGTATTATAAAACAACTCATCTATTCTTACATCATCAGTCAAGTGCTCATCACATAATACGGTCTGAATCAATCCACTTGGCATATTTGCCCACGATTCATGTGATTTACAAAACATTTTAGAGAAACGAATTACCTTGCGTAAATCTTTTCCTTTTTCTTTTATCTCATTACTAAACCAATCTTCAAGTGCCCTAATTCCTCGCTCTGACCATTCTGCTCCAGCATGTTCATACTTATACTCTGTATCTTCCTCATTTTCTTTATACCTTCTATAAACAGCAAAATCAATATGATATCCTTCTTCATATTTAATACGAACACAGCTCGTTTTCACTTCTGGTTCCGCATTAAACTGTTTAGTTTTCCTTTTTAATGCATCAGCAACCATATTTCTTGTTGCCATTGCCCCAAGTCCATTCAAATTATTCTTCTCAAATATGATTGCCACATCAATGTCATAATCTTTTTCATCATTTTGAACAATCGTGTGCATTGCCACACTCCCTTGCACACGATCCTCACTAATTTTATAATCAGTGCCTTTCTCTTGGTTATATTCCAATAGTCCATCTTTTAATCGCTTGATATTAAGTTTTTTCTTATCCCTTAAATCATTTTGTATTGTCGCTGGTAAAACGACTTTTTTTCTATAAAATTTATCAAATGCTGTTGACATATCATACATCTACAATACCTCTCTCCCTAAATACCATTTTTAACTCAGTCTCATACATCAATTTCCAATAGAAAATCCGCAAATAACCACTTCATCTTTATTGTTATAACTAACTATAAGTGTTGTTCTTTCATCTATTTCCCACACATCTTTATTTGAATTGATAAAATCTGGTTCATCCCAAACGGATCTTAATTGGGTTCTACTATATCCATCTAATAATTCATTTACATCTACCTCTTCCATCTGTGCTATCAAAGAAAGAGAAGGAAGATTGTCGTTACTCTTTCGGTTGTAATATCTATAAAACCATGCCAATACTCCAAGTGATATAATAAATAAAATTGATAAAACAATAACTTTTTTTCATACTGTTTATCCTCCATAGATGGAATTTTGCAGTTGCACTACTAAGTTGGAAATTAAATGGAGCACTTTGTTAACTTTTATGGAACGAATGGAGTGCAGGACATATAATCATACCCCTGCTAAACGCTTCATGGTCATAATGTAAATTCATAAATAATTCCCCACTCAATCAGTTTTTTTGCAGTAGCCCCCGTAATACCAGACAGCACGCCAGAAAGAAGCTCCTTACTGTAATTTTGCTGTTTCGCGTAGTTTTTCAGAAGAATCCCTGTTTCCGAATCAGAGAGCTCTGAATATTTTTCTGCTTGGGAAACGGCATCCAGAAACTGGAGCAGCCCGGCGTTTTCCGATGTTATAGCCGTGGCAGGCCGCTTCAGCCGGACGGCTTGGGAGCCTACAGTAACGGTACGCCCCTTTGTCGATTCTTTTGACGTTACAATCTCCAGTGTTGCCGGCATATGGGTTGTCAGACCAATCTGATTGACAAAAGTGGCTCCGGCGAAGTATCCATAGATTTCTGTTGTACTTTGGATATATTTGCGCATAATGACTTTCATGGGATCTAAATAACTTTTTTTCAGTAGCCGTGGCGCTTTGGGGAGATAATAAATCCCCGTATCAAAACGGGCCAGGTCGCCTGCCCCCAGCATCCGTTTGAAATACCGGTGCAAGGTATTGTCATTAAGCCCATTCAGCCGGATCTCGTTAATGAAAATTGGTTCATCGTAACCATAGTTTTTTTCCAGATATTCCTTCAGCATACAGGTATCCACTCTTTCTCCCATACTACTCCCTCGTCTAAATTATTATAAAAAAGCACGACTGAATTGTTGCAATTTTATCGTGCTTCTCATTTTATACTCATACTTCCTTTATAATAACTGGTATCCTTTTATGAACATTAACTCCCCAAGGATATGTATCCTTTTCATAATGAAAAATTACTGTTTCTTTGTTCTGAGTTTTGCTAAACTTCATTCCTAATGCAAATATGAAAGCACTTGACGCAGCAATACATATCTTTATTTGTACTATTTTAGGATTCTTTTGATTTTCTGCAACCCAGTGCAAAATTTCATCTGTATATTCATCAATTTGGCTACTTGAATCAACAACATCATAATTTATTGTATCTGCAATGTGAAATTTAATAATATAATCATTTTCTTCCTGAATAGCCTTATAATCCGCTTCCCTTATTGGCTGTGTTAATTCAATTAGCAAAAGAAGTTTTCCCTTTTTCTCTAAATTTGATTTTTCAATTATTTCATTTTTGAAGACAAACCTCCTTTCATCATCTTTCAATAGGTGAAATGAATCATCCTTTAATTTTGCCGATGTCTTTCTTCCATGATATTTATGGAAAAGTAATTTTCTGTTTTCATCCCCCAGTTCAAAACCCAACATAAATGTCATTGGTATGTTTGCAATACCTGCATAACCTGCCCAATACTTTCCTTCTCCTATTTTATCATTTATTTTGTCAATATGGTTCTCAAGCTCTGTTATAGCAATATTTAATTTTTCTTTCAGCGGAAGATTGGAATTAAATGTTGTATATTGATTTAATTTATACGGAACAATTATATAAGAATTTCTGCATTCTTTGTTTATTCTAAAGTACATTTTATTAAGAGAGTTATGCTCTATAAGCAAAATGCTTTCCAGTCTATTCTCATATAAAAAATATGCAATTTGTATAATTATCAAAAACAAAAGGAATAAAAACAATGCCCACATAAGGCTATCGCTATGTTTCGATTTATCTGAAAGAATTGTCAAACCATAATACAATCCTGTGTCTTGATCTATACCTAATAACTTTATCCATGTATCATCTATAATTTCTTTAATATGCAATATCTCTATTATGCCAATGGACGAAAATGGTATAGACAAAACCCCCAATATTGCTTTAAACATTTTCTTAAAATCAAACCTTTTTATATAAATCACCTACTTTCTCACATTCATATATTTCGTTAATACTTTTTGACTGAAAATCGCCAACCCACACTCTTATATAGGTAGTTCCTGCAATTATAAAAAATGCATATTCACATGCTGTTTGATCAATATCTAATGTTTTATACCAGTCATTCCAATCAATAGATGAAGGTTCCGGCATCACTTGTGGATGCGTATGCCAAACACCCATGTAGTAGCTTTTTCTTAATTTAGCCTTCATTAAAAAAATATTATGCCTGGGATCTTTTATGTCAAATCGAAAACGGTTCCTTATATCTAATAAATATGGATGCGATACCCCTTCCAGAGAAATATTTTTTGTCTTGCCATGCTGATAACCAATGATATATCCTCCACTTTCTGGAGCATCTTTACTTGTTTGAAGCCACTTTTTTATCTCTCCAAAAATTTCCGGTAATATATCTACCACCTTTTTATTTGGCAATAACATTTTTACACATTTATTTTCAATCCGGATCACCGCAACAATTACACCTACTTTCAATAAATTTTCCATTCTGCTCAGTAACCAATGTTCTGGTAATATTCAATAATATATTTTCTTTTATCTCATGATTAAATACCCTTTGCACCATATCCAAAACTACGCTCGTTGTTCTTAACAAAATACTACTCCCATATGCTACTCTTGTTGCACCGCATCCGTTTCTAAGAGTATGACTTTCGACTTGTTCCTCAGTCATTCTATTCACTTTATTATTCATCAGTTTTCCTTTTTCATCTGTATACAGACATTCAAAACATCCTTTTTGTGAATAATCCACACACAATATATGACTATTACTTCCTCCCGCTTCTAGCCAAACATAAAGAACTGGTTTTGCATAATTTTCTTTTTTCAAAAGATTATTACACGAAAGCTGTACATCACTATTTCCCACTGCAAATATTATCATATCAAATTTATTCATGTCATCTTTCAATATTTTCGTCGTAACATTTTCAGTCTTTATTTCAACCATAACTTCGGGATGAATTTGTTGTAGCTTATACTGTAATGAGTAAACCTTACTACATCCACACCAGAAGAAATCTGATTGATGGCGTAATATATTTTCTTCTTCAACCGTATCAGAATCATATAATGTTAAATCCTTAATACCTGATTTCACCATCTCTACAGAAATATAGCTGCCTAATGACCCAGCTCCAACAATAGCAATTTTTTTACCAATTATAGATGTTTCATTTCCAATTTGCTTATTAAGAAAATAGTAATCACACCTTTTTATTTCCAAATAATCAATTTCATCAATCGAATGCTCAATTTTCTCTAAAAGCGTATTGTGAAATGATCTCTTAAATCTGACTTTTGCTCCAAAGGTGATTATTTGTTTGTCAACAAGCATTTCAAAAATAAATATGGCTTCCGTTTGATTTATTTTTTCAGTTTGAATTGCCTTGTAAGTTTCTGAATCAATTCTTTTATAATCTCTTCCTTTGAAAATATTTAATATTACTTTGGAATTCCATAATTTGTTTTTTAGCGGTGGTAATATTCCTCTATTGTCTATTATCGGAATATAATAAACATTCAAATTAGGAACGTGCATATATTTACTTTTATCATTCAAAGCTATTTTTCTACTTACAAAACGAAAAATCCCGTCTTTGTTTCTATACACGTTCATACGATGAAAAGTTCTTTCAGGCTGTATATATACATCTACTTCTTCCTTTGCCTGTGCATTCCAATAAAACAGAAATTCATTCTGAAATTCTCTTTCAATCTCATAAGGAGATAAATTTAAGAGTTCAAATAGTCTATTTATTGCATCTATCAGTTTCTCTTCGTAAGTTTTTATATACTCAATCTGAGTACCTGACTCATACAAGCATAAGGCACGATAATTGTCTCCATTTATAGGTATCTCTGACAGCATAACATGCGGATAGCCATATTGCTCATCGTCTTTAATAAAAATTATTGGTCTACTAAGAGGATCTGTCAAAGACAAGAATAGTAACCCATAAGTATTATTATAAAGTTCAAAAAATACTATCTTTCCATCATCACTGATATTTGATATTTCATCATAAGAAGATAATATTTCTCTTATTGTTTTTATTTCATCCAAAACTATGCTCCCTTCTATTCGAAGAAGTAGATATAGATACTTGCTTTGGCGGAACCAAGAATTTGTCTCCAAGCACTTTTTGCACACTTAATCCTGCATCATGCTCTGATTCCACGTTACATGCATCCGTCAAATTCTGTAACGCCGTATTCAAGCGATTATAAAACTTAATTACATATGAATCACTTTTTTTCATTTTAGCAAATACATCTGTGGATGGGACTACCGGAAGCTCATATGTAATGTCTGCTTTAATGAGATTGCCAGAATAATCATATGTCAAATCAAACTCGTTCAATATATTTTGAATTGACATTCTCAAAGACAGCAAATCATCATCTCCTTCAGAGCTTGTTGAAGGAACAAAATGTTCACACATTAGCAAGGTCAAGCCTATACTTGGTGGAACTTCATGATCCAATGATGAATCATGGTATTTTTCCTGTTTCCATTTCTTAATATATCGAATATTTCTTCTCAGCTGATCGTTTCCCGTGATTTTTCCCAGCAGCCATTCATTTAATCCTTCTGGATCGGCATCTTCCCAGCTATAATTCCCTTCCTTTGCAAATTCACTTCCTCTTGCCAAATAAACATTTCCATCATATTGAGCATAAACCGGTAAATCTATATGCATCCATTCCTCGTCATTTTCGATATATGATACATTTACACAGGGTTCCTTGATATCTAAAGTTCTATTCTGATGTTTTAGCGCATCTCTGACATATGCCTTAATCTTTCTGGGATCAGAATTTTCAACTATATTTAATGGAAACATTACAGCCACATCTCTATCTATACTTCCATAATCATTTGAAATTGTTGTATTAAGTTTATAGCTACCCTGGTCAAAAATTTTAAGTTCACTCTTTTTTAAGTCTATACCATGCTTCTTTAATTCATTAGGAAGTTTGTTTTCAATATCTTCCTGCAACACTTCCCGTTTTTCCTTCAAATCTTCGACTTCCTCATCAATTTTAATCTCTTTGTAAAAGTCCGCAAATTGTTTCTTTAGCTTCATCTTTTCTCTCCTTAATTATTATAATTTGAAACTACTTTTTCTTGTATTTCTTCCACCAACCTATGCACCCTACAAGCCGGCCACATCTCCGATGGTTTTCGTTTTCCATCTTCCACACATCTTTTATAACATCTCTCCGCCAGCTGAATCGCCTTTTTTTCATCTCCATGCTGCACCAGCTTCTGATAAATACTCCTGTCGTTCTTGGAATATTTCTGCCCCGTTATCTTTTCAAACTTCTCAGCAAACCGATCACAGCAGGTAAAAGACTCCCTAATCACAGGCATCTCTCCAAAATACGCATACATCCATATCTCAAAACAGGGATTAGACCATCCCGCACCCACACCGCTTTTCTCCGCTGTCTGAATAATCTCGTCAAAATCCTTTACCTGGTCTCTATCAAAAACTATCCACGGAATTCGATACTGTGATTCCTGCCCTGTCATTTCCAGAGCCTTCTTCACAAGTTCTACCGTTCTGGCCTTTTCCACCTTTATCACAAGCCGGTCTTTCAGCTCAGCCGGAATACTGTCCCGCAGCCCCTCAAAGTAATTCTTCTCCGTTTCTTCCGTATCCGTCACAATCAGATAATATCCCAGTTCGGGAACCCTGGCTCCCACTCGTTTGTTTCTGTCCCGCCTTTTTCCGGCTCGACTGTCGCTGGGTTTTCCGGCGGCAGTGGTTTTCTTTCCTGCCGCTTTCCCCCTATTTGCCATCCGCTCCCCTCCCCTTCAACATCTTCATAGGCTTTAACGCTGGAATCGCTCCATAATTTCCTGTAAGATAATTCTTTGCAAGAGCCTCGTCCCGCCGTACCTTGTTCCCCTCTTCGTCCTTAAACTCAACCAGAGAGTACAGTTCCGAAACTCCGTCCCGGTTTTTATTAACCATCCAGATTTCATCCCGCCGTAGCAATTCATTGGAAAACTGCCAGATGTCATGGGTTGTAAAAACCAGCTGCGCATTCCTAGTATTGATTTCCGGCGAAAGAAAAGTCAATATGATATTCCTTACCAACAATGGATGTAGTCTGGCATTCAACTCATCAATAAACAGCGTGGAACCCTGGTCCAGCACCTCCTTTAAAGAGGGATACAGGGCAAACATCTTCAGTGTTCCGCTGGATTCCTGTTTTAACGGAATAGAAGCCATTTTCCCACTGTCACCCATTTTATGCAAGGCATCAATCTTATAGCTTTTGCTATTGTCTTTTTCATCCTCCTGGGGAAGTTCTTCTACATTAAAATCTTGTATCGCCTCGTCAAAAGATGCAAAATATTCCACCACATTATCCTGCACCTCTTTTCGGTCTATAAACCCTTCCGGCAAAACTCTGGAAAGGAAAAAGTTCTCTGCCGGATCGCCAAAGTTTACAATCTCATTATTCAAAAACCAGTCCCTCACCTTTTTCAGTTTGGCTATCCGCAGCTTCGATCCCAAAGATACAATAAGGGATTCCTTATTCAGAGATGCCTTGATATTCTCCACATGATTTTTGGAAAAGCCGTTCATCTCCAGTTCTTCGCCCTTTTTACGGTAGAAGATTGTCCGGTACTTGTTTCTTGCCGTCTTTGCTTTGGAATAGAGCCATTCCTCCACCACTTCGTCCTTTTTCAAAGAAAACCCATACTGGTATGTCTTGCCCGTATCTTCTGAATTGTCAACATAAAACACTTCAAAGGTGGTTTCCTCGTCACGGCTGTTTTCATCAAAAAGGAATGGCGTCACTTTCAGATAAGAATCTCCCGTTTTCCTGCGCCGTTCTTCTTCATCACCGAATTTAAAAGATTCATCTACATAGTAAGTCATATATTCAAAGGCATCATACACATTAGACTTTCCACTTGCGTTGGCGCCATAGATAGCCGCCACCTTTAAAAGTTTATCATTCGCCGCTTCTGCTACATGATTCTCGTGTTCTGTTATCTTCGTTGCCGTCAAATCCAAAGATACCTCATCACGAAAAGATTTAAAATTTTTAAAATTAAATTGTATCAGCATAATAATCTCCTCATTTTAGGTTTTACATCCATAATCCAGCATTATCCTCACATACATTATAATCCATTTTTACAAAAAATCAACATGTAATTTCATATTTTCTTGTTTTGCATAGTTATTTTTATTGAAATTTTATATTTTTATACATTTTTATTTTGTTCATCTATGAAGAAATTGTTTTTATCCCTTTGTAATCCATGTCTCTACCTAAAATATGCCAGCCCTACCTCAAAAGGTAGGACCGGCAAACATTATCAACCCTATCCCCCATAATTGAACAGTGTAGATTTCAGAAACGAAGGTATTTATAACTCTCCACCTGTCTGGTCATACCTTAAATGCCCTTGTAACACTTTTGCATGATTCAGAATCCGGATGAAAGACCTGCTCTGATTCTCCAACGCCTTTTTATATCCGGCTTCGGTCAGAAACAGTCTCATCCGTTCACCTTTATCTCCTACGGGAGACTCTGTCGAAAGCACATCAAACACAATCATATGCGTCACTTCCGGGTCAAAGCGTTCCAGTGCCATGATGTCATGCCCTTCCAGTTTCCGGGCGCCGGACTCCTGCCTTGCCACAGCGATCATCTCCCCAACGGTCTTTGCTTTCCAGGGAAGGTGATAATTTCTCTGAATGTCACAGATCAGCTCCCTGCAGTCATCTTCCGAAAGCTCACGAAGTTTCTTTAACAGATTTTCTGCAGTTGCTTTTATATCATGGTCACGGGTATACCGGCAGAGCACAGCAATCTCCTGTACTGCATCATACCTATGGCAGCCTTCCAGCTGGAACACCATCCTCTTTTCATCCTCGGTCAATGTTATCATATATTTCCTCCAATCCGGCCTGATTGCCTGTAAATATCATATAACTGCTTATTTCTGTTCCCCGGCATCCTTATCGTCCGGAAAGAACTTCTCCAGAATGTCGATACTGTCTTTGGACGTATACCCCCACAGGATAGAGCTAAGCGCGTCAATCGCCTCCCGCCTCCTGCGGTAATAGGTACGGAAACTGATATCCCGGATATGGGGGCGCAGTTTCTCTATGATCTCCTCCACATTTCGGAGCTGCTACGGGGAGAGGAAGGAGTAATACAGCAGCCAGTAATAGCTCTCACCATTTTTATGCTTGGTACGGAGCAGGTCGATGGAGGTATCCAGAAGTTTCAGCATCCGATGGCTCCGCTCGATACATTTGGCATGATGTTCAATGCTACGATCTGACAGGTCTATACCAGCCACATAGACAGACTCCAGAAAATCCTCGATGGAACTCCCATACTCGATCTCAAACCGGCTCCGCACCTGCTGGACGGACAGCTCCAGGCTCCACACCACATCCCTGTATTTCTTCAGCAGCTTCCAGGTATCATGGTACAGCGGGTTATCGGCAATGTTCATTTCTTCCTGATCCTTTTTCATGCCCTGGCACCTCCTTCCCTGTCTTTTTCAGTGGGAGAGAGCGTCAGCTCAAAGGTGTAGACCGGCTTGTCCTCCCCACAGAATACGGTCATCCCGAACCGTACAGCCCCCTTCTGCATGTGGGATATATACTCTTCCCTGCAGGCGTCAGATAAAGGATATAACTTATATATGGATTTCGGGCACCGGAAACAGGAAATGCCCTGTGCATCAAGGATCTGCGCCACTTTTGTGATGACAGTTTCCATGTTCGATTTTGAAACGCTGGATAATTCCTCTGAAACGCATACCTCATGCTCTGTAACACCAGGATCTTCCTGCGGATTTGTTTCATCCGGCATTGTAAGATTGATCTTCAGGACCATAGCAACCTCCTCTTTGTCAACAAGGACATCTGATATCTGGAACATAGTGGAAAGGTAGCTGTGCAGATAGATCACGCTGCCCATTCTTCCGGGGAATGACATTAAGGAGATATAGTCCATGTCAGCAAGTTTTTTCAGCACACGCCCTGTTGTAGCTTTGGAGATGCCCCAGCGGACAGCCATTTCACTGTAAGCTGCCAGCGGAGAGCCGGTGCCGTTGCGGAAATAGACCACCGGGCCAATCTCCGAACCCTGCACCTGGCTGTCATTGTAAACAGCAGACATCCACAGATCCAGCAGGATATCCATTTCGGAGCAGCGGCCGGCGCTGACCAGTTCTGTTGCAACCACAGTGGGGATAAAGAAAAAGCCCGTATCTTTTTGACAGGGGCAGTTGTAGTCCAGCACGGTATTATGTTTTTTCCAGTCCCGGACCTTATATTTGACCACCTTTCCCCGGTCAAGGAAAAGATAGGAGATCAGATGGCGTTTCTGCAGTTCATCCAGGATGGAGACTGCCTGGCGCTGGAAACGGGTACGGAACCATGCAGTCAGTTCCTTCACGGTACAGATCCACTCACCGGGGTATACGGTATAGCCGATACCGTCTATGCGGAGATAAGAAGTGCGGAAATTTGCATAGTTGCAAAGCACCGTGTAATAAAAAAGACCGGAACCCCCGCCTGCGCAAATGCTCCGGTCTGCCATTAAGTTCTGGATAAAGTGCCGGTAGATCCGGCAACGTGGATAGTCCACGATCTGTTTGATCTCTAATTGATATTCTGACATAATGTTTTCCTCATTTCTCATAGTTTTCTATAAAAAAATCTACAAGACAAATTTCCTATGCCTTGTAGATCATCATTTAGCTCCTATATTATTCTTTTAAATACTTTCCACGACGAATTTTGTTCACAATTCCTATGATTCCACCTTGTTTTTCTTATCCATACAGTCCATTCAGTCCACAATATATGGTATAAATAAAACTAAATAATACTAGATGTAGTTTCAAAAACCCATTCGCTTAGTAGGACACAAAATACTCTACTGCATTCTCAGGGAACATCTCCTTGAATTCTCCGTAAAGCTGCGCCGCAAGCGTCTTGTTGTGGGCGATGACTAACGTCGGCTTCTGCAATTCCTGAATAACATTCGCCATTGTAAATGTCTTGCCGGAACCCGTAACCCCTAGTAAAGTCTGGAATTGGTTGCCCTCCTTGAAGCCTTTGACTAACTCGGCGATGGCCTGCGGCTGATCGCCTGTGGGCTTGTAGGGGGCTTGTAATTTGAACTCTGGCATATGAAAACCTCCAATTTGTGACCGAAAAAAGTTTGCCTATTCGCCCGAAATTCGTGTAATTTGATTTTCGATTCGTGTAAAAGGGGCTTGCAAAGCTGGCGAATAAGCGTTAAAATAGCAATTACACGAATGCAGGTCACAAAACCGTATTTTTGAAACGAAACAACACTGAATAACACCAGCCAGTACAGATAGTATTATCCAGTCATTTGGTTTTTCATTATAACACATAACGCAAAAAAAGTACAGACCAAAATCGAACTTTTGTTCTGTACTTTTTTCATGCGATTTGATTATGCCAGTATCTTATTTTCATGCAAGAAACTCGGGTGTTTGACACATCAGTAATCAAAAAAGTACCTTTAAGCCTTGTAATAGGCTTATTTTTTTGTCAACTTTTTTGTTTTACTATCTAGTAATATTTAGTGATTTGTGGTATACTGATAACAGAGGTGATTATCATGCGGGTGACAACATCTAAATCCAAAAATTCGGAATCCTTTTATATTACCCAGTCGTATACAAATGCGCAGGGAAAAAGCACTTCAAAAACTATACGCAAGCTTGGCACTCTGGCTGAATTGTCAAAGCGTCTCCATACTGACAGGGACGGGGTCTTGGCCTGGGCTAATGAACAGGCCCGCCTTGAAACGGCGAGATACAAAAGCGAAAAGGAAGATGCTCTTGTCATGGTTCCTTTTCATTCCAATAAACTCATGGACTATCATAAGCAGAAACTTTTCACCGGCGGCTATCTTTTCCTCCAGTCCGTTTACTATGGCCTCAAGATGGATTCCATATGCCGGAAGATCAAAAGCCGCTATAAGTTCGAGTATGATCT
>CAJTAK010000003.1:390889-406736 GCA_910574255.1 Clostridia bacterium
GATCGGATTCTTTATTACGATTGTACGAACTACTATTTTGAGATTGAACAGGAGGACGGAGATAAAAAATATGGCAAGAGTAAAGAACACCGGCCTAACCCGATTATTCAGATGGGGCTTTTTACGGACGGTGATGGACTACCGTTAGCTTTTTCCCTTTTTCCAGGGAACCAAAATGAGCAAAAGTCACTAAAGCCCCTGGAGGCCAAGATCCTTCAGCAGTTCGGATGTGAAAAGTTTATTTATTGCAGTGATGCGGGCCTTGCGTCCGAAGACAACCGGGCATTCAACCACATGGGGCAGCGCTCATTTATTGTAACCCAATCGATTAAAAAACTCCCTGCCGAGGATCGGACATGGGCACTGAGCAGGAGCGGTTTCAAGCGTCTGTCAGATGATGCGTCTGTGGATATCACGAAACTGTCAGAAGATGATAAAGACCAACTCTATTACAAAGATGAACCGTTTACAACAAAAAAACTACACCAACGGCTGATCATCACATATTCCCCAAAGTATGCTGCCTATCAGAAGGCGGTCCGTGTGGAGCAGATCGCCAGGGCAGAAAAGATGGTTGCCAATGGCACTTTGAAAAAGCAACGCAAAAACCCGAATGACCCTGCAAGATTTGTAAATAAAATCGCTGCGACTGAAGAAGGCGAGAAAGCGAAAATCCACTACTATCTCGATCTGGATAAGATTGCCGAAGAAGAAATGTATGACGGGCTTTACGCCGTCTGTACAGACCTTCTGGATGATGACGTTGCAGATATATTAAAAGTCAGCGAGGGAAGATGGCAGATTGAGGATTGTTTCAGGACTATGAAAACAGATTTTGAAGCAAGGACGGTCTATCTGACCCGTGAAGACCGTATCAAAGCGCATTTTCTCACATGTTTTCTATCTCTGCTTCATTTTCGGTTATTAAAGCGTTCTCTGAAGGACGCTTATACCACGGAACAGTTACTTCAAACCTTAAGAAACATAAAATTTGCAGATGTAGAAGAACAGGGATTTATGCCTGTATATGAGCGCCAGAAGATAACGGATGACCTTCATGAGACATGTGGATTCCGGACGGACTATCAGTTTATAACAAAACGGAAAATGAAAGGAATTCAGAAAAAAAGTAAGCGAAGATAAAACATTACTATATTTCATGCATACAGCATAAAGTGCCACCGTCCCAGTATTTATGAGGGATTGTGGCACTTACTTGATTCTTAAAGTGTCAAAAACGAGATTATACCAGAAATCCGCATTTTTTTGCGAATCGGTTCTCCGGCGGCATCCGTCATAATGCCCATGCCTCTGGCTGCGGGTTATGGCTTGTGATGAGCAGATTTTTATGGAGGCTTTCAAATGACACGAATCCATATGACGCCCGCCTGACATGCTTTTCCTCCGTTCACGGCTGGTTGTATACTGCCGGAATGCACAAGCCCCGGAAATGGCGGAACCGTTCAGAAATTTCTCTGTTTTGCACAATGTCATCCCATATATTCCGGTGGTTCCACCTGCCTGACAGACTTCTTTGGTGTGATTGTCAGCCCTTCCATCAGCCAGCGGAACTGCTGACGCATCAATGAGCATACTTCCTCCGGACTGCGGGGCCATTGGAACCGGCTTTCTGAAAGTCTCTTATATAATAAGAGCCATCCGTCCCCTTCCCATACGAGACCTTTGATGCGGTCCGTGCGCCGTCCGCAGAAAAGGTAAAGGGTATCCGGCACGTAGGGTCTGTTGCCAGTCTGTGCCTCCACCAGCGCTGCCAGCCGATCCATTCCCGCCCGCAGATCCGTGTACCCGCAGACGATATAAACGGCTTTAAAACACGTGGCGTCATTCAGCATGCCGCACCACCTTAAGAACATCTGCCAGAAGGGACATGGACGTGGATTCTGCCACATGGATGGAGAACCCTTTTATGGAAATATCCAGTCCCGGCCGTAGGTTTCTGCCAATCTGTTCCTGGTGTTGTAAAAGTTCGGGCTGAACAGGAACCATCTGCTGTGCAGGCATTTCCGCCCGGACAGCTTCCAGGCAGGCCTTTCTTACACGGCGGAGCCGGTAATAATAATTCGCTTTTGTAATGCCGTGACAGGCACACCAGCTGACAATGCTCATACCGGCCGGGCGACTCTGGCAGTCCCGGATCTGTGCGGCCCATTCCCGGAGGCGGCACTGCTCAGCCACCACGCTTGTTTCTGAACTCATAGACTTACCTCCTGATAGCGGTATCAAAAGTTGAAACTTAACTTTTGATACTCGTGATACAAATATAGTCTATTATCACACATTTTTCCCTTGCAGTCGAGGTACGTACTATCTACCGTTTACCTTTCTTTTCTGTATTTTCTATAATAGGGAAAGAGGGAAATGCGTGAAATATCCGAATAAGTGAGGTATCTTATATGATCTTATCTGTAACTTTAAATCCCTGTATTGACAAAACGATTTATCTGGATAATCTGGAAATCGGCGCTTACAACCAGGTGAAGAATACCCGTGTGGATCTGTCCGGAAAGGGACTGAATGTAAGTACCGTATTGAATAATCTAAAGGAAGAAACCATGTGCATGGGTCTGAATTTCCGGGATAACGGAAGCTTCCTGGAGCATACCCTGACCGCCCGAGGACTGCCCTATTATTTTGTCCGCTCTGAGGGCGCTATCCGGACCAATATCAAGCTCTTTGACCAGTCTAACCACATCATGACAGAGGTCAACGAGGCCGGACCCAACGTCCCCTTTGCTTCTATCGAGAAGCTGGTGGACGAGATCGATGTCCGTCTGGATCACACCCACATTCTGGTCTTAAGCGGCAGTGTGCCGCCCGGCGTTCCTGCCAATATCTATCAGAGACTGATCCGGCTGCCCATAAAAAGGACGTCAAAACGGTACTGGACACCGCCGGAGAGCCCTTCCTGCTGGGTCTGGAGGAAAAGCCCTTCCTGATCAAGCCCAACAGCAAGGAATTTGAGCAGGCCTTTAAAAGTGAATTAAAGTCCGGCAAGGGACCGCTGGAGGTAGCCCGCCAGGTCGTGGACAGCGGCATTCCTTACGTATGTATTTCCATGGGCGCAGATGGAGCCCTGCTGCTGGATAAGGAACATACTTACCGGGCCAAAGCCGTTCCGGTGGAAGCTAAGGGTCTCACCGGCGCAGGTGATTCCATGGTGGCCGGCATGTGCTATGCCCTCCGGAAGCGTCTGGACACCGCCGATATGCTCCGCTATGCCATGGCCTGCGCGGCCGGCTCTGTACGGCAGGAGGGTACCCTGCTTGCCCGGGAAACCGACGTGAAGGAGCTTCTGCCCCAGGTGCAGCTGAAGATTATCGCCTGATTGAAGTTTGAAAATCATATTCAAAAAACACGTCCGGTTGACATCAGTTCTGTCAGCCGGACGTGTTTTTTCTCTAGCCCCAAATGTTAAAATACGCTCCGATAATTCCAATTACAATCATCGCCAGCATCATCACCAACGGACTCACTTTCTTTTTCTTAAGCAATTTCCACACAATTCCAAACAGTACAAGAGGCAGTAATCTTGGAACAATACCGTCAATCAATGACTGAACAGATGTCACCGCGTCCCCGGTTCCAAAATTAATATTTAAAGCCAAACCTATACTTCCCGCAGACATTGCTCCAGTTACCATCAAACCAATAATGCTGGCCAGAAATGTAAAAGTTTCCATAATACCGGATTTTTGAACTTTTTCTAGGAAGCCTGTTCCTATCTCGTATCCTTTAAATGTCATAATATAACGAATAGCCCATGCCGGTATGTTAAATATCAGCAGAAACAGTAATGCTCCCAATGGATTTCCCTGAAGCGCCAGTGTTGTTCCTATACCGGTTGCCACAATACGTAACGTTCCGTGAAACAGCGTATCGCCTATAGCTGCCATTGGTCCCATTAAAGCTGTTTTCACATTTACAATGCTAGCCGTATCAAAATTATCCGGATTCTCTGCACGTTTCTCCTCCATAGCCGCACTGATTGCCAACGGAAATGTTACCACATAAGGCGTAGTATTAAAAAACTCCATATGCCGTTTCATACTTTCGCTTAAATCTTTTTTGTCCGGATACAGCTTCTTCAAAATTGGAAGCAATGCAAAACAATATGAGCAGTTACTCTGTCTTTCATAATTCCATGCGTGTTCTGTCGGAACGGAACGCCAGAATATTTTCTTTAAATCAGCCTTTGTAATACGATTCTTCTCAGAACTCATTATCATCTACCTCCTCCTTTGCATTCGCTGCCAATTGCAGATTGCCATGATTTCCAAGCAACATAATCAGAGCTGCAATAATGACTGCAAAAATTGTAATTCCCGTTGTGGAAATTTCCAGATATGCCACCAGAAAATATCCCAGGAAGAAAAACGGCGCTACTTTCTTTCCCCATACCATCTGCGCCAGCATAGCAAAACCTATCGCAGGAATCATTCCACACGCAACACTGATTCCACTCCGTACAAAATCCGGAACGACATTAAGTACAGATGTCACTGCATCTGTTCCAAAATAGAACGCACAAAATATAATCGGTGCCATAATAATCGTCGGTATAAAGCCAGATGCCAGTACTGTCCGCTCAAACCCTCTGGTATCTCCCAGTTCTACGTAATGATCACAGCGATGGCACATTAAAATCAGAATCGGCTGATTCAATACAGTATTGACAACCAGTAACAGGGACGCAATCGGAATTCCCAAGGCCAGAGCTGTCTCCGTGCCTCCTCCGGTTACAATCGCAAATCCGACTCCCAACACGGTTCCAGAAATCATTTCCGGCGGCATACTTGCTCCAATGGAAACCGCTCCGATAAACGCAAGTTCCAATGTAGCTCCCATAATCGCTCCCTGTGCTGGCTGACCCAGCAAAATCCCCAGAATAGTTCCCAATACGATCGGGCGGCGAATATTCGAAGATCCTAAAAACCACTCACACCTTCCCAATACATAAACGAATGTTACGATTAACGCTTCAACAAGCATTGTACTCCTCCTATTCTTTCCATCTCCAATTAAATAAGTGTCATAATATCTGTCTTTGGCTTGGACGGAATCATCTGCACTTCCATATGTACTCCATCCTGCGCCAGTTCACGTACTCTACCCATGTCCTGCTCATCCAGATAAACTCCATCCAGAACCTGTTTTTTCCCAACTGCAAAGCGCGTTGCTCCAATATTCAGCTGTTTGAACCCTGTCTTTTTCAATAACCGATATGCATCTTCTATACTGTCTACCACAATCATCAGATGATATTTATCCGTTACGCCAGAATTCAGGGCTGCGATACTGTCCTCTATAGTCTTAATCACGAGCTTTACACCGCTTGGTTTTGCCATTCTTATAGATGTGAGCAGTAAAGTGTTATCCATAATATGGTCGTTCGCAATCAACAAACAATCTGCCCCCAGATATGGAATCCATGTCATGCCTACCTGACCATGCAGCAGCCGAAAATCTACTCTGAAAAATTTCTCCATTTTTTCACCTTCTTCCTACTAAAAATCAAAGTTGTTTTCTGTATTCTCTGTCATAAGCGTATTACAGTATACACATCCCTCCATTCCCGCCTTTAAAATAAACTGCACTGTTTCTTCCAGCTTTTCATTGTCTCTCCTGCTGAAACATTCCAGAAGCATGCCTAAATTCATGCCCGTCATTAAATGCATCTTTGGATAATCATTTAGTTTCACCAAAAATGCGTTATTCACACTTCCTCCAAATACGTCCGTCACTACCAGCACCTCCTCATTCGGATTCCCCGGTAATGCTTCTGTAATTGTTTCCTCTAACGATTCAGGACCGACGTAAGCACTCACAATTTTTACATCCTGCTGCTCACCCAAAATAAGTTTTACTGCATCGTACATTCCCATTGCCAGTTTTCCATGACTTGCCAGTATGATCTTACTCATGTTCTTACCTGCCTCTTTTATAATTTTCCGATTTTGCCTGAACCCATTTTTTCATTCCCTTTGCCAATGGATGTAATCTTTTACTGTCAAGTTCTTCACTGGCCAGATACGCAATTTCCTGAAAGAAAACCAATTGGTATAGTGGCTTTATTTGCCATGCTATCTCTTCTTTACAAAACTCTGCCTCCTTTTCTTCAAACCCGACCGTAAATACATGCTCCGTTACCTCTCGACATCCATTTGTTATCGCGCGTATCCTTTCAAACCCCGATTTTTTATCTCCCACCAGAAAAATTGTATAATTAGGGGTTATCTGATAATACGGTCCATGCAAAAATTCTTCCGGATCACAGCAAATACAGGGGATTCTGAGCGTCTCACTTAATTTTAAAGCTCCTTCGCATACCGTTCCCCATGCTGCTCCTCCTCCACATAAAATAACAGTCTGCATGGATAGAAATTCTTTTCTGTGCTTTTCATACAAATCTTTTGTATAGAAAAACATTTTCTCGGAATACCTGGCACACAGAGACAGATGCCTGTACCACTCTTCTGCAGTTTTACTTAAATTCTTTTTCCGTTCTCCCAGTTGAATCGCCAGAAGAAATAAAAATAAGCTCAGAAGAACAACTCCTTTTGTCACATAGCCAACCGTCTCTTCTCCCAGTCCGTAATCATATATTTTCTCTCTATAAAGTCCCATATCGGATTCTGTATGACCTGTAATCCCATACCAACAAATCTGTCGTCTTTCAGCATCGTCCAGCGCTTTCAGAATGTTTGTGCTGTAACCACTCTGTGATATCAAAAGATAACAAGTCTCTGTGTTGCTTTCTTCATATTCCAGAAAGTAAAATGGAGTAATGATGCGAATTTTCATCCCACTCATGACTTTCATTCCTTCCAGGGCACACAGGGCTGCATTGTAGGAAGACCCGGAAGCTACCATACAGATTTCATGACATCCGCTCTCTGCTATTTTTTCAAAAAGTCCACTGGTAAGAAAGCTTCTTCGTTCTATATTGTTACGAATGCTATCCGGGGCTTCCCGAATATATTCTTCCATTGTTTTATTCATTTTTCGTCCCTTTCTGATTCCCATTTTGAATATAATCATAGATATAAGCGATTTCACCCACTGGTATTTCTATATGATAATGTTCCTCTACTTCCCGGAAACTGTTCTTAAATATCCGTATGAACTCCTTTTGCTTCTCAATAAAGTTTTCCAGTCCAAAATGCGTATCGCAATAAACTTTTGTAACCAACCGCTCCACCATACAACAGGTATGAATATAGAGCGCAACCTGTGTCTTTCCATTCAAGTTCAAATGATACTGATACTCCAGATTTCGTATAGCCTGTTTAATAAAGTCCATCAGTACATTGGGATTCAATATGGTGATATTTTCAATCACATTCTCCAGTGAAAAATTAGTGAGTAAATTCTGATTAAAAACTTCCAGTTCTTTCTCATTGAAGTATCGCCGCAAAATTTGTTTTAACATATCAAAATCCTGAAATGCAACTACGTCCTCCAGCAGAACCTGTGGAACCTCTGCGCCCTGATTTTCCATCGTGCTAACAATAAACAACGGATTATATTCCTGCAAAATCGGATTTCTATCTTTTTCAAGTAGTATCACATCTTTATCACAGGCAATCAGCTTTACATCTATTCTTTTCGGAATACTTTTTTCAAACAAACGAAGCACACGTTCTGTCGTATGTTCTCCCGCCTCTGTGGTAAATAGAATTGCGTCCTTTTTTTTCTGACCCACAAGAATTCTATACGTACAGCTGCTGTTTTTACAGGATTCTTTCAAAATCTCCTCCATATTTTCATAGCATACTATCCTGTTGCCAATATCCAAAGCTGTGCGGGTCGACACATTATTCACAATTCCAAGTTGCATCGTTCCCTGAAACTGAAGTTCCTTGACCATCTCCTCCAGGGAGCCCATGTCGACCAGGAGTATCAGATTATCAGCCATTGCGTATTCACGAATATACTTTTGCACATGCTCTGCAATTTCACATGCTTCTACATCAAGCGGCATGTCGATGGCATCAAACACATAAGATTCCAACAGTCGATTCACACAGTCTGCTATTGAACTGGCTGTTGCGTAGCCATGTGCTACAATCAGCCCCATTGTCTTTTTTCTATACTCTCCAGGCTTATAAAAATACAGATTCAGAACGAGAAAAATGGTATCCATACCGCATTCATTCAAATCCAGAACCTTATCCAACAATTCTATCAACCGTTCCGAAATTCGTGTTTCCTCTGGAAATTCGTCTCGAAGGAAATCCAGAATTTCTTCTATATCCTGATTGTTCTCCTCCTCCCATTTCTGTTGATTGGTATCCAGATACATTTTTTTATAAGCCAGTGCAGCCAACACCTCTATACAGCTTCCCTGAATAACCACATTCAATTTATCCTGGATAACAGCCGCTATATTTCGAACTATCTGACGTACCGAATCCCTTCTTTTGTTATCCGGACGTTTTTCAAAAATAATATGATCGCTACACTGATTCATTGCTTTTAATGCGTATTTCAGAAAATCATTGACTGAAACTTCTCTTTGTTTCATCTGTTTGAAGCTTTCCCGAATCGCTTCATATGCTTCTATTACCACGTCCTTTTGAGAGTTTTGACTGAATTCCTTCAGGGAAAGTATTTTTTTCTCTTCATAGACTGTATTCTGAATCTCCGAGAGCAGTGCCTCAGGCAAATGTTTTGTGTATATAGATACTATGTCTTTGCTGTTTTCCCTGTCTACATTCGCAGTTGCGCAAACGGTCTGGATCGTATCCCGCAATCCATTAATATTCTGTATGTATTCATGTTTCAGTAACACATGATATACCAGATTGGAAAGGCAAATTTCTCTTTGAAGCTTTATTTCCTCCCGTCGGAAAAAGAATTGTACCAGCTGTTCCTTTTCCTTTAATGGTCTCTCTGAAAGCTCTGGTACATCAATTCGCATAGGGATTGCGTTCAAGAAACGATCCGTAAATTCTTTTTCAGAAACAGAAGACGTGGAAAATAATAATCTTACGTCGCTTTTATACAATTTTCCGTTTTTTCGAAACTGGTAATCATTTTCCAGAAAAATAGCTATTTCATCCTGCTCTTCTACAGGAAGATATTCCGCATCGCACAGAACTAAAATTTCCCGGTCCAGATTTTGCAGACAGCCTGTCTCTCTTTCATTTCCGAAAAGTATCTCATGCATCTCTTCTTTCTTATGTATACAATGAATAAATTGTACTTTCTCTTGAAGATATTCTCCCAGACATGTAATAAGAAAGCTCTTTCCGCTTCCTTCTCTTCCCTGTATAAACACTGCCAGTCCATTAACCGCTGGATATTTTACTGCTGCCTTCAGCCTCCGGATCACTTCTTTCAAAGAACCTTCATTTCCTATTACATTGTCAAAATCTTTACCATTTTTCCTGCATTTTGCAAGGCATGCATCCAGTTCCGCCACACTTAAAAACTCTTCCTGTACAAGTGGCACGCCTATCTCCAGATTTATTGCCTGTTTCTCCAGAAATAACACCGGTCGACTCAACACCTTAATCAATTGACCGTTTTTCGACATTTCATTTAAATATTTAGAAATGACAGATCTGGATACATTTAGCTTTTTTCCTATAATTTCTGCAGTTGCCGTTTTTTCCCCATGCTTTAAATATTCGAGAGTTGCTGACCGAATCTCTTCAATCAGCAATTCTCTTGTTTTATTTTCCATAGCGTTCTCCCTTTTTCAAACATTACCATTATCTACCGGATTTCTATGAAAAATATAACATATTTTTTTTAGTATTCAAACTGCCTATAATATCTGCGGAAGTTTGCATTATGTCCGGTATAATATTCCATCCAGGCAGCCAGTCTGTTTGTGGTCACTGTTTCCATAATGAGTGCGTCTACCAGCGGGGAATATTTTTCTTTTATTCCACTTTCCTTTAAACTGAAATCTGCAAGATCCAAAACGATATGCTTTCCTTCTACTTTCTCCAGAAATTTTTCCACCCTCTCATCCAGCACTCTGTACTTGCCTGTCCCCTTTACCAGCACAAACAGGGTATCTTCATCATAAAGTTCCAGTGTGCCATGGAAAAATTCCGGAGATGTCACGCACTTTGTCGGAATCCACTGCATTTCTTCCAGTACGCACATGGTAAACATATATACATCCCCCCAGACCTCTCCGGATCCTACCCAGACCTGATACGGTTCCTTATGATATCTATGCGCCCATTCCTTTGCCCTCGGCTCAAACTTCTCTGCTGTTTTTACCAGGAATCTGTGCAGATTTGTATCAATCTCATCTGCAAACTCCTGATAGTCCGGAAAATCTCCTCTCAGTTCCAACAATTTAAACAGGAAATAGTAAAACGGCAGATACATATTTACGAGATTTTTCGCATCACAGTACACATTATAAGTGGATACCTGCGCAAGCGGCGTATCTGCGTTTCCTGTAATAGAACAGGTCTCAATTCCTGCCTCCTTCAGCTTCTTGACAGCTTCTACCACTTCTTTTGTATCTCCGGATTTGCTTCCGGTTATAACCAAAGAATTCTTTGTCAGTCTTCGGCTTCCTCCTGATGCCAGTATCTCACCTGCAGGCACAATCAGGGTTTCCACATCTGAATAGTCATCTATCATCTTCTGAAGAGACATAAATTTTGCAGTTGTGCCTCCCACACCCATCAATACAATGTTGGAATAACCTCTCTTATGTAATGTTTCTGCCATTACCTCACAGTCATTTCTGCTAGCCACAGCCTTCCGCCCCTGTAGCATATAATCTTCCACGTCAAAATTGTACATATGAACCTCCTCTTTCTTTTGTTAAATCATTTTCTGATATTTCCTGTTCGGTAAGATAAGTATAAAAAATTACACAAAAAAAATCCGATGTGTAACCTGTTTTCCACACATCAGACTTTTTTTGCACATTATTCATCTGTTCTTTACGCTATTGACCACTATATGAACACTCTATTCTTTAAATTCAGGTCTCATTTCTGTCTCCCGCACAATCCCCGGGAAGGTTTTTAAAAACAGAACCGTCGTCATGGTGGCGGCCAGAATATCCGCAATGGGCTCTGAGAAAAAGGCCGCCTCTGCGGATACCAGCCTGGGAAGTAAAAGCAGTCCGGAAAAATAAATCAGCTTCCGGAAGGCTGAACAGAACAGCGCCCGCCTTACATGACCGAGAGCCGTCGCCTCGTCCACCAGCGGATACTGTACCGCCAGGGGCACAATCATAGCTGTAAATATCTTGATATAACGCACGGAGCGCAGGCGGATCGCCGCGTCCTTCGTAAACATACCCACATAATTTGTATCTGCCACCAGCTTATCCAGCGCCGCGTCCACCGCGTCCGTATCCTCTGAGACACAGGAGGCGGTAATGGTGGTAGTGTATTTTCCGTCCTGTTTCATGACGGTCTGCTGGGAATCAGTATATTGCAGGGTCGCCATCTCTGACAGAGGTACGCCGCCGACGGAGGCGTCCAGAAGTGTGCTCGCCTTTGTGTAGGTGCCTTCCGGATACTCCAGCATGACACTGTATTCCTCGCCATTTGACGTAATGGTCATGGCCTCGGTTCCGCTGATCATACTGTAGAGTCCCCCTGCTGCCTGTATGGGCGTCATACCGTGGGCCATGGCGTCCAACGGATCAATTACCACCCGGATCTGGGTAGCGCCTTCACCGGCATCCGAGGATACGTTCAACACGCCCGGAATATTCCAGGCCTTTTCCTGAAGGGCAGAAACCGCTTCCTTCAGATCGTCCAGATTGATTGAAGCCAGGGTTACGCTTCCGCCGCTTGACGTGAGCATCATGGTGGACATCTGGCTGCTGACGGTGATATCCAGCTGTACGCCGGTCATATCCTTGGTCTCCTCCAGCCACTCATCTGCCACCTCCTGGCTGGACATCTTCCGATCCTCCTTCAGATTAACGGAGATTTTGCCGGATCCCTTGGAGGAAGTCAGGGTATAGCTGTCCACGTCCTCATGGGCCGCCACCATAGCCTCGATCTCCTGCATTTTTTTATCTACTTCTTCTGCTTTGGTACCGCTACGGAAGGCAGCTGCCACAGAAATGGTTCCCTCGTCCATGGTGGGCATCAGCTCGGTTTTCATCAGGCTCACCAAGCCAAAGGCTGCCACCAGCAGCACAACTGCCACCAGGACGCTCAGTTTCTTCTTATGTAAGAGCTTCCGCTCCAGCCTGTCATATTTTTCCTTAACCTTATCCAGAAATCCATTCAGCTTCAGTTCCTTTTTCTCCTGCGGCTTGAAGATACAGAAGAACAGGGGAACCAGCGTCAGCGCGGAAATCAGGGACGCCAGCATGGCAATAATAATCGTATAGCCCAGCTGTCCGAAGATCTGTCCGGTCAATCCGGTCTGAATACACAGGGGCAGATATACAACCACGGTGGTAATGGTGGAAGCGATGATGGAGCCCGCCACGCCGTTAGCACCGATCTCCGCCGCTTCTTTAAAGCCGGGCTTTTTATCCTTCGCCCGGAAACAGCTCTCCAGTACCACGCTGGAGCTGTCTACCATCATACCGATGGCAATCACCAGTGCGCCCAGGGTAATGATATTCAGGGAAAAGCCTGCCATAGCCATGACAATCACCGTTACCAGCAGGGAAATGGGCATGGCGCTACCGACAATCAGGCTGGCCTTCCAGTCTCCGAAGAATATGAATAACACCAGCATGGACAGGATAACGCCCATGAGCAGGGTACTTCCCACGGAGCTTACGGACTGAAGAATCATATCCGACGCGTCATAGGAAGCCGTAGCCACCAGGCCCGGATGTTCCTCCTGCATCTGATCCATGACCTTCTTTACATCGCGCACCATGCCCAGTGTGCTGTCGCTCTGGTTCTTGGTAACGCTGACCGTCAGGGTCTCCTCGCCGTTATAACGGCTGATGCTGTCCGGATCCTTCTGGGACCACTGCACGTCGGCCACATCCGACAGGTGAATCAGGCTGCCTGTGGCGGTAAATAAAGGAATCTGCCGCAAATCCTCTACGGTATTGATGTCCGCCGTACTGATCGCGCTGATAGACTGCGTACCCTGCTCCAGGGAACCGATGGGGACAGTAAAGTCCGTGGTCGCGATAAACTGGGCGATGCCGCTCATGGTCAGTCCGTACTGATTCATGGCCTCCTCGTCCAGCTTCACCTGAATATAATTCTCCCGTCCGCCGCTGACCTCCACGCTGGCCACCGAGCTTACCGCCTTCAGCTCCGGCACAATCTCATCATTGGCCAGGGAGAGAACGTCGCTGCCGTCGGTGGTGCTTAAGGAATACATCATACTGGGCATGGAATTGATATCCATTTTCATAACGATGGGGCTCTGGCAGTCATCCGGCAGAGAACGCTCCACCGAATCCAGCGCCGCGCGGAGATCCAGATACGCGTCGTTAGTATCCACACTGTAATCATACTGCAGGAGAACCATGGAGCTGTTCTCCTGGGAATAGGTGGTAACGGAATCCACACCGCCTAAGGCTCCCACCTTGCCTTCTATCTCAGAGCTTACCAGCTCCTCTACGGATTCCGGATCCGCCCCCGGATAAATGGTCATAACCATCATCACCGGCATATCCATATCCGGCATCAACTCCAGTCTCAGGCCCAGAAGGGACGAGATACCGAATACCGCCAGCGCCAGGATAACCAGAAGGGTCGTGACCGGTCTTTTTAAGGAAAATTTTGTCAGACTCATTTATTCCGTATCCTCCGCCTCTGTTTTCACCACAACCTCTGCGCCGTCTCTAAGCTTGGAGGACCAGGTGGTAACCACCTGGCTTTCCTCATTTAATCCGTCCACTACAACCGCCTCGTCATCATTCATCAGGCCCACGGTAATCGGGGTTTTCACAAGCTTTCCGTCCTCCACACAATACACATAGGCGCTGCCTGCAGAGAAATAAATCGCGTCATAGTTCTATATGGCTGATCCTGTTCATCAGTAAATGCAAAAGGAGAATCAAAAATAACTATATCTGGTTCTTTTCCGCTATTATTATTAATTTCACTCATACTTTTCAGCTTCATGTCCGATGCTAAATAATGGTGATACGCCAACTTTTCATCTATAATCCATAAGTTATGTTGTAAATAATCTATGTCATCCGATGTTTTAGTCATTGGAAATATCAATTGATGAATATTTTTTTCATAAGCATATTTTTGCTGCTCTTGGTCTTTATACTTTATATTCTGAGCTAAAATATCTAAAATCGCTTTTCTATGCATTACATATTCAGCCAAATTACTTTTTCCCATATCAGATACTTTTTCTGCATAGGTATTACGCTTTTGTATATAACTCTGATAATCCGTAACCCCCTCTTTTAACTCTTGTTCAAGTTCCTTTCCTTCTCGCTTTAATTCCAACTTGAATTTTTGTTCCTGTTTAAATAATTCCATCTCAAGTTTTTCTTCATCTGTTATCCAAGGTATTTCATTTAGTAACTCTGGTCTATTCTTTAATAATAGCCTATATTTAGGATTTTTATTATAAACATAATCTTTAACTATTTCAGCTTTCTTTTTATTACTTTCTGTAATATCCTTCCTTAAATAATCCAAAACCATAGATTCCATACATTCTACTATTTCATTACTTCCTATCGCCTCCACCAAATTAGGCTTTTCTGGTAATTCAATTTTCGTCCTCTCTCTATTAACATGACTATCTAACAATTCTGACATTACATAACCACTATAAGTAAACTCGCCTTTATTATCTTCTAGCTTTGTGTTTACATTCCCAAATATTTTTGACAAAGAAATTGGTTGAACCCCCCAATGATTTGCACATAAATTCACCGTATGCTTCTCTTTGGTTTTCATGTAATTTTTAGAATGTACAATTTTAAATGGAATTCCTTTAATATCAACATCAACAATCTTCGTATTATCTCCTATATTTTCTCTATATAATTCATCAACATCTACTGTATCAAACTCATCACACACAATTATTTTAGGTGCTTTCCCTAATACATAATAGGTAAAACAATGATTTAATATATTTCTTGCAATTGTATCTATCTTTTTAGGACAATTACTTTTATACTGTCCTCGTAACCCCATAAGTCGTACTTGTGTAATTCTTGGAACATCGCTATTCACTTCTTCCACACATATCATGCACTGCATTATTTGTATCAAATAAAAATTTTCTACACTTTTTCTGATCCATTTCATCAAAAATACTTTCTACACTAACTTCGCAGAATGCCTTTAACCACATCATTCTTCCAACGCCTTTACAGCCTTTCTGAATTTTAAACTCACTGGCGTATGTATCAAAAGAATTATAGTTATCATCATTAAATCCTATCCCATTATCGTTAATAACAATGTTCTCTACATCTGTTTCCCATTGTTCAAAAAGATTCATTTGCTTTTCACGTTCAATTACAATTTCTATTTTCCCATTTGTAATATTTGCGTCCTCTATGCTTTGTATAGAATTTATAACAGCCTCATATAAAGGTAGTAAAGGTGTAGTTTTAGGTAGTGTATGTAAACTTACTAAACCTTTAAAATTCATTTTCATGAGTTATTCCTTCCTATTCTGTCAAGCCCAAATCTATTGATTTTACTGGCTTTGACGATTTTTATTTACCTCAAAAACAGAGCCGGGAGTGATGGATATCGTAGTATCATGTACCGAATAGTTGATAAACAGATATAGCTAATAAAACATCCCTTTTTTTTGCTTTATAAAGGCTATTTCCCTCTGATCAACTATGATGATGAACCTTCCGTGTCTAAGGGGATCGTGTCCCAACTTCCTTCGTCCCATCTACCATACACTGAGTGCC
>CAJTAK010000004.1 GCA_910574255.1 Clostridia bacterium
AACATAGAAAAAATAAAAATGCAAGAGTTATGAGAAATAAAAAAAGCCTTATTTCAAGGCGTTTAAAAAGGGTTGAATATACGGTTTGCTTCGAAAGAATATGGTGTTAACTGCTAAAGACGGGTATGGAAACCTTATGTTCCGAACGAACAGCGAATGTAGATGACTGGATTGTAATTTCTCCGCAATGATGTATAATAAAACAGAGAAACATAATAAAAATGTGATCAAAACCGCAAAAACCCCAATAAAAATGTGACGGAGAACATCTATGGAACGACTGATTCTGAATAAGCTGCTGGAATGGAAAGATTCGCCCTATCGCAAACCGCTGATTTTAAAGGGAGTACGCCAGGTAGGAAAAACCTGGCTTCTCAAAGAGTTCGGCAGACGTTATTATGAAAATACGGCCTACTTTAACTTCGATGAAAACGAGGAATATAAGCAGTTCTTTGAAACCACTAAGGATGTCGATCGCATTCTGCAGAATCTGATGCTGGCCGGCGGGCAGAAGATTGTGCCCCAAAAGACCCTTATCATCTTTGACGAGATACAGGATTGTCCCAAGGTTATCAATGCAATGAAGTATTCCCCTGTGAAGTGAAACTCCGTGTTCGTTTTTCTCTGGACAATTTAAAGCTGGATGATGATGTTCTGAATATTCCTTTGTTCATGGCTGACCAGACAGATCGGTTGATTGGGATAGCATTGGAGCAGAGAAATGCAACACAATTTTGAACTGCTAGGGTGCTGAACCAATGTCATTTAGTTAAGCCTTGTAAAATTACCGGCGTAAGGGAGGAGGGCCGCCCCGGTGAGGGGTGGCGGTTCTTGCCTGGAGCCTTCATAAGCTTTTTGGGGCTTAACTAAATGATATTGGTGCTGAACAGCTACAAGTACAAGCAGATATTTTATATGAATGATGAGAGAAACCGCATGAAAAAGAAGAAATTTTCTATTCCTGTTCCATGGAAAATTTATAGCTGCATAGGAATTCTGTTCTTGTGCATGGGATATTTGAATGGCTGCATCAGTCCTGTAAATAACGCAGCAGCCAAGGAAAGCACAGCGGATGAGCGTCAGGATATCTATGCGGAGGATACTCGGTTAAAATTGACCGGCCACGAAACCTATGAGTATGACAAAGACAGCTCTTCCAATGGCAGCAGTTCCTATGGACGGATAAACAAAGTCTATGACGAGGAAGAGATTGCAGAGATTTCCCATGCATATTTTGACGAACAGAATCGTCTGCTCTATGTATTAGGATATTCGCCCAATATACTTGGCGACAGTTGGAGCTACTGTGAAGAAAATATCTACCAGCGGAATGATGAAAAAGGTACATGCAGATACATTTATTTTAAGTCAAACAGCATGCCCTATAAGGACGGCTACTATGTGGCGGCCCGGTATATGTTTGAGGTTTCCGATTATCAGTTCGATGAAAATGACAGACTGCAGCGGAGTCTGACTTACCGGCGTGATGTGGGCTCCGATCCCAACGGTTACAGTGAGGAGCTTTTTTTCAGCCGTGGATATGAGGCATATTATGACGGGGCGTATCTCATGGGAGAGCTGCAGTACTATGATTACTGGGGAACCAATGAAGTCGGTGCATGGGAGTACCGGCTCTATCAGTACGATGAACAGGGAAATCGTATTCTGGAAGTGGCTGTTACCGAAGACGAGATCACGCTCTATGCTTATGAATATCAGGAGGATGCAGGCCTGGTAGATGTGTATACGTATCTGGTCACAGAGGATTGGGAGCTGACCTGTGCCGATGGAAGCACCTGTTATTTTCGGCCCCGGTGGGAATCTCCCGCAATCAAAATAGTGGCGGAAGACGGGACCGTGGAAAAGGAGCTTTTTTACGGAAAAGCCATGGACTTAGGGCAGCAGCATTATCTGATTCCCGAAGAGGTGGAAAAGACGGTAGATGACCATATGTATACCGTGTGCCCGGGGGATTGTCTTTGGAAAATCGCATACAAAAGCTATGGGCATGGCGAATACTATGATCTAATCTACCGCATGAATTGGGAAATTATCGGCGGAGATGAAAATCTGCTTTTGCCGGGTACACGGTTATATGTACCTGAGGCAGGAAATGCACAGGATACAAACATAAGCGGTACGTAAGATTCACCCCTCCAAGTCTTCAGTTTACGGAATGCCTGCAGTAAGAACGGACGGCCAAAAAAGAGAACAGCGGTATTTCAATGATGCAGGCCCCAATCATGGCATAGGGCGTCCAGACAGCCAGATTGCCGATACTCAGGAATTGGAAATCCGTAATGGCATAGAGAATACTGGCCTGAATACTTGTTCCGCTGGCAGGCAGGATACTGCAAATCCATGCGGACAATACGCCCGGCACCGTCATATGAATGACTACAGGTGCAATGCAAAACACCAGTGCCGACGCAAGGGCTGACACGGTATTTTTGCACCTGGAGGAAAGAAACAGGGTGAAGCTTACCGAAGCCAGAACAGAGAGCAATCCGGCAGCGGCGAAAAGGCCCTGCAGCTGACCTGCGTTTATATCTGCCAATGTCACAATAGAATACATCATTTGAATAGAGGTTTTCGTACATTCCCAGCCAAACAAGCTGTTCGCTGCCAGAATAAATACAACAGCACAGATGATAAAGGCAAATCCGCTAATCAAAAGGGCGGCAAGGACCTTTGTGACGCCTAAGGCCATCCTGCCATGCTTTGTGCAGCGTAGAATATCATCTGCCCCGGACTGGTAGCCGGCAGAGAATACAGGGGCGGCGATCACCACGCAGAACAGCAGCACCAGAAAGCTCATCATATTCTGATAATCCATGACAGTGGAACTCATGCCGGGATAGATTTCAAAGGGCTTTGCAATCCGGCGGTACATTTCCACGGCCCTGTGCTGTGCGGCCGGACTGTCCGGCTGTTCCATTGCCATGAGAGAAGTGATTCGTGCTTCACAAATAGAATAGTAGTCATCAATCTGCTCCGGCTCGATCTCCATAATGGCAGGTGCCATCCCCGTATCCGGGTCTGCAAATGCTTCCTTAACACCGTGGAGCAGGGGAGCGATGGGAAGTATTTCACGCTCATAGACGCCCTCGGGCAAGTCATAGGATTCCGTTACACCGTATGCCCTTAAACAGGCTTGATAAGCTTCCACGGCCTTGCGGACCCGCTGTGGGGTAACAGTACCGGAAGCTTTGGCCTGTTGCTCCTTTTCATAGGAAATGGATTTAAGCCCAGTCAAATGGATCTCATTCCCGCTTTCATCCGTATAGCTGCTGTAACAATAGGTGACAGGCAGATAAGGCAGTAAAAGGGAAAGCATCAGAGCCAGGGCCAGTAAAATCCAGGTGAGCCTTGCTTTCAGCATTCGTTTTAGTTCCAATTGTAAGATTCTCATGCTCCATACCTCCTGTCAGTTTTTCCGCTACTTTGAGGGAACAGCCACAAGTACAAGTCCTCCAGACGAGGAACGGCAGGTTCGGACCAGGCATTGCAGGGGCGTTTCGCAAGATAGCGGACAGAGACATTGCCGTCATCTTCATTTCGCAGGCTGACAATCCGAAGCTTGCTTTCATATTCCGGCACAGTGTCCGGGGAAATCCGACAGCTCCACACCTTGTCCTCCACCAGCTTTACCAGTTCTTCCGTTGTTCCGGTGGCAAGTAGCCTGCCATCCTTTATCATGGCATGACAGGTGGCAATATACTCCACATCCGGGACAATGTGGGTGGAAATAAGAACAATCCGATCATGGGCAAACTCCGAGAGCAGGTTGCGGAAGCGGACCCGCTCTCCGGGGTCAAGACCTCCGGTAGGCTCATCCAATATCAGAACCTTTGGGTTGTTCAGCAATGCCTGTGCAATTCCTACCCGCCGTTTCATTCCGCCGGAGAGCCTGGAGATCTTTTTGCCGCTGACATTTTGTAGGGAAACCCGTTCCAGCAGCTCATGAATCCTGCGTCGGCTTTGCCGCTCGGGAATTCCTTTCAGGGCGGCCACATATGCCAGATAGTCCCTGACGGTAAATTCATGATAAAAACCAAACTCCTGGGGCAGATAGCCGAAGATATTCCGGTATTCCTCCCCCAGGGTGCGGATGGGAATGCCGTCATACAGCACATGGCCGGAGGTAGGCTGCATAATTCCGGCAATGATCCGCATAAGGGTTGTTTTGCCTGCTCCGTTGGCTCCTAAGAGGCCCCAGACCCCTGGCGTCAGTTTCAGGCTGATGTTCTGGACTGCTTTTTTATCCTTGAACCGCTTGGAAATATGGTCGATCTGCAATTCCATGTGAAAACTCCTTTCCATAATTCATAAAATGAACCTTATTAGACAAAGACCTTATTGGACGAAATCCGCCTGCCCGGGGACATGAAGTAAGAGATGCCCCCAGGGGAGGATATAAATAAAGGCGTTCTTGCCTTGACACAATCATTGTATCAGAAACAAAAACGCCTTTTCTCTGTTCGTCCTTACGGTATTCCACTATTTTTCAAAAGACTTTCTAACAATTTTCCTACAAAACAGGCAGTATTATGGTAAACCTACATGTGCTTCATTGGCACACTGCCATAAATGAAAGTCGATAGTGGCACATGGGGCATCCCTGAACTCAGTTTTCCGCTATGCGGAAAAGGGAATTTTAATGGTAAACCTACATGTGCTTCATTGACACACTGTCATAAATGAAAGTCGATAGTGGCACATGGGGCATCCCTGAACTTAGTTTTCTGCTACGCAGAAAAGGGAATCTTTATGGTAAAGGTTGTCAAATCATGTTCGCTTTCTACGGTGATTGTCCCGTTGTGGAGGGTAATGATCTGCTTTGCAATGGCAAGGCCCAGCCCGGTTCCCTCCGTACTGCGGCCTTTGTCAAGCCTGTAGAACTGTTCGAATACCCGCTCCAGCTTTTCCTTTGGAATGGTGTTGCCGTGGTTGGAAAATTCAATTGTCAGGTTGTCCCGGACACACCTGGCACGAATGGTGATATTGCTTCCGTCAAAGCTGTAGATCACAGCATTTCGCAAAAGATTATCAAATACCCTCTGCATTTTGTCGGCATCGCATTTCAGGGGGACGGTATCTGCCATTTCAAGCTGACAGGATATTCCCTTTTGGTCTAAGATTGGCTGGAACTCATATACGAGCTGCTCCAGCAAACGGGTCAGATTGATTTCGCTGTATTGGAGTGTGATATTGGACAGGTTGTATTTGGCGATTTCGAGAAATTCGTTGATGAGATCCTCCAGGCGTTCCGCCTTGGAAAGGGAGATGGAGAGATACTTTTCCCTCAGTTCCTCGGAAAGCTGTTTCTCGTCCCGCATCAGGCTCAAATAGCTGATGGAGGATGCCAGCGGCGTTTTCAAATCGTGGGCCAAATACATGATGAGATCGTTTTTTCGCTGTTCCTCCATAAGCATCCGGCTTTTCTGCAGATCAATGGTGTGCTTGGTCAGATTCATTTTCCGTTCTATGGTAAGCAGCTCTGGGCTTAAGGATATCTCACCGGGCGTATCCTGAAGCAGAGCGTCCATCCCTCTGTTGATTTCCTCAAAATACCGGGTAAACCAGCAAAGATAAATATGAAACAGGGCCGTAAATACAAGCAGCATAGACAGCCAGATGACAGCGTCCATATGGATGCGGAATGTCCGCTGGTACAGGTTAAGAGCGGCGTGGTGATCCATGCCAAATACATTTTGAAAGAGGGATACCACAAGGACTGCGAAATTGCCCCGGAGGAAAAACGAATACAGGAGATAGATGGTCACGGCGGCGGTGATCAGCATGGCAATGGTGCGGAGGCAAATTTTTATTCGAAACTGGCGAAAATCCTTGTAAGCTTTACTTTTCAATGGTGTATCCAACCCCCCATACTGTTTTTATAAATCTGGGATTTCTGGCAGGCTCCTTAAGCTTCTCCCGCAGCCGTCCGATGTGGGCCATAACTGTATTGTTGTTTTGGAGGAATTTTTCTCCCCACACTGCTTCAAACAATTCTTCCGAGGGGACAACAATTCCCTGACGCTCACAGAGATACCAGAGGATGGAAAACTCAATAGGAGTAAGGGGCAAATCCTTTCCGAACAGGAAGCATTTGTGATTGTCTTTGTTGATAACAAGACCTCGGATATCGTACTCATGTACCGGCTCCCCTTGTCTGGGAACGGCGTTGTTGTAGTGCATATACCGCCGAAGCTGCGTCTTTACCCGGGCCGTCACCTCCAAGGGGTTAAAGGGCTTGGTGATATAATCATCAGCCCCTATGGTCAGGCCCATGATTTTGTCTCCGTCGGATGCCTTTGCAGTTAACATAATGATGGGATAATAGGAGGTTTCCCGAATCTTTTTACAGATTTCAAAACCGTCCCCGTCCGGAAGCATAACGTCCAATATGGCCAAATCCAAATCCGTGTGCTCAATACATTTGAGGGCGTCTGCAGCGGTATAGGACTTGTGGACGGTGTAGCCGTCATTTGTAAGATAAAGCTCCAGAACATCGGCCAGTTCTTTTTCGTCGTCTGCCACTAAAATATGGATGCTCATTTTAATATGGATTCCTTTCCTTTTACAACACAAGGGTTTTCAATATGGACTACCGGCAGGTGTATGGGATGAAAAGTCTCATTTTTATACAATGTCCCATACTTGCGGGATTATACTTATGGAAATGTTATAGTAGAGGGGGTACATAATCCTATGGTTAATTATATTACGCTTTTCCTATTATATCAGGATAAAGGATACGGTTTCTTCGTTTTTTCTATAAATTTTCTTAAAATTTTCCTACGAAGAAGCGGGAGAATGTAAGGAAACTCTTTCCCGCAATTTTTTGCCGGATTAAACGGAATAAGGGAGGACGATTTATAATATCTGTGGTATAATTTTTCTATTAATGGCTGTAGGGGTATTTGACTTCTGACAGGCTCCTGGTCAGTTAAATAAACGGAATAACATGTAAGGATACATGGAAGGAATTGCACAAATGGATTATAAAATAATACGACTAACAGACGCTCCTGAAATAAAAGAACAGGCAGCCAAGTGGTTTCACGATAAATGGGGGATTCCGCTGGAAGCATATCAGAAAAGTATGGAAGAGTGCCTTAAAAAAGAGAACCGGTTCCCCAATGGTATATGGCAGTGGAGGAAGACAGGATAATCGGAGGAGTGGGAGTGATTGAAAATGATTTTCATGACAGAAAAGATCTTTCTCCCAATGTCTGTGCAGTATATACGGAAAAAGACAGGCGGTGCAATGGAATAGCCGGTGCCCTGCTGAATTATGTATGTGCCGATATGAAAGAGAAAGGAATAGACACCTTATATCTCATTACGGATCATACCTCATTTTATGAACGTTATGGCTGGAAATTTTTGTGCATGGTACAGGGCGATGGCGAGCCTGATAGGATAAGAATGTATATTCACAGGAGCTGATAAGCTCTATTTTGGGATTGCATATCAACCATCAGAAATAATTATCGCACCACCCAAGGCCACGTATTTTAAGGTTTGGGGACGTGGATGGTATTGAAGTGGAATTCAGCCTATAAATTTCAGGCTCAGGGAAGAAAATAATTTGAAAGGCACAAGAAGTATGAAACCAAGATCACAAAAGAGCATGGAACTCTATGATATTTTGCTAAAACGTGGCTATCCGGAAGCGTTCTGTGATCAAATCACAAAGAATCTGAATACGGATTTTACAGCCGGGAGAATGATTGGCTATCTGTCTCATTATAAAAAACTCCCCTTGGAGGAGATTGTAGATGAGATGCTGGCTATCTTAAGCGATCGGAACCGGATTATGCAGAAAAAGAAGATGGAGAGTGTCAATGCTTCTTGGAACGAGCATCTTATGCATGGGTTTGAGGAAGAAGTTTAGAAAGACAACCATAGTTATCAGAAACGGAGAAAATTTTATGGGATACATCATCCAAACAGTTCAGGGAGACATTACAAAAGTAACGGATCTGGAAGCAATCGTAAACGCAGCAAACACCAGTCTGCTCGGCGGCGGAGGTGTGGATGGTGCAATCCATCGTGCTGCCGGACCGCAGCTTCTGGCTGAATGCCGGACTTTGCATGGCTGCAAAACCGGAGAAGCAAAGATTACCGGTGCCTACAATCTGCCATGCAGCCATGTCATTCACACGGTAGGCCCCGTCTGGCGTGGCGGTGGGAATGGAGAAGAACAGCTCCTGGAAAACGCATACAGAAATTCATTAAAGGCTGCCGCTGCAAATGGGATCAGAACAATCGCATTTCCCTCAATCTCCACAGGCGTGTATCGCTATCCGGTAGAGCAGGCGGCTTTTGTGGCAATCAGAACAGTTTTGGAATTCTGCCAAGCGAATCAGGACAAGATTGATATTGTACGCTTTGTTCTGTTCGATCCCAAGACACTTGCGGCATATGACCTTGCAGTTAAAGAAGCAAAAAAGAGAACGTGCAGGGATTGTAACAGGTGAAAGAATGGCATAAGGCGAGCCCGTTTCATGCCCGCTGGAATAAAGCATATAGGAAAGAACTATGATTTACATTGCAGACAACATTTTAAATTATTTCATTTATCTGTTTATAACTTATTTCGGCTTCAAGGGACGCCCAAGGAAAAACAAGCTTTTGATTGGTGCATCCATATTCGTTATGCTGTCGGCCGGTGTATACAATGCATATTTTGATACAAATTCTCCGATTATTTACATGGTTTGGAGCGTCCTTTCCATAAGCTTATTTTTTGAGGACAGTCCATTGCATCTTGTCCTGTTAAGTGCAGCACTTATGTATTTCACCGGAATTATAGATACATTTACGGTCATGCTGCTCCAGATTGTATTTGTAGGCGGCGGGATCGCCGGTACGGATACGGCATGGTGGATGGAAGCTGCTTATCTGCTTTCATTTTTGATCTATCTTCTGGTATATGTTCTGCTTCTCAAAAAGAACGAGGTTTACTTATGCCATATAGAGCTTAAGTATAAGCTTGCACTTCTCATACAGGGAAGTATCTTTCAAATGTTCTATAATTTTGTCTTCGTCTTTTTTAATGAGAATGAAGCCATGTATGGCCAGGATGCATATGCGGTATTTTTCATCAGCATTGCCGGTGTGATTTACTCCATTTTTCTAACCCTCAGTCTTGCCATTAAAAATGTACTTTCAAACAGGCAGAATCAGGAGCTTAAATCCTTTATGCATATGCAGAAGCAGCAGTACGATTACCAGCTTAAGCAGTCATGGGCAATCAGGCGTTTTAAGCACGATCTGGTAAATCATATGGGCGTCCTAAGAGAGCTGATTACCCAGAGAAAGACAGAGGATGCAAAAGATTACATAGATAGAATCTGGAATATTCAGGAGGACTTTGATTTAAAGCTCCACACAGGGGACAGCTTTCTGGATGTTATTGTCAATTATTATTTTTATCTGGCAAAAAAGGAAAAGATAGACTTTGCCCTATCAGGAAAGCTGACGGAAAAAATGTCCCTTGACATGGTGGATTTGACCTCTCTTATGGGAAATGTGCTGCAGAATGCCTTAGAAGCGGCAGGAAAAGCAGCAGTTCCCAGGATCCGGGTGGAATTAATGGAGCATAAAAAGGAGATATTCATAGTTGTCAGCAACAGCATGGCTGAAACAATACATACAAAAGGCGGCTTATTTGCCACATGGAAAAAAGACAAAGAAAATCATGGCTTTGGCATGAAAAATATTGCCGCAGCAGTGGAAAAGTACCACGGAGAATACTATATGGATTCCACGGCGGAAAATGGAGAACCAATGTTTAAAATCAGCATTTCCATCCCAAGGGAGAACAAGGCATGCGAATAGCGATCATAGAAGATGAAGTCGTATGGAGAGAGAAGATACAGGCTGTGGTTGAAAAATGCTGCAGGGCTTACGATATTTCCGTCAGTATCAATTCCTTTGGCAGCGGAAATGATTTTTTGAAAAGCCCGGATGCAGATTTGCTTTTTTTAGATATTGAACTGGCAGAGGGTGAAAATGGCTTTGACATAGCTGAAAAACTGATGAATTCCAAAAGCCAGTGCAAAATATGCTTTTTAACCTCACATACGGAACTTGCAAGGCTGGGTTATCGGGTGAATGCGTTCCGGTATATTGATAAAATGCATTTGGAGGAAATCCATGAGGCGGTGGATTCCTTTCTTAAAACAAAGATTCAGGACAGGTTTATTGACTGCAATGATACCTCCGGGATTGGCGTTAAGATCCATTTGCAGCAGCTTCTTCTTGTTGAGACAAACGGAAGAAAGCTGCGGTATCTTATGCTGGACGGCAGCGAACATTTTTGCCGGGGATTGATTTCGGAGGCGGCACAGAGCTTATCCCCATTTGGCTTTTGCCGCATACAGCGATCCTATATGGTGAACTTAAGATACATTGCAAAGGTAAACAGCCGGGAGGTTATGCTTTGCAATGGAGCAAAGATAGCGATTGGGAGAGCCCATAGCAAGGAATTTAAGAAAGCGTTCTTTCAGTGGCGGATGTGCTTTGAGGAATAAGCTGTGTAATTTACGCAAAAATTGTGTAGTTTATGCAGAATGTATTTGATTGCGTTTTTTGCTGTGATATAAAGAGGGGTGATGATAAGCTGGCGGCATCGTGAACCGCACCGGAAAACTTTACGGACGCATGACATTGGGGCCGGAAAGCTTTCTATACAAGGTGAGCCGGAACCAATGCCGCAAGATGGGAGAATAAGATGAAAGAGATGGGGAATCAAAATGTCACAGCACAAGAGAAAGAAACGCAAAAAAAGGAGAATGCTTCCCGGAGCCATAATTGGAATATTTATTCTGATTCCGGTTCTTGTATTCCTGGTACTTTTCATAAGAGAAAAACCAGCGGATAATTACAAGGATGATTTAGCAGTTACAAATACAAATATCATTGCTATTGCTGCACTCACAAATACGGATAACAGGGACTATGATAAAGTGCTTGGAATTGAGGAATATGAATATCCCTCGGAATTTATCATGGGTGACAATTTAAAAGCCGCAGTTACGCAGCTTGCACTTACTTATGACAATTTTGATAAAGATTTTGCAGGCAGCGAGGAATGGAAAGAGACGTTCATTGCCAGATTCATTCAAAATTCAAGATTGTCCTTTGACTATTTAGAAATGGTTTCCGAGAAGAACAACGGGCAGATCTCCGTGGACGAACTGAACTATATCCAGTATTCCCTGACGGGCATGGAACTGGATGTTTCGTCTTATACAGGCGGTGCCGTGGACAGGTATGATGCTGCAAGTCCGTTGAATTATGGTTCCATATCCGACTATGATTATGCGTATACGGACAATGGGGTGATTGTTACCGCCGATTTTGAAATAGGGTATGACGGAACGGATTCCGTGGAGAAACGTGAAATCACAGTAGAATTGCATAAGAATCCATATAGCTGTTTTGACGGATACAGTGTGGCTGCACTTTCCTCTAAGACGGTAACTTCAAGCTTTGGGCCGGACAGCAGCACACCTATGTCTGATGAGACTGGCAGGATGGATGAGAATAATGGGGCAAAAGAGGATGCGTTGGAAAATTTGGCAGGAGAATATACGTATTTATCGGATTATGGAAATGGCAGGTTGATGATAAAAAGAACCTCCGATGGATATGATATTTTCGACTATGAATCAGAATTTTCCTATCGTTTTTTGGCGGATGCATCGAACATAGAGGCTATAGAAAATAATAGGATCTATATAAAGTATCCCGAACAGGTATTTTCGGATGATACAGTAAGCTTTTGCTATTACATTTTAGAATACGGTACGGATGAAATAGATGTGTATTACAGAAAATCTGCATTTGGAGAGGCTGAATTTTTATATCACGCCGAAAGAAAATGAAGTGATTGTAAAATCATTTAAAACTCGTTATACTGATTACACAGAATGTTTTTTCCGGTGAGCAAGTTAAAAATGCAGGTGTAGCGGTGCTGCGATGAGGCTTTTTGACTTGTACAATCGGGAAAATAGTAAGGAGAGGATTGCATCATGGCAAGAACCATAAGCATCGGATGTCAGAACTATGAAACCATCCGAAGAGAGGGTTACTTTTATATTGATAAAACGCCATTTATCCGGGAATGGTGGGAGAGCGGGGACAGTGTAACTCTGATTACACGGCCCAGAAGATTCGGAAAAACACTTACCATGAGTATGACGGAGCAGTTTTTTTCCGTAAATTATGCAAAGAGAAGTGAGTTGTTTGAGGGGCTTTCCATTTGGGAGAGTGAAAAGTTTCGAAAGCTTCAGGGAACCTATCCGGTTATCAGCTTGTCCTTTGCAAATATAAAGGAGAAGTGCTACGAGACGGCCCGCAGAAAAATCTGCCAGATATTTTCCAATCTTTATTCCCAGTATGATTTTTTGCTGGATGGAAATTTGCTGAATGACAAAGAAAAAAGATTTTTTGATTCTGTGTCTGTGGATATGGATGATGTGACGGCTACGTTGGCATTGAATCAGCTGTCTCTGTATCTGTCACGCTATTATGGAAAAAATGTGATCATTCTGCTGGACGAATATGACACCCCTATGCAGGAGGCTTACGTGGACGGATACTGGGAGGAACTGACGGCATTTACCAGAAGTCTTTTTAATGCCACCTTTAAGACGAATACCTATCTGGAACGGGCTGTCATGACAGGCATTACCAGAGTGAGCAGAGAATCCATTTTTTCGGATCTGAATAATCTGAAAGTGGTAACTACAACATCCGAAAAGTATAGCGACAGTTTTGGCTTTACAGAGGAAGAGGTCTTTGCGGCATTGGAAGAGTTTGAACTTCCAGAGCGAAAGCAGGAGGTAAAGAAATGGTATGACGGCTTCACCTTTGGAAGCCGCACCGACATCTATAATCCCTGGTCCATTCTAAATTATCTTGATACAAAGAGATTAGGTGTCTACTGGGCGAATTCCAGTTCCAACAGTCTGGTGGGAAAGCTGATCCAGGAAGGAAATAAGGAAATCAAGCAGGAATTTGAAAATCTATTGAAAGGCGGAACTCTCAGGGTAGAGATTGACGAGCAGATTGTGTACGGCGAGCTGAACAGCAAGAGAAATTCCATCTGGAGCCTGCTGCTTGCAAGCGGCTACTTGAAAACCCTCCAGGTAGAGTTTACGGAGGAAGACGGAAGCTGGAATTACAGTCTGGTGCTGACCAATAAGGAAGTAGGCATTATGTTTGCCAATATGATACGGGGATGGTTTTCCGATTCCGATGGCAGCTATAATGAATTCATAAAGGCATTGCTGAAAAATGATTTGAAAGCCATGAATGCCTATATGAACCGGGTAGCCCTTACTACTTTCAGCTACTTTGATACAGGAAAGCGTCCCTCCGGGGCGGAGCCGGAACGGTTTTATCATGGCTTTGTGCTGGGACTGATGGTGGAGCTTGCGAATCGCTATGCACTTATTTCCAATCGGGAAAGCGGCTTTGGAAGATATGATGTGATGCTGGAGCCGAAAAATGCCCAGGATGACGCCATGATTCTGGAATTCAAGGTGCAGGATGAGGAGGAAGAGCGGGAGTTGTCCGACACGGTTCAGGCAGCCTTAAAGCAGATAGAAGAGCAGAATTATGAGGCGGCGTTGGTGGGAAAGGGCATTCCAAAGGAACGGATCAGGAAGTACGGCTTTGCATTTTGTGGGAAAAAGGTGTTGATTGGGGGTAACAACAAAAAATAATTTTTAGAGCGGATAGAAATGATACTGATGAGCCGGGAACCAAAAAACAGGTTTCCGGCTCTGATAATATTTATTTCTGCGGCAACGAGCCAAGCGGACATGCTGGCATGTCCATTTGGCGACTGCCGCAAGGGTCAAATACCCCGCAGCAAGATGCGGGGTATTTGACTTACTCTTTCAAAACAGCGATATAATAAAAAAGTGCAAAAAACTGAAAAAATCCTGCGAAATGTATAATTGCAACTCAAAGTTGCGTAATAGAAACCGTATTTTGGTGGTATGCTGCCTGCAAAAATAGTATGTTTAGTAGCGAAAGGAGGAACACAATATGACATTTGGAGAAAAAATACAAAAGCTAAGAAAGGAAGCCGGTCTATCTCAGGAGGAACTTGCTTATCAGTTAGAAGTATCAAGACAGGCAATCAGCAAATATCTTTGGACTATCTTCTCAACAGGGACAGGAACATAGATTCTATCAAAATAAGGCTATCAGATGATTTGATCAGGTTCTTACAGAACAGCGGCGGCACACCTCCAGACGGTGCGCCGTCTGTTTTTATGTTCCGGGAATTTGGAACCAAATCACTGGAACTGGAACTTGTGATATAGAAAATTCTTAATACAAAAATCCGCCAGAACCGGCAGGTCTTGTTCCAGGAAATCCAAGTCAACATGAACGGCCAGAAAAGACCAGATTTTACAGAGACCTGCAGATTGGGGAAGGACACCATGCTGGCAAGAATGTTTCAGGTTATGGAAAGATTTCACTTAAACGGCTGTTGTGTGGCAGAGGATACAAGTTTGGATTATACTGTGGCTACCCGGAGGATGAAAGCGTACTCATTCACAACCAGAAGTGGAAGAACTGTGCCGCAGATTATCTTGCAAGGAAACTGGGTAGAACAGTGGGGATTTGAGATTGGGTGCAGTGTTTCTGTGGAGTGTTACCAGAATAAGCTGGTTATCTTGAAGGATTAAAAAGGAAAAAATGGCGGAAGACAGGTTCCCGGCTTATTGTAATTTGCCGGAAATCTGTGTATAATAAAAATAGGTAGCAGGGCTTTTGGAATGTACAGAGTTTTTCCGGCAGTGATTTATTTGAAAGAAAGCAGGTAAATAAATGGGAAACGTGGAAATAAAGCAGAAAAATTGGGAAGAATTAGGCATATCCAATGATTTTCTGTTTGGAAAGGTTATGCAGAATCCAGAACTGTGCAAAGAGTTATTGCAGAGGATTCTTCCGGATTTGAATATTGAACGCATTGAATATCCGGAATTACAGAAGAATATCAATGTAGATATGGACGCTCATAGCGTCAGACTGGATGTGTATGTAAAGGACGACAAGGAGACTGTTTACGACATAGAAATGCAGGTCAGTGATACAAAGGAACTGCCAAAGAGAAGCAGATATTATCAGGGAATGATTGACCTGTAGCTTGTGGATGCAGGCCAGCATTATAAAAAGTTGAACAAAAGCTATATCATATTTATCTGTCCCTTTGATTTATACGGGAAAGGGAGGCATATCTATACCTTTGAAAATATCTGTAAAGAAGACAACAGTATTTCCATGGGGGATGAAGCCATAAAGATATTTCTGAACGCCGATGGGACAATGGATGATGTCAGCAGGGAGTTAAAGGCATTTTTAGACTATGTAGCTGGGCAAAAGCCGGAGGATTCCTATGTTGAGAAGTTGGAAGAAGCTGTGCAGGAAGCCAAGAAAAACAGGGAATGGAGGCATGAGTATATGACGTTGTTGATGCGAGACCAGGAGAATGTGGAAAAGGGCAAAGAATATGGTGAAGAACTGATGGCCAAACTGATAATGTTACTAAATGAGGATGGGCGGCTATCAGATGTTGTAAGGATATCACAGGATAAAGAATATCGCCAGAGCCTTTATTTAGAATATCACATCATCTAAGAGCAGGAGTATGACAAGGCAGAGTATTTCAAGTACTCTGCCTTGTTTGACAGAATAATATAAGGCTATTTTTCGCACTTAGATATGTTATGGAAAACCATATCATAAGTAAATATGGGTTCGAGGTTGTTGGTATTACTGGAGCAAATCGTTCTTCAAATTGTGGCGTAGATACAACATCAGACAATAATGAGGAAATCTGCAAAATGGGGTTATTTATAGAAAAAATTTCTTATCTGCTAACCAAAGAAAATGTATTTATTCCAATGATAGGATTAAAAGGAAATGAGAATATCATAGAAAAACTACAACATTTACTCTAAATCGTAAAGGGAGGATATCATGTCAGTTCATGTAGCAGAAACATTTGAATTGTTGTTTGATAAAAATAATACGGCTGCTTATAAAGCATTACAGGAGTTACAAAAAGAGAGTGAAAAAACGAATAGCGTTTATCCTTATATGGACAGATTAAGCGATATGCTTGACAGTGATAATTCTTATATTCGTACAAGAGGGCTTGTACTGCTTGCCTATAATGCAAAATGGGATAAAGATTATAAAATTGATGAAATCATTGATAAATATTTGAAACACATCACAGACGTCAAACCAATTACAGCCAGACAATGTATCAAAGTGCTGCCGATTCTTGCAAAGCATAAGCCGGAATTAAGAGAAGATATTCTTTTTGCACTTCATAATGCAGACACATCGGTTTATGACGATAGTATGCAGCCACTCGTTTATAAGGATATTCAAAAAGCATTGAAAGAAATAGAAAAATTGTAACAGATGCATTCAGAATTTAAAAGAGACCATCAATGGAAAAAGCAGATATAAAAGCAATTGTTGAAAACAGGTTTCGTGAACTTGGAGCAAAGCAAGTAGAATTATATCCCTCCGGCATTTGCTGGACAATGAATGGAGAATTTTTCAAAGTAACTACATTAATGGATTTTTGGGTAATAGAGTGGACGGATAACCATTCCTATGCGTCAAATTACTGCTTTGAAGATATTGACCCAATGCCGTATGATTTATCTGAGCAGGAGATAATCCGGCATGTAGATCAATTATTGCTGCAATAATTCATGGATGCAAAGCTGAATTTATAAAGTACAAGGAATTCCAATAATAGGATTAAAAGGAAATGGGAATATCATAGAAAAACTACAACATTTACTCTAAATCAAAAATTTGCACCAAAGGAAAAATTAAAAAATAGACAGTCAGATTTGTAAAGGAGAATGGCATGTTTGAAATATTAGTAACCTGTAAGCCGGAAGAACTTTTACAGCAGGCAGAGCAATTATTTTCGAGAGTGATGAATGTAAATTACAGTTTTCTTTTCGGAATTGCCAGTAGTTCCGGCTTATGGAGACAGACAAATGATTGAAAAAACATATACAACACCATCAGGCACGATCCATTATTGGATTCATACAATAGCTGCTGACACCGCAGCCTTGGTTTTCCTGCCGGGACTGACAGCTGACCACAGATTATTTGACAAACAAATCGAATACTTTAAAAACCGCTACAATGTCCTTGTATGGGACCCGCCCGCCCATGCATCCTCATGGCCCTTTCAATTTGATTTTGATCTGATGGATAAAGCAAAATGGCTGAACGGAATCTTTGAACAGGAGAAAATAACAAAACCCGTGATTATAGGACAATCCATGGGCGGCTACGTTGGACAGGCCTACGCCCAGCTATATCCGAAGAACTTAAAGGGATTCGTTTCTATTGATTCCGCTCCATTACAAAGAAAGTATGTAACAGGAATCGAGCTCTGGTTATTAAAAAGAATGGAACCCGTTTACTTTTATTATCCCTGGAAATCCCTGTTAAAGTCCGGTACAAATGGTGTTGCAGTATCGGAATATGGGAGAAAACGGATGCATGAAATGATGATGGTATACGACGGAGATAAAAAGCGGTATTCCCAGATAGCCGGTCATGGATTCAAAATTCTTGCAAATGCAATGGAAAAGGATCTGCCCTATGAGCTCAAATGTCCTGCACTATTAATCTGCGGTGAAAAAGATCACGCCGGTTCCTGCATCAGATATAATAAGGCATGGCATCGAAACACCCATATCCCTTTAAAATGGATAAAAGACGCAGGACATAATTCAAACACAGATCAGCCGGAAATTGTAAATCAGCTGATTGAAGAGCTGGTAAGAAACATTTGATCAAATCGTCCCTGCCAGTGTAAAACCGCACAGGTAAAGGTCTTGCAGTATGTGATATATTCATGAAAAGGGCAGAAGTTATCTGGAAGAAGAGCACTAGGAGGTATATAATGGAATACAAAGTGGATGATAAAGAACTTAATGCTATAACCTTTATTCCATTTGTTAATCAAATATGGCAAGGGGATTATGACATAGAAAGAACACAGTGTGCATTATCCAGAACACGAAACATAACCGCCTATGACAATAAAATGCTAATAGGGTGCTTACGCATTCTTACGGATGGCTATTTTTTCGGAACAATTACGGAGCTGCTTGTCCTGCCGGAATATCAAAAACAGGGAGTGGGAAGCAAGCTTCTTCAACTGGCAAAGGAAAATACGCCTACTATGTTGTACTTTGGTGCACAGCCGGAGGCAGAGGGATTTTATGAAAAAAATGGCTGTCAAAAGAGCTTACAATCCTACCTCATAGAAAAGCAACCGATAACTTAAAATTTATATTAGGAGGCTGTCATGCTTGAAACAATACCTAACGCAGAAGAGATGACAATTTTAGTGGGAGAACCACTATACGATATCTGGAATCAATTAATTGCTGTCATTGATTCCAGATATGACATGGACTGTTCCTGGAATAAAGGCGGTAAAGCGTGGAAATATGAATATAAATACCGTCGGGGCGGCAAAACTTTATGTGCATTATATGCAAGAGAAAACTGTATCGGATTTATGGTTATCTTAGGGAAAGACGAAAGGTTAAAATTTGAGACAGATAGAGAGAATTATTCAAAAGAGGTTCAAAGGATTTATGATGAAACGAAAACCTATCATGATGGAAAATGGCTGATGTTTGAGCCGATGGATACGACCTTGTTTGATGATTTTATGAGACTTCTTGGAATCAAACGAAAGCCAAACAGAAAGTAGCTTCTTCGTACACATATTTTTGATAAAAAATTAAATAAGGATGAGACATTTCATGTAAAAACCGTAGTATAAAGGTGAGGCAGAAAGGATGTGAAGAATTGGAAGATAGTAAGATCATCGATTTGTTTTATGAGCGTTCAGAGCAGGCAATCGTTGAACTATCTAAGAAATACAATTCTGTATTCACCAAGGTTGCTGACAATATATTAAATGATGTACGTGATACGGAAGAATGTGTAAATGACGCATATCTCGGAGCGTGGAATACAATACCGCCTCAAAATCCAAATCCGCTTTTGAGTTACGTCTGCCGCATTGTCCGTAATCTCGCCATCAAAAAGTATCATGCAAACACTGCAGCAAAACGAAACAGTATTTACGATGTTTCCCTGAATGAACTGGAAAACTGTTTTCCGTCATCCACTTCGGTTGAAGATGAATTTCATGCAAATGAGCTCGCACTTGTCATAGACAGATTTCTTGAAACACTGGATCAGGAAAATAGAATCATGTTTGTCCGCCGATACTGGTATTCCGATTCCATTGGAGATATTGCGGTGCTGTTTCATACAAGCAGCCATAACATATCGGTTCGGCTCTCCAGAACCCGTGGGAAACTGAAAAAATATCTGATACGAAACGGGGTATCCTTATGAGAAAAAGAAAAATTTCCGAAATCATCGGCAATATCAATCAAAAATATGTAGACGAAGCTGCCGCTTATACCGGCATAGAAAAGCATGACCGCCCTTATGCCCGGAAAAAATGGAGTGGGCTTGCAGCCAGCTTTGCCCTGCTTATGCTTGCAGGAGCAGCAATCCTGCCGGCAGTCCTTAAGGGCAGCGAAGCGGATTCGGCCAAATATAAATATTATATTTCCGGGGCAGAAAGGGATATGGAATGGCCCTGGGAATACAAAACCGACAGTGAGAAATATCAAACCATCGAATTTAACGGCAATGCATATAGCATTAAAAATCTAAATTCCATTGACACAGAATTGCTTGGAGATGCCCTTGGCACCTGCAAAGCAGAGGGGATAGATCCCTATACCGGAAAAAAATACACCGAGACATTTGAAGTGCGAAAAATCAATGGTGTATCAGAGGAAAGACTTGTTGCAGCCGGCAATGACAATGGATTCTATGTTTACCGGCTAAACGAAGAAACAACGCCTGCAACGTTCGGGGAAATGATAGAGCTCTATGGGCTGACACAGAACCTCCAATTCAATCACTATACGGTCTGTGAGGGGTATGATGAAAAAGGTTACTTTACTGTAAATGATGATGCGTATATCTGGCAGATCCTTTCAGAATGCCGTGATGCCAGGCTGTACAGCGAAACGGATGTATTTGACGGAAGTAATCGAAATTATCTGACATTTACCGCAACATCGGATGCTCTGGGGGTATACAAAGGGGCAGTATATATTTCTGAGGACGGATACTTTGCAACCAATATCTTTGACTACAGTTATATTTATTTCATCGGAGAAGAAGCAGCGGGAAAAATCATCAACTATGTTAAAAATAATTCTGCAAAAGCAGCATTTGAGCCTTATGAGCATACCATAGCCGGAACGCTGACCGAGATTGGTGATGGCTATGTGCTGATTGATGATCGTGTTCTTTGCACAAATGAAGAGGACGGTACGGTTTATAAAATCTATACCGACGATATAAGAATGAGAAGATGCATCGAATGCACAGACATGAAAGTTGGAGATACTGTTGCAGTAAAGTATAGAGGGAACATTTCTGATGGCAATGAAATTGGCAGTGCATATTCCATGTATAAAGGAACACTGGTTGACGGCGGTTTAGCCGTCCCCGAATAAGAAAGGAACAATGGACGGCATCACAGAAACTGAATTTTTAGATCTGATTTGCATGGAGGAATCCGTACCTATGAAAAGATATATTGCATTTTTGCGCGGCATCAATATAAGCGGGAAAAATAAGATATCAATGGCAGAATTAAAGAAAGGCTTCGAAGAACTTGGCTTTCAGGAAGTTAAAACATACTTAAACAGCGGCAATGTGATTTTTTCAAGTGAGAAAGATGAAACAGGAAGCCTTATAAACCAGATGGAAGCCATGATAAAAAACAAATTTGACTTGGACATTCCCGTTTTTGTCCTGTCACAAGAAGAGCTTGCGGACATTCTGCACCATGCACCTGACTGGTGGGGCGGGGAAAGCAAAGAAATCTATGACAATCTGATTTTCATAATACCTCCGGCCACATCAGCCGAAGTATTCAGTGAAATCGGAGAGCCCAAGGCAGAATTAGAGCAGGTAAAGGGTTACAAAGAAGTGATATTCTGGTCATTCAGCCGAAAGGATTATCAGAAGACAAACTGGTGGTCAAAGACAGCAAGCACAAATATCAGCAGCAAACTGACAATCAGAACGGCAAACACGGTCAGGAAAATCGTGAACATGTAAAATGGCAACTTCATTATTCGTATTTCTTTCCAACCAGATACACTGGAAAGAAAAAAGCACAAAGAAAAATGATTAAGAGCAAATAGCTTCCAATATCTATTTGCATGTTTAATAGGATGCTTCCTATCATAAAATTGATAATTGGAAATATTACCATACATAGGCACATACATATCCGGATAATTTTTACCATATGTGGCCAGTTGCTGTTATTAAATTTGATTCCCGGCATATGCATGCGAACAGCACCGTCATAGAAAATGTTCACTTCATTTTCATCATAAAATGTCGGTAATTTTGTTTTTACAAAGCAACAGAAGTATGCACCAAAGACAGCACACAAAAGCATGATGGTTGTCAATGTTTCAAAATGCGGCTCTTTTGTTTTATAGTTTATAAATATACCTATACAGCCTGTGAAAAGCGATAATCCATAAAAAGCAATCCATTTGCTTTTTACCTGATATGCTCTTTCTGGATTTTCGCCGGCATAAGTAATTGCCGCTTTCACAATATCTTCCACCTTATTTGCTTCCAAGGTATTGCTTTGTGTCATTTTTTCGCACATCAGAAGCTCTGTGACAGAAATGCCGAATAAATCTGCCAACGGAATTAACAGAACCGTATCCGGTAAGCTAATGCCGGTTTCCCATTTGCTAACAGCCTTATCTGATATGAATAACCGCCCTGCGAGCTCTTTTTGTGTAAAACCATTTCCCTTACGGAGTTCTGCTACAAATAGCCCAAATTTTTTTTTGTCAATTTCAAACATCTTTGTCACCTCTATGCTAATTCTAACCGGAAGCTGTCTTTTTGACAATCGAATAATAGTAGAATGCCGGTAAATTAGCAGTAGAATAGCTGTCTGAATTATTACGAATAGACAAGCTGCACTGGTTGACAGTCTTTTATAAGTCATGGTACGCTGTCAGCAGAAATAATTTATCAGTAGGTGGAGCCTGCAATGAAGAAAAATTTATCGGAACTAAGTTTGGAAGAATTATGGCAGTTATTTCCCATCTATTTGTCAGAGCATAAAGATTTCTGGAAGGATTGGTATGGGGAGGAAGAAGCTTTCTTAAAATCCCTGTTAAATCAGCCGGCCAGGATCAGCCATATAGGAAGTACGGCCATTTCCTCCATATGGGCAAAACCTATTATTGATATTCTTGTGGAAGTGCCAAAAGAAAGCAATTTGTTGCATATCAGGGACTTATTGATAAACAACGGTTATCTTTGCATGAGCCGGAGTGATCACAGGATTTCATTCAATAAAGGCTATACGGAAAATGGATTTGCCGAGAGAGTTTTCCATCTGCATTTAAGATATTTTGGAGATAATGATGAGCTGTATTTCCGTGATTATCTTATGGAACATGGGGACATTGCCAAGCAGTATGAGAAATTGAAGCGGAAGCTCTGGCAAGAATATGAGCATAACAGAGATGCCTACACAGACGCAAAATCCGATTTTGTTAAAAAATATACAAGTAAAGGGAAAGGGGTGTATAAAAACAGATATTAATAGTGTCAAAAGCTTTACTTTAAATGCTAACATGTTGAAAATGGTAAGCCCTTTGTATATGATTGACTTAGAAACGGATTCTGGAAATCCAGCATAGTCAACGGTAAAAATTATCCGGATGGAAAAGAGAAAACATGAAAAGAAGAACAATAAGTGTTATCAGTATGATATTTATTTTGCTCATGATTATTAGAGTGATAGAAATTATTTTTGTAAAAACCGACCAGACATGGGTCGGAGAAAATATATTACATAAAATCTGCTGCATTTTGCTGGTATGGACTGCATTGGAGATGCTTAGGCTTCATTGGAGTGATTTGGGATTTTCAAAAAAAGGGTTATTTACCGGTTTAAAATATGGTTTTGCTCTTGGCATAAGCACCTTTTTTCTTTCTTATGCTGCAGAATTTATTGTGTTGCTTGTAATGGGGAAACACCCGTCTTTGGGATTTTATATTACAAATTTTTCACTTACACAGACACATACAAATGGTAGTTCTCTGTTAGCAGTGATCGTGTGCATTATTGGCAACATAGTAAATGTCTATGCAGAAGAGGGACTGTTTAGAGGACTGTTTTTTAAAATTGGCATGCAATACTATTCGCAAAAGACAGCTAATATAATACAAGCTCTGCTTTTTGGAGTATGGCATATTACAAATGTAATAAATCCTCTGCTTGACGGTTCCATGAATATTGCCATGGCAGTTTTTATGGGCATAGGATATATACTTTTGTCCGGAATTTTAGCCTATGAGTGGGGAATGTGTGCGGCATTGTCCGGAATGCTTTGGATAGGTGCATCGGAACATTTATTTAACAATTTCATAAGCAATTCCTTACATACGGTGACAGAAACCGGAGCAGATGAAATGATGATAATTAGAATAACCTTATCAAATGTTTTATCATTGTTATTTGTTTTGGTTATCTCTCGAAAAAATATACATAACAAATGATGTGTACAAATCAACGACCTATGTGGGAGAACGGGGGAATCATCTATATCTTGCACAGATGTATACAGAGAACGGCAACAATCATTGGATTTTGTGCAAATACAAGGATTACATTTGAAAAAAGATGGCAAGTGAACGCCATGATTTTTGAAAGGGTATGAATAAAATGGACGCAGACAATGAATTACGAAAAAATCTGGATAAATTGCACACAACCGAATTAGGAGTAGAACGCATAAAAAGAAACATTCATATCAGTACACAGTTTACAGGACAAACAATTTAAATAACGAAACGCAAAGTTGACAGGACGAAACCACAGATTGGTTGTTTTCCTCTATGGATCAGAAGTAGAATGCAGATAGAGGAGGCGGATAAAACATGACATTAGGACAAAAATTAAAAGCATTGTTGAAAGACAACCGTATGACACAGGAGGATCTGGCGGAAAGGCTGGAGGTATCCCGGCAGGCAGTAGGGAAGTGGGTAAATGATAAAGGAATACCCGAAGTAGGAAAGCTAATACAAATCAGCAGCCTGTTCGGAGTATCATTGGACTATCTGCTGAAAGAGGATTACGAAGAACAAAATGCATCCGAAGAAAAGGCCCCATCAAACAGCGGGTATTATGTCAGCCAAGAGATGCTGGAGGGATATTTATCCTACGGCAGACAGAATGCAAAGTATATAGTAGGAGGGATAAGTCTTTTTGTATTATCAAATATCTTTGAGAGCTTTGGACGCAATGTGATCATGTCTTTCCTCTATTGGCTTACCATGCTTGCAGGGATAATCATGATTATCTGGTATTTTTTTCAGACCAGCCAGTATCAGGAAATCAAAACTGAACACCTTGTATTTGATGATAAAGTATTGGAAGCCTTTAAGAGCCAGAGAGAAAACAGGAGAAAGAGATATACCGTTATGATTATGGCAGGAGTGATCATTCTTTTCACAAGCTCTGAAATCGGACGCTTTATAATGGTTTATTTCGGACAGACAGCCTGCAATGTATTTGAATGGGCAGCAGATACGGTATGGCTGGCACTTATTCTATGGGCGGGAATGTCAATGCACATTGACAGCATAATCATTAAAAATACGGAGCATCCCCCGAAGAGCAGCCAGATGAAAAGGTATCGCTGGATCTACATGGCATTGCCGGTTACAGTGGCTGCGGTTTTCATTGGAATGACAACAAACGCATGGAGCCCATATGCACCAATCATAATTTTATTTTGCTGCTTATTGGTTACAACATGTAAATTGCTGATAGAAAGCAGGGGAAAAGATGAGTAAGAAAAGCTATAGAATAATCGGTATTCTCCTTGTACTCCTGCTATGCATTTGTGCAGGGTGCTCTGCAGGGCGGGGAGAGAAATATACCGTAGAGGATTTGGATAACCTGGCTGAAATTAAAATATATTCGGCAGAGAATCATGAGCTTATCAAAACAATAAGTGAGGAAGAAGAGCTATATCAATACAATCAACATTCTCTTTTTGATGATTCAGACACAGAAGAATGCCAGGAGGAACTGGAAAAAGGCTTAGAGGGGGCAAAGGAGGAATACTATATTATTTCCTACAAAAACCCTGTTGCACGCTTTGGCAAAAAGGAACCGGAAGAAAATACCACAATCACATTATATGAGAATACAAATATTGTAAAAATGACGGTGGAGGAAGAAAGCATCAAAGGATTATCAATTCCCGAGGAATTTTTAACTTTCTACTATGAACTTTCTGAGGAGGAAATAGATTTTTACCGTTCTTTAGCTGAATAAATTGTGCAAAAGGAAAACTTTTTATATTTAAAGCCTGACAACATCCGTCAGGCTTTGGTCAAATGGACAGGCATGTCCGCTTGCCCCATGGAGGAAAAAAATGATTCGATATGCAGATGAAAGCGATTTTGAAATCTTGAAAAAGTATGACAGGCATATCAGCGAAGCCGAGTTGAAAAATGCTATAAACGCAAAAAGAATATTAATCATGTTCAGAGAAGACCGTTTTATCGGCTGGCTGTGTTTCAATTTGTTTTGGGATCAGCATCCTTTTATGAATATGCTGTATTTATTAGAAGATTACAGGAGAAAAGGATACGGTAGTCAGTTAGTTGATTTCTGGGAAAAGGAAATGGCAAAAAATAAATACAAAATAGTTCTGATCTCCACTTTGTCAAATGAGCAGGCACAATTCTTTTATCGGAAAAATGGCTATAAAGACTGCGGTTCGCTGCTGCTGCCGGATGAACCCTTGGAAATAATTCTGTTAAAGGATTTAAACCAGTAAAAAGGAAGAGTTTCGGAAGATGGATAAAGCAAGAATTTATGTTGATTTAAACGAAATGGTTACGGATGATATTGTATTGTTGTCAAAGGATGATACCAAGGCTGACAGTATGGGCAGCATAATTACATTTTATGAAGGACTGCCTGTTAGCCTATATTCCGATGATGCGTCCGACAGCGGAGAAACGGATAATTTGATTTTTGAAGGCATTGCCATAAAATATGATTTAAAGAGTTATCCAGAATGGCGGCATGTAAAATGGTGTGCTCGTATTAATTGGAATAGTCTTATGCATGAATCCGATATGAAATTTTTGTAGCTATTATCCGTAGAAATAGAAAAACACCCAAACGATTTACTTTATCTTCATAAATTCCTGATATGTTTTAAAAATCATGGAATGGATAAAGATAGTTAGTGAAAAGGTTGTATAGTTAAATGGAAATGTCGGCACAAGGTTCGTTGCGGAGGTAGCCCTATGGAATATATTAGAGTAACAAGTGAGAACATAGAAAAAGAGCATATTAGAGAAAAAGGAGGCAGAAAATGAAAAAATTTGATGAAAACTACCCATTGCTTGCAGCCATGTATGGGGATGGATATTTCCCCGATTTTCTGGTGGATAAGGTAAAGAATCTGGTGCAAAATGTGATTGGATTTCTGGAAACCGGGGAAAGGGATTTGGAAAAGATACAGGACAAATTTGATGAGATGACTTTAGCAATCAATGATTTGGAAGAAGAATTTGAAGAAAACGAAAGCGAATTAGAAACCGTTGCAAGGGACAGCATCGGTGAAACCGTGGCATATATTTTAGAATGGTTTGACATTGAGCTGAAAGCGGAAGACGCAATCAGGGAGCGTGACTGGTAATGGGGGATTGTCTGCTAAAAGGTCACTGCATCGGGGAGCCGCCTGACCAATAACAAACAGTGGTTTTTAAAAACGAATTCATTTTCCATGCATATAATTACAATATAAGAACCCTTTTCCGCATAGCGGAAACTTAAGTTCAGGGTTGCCCCATGTGCCGCTGCCGGCTTTGATTCATAGTGATACGGCACTGCTGACTTTCATTTATGGCAGTACCCCAATGGGGCATCAGGTTTAATATCAATGAGGTGGTTTTAATTGAATAACTTTAATCCAAACTGGATATTCAACCCACCGAATTTGTTCGGCATGGGAAGAATTCCTAATAGAAACTGTAATCAGAACTGTAATATGAACTATAATCAAAACTATTGTCAAAACAACACATCCAGGCCCGCTCCACGTCCTGTATCCGGGACAAATACCCTCCCGCAGGAGCAGTCCCAGGAGGTAAAAACCGTGGAACAGGAGGAATCCGGCTTATCCTGTTCTTGCCAAGGGAAGCCGGGAGAGCCGGAAAGAGAGCCGGAGCTCCGGGGAGAAAAAGGAGAGCCAGGGCTTCCGGGACCAAAGGGAGAACCGGGTATCCAGGGAGAAAAAGGAGAACCAGGTCCCCGGGGGCCAAAAGGAGAGCCGGGACTTCCGGGAGAAAAAGGAGAACCAGGTCCCCAGGGGCCGAAAGGAGAACCTGGGCTTCCGGGGCCAAAGGGAGAACCGGGTCTTCCGGGAGAAAGAGGGGAACCGGGACCCCAGGGTGCGAGAGGAGAACAGGGCCCGCCCGGATGTCCGGGCGAACGGGGAGAAACAGGGCCCCAGGGCGTCACCGGTCCACAGGGCCCACAGGGCGTCACCGGACCTATGGGTCCCATAGGAGAACAGGGCCCCATGGGTCCGGCAGGACCGCCCGGCTATCCGCAGAATCATATCTTTGCATCCTTTTTGGGGCAGGAGATCCTTATGCCGGAAAATGCAAGGCTTCCCCTTAACATGGATATACCGGACATAACCGGAAATATATCTCTTAATAGCAATCATTCTATCATACTCACTCCCGGCTTCTACGCCGTCTATTATTATATATCCACAATAACGAAAAAACATGGTCTTATAAAGCTGACACCAATATGTAATGAATGTGAACAAACCCTATTTACCTCATATGCGGAGACATCCAGGCGTAAAGAAATGCTTGCGATATCAAGATATTTTGTCATGGAGATCCCCGATATATCCACGCTGTCCTTTGCCTGGCATTCTTCAGCAGAAGCTTTGGAAATCAGCATGAATCTGAGCATAGAGAAGCTCTGCCGGCAATAAATCAATAAAGTCCGGCTAAGAAATAGCACATGCTTACTTAGAAATAATTTTTGCTTTACCCTTTAGTACCGTTGCGTAGCAACTTAAAATAGAAAGGAACCAAAATGCCCACAATAAGTCTTTGCATGATCGTCAAAAATGAAGAGAAGAATATTGCCCGCTGTCTCGACAGTGTGGCAAAGCTTGTAGATGAGATTGTTATAGTAGATACCGGCTCCACGGATCAGACGGTAAAAATCGTGTCCGGTTATACATCGAAAGTCTATTTCCATCCGTGGAAAGATGACTTTGCGGATGCCAGAAACTATTCCTTTTCCAAGGCCACCATGGACTATTGTATGTGGATGGATGCGGATGACGTTTTGGAGGACACGCAAAAGGACAAATTTCTGGACTTAAAGCAGTCTCTGTCACCGGACACGGACATGGTAATGATGAAATACAATACTGCATTTGATGAAGCTGGCAAGCCCTCCTTTTCCTATTTCAGGGAAAGATGGATACGAAACAATTCCCGGTATCAGTGGCTCGGTGCCGTCCATGAGGTCATTCCGCCCATAGGCAAAATCGTATATTCCGATATTGCCGTCTGTCACAAAAAAATGAGTGCCGGAGACCCGGACCGCAATCTGAATATATACCAAAAGCTCCTTGCCGGGGGAAGTTCTTTGGAACCCCGGCAGCAATATTATTACGGAAGAGAGCTTTACTATCACGGAGAATACGAAGAGGCTGTTTCTGTTTTTGAACAATTTTTGAATTCCAGGGAGGGATGGATTGAAAATAAAATAGAAGCCTGCTCCATCTGTGCCAACTGCTATTATCGGCTGGGGCAGGAGCAGTCCGCACTGCTTGTGCTGCTGCGAAGTATGAGCTTTGATGTGCCGAGGGCGGAATTGTGCTGTGACATTGGAAAACATTTTTTGGAGCATGGAAACTTTAACAATGCCATCTATTGGTATGAAACTGCACTGAACACGCCGAAAAATGAATACGCCGGAGGATTTATTCTGCCGGACTGCTACGATTACGTCCCCCTTTTACAGCTATGCGTATGCTATGACAAGCTGGGAGACCGGAAAAAGGCAAAGGAGTATAATGACAGAGCCGGGCTCTGTAAGCCTTATTCCAAGGCGTATCTATATAATAAAGAATATTTTGAGAGCTTGAAGATTTCGTAGAGGCTCTTGCAAAAGAGAAAAGCAAATGTCAGTTATTGAATAGTAAACAGAGAGCCGGAAAGCCGCATAAACAGCGGACTTTCCGGCTTTTGATGTGGGCGTGGCGGTTCTCTATGCCCTGTATTTTTAATGGTAAATAAGAAATGAAAGTGGTATAATCAGAACAAATCGAGGTTGAATTATCGAAATAGAAAATAAATCGGTGTTTGGAGGAATGAATGTCAAGAAAAATTATAGAAATAAAACATCATCATTCAAGTGGATGCTGTATGTGTAGTGGAATTGAGGATTTATATGCAACAAGAACAAATCAATCCATTCCAGAGGGTTTTCTTCTTGCATTGGGAAGTTTTGGTGAAACCGTTTTCATCAAAATGAATAATCGTGAAAAGCCATATATGTTCAGTGCAAATGATGCAAGACCAAAAACAGTATATGAAAATTTAAAAGAAGAATTAGGTTTAGACTATAAAATTATTGGTGGAACAACTGTAAAATATGCCAAAAAGTCTATTAAAAATGAAATTGATGAAGGCAATCCTGTTGTTTTAGGTCCATTGGATATGTTTTATTTGCCCTATCTGAAAATGTACCATGCTGAACATATACCTATACATTATGTTATGATGACTGGATATGATGAAGAAAAGAATTGTGTTTTGATATATGATTGCGACCGGGAAGATATGATAGAACTTTCCATTAGTGATTTGGAACTGGCTTGGAATATTGAGAAAAATGGGGTGGGCGATAAAAACGGATTTATAAAAATTCGGCTAGGTGACAATCTGCCCGATAAATATACACTTAGTCGTAATTGTCTGCTGAAAAAAGCAGAAAGACAATTTAGAGAAAAACCGAATATTCTTGGAATTTCTGCCTATGAAAAAATTGCAAAAGAACTTCCGAAATGGAAAAAGAAATTTTCAGAAGAAGATTACAGAAAAGCCCTTATTTCTATTACTGAATATATGGGAAAAGTGCCTAAAGTGCCAAATGAGATTATGGGAGTGAAAGAAACTGATATACCATACTGTGCAAATTATGATAGGCTTGCAGAGATTATCCATGAATTAGGACAGGAATATAAGCAGGATAATTGGATAAAGTCTGCACAGTTGTTTCATAGATGTGGGAAAAATATCGAAACGATTGTTACATATGTTGTGCAGTATTGCTGTTATGAAGTTGACAGAATAGACGAACTTCCTAACTTGTTTCTTGAAAATGCTAATTATGCAAAAGAAGCCTATCGGTTAATTCAAGACACAAAATAAGTTCCGAGTTGTGGAGGTGTCCCATGAAACGAGAATTAGGAATTGCTAGGTGTGGTCTTGCCTGCTGCTTATGCTCAGAAAATGTTGAGTGTAATGGATGTGGATCAAACGATTGTCCAGATAATGATTCTTGTGAGAATAAAAAATGTTCAATTACAAAAGAGTTGACACATTGCTATAAGTGTGAAGAAAATTGCAAGAAGGGATTATTGAGCAAAATTAAGCCATACACATTTACCTTATTTGCTAAAAAATATGGAGAGGAGGAGCTATTAGACTGTTTAGAGAGAAATGAGAAAAATGGAGTTGTGTATCATCGAGATAGTATAAACGGAGATTATGATGATTTTGATGATGTAGAGCAGTTAATGAATTTTATCTTAACAGGAGTGCGATAAATTCCAGCTTTATCGGTGAGTTGTATACAAAGAAGAAGCAGGGGCTTTTTGTGCTTTTTGTGCTTTTTGTGCTTTTTTAGCCTTTTTAACAAATGATACAGTTTTAACCATATAAGTAGCACAATGAGTTAATTTAAATGAAAAAGCAGTAAAGGAAGTGGTTGGAAGATAATGAAGAATATGAAAATAGATGCCAATGGAACAGAAATCAGAGTAATGGGTGATGTCGTAAATGAAGAAGCTTATATTTCTTTGACGGATATTGCTAAATATAAAAATCCAGACAATGCTTTTATCGTGGTTGCGAATTGGATGCGTAATCATTCCACAATCTCATTTTTGGGGTTGTGGGAACAGATTCATAATCCTAATTTTAAACCTATCAAATTCGATAGGTTTAAAGCAGAGTCAGGAGATAATGCATTTATCAAGAAAACATTGTAGCTTTAAAACAAAATCTGATTAGAAATACAAGGAATAGTGATTGATTTTTTGTTGTCCAATAATAATGTTGCGATTATAATAATCTAGAGGGTGTTTTGCTGCTATAAAAGTAAAGAAGAATCCCCGAACCGTGCCGGAACACGGTTCGGGGATTTATACAGGAAAAGCAGGCTGTCTTATTTTGCGGAAGCCCCTATTTTTTCGGCATAAAGTAACAAACACGGATAGTTTACATAATGTATTCTAGAAAAAGATATTTTATGAATATTTTTTTCAAATAAATTATGTAAGGAAGTGATTGTATGACACAAAATAATTCATATAACTGCTGTCAAAATCAATGCCAGTCTCCCTGCTGCGAACGGGGACCGGCAGGTCCGAAAGGCGACCAGGGGCCTATGGGTCCCCAGGGAATCAAAGGAGATACCGGCTGTCCCGGACCTAAGGGTGACAAAGGTGATCAAGGCCCCATGGGTCCACAGGGTATTCCCGGTGCTCCCGGTGCAAGAGGTCCCAGAGGAAACACAGGTCCTATAGGACCCACCGGAAACACAGGTCCAAGAGGCTGTGCAGGTCCGAGAGGTTATGCAGGTCCACAGGGTATCCCCGGTGTTCAGGGTGTTCGGGGAGATATCGGTCCCAAGGGCGATCCTGGCTGTGAGGGTCCCAAGGGCGATATGGGTCCACAGGGTCCGGCAGGCCCTACGGGAGCAGCTGGTCCCATGGGTCCGCAGGGAGATGCCGGCCCTCAAGGCCCCAGAGGTATTCCGGGGCCCACTGGAGCAACCGGTCCCACCGGAGCAATGGGACCCCAGGGTGTGACAGGGCCCCAGGGAATCCAGGGTGTGACAGGTCCGATTGGACCTCTGGGTCCGAAAGGCTGTCCCGGTGATGCCGGTCCCACAGGACCGACCGGGGCCACTGGTGCCACGGGAGCAGACGGAGCCACGGGAGCTACAGGAGCAACAGGGGCTACGGGTGCCACCGGAGCTACGGGAGCAGACGGAGCCACAGGAGCTACGGGTGCTACGGGTGCCACGGGAGCAGACGGCGCCGCAGGAGCCACAGGAGCTACAGGAGCTACCGGAGTAACGGGTGCAACTGGGGCCGATGGAGTAACTGGTGCTACAGGAGCAACAGGGGCCGATGGAGTAACTGGTGCCACAGGAGCCACTGGGGCCGATGGAGCAACAGGGGCTACAGGAGTAACCGGAGCAACAGGAGCCACGGGAGCTGATGGAGCAACCGGCCCTACTGGTGTAGCAGGCACCGGAGCTATCATTCCGTTTGCGTCAGGACTTCCGGTTTCCCTGACAACAGTTGCCGGAGGGCTTGCGGGACTTCCTGCCTTTGTTGGCTTTGGAAGCAGTGCCCCGGGCCTTACGCTGCTGGGCTCAACCATTGATATTACAAATGCCAGCGGAACCCTGTCTAACTTTGCATTCCAGGTTCCCCGTGCAGGTGTCATTACTTCTTTCAGTGCATTCTTCAGCACAACAGCGGCACTTTCCCTGGTAGGTTCCACCGTAGCGGTGAGAGCACAGATCTACCAGTCCACAACACCGAACAATGTATTTTCACCCATTGCCGGAACACTGATTAACCTGACGCCGTCACTAACCGGAGTGATATCCATCGGAACACTGCTGAACGGTGCACTTACAGGACTAAATATTCCTGTAACGGCTCAAACCCGTTTGATGCTGGTATTTTCAGCAACAGCAAGTGGATTGACTTTGCTCAACACGGTAGCAGGATACGCAAGCGCCGGATTAAGCATCAACTAAAAGCAATAAGAGCATTCCCGGGGGCTTCCATCTTCGAAGCCTCCGGGAATTTTTTTAAAAGGGTACAAACAGGCACAGTTGTATTTTTGAATAAATCCGTTATAATGAAAAAAGAAAGGATGCGAAAGGATATGGAGAATCAATTTTCAAGAACACAAATGCTTTTAGGGGAAGCAGCAATGAAACGCCTGTCACAAGCAAGGGTTGCGGTTTTTGGAATCGGCGGAGTGGGCGGCTACGTGTGCGAGGCCCTTGTAAGAAGCGGAGTGGGTGCTTTTGATCTGATTGATAATGACAGGATCTGCATGACAAACCTGAACCGGCAGATCATTGCCACAAGGAAAACCATCGGAAGATACAAAACAGAGGTTATGAAAGAACGGATGCTGGAGATCAACCCGGATGTAAAGGTCACGGTACATAATTGCTTCTTCCTGCCGGAGAACGGGGAGCGGTTTCCCTTTGATGAATATGATTACGTGGTTGACGCAGTTGATACGGTAACTGCTAAGATAGAGATTATATTGCAGGCACAAAAGAAAAATGTGCCGGTGATTAGCTGTATGGGAGCCGGCAATAAACTGGATGCCAGTGCATTTCAGGTGGCGGATATCTATAAGACCAGCATGTGCCCGCTGGCAAAGGTCATGAGGCGGGAGCTGAAAAAACGAGGTGTCCGAAAGCTGAAAGTTGTATATTCCAGGGAAGAGCCTATGCGTCCCTTGGAAGATGCATCAATGGGCGGTGAGACAAGCGGTATCTGTCCACCTCAAGAAGAACATGCCCATGCGGAACGCAGGAGCATACCGGGAAGCGTGGCATTTGTCCCGTCAGCGGCAGGGCTGATTCTTGCCGGCGAAGTAGTAAAGGATTTGTCTGCCGTAAAGTCTTAGCTGGATGACGGATTCTGCGGCTGGAGACCTTTCTAAATATATAAGAGTTGATGATATGGAAAAATTGTCCGCTGTAACATTTGGCGGACATTTCTTTGTTATACTATACACAAAACCCTTTCGTACCATTGCGCAGCAACTTAAAAAGTCCAGTTAGGAAATGTCAAGTGATTATGAAAAATATTTTCTGCTGGACGGTAAAGTTGCGAAAGCACACGAGAGGAATTTTCATGAGTGCACTTTCGAATGAAAGTTTCTCTCATAGGTGTGTGCTGAAGTGACTTTACCCTTTAGCTGACCGGCGTGTTTGCCGAGGACAGGGCGGCCTTTATCACCAGCCTGGACGATTACAGCCTGCTTATCATTGACGATTTAGGGGTGGAAAGGAATACCGAGTATGCCATGGAGCAGATGTTTACCGTCATTGACAGCCGGTATCGGAGTAAGAAGCCGCTGATTGTCACGACAAACCTGAAACTGGAAAAGATTAAGAACCCGCCAGACCTTGCCCACGCAAGGATTTATGACCGCATACTGGAACGGTGTGCGCCGGTTCTCTTTTCTGGAAAGAATTTCCGGGAGGAAGGAGCCATGGCGACCAAAGCGGCGGCGAAGGAGATTGTGAGGAAGGATAATAAAATCTGATTGTATGAAAAGGAGAATTTATGGGCAGCGAGAAAATTACAGAGAACACTACCACCACAGCACCGGCTAAGGACGCTCCCGCACTGGTGAAGAAGATTGGCCGGACGACCTACATTGTGAGGATTCATTTCAGCAAGACGAGCAAGGAAACCATGAGCGACAAAATCAAGCGTATGCTGAAAAATGAGATACAGCAGATGTGAAAAAACGATAACGGCAAGAAGCCGGGATTCAGAAATACGCTGGCTCCCGGCTTGTAAAATCAGGAGGTTTATGGTAGTATGGAGATACGAAAACGAAAGGGAAAGCAGGTGGGAAGATTGACAGTGACGGAACAGATAGACCAGAAACATCAGGAAGATTTACAGAGGCTAAGAGGCTTTCGCCTGCTTGATGATGACTTCCTCACAAAGTGTTTTGAGGGAGATACGGCAAGCATAGAACTGGTATTGCAGATTGTACTGGAAAAGCCGGATTTAAAAGTGCTGGACGTTCGCACCCAGGTATTTGTGGAGAATTTGTTGAATCGTTCAGTAAGGTTTGATATTCTTGCTACTGACAGTACCGGTGCTAAAATAAATGTTGAAATCCAACGAGCCGATAAAGGAGCCGGGAGAAAAAGAGCAAGGTATAATTCCAGCATGATGGACGCAACTCTTTTGAAGAAAGGTGATGATTTTGACAATCTTCCAGAAACATGGGTAGTGTTTATCACGGAAAATGATGTGATAGGAAAAGGGCTGCCGCTCTATCCGGTTGAGCGCTGCTTTTTAGGAACCGGAGAAAGATTTGAGGACGGTTCACATATACTGTATGTAAACGGCGCTTATCGTGGAGATACACCAATCGGAAAACTTATGCATGATTTTTCATGTACGAATGCGGCAGATATGTATTATACGACACTGGCAGACAGAGTTCGTTTTTTCAAGGAAAGTAAGGAGGGCATTTTAATCATGTGCAAAGTCATGGAGGATATGAGAAAAGAATCTTTACAAGAGGGCATAAAAGAAGGGGCAATAAATACTGCTAAAAGAATGCTGACAGATGGAATATTGACACTTGAAAAAATTGCGGAATATGCAGGACTTCCTCTTGACGAAGTAAAAAAACTGAAAGCAGAGCGGACAGCATAAAACAAAACCGTAGGCCGGGAATCTAAAAACAGGTTCCCGGCCTTATTTTTTGCCCTGAAATGTAAATTTTCTATGAATTTGATTAAAAAGTCCTTTACAAAACGTCACTGGGGCTGTCCGGCTGGAAAAGAAAGAGAGCCTGCTTATTGACACGGTGGCTTTAGCCTTAAGCGGCATTGTCTACAAAGCGGAAAAAAAGACATCGCCGTGACCGTTCACTGCCCGGAGGATCTGCGTCTGCTTCATGACAGCAAATGGACGGCGGAAGCACTGTTCAATCTGCTGGACAACGGGGTGAAGTACACGCCCTTAGGCGGAAAAATAGCCGTGTCTGTGACACCCTGGGAGATGTATGTGGAAATCAGGGTATCCGATACCGGCAGGGGCATTCCCGAGAGCAGCCATGCCGCCATCTTCCGGCGATTTTACCGGGAGGAGGAGGTGCACGAACAGCCGGGCGTAGGCATCGGCCTGTATCTGGCCCGTGAGATTGTAATGCGGCAGGGAGGTTATATCAAAGTGGCTTCGGCTCCGGGACAGGGATCAGCCTTTTGTGTTATGCTCCCCCTGGGGTAAAGTGTAAAACAGGGCGGATTTCCCGGTACGTGTTTAAACATTCATTCCTGATACCTGTATGCCTGACTTTGCGGGAGCTTGTGACACGCATCTGTCAGAAAGAATTTTTCAAGTACGCTCTGTCTGCCTGCCGCAAATGCTCCGGAAATGTCTCAGCTTTGTGACATTTCCCCCGGATTTTTAAATGAATTATTGACTGGCTGGGATATTTCTGTGACATTTTGGTTTTACAATGGCATTATGAAGAGGAAAGGAGTATTCAGCGATGGACGTACTGGAAACAATCGATCTGAAAAAATATTACGGCACGGAGCCCAATATCACCCGTGCTCTTGACGGCGTAAGCTTCACCGTAGAACAGGGAGAATTCGTGGCCGTGGTGGGAACCTCTGGCAGCGGCAAGTCCACCCTTTTGAATATGATGGGCGGACTGGATACGCCGACCTCCGGCAATGTCATTGTCCGTGGAGATGAGCTGGCGAAAAAGAACGATGAGGAACTGACCATTTTCCGCCGACGGAACATCGGTTTTATCTTCCAGAATTATAACCTTGTCCCTATTCTGAACGTCTATGAGAACATCGTCCTGCCTGTGGAGCTGGACGGAGATAAAGTGGATCAGAGGTTCCTTGGAGAGATTGTACACCTGCTGGCTCTGGAGGACAAACTACAGAATATGTCCGGCAACCTCTCCGGCGGACAGCAGCAGCGTGTGGCCATAGCCCGGGCCCTGATTACCAAACCGGCCATCGTTCTGGCGGATGAGCCTACCGGCAATCTGGACAGCAAGACCAGTGCCGACGTTCTGGGGCTGCTTCGACGTACCAGCACGGAGTTTAACCAGACCATAGTCATGATCACCCATAACAACGAGATCGCCCAGCTTGCAGACCGCATTGTGCGGATCGAGGACGGAAGAATTCAAAACACCTTTGAAACACCTTCAGACAGCATATCCGGAAGCGTCAAAGAGGCAGCCCCCTGTAAAGGAGGAGCGTTATGACATGGCCTTTTGAAAATGATACCAAAGCCGTAATAAAGAAGCTGGCGGACAGGAGCCTGGAAGCCGACAGGCGGCGGAGTATTTTCGTTATTATCACAATTGCTCTGGCAGTCTGTCTCATGGGCACTCTTTGCTTCGTCTATTCCGGACAGAGAATGCAGACCTTAGAGCAGATACAGGGACACTACCAGGCCGGCTGCACAGGCATTTCCCGTGGGGAGATGGAAGAGCTTGCGGCTTATGGAAAATTTGAAAAATGGGGCCGCACCATAGACTGTGGCTCCGTCCGCTATCAGGACAGCGTTTTGAACATCAGCTTTGTGGATTTTGGAATGATTGACCTGATGGACTACGGAAAAATCACCGGATCTTATCCCCAGGCAGAAAATGAGCTTTGCGTGGAACGGATGTTTTTGGAATATTTCAGTCTTCCCGCTGACACAGGCCAGACCATCACCCTGAATCTGGGCAATGGTGAAACCGCCTATACCATAACGGGCATTTTGGAAACCGAAAACAGCAGCCGGGTATTTACCGCCTGGATCGCTGAAGACGCTGCACTTACGGAGGGCAGCTTGGCCCCATATGAGCTGCGGTTCCAGTTTGCCGGAAGCCAGACGGGGGATAGCGAACAGCTTCGAATGGATATTCAGGCATTTTTTGAGGAAATGGGCATTTCCGAAGACAGGACATTTTACAGCTCCAACTATTTTGACATGGCGGAAATTTATCTGGGAAATGGTTTGGAGATCTACGTCCTGGCAGCCCTCATCGCAATCATCTGCGGGATTGTAATCTATAACATATTTTACATCTCTGTTATGGGAAAGCTTAAGGAATACGGCCGCTTAAAGGTTCTTGGAACCACGCCAAGGCAGTTAAGGCTTATTGTAAAAAGAGAGCGGCGTTTTTTAAGCACCATCGCAATTCCGCTTGGGCTGCTTGCGGCGGCGGCCGTCACCTTGATCCTTATGCCCGGCTACTGGGCCTGGTCAGACAATATAAAACATGGGGCGATTATTTCCGCTGCGGCCTACGGGGTTGTTCTGATTGCAACCAGGAAGCCTTTGGAACTGGCAGGAAAGGTATCCGCAATTGAAGCAGTCAGAGCCGCAGCCTATTTGGAGAGCCAGGGCCCCGGCGTATCCAGGCAGCTTCACCGCCGTCTCACAATGCCCCGCCTTGCCCTGATGAACTTTTTCCGGAACCGCAAAAAGACAGTTGTAACAACGCTTTCCTTAAGCCTGACGGGAATTCTGCTCCTTTGCGTTTCTGCTTACGCAAACTCGGTGGACGCAAAGGAAATGGCCCAGTCCCAGTTTGGAGACAGGAGCCAGTATCTCCTGCAGTATGAGGATTATGCGGGGCAGGAGTTTGTGGACATACAGAAAGAGAACCCTCTTGGCCGGAAGCTTAGGGATGAGATTGCCGCCATTCCCGGCGTGGACTTTGTCACGGCTTACAGCCTGGCCTGCGTTGAAATTCCCGCCATCTGGGAACAGGAGCCCTTTATTGTCAGGGGAATTTCAGAAAAGCAGATGTCAGACTTGTATACGGAGGATGTGGTTGCAAAGGGAACTGCGGATTATAAAAAGCTTGTGAAAGAGAATGGCATTCTGGTGTGTCCGGCAGGCGATACGCTGGAAATGGTCTACAAAACCAGCTATCAGGTTGGCGACACAATTACCCTTTCCTGTTACAACGGGCAGACAAAAACTTACACGGTTATGGGCATTGTTGATAATGTTCCGATTGGCTGCACGTCCCATTTCTTTATTCTCCCGGAGGAAGAATTGCCTGTGCTTTACCCTGAGATCATCGATTTTACAGGCTATCTCAATGTTCACGCAAAGGAGGACGGCGAAGAGCTGCGGCAGGCGGTATTCGGTGCCGCAACGGACAAAAGGGTTGATGTTTCCGGCGTGGAGGACATGGCCGCCGTCCTTAAGGACAGCCTGCAGCAGGAGCTTAAAAGGGATTACAGCATCCTTGTTTTTATCTTTGTGTTTTCCCTGATCAATCTGGCCAATACGCTGATTACAAACCTTTTGTCCCGCCAGCAGGAGTTTGGCATTTTTCAGTCCGTCGGTATGAGCGACCGGCAGCTATCACAAATGCTGTCCTTTGAATGTCTGTATTATGTTGGAATCACATTGCTTGTAACCTTGACCATTGGAACGCTATGCAGTCTGGCTGTGTGCGGCGTCTTTGATAAGATTGGCACATTCGGAAAGATTACCTATCACTTTCCGCTGATTCAAGTGCTGCTGTTCGGGGCTGCACTGCTTCTTGTTTGGGCGGTATTCTCCGGCTGTGCGGTCCGTTATTCCGGAAAGCTTTCCCTTGTGGAACGGATTAAGGCGGCAGAGTAGCAGGCCGTATCTGTAAAGTCTGCCGGAAAAAGCAGATGAAATTGCCGTAAGTAAATATTTTCTCTCTGTTTACGGCTCCAATGCTGAAATCGGGGAGAGGGTTATGCTGGACACCGAAAATTGGATTTAAGATTGCAGATAAGTCATCATTCCACAGCATCCCCGGGGCATCTCACAGCAAATGGATTAACCTGCCGTTTCTGGCAGCCGAAAGAGAAAATGTAAGGGTTCAGTGCGGTGCTGAAGTGACTTTACCCTTTAGTGCTGCCCGGCAGCAACTTAAAAAAGGAGGAATTGGTTATGCACACGAAAGCAATAGAGGGTCTTGTAGGGGCAAGTATGAATGCAAAGCTGATGAATACACCGCTTCAGGTTTATAATGAAGCAAGCCGGCGGGGTGATACGGCAGCAATGGGACGGGCAATGGAGTATGCTGGCGAATGCACAGACAAAGCAGGGGAGTGCATGAAAAAAGTAGAAAAAGGAATGGAAGAGGATGCAAAGGAAGCAAAAGAAAAAGCAAAATTGGAACGTGAAAACGCTATCCGAAAACGTAAGGAAGAGCGTGGAGAGCTTGAAAAGAGGATAGCAGAAAGCAAGAATAGGAAAATGGATACAGTTGAGATAAGCGGAAGTGAAAAGGCAACAGGGACAGGAGATGCCGGCCAGAATCAGCCCGGACAGGGCGGCGAACCGGTAAAAATAGTGACAGATGCTGTTAAGGCAGAGCCAACAATCTATACAAGAGCCGGTGAAGTAAGTCAGGAACAGCCGGAAGCCGGTGAGAGCATTTCTGTTTCCGTATAAAGTCAAATACCCCGCAGCAAGCTTGTAATGCAGTAATCTGCGGGGTATTTGACCCTTGCGGCAGTTGCCAAATGGACATGCCAGCATGTCAGATTTTATAAAGTTTTTAGTTCATAGGGGTGCAATTGTAACAGGGACTGCAAAGAAAATGAGCTGGATGGTTGATATGAAAAAGGTAAGCAGGTATAATAAACCTTGACATATCCTGTCAGGATATAAGTGCTATTCTATGTGTAAGTCCAGCTAAGAAATGTCAAGTGTTTAACAGAAATATTTTCTGCTGGACGGTAAAGTTGCGAAAGCGCACGAGAGGAACTTTCATGAGTGCACTTTCGAATGAAAGTTTCTCTCATAGGTGTGTGCTGAAGTGACTTTACCCTTTAGTGCTGCCCGGCAGCAATTCGGAGGAAGACCAAATGCAGGAGAGCAGATTATTTAAGATTATATACTACTTACTTGACAAGGGACAGGCCACCGCCCCGGAATTGGCAGAGAAGCTGGAGGTGTCTGTCAGAACCATCTACAGAGACAATGATGCCTTAAGCGGAGCCGGCATTCCCATATATGCGGAAGCGGGCAGAAACGGCGGCATTCATTTAATGAATGATTTTGTCCTGGATAAAGCCGTATTATCAAAGGAAGAAAAGCAGGAGATCCTTACGGCATTACAGAGCATCCATGCAGTGCGGAACATGGGCGGCAGCCATACCCTGCAAAAGCTCTCCGCAATCTTCAACCTCAATTGGGACGACTGGCTTGAAATTGATTTTTCCCGTTGGGGGAGCAAAGAGGATGACAATGAAAAATTTGAATTGCTGAAATCAGCAGTTCTCCATCGCAAAAGCGTCAAAATTCGTTATGCAGGCTCCTGCGGGACAATAAGCGAAAGAATCATACAGCCCCATAAGCTTGTTTACCAAAGAAAGGCATGGTATCTGAAAGCTTTCTGCACGGAGAAGCAGGACTGGCGGATATTCAAATTAAATCGTATTTTCGATCCGAAGATTTTAGATGAAACCTTTCCCAAACGCAGCTTTCCGGCACCGGAAGATGTTTCCGAAAGCGAATATCATGAGATTACGCTTCGCTTCCCAAAAGAAATGGCATACCGTGTATATGATGAATTTGACAAAACACAGGTGCAGCGGCAGGAAAACGGGGATCTGATTGCTTCAGCGAAAATGCCCGAGGATGCATGGCTGACAGGATTTCTCCTGTCCTTTGGCACAGCGGTAGAGATACTTTCGCCCGCTTATTTGAGAGATGCCATAGCAGAGCAGGCAAGGCTGATATATGAAAAAAATAAGCCTTAACAAAGATTGTGCAAATAACCAGGGAGAGATCAAATGCATTTTGTAACAGCCAAAGGAATCCTATCCTCAAAAAACGGAATGAATTTATATCGGGGCTGTACTCACGGCTGCATTTACTGCGATTCCAGAAGCAGGTGCTACCATATGGAGCACGCCTTTGAAGACATTGAAGTCAAGGAAAATGCCATTGACTTGCTAGAGCATGCCCTAAAGCATAAGCGGAAAAAATGCATGATTGGCACAGGCTCCATGACCGATCCCTATATCCCTTTGGAAATGGAAATTAGAAATGCCAGAAAAGCCCTGCATTTGATTTATGAGTATGGATTCGGATTTACAGTCATAACAAAATCAGACCGCATTCTGCGGGATTTAGACCTTTTGCAGAAAATAAATGACAAAACAAAATGCGTTGTGCAGATGACCTTGACAACCTGCGATGAAGCCCTGTGCAGGAAAATTGAGCCCAATGTCAGTACAACAGGGGAACGCTTTGAGGTCTTAAAAAAGCTTCGTGACGCAGAGATACCTACTGTTGTCTGGCTGTCCCCTGTTTTGCCCTTTCTCAACGACACGGAAGAAAATATTTCCGGTATTTTGGATCTGTGCGTGGAAGCAAAGGTCTATGGCATCATTTGCTTCGGTATGGGGCTGACGCTTCGGGAGGGGAACAGAGAGTATTTTTATAAGCAGTTGGACCGTCTGTTTCCGGGGCTGAAAGAGAAGTACATACGAACATACGGCAATCAATACATGCTTGAAAGCCCGAAGAACCGTCAGCTGATGAAATTATTTCATCAGAAATGCAGCGAGAACAAAATAGTCCATAATAACGAACAGATATTTCAGTATTTGAGCACCTTTGAGGAAAAAGACCTTTCCGAACAACTTAGTCTCTGGGATTTTCAGGCGGAATAATTCCTTATGAAGTCTGTTTCTCCTGCCGATATTCATACAGAGAGAAATTTATTCATTTTCAGGCAAAGAAAAAGAGGGGCAGACATTTTTATGACAATAGCGGAAAGGATAGCGGCTTTGCCGGCGGCAGTAAATTTAGCTCAGCCGGGCCGTTCATATCTTGCTCAAGGAAAACAGAATGGCAGAACAAGCAAAGCGGAGCAGTCAGAAGATATTACAAACGCATCACGGCTCCAAAAGTCTTTATATGCAGTGGAGGATTCGGACTATTCCAAGGCAGACGCAGTAAATAAACAGTGGAGAAAGATGAATACCGTAAATATACTGGACATACTGGACGGAACGGCAGACACGTCCAATCGGACTTTGACCTCACAGGAGATTGAGCAGCGTCTGCAGCAGGGAGATCTTTTGAATGATATAAGTAATACGGATTTCGGTATGCTTAAGTTTGAACTTTCAGGGATTGAATTTGAAATGGGAGTTCCTGCTTCTGCAGATACATTTCATAAAAATGTGGAATATCTGGCTTCACGTTATGCCGCCATGGAGGATAGAATCAAAAACACATGCAAAGGGACAGAGCAAAAGGAGTACCTGGAGCAGTTAAATGACATTTACAAGAGTACATTAGAGAGGGCAGCCAACGAATATTCCAATCTGGTGGGAGGGATTTTGGGTAAATATGGTGTATTGGATGAGAGGGAAAAAATCTATCGGGCTTTCAAAAATGGAGTGGATGAAAGAGCTGCCGAATACAGGACGTACTTAAAGGAAAATCCGGGATTTACAGGCCTAGAGGGAACGAAAGATTCATGGCTTTTAAAGGATGATGAATATATAGCATCAAGGCTCAGAAGCCAAAACATTGCATCAACCAGAGATGCAAAGGATGATGAATATACTTTACAGGATCTGGAAGTAATAGGGAAGTATGCTTCTTCCTTATCCGCTATGGAGAAAAAATCCAATACCTATGATTTGAATGAAGAACGGATGGGACTGGAGCTTGCAATGCTTGCAATGAAAACAGATATCTTGGGAGCAAAAGCAGGTGTCAGTCCGATGCTTAATACAACTTTGAAAAACACACTGGAGGGATATATCAGAGCATTTCTGGAACAGTTTGATAACAGGCTGGATACGAACAGGAAGAAAGCATATACAGCTTCGGATATTCAGGGAAATGCACATTTGGATAAGGACAGCGTATGGCGTGTATACAATAAGACTATGGAAAGCTATCGTATTTCCGGTGATGTGGTGCAGGCAATGCTGAAAGGTGCGGAGTATGGGAAAGCACAATATTCTGAAAAGATGAATCAGAATGGAACCAAGAATATTTACCGGTACAAAAACGGAAATACATATTGGAATCAATTTTTCCAAGCTTCCACAGTCACAAAGGCAAACGGATATGAAAAAAATGTAAGTACCTTTGAGCAGCACATGATGGGATGGGTAGATTTTAACATGAGTTTGGAAGAAAAGCAGGGGATACGTATGAACCTGTGCATGGATTTGGCGGAATACGATTCTGTGGATTATAGGGGAAACCAGTTCAGCAGGGAAGCATGAAGCTTATCCGTTTTGAAAGTGTAAACATTATGGGATGTACTGGCATCCTAAGGATGCATTGTTTGAAAAATATACCTGTGAAAAATACGGCCAAGGAGGGCTTTGTTATGCCAAGAATTATAGATTACACCTATTTATTTCAGAACATGCCTGGAGTATCAAAAACAAGCACCAATTTAATTGGCAGCTTTCAGCTTTCTCAGATCAACAGCGGCTCCGTACAGTCGCAGCTAAGAGCAGCGGGAATTGACACCAACAGCAAGCAGTTCAAAGCGGTCATGAAAGAGATGATGAGTGCCAGCAAGGGAAACGGTGCCATGTTCACAAACATCCAGGCTATTAAAAATTCCATGAAAAGCTACGATCAGGACGGAGATTATATCGATCCCACTACCGGGCTTGCAGGTCTTCTGGTGACAGAGGAAAACGAAAGCAGCCGAAAACGAATCATCTCCATCCCGGAAAGCAGCAAGGAGGAAATGTTTGAACAGACCAAGAGAGAATTCCTCCGGGAAAACGGCGTGCTGAACGGCGACACCACAAAGAGATCCGATGTATACACAAATATGTACCGAAAAGTGACAAAAAAGGATCGTCTGGCGGCAGGGTACACCATGCAGCAGTACGAGCGATCCTACCGGCAGGCATTCTTGGATGCGGCAAGAAAAGCAGATCCAAGCTGGGAGATCGGCAGGCCGATCCCGGCCGGAGCACTGGACGGCATTACAAGAGCGTCTGTTGAAAATGCACGAGGGGCGTTGGATGTGAGGATATAGTGGGATTTGTTTTGAGGTTCTTGCCGATGCTTGAGATCGTACCATCTAACACACCAATTAAAAAATCTTTTTATGTAGCAAACAAGTGGCAGTTACTTTTCTATGATGGAGTGACTGCCATTTCTCTATTAAGACCACATCGCAAGAGACTATTTGGAGTTGAAGATTATATGAAATACAATTATAATAAACCATAGCAGAACAATTAGTAAGCTTAGGTGACAAAGAGAGCGATTATAAAGTGATTGGCTATTATGTATGCGAAATTACAGACATGCCAGAATACTTGCATGAGCTGGGAAAGAAAATGCTCTCTGTCAGTACTTGCCTGGGTGAACCCCACTAAGACCGTATACAAGGTTGACTATCCGGATGTCAGCGGTAGCGGCTATCAATGGCATGAACAGGTGCTGAGCCGGGATCAGGGGCAGGACATGGTGGATGCAGGGAGGATGGTTCAGCGCCGGGTACTTAGCATATGGGATAAGGGCACTTATATTACCCTGGAACCGGAGCAGGATGCACAGAGCTATACGGAGGGATTAAAGCAGAAATATACATACACATTGGGAATGTCGGCGGCATATATTTTGATTTATTTGGGAACATGGGCGGTATTATGGAATATAAAACGGGGAAAGGCATGATTTTGAAAATGCTGTTTAATTCATAGAGCTTGGGGCCTCTTTGACAGAAGAGCGCATGCGGATTTTTGATTGGTATTATGGAGCGTAAAAGGAAGCTATGAAAAAAAGAAAAATTATTTTATTTGCTATTCTTATACTTATTCTCTGCCTTGCAGGGAATACCATAAGCATCTGCATGTACAGTATGAATGATGAACGCTGTGAGGCGGATGTGGCCATTGTTCTTGGAGCGGCGGCCTATGACGATACCGTTTCCCCTGTGTATCGGGAGCGTCTGAACCATGGCATCTACCTGTATCAGCAGGGCTATGTAAAAAAGATCATTGTCACAGGCGGCTTGGCGGAGGGAAACAAGTACTCAGACGCTTACGCAGCAAAACAGTATGTAATAGATATGGGCGTTCCGGAAGAAGATATACAAATGGAGGAAACCTCCACCATAACTCAGGAGAATCTGGAAAATGCCAAAAGAATTATGGACGAAAATGTTTATGAGAAAGCGATCATTGTCAGCGATCCACTGCATATGAAGCGTGCCATGCTCCTGGCTAAAGATGCAGGCATGGAAGCCTACAGCTCACCTACACCCACAACCATGTATCGAAGCTTCAGGACAAAGCTGCCATTTCTGGCACGGGAGGTATTTTTTTATATTGGATATCGGTGGTACAGACTGCTGAAATACTTTTAAAAGCGGTTGCTATTTTTTGCTGTTCTAGTATACTGAAGATAATGCCTTTGGCATAATTAATTGTGCTGTTTTTACAGCCGGAAAATATAAATCGGTAATCGTTCTATGAATGACAACATGTGAGGTAATGCTATGAATAGATCTGAGAATAAAGAATTTCAGGACTTTCTTTTGGAAAGATTTAAAATTGAAAGAGCAAAATTTGACCGTTCAGGAGTATATGCCTGGACCCAGCGTTTACTTGCATATAACTCAAATAAGATTGAAGGAAGTACATTGACGGAAGAGCAGACCGCATCTTTATTTGACAATGGTACGTTACCCAGATCAGATGACTATTATAGAGCAAAAGATGTGGAAGAGATGAACGGGCATTTTCTGATGTTCAACAAAATGCTTGATACCATAGAGGAAGCTTTGACGCAGGAGTTAATCAAATGCTTTCACTATGAATTGAAATCAGGGGTATTTGAAGATCGAGCCAATGGGTATGCTATCGGTGATTATAAGAAACGTCCAAATATGATTGGCATGTATCAGACCGTAAGGCCCGAGAATGTTGAAAATGAGATGGACTTGCTGTTAGACTGGTATCGCAGCAGAGAGATAAATATCTGCGTATTAGCAGAATTTCATGCGAGATATGAGAGTATTCATCCATTTCAAGATGGAAATGGCAGAACAGGCAGGCTGATTTTGTTCCGGGAATGTCTGAAAAATGGAATTGTGCCGGTTGTGGTTGAGGATGTGAATAGAAATGAGTACCTGGAGGCTTTGAAGGAATATAGAGAAGCAAAAAAATTGGATAAGCTGGTTAAGCTTTTGGAGAAGGAACAGCAGTTTTATTTGGGAAAATGCGAGTATTTTATGTAATAGCTTGTTGCCTTGGGCAATAGAAAAGAATATAGCAATGTCAGGAAGGCAGAATATTTATGGAAATGCGTGACAAAATAGCAGGCGGCTTTTATGGACTGCTCATAGGGGATGCCCTTGGAGTTCCCTATGAATTTAATAAGGCGGAACAACTGCCGCCTTACGAAAAGATTGATATGATACCTCCCTTGGACTTCAAAAAGACGTATCCTCAAGTGGAGGCCGGAACCTGGTCGGACGACGGAGCACAGGCATTGTGCCTGCTGGACAGCCTGATAAGTCAGGGCGGCTTCTCTCTGAACAGCTTTTCGGACTTGCTGTCAGCATGGTATGAGGACGGACTTTGGGCAGTGAATAATGTGGTATTTGATGTAGGAATTCAGACCGGCAATGGGGTGCTTGTATGGGCTTCAGGGAATACCAAAAGACTGGCTTTCCATGCTGCAGGAGAGGGACAAGGCAGAAAAATTGCTGGAACGGTTCTTTTTAAGCCGTGGGTATATTTAAGGTTTTCAGAAATAAAATGTCTCCCTGCAGATAAGAGTTTAGAGATAGAAATTCTTATCTGCAAGGACATTTTCCTACATCATCGTATCATCCCGCAAAACCTCCACCAGACTTATCTTCCGCACATTCCGCCAGCCAAGGTAATAGGCCAGCGCCACGAAAACCCAGATAGCCAGCATAAAGGCAGCAATGGGAAGCAGCGGAGCTTCGGACAGGAATAATCCCACTTCAAGGTAACTGGCCCGCAGCATAGCTCCCATCGCAAGGACAGCCAGAGGCAGGGTAATCAAAACAGGCCGGCCGGCAATCACAAGAGCCTCGATACAGAACATCTTCCGGATGCCCTCGGGTGTCAATCCCACAGAGAGATACTGGGCAAATTCCCGTTTTCTCTGCCGGACGAAAGCAAGTGTATTGGAAAATACATTACTGATTCCAATAATGGCAAGAAGAACACAGAAGCTTCCGAATACAGTCATCATTCCCTGTATTTGTTTATCATTGAGTTCTTTCTCCTGAATACGGTTTTCCATCACCATTTCATATGTTTGACCCAAAAGCAGATCCATTTCATCTTCTAATTGATTCAATTCCTCCAGGGTCACATTTCCCATCCCACGCACACGAATATAGAGATCTGTGCTCGTTCCGCCTATCTGCCCCTTGATTTCCTTCCACAAGGATACAGGTAAGAAATGCACCAGCTCGTAAAAGTCAAGGGTGGCATATTCCTCTCTCAAAACAGGGACTTGCGAAGTGTAAGCAAGAACAGGAATTTCTGCGGTAATTTCTTCCCTTCCTGCCTGTCTTAAAATACTGGTATCGTCCGTTTCGTTTATATAGGGCATATCCACAGGATGACGAAAATCAGGATTTGTCACGTCACGGATCTGATTTCGGATGATGGCCCCGTGAAGCTGGGGATCTATACCGATTTGCTCACAGTAAGCCAGAAAGCTATTGTCATCCAGAATAATAATAGGAACATTTACCATCCAGCCCTCATCGGTCCTTGCTACATAATTGGGAGAAGCATGGTCAAAACCGCCGAAGGAACGCATGTCATCCGTCATTTCTTCATCGGTAATTACTCTTTTTGCCACAGCCTTCTGATATACGACAGCACTCTCGATTCCGGAAAGCTCCTGTATCTGCCGGGTTTCCTCAAAAGAATCAATTTCCTCATTCTTTACCGTGGCCATAATGTCCCATACGTTCATGTACCGTACAAAATAAGTTTCCCTTGTGCTGATTCCGGACAAGGTAAAAAAGCACTGCATCATCGTAAAGGCCAAAAAAGAGAATATCAGGGACAGTGATGCGGCCCGCAGAGCCTTTCGCTGTGCCTTCAGCGCATTTCCGGCCAGTTCTCCTTCCGCACCAAACAGAAGCGTAAGAAGAGGGGAGTTCTTTTTACGTTTTAACTGGAGGCCCCCCGCATTCTTTACAGCCTCCAAAGGAGTCAGCTTGCTTAGCTTTCTGGCCGGAAGCCATGCGGAAATCCATATAGTTATGATTGTGATAACCAGTGCAGTCAGAAAAACAAGCGGATGATAAGTGAAAACCGCCTCATGCCGTCCGGGAATATCCTTTCCCAAAATATTTGTCAGATACGTAATTACGAAGCTCAGTCCAATGCCGAAAAAGTTCCCTGCAAGAATCGGGATGGCGCACAATGCGGCGGCCTCCTGCAAAAGACAGGTCCGGATCTGCTTTGGCGTAGCCCCAATACTGGAAAAGATGCCAAACTGATGGATCCGTGTATTCATGGACATGGCAAATGAATTGTGGATAATCATAATCAGGGAAAAGGATGCCATGGCCCCTATAAAGAGCAGCAGAGGAAAGGTCAATCTGGGCGCCGGATCTAACGGATCACGGATAAAATACATTGCCAGAAGATTATAGTGGTAGGTAATTGCTTCCGGCGAAGCCCCTGCAAGCTCGGCAATTTGCGGAGTGTCCGTAAGGGCATCCTTCATAGAGTGAAAATAAAGGTCAATCACCGTTTCCTGGTCCGAGGTTTCCCTTTCATTGATGAGCGCATCCTTTACAGTGGCAAAATTAGTGATGGATTCCGGTACTCCATCCTGAAAATCTCCCGCAATCCGGCTCTGCCAGCCCCCTTCCTCCCGCTCAATCCTCTCAATTTCATAATTCCACAGATTATAAAATTCTCCGCACAATAAGGATAAAAGCAGGGCTGAAATAAATGCGGCAGCAAGTATGGATACACTGGAGGAACGATTGTTTTTGATATAGCTGACTGAATAATCTTTCCACATAGCAATCACCTCCGCCACTCGTCATGGAGGATCCGTCCATCCTCTATGGTGATAATGCGGTCAGCCTCCAGAGCCACCTTTTCATCATGGGTAATAAGTAAAATGGTCTGTTCCAGGTTGCGGTTGGAGAGCTTCAGCATGTCCATGATTTCCCTGGAATTTTTCTGATCCAGATTTCCGGTGGGCTCATCTGCCAGAAGAAGGGCGGGGCGGTAGATCAGAGAGCGGGCAATGGCAGCCCTTTGCTGCTGGCCGCCGGAAAGCTGGCTGGGCAGAGCCTCCAGCTTGTCAGAAATTCCAAGAGAGCTGACAACCTTCTCAAAATATTCTTTGTTTGGCTTTTTCTTATCAAGTGTCAAGGGCATAAGTATATTTTTTCGTATGGTAAGGGTGGGAATCAGGTTATAGAACTGATACACCAGTCCTACCTTCCTGCGGCGGAAAATTGCGGCCTGTGTTTGATTAAGTTCGGAAAGATCCGTTCCGTCTATGGTAACCTTTCCCTTTGTGGGCTTGTCTACACTGCCGAGAATATGCAGAAGCGTAGATTTCCCCGAGCCGGAGGCTCCCACAATTGCTACAAATTCTCCCTTGCTGATGGCAAGATCGATTCCGTTTAGCGCCGTAATCTGATTGCTTCCGGAGCCGTATACTTTTTGGACGCCTTCACATTTTAAAATATCCATTTTGTTGTTTCCTTTCTTTCTTTTCTTCTGGTATTATCATGCAGAAGCGGTTTTAAGTTGCTTACATTTATATTGTAGCAAGTGAAAGTTACAACTTGGTGACGATACCAGGGAGCATCTCGCTATGCCATTCGGCAATTAGATGTAATAAAACCGAATTTCAAAACAAGCTCCGCCATCCGGCATATTTCTTGCCCGTATGGTTCCGTTCTGACGCTCAATAATCTCTTTGGACAAGGCAAGCCCGATCCCGATGCCGCCCTCGCCTGCATTCTGCCCCCGATAGAACCGTTTAAAAAGATGGGGAAGATCTTCACGGGCAAATCCGTTTCCTTCATCCCAAATAAGGATTTCCGTGTATAGCGGATTCTGCGCATAGGAGCAGTGGACGGTACCTCCTTTGTTATGCTCCATGCAGTTTTTCATCAGATTTATAATAGCTTCCATTGTCCAGTCCATATCTACGGTGACCGCCATTTCGCCCAATTCCGGGATATCCATGACCGTGCCGGATTCCGTCAGCAACTCCTGCAGGTTATCGGCGGCAAGTACAAGCATGGTAAAAACATCAGTCTCATCTTGCTTAAGCAGCAAGGTTCCGGCATCCAGCCGGGACAAAACAAGCAGGGCTTCTTCCAGATGGGTAAGCCGCAAAAGCTGTTTTTCCACCTGTCCCGGATAATTTCCGCCGCAGTCCCGTTTCATCATCTGAACAGATAAGGAAATAGCTGTGATTGGCGTCTTGATCTGGTGGGCAATATTGGACAGATTTTCCGCAAAATGATTTTTTGCCTGTACCGCAGCATCCTTTGTCTGATAGAGAAAGGTTACGGTTTTGTAGATCTCATCCTCCAATTTGGAAAAATCATCTTCACCGGAGGCAGAGAGAATGACAGCCTTTCCCATATTGACCTGCTCCAGATAATTGGTCAGAGCCTGAATGCGTAAGCTCTCTTTTTTATTTCGATACAAAAAGGTAAGGCAAAGAAGCAGGGCCCCAAAAAGAAAGCCAGCCACGGCAAACAGGATGCCGGTTCCTATGGACAGAGCTGTGAAATCCGAGATGCGGTATCCAAATGAAGACAGGATATCAGGGTTCATTGTGCCGCTGTCACCCTCCGTCATATATTCCTTCAGTGCGGCAAGAATAAGTCCTTTGGTTTCCGGCTCCTGTTCCAGAATCTCTCTGCATACGGAATTTAACAGGTTAAATTGAAGTCGGCTGTAATAGTGAGAGACCATAAAAACCGTTAACGCAGAAGCAAGAAAACTTAAAGACAGTGCAAATCCCAAAGTAACTGCTATATTTTTTCGTCCGTTCACATCGAATCCTCCATACGGTATCCTACACTTCGAACTGTTTTCAGGCAGGCAGGCTGATGCAGCTTGTCCCGCAGGCGTTTCATGGTGACAGTCAAGGTGTTGTTATTTACATAATTTCCATTTACATCCCATACCTGCTCCAAAATTTTCTCTCTGGTAACAGTTTTTCCCTTGTTTTGGAGCAAATACAAAAGCAGCTGGTATTCCGCTCCGCTCAACCCGATTTCCTCGGAACCGCAGAAAACAGCTCTGCGGTTTCGATCAATGGAGATTCCATCGCAGGAAAGGTATTGCTTTGACACATTTCCGGTTCTGCGAAGGAGGGCCAGGATTCGGGAATACAGCACCTCCAGCTCAAAGGGCTTTACCACGTAATCATCCGCACCGTTTTGAAAGCCGGAAACAATATCATGAGAATCGTCCCGAACCGTAAGGAAGATAACGGGCAGTTCCTTCCAGTTGCTGCGAATCCACTGGCACAGGCTGTCTCCACGGCCGTCCGGCATATTCCAGTCCAACAGTACAAGCGCAGGCACATGAGTGTTCAAAGCCTGCCTTGCCTTCGCAAGGGTCGTATATATGGTTACCTGAAAGCCTTTTTGCCCCAGATATTCTTTTACGGCCTGTGCAATACTTGGATCATCTTCAATATAATATAATTCAAACAATGTTAGTTTCCGCCTTTCCGCTTCCTGATGGCAGTAAGTGCTGCCCTATAGTAGCTGATTTCCATTATAGCAGGAATAAGTGACAGATGAATGACGGTTTTTGGATTTGCAATAAATTTTTTGATGTTATTTTATAATAACTTACGCTATCCGCCTAGAATGTTATGATTGTTTAAGGATTAAAAAAATGCTATAATTAATAACAACATTTGAAAGTGAAAAAATGAATCTTGGATGTGAATTTATTCAATATACGAAAGAAATAAATATGGAATAATGATAGGAGGTATTGCTGATGACAGCTTTGCGGCAAACTGCAATAAAAGAACTGGAAAAGCTACCGGAAGATAAAGTAGGATTTATTTTACAGATTATACAGGGGGTTAATGGTTTATATAATGATAATCGCTCAGAAAGGAAAGAAGCATTTGCAAGATTAGAGCAATTGCGTAAGAAAGGAACGGTTGCTGATTATGACGAGGAATTAGCTTCTTATAGGGAAGAAAAATATGGTAAATAGGATTCTGATTGATACAAATGTATTACTTGATTAGCAAGAGCATACGGAGCAGAATATATTGTGACAAGAAACATAAATGATTATAAAATGTCAGATGTGAAAGCAATTTTACCAAAAGATTATTTAAAATTATAGAATTGGTGTAGAAAAGAACATATGTTTACATGAAAGAGGCATGCAAAAATAACTGGTGCTCTTTATCTTTTAAGTCATTAGCCGTGGAGTAAAATCTACGGCTTTTCTTTTATATACAAATCAAAAAATTAAGTGTTTTCAGTTTTTCACTCGTACTATATATGACTGATCAGTGAAATGTACCAAAAAAGACATACGGTTAGAGAAAGAGGTACCAATATTGAACGACAAGAAAATAATCACAGCAATCATCAACCAGGATGAGCAGATGCTTGCATTTGTTCTGCAAAAGTATTCGAAGCTTCTCTGGCGGATTGCTGCCTCCATCCTGATCAATGCGGCTTCCGTTCAGGATGTGGAGGAGTGTATCGCAGATGTATTCATTTATCTGTGGCAACATCCCGAAAAATACGATCCCAATCAGGCAAAGCTTGCTTCCTGGCTTTCCATAATTGCAAGGTCGAAAGCGATTGACCGGTATCGCCAGATAATCAGAAAACGGGAGCTGCCCATAGAAGAAATTGCAGCCGAGAGCTTGGGATACGCCCAGGCGCCTGTCATTGATGAGGAAAAAGAAAAATTATTGTCCTGCATAGGCGAGCTGGGAGGAAGAGACAGGGATTTGATCATAAGGCGGTACTACTATGAGCAGAAACCGGCGGAGATTGCAGTTGCACTGGACATGCCCAGGAAACAGGTGGAAAATCGCCTGTACTATGTGCGGCAAAAGCTGAAAAAAATGATGGAACGGTGAGAAAGGAAGTAACTATATGGAAAAATATACCAGGAAAAATCTGAAAAACATACGGACAATCGTTCAAAACAAAACAGGAGTGGTTTTCACTGCAAACAAGACTTCTATGCAGAAAACCGCAGGCTGTAAAATCAGCCGGATGGCATTTCTGACCGCCTGCCTGCTATGCTTTATAACCCTGTCAGCCTTTGCCTGGGTGAAGCTGTCGGACTTGAATGGCGATAAAATCGGCTTTGCGTGTGCATATCAGGGAAAGGGCAGGTTTGATATTGTTATTACAAATTCCTCTGATCGGGTGTTAAAGCTGCAGGACAAGGTAAAGGTTATGCAGTGGTCAACCGGGGATGAGGTGGAGGGCGACCCGGAAAAGATATGGATAACCCACACACCAATCGCCCCGCATTCACAGGGAATCGTCTCCATTGATTTATCAGAAGGCTATGACTATAGAGCAATGGAAAATGCATTGCAGGAGGGAGACTGGTACTATTTTGTCCTGACCAACAATAATTTTGCATTCGGACAGGACTGGATGTGCTCCTTTGATTTTAAACTGGAAAAAACAGAAGAGGTTCAGAACCGGCTGGTTCAGGCAATGGAGGAAAAATCAGAGGAAGAACAATCACAGGAGCCGCAGTATCGCACCGGAGATTTGATTGATTCTGACTGGATCTGGCCCACAGTCAGCCGAAATATATCCGCTGTTTACGGAAGACAGGAAAATGGAGCTTATTCGGATCACATTAACATTGCAGGAGCAGCCGGAGATAATATTTATTCAGTTGCGGATGGAACAGTTAGAGAGGTGGCATTTGACGCAGCTTACGGAAATGTGATTGTAGTAGATTTGGGAGAAGGTGTATCTGTTAAGTATGGCCATCTAAAAGACATCAAGGTATCCGAAAGCGATGAAATCCATCAGGGGCAGGTGATCGCAGCGCTTGGCCAGACGGGAATGGCAGCAGGGCCTAATCTGTCCTTTTCGGTAATAGTGGATGGGGAAGCAGTGGACCCTTTAACGATAAAATAGAAAGGGTTGAAGATCCTTTGCAATCTATTTATAATAATATGCAGCAGGGTATCATTCCGAAAAAATTTGCACCTATAAGTTAAAGGCCAGATAGGAAGTAAGATGACAAGTTGTTGAGACAAGGGTGAAAGAGCGTTGTTTTGTAACAAGGATGATGCCCCAAAAGGAGAGTATGATGTACAAATGTCCCAATTGTGCCGGGAATCTGAAGTTTGATATTGCCCGGCAGAAGCTGCATTGTGAATATTGTGATACGAAGATGGATCCCTACGGTTTTTATCAGGAAAAGGATGCGGAAGAGGGAAAAGGGGCATCCGGGGAGTATAAGGTGACGGTTTTTACCTGCCCACAGTGCGGCAGTGAGCTTATAAGCGAGGATACGACAGCAGCCACCTTCTGCAGCTTCTGCGGAGCGACTGCTATTTTGGACAGCCGTATCAGCAGAGAGCGGCGGCCGGAATGCATTATCCCCTTTACTAAGACAAAAGAGGATTGCAGAGCCGCCTATGGGAAGCTGCTGCGCTGGGCCATCTTTGCCCCGAAAGAGTTAAAAGACGAGACGCTGATTGAAAAATTCCGGGGAATTTATATGCCCTATTGGGTGTATTCCTTTGAAAAAAAGGAACATATTAGTTTTTTGGGAAAGAAAACACACAGAAAGGGCGATTACCTGCTTACGGATCATTATCAGCTGGACTGTGATGTGGAGGAAGATTATAAGGGGCTGGCCTACGATGCCTCATCCGCCTTTTCGGACAGTCTCAGCAATGCCATAGCACCTTTTGATCTGCGGCAGGAGAAGAGCTTTACACCTTCTTTTCTGAGCGGCTTCTATGCAGATACCAGCGATGTGGATAAATTTGTCTATATGTCTGATGCGGAAAAATTTGTGATTCAGGATGCCTGTGAGCGTCTTCTTCGGGAACCGGTATGTGGTAAGTGCGGCGTTGGGCGGCCGGGCGATGAGTACATTATTGAAAATGCTCTTCGCCCTGACAAGAAGACAGCCAGGCTTGCCATGCTTCCGGTTTGGTTTTTGTCCTACCGGAACAAAGATCGGGTCAGCTATGCAGTGGTAAACGGCCAGACGGGAAAGGCGGCCGCAGATCTGCCGGTGGATGGGAAAAAGTATCTGGCAGGCTCTTTTCTTCTGGCAGTTCCGCTGTTTTTCCTGCTCAATCTCTCTTTCACCATTACACCCGGGGCGCTTCTGCTGATTGCGGCAGTGCTTGCATTCCTGTGCGTTCTGATTTCCAATGGACAGATGAACCATATTCTGGCAAGAGAGTCGGGGGAGGATGACAAGGGGCTGGCTTCCACAAGAGAATTTAGGGCAAGGAATACACAGTGGAAATGGAACAGGAAAAAGAAGAACCCGGGGCTTTGGAATAACGGAATAGGAAGAATACTTTTGGCTGTACTGGGAGTTTATCTGATGAGCTGGCTTTTTGTGGGATTTGCCCGGCTGGCGGACGTATTGGCAGGTATTGGGATGATAGGAAGCAGCAGTACAATGTTTTATTTTATAATATTGCTGATAATTCTAAGTAATTTTGTCAAAGGACGATCCTCCCGGCGCAGGGGACGCAGTTCGGATAAGAAGTCCTTGGGAGGCGGACATTTTAAGGAAAAAAGGCTGGTTTTGGTGAAGCCCCTTGGAGGAATTGCTCTGGCCGTAATCATACTGCTGGTGAATCCCGTTTCCGACTGGTTCTATTACATAGGCGCATTTGTATGTATGGGTATGGTGTTGTGGGCTATTATGGATATCATCAGACAGCACAATCTGCTGACTACTCGAAAACTGCCGCAATTAAACCGGCGGGGAGGTGACGAGCATGCGTAAATCTATTCGGAAATGGGTAAGAAAGGGTCAAAGCCGTGTCCTGTGCATGTTATTGAGCGTGCTTGTGCTTTGGGCAGGGGTGCTGCCGGCAGGAAACCTTAAGTGCTTTGCACAGGAAAGTCCCAAAAAGGATATGGAATATGAATCCCAAAGAGATGGGAATGACAGCACATCCGAAGTGTACCGGAACCCGGACACAGGCTACCGGGTTTGGATGGAGGACAGAGCGGAGCTTCTTACCAAGGAACAGGAAATGGAGCTTGCAAAGGCTATGGAGGAAATCACTTCCTATGGAAATGCGGCATTTGTAACTACAAAAGAAAATGCCCGTTCTACGGAAAGCTTTGCCAGAAGCTGCTACATGGAGCAATTCGGCACGGACAGCGGCACAATATTTGTAATTGACATGGATAACCGCAATATCTGGATTCACAGTGACGGGGCCGTTTACAAGGTGATTACCAAGTCCTATGCCAATACCATAACGGATAATGTGTACCGCTATGCCTCAAGAGAGGATTACTATGGCTGCGCAAAGGAGGCTTTTGAAGAAATCTATGCATTGCTGGAGGGGCAGAAGATTGCTCAGCCTATGAAATACATCAGCAATGCTCTTTTGGCCATGATTCTTGCAATGCTGGCCAATTTTGGACTGATAATCTGCTTTACCAGACTGCATAAGCCCAGGAGAAAAACTGTTTTGGAAAATATGAACAGAAAATTCAGCTATTCAAATCTGAAAGCAGATTATGCTTATCAGACGAAGATTTACGATCCCATTTCCAGCGGAGGCGGCGGAAGCGGTGGAGGAAGTCACGGCGGCGGAGGGCACGGCGGTGGTGGCGGTGGCCATTCGGGAGGCGGCGGAGGGCACAGCTTTTAGACAGTTTCAGGTTGGAAAATATCCGTCCCTTTCATTCAGGAATTTTAATTTTCCTGTAAAATTCGGAATAAACATTGAAAAAACGCATATCCTATGATATGATTATGGCAAATTTAGAATCAGATTCCAAATTTGCCATAAATATTAGGCGGAAACACCCTGCGGGCATCCCTCTATGCACAAAAAACATGTGCAGATCAAGGTAACACCCTACGGGTATCCCTCTATGTACAAAAAACATGTGCAGACTAAGGTAAGGAGAAGACAGGATATGGATTATATTTCAAGGGCCCTGGAAGACAGATTACGCAAGTATGAAAAAGCATATAAAGCAATCCTGGTAACAGGTGCACGTCAGGTAGGAAAGTCTACGCTGCTGAAAAAAGTATTTCCTGACAGAAAATATGTATCCCTGGATGATCCTTTTCTGGAGCAGCAGGCAAGGGAAGCAGGGGATATGTTTTTGACACTCAATGCTCCGCCTGTCACCATTGACGAGGTGCAGAGAGCGAAAGAGCTGTTTCGTTATATTAAGATTAAATGTGATAATAGTGAGGAAAAGGGATTATTTTGCCTGTCCGGTTCACAGCCCTTTCATTTGATGCGGAATATATCGGAATCTTTGTCCGGGCGGATTGGGATCATGGAGCTTTCCGGTTTGTCCATGCGTGAGTGTATGGGTGATGCATTTAACAGACATTTTCTTCCTACACCGGAATATGTGACAGAGAGAAGAAAAGCATTGCGAAAGCCGGAGAATATCTGGGAAATTATCCATATGGGCGGATATCCGGAACTGCAGGATGGAGCTAAAGAGTGGAGTGCTTTCTATGCGGATTATGTAAAGACTTATATAGAGAGAGATGTGCGAGAACTGGCGGCAGTGCAGGATTTAAGCACTTTCCGGCAATTTATGATTGCGGCGGCTGCGAGAACCGGGGAGATATTGAATTATTCAGCCATAGCATCCGAGATTGGAAAGGATGTAGGGACGGTGAAAAAATGGATATCTATTCTGGAGGCATCCGGAATTGTATATTTGCTAGAACCCTATACTTCTAACGTATTAAAAAGAGCAATCAAATCACCAAAGCTTTATTTCAGGGATACGGGACTGGTCTGCTACCTTACCAGGTGGCTGACACCGGAAAATCTTGCTTATGGGGCAATGAGCGGGCCTGTATTTGAAACATTTGCTGTGTCCGAGATTTTAAAATCATTCGCCAACGAAGGGCTGGACTACCGCTATTTTGTATCTTATTATCGTGGGCGTGATAAGAAAAAAGTGAAAGAGGATGGAGAAATACTGGAATTAGAAGCGGAAATTGATCTGATTATTGAAGAAAACGGAATCTTATATCCTATTGAGATTAAGAAAAATACACAGGCAAAGGCGGTTATGACATCCGCATTTGCCATATTGGATCAAATCCCTGGGAAAAAGAGGGGAATGGGGGCGGTTGTATGTAATTGCCCGGATGTTGGAGTGCTTAGGGAAAATATTTTTCAGATACCGGTTTGGTACATTTGATATGCGGGGCAGCCGCCGGCACCGGACGGATCCATGAGATAGAAAACAAATGAAATGAGATATGAGGAACCGGAATGAAAAGGAAAACGGCAATTCGCATTGTTATAATTTTTCTGTGTACATGTTTTCTGTCCGGGTGCAGGCAAAAAGCCGAGTATCCCTTTTATCGGATGGAAACATTGGCAGATAATACGGAGATTCTTACCATTGACGGTGTTCTGTACCGAAGAGATTGGAATGACAACGAGCGTGCCATGTACTACAATGGCGGTGATGTATGGACACTGGCTTACGGGCTTGGCCAGCAGATTGGCATTTGCGGCGAAGAGGATTCCAGCAGTGAATTCGATATCTATGCTGCTGCAGGTGATGATGAGCTTAAGGTTCTCTATACATCGCCCCATAATTTTTATTTTGGAGGAACTTATGTGCGGCTTTGGCTGCGTGAGGATGTATCTCTTGGGCCGCCTACGGCAGAAATGGTTTCCTGCATAACAGTCGTTTGGAATAATGATGATATGGAATCGAAACAAACGGATGATCCGGATCTGATTGCCGCCTTGGTGAATGCTTACGGCAGCAGCTCCGAACAGGCGGCGGAGCTTCCCCCAAGGGGACGGACAGGCTGCAAGCTCATACTGCATCATGCGGATTATCCGTTTTTGCAGTATGAGATTCATTGCTGCTATTCACTGGAGCAGGGGGCGGCTTACTGCCAGAATGATGATTTGGAGTGGTTTGCCCTGCCTGGGGAGTGGATGGAGGTGTTGGGGCTATAGTTAGGCTTTTTAGAATTGCGTACCTACGAAAGAATGATGTATAATAATGCAACAAGATGCATGGAGGTGTATCATTTTGCTTTTGCTTAATTTGGCGAATTTATTTATCCGATCGGATGCGGAAAGTTATGATGAACATCATAACGGTCAGCCGATTAGACAGGGAAATAAAAAATGCCGAAACCGGAAGTGGTAAAAATATTAAATGAATTAATTTATGTATAATTAAGGAAAGCAGGTAAACGGATGGTATCCAAGACGTTTTTATGGATAGAAGATTGCAAAGGTAAGTCAGCCTATACATTCTGGAAATCCTTCATAAATCAGCTTCGTCCGGAGATTGTAGTTGAAAGTAAAAAGAATAGCAGTGAATTGGTTAAAGCGGTAAAAAATCTAAAGGATATTGAAAATAAATATGTAATCATTTTTGATAATTCCTTTGACAATCTTCAAGCTGTAATGGAACTAAAATTATTAAAGCATTATGCAGATGAAAAGGATAATGTTGTTATAGTGGATATCGTATGCTTTGAATATATTTTGTTGGAGTTCAGAGATCTGATAACATGGATTTATGCACCAGATGATGAATTTCTGGTAAAGAGATCCGATTCCATAGCCGCAAGAGAAAAACTGGTAAATTCCATTACCTCCGGCGAATGGAGCTATAAAGATATTCAGGAAATAATGGAATATGATAAAAATATAGAAGAGCACAATATTGAGCAGTTAGCAGCAAAACTGTTATTTGATTTGACAAGAAATACAGGGTTTGAAGTTTCAAAAAGTACAATTGGCGACTGTTGGGTAAAATCTTGCTGTGAATGGAAGAATCGCATGGAAAACGATATCTGTGGCTTAGATGATGGAAGGCTGCTTTTATTTGATAAAATGAAAAAGCTTTATGAAGGAACATCCCTTAAAGAACAGCTTGCAGGGGTTGGATTGGAGGTGTCAAGGTGATTACAATTTTTAAAGCCAAGAAGGATATACCTCAGAATAAAGAATATGTAGAGTTAAATGATCTGTTTTTTAATCAAAATACGGCTGCCGTGCTGGACGAAAGAGCAAGTGGGATTATTGAAAAAATTGATGCTTCCAAGTTTCTTGGCAAATATAGAATTCAGTCAAGATTTGATGATGTTGTTTTGAATATTGATCAGCTTTCGGCAGGCTGCAAAACCGTATTAAATGTATTGTATTATCCTGATAAGGTGTTCTGTCTGAAAGAATGCGGCAGTAACGCATTGGAAATATTATATGGACTGGAAAATGGCTTTGTATATAGTGACTATGCATTGATCCCCTTTAACATGGAAAAAGTGACAGTTCGAACAAGCAAAGGAGAGCGACAAATTTCAGATTATGAAGAATTAAAGGAGTGGTGGTGCGATGCAAAGTAAACCTGCTGTGATGGATCATTTTTCAACGATTCATACTTCATTTATTGTTAATTTTACGTTTTCAAATAACATCACAATTCTGACTGGGGATTCGGGAACCGGAAAGACAGCAAGCTTTTCGTTTATAAAAGAATGTATGGCATTTAATCCAAACATTCTTTGCTTCAATTATCTTGATTATCAGAAAGATATTAAGAAGATAATAAGTGAGGCAGATAATAAGCTAATTGTTATTGATAATGCCGATATATTGTTGGATAATGATATAAGGAAATATATTTCTCTGGATGGTAAGAACCAGTACCTGATTATAGGAAGAAATCCGAAGAACTTGTTTGCAACAAAGGAAAATTTATTTGAACTGGTAAGCAGGAAGGTAGGGGAACAGACGGAATTAAGTATAAAACCTTACCTGTAGAAAAAGAAGCTTTAAAAACCGTCCTGTTCCTATGAGATACCTTCTGCTCCCGTCTGACAAGCACCAGTGCCAAAAAACCGGACAGTCCTTCAGAAATGGAGTTCGCCCACAGAACACTGTCAATCTCCCAAATCAGGGGGAACGCAATCACCAGCAGAAGCAGGAAAAATACCTGCCGATATGCACAGCAGAGCCATAGTTCATTTAATGAATCCCTTTTTCAATAACCCCAAATCCCAGGGGATAAGGCCCGGTATGTACGCCGATGGTAGCCCCGATCTGATAGACGGGCAGTTCCTTGATGGAATACCCTTCTTTTTGTAATACAGTCAGCGCCTGATCACGGAAGGACAAGCCTTCCTCCCGGTCATAGCCATATCCAACCGCAAGGCTGTAGCATTCGATTCCCAGAGGACTTTCACGCAGGTATGCCAAAAGAAGCTGCAGGGCTTTCCAGGCCGTGCGCTTACGTCCCCTGTCCATACCGGAAGGGAAGATTTCTCCCTGCTTCAGAGTGATCACCGGGCGAATGTCCAGAACGCTTCCCGCAAGAGAAGCCACCTTACCAATCCGGCCGCCGTGCTTTAAATATTCCATATTTCCAACGGTAAAAAAGATTCTTCCGGTACTCTTAATCTCTTCCAAGCGGGCCGCCGCATCGGAATAGCTGAAGCCGTGATCACGCAATTGCGCCGCTTCCAATACATATTGTCCCTGCAAAACCGTGTTGACAGTTGCATCAATGACGGTGATTTCGGCGCTGGGATATGTCTCCAGCAGAAGTTCACGGGCATTGAGGGCAGATTGCATGGAGCCGCTGAATTTTGTGGTAATGCAGATGCAGATTACGGGAATCCCCGCTTTCACAAAAGGCAGGAATGCTTCTTCATAATCTTGGATCGATGGCATGGAGGATTTGGGATACACGCCTTTTTTATCAACCATCTGCTGATAGAAGTCTCGGATATCAATCTCTACATTTTCCTTAAGATAATGCTCATCATCAAAGGACACATAAAAAGGCACTATGGTTATGTTTTTTTCCTGTGCCAGCTTAGGAGGCAGATCGCAGGATCCGTCGCTGATAATATGAAATGTTTCTGTCATATCAAAAACCTTCTTTATGTAAAAAATGATGCTTTGACTGTTGCAAAAAGGGGCGTCAAAGCTTGTTGTTATACAGAATACTACATTTAAACAAAAAATGCAATTATTTTGTCAAAAAAGATTATAATTAATAGTATTGAAAACTATAAAATTTAGTTTTTAATACTATATAATGAGATTCAAGAATATAAAACACTCCATCATATCCCCTTTATTACCCTGACCATGGGAGCATGATTTGTGATAAAAGGATATTGTGCTCTGCCGAATCTGGTATTTACAGCAAAAAATGTAACCTGTCCGCCCTTTCCCGTGTCTAATCTTCAGAAAGGAGGAAAAACAGATGCCGGCAGAAAAAGTAATATCAGAATTAATCAAGGAATATGGAGACAGCATACTGCGCATGTGCTACATCTATCTGAAGGATTACCACCTGGCCGAGGATGTTGTGCAGGAGACATTTCTTCAAGTATACAACAATTATGATAATTTCCGGCAGCAATCATCCGTCAAAACATGGATAACCCGGATTGCGGTCAATCTCTGTAAAAATCAGATGCGCACCAGATGGTTTTCCGTAAAAAAGGAAGAGGAATTTCCCATACTTTCCTATACGGAGGATTATGACGGCGTTATAGATCGGGAGCAGCTGCTTACAGCCATCGGCAATTTAAGGCCCAAATACAGAGAAGCCGTACTTTTATTCTATTATCAGGAGCTTTCCATAAAGGAGATAGCAGGACTGCTGAATAAAAAGGAATCCACGGTTAAGGTACGGCTGAAAAGAGCCAGAGAGCAGTTAAAGCAGGAATTAAAGGAGGACTACTTTTATGAATGATATTAAAAAATGCATTGACAGCGGGTTAAGTGACATGAAATTATCTCCTGATTTTGCGAAACGGATAGAAAATAGTAAAAAACCGGGGGGGACCTTTTCGGGACACGGCTATAGAATCCGATACGGAGTACTTACGGCGGTTTTATGTATTCTGCTGTTCGGAACTGCAGCATTTGCGGCAGGCTCCCTGCTGTATTCCAAAATCCGGGTGAACCAGGCGGCAATTCCTGATTTGGATCCCATGGAGATTACAGCCGTTAATCCGGTTGAGGGCACCGTGACAGAATACGGGGATGTGGAAAAAACCTATGTCTCCTTTAGGGAGCTGGAAGAGGAGTTGGGAATCAAGCTTCTGGATACGGATCTTGCATCAGAGAATCCCTTTGCAAAGATATCTTACAGAAAGCTTGGCGAGGGCTACCATGTAATTGATATTCAGGAATATATACTGGGGGATGTGACAGACATCCGAGAATGGAAAGGGGAGCCTATTGACAATACCAGAGAAGGAAATGATGAATGGTATGTTTGGACCCAGGGAGCTGTCTATAAAACCCCCGTGGATTTAAAGATCGAAATCATATCCGATCCCTCACAGCAGGAACTGGATACGGAATACATGGGCTGCTATAAATATGTGGAAACCTTTACCTCCCAACAGGGATATACGGTGAATGTTCTTAGGGATACCATAGCGGAGGAACAGACAGCCTTGCCGGAGGGATACACACCTCAGACGCTGATGATATTTGCAGCAGAGGGCATCCGCTATACCTTAGAGGGACGCATCCCGCCGGAAACCATGAAAGAAATCGTAAGTTCTATGAAATAATTGGAACTCTATAGGTACGGGACAGTTACAAATCATTCGCCTTAGAGCTGCCGCAAAACAAGTCATCCGGCTTATTTTGCGGCAGCTTCATTTTGTTCTTTTTCATGACTTGCCATTACCAAAATTATGAAATATAATAGAAGACAAGACAGATTGCATTTATTAGAGAGGGGAGATGCCATGTTTAAGAAAAAAGAAAAGAAAACAACAACAGATGTACTTTTTGGAAAAACAGTCTGCACCGTACCATGGAACGTACGAACTCAGGAGAAGGATGAGACGGTAGATTCATGGGAGGATGCGGAGGACTGTATCCTGGATATGTTTGGTGATGAGGATGAATTTGTGACGCTGACCACGGCGGATGCCCGTCACAATATCCGCTATATACAGGCATGCCAGGGAAAAGAAGGGATCATTGTTCAGGCAGGAATTGAAGAAGGAGAGCATACCAGGCTTGTAGAAAAGGTCTGCCTGGAAGAAGAATGTTTGGATATCTTTGAAGAATTCTATCATTCCGCAAATGTGCAGGGGCTGGATCAATATAAACCGGTGGAATTCTTCATATAGAGCAGGAGTGAATTATGACAGACAGAAAAGAAGCAATCGCCTATTGTCTGACATTGAAAGGCGCTTATGAGGACTATCCCTTTCACGATCCCAACTGGTGCGTTATCCGGCATAAAAGCAATCACAAGGTATTTGCATGGATCTTCAACCGAAATGGTCATGTCCGGATCAATGTCAAATGCGATCCCCAGTGGCGGGATCTCTGGAGAGAGACCTTTCCTTCCGTAGTCCCTGCCTATCACCTGAACAAAAAGCACTGGAATTCCATTATCCTGGATGGAACGGTGCCAAAAAAAGAAATTGAAAGGATGATTATGGAAAGCTATGATTTGACAGAATAAAAGTTTTCCCACACAGGAAACGTTCTTTAAAAATTTTCTCATTTCTTGGAAACTGCAATATTCTGCTTACAGTTGAAATTGCACAATCCGGAGACTATATTGTATAATATTAGTAACTATTCAGTACGGTTCGAAGCACTTGCAATCAGAAACGTAAGAAGTAGATTTTGCCGTGCGGCCGGGAAGATACTGAACAGTCAGAATAGTAATAATAAGACTTCGAAAAAGCTTTAAAAAGTGTATAAATTTGTTTATGGCAGAGGAGGATATTAATATGGACACCCGATTTGTATGGCGAGAAGAGTTTAATATTGGAGTAGACAATATCGACAAGGAACACCAGAGGCTTTTTAAAATTATCAACAAGTTATTTGCTATGAAAGAAGAAGACAAGAACAGCCAGTGGGCGTGTCAGGAGGGAATTAAGTTTTTTAAGGGACATGCGGTAAAGCACTTTGCAGATGAAGAAGCATACATGATATCAATTGGGTATGAAGGAATTGGACAACACAAGCTGATACACAGGGAATTTCGAGAAAATACGCTTCCGGCCCTGGAACAGGAGCTGGAACAGACAAATTACTCCCAGGATGCGATAGATCATTTTCTGGGAGTTTGTGCCGGGTGGCTGATTGGGCATACCCTGACAGAAGATCAGGCCATTACGGGCGAACGCACAAGCGACTGGGAAAAGGTACTGCCGGGAGAAGAGCTGGACACCCTGAAAAAGGTGATCGTTCAGCTTGTATTTGATATGTTCCATCTGGAATCCCGGATGATCAGCAGCGCCTATAGGGGAGAAAAATTCGGAAAAGGAGTCTATTACCGCCTGGTTTATGGGACGAATGAGGATGAAAAACGGCAGGAGGTTATCCTGGTATTTGAGGAAAAGCTGTTAATTAACACCGTTGGAAAGATTATGGGAATTCAGACGAATAAGCTGGATACCAAGATCATACATGCGGCCAGGTATACATCCCGGCAGTTTGTGGCCCGTACTATGGAGCATTTTCCGGATATGGAAGGCTATAAGCTGAAGGAAGAGAATCTTCTTTCCTATGAAGAGCTTCAAAGAATATTTGACAAGGAAAAGGTACAGGCCAGCTTGCTGTTCGATACAGGCTCAGGCTACTTTGCCTACTGTGTGATTGCGCCTCATCTCTTAGAGAAGGGGGTGGGTACTCCCATTGAAAAAGAGAATGCTATGGAAGAAGTAGAGAAGTATCTGATGAAGCGGGAGGAACAGGCTGAGGAGGAAGCTTTAAAGCCTAAGATACTTATCGTTGACGATTCCATGACCATTCGAGAGGGTATGAAAAACCTTTTGGGAGAAGATTATGAGATTGCATCAGTCGAATCCGGAGTGGCCGCAATTCGAGCCATTACCTTGAATCGGCCCGATCTGATTTTGCTGGACTATGAGATGCCGGTTTGTGATGGACGGCAGACCTTAGAGATGCTTCGTTCTGAAAAGGAATTTGAAGATATTCCTGTTATTTTCCTGACCGGAAGACGTGATCCGGAGAGCATGATAAAGGTAATGCCCTTAAAACCGGCAGGCTATCTTCTGAAGAATTCAAAACCGGCGGAGATTAAGAAAGAGATTGATCATTTCTTTGAAAAGAAGAAAGCCTGACATTTGCGGCTGCCAAAAGCTTGCAGGTTGGAAAATCAGGTGTGGAATTATGAGATAAAGCCGTTTGCATGCAGAAAGTAGACGGCTTTATTCCTGCAAAGAATAGGTGTTCTGTTTGTAATACGTTTTGGAGTTTAGTAAAAACGCTGGTTACTTTAAGAAGACTTTTATGAAAAACGGAGTTAAGACATTGAAGAATTTTACTGTTCAAAAGGAATGCCTGGGGCGGGTTATTCGGCTTAGCATTCCGGCCATACTTGCTCAAATCAGCTCCATTATTATGCAATATATTGACGCAGCCATGGCGGGAAGCCTGGGAGCAAAGGCAACGGCGGCCATTGGCCTTGTTTCCAGTACGACCTGGCTTTTCGGCGGTTTGTGCATGGCCTCGGCAGCCGGATTTTCGGTGCAGGTGGCACAATTGATTGGCGCCGGACAGGAGGAGGGTGCGCGAAAGGTTTTACGTCAGGCTCTTTTGTGTACCTTCCTGTTTGGAGTGGGCCTTTCTGTGATCGGAGCGGGAATCAGTCATTCTCTTCCTCTTTGGCTTGGGGGAGAGCCGGAGGTCTGTAAAAATTCCTCCCGCTATTTTCTGATCTATGCCTGTGCCCTTCCCGCCGTTCAGCTCCGCCACACGGCAGGCAATATGCTTCAATGCAGCGGCGATATGCGTACCCCCAGCCAATTGAACATTCTTATGTGTGTGTTGGATGTGATTTTTAACAGCCTGCTGATTTTTCCTGTCAGGCATATTTCTTTTTATGGAGTTGCATTTACCATACCGGGAGCAAGTCTTGGAGTTGCTGGAGCCGCTCTTGGCACGGCTCTGGCAGAGCTGGTTACGGCAATTTTAATACTCTATGCCGTTTGTTTTCGCTCTATGGCCTTAAGGTTGGAACGGCATGGAACGTGGCATTTGGAAAAGAAATGTATCAAAACCTCCTTTCGTCTGGCTCTTCCCTTGGCTCTTGAGCACACCATTTTATGCGGTGCGCAGATTGCAGGGACACGTATTGTAGCACCCCTTGGAACGGTGGCGGTTGCGGCGAATTCTCTTGGTGTGACGGCAGAAAGCCTCTGCTACATGCCCGGCTACGGAATCGGAGCGGCAGCTACCACACTGGTGGGACAGAGCATAGGGGCAGGAGAAGAGAAGCTGGCCAAAGATTATGCCCGTCTTTCCGTGATTCTTGGTATTGCCATTATGACCTGCACAGGAGGCTTGATGTACCTGGCTGCACCAAGGATGTTTTCCTTGCTCACGCCGGATAAAGCTATTCGTGTCCTTGGTACAAAGGTTCTTCGTATTGAGGCATTTGCGGAGCCTATGTTTGCGGCATCCATTGTTGCGGCAGGAGCCTTAAGGGGAGCGGGAGATACCTTGGTGCCCAGTGTTATGAATCTTGCGAGCATGTGGGGTGTCCGCATTACCCTTTCCCTTCTCTTAGCGCCCCGCCTGGGACTTGCCGGCGTGTGGATTGCCATGTGCATGGAGCTTTGCGTTCGGGGGATTTTGTTTTTGATTCGTCTTTTTCGTGGAAAATGGTTAAAGGGGAAATTGATTTAAAATGTAATAAAAAACAGAATGTAGAAATGCTGTAAGTAGATCTGAAAGCTTGCAAGACTCAAGTATGTGCAGGAACTAAATATGTGAATAAGCAGGTAAATCAAGCAGTAAATAAAGTATATAAAATTTCTTGTAAAATTCTCTAAAACAGAGTACAATACCCCCTATACCTACAAATTGGGGTAAAATAATTTACTTCACCTGCATAGGGCTCTTCAGGTATACCTTTATGCACAAAAAACGTGTGCGGATCTAAGGAACGCCCTCCGGGCATCCCCCTATGCACAAAAAACGTGTGCAGATCTAAGGAACGCCCTCCGGGCATCCCCTATGCACAAAAAACATGTGCAGATCTAAGGAACGCCCTCCGGGCATCCCCTATGCACAAAAAACATGTGCAGATTTAAGGAACGCCCTCCGGGCATCCCCTATGCACAAAAAACATGTGCAGATTTAAGGAAAGGAAGTAATTCAATGAAAAAATCTTTAAAAAGACTGCCTCTTATTATCCTGATTCTATTAGCGGCCTGTATCTATTACTATGTGACCATTCCAGCCTTCAACATCCATTCCACAGGTACCTGGATGTTCCTGATCTGCGGCTGGGCTGTCATTGTCCTTTTATTCTCATGGCGGAAAATCCGTCTTACAAGAGGCGGAAAAATAGAATATGAAAAAGAAAAGGGCTTTACTTTTACCAAATTGGGCTTTGGATTTCTGGTCCTTATGGTATTGGTATTGCTTATCGGAAGTCTTCTGTCTTCCCCTATTGTCAATGCAAAGAAGTACCAGCAGCTCCTGACAGTAGAAAACCGGGAATTTACTGAAGACATCAAGCCTGTAGATTATACCCAGATCCCTCTTCTGGATAAAGCCTCCGCAGAGCTTTTGGGCAATCGGAAAATGGGAACTATGGTGGAATATGTGTCACAGTTTGAGGTCAGCACCCTCTACAGTCAGATTAACTATCAGGGAAAGCCAGTCCGTGTAACGCCGCTTGTTTATGCAAGTCCCATCAAATGGCTGACCAATCAGGCAGACGGCATTCCGGCCTATATCATGATCGATATGGCAACACAGGAAACAGAATGTATCAAGCTGACACAGCCCATTCGGTATTCCATGTCTGAGTATTTTGGGAGAAACATTTATCGTCACCTGCGTTTTAACTATCCTACCTACATCTTCGATCAGCTCAGCTTTGAGATTGATGACGAAGGAATCCCCTACTGGATCTGTCCGGTTAAGAAGTTCAATGTGGGACTGTTTGGCGGTCAGACCATTGGAAAGGTTGTTCTGTGCAACGCCATTACAGGGGAAACTCAGAGCATGGATGTAGATCAGGTGCCGGAATGGGTAGACCGTGTTTATCCGGCGGATCTTCTGGTACAGCTCTATGACTATCACGGAATTCTGAAAAATGGCTTCTTTAACAGCATTTTAGGACAGCGTGACTGTCTGCAGACCACAGACGGCTATAACTACATTGCCATGGAAGATGATGTATGGGTGTATACAGGTGTCACTTCCGTATCTGGCGATGAGTCCAATGTGGGCTTTGTACTGATGAATCAGCGAACCATGGAAACCAGATATTATACCTGCGCCGGAGCAGAAGAGTATTCAGCCATGTCGTCAGCAGAAGGCCAAGTGCAGCACTTAGGATACCAGGCAGCCTTTCCGTTGCTGCTTAATATCTCCGGAGAGCCTACTTATTTTCTGGCTCTGAAGGATGACGCAGGTTTGGTGAAAAAATATGCGATGGTCAATATACAGCGCTATCAGATTGTGGCTATTGGAGATACCGTGGCAGAGTGTGAAAAGGCATATCGGGCTTTAATGGCGGAAAACCAGATTACTCAGACGGATGAGGACGCCATCAAGGAGCGCACAGGCGTCATCCGCAAGATTACACCTGGAGTAATTGAAGGCAATACCTATTATTATTTAATGCTGGAAAACTCCAACGATATTTTTGAAATTAGTCTGGCTGATTTTGTGGGAATCGTCCGTTACGAGCCGGGAGACCGAATCTCCATGCGCTGTCTGGAGGGAACAGAAACCTGGGAGGTTGTTGAAATAAAATAGAAACAATCACTTTAGTACCATTGTACAGCAACTTAAAAAGGAGAATTTTCAAGGATGGAAAAATGTATAGAACGTTTGCAAAAGCCAGAGCGTGCATCCGCTTTGTTTGCCGGATGGGAGGAAACCGTAATCTGGTCTTGTCTTCAGGGAATTATGGGGAATATTTATGGCGATTGCCAAAAGAATCCGCTTTCTGCAGCAGCCATCCTTGGAGATTTCTGCTTTCTGGCCGGAGAGCCAAGCCGCTCTCTTGCTTCATATAAGCCGAAAGAGAGCAAACAAAATTTTATGATTATGGTTCCTCAAAATGAGCAATGGGGCCAGATGATCCGGGAGTGCTGGGGAGGGAAAGCAAAGGAAGTTACTCGTTATGCGCTAAAAAAGGAGCAAAATAATTTTGACAAAAAGAAGCTTCATAAAATGGCAGTAAATTTGCCCGATGGATACGAAATTAAACCAATTACACAGGATTTATATGAGCAATGCAAAGAAATGGAATGGAGCCGGGATCTGGTGGGGCAATATAAAAGCTTTGCGGAATATGAAAGTCTGGGTCTGGGATTTGCTGTTATAAAAGATAGTAAAGTGGCTGCCGGTGCTTCCTCCTATTCTTCCTATAAAGGAGGGATCGAGATTCAGATTGATACACAAATGGAGCATCGAAGAAAGGGCTTGGCAAGAGCCTGCGGAGCCACACTTATTTTGGAATGCCTGAAACGTTGCATATACCCAAGCTGGGATGCCCAGAATCCGGAGTCTGTTGCTTTGGCAGAGCAATTGGGCTATCATCCGGATCATCCCTATCCGGCATATGAGATATCTGACTATTAATCATATCTTATCGGACGATGCCTGCAGGATATACTATAAAAATGTTAGAATTTTACTTGACAGAATGATGCCCGCACGGATATACTATGTATATACAAAGGCGGGAGGTGTGCTATGGTAGCACAGGTAAAAGCATGGGGAAACAGCCAGGGAATCCGTTTGTCTAAGGAATTGCTGGCTTTGGCAGGAATCCAAAATAATGACTTATTAGAAATAGAATTAATCGAAGGAGGTATCGTATTGAAAAAGACAAAAAAAGAGCACCGCACCCTGGAAGAACGTGCCAAAGAGTTCGGCGGTCAATTAGGGCCTTATGAGGAATTTGACTGGGGTGATCCGGAAGGTCGGGAAAGGTGGTGAAATATGGAGATAGAGCAGGGAGATATTATTGCCGTAGAAGGATTAAAGGGATATTATCTGGTTACGAGTAAAAATTTCTTTAACAGGACAGAGCAGGCTATCCTGTGTCCAATTGTAAAGGATACATTTTTGGATCCTTTACATATTCCCATTGAGACAGATGAGGTTCAGGGAATCGTCATGTGTGAGCAGATGCGGTTGGTAGATTTGCGGTATCGAGGTTTTAAAAAAGTGACCCGCATTCATTATCCGGATATCATTGATATCACAGATGCGATTCAAAGTATTTTTGACTATTAAGTCCTTGACAGGAATTATCAGCAACTTATTCCAATTTCGGATAAGGATTTATTTCTGCAGATCTTTGCAACTTCAGGTTTTCCCTATTTTTCAAAATATTACGCAAAATATTAAGTACTTAATCAATGCTTGTACCATGTTCGGAGATATGGTAAACTGTACTTTGTCAAAAGAGGAGAAGCATTATGAGCAAAATTCTGATCATCGGCGGCGGAGCCGCCGGTATGATGGCCTCTGTATTTGCAGCACAAAAGGGGCATGAAGTCCATATCTTTGAGAAAAATGAGAAAACAGGCAAGAAGCTCTACATTACGGGCAAGGGACGCTGTAACCTGACCAATGCCTGTGATATGGATACTCTTTTCGCAAGCGTCTGCACCAATGAAAAGTTCCTTTACAGCGCTTTCTACGGCTTCACCAATGAGGATGTAATGAACTTTTTTGAGAAAGCAGGCGTCGCATTAAAGGCGGAACGGGGCGGCAGAGTATTTCCCGCCTCTGACCGGGCGGCAGATGTGCTGGATGCTCTGCGCCGCTGTATGAAAAAATCTGGTGTTCAAGTGCATCTACACTCAGAAGTTACGGATATTTTAATAGAAGAAAACCAGGTCAGAGGGATCCGTCTGTCTGACGGAAAAGAGATCATGGGAGACGCCGTTTTTACAGCAACCGGTGGATTGTCCTATGCCAGTACCGGTTCAACCGGAGACGGCTTTCGATTTGCCAAGAAGCTTGGACATAAAGTAAATCCCTGCCAGCCCTCCCTTGTTCCCTTTAATATCCGGGAAGCATTTGTAAAAGATCTTCAGGGCCTTTCTTTAAAAAATGTGGAGATTCACATTCGAAAGGGAAAAAAAGAATTGTATCGGGAATTTGGAGAGATGCTGTTTACTCATTTTGGCGTCAGCGGCCCCTTGATTCTCACAGCCAGCAGCTATGTGGGAAAGCTTGCGGCAAAACAGGAGCTTATTCTTGCCCTCGATCTAAAACCTGCCCTTACTTTGGAGCAGTTAGATCAGCGAATCCTTCGGGATTTTGCAGAAAATAGAAACAAAGCTTTCAAAAACGCAGTATCCGGACTTTTTCCGGCCAAGCTGACACCGGTAATGATTTCCTTGGGAGGCATCGATCCGGATAAAAAAGTTCATGAGATTTCCAAGGAGGAACGACAGCGTTTCATCCGCCTTATAAAAAATCTGGAAATAACCGTCACAGGCCTTCGGGGTTTTGAAGAAGCCATTATCACACGGGGCGGGGTGTCCGTCAAAGAGATCAATCCCTCCAACATGGAATCCAAGTTGGTATCCGGCCTTTATTTCATTGGAGAGGTACTGGATCTGGATGCAGTTACCGGAGGCTTTAATCTCCAGATTGCATGGTCCACTGCCTATGCGGCAGGGAATGCCGTTTGAGCAAAAGCACAGATATAACAAGGAATATGTATCTGCTGCAGAGAGTAAGACATTCTGCAGAAAGTATACCCTACGGGTACCCCATTAATGCATGTCCCTTCGGGACTGGCGGACTTTGTCCGATAAGGTATAAATATAGAAAGACAGGAGCAAAAATTATGAGCTATCAAATCGCCATCGACGGCCCCGCAGGAGCCGGAAAAAGCACCATTGCAAAGGAAATTGCCAAGCAGCTTGATTTTATCTATGTAGATACCGGCGCTATGTACCGGGCTATGGCCCTATATTTACTGCGCAGGGAGATTCCCGTAGATGATTCGGAGCAGATCAGTGCTGCCAGCCAGAAGGCAGACATTACCATTGCCTACAAAAACGGACTTCAGCAGGTGCTTCTTGACGGTGAGAATGTAACGTCCTTTTTGCGCACCGAGGAAGTGGGGAATATGGCTTCCGTATCCTCTGCAAATCCGGACGTACGAAAGAAGCTGGTTGAACTTCAAAGAATCCTGGCAAGCCGGGAGAATGTAGTGATGGATGGCCGTGATATCGGAACCTGCGTTCTGCCCGAGGCAAATGTGAAGGTTTATTTGACGGCTTCTACGGCTTGCCGAGCGAAGAGGCGGTATGATGAGTTAACAGCTAAAGGCGAAGTTTGTGATCTGGATGTTATAGAAGCTGACATTGCAAAGCGTGATCATCAGGATATGACAAGGGAGCATTCACCTTTGCGGCAGGCTGAGGATGCGGTGCTTTTGGATTCTTCTGATTTGACTATTCGGGAGGTTGTGGAGAGGATTCTTGCATTGGTGAAGGAAAGATAGACAAGTGGAACGCAGTGGGGTGGGGCGGAACGGATGATATCTACCTTCACGCAACCGCCTGCAAGGCTAACAAGCGTGAAGGTAGATATCATCCGTTCCGCTGAATGTAGGTAGTGATTGTGGTAGTTGGTGTGGTGTAGAGTGAGGCTGTGTGTATGTTGAAGTATGATTTGAGTATTCAGGAATTGATGGATTTCTTTTACGAGGGAGAGCATAAAGGCTTTAGCGAAGCAGAGATTGAAGCAGCGGAGAAGGGGATGGGAGCATCCTTTCCATTAAGCTACCGCAGATTTCTTCTGGAATATGGCAAGGATGCTATTAATACCAGGCATAACGGGCTCAATAGTCCGCCGGAGGAAATATTTACTTCATACCAGGCAATCCATGAGACACTGGAGGAATGGGAAGAAGAATTTGAAGAAGCCCGAAGGAATGGCTGCCAAAATGACTATGCGGATAATGAATACTTCACCTTGTGGCAGCTTACGGAAGAACAATGGCATACGGTTACGGCGAACTATCTGTTGATCTGGACGGAAAACCAGGGGGTATGGAATGCAGGCTATCTCCTTAAAGATCTGTTGGATGGCCAGCCTGATCCTCCGATTTATATGAGCACTGAAGACGATTTTATTACCTTTAAAAAATGTGCAGATAATACGGAAGCCTTTTTAAAGTGTATGCTTTCAGAGGCAGCATATGGATATCACAGCAAGGAACGCTATACCAAGCTGCCAGAGATTGAGAGAGTGCTTTCCGAGAGAGGAATTGATCCAATACGGCTTGAACAGGCAGGCTGCTGTCTGGACACCGTGCAGGAGCGACTGTATTTTTATGCAGTCAGCGGAGACTACCATGATCTTATCACTGCCAACCGAAGAGAGCCGGACAGAGGGGAGCTGACACAGCAGCTATATCAGGCAGTACAGGCCATCCCAAAGCCAAGATATAACCCATATCATCTGCTGCTTACGCCTAATCAGGAGAAAGATTTGGGGATGAATCGCCCCCGCAGACCGGACGGCATAGCCATTCATCCCCTTGTAGCCTTTGCAATAAAAGAGAACTTCAACCGCCTTCCGTTAACCGCCTATGACTGGTCCAAAGATCTGGGACGTATTAAAACCTTAAAGCTTGAGCCCAGAGGCAGAAAAGAGGGAATCGATACACTCTACATCTGTCCGCCCTCCGAATACTTTCCTCCAGAGCCTTATTACTACGATCTCCATGACTGGTCCGTAGTCGGAAGAATGACCAGTCTGCGTACACTCATCATAGAAAACATCTATGTAGATGACTTCACCTTTTTAAGCAAATGCAAAAACCTTCGCAAGCTGTCCTTATACGGAACCAACTTTTCCGATTGCCGTCTCCTTTTGGAAATGCCCAATCTCAAGGAAGCAGATCTCCATCTCTGCCCCTTAACCCACGAGGAAGCGCTATCTACTTTGTCCATAAACTACCGCAGATAACCCCCCGCAGATAACCCCCCCCGCTTCCCCCACGGCCCCAACAACCTTTTGTATAAAACACCCTATTATACACCATCTTTTTCAATTCGCTTTTGTATACCGCCTTATATATAGTACCAGCAGTCAGGAGGCCCTATATCCGGAAGGCGTGTTAGCGAAGCGGAGCAGGGAGGATATAGGGCCTCCTGACTGCGTCCGCCTTAAACAAACAAAAATCCAACACACAAATAGCAAAGAAAGGACCCCCATGGAAGTAATACTAGCCAAAACCGCCGGCTTCTGCTTCGGTGTACAAAGAGCCGTAGACACAGTACAGACCCAGATAAAAGAAGGAACCGCCCCCATCTACACCTACGGCCCCATCGTCCACAACGAAGCCGTAGTCCAGGAGCTAGAGGCGCAGGGCGTTCAAGTACTAAGATCGAAAGAAGAGCTTTTGAACCTGACAGAAGGAACAGTCATTATACGTGCCCATGGTGTAGGAAAGGAAATCTATGATCTACTGGAGAAAAAGGGCATTAATCTAGTAGATGCCACCTGCCCGTTCGTCCGCAAAATCCACCGCATCGTCCAGAAAGAGGGCGCCCTGGGAAGAAATATACTAATCATAGGCAATGCCAGACACCCGGAAGTAGAAGGCATCCGGGGCTGGTGCCGCACTCCCTCCTATGTGGTAGAATCTGTAGAAGAAGCCCAAAACTTTACAATGGATCCGAAGGGAAAACTTTGTGTAGTGTCTCAAACGACATTTAACTACAAGAAATTTAAAGATATGGTTGAAATTATTTCAAAAAAGGGGTATGATATAATTGTTTTAAATACGATCTGTAGTGCCACAGAAGAGCGTCAGACCGAAGCCAGGCGGATAGCATCCAGGGTAGATGCCATGATCGTCATAGGCGGAAGCCACAGCTCCAACACACAGAAGCTATTTGAAATATGTAAAAAGGAATGTGAAAATACTTACCATATACAGGAACTAGAGGATTTGGATTTAAAGTCATCGCAATCCATTCGTTGCGTAGGTATTACCGCAGGGGCTTCCACCCCAAAGAAAATTATTGAGGAGGTTCAAACACATGTCGGAATTAAGTTTTGAACAAATGCTGGAAGATTCATTAAAAACAATACGGAATGGAGAGGTTGTCGAAGGCACTGTTATTGATGTCAAAGAAGATGAGATCATCTTAAACATAGGCTACAAGTCAGACGGTATTCTTACCAAGAGCGAATACAGCAACACTCCGGTGGACTTAACCACCTGCGTATCTGTTGGCGACACCATGGAAGTAAAGGTGCTGAAAGTAAATGACGGAGAGGGACAAGTACTTCTGACCTACAAGAGATTGGCTGCTGAGAGAGCAAGCAAGCGTTTGAAGGAAGCATTTGAGAATGGAGAAGTTTTGACTGCAAAGGTAACTCAGGCGTTGGATGGCGGTTTGAGCGTTGTAGTGGACGAGTCCAGAGTATTTATCCCTGCCAGCCTGGTATCCGATACCTACGAGAGAAATCTGGCGAAGTACGAAGGACAGGAGATCAGCTTCATTATTACCGAGTTCAATCCCAGAAGAGGCAGAATCATCGGCAACCGCAAGCAGCTGGTGATGGCAGAGAAGGCTGAGATGCAGAAAGCCCTCTTTGAGCGCATTCAAGTGGGTGATGTAGTAGACGGTGTTGTTAAGAATGTGACAGATTTCGGTGCATTCGTAGATTTGGGCGGCGCTGACGGTCTGCTCCATATCTCTGAGATGTCCTGGGGGCGCGTAGAGAATCCCAAGAAGGTATTCAAAGTAGGACAGGAGATCAGCGTTCTGATTAAGGATATCAACGATACCAAGATTGCTTTAAGCCTTAAGTTTGAAGATCAGAATCCTTGGCTGGATGCTGCGGTGAAGTATGCACCGGGCACCATTGTGGATGGTCGAGTGGCTAGAATGACAGATTTCGGCGCTTTCATAGAGTTAGAGCCGGGCGTGGATGCACTTCTTCATGTATCTCAGATTTCCAGAGAGCATGTGGAGAAGCCGGCAGACATTCTTTCCATCGGTCAGGAGATCGAGGCTATGGTTGTAGATTTCAATGAGGAAGATCGGAAGATCAGCTTGAGCATGAAGAGCCTTCAGCCACAGCTGGATGTTCAGGAAGAAGACTACGACGAAGATGTAGCTGATGTAGATATTGATGCAGTTTCTGCAGAGGAAGAATAAAGCATAAGTCAAATACGTGCGTAAGCGGCACGCGTCTTGCTGACAGGAAATTAAAAATGTGATAAGTTGACGGGAGGACATGCACTGCGTGCGTGTCCTCGTGCCTTGTTAAGAGATGCATGCATTTGAAATATCGAAACACAAAGGAGGTTTGCTTCTATGTGGGAGCGGCAGATTCTGGGGGTCGATCTTTACCATATCCTGAACTGGCTCTTTATTTACAGCTTTTTTGGCTGGGTATGGGAGAGCTGTTATGTATCGGCAAAGGAAAAAAGATGGGTGAACCGCGGCTTTGTGATCGGGCCGGTTTGTACCATCTACGGCCTCGGCGCTGTAAGTGTCTATCTTATCTTGAAGCCCATTTCCGGAAATCTGTTTTGGCTCTATCTTGGCGGGGTACTGTTCCCTACGATTCTGGAGTATTTTACAGCAGTTTTAATGGAACATATCTTTCACGCCAGTTGGTGGGATTACAGCTGCAATAAATACAATTTTCAGGGAAGAATCTGTCTGGGAGCATCCCTGGGATGGGGCATTTTTTCCGTTATTCTCTTCTATGGATTTCAGCCGATGGTGGATCGGATTGTGGCGCTCTATTCGGTGTCTGTGGGAAAAGTTCTTGTAACGGCGGCTTCTTTGGTGTATGCAGTGGACTTTGGAATGTCCTTTATGAATGCCATGCAGATTGGCGAGAAGCTGCGGAATATGGATGCAGTTATTGATGAGCTTTACGAATACATGCAGTCCACCCGTCTTTTTCAGTCCGCAGAGGAGCTTAAGGAGCGTTTGGAGAATTACCATGGGCTGGAACGGGGTACCGAATTGAGAAAGCGGCTGGAGGCCCGTCTGGATGCACTGGCGGCCTTTGGCGGGGAGCTGCCTCTTGCAGAGCGTAAGGCTGCACAGGAGGAATTAAAAGTACAGATCGAGGAACGTATTGCAGGTCTGCAGAGCCGTTATGAGCAGCTTCGAAGCTGGGGCAGTATGTTTACACGCCGTACCATAAATGCTTATCCTCATATAAAATCCCATGCACAGGCTCTGCGTGATCGGAAAAAGAAATAATAAACAAAAGATATCTTATAGGTATGACAAAGATGAGAGGAACTTATGGCACATTCAACTTTTAAGGGGGGAATCCATCCCCACAAGCGGAAACGATTTACAAGAGAAAAGCCGATTCAGGAATATTATCCCAAAGGGGAATTGGTTTACCCGGTTTCCCAGCATATCGGAGGCCCGTCCGTTCCTATTGTGAAGGTGGGAGACAGGGTCTTAAAGGGGCAGATGATTGCAAAAGCAGACGGTTATATCTCGGTGCCCCTTCATGCATCTGTGTCAGGCATTGTAAAGGCGATTGAGCCTCGTATGACAGTTTCCGGCAATCAGATATTATCCATTGTAGTAGAAAATGATAATCAATATGAGCGGATGCCCATAGAAAGGTTCCAACCCTGGCAGGAATTGGAGCCGGGAGATCGGATTCTTCAGATTCAGAAGGCTGGTATTGTAGGAATGGGAGGGGCCGGCTTTCCGACTCATGTAAAGCTGGCAGTAAAAAATCCCAAAAAGATACGCTATGTAATTGTCAACTGCTCTGAGTGTGAGCCTTATCTGACCTCAGACTACCGCCGGATGGTAGAGAATCCGGAATGGCTGGTCATGGGTTTAAAGATGATATTAAGTCTTTTTGAACGGGCGGTAGGTGTCTTTGCCATTGAAGACAGCAAAAGAGATGCCATAACAGCGCTGCAGTTTGCGGCCGGCAAGGAAAGTCGGATGGAAGTAAAGGTCTTGGAGACAAAATATCCTCAGGGATCCGAACGGATGCTGATTTATGCCTGTACAGGAAAGGAGATTAATTCCTCCAAGCTACCGGCAGATGCAGGCTGTATTGTTCACAATGTAGATACGGTCTGTGCTATTTATCATGCACTGGTCTTTGGACGGCCGCTGACAGAGCGAGTGGTATCTGTCACCGGAAAGGCTCTTGTAAATCCGTGCAATTTCAATGTTCCTATTGGAACCAGTTATGCTGAGCTTATTGACGCTGCCGGGGGATTTGCTGTAGAGCCGAAGAAATTTGTGGCAGGCGGTCCTATGATGGGCATCAGCCTCTTTGATCTGAATGTGCCCATTGTAAAGACTTCTTCGGCATTACTTTGTATGACCAAGGATGATGTGGCACGGTTCAGACCCAGTGCCTGCATCCGTTGCGGATCCTGTGTGGAGGCATGCCCGGAGGGTCTGCTTCCGGCCAAACTGGCAGATCTGGCAGAGCATTTTCAGGAAGAAGAATTTCGGAATCTGTATGGAATGGAATGTTTAGAATGCGGAAGCTGCAGCTATGTATGTCCGGCCAGGCGGCATCTGACCCAGTCTATCCGGGCTATGCGCCGGGGGCTGCTTGCGAAAGGAAAAAGATAAAGAGCATCTGATTTTATGCGTTGGATGACAGATGCAGAACCAAAAAATAGGAGAAGGATGGATGGAAAAACTAATGAATGTGTCGGCATCTCCTCATATAAGAGGCGCTATGTCCACTTCCAAAATAATGCGGCTTGTGATTTTAGCCCTGCTGCCTGCCGCCGGGTTTGGAATCTATAATTTCGGCATACGTGCACTGTATCACATGCTTGTCTGCATTGTGACCTGTGCGCTTACGGAGTTTACCTATCAGGCATTTGCAGATCGGCCCGTGGCAGTGGGAGATTTCAGTGCAGTAGTTACAGGGCTTTTTCTGGCCTTGTCCCTTCCGGTGAATGCACCCCTTTGGATTGGAGCGGCAGGGGGAATCTTTGCTATATTGGTTGTGAAAATGTTTTTTGGGGGGATTGGTCAAAATATTGTGAACCCGGCTCTGGCCGGACGCTGTTTTTTGCTGATTTCTTTTGCGAAGCATATGACAAGCTTTACCTGTGATGCATATACAGGCCCTACGCCTTTAGAGGTTTTAAAACAGGGCCAGGTGACAGATCCCCTCTTTTTGATTCTTGGGAATACAGGCGGCTGCATTGGCGAAACCTCAGCCCTTGCTATTTTGCTGGGAGCCATCTTTCTTTTGGCTCTTGGGATTATCAACCTGCGGATTCCGGCTTCCTGTTTTATGGTATTTACCGGAATGCTGATTTTTTTCGGCGGCAGGGGATTTGATGATATTTATCTGATTCAGGAGCTTTGCAGCGGCGGTTTGATGCTGGCCTTCTGGTTTATGGCTACGGATTATACCACCTCCCCGATTACCAAACGGGGACAGATTATTTATGGGGCAATTATAGGGGCCTTGACTGCTATGTTTCGGTTGTACGGCAGTGCTTTGGAGGGCGTATCCTATGCCATTCTTCTGGCCAATCTGCTGACGCCGATTATTGAAAAAATAACAGTTCCCAGAGCTTTTGGAAGACGGCGCTGACAAAATACCATAGTAAACCCACATGCACCCCATTGACGCACCACCATAAATGAAAATCGGCAGTGGTGCATGGGGCATCCCTGAACTTAGTTTTCTGCTGCGCAGAAAAGGATCTTTCATAGTAATCGATTGTTTAATTAGGAAATCCTTCTGAGTAATGAAGCTCTCCTTCACGCGTAATAAAGATTGCCTGAATATCAGGAAGGCTGTTAATAAGTTCCATACCCTGTTCCATTCCCATAAGGAAACAGCAGGTGCTTAAAGCATCTCCGTCTACGGAGTGCTCACAGACAATTGTTACGGAAGCCAGCTCGTTATCACAGGGATAGCCGGTGTTGGGATCTAAGAGGTGATGGTAGAGGATGCCGTTCTTTTCAAAGCAGCGCTCATAGATGCCGGAGGTAACTACGGACTGATCGGTGATGGAAAGAATCGTGGCCGCTGTATTGGCCTCATCAAAGGGCTGACGGATTCCAATCTGAAAGGGCGTGCCGTCCGGTCGGTTCCCTATGCAGAGCACATTGCCGCCAAGATCAATCACAGCGCTTTTCACTCCCTGCTTTATGAGATATTCCTTGATGCGGTCGGCAATATAGCCTTTGGAGATGGCGCCCAGATCCAGCATCATACCGGAGTCCATTGTGACGGTATGGTTGGAAAGGCGGACTTTTTCCGCATTTACCAGCGGCAGGGCAGCATGAATCAGAGCGTCATCCGGTACTTCCGGATCTTCCCCGTGAAAATCCCACAGGCTTGAGATCGGTCCGATGCTTGGCTCGAAAAGTCCGCAGGATAAGCGGCTGTAGGAGAGAGCGATTTTCAACAGTTCCTCTGTTTCAGGGGAGAGATCTTTTTTTACTCCCTGATTGATCTGGTAAAGCTCGCTGTTTTCACGGGTGCGGCTAAGGAGATTTTCATAAGTATCACAGAGGGCCAAGGCATTGTCCAGAAGTGACGTGTCTGAGGAATCGTAAATAGTGATTGTTACCACCGTATTTAATTTAAAACTGGTTTTTGTAATGGGATCAGCCGTTTTTTTGCAAGCTGTCAGTGAAAGGATCAGGAGCAAAAGGCTGAAGCTCAGGAAAGAAAAGAAGTGCATTTTTAGTTTCATAGTCAAAGTCCTCCTTTCGTTACATTATTGTATCGGATAAACGAAAAGGCTGTCAAGGGTTATGGACGGCCGCAATTTATAGCGTTTTACATAAGAAATTGGGGTGTTTTTTGGGGAGGATAAATGGTAAGGAGGTATTTTATGGAGAGCAACAAAATAGAAAACATGGTGCAAAAAGAGAGTGAGCACATTAAAGAGGTGATTCTTCCCAGAACGATTCATTTGGTTCCGTTAGATCAGTTGGACGGCTATGATGTGCGCCCCGGCTTTTATGAAATCAATGGGGCTACGGCAATTCCGGGAGGCGTGAACTTCACGGTCCATTCCCATGGAGCAACCTCCATTGAACTTTTGCTCTTCCATAGAGAAGAGGAGAAGCCTTATGCCGTGCTCCCGTTTCCTCAGCATTACCGCATCGGCAATGTGTATTCCATGATTGTGTTTAAATTGAATATTGAGGAGTTTGAGTATGCCTATCGGGTAGACGGCCCTTATGAGCCGGAGAAGGGCCTTATTTTTGATCGAAATCGGTATCTTCTGGACCCTTATGCCAAAGCAGTTACAGGACAAAGTCAGTGGGGGGTATCCTCATCTTCGGAAAAGCATTATAAAGCCAGAGTTGTCAAGGATGATTTTGACTGGGGTGATCTGGAGGCTCCGCTTTTGCCTATGGAGGATCTGATCATCTATGAGCTGCATGTTCGGGGTTTTACAAAGCATGAATCCTCAGGCGTTTTTAAGCCGGGTACCTTTGCCGGACTTAGGGAAAAGCTGCCTTATCTGAAAGAGCTTGGCGTCAATGTGGTAGAGCTGATGCCCATCTTTGAATTTGATGAAATGCAGGATTACCGGCAGGTGGACGGACAGGAGCTCTGCAATTACTGGGGGTATAATACGGTAAGCTTCTTTGCGCCCAATACCAGCTATACGGCAAGCAGGGAATATAACCGGGAGGGGAATGAGCTTAAGAGCCTCATAATGGAATTTAATCAAAACGGAATTGAGGTTTATCTGGATGTGGTGTTTAACCATACGGCGGAAGGCAATGAATGCGGCCCGTTCTTTTCCTTTAAAGGCTTTGACAACAATATTTACTATATGCTGACCCCGGATGGAAAATATTATAATTTCAGCGGCTGCGGCAATGCTTTAAATTGCAATCATCCCATTGTGCGGCAGATGATTCTGGATTGCCTGCGCTACTGGGTCACTACTTATCGGGTAGACGGCTTCCGCTTTGATTTGGCGTCTATTTTGTCCCGAAATGAAGACGGCACGCCTATGAGCGATCCGCCTCTTCTGCAGTCCCTTGCCTTTGATCCCATATTGGGCGATGTAAAGCTGATTGCGGAGGCTTGGGATGCAGACGGCTTGTATCAGGTGGGTACGTTTCCCTCCTGGAACCGGTGGGCAGAATGGAATGGGCGCTATCGGGATGATCTGAGACGCTATCTGAAAGGCGATGCCGGGATGGCGAAAGCGGCAGCCCAGAGGATCGGCGGTTCCCGGGATATGTATGGAGCCCTTTCCAGAAAAAATGCTTCTGTGAATTTTATTACCTGCCATGACGGATTTACGCTGAATGATTTGTTTTCCTACAATATGAAACACAATGAAAAGAACGGATGGAACAATACGGACGGAGCCAATGACAATAATAGCTGGAACTGCGGTGTGGAGGGCGAGACGGAGGATCCTGCCATTCTGGAGCTGAGACGCCGGCTTATGCGCAATGCCTTTGCAGTGCTTATGTGCAGCCGGGGCATTCCCATGTTCCTGGCCGGAGATGAATTCTGCAATTCCCAGTTTGGCAATAACAACGCCTACTGTCAGGACAATCTTACCTCCTGGCTGGACTGGCGCCTGCTTTCCAAAAATCAGGGGATGTTCCGGTTTTTCCAGTATATGATCCGCTTCCGGAAAGAGCATCGTGTACTGCGGACAAATATCAGTGACGGAGCGTTGGGATTTCCGGATGTAAGCTTTCATGGGGTGGAGCCCTGGAAGCGCGCATTTGAGGAGTATGATCGGTATGTGGGCGTGATGTTTGCCGGACAGGAACAGGGACAGAGGCCGGAAGCTGTTTATCTTGCTTCCAATGCTTACTGGGAGGAGCTTACGGTATCGCTTCCCACTCTGCCCAGAGATATGCACTGGGAAATCAGGGCAAATACATGGGTAGAAGAACAGAAGTCCGGAAGAATCGTAAAGGACAGCCTTGCTATAGGGCCAAGAAGCGTGATTGTGCTGACAGGGACTACCGGGTAGAATACTTCATTAGACCGTCAGCCCTTAAAATAACGAATTATAGAGCAAAAGGGGCTGCCGAGAAATAAGACATCAGCCATTTCTATACCCTTAGCAATAAGGAATCCTCCCACCTTGTGGGTCCCTCCTTATTACAACGTTCGGAGGGTTTGTGTACATTCTGTCTGCTCTGTACGGACATTAGAAAGCAATATCCGCACATATCAGACAGTCTGTACACAAACAGCCGGACACTGGGTATTAGAAAAGTCTTCTGTCTTATTTCCCGACAGCCCCTTTTGCCAAAAACGGATGCTGTTCCCTCAGCAAAGAAGAAAAACCATAAGTTTTCAGCCTGCTAAAGCTCCTTTTTGAAGAGCATTTAAACAGATTCATCCACATAATTTCCCACATTGCTTGGGGAAACATGAGGACGGGAGGGCGAAGCTTTTGTTTCTGTTTCGCTTTCTTCTTCCGTCTTCTTTTTTCTAAGCTCTTCCAAACGGCGTTCGATCTCCTGGATTTTGCGCTCCAGTTCTCGTACCTTGTCTAAATTCTTTGCTTTTTTCGCTTTTTCTTTCTCTTTATTAAGCTGTGAAAGCTTCTGTTCCAGACTTTTGATCTGGGGATCCTCACCGGCATTAAGAGAACCTTTCGCACTTATGGGACTCTGGGAGCCTATGGAATTCACGTTCATAAAAATCACCTCGCTTATTTTCTCACCTTGCAGGAAAAAGACTGTCTATCCTGAAGGAATATGTAATAGGGTATGGAAAAAGTATAACATCTGTAAGGCAAAGAATCAATTTTTTTGGTGTGAAAGGCCATTTGAGCGTTATGAAATGACAAGTAGGATATCAAGACGAAAACAGCTTTGGGAGAGGGTGATGCGGACGGTTCCGCCGTGTTTTTTTGCCACGGCACGGATGTTGGAAAGTCCTATGCCGTCTTTCGGAATCTCACATAAGGTATCCGGACATGCATTTTCAATGGAAAGCAGATAGAGGTTTCCCTTTTGGTTCCCGCAGATTTTAATCATACGCTGTTGGGGCGGCACCAGTTGATTTGCCCAAATGGCGTTATCCAAGGCATTGGCAAGCATAATGCACCAGTCCATATCTGAGATCTCTTTCCTGTCAGGAAGCACAAATTCCCATCGGGGATCTATGTGATACTGTTCGGCAAGGGCCATCTTGCTTCCAAGAAGTGCATCTACAGCCCGCCGGCCTGTATGGATCGGACTGGAAATGGAACCGGCAGTATCCTCCAAGTGAGACAGATATTCACCGGCTTTTTGGAATTCCTGTGCGTTCAACAGCTCCCGAATCACTGTCAAATGATTTTTTACATCATGGCGGAAAGAACGTGTCTGTTCATAACGGGAGCAGACTTCCTTTAGATAAAGCTCCTGGGCAAGGAGCTGCTGCTCCAGAAGCAGGGAGTTTGTGATCCTTTTCCATAGAAAAAGGATGGCAAAAAGACAGATTCCGGCAAAGAGCTGTAAAAGAAGAATTGACCTATGTTCTACCACCGGATATACAAGCCCCAGCTGATTATCCCAGATTGTCACGGAGCCGTAGACGGAATCGCTGATGATTCGCTCTGTCAGAGAAATAAAGCAAACCGGGATCAGAAGCAGAAGAATAGGTCTGTGCATTTCTGTAAAAACAGACAGCGGAAATGCTTTCGCAATAAAAAACAGCAGTAATGAGAAAAGCACAGAGACCAAAAGGAACTGTAAGAAATCCAGATATTTAAGGAGAGGCATATAAAGTGAAATTCTCGCAGAAAACCAGAAAATCACACATTGCGCAAACCCCTGGCACACACTTAAAGCAGAAGCGGACAAGACAGAAAAGGGTAATGTCTCCCGAAGCGGCCGGTGGAATATCATGCTTCCCAGGACGGCAAGAAGGCAGGATTCCGGTAAAAGCCAGAGCCCGCCAGGCAAGGGCAGGTACAGTTCCATAAGAAAAAGTCCGGCATTGAAGAAAAAATAGAGAAAATAAAAAAGGAATTTGTATTTCCGGGAAAAATGGAAATATCGGCAAAAAAAGAAAAGTGAAATTCCGGGCAGTAAAAATAATGCGAAAAAATACGGAAAAGCCCAATTCATAACGCAAACACTCCTTTCATTACCCGAATGACATATATTGCAGCATTGCTTCCATAAATTCCCCATGCCGCAGTCTTGATACCGGAATACGGCTTCCGTCCTGCAAAAGAAGCTGTCCCTCGGAATAAGTCTTAAGATACTCCAAATTCACCAGATAACTGCGGTGACAGCGGAAGAAGCGATTGTCCAACTGCATTTCCAGAGCATCCATTTTTCCGTAATAGTCAATTATGCCATCCTGCGTATGGAGATAAAGCTTTCGATTGATGACCTCACAGTAAAAGATGGAGTTGAATGCAATCGAACGGCATTGATTCAGCGTCCGAACCAAAAGGTGGGGCTCTTTCCGGCGATTCAGCTTTTTCAGTGCCCGGTCAAGGGTAAGAGCAAGCCGCACGTCTTTCACGGGCTTAATAAGATAGTCAAAAGCCTCTACCTCAAAGGCTTCCGGCATACAATCCTTTAGAACGGTAACAAATATAAGAATACAGTCCGCAATCCGCTCCCGAAGCTGCCTTGCCGTTTCCATTCCATCAAATCCGGGCATCTGAATATCCAGAAAAATCAAATCATAGGCAGCCGGAGCATTTAAAAGCTCTGACGAGCTGGTATAGCAGGTGATGGAATAAATAACCCGGCGTGATTCTAGCAGGGAAGTAAGTTTTGTTTCCAGAAACCTGCACATGACAGGTTCGTCATCGCAGACGGCAATTTGAATCATAGCAGTGTCCTTTTCTTAAAAATATTTTTATTTTTAGTATACGGAAAACGAAAGGACATTGCAAGGCAGTGGTGTGAAATGTTATCAGAGTGTTGTGAATTATATAAATTAGACCTAAGATTACAAAAACTTTTTCATTGTATTTCCCATTGAGAAACGTTATAATAGAAATAGTAAATTTGTTCTGGAGAAAACGAAAGGAGATGGCAAATGAAGCTTACATTTTTGGGGGCAGCCCACGAGGTAACCGGAAGCTGTCATATGCTGGAAGCCTGCGGTAAGATAATGCTGGTGGATTACGGCATGGAGCAGGGGCCTGACTATTACAAGAACCGGGAGATTCCCGTAGCTGCGGCGGATATTGATTATGTATTTTTGACTCATGCTCATATTGATCATTCCGGCCTCCTGCCTCTTTTGTATAAGCAGGGATTTCGGGGAGTGATTTTTTCTACAAAGGCCACGAAGGATCTATGCGAGGTTATGCTTCGTGACAGCGCCCATATTCAAATGTTTGAGGCAGAGTGGCGGAACAGGAAAGCCAGGCGTTCCGGAGGCGAAGAATATGTGCCCCTTTATGACATGGCTGCAGCGGACGGAGCTATCAAGCTGTTCTGCGGCTGTGCTTATGGAGAACGCCTTAAGGTAGCAGACGGAATCTCTATCCGCTTTACCGATGTAGGTCATCTTTTGGGTTCCTCATGCATTGAGATCTGGCTGACAGAAGGATCCGAGGAGCGAAAAGTCGTGTTCTCCGGCGATATCGGCAATCACAATCAGCCCATTTTAAAAGAACCGAATACGGTAGACGATGCTGACTATGTAGTGATGGAATCTACCTATGGTGATCGAAGCCATGGAGAGCGTCCTGATTATGTGGAGGCCCTTACAGCTATTCTTCAAGATACCTTTGACCGGGGCGGCAATGTGGTCATTCCCTCCTTTGCAGTAGGAAGAACTCAGGAGATGCTCTATTTTCTGCGGGAGATTAAGGAGAAAAGGCTTGTGAAGGGCCACGAAGGTTTCCAGGTTTATGTGGACAGTCCCTTAGCCGTTCAGGCAACCACCATTTTTAATAAAAATATGTACGAATGCTTTGATGAAGAAACGCTGGCTCTTGTGAAAAAGGGAATCAATCCCATTTCCTTCCCGGGCCTGAATCTGTCCATTACCAGTGACGAGTCAAAGGCTATTAACTTTGATGATGAACCAAAGGTAATCCTTTCCGCATCCGGCATGTGCGAGGCCGGACGTATCCGCCATCATCTGAAGCATAATCTCTGGAGAGAAGACAGTACAGTTCTCTTTGTAGGCTATCAGGCCGTGGGAACTCTTGGCCGGGCCCTTGTAGAGGGCGCTGCCGCCGTAAAGCTTTTCGGTGAAGAGATTGAGATACGGGCAAAGATCTGCAAGCTGGCAGGTATCAGCGGACATGCGGACAAGGAAGGGCTGATTTCCTGGCTGCAGGGATTTCAGAAAAAGCCAAAGAGAGTCTTTGTTGTTCACGGAGAGGATGCGGTCTGTGATCACTTTGTAGAATGTCTTGAGACAGAGTATGGATATGATGCAAGAGCGCCTTACAGCGGCGGTTGTTACGACCTGATTACAAATACGCATCTTGAAGTAGGCAACATGGTTCGAATCGAAAAAGATAAAAAGCTTGCAAAACCTGCTTCTACCGTATATGATAGATTGGTGGAGGTTGGCAAGAGACTTATGCGCCTGATTGAGAAGAGCAGAGGATGGACGAATAAGGATCTGGCAAAGCTTGCGGATCAATTGCAGGCACTCTGTGAAAAATGGGAAAAATAATGGGGGATGAAATAAGCTATGGAGCGGAACGAAAGAGAAAGGCAGATGAGTCCGGCAGAACGCAGGCGGAGAATGGAGGCCAAAAAAAGGCGCCAGAAGGAACGGGCACGTAAAAAGCGGATACGGATGCTGATTCTCATTGGTATGGGCGCTGCAGCAATTGCCCTCATTGGACTGATTATTTTCGGAATTGTAAAGCTGGTTTCCGGCAGCGGTTCCAGTGAAATCACTTCCAAAAGCGGTACTTTTGTGATTGCCATTGATCCGGGACATGGAGGCGAGGACATCGGCAGAAGCAACGGAGAGACCGTGGAGAAGAATGTGACCATGGATATTTGCACAAAGCTTGAAACGATGTTGGAGGGGCAGGGCTATCAGGTCATTATGATCCGTGAAGATGATTCCAGAATGTCCAAGGAAGACCGTTTACAAAAGGCCAATGAATCTCAGGCGGATTTACTGGTAAGCATCCATGGCGGATACTCAGAGGACAGCAGCGCTTCCGGTGCTGTCAGCTACTATGATAAAGATGATAAGCAGAGCAAATATCTGTCAGAAATGATTCAGGAGGCTCTTGTGAAGGAAAGCGGCGCTTCCGACGGCGGTTCTCAGGAAGGGAATTTTAATATTGTTTCCGATACAGAGATGCCGGCCGTTTTGGTGGAAGTAGGATATCTGAGCAATGACGGCGATGCGTCCAGCCTTGCAGATGACACATACCAGAACAATATTGCAAAGGGAATTGCAAAAGGAATAATTAAGAGTCTGAAAGAATCATAGGAAAGGAGCAGTCAAAATGGCAAATAATACAGTGATTACTATCGGGCGTCAATATGGCAGCGGCGGTCATGATATTGGAATTAAGCTGGCGGAGGAGCTTGGCATCCCCTGTTATGATAAGGAGCTTTTATCAAGAGCTGCCAAGGACAGCGGATTATGTCAGGAGCTTTTTGAAAATCATGATGAAAAGCCTACCAACAGCTTTCTCTATTCTTTGGTGATGGATACGTATTCTACAGGGTATTCTTCTTCAGCGTTTTCAGAGATGCCTTTAAATCACAAGGTTTTTCTGGCACAGTTTGACAGCATTAAGAAAATTGCGTCCGAAGGTCCCTGCGTGATTGTAGGAAGATGTGCCGACTATGCTTTGGAGAATGTGCCTAATGTTGTAAATGTATTTCTTCATGCAGATCTTCAGTCCCGGATTGTCCGGATTGCCAGACGGCATGATCTCTCAGATGCCAAGGCCAAGGATCTGATTCGCAAGACGGATAAGGGCCGGGCAAGCTATTACAATTACTACACCAGTAAAAAATGGGGAGACGCAGCCGGATATGATTTGTGCCTGAATACCAGCACTCTTGGTATTGACGGTGCCATTCATGTGATCCGTGAATTTATTACATACAAAGAAAAAGAACATGAAAGAATCTAGGAGAAACTTACTTTTATGAAGTTTGTTATACAGAGAGTGTCCCATGCATCGGTAACGGTGGATGGGACTGTTATTGGAAATATCGAAAAAGGATTTCTTGTCCTCATAGGCGTGGGGAAAGAAGATACAAGGGCAGAGGCGGACCGGCTGGTTAAGAAAATGCTGGGCCTTCGGATTTTTCCGGATGAAAACGGCAAGACCAACCTTTCTTTAAAGGATGTAGGAGGAGAGCTTCTTCTGGTTTCCCAGTTTACTCTCTATGCAGACTGCAGCCACGGCAATCGACCCGGCTTTACCAATGCAGGGGATCCTGCACTTGCAAAAGAACTGTATGAGTATATTATTGAAAGCTGCAAAAAGCAGGTCCCCAAAGTTCAGCAGGGAAGCTTTGGGGCAGATATGAAGGTGGAGCTTGTCAATGACGGGCCGTTTACTATTATTTTAAAGTAAGCTATGGATTTATAGTTTAAAAACTATGTCCTGCTAATTTATAAAAGGGAACAAGTTTGGAAGCAAGCTTCTGAATTTGTCCGGATAACGCAGTAAGTGCGTCAAGAGGAGGAAAATATGAGCAAAAGAAACGACGTCCACAAGGTTCTGATTATCGGATCCGGCCCCATTATTATTGGGCAGGCCTGTGAGTTTGATTATTCCGGCACACAGGCTTGTAAAGCTCTCAAAAAGCTGGGATATGAGATCGTGTTGGTCAATTCCAATCCGGCAACGATTATGACCGATCCCGGAACCGCTGATGTAACTTATATTGAGCCGCTCAATGTAGAACGGCTGACACAGATTATTGAGAAAGAAAGACCAGATGCCTTATTGCCGAATCTCGGCGGACAATCCGGTCTTAATCTTTGTTCAGAACTTTCTAAGGCCGGTGTCCTGGAAAAATACGGCGTAAAGGTTATCGGTGTACAGGTAGACGCTATTGAGCGCGGAGAGGATCGCATTGAGTTTAAGCATACAATGGACAGCCTTGGCATTGAGATGGCAAGAAGCGAGGTTGCTTACAGCGTAGAGGAAGCGGCAGCTATTGCAGAGAAGCTGGGGTATCCGGTGGTTTTGCGTCCGGCCTATACTATGGGCGGCGCAGGCGGCGGACTGGTTTACAATGTGGAAGAGCTTAAGACGGTTACTGCAAGAGGTCTACAGGCCAGTCTGGTAGGACAGGTTCTGGTGGAGGAATCCATCCTTGGCTGGGAAGAGCTGGAGCTTGAAGTAGTTCGTGACAGCAAGAATAACATTATCACAGTCTGCTTTATTGAAAATATCGATCCTCTTGGAGTTCATACAGGAGATTCTTTCTGTTCTGCACCTATGCTGACCATTTCTGATGAGATTCAGAAGCGCCTCCAGGAGAAATCCTATCGGATAGCAGAAGCGATTCAGGTGATTGGCGGAACCAATGTACAGTGGGCCCATGATCCGGTGACAGATCGGGATATTGTAATTGAGATCAATCCCAGAACCTCTCGTTCCTCAGCACTGGCTTCCAAGGCAACAGGCTTCCCTATTGCTCTGGTTTCTGCTATGCTGGCTTCCGGACTGACTTTGGATGAGATCCCCTGCGGCAAATACGGAACTCTTAATCATTATGTGCCGGACGGAGATTATGTGGTAATCAAATTTGCCCGTTGGGCTTTTGAGAAGTTTAAGGGCGTAGAGGACAAGCTGGGTACTCAGATGCGTGCCGTAGGTGAGGTTATGAGTATTGGAAAGACCTACAAGGAGGCATTCCAGAAGGCAATCCGCAGTTTGGAAAACGGCCGATATGGCCTGGGCTTTGCCAAAGACTTCCATGATAAGTCGAAACATGATCTCTTAAAAATGCTTCATGCCACCACCAGCGAGCGGCAGTTTATTATGTATGAGGCTCTGCGAAAGGGCGCTACAGTGGATGAGCTCTATGAGCTGACAAAGATCAAGCATTACTTTATTGAGCAGATGAAAGAGCTGGTGGATGAGGAAGAAGCACTTCTTTCTTCCAGCCACGGAAAAGTGCCGGAGCCTTTGGCGCTTAAGCAGGCAAAACAGGATGGATTTTCAGATCGGTATTTAAGCCAGATTTTGGAGGTGCCGGAAGAGGATATCAGAAAGGCAAGGATTGAGATCGGCGTAACAGAAGCATGGGAGGGGGTACATGTAAGCGGCACCAGGGACAATGCTTATTATTATTCCACCTACAATGCGCCGGATCACAGTACAGTCAATACAGATCGGCCCAAGATCATGATCCTGGGAGGCGGCCCCAACCGAATCGGGCAGGGTATTGAGTTTGACTATTGCTGTGTTCACGCTGCTATTGCCCTTAAAAAGCTGGGCTTTGAGACTATTATTGTAAACTGCAACCCAGAGACAGTTTCCACGGATTACGATACCTCAGACAAGCTGTATTTTGAACCGCTGACACTAGAGGATGTATTAAGCATTCATGAGAAAGAGAAGCCTGTGGGCGTGATTGCCCAATTTGGCGGTCAGACACCTCTTAATTTGGCTGCAGAGCTTGAAAAGAATGGTGTGAGGATTCTCGGCACCAGTCCGGAGATTATTGATTTGGCAGAGGATCGGGATCGGTTCCGAGCCATTATGGAAAAGCTTGACATTCCTATGCCGGAAGCAGGCATGGCAGTAAATGCAGACGAAGCCCTGGCTATTGCAGAGAAAATCGGCTATCCTGTTATGGTGCGTCCCTCCTACGTATTGGGCGGTCGGGGCATGGAGGTTGTGCATGATTCGGAAAGCCTGATTGGATACATGAGAGCTGCTGTAGGCGTAACACCGGATCGGCCCATTTTGATTGATCGTTTCCTCCATCATGCTATGGAGTGTGAAGCAGATGCTATTTGTGACGGAACTCATGCCTTTGTTCCGGCTGTAATGGAACATATTGAGCTGGCCGGGGTACATTCCGGAGATTCTGCCTGTATTTTGCCCTCCTTGAATATTTCCCAGGAGAATTTGAGGACGATTAAGGAATATACCAAGAAAATTGCAGAGGAAATGCATGTCTGCGGCCTGATGAATATGCAGTATGCCATTGAGGACGGAAAGGTCTTTGTGTTGGAAGCCAACCCAAGGGCTTCCCGGACGGTGCCCTTGGTATCCAAGGTCTGCAACATTCAGATGGTGCAGCTTGCAACGCAGGTTATCACAGAAGAATTGACAGGAACACCTTCACCTGTCCCCGACTTAAAGGAAAGCCGTTTCCACCACTATGGGGTGAAGGAAGCTGTATTCCCCTTCAACATGTTTCAGGAGGTAGATCCCCTTCTCGGACCGGAAATGCGTTCCACAGGAGAGGTTCTCGGACTCGCTTCAAACTTTGGCGAGGCATTCTACAAGGCTCAGGAGGCTACCCAGACTTGTCTGCCATTATCCGGAACCGTGTTGATAAGTGTCAGCGACCGGGATAAGCCGGAGGTACTGCAGGTAGCCAGGGGCTTCCATAAGGATGGCTTTACCATTATGGCCACAGGACGCACCTATGAAATGATAGCGGCAGACGGAATCCCGGCCAAAAAGGTAAAGAAGCTTCAGGAAGGCCGGCCTAATATTATGGATGCCATAGCCAATGGTGAGATTCAGCTGATTGTCAATACGCCCTCCGGAAAAGAGAGCATCTATGATGACAGCTATATCCGAAAAGCCGCCATTAAGGGTAAGATTCCCTATATGACCACGATGGCGGCTGCCATCGCTACAGCAGAAGGCATTCGAAAAGTAAAGGAAAAGGACGGAAAGCTGGAAGTTAAATCTTTGCAGCAGCTTCACAGCGAGATTGAACAGGTATAGCTGAAAATTCTATTAATCATATGTGCTTTTAAGGCGTTTAAATGATAAATATTATCATTTAAACGCCTTGATTTATGGTACTAAAAGGTATTGTTCTCCATTATTTTGTACAAGAGTTAACTGCCGACAATGCCTGAATATAATCCAGAGACTCATAGGGCTTGTAAATTCCATCCAGAATGGCACGAAACATTCGCTCGGAGGTGCCGGGATGCTCCTGGTTCAGACTGCGGAGCAGATCCTTTGCGTATTCTCGTTTGGTATGTCCGTCGGCAGGACAGGGGCTTTTGCAGACAGGTAGGCTGTATTTGTGCTGAAAGCCTATTACGTCCGCTTCATCTATGTACATCAGAGGGCGAATCACGGTCAGATCCATCCGATCCAGGTAGGTAACCGGCGCAAAGGTATGAAAGCGTCCTTCGAAGATGAGGGCGAGCAGCATAGTTTCCACCACATCATTCTTGTGATGGGCATAGGCTGCCTTATTACAGCCAGTCTCCTTGATGGCCTGATTTAAGGCTCCCTTACGCATCTTGGCGCAGAGGGCACAGGGGTTGCTTTCTTTGCGGATACGAAAAATAATATCATAGATATCTGTGGGGACAATCGTGTAATGTATTTCCATTTTCTCGCACAGGGTTCGAATTCCGCTTAAATCGAAATTCGGAAAGCCAAGGTCAACCGTAATTGCCTCCAGCTCAAAAGAGGCCGGATAGAAGCGTCTAAGCCCGTGAAGAGCATAAAGCATGGCCAGGCTATCCTTTCCACCGGAAATTCCCACAGCAATTTTATCTCCCTCTTGAATCATATGGTAATCATCTACGGCTCTGCGTGTATAGCTTAAAAGCTGCTGAAGCTTCATATGGTAAATGCCTTCTTTCTTTTATATATAAACAGATGAATCCGTCTTGGACATGATACCATGCCGACGAAGCTCTTGGCAAGTTCTATTTGTCTAAATACCTCTTATATAACGATATAACCTAAATTTTGGCGTTTATCTTGAATTACTGCTGTAATTATGATAAATTGTATAAAGGAGCAGAAAGGAAGGTATGATAAAATGACAATAAGAGAATGCTATGATGCTATGGGAGGTAATTATGCAGATGTAGAGGGACGTTTGAGAACGGAAGAACGGATTAAGAAGTTTGTGCTTCGTGTTCTCAATGATTCTAGTTATGACCTGCTTTGCACATCTATGGAAACCCGTAATATGCCTGAAGCGTTCCGGGCAGCCCACACGATAAAGGGTATCTGTCAGAATCTTTCTCTGGATCGGCTCTACGAATCCTCCAACGACCTTGCCGAGCTGTTGCGGAACAGAGATGAGTATGGTGCGGACTTAGAGCCTGCACTGGAGAAGGTGAAGGAAGATTACCAGGTTACCATTGACTGCATAAAGCGGCTGGATTAGGCAGGACAGGCGTGATTGCTGTTTAATAAAGAGTTGGAAATTTAATCACCCAAACGCAGGCTTGTTTAAATAAGCGTTTGGGTGATTAAATTATTATGAGTTTTTTAACCATAGCTTACTATTTATCTGATAAGCTTTCCGTATATCTGCACTTGGGAAAAATGCAAAAGAACCACATCTAATTCCGTAGTTTCTCCATTTCCCTATGGAAGATATAGATTGAACAAATATCGTTTATATCCTTTCAGTGGTCTTAGATATTTGTAAATATAAAACTCTCCCAAAAGTCCTTTATCAAAGTACATCTTTATATAAGAGTTTTTTGTTTGTTGATAATATTCTGTCTTTTCATACTGCTTTTTCCTTATAACAAAAATGATAAACACAGTAAATACGAGAAGTAAAAGCATCACCATTTTAATCCCCCCTTATTGTCCTCATTGTATCACAAATATGAAAATACAGAAATAGTGAGATCTTTATAATCTACTTAAAACCGAACAAAAGCCCGAATATTTTTCGAACATATGTATTGACAAACAACTGTTCTGTGCGTATAATAACAATATGTATAGAACAATTGTTTGGAAAATGTGTTCGAATTATTGCTTTAGGGGGAAGAGATATGTGTAGGATGAGGAAGATTGCTTTGACGGCTGGTTTAACTATTTGTCTGATTTTAGTCATGGCTTTTACGTTCGGAAGCTTTTTATCAAAGGCAAAGAATAAGGAAGCAAAGGTTACTTATTACAAGTATTATACCAACATTGAGATTCAGCCTGGAGATACTTTATGGGATCTGGCAGATGAGTATTTGGAGAATTATGAATCCAAAGAGGTCTATATCAAGGAAGTCAGCCAGTTAAATTCCATTAAGAATGGCAAGATTATTTCCGGACAGAATCTGATTATGCCGTATTACTCTACGGAATATAAATTTTAATATTGTCAATTGCCTGGAGGATTTGGAAAATCCGTCTTGTGGAGAATATTCCATGAGGCGGATTTTGTGTTATGTTGAAGCTTAGGGGAACTTTTGAATTCTGTTTATCAGATTCGCTGAATAAGCTTTTAGATATTTTGGAAAAGAATGCTTCAAGAAGTGGTGAAGTTCAGAGAAATAGATCTATGCGACAAACACATGTTTTTCGCATAGATATAAGAGGAATTACACATACAAACCCTTGCCTAAGTCAAAACCGCTGTTGGATAAATCGGACATATGAAAATACGGCTGCCAATTTGCAGTCAGCTCACAATCCTGCCGTCCTCAATATGAATCGTCTGATCAGCCAACTGTGCGATCTCAGGATTATGTGTAATCATAATAATCGTCTGTTGGAATTTCTGGCTTGTCATTTGCAGCAAATGAATCACATTATCACTGGTTCTGGAATCCAAATTTCCGGTTGGTTCGTCTGCCAGTACAATATCAGGTTTGGAGGCAAGGGCACGGGCAATCGCCACACGCTGTTGCTGGCCGCCGGAAAGATTGTTTGGCAGGCTGTGAATTTTTTGTTCCAATCCCAACAATCCGACAATCTCCCCGATAAATTTTTTATCTGGTTTTTGTCTATCCATCGCAATAGGGAAAACAATATTTTCCCATACATTCAGGAGCGGTATCAAATTATAGTTCTGGAAGATAAAACCGATACGTCTGCGGCGGAACACGGTAAGCTGCTCTTCTTTCAATCCTGACAGTTCCGTATTGCCAATCGTGACCGTTCCTGATGTCGAGGTATCAAGACCACCCAACATATTCAGCAAAGTAGATTTACCAGAGCCGGAAGTGCCAATAATGGCAACGAACTTTCCGGCCTCAATGTCCAGGTTTACACCATCCAGAGCATGAACCTGTGTTTCTCCTTTTCCATAGTATTTTTTCAGGTTTCTTGTCTGTAAAATGATAGTTTCACTCATGGTCAAATCCTCCTATTCTATTCTGCAACACGCAGCTTTTCAACAATACTGCCTTTATTAAATACTTTTAATGCAATCACTGGCAAAATAACGGCAGCAATCAGAAGCAAAATACACACAATGACAGCGTGAACAAGCGTAAAGTGGAAAGTGAAATACCAAATTCCGCCAATAAGTGTCTTCACCACAGTAAACGCAAGTATCATTGACAGCAACAGGCCGACAATACACACGCCAACGGCATAGTAAACACTTTCCCAAATCATCATCCGGGTCAACTGTTTTGCTGTCATACCAATACTTTGCATGGTTGCAAATTCATGACGCCTTGCCAGAATAGATGTAATGATGGTATTTACTAAGTTTAATACTCCGGCTGCACCAAAGATAATGCCAATCAGTCCGCCAACAAACCGAAGCATGGTTCGGGTTGTAACAGCATCCTGCCTGGCTTCTTTGGCAGAAGCATAACCCAGACCGGGATCTACATTCGTTACATAGCCTTCTAAAAATTCGCTCATGGAATCCTGTTGTTCTTCCTCTACATCAAAAGAATATTTGTAAATAACTGGTTCATCGTAAATCTTGGTGTAAACACAGGTTGGAAGATACAGAAATAAACCATCCCTGCCAACCTTAAAGGTTCCGTTGACAGTATATCCGATTTCCATATCGTCACCGGTGAGGGCAGCCTTAGCTAACACAGGCAGTTCCATCATCGGCTCACCGTTTTTGAAAACCGTAATCATGTCACCCACTTCCAGCAGATTGAAGGCTGGATTCAAAATGGATGTCCCCATATCAGACACCACCCCCAACAGTACGCCTTCACCGCTTGCCATCTTCTCATAAAGCCTATGCACATTTGCTTCTCCTTCCTGAATATCCATACGGGCAAGTGCTGTTTCTTCCATACCATACACGTTACAGAGCGTGTGTCCATCATCACCCAGATTAAAGACGATTCCGTCCCTGGTACCCGCATAGTCAATGCCGGTCTCTTCGTCAGTGCCAGTGTAATCAAATTCTACCGGAAAGTCATAGGTCACATTACTGTCATCCAATGTATTTTTATAAATGGCCGAAGCACCGTATACTCCCGGCTGTGCATTGACGGCGGCTATTACTTCCTGCCCCAGCCCGTGCTTGTGCCGGGTGAATCCTTCCAGAATATTTTTGCTCAATGCGTTTACTACAACGAAATCGGTTCGGATGCTGTAGGATACTTGCTTTTCTATGTCCACGCTGTCAGCGGCAATACCGATACTGTTAAGCAGGATAACGCAAAGCGACAAAGAAGCTATTATGAAAGCGGAACGTCGCCTATTACGCCCCAAATTAGACCACGCCAGCCGGAACAGACTGGTTACCAGCGGTACTTTTCTTCGTGGTTTTTCTGCCTCCTGCCGCCTCCACATAACGGAACGCTTCAAGTGCCGGAATATTTGCTGCTACCCGTATTGGTTTCCTTATGGAAAGAAATACGGTAAAAGCGGCTAATACGGCGGCCCCCACAAAAACTATCGGAGATGGATTCACATTGATTGCTACATTCTCATAGCTGGAAGACAAGGTACGCATCATATAAGGCAAGGTTGCCTTTCCAACAAAATAGCCAGTCAGTAAGCCCAAGGGAATACCAACACAGGAAAGCCACAGGGCCTGCAGGTTTATCAATTTCTTTATCTGACGCCTGCTCATGCCCACAGTGCGGTATAGGCCATAACGGCGGATCTCCTGCATCACCGCAATGTCAAATACATTGTAAATCAATAAGTATCCGCAAAGAACAAACAGTACGATTATAACAGCCCCCAGCAGAAGCGTCATTGGCTCCAATACAGGATTGGTCACCGCATTTATTGTTGCAGATAAATTATCGGAGTTGGCCGCCTCCGGGTCGCCTCCCATTTGCCACACCCAACGATCCAGTTTTTCCTGAAGTCCTGCTGTGCTTACAGCTACAAAATCCGAATAATAGGTTCCCGCCATTTCCCGATCCTGGTCATAGGTGTACTTAAAAATATCGGGATGTGCATCCCGAAATGTTGTTCCCGCCCACATCATACTAATCTGCTCGCTCGTGGCTTCAAACCAGCCGGATACAATCATATCCATCTGATATTCCCGGCCGTGAGCAGTAAAAGCAATGGTGACAGCGGCTCCAACCTCAGGCTCAACCCCAAAATCTCTAAGTGCTGCGTCCGAGGTAACAATCTCGTTTTCTGCCTTTGGTACGCTGCCGTGGACTGGCATACAGAAAGTCAAATCAGCCTGAACAGAATCCAGCACATCAAACTCGATGTTATGACGGGTTGTATTCGTTAGAAAACCTACCGGCATCCGCAGACCATATTCCCGAATAAAATCGGCACCCTCCAAGGCCTCGTACTGTTCAACAGTCATATTGTGGAAATCACCGTCTGACCGGCTGCCTTTCAACATCTGCATGGTCAAAGTTATGGATTCTGTCGCTCCCATACCGATTGTGGTAACAGTAGTAAACAGAATTGTAGTCAGCATAATTGCTAATACCGCAATCAGGTTACGCATTCTGCTGGCTCGAAAACTGCGTCTGGCAAGAACACCTAACATATTTTTCATTGCATGTTTGCTCCTTTCCTGATTCTGAAAATAACGATATCACAGCCATGTCACAACCGGGGCACACGAATGTCACAAATTTGTGACTAAAAAAGGGGCTGTCTTATTTCCCGACATCCCCTTTTGCATTATAAATTTTTATTACACGATTTTTCCATCTTGCAGCCGCACTACCCGATCCGCCAGCTGAGCAAGGTCAAGGTTATGGGTAATCACAACCAATGTCTGGTGAAATGTGGAAGCAGTCATTTTGAGCAATCCGGCAACATTTTGTGTTGTTTTCATATCAAAGCTGCCAGTAGGTTCATCGGCTAAGACAATTGAAGGCTTTGTGAGCAAGGCACGTGCAATCGCCGCACACTGCTGTGCTCCGCCGGAAAGCATATGTGGGTATGCGTCCAGATAGTTATCCAATCCCAGCAGATGAACAAGGTTAGAAAAATACACTGCATCTGGCCGTGTGTCATCGAGTTCCAGAGGAAATACTATATTTTCTTTGATTGTCAATTCGGGTATCAGGTTATATCCCTGAAAAACAAACCCAATCTTTCTGCGTCTGAATACCGTAAGCTGTTCCTCCCCCATTTTTGACAAATTCATTCCATCCACAATTACGGTTCCTTCCGTAGGCTCGCATAGCCCGGCAATCGTATTTAACAATGTAGTTTTTCCAGATCCTGATGTGCCTACAATTACTGTAAATTTACCTTTTTCTACAGACAGATCGATTCCATCCAACGCTTTGACAACCTGTGAGCCGTCCTTGAAATATTTCTTCAGGTTCCGTATTTCCACGATATCCATAATTCAACTATCTCCGTCAGCTTAACAGGAAGACTGAAAATGTACTTCCTTTGCCCTTTTTTGATTTTACTGTGATATATCCATTTTGCTGGGCTATGATTCCTCTTGCCAGATACAGTCCCAGACCGACACCTTCCTTAGCGGTCACTTCCTCCGCCCGATAAAAGCGTTGGAATATGGCATTATAATTTTCCTGCTCGATGCCTATCCCTGTATCGCTTATGTCAATACGAATATAAAATTGTCATGGACGGACTAAAATGCTGATTGTACCGCCTTCTGGAGTATACTTCACCGCATTATCTAAAATGTTGCCGATGGCTTCTGCCGTCCATTTCGGATCATGCTTCACGGTCAATTGGCTATCACAGTCAGCCCAAAGCTGGATATTTTTCTTTTCTGCTTCTGCCAGTATCATGCTCATAGCTCCTGCAATCGTATCACTCAATCTCGTTTCTTCCATATGCAAAACGAAAATCCCCGTCTCCAGCCGGGACATTTTAATAAAGGCAAGACCCAAAAGCAGTCTCCGGCATACTCCTGTCAAGTGCATTTCTTTCATCCTGCTTCCCCCGTCCAAACATATCCTATGCCACGCACTGTCTTAATATATGTATGGGCATCGTCTTCTATTTTGGCTCTTAACCGGTTGATCGTGACAGTCAATGCATGATCGTCAACAAAATTACCCTCGATATCCCAAAGCCGTTCCAATAGCATCTGCCTGGTCAGTATGTTTCCGGCATTTTCTGTTAAAACTTTCAGCAATTTATACTCATTTGAAGTAACAACAATTTTTTCGTTTCTGCGAAGTGCAGTAAGTTTACTGAAGTCAAGCGAAAGAAAGCCATCGCTCCAACAGTTCATCGCTTGCTGTTCAAATAAATGATTTCTTCGAACCGCAACCTCTATACGCCGCAAAAGTATTTTCATATTAAATGGTTTTGTAACATAATCCTCTGCACCGAGATCAAAACCATTCAAAATATCCTGTTCCAAATCATTCGCTGACAAAAATATAACTGGTATCTGCGGGCATAACTTTTTTATCGTACGGCATAAATCAAAACCATTTCCGTCCGGCAGATTCACATCAAGTATTGCTAAATCAAAATGTTCGCTTTGAATAAGGTGGTACGCCTTTTTGCAATTATAAGCAGCAACCGTCACATAATCATTACAATCCAGTTCAAAACATATTGCCGTACTCAGGGTTAAATCGTCCTCCACAACTAACAATTTCATTTGTTATGTCCTTTCATTTCTTATATCGCCAGTCTATCGGCTTTTCTGCTCCTTTCGGGAGCAGCCAAACACCTCCCATTTTCAATAGTATATTTCTTTTCTTCGAAGAATACAAGTTCCTTGTATCACATCACAAAATCCTCAGGCTTGCCCTGTTATAATTTTTCCTATAAAAAACGCCTGCCATAGGATTTGTTTTTAGAAAGTGCCTTGTATTCCGGAAAAGAAAAGCTGCAGGTATTCTTTTCCGATAAAAAAGCTTCTTACAACAAAACCCAGACAGACGCCAGGGCATCCAAAGGAAACCTGGGAAAGGCGTGAGTAAGCCGAATGCCGTCACAGCTTATCAGACCTGTGCGTTTAGGATATGTCACCTTCAGATGGTACGTTCTTCCACATTGAGCATTCCATATGATAATAAAAATGCCTGCTTCCACGGAAACAGACACGTACAAAAAGCCAAAAGGCATTTTTGACAGGAACTAAACTTTCTTCGGAAGTCTCTCCTCAAGTATTAAGCAGGTTTCCTGGCTTACAGATCTGCATATTTTCCTTTCCTTCTCATACAAAAAGTTGTACAATGGATTCGTTAGGAAATATTCCCTGCTTACAGTGACCGGATCGCTTAGGACTCGCACCTAATTCCCTCTTCCTGCCAAAATTTTGAATCTGGCAGGCACTTAATACCTTATATGGAATTGTACGCATTTATTATAGCATTGACCTGATGATACGTCAAGGTACTCTTAGTGCTACTTACTATGAAAGCTCCTTTTCTGCGTAGCAGAAAACTGAGTTCAGGGATGCCCCATGCGCCACTGCCGACTTTCATTTATGGTGGTGTGCCAATGGGGTGCATGTGGGTTTGCTATGAGCTTTACAATACGCACCAGCAATGGTCATTGTTCTTAACTAACTGACATTGAGGTGTGAATTGTAACGAGAAATCGATTGATAAGTTACATAATTTTATTATGTAAACTTAAATATATTATATCTGGAACCTATACATTACTTAGGAAGGAATTTTCAATTATGGAATACAAAACCTACCATGAACAAAACGATATGGAAAATATTCGTAAGCTGCGGGAGGTACTGAAAACGCTGCCATCCTTTGCCAAGGATTATTTTCGGGCAATCGAGCCTACCACTTCCACAAAGACCCGAATCTCCTACGCCTACGATATCCGAGTTTTTTTTCGATTTCTCATTGAGGAAAACCCTGTTTACAAAAATTATGAAACCACGGATTTTAAGCTGAGTGATCTGGATCGGGTTGAGGCTGTGGATATTGAAGAATATCAGGAGTATCTGAAGCTGTATCAGAAGAAAATTGCTTATTCCGGTACGGATAAGGAAAGCTTCGACACCATAGATATTACCAATGGCGAACGAGGATTAAAACGGAAAATGTCCGCTTTGCGGAGCTTTTATGCATATTTTTATAAGCGGCAGCTTTTAGAGCACAATCCTACGGTGTTTGTGGACATGCCAAAGCTCCACGACAAGGCAATCATTCGTCTGGATGTTGATGAGACGGCAAGGCTTCTGGACTTTATTGAGCATGGCGGCGACGGCCTTACGGGGCAGAAAAAGGTTTATTATGAAAAGACAAAGGAACGTGATCTGGCGATTGTCACACTCCTTTTGGGAACCGGTATCCGTGTGTCTGAGTGCGTGGGCCTCGACATTACGGATGTGGACTTTCACAACAACGGAATCAAGGTGACTCGAAAGGGCGGCTCCGAGATGATTGTTTACTTTGGGGAAGAGGTGGAGCAGGCTCTTCGAAATTACATCAATGGGAGCCGCAAAGAGGTCATTCCTCAGGAGGGGCATGAGCTGGCGCTCTTCTACTCCACCCAAAAGCGGCGCATCGGCGTAGGTGCTGTGGAAAACCTGGTGAAGAAATATGCAAAGCAGGTAACTCCCCTTAAGAAAATCACTCCCCACAAGCTCCGCAGTACCTACGGAACTACCTTGTATCAGGAAACAGGAGACATTTATCTTGTTGCCGATGTACTGGGGCACAAGGATGTGAATACCACCCGGAAGCATTATGCCGCTCAGGATGAGAACCGCCGCCGGATGGCTGCGAAGGCGGTTAGGCTTCGGGAGGATTAGTGCTTTTTTTCATTTATGGTGATATACCAATGGAGCACATGTAGGTTTACTATTAAGAAAGGATGTTAGAAACAACCTCTCAGGCTATTTCTAACATCCTCATGTATTTTTTATTCTGTCAGTGATTACTGAATTACCAGTTCACTCCAACGGTTGTCTGCAACAAAACCAATGTAGGTCTTACCAGTGTTTATCTTAATCTCGTTACCATCCATATCATAGTAAATGGTACGACTCTGATCGGTAGTCTTGCTCCAGGTAATGGGGATTGCTTTTCCATTGGTAATGTAGTAGCCGTCTTTTCCTGCATCCAGACAATTCCAAACCATATATCCGTGATCATCCAACTGATTAAATTCCATTCTCTGAAGAATCACATTTTTGAATGCAAGCTGCTGATTGCCGTTGCCTGGATCACGGTGCTCTCCGCCGTACTCAGAATACAGATATGTACCAGATGCTTCATCATAGTCTAACTGAGAACCATTGTGGCCGAAAGGAAGATCCACCAGCGTGCAATCCTGACAGCCAATGTTGCCGGACAAATCTACGGGCTTCTTTTCAGAAGCAAACCGGAAATGCGCTTCTTCCGGACGATACTCATTATATTCCCGTGAAACGCTTGTGTTGCGGAAATTCTTATCCATATCACCAGGAAGAATGTACTCTGTAAATTCTCTTGCTTTTCCGTTATTTACACGGGAGAAGGTTCCACTGAAGTGATCCACATAGGGCTTCTCCAAAAACGTGTTAATATAGAAGGGACCTCCGTCATGGCAGACAATTGCGTTCCATTCCGGAGCGATCATCAGGTTGGTGGGACGTACGCTTCGAACACTTCCAATCTGATCAATGCTGTCATAATCCTTTATGAGAACCATAAAACGTGTAATCTGATCATTCAAAGTACTGTTCATCATCTCATAAACAATATCTGCCTGACTCAGACCATAATGGGGAAGGGCTGTTTTTTCATTGTCAACCATTACTGCAATGGGACGCTGCTCCTGCAAGTCTACACTGATCCACTCGTTGGTCAGTTCACTGCGGTACATGCCGTCCGGAGCAATTTCGTCTTCCTCCTCTTCTTCCTGCGGTTCCTCTTCTGGCTCTTCAGCTAAAATTTCATCTTCAGTAGAAAATTCTTCTGCCGGAGCGGAAACCTCTTCTTCTTTTTTTCCGCACCCTGTTGTGCTGATTCCAAGGGACAAAGCCAATAGAATCCACAATAATCGTTTCCTCATAAGTAAATTCCTTTCTGTTTTCCTGTTGTGTGTTAATTTTATTAAAAACCGTAACAATTATATCATACTTTTTTAAAATTTACTACAATTTTTTAGATATTAAAAGTCTATTATTGTCCTTAAAAAATTTCAACACAAATTCTCATTTAACTCCTGTTTTTTCCTGTCACTTCACAAGAAAAATGTGATGACTGCTTTTATAGTGATTATTCAGAAATTTTTAATCAGAAAGAAATATTCCAGGCACAGATTTTTTCAATCTTTTTTATTTTACCGCATCAAAAGCTGCATCCAATGCCGCAATCAGATCCTCTGCTTTCTCAATCCCGATGGAAAGACGAATGGTGTTCGGCTTGATATCCTGCTCTAAAAGTTCTTCCTCTGTGCACTGGCTGTGGGTGGTGGTTGCAGGGTGAATGACAAGGGATTTCACATCCGCCACATTTGCCAGCAGAGAGAAAATGGACAGGTTATCAATGAATGTCTGAGCGGTACTTGCATCACCCTTGATCTCAAAGGTGAAAATGGAGCCTCCGCCGTTTGGCAGGTACTTCTTGTACAGCTCATGGGTGGTCTCCGTGGGGAGCGACGGGTGATGCACTGCTTCTACCTGTGGATGACTGTTCAGATATTCTACAATCTTCAAAGTATTGCTTACATGGCGTTCTACCCGGAGGGAGAGAGTCTCCAATCCCTGTAGAAAAATGAATGCATGGAAAGGAGAAAGGGTTGCTCCCGTATCACGAAGAATGACCGCACGGATATAGGTTACAAATGCCGCTGGGCCTGCTGCGTCTGTAAAGGATACGCCGTGATAGCTGGGGTTGGCTTCGGAGATCCAGGGATATTTTACCGATGCTTTCCAGTCAAAGTTTCCGCTGTCTACAATCACGCCGCCAATGGCTGTTCCGTGTCCGCCGATAAACTTTGTGGCGGAATGTACTACAATATCTGCGCCATACTCAATGGGACGGATAAGGTAAGGCGTAGCGAAAGTGGAATCTACTACCAATGGAAGGTTGTGTTTGTGAGCAATCTGCGCCAGCTTTTCCAAATCGATCAGGTTGGAATTGGGGTTACCGAGTGTTTCTACGAAGATTGCCTTTGTATTTTCCTGAATAGCTGCTTCGAAAGAGCCCTCCACGTAAGGATCTGCGAAAGTGGTTGTCACCTGATTGTTCAGTGGAAAGGTGTGTGCCAAATAATTGTAGGTACCGCCGTAAATGGTTTTGGATGCTACGATATGCTCTCCTGCTTTGGCAAGAGCCTGGAATGTATAGGCCAGGGCTGCTGCACCGGAAGCAACGGCCAGGGCCGCCACGCCGCCCTCCAGGGATGCAATTCTCTGCTCGAATACGTCTTCTGTGGGGTTGGTCAGCCTTCCGTAGATATTTCCTGCATCACGAAGACCAAAGCGGTCCGCCGCATGCTGTGAGTTGTGGAATACGTAGGAAGTAGATGCGTAGATGGGAACGGCCCTTGCATCCGTTACCGGGTCTGCCTGCTCTTGTCCGATATGTAACTGCCTTGTCTCGAATCCCCAGTTTTTTGAATCTTTGATATCTGCCATTTTTTGAATCCTCCGTTTTATTTTTTGCTGTCTTTTATTCCTGTGGGCAGCGAGCCAAGCGGACGTGCTTGCACGTCCATTTGGCGACTGCCGCAGGGGTCAAATACCCCGCAGTTCTGCTGCGCTACAAGCTTGATGCCCCGTCAGCTTGCTGCGGGTATTTGACTTATTGGTATATTTCTATGGTGTCAAAGCTTGATTTCTTTTTTATAATATTCCGGCTTCATTCCTACTGTTTTTGCCTTATGGCATCATAACTTACGGCACATTCGATTTCTGCTTAAAATAAATGCATATTGAAACATTTTTTATCCTCCTTGCTGTTCCTGTTATTCATACTAACATGGTGGGTTATTTCTGTCCAATATGCAAAAAGAATACCCAGTTATAGTTTTAAACTATAACTGGGTATTCAATTCATTAGCTGCTTTTCTGGTTATTTCTTGCGTAACAGAGCAAGAAAACCATGCTTATCATAACTTCAAGTACGGATTATACTAGATTAAACCTTAAGATATTTCTTAAGCGCCTCCACATACCTCTCTCCCATCTTGCTTAACAGGATATTTTTCCTGGTGATATAGCCGATCTCCATAAGGCTGTTTGGATTCTGCTCATCATCCTCAAAAGGAATCGCCAGAAAATCGCTTCCGTTCAGTTCCTCACAGATGATTCCCGAACACAGCGTATAGCCATTCAATCCCACCATCAGGTTCAGCATGGTAGCCCGGTCGTTTGCCTTAATCACCTGGGGATATTCATTGGTCGCCAGAATTTCCTCTGCCAGATAGAAGGTGCTGTTGTCTCCCTGCTCAAAGGACAGGCAGGGATAGCCGCTAAGCTGCCCGAATCGGATGGACTTCTCTTTCGCAAGGGGATGATTTTTCCACAGATAGACATAAGCCTGACATTCAATCAGGTGATGGAACTTTAGTCCTGCGGAGCTTAAGAGCTTTTCCATGGACTTTCGGTTAAAATCGCAGAGGAACAAGACTCCAAGCTCACTTTTCAGAGTACTGACATCGCTGATGACCTCTGCCGTCTTTGTCTCTCGAATTGCAAATTCATATTCTGACATGTCAAATTCCTTCGCCATGTCTACAAAGGCTTTCACTGCAAAGGAATAGTGCTGTGTGGAAACACCGAACTTCTTTTTGCAGGATCCCTCTTTTCCGTATTTTCCCAGCAGATTTTCATACTGGGAATAAAGCTGCTTTGCATACAGCAGAAATTCCGCACCGTCGTTAGTCAAAGTTACACCCTTTCCGCTTCGGTAAAACAGGGTGATTCCAAGCTCCTTTTCCAGTTCCTTTACTCCGTTGGTAAGGGAGGGCTGAGACATATAAAGCTGCTCGGCCGCTTTGTTCATGGATTTTGTCTCGGCAATGGCAATGATATATTTTAGCTGGATCAGCGTCATGTCGGTTCGTTCCTTTCCATGTGATATATAATCCTATGTAACTGTTCAGTACCCTCACAGTTACAATGCAAAATCCATTAAAATCGCCTGCGGCGATGGGGTTCTAAATGCCGGTGGCACTTGTTCAGAACCGACCGAAGCGAAGCGTAGACCTTTGCACTCCTGAATCACGTTCTTACGGTCTTCGCAGCAAGTGCTTCGACCTGTACTAAATACTTACAATCCTACAATAAAAAAGCAGTGAAGTCAAATCGAATACTCCGCTGCTTTTTCTTACCGGTCAATCCCTGGGAGAAAATCTTCTGCAATAAGGATATCACTCGGTAAATAGAGGTGTAGAATAATATCTGTCGCCCGTATCCGGCAAAAGCGCCACAATCACCTTTCCCTCATTTTCCTGGCGCTTTGCAAGCTCAATGGCGCCATACAGAGCCGCACCGGAGGAAATGCCTACCAGGATTCCTTCTTTTTTTGCCAGAAGCTTTGCGGCGGCAAAGGCATCCTCATTTTCTGCCTTGAATACCTCATCATAAACAGATGTATTTAATACCTCCGGCACGAATCCGGCTCCAATGCCCTGAATCTTGTGAGCGCCTGATTTTCCTTCGGATAATACGGGAGACGCCGCAGGCTCCAAAGCCACTACTTTAATATTGGGGTTCTGCTCCTTTAAGTACTCTCCGGTGCCCGTTACGGTTCCGCCCGTCCCCACACCGGCGATAAAGATATCTACCTTGCCGTCCGTATCCTTCCAGATCTCCGGGCCGGTGGTTGCCTTATGAACAGCTGGATTAGCCGGATTTACAAATTGGCCGGGAATGAAGCTTCCGGGAATCTCCTTTGCCAGCTCATCCGCCTTTGCAATGGCGCCTTTCATGCCCTTGGCTCCTTCCGTAAGCACCAGCTCCGCCCCATATGCTTTCAGAATGTTTCGCCGCTCTACGCTCATGGTTTCGGGCATGGTAAGAATGATTCGATAACCCTTGGCTGCCGCAATGGATGCAAGGCCGATTCCTGTATTGCCGGAGGTTGGCTCGATGATTACGGAGCCTTCCTTTAAAAGTCCCCTGCTCTCCGCATCCTCGATCATAGCCTTGGCGATTCTGTCCTTTACGCTTCCCGCAGGATTGAAGTATTCCAGCTTGACCAGAATCGTCGCCTTAAGGCCAAGCTCCTTTTCAATGTTTGTTACCTCTACTAAGGGTGTATTTCCTATCAGCCCTAAGGTTCCCTTATAATAATTTGCCATTTCATTCTCCTCCTTTTTTAAGTTGCTGCCGGGCGGCACTAAAGGGTAAAGTCCCTTCGGCACACACCTAATGAGAGAAACTTTCATTCGAAAGGACACTCATGAAAGATTCTCTCGTGTGCCTTTGCGACTTTACTGTCCAGCTAAAAAAATTTATCATTAACACTTGACAGTTCTTAGCCGGATTTTTATTTCCGAAATTCCTCTGACAGCAACTCTGTTTATTGTTTTTCGGAACTATTTACCAAAGGATATCACCTTTTACATACTATGTCAATATGAATATAGGTTTTATATTGAATTTTTTTCCGCACTGGGTTATAATAAACAAAGAACAGCTTGGAGCTTCTCTGCAAATGAGGATTTGAATGATATCCGGGGAGTGCCGAGCATTATGGAGGAACTGCTATGATTTCAACAAAAGCCCGTTATGCCCTTAGAGTGATGATCGATCTTGCACAGCACAGGGATGCTGCTTATATTCCCCTGAAGGATATTTCCTCCCGGCAGGAGATTTCCGAAAAATATCTGGAGATTATTCTGCGGATGCTGGTAAAGGGGAAGCTTGTGAAGGGACTTCGGGGAAAAGGCGGCGGCTATGTGCTTACAAGGGAGCCGGAGGATTATCTTGTCGGAGAGATCATTGAGCTGACCGAAGGTCCTATCGCCTGTGTAGCCTGCCGGCTGCCGGATGCGGAAGTGTGTCCCCGGAAAGAAAACTGCATTACCCTCCCTCTTTGGGAAAAGTATGACGCACTTGTGCATGAGTTCTTTTTTGGTATTACGTTAAAGGATTTGATGGAGGGGCGCTTTTAAATTCTATGCTCCTCTTTTTTCCAGCACCAACACTTCAAAGGGTCTCAATCTCACCGCCCCCTCCATCACACGGCTGTCCTCATAATTCCCTAAGATTTTCTCATACCCGCACCAGACGGATTCTGCCAAAACCACCGCTTCCTTTCCGGTCAGGTTATTTAACACAACCACTTCTTCACCCTGATACCTTCTCCGATAAGCCAGCACATCCGGATTCTCCTGCATAAGAAATTCAATACTGCCCTTGGAAATCACAGCCTTTTCTTTCCGCATAGCAATCAGCTTTCTATAAAAATGATAAATGGAGTCTTCCTCTGCCATTTGAGTCCGCACATTGATTTCCCCATAATTCCTGGCAGCCTCAATCCAGGGCGTCCCCTCCGTAAAGCCGCATCCATCCTCTCCGGACCACTGCATAGGCGTCCGGCTGTTGTCCCGGGAACGGGCGGAGAGAATCTCAAGGGCTTTTTTTGCCGTCTTCCCCTGCTCCAAAAGAATCCCATAATAATTCAGGCTTTCCACATCCCGATACTGCCCAATTTCCCGAAAATGAGGATTCGTCATTCCGATTTCTTCCCCCTGATAGATATAAGGCGTTCCCTGCATCAGATGGATACAGGCTCCAAGCATCTTGGCGGACTGTTTCCAGTACTTCCCCTCATCCCCCAGCCGGGACACAATCCGGGGCTGATCGTGGTTGCACCAGAACAAAGCATTCCATCCATGAGCTTTTTGCATCCCCCTCTGCCACTCTTCAAAAAGCCGTTTCAGCTCCATTCGATCCGGCTCCATCAGGCTCCATTTGTCCCCATCCCTGTAGTCAACCTTGAGGTGATGGAAATGAAAGCACATGGACAGCTCCCGTTCCTCCGGGTTGGAATAGCGGATGCAGTCCTTAAGATGCGTGGAAGACATTTCGCCCACAGTCATCAAATCCTCAATCCCCGTGTCAACTGTCAGCTCTTTCAAATACTCATGAATATGAGGTCCATCCGTATAGAACCGCCGTCCGTCTCCCATAAGATCATCCGTAAATGTTTCCGGCTTGGAGATCAGGTTTACCACATCAAAGCGAAAGCCCTTTACTCCCTTCCCTTTCCAAAAGCGGATAACATTTTTAAGTTCCTTCCGAACACGAGGGTTTTCCCAGTTCAAGTCCGCCTGCGTTACATCAAAGAGATGGAGATACCACTTCCCAAGAGCGGGCACATACTCCCATGCAGGGCCTCCAAACTTGGACTGCCAGTTTGTGGGAAGCTGATCCCCAGTTCCATCCCGGAAGATATAGTAATCCTGATACTCTTTCTCCCCGGCCAGGGCTTTCTTGAACCATTCATGAGCGGTGGAGGTGTGGTTGAACACCATATCCAGCATCACCTTAAGTCCCCTCTTTTCACTCTCGGCAATCAGGCGCTCCATATCCTCCATGGTGCCGAATCTGGGATCAATGGCACAGTAATCCGACACATCATAGCCGTTGTCATTCTGGGGGGATGGATATACCGGAGTGAGCCACAGGTAGTCTGCGCCAAGTCCCTGTAAATAGTCCAGCTTTTCTATCACTCCGGGCAAATCTCCCAGCCCGTCTCCGTCTGAATCCCGAAAGGATTTTGGATATATTTGATATACGATCTTTTCTCCCAGATCTATCATGGAAATCTCTCCTATCTTTTTGATTCTTTTTTATGCATCCTCCCCGGCAAAGAAAGCCGGCTGCTTATCAAACTGCTGTCAGTCAAAGCAAGGAAGTATGCCCTATACTGTTCTTTGATGGGTTATTCATTTTACAGAATCTTGTACAAAGCTTTGTTTCTCTATGCAAATGTCACAAGAACGGTCTCATTTTCCTTTGCATCCATGCCCGTATGGAATTGTATCTCATGGGCATTTCCCGGTTCCGTGATAATACATACGGTCACATCCGGATGGCCTGCCGCCTGAATCTTTTCCCGGCTGAACCGAACCAAAGCATCCCCGGCTTTCACTCTCTGGCCTGCCTCCACCTCATAGGTAAAGCCATCCCCGTTCATATCCACCGTATCAATGCCGATATGTAAAAGAACTTCCATTCCATTGGCAAGCTTAAGGCCGCAGGCATGCCGTGAATCCTCCATCAGCACCGTAACCTCCGCATCTGCCGGAGCACACAGCACCTCGCTTTTTGGTATAATCGCAAGGCCCTCTCCCATAACGCCCTCGGAAAATACGCCGTCACCAACTTCTTTTAAGGGAATTACCTTTCCGGATAAAAATGCTTTTAATTCTTTGGGAACATCTGTCCCGTTTTCATTTCCGGCTTCTTCCCTATTATCTGTCGTTATTCCATCGCCTGCGTTAACGGCTTTCACTTCGCCTTTTTCTGACGGGGTCAGCTTCTTCTTTCCCGCTATCATGGTAAGAGCCAGGGGAACCGCTGCCGCAATTATCATGCACAGGGCAAAGCTTCCCATATATTCCGGCTTTATGGAAAGGATTCCCGGAAGCCCGCCTACACCGATGGCATTTGCCGTAGTTCCCGTTGCCACACAGACTATCGCAGCAGCGGCAGAACCCATCATACCGCACACAAAGGGGAAGCCTTTCTTTAGGTTTACGCCGAAGATAGCCGGCTCCGTAACTCCAAGGTAACAGGAAATGCAGGCCGGAACATTGACTTCCTGAGCCTCCGCATTTTTCTTCTGCAGAAGAATCATTCCCAGTACCGCAGATCCCTGTGCAATATTGGACAAAGCAATCATAGGCCACAGCATAGTTCCGCCATAGTCCGCAATCAACTGCAGATCAATGGCATTGGACATATGATGAAGTCCCGTAATAACCAGCGGTGCATAGACAAATCCGAAAATTGCTCCAAATACGACCTTAAAGGTTCCGGTGATTCCCGCATATACCACAGCAGAGATGGCGGATCCAATCTTCCAGCCGATAGGTCCTAAGACAAAATGGGAAGCCATTACTGCAAGCAAAAGGCTGCAGAATGGAACTACAATCATGGATACTACCTGAGGTGTTATCTTTCGGAAAAATTTTTCCAGGTATACCAGAGTAAATGCCGCCAGAATAGCCGGGATTACCTGTGCCTGATAGCCAATCATATTTACCTTAATAAACCCGAAATCCCATTTGGGAATATCAGATGCAGCCGTGGCCGCTACCGAATAGGCATTCAAAAGCTGCCCCGATACCAGCGTCAGTCCAAGAACAATTCCAAGCATCTGGGTAGTACCCATCTTCTTTGTCACCGACCAGCAGATGCCCACCGGAAGCATATGGAAAACGGCTTCGCCAATCAGCCACAGAAATCCGTCAATACCGGTCCAAAACTGGCTGATATCGCAGAGGGTCTTGGTGCCGTTCTCAAACAGATACAGACTGTCAATACAGTTGCGGAAGCCTAAGATCAAACCGCCGGTAATAATAGCCGGAATCAGCGGCGCAAAGATCTCCGCCAGTGCGGTTACGATCCGCTGCAGTACGTTTTGGTTCTGCTTTGCGGCCTGCTTTACCGCATCTTTGGATACACCCTCAATTCCTGCTATCGCAATAAAGTCGTTGTAAAAATCGGCAACCGTATTTCCGATGATAACCTGAAACTGGCCGGACTGTGTAAAGCTTCCCTTTACCACTTTCATAGCCTCGATTCCCGGCACATCCGCCTTTGCCGGATCTGCCAGTACAAAACGCATTCTGGTCATACAGTGTGATACTGCCGCTATGTTTTCCTTGCCTCCTACCAGGCCCAGCAGCTCTTTTGCATCCTGTGCATACTTACCCATAACCTCGTTCCTCCGTGTCTGTTTTACTTGTTTAAACATGTTATGGTTTATATATATCACACTTGTTTAAACATGTCAATAGGTTTTTCGAAATTTGTTTAAACAAGTTTGTGATTTGCCATTGACTTTTGGGGATTGGGATTTATAATAAAAGGTAGGAAACGGACGCAGTCAGGAAAGCCCGCATATCCCTCCCTGCTCCGCTTTCGCTAACACGCCTTCCGGGATATGCGGGCTTTCCTGACTGCTGGGGGTTGGGTGATTCTACACTGTTGATATGTATTGCAGGCAGCTTGCTAATATTTTGAAGTTTATCTGCCCCGTAGGGTATAATCAAAGATACAGATCGGGCTTAGAGAGGAATGATATGATGCGGCAACATGATAAGATTATAAATATGGCTGCAAAAAAGATATTAGCCCCTCATGGGCTTTTTCGGCAAGGCACGTCAAGAACTTGGTTAGATGATAATGGATATATTTCAAACAAAGATAGAGGAATTTGCGAAAAGTGATAGAATACCGTAAATTCAATGATATGAATTATGCGAAAAAATGTCTTGAACAGAAAGCATCGGGTATACCAAATAATCAACGCTTTTGGGAAGTTTATGATATGGCAATGATATGCTTTCTAATGGGCAATTTTGAAAATGGATTAAATTTCTTTGAAAAATTTTTGAATATATTAAAGAAAAGTTTTTATGCTGGTAATGTGTATATAGAGTGGCATGAAACATTTTATAACCATTGTATATACCATATAAAACCCTATTTAACATCTAAAAAAGCGGCACAAAAAATGGTCTTAGATATGATTAAGCGACGAAGAAATTATTTTAATAGCAAGCCCTCTTTTAAAAAGATGAGTAAAGAAATATTTCTTTTGTCTTAGAGAACAAAGTTGGAGAAATTCCGGTTTACAAAACAATGAATCAGATGCAAATTTAGTAATTGTGTGTAAAATATTCATTGATGCTTCAAGTTTTATGCAACAGAAGCTCTTTTCAAAAAAAGAGTTTTCCTTTTTATACGGATAAGCTTTCACTAGAAGTTTTAATTTTGAAGTCAGCCGTCATACAGGAAATATACTTCTTTACAAGCGTGTTAGGCCTCTGGCCGGAGCATGGAAAGAAGTATGTTTCCTGTATGACGGCGTCCGCTGCCAAATACAAATTTTATTTAAAGGAGTTTCCCTATGCCTAAGAGTATTTATGAATCTATTTATAAGGATTTAAAACGGAGAATTGAATCGGATGAGTTCGCCTATCGGGAGCTTCTGCCCTCGGAAAATGTGCTGATTCGAAACTACAACTGCTCCAGAAATACGGTCCGCAGGGCGATTGGACGGCTGGTGACGGACGGCTATGTGCAGACGATGCAGGGAAAGGGTGTCCGCAATATCTACCGTCCTGTGGAGCAGACGGCTTTTACCATAGGGGAGATTGAGAGCTTTCGGGAATCGGCCATTCGAAACGGTCATACCTATGATACGAAAGTTCTGCTTTTTATGGAACTGACTGCCGATGAATCTCTGGCGGAAAAAACAGGTTTTCCGGCAGGTGCGGAGATTTATTATCTGCAAAGGCTTCATTTTCTGGATGGGAAGCCTTTGATTATCAATCATAATTATTTTTTGAAAGAATGTACCCTTGGTCTTACAAAGGAGATCGCTGAGACTTCCATCTACGATTATCTGGAGCATACGCTTCATATGACCATTGTGAACAGCCGCCGGATTATGACGGTGGAGAAAATTACGGAGATTGATGAGAAATATCTGGAATTGAATGTGGAGGATTACAACTGTATGGCTGTAGTTACCAGCTATACCTATAACAGTGACGGGATTATGTTCGAGTTCACCCAGTCCCGGCACCGGCCGGATTATTTCCGGTTTCAGGAGCATGCAGTGCGGAAAGGGTGAGATACGATTATTACGTAAATAAGGGGCCGGATTCCTGAATAAAATCTACAAGGTTTCCAACCCTGTTGCTACTTGTCAGGGACGTATTCATCATTTTTCATCACCTTTCCTTGATTTTGATCTATTTCCCATGCTCTAAGTCATGGAGAATGACACGCTTTAACTTTTAAAGACGCATGGTTTACAATTTACTGTTCCATGCGCCTTTATGCTGTTTTATTGATATTAAATTGTTCTGTTGATTACGCCAACTGCATAACCTCAGCTTCAAGTTCTTTTAATTCTTCAAGTGATAATGACGGAACATAATCCGCAATTTCTTGCAGTGACATTTTACCTTTCTTTATCATTCTTTCTGCGGTTTCCCTGTCTGCGTCATGTCTTTCGCTTCTGATAAATGATTTCATTATCTGTTCTTCATCAAATAAACTCATCATAATCGTCACAACCTCCTTTTCTCTTTCCGCTAAATATTCCCTTAAAACATTTCTGTCCTTACAGATGCGAATTGTTTTCGAAACTGCCTTTTGTGTCATTCCATACTGTTTTGTCTGTTCGTTAAAAACTTTACAGAAAATGATGTACTGATTGATGATATCATCTGTATCACTTTCATAAATAACCCTTGCTTTTACTTCAATGTCAATATCTGCACCTTCAAAAAATTCTTTTGATAAAAATACTTTATCGGGTTTCCGTCCTTTGTTTCCTGTAAAAATCACATAGAGTTCGGGCTTCGGCATTTTCACTTTCTTGCTTTTGTAATAGTTTTGGCTGGTACGTTGAAAATATTCGTGATAACTTTGCGCCAAATACAGCAAAACTCTTACTAAAATATTCATTGTCCATGTAGACTGTGCTTCTATGAGAATCATCAGCTTATTATTAACAATAAAGCCTAAGTCATTATACAGATTGTCGGTCAGCACATTTTCTATTGTTACATCAGTTAGGGAATCCTCTGTCGCTGTGGTGTCCTCTGGGTGGAGCGTCTTATACAGCTTTAGCAGATAACTCTTGTTTTGAAAAAGGTCAAGGAATACGCTGTTTTTTGCGGTACGCTTTGCCATGACTTCTTCTATCTGTTTTGTATCGTCCTGCACTTTAACACCTCGATTTCTAAAAACCTGTGACACAAGATACGATATATTCTACTCCTGCTACACTTCAATTATACAAAAAAGTCCCGTATTTACAATGAAATTCATATGAATTTTTCATATACTATATTTCCTTGTCAACCGCCTGCAAATTTATCATAGCAACTATTTGGTTCTGCATATCCTCAACAGTTTCTATTCTAATTCTGCCTATTTTCAGGGTTCTTTTTGTTATTGCTGATTACCTCTTTGACAGTTCCTTTAATCGGTTTAATTTCTGCCCCTTTGAAAGATGTTCCATTTCCAACTGTTGGTATCGCTGTTCCTTATCTGCTGTGAATTTTGCAAGGCTCTCAAAGCTGTCTATCTGTTATTCAAGAGCCGTATAAAATCACTTTTCGCAAATGTGAACCATATATTTTCTTAATTTCAGAAATATACTGTTCTAACAAGCTCCGCATCATCTGTGGCATATACCATACCTCCTATTGCATAAACCTGTTTTCATTATGTGCTGTTAATTCCATTATTTATATATTTTCAGTCTCCAAAATCAGGAACTGATACCCCTCCATAGAAATCCGGCTTCCATCCTCTGTCTTTTCCACAGCTTCAATCCCAGGTTCCATCCCGCAATTATCCGCAACCACGCCTTTCACCGCTGCGGTAACAGATACACTTCTTTTCTCCTTTTGCACATTAGCCAAAACAAGAAGCGTCTTCTCTTTCCCCCTTCGGTAAAAGCCCGTAAAATTTTGAAGCTCCGTAAGCACCGGCTCCTGCTTTCCATAGACAACTGCTTCACCATATTCCGAATCCGTCCGCAGGGCAATGAGCTTTTTGTAAAAGGATAAGACGGAATCCTCACGCCCCTCCTGCTCTTTCACATTCAGCTCTTTATAATTTTCATTCACCAAAAGCCATGGATTGCCCTCGGTAAAGCCGCCATGCTCATCATCACTCCACTGCATAGGAGTACGGGCATTGTCCCGGCTCATTTCCGATACAATCTTAAGGGCCTCATCTTCCCCAATGCCATGCTCCAATGCAACCTGATACTCGTCCAGCGTGCTGATGTCATCCACTTCTTCTATGGAAGAAAACCGCTTATTGGTCATTCCGATTTCCTGTCCCTGATAGAGAAATGGCAGGCCAAAGGTCATAAGAGAAATTCCGGCCAAAAGCTTTTTCCCTCTGTCATTCTGCCCGTCCTTCGGCAGATACCGGCTGACCCCTCTGGGCTCATCATGGTTTTCAATGATATTTGCCATCATGCCGATTTCCTGAGATACGGCCTTGCTTTCAAAAACCGTATCCCGAAATTCATCCATGGATATTTTTCGCCTGTCATACCATCCGTTTTCACTGGCTCCCAGAAGATGGGGAGAAAAATCAAAGATGGACTCAAAGCAGCCCTCATTCCCAATATACCGCTTAAGCTCCTGGGGACGGAAATCAAAAAGTTCTCCGATGGTAAATGCATCATAGGGTGCAAATGCTTCCTGCTTCATTTCCTGAAGAAAATCCATTACGCCCCGGGCATATGCAAGCATAGTGGTTCCCGCACACATGCCGTCCTCCCGATCCGCCGGAAAATCCACAAAGCGCAGATCTTTTTTGATATTGATAATGGCATCCAGACGGAAGCCTGCAATTCCCTTTTCAAGCCACCAGCGGATCATTTTGTAGATCTCCTGACGGACCTTTGGATTCTCCCAGTTAAGATCCGGCTGCTCCTTTGCGAACATATGGAGATAAAAAAGATTGTCATATCCGGGTAATTTCTCCCACACGCTCCCTCCAAAGTAAGACCGCCAGTTGCAGGGAGGATTGCCGTCCTTTCCCTCCCGGATATAGAAATACTCCCCATAAGGCCCAAAAGGATCCTTAAGCGCTTTCTGAAACCATTCATGCTGATCCGAGCAGTGGTTTACCACCAGATCCATCACAATGGCAATGTCCCGCTTCTTTGCTTCCTTTAGAAGCTCGTCCATATCCTCCATGGTTCCAAAGGCCGGATCAATGGCGTAATAGTCGGAGATATCGTAGCCCTGATCCACGAACGGGGACTTGTAAATAGGGGAAATCCATACAATTCCAATGCCCAACTCTTTTAAATAATCCAGTTTTTCTATAATTCCACGAAGATCTCCGATTCCGTCCCCGTTGTTGTCCTTAAAGCTTTTGGGGTAAATCTGATACGCTGTCTTATCATGCCACCATCTCTTTTTCATTTTATCCTGTCTCCATCCCTGTTCACAATTTCATTTCTATAAACCTGTTCCACCCTATATCTTGTGCATACATTTAACTAATCCCGATGCCCCATAAATTTGGTCCCTGCCTGTTTTCCTTTCACAATCTCATACAAGATTGCCGGATTGCTTCCATTGGCTATAATTGTGTCGATTCCCTGAGTAGTAGCCAGATCCGCAGCCTGAAGCTTGGTCCGCATACCTCCCGTTCCCCGTCTGGATCCTGCGCCGCCTGCAAGCTCATAAGTACTGTCCTCAATCTTCTCAATGTATTCAATCAGAACCGCATCCTTGTAAAGCCGGGGATCTTTGTTGTAAAATCCGTCAATATCCGAAAGGATAATCAGCTTGTCCGCATTACAGAGAACGGCAACCACTGCGGAAAGCATATCGTTGTCTCCGAAAAGCTTTTCCTCGGACTCAATCTCCGTATAGCTTACGGAGTCATTTTCATTTACAATGGGAATGACACTGTGCTCTAAAAGGGCGTCAAAGGTGTTTGTTAAATTTTCTTTCTTTTCCTCCTGGGTAATATCCTCAGCATTCAATAGAATCTGGGCTACGGTTTTGTCGTAATAGCCGAAAAATTTATCATAGAGAAACATATTGGCGCACTGTCCCACGGCTGCCGCCGCCTGCTTCATCCGCATGCTTTTGGGCTTTTCCTTAAGACGCATTTTGTTGGCTCCTACGGCAATGGCGCCGGAGGACACCAGAATCACTTCATGGCCCATATTTTGAATATCCGCAATGGTCCGGGCAAGCTCTTCCATCCGCTGTAAATTGCTGTTGCCCAGCTCATTGGTCAAGGTGGTGGTTCCCACCTTGATGACAATTCGTTCCCGTTTCAGACTCATTTTTTCTCTCCTCAGTTCTCAGGCAAGCATACCTTAACGGACGAAGTCCGCCTGCCCCAAAGGGGCATGTATTACGGTGTACCCGTAGGGTATGCCTATCTGTTTTTAAATTTTTCGATTTCCATTGGCATCGAAGTGTTTTTTCAATGCCCTCTCCGTATAAAAAATCGTTCCAAACAGAGGAAGAAGCTGCAAAAAACACAGGATTCCTCCCACATTAGAAACAATATTTTCATTTTTTCCCATAACAAAGAGCATTGCCGCAAGAGATACGGGCAGCATCACGAAACCGCATCGCTGCCATATCCGGCCGCAGTATGTATTGGCAAAAATCCATGTATCCATATTTTTTGTAGACATTCGGGTTCGATAGCCGTAGACGTCGTTAATCTCCTTAGGCGGGTGCTTTTGAAGCAAAATCCCGAAGCCCAGCAGAATGGCTGGCGTCAGCAGATCTACAAGCAACATCGTAATCCAATATCCCATCCCATACCTCTTAAAAAATCTCTTTTAAAAATCCGTCATAAAACAAGTCATTCCTGACACCTTGCCTTATGACAAACTTTTTACCTCAATCAAATACTCATCTTATTGTCTTTCTTAAAAATCCAGCAGAATCGGGACACGGTTTTCCAGGGAAAACTTGGCAGCTCTCCAAAAAATGGAGAAAGCAAACTTGGCCAGGGATTCCGTATCATACACATCATGCTCCGCAATACCTGCATTTGTCAGCTTTCCGTCCCGAATCTCCCCATCTACCGGATAGCCTTCCGTTTCCGTCCAGCTTAAAATTGTCTCTTCATCGGCCTTCCAGCCTATGGAATTGATCTGGTCAAGCTCCATTTTTAAGGCTCCTGCAGTGGAGATTGTAACCTCCCCTCCAGCAGGATCTGTGCCGTTAAAGGCAAAGCCATCCTCTATGGGAAGCCACCAGCTTGCCCCGATAAACAAAGACCAGAGCATCTTCTCATCCTCGCCAATCCGCTGAATCAGGGGATGCTTTTCAAAATCCCAATTTTTTTCCACCGTCTTCGGCAAGGGTTCCTGATAGGTCCGGGCGGCCGCATACAAAAGCAGGGCGCCAAAGGCATCCCAATCCGGCTTATTCGTATAATAAGGCGACACATTGTCCTCTGTCCACGCCTCATATGCCGGGCGCTCCGGAGAAGCAAGGGCGGCCAATATCTGACTCTGCCAGTTTTTCATAATTTCCTGCATCTCAGATGCGCTTAACTGAGGTTCGCTGTTATCCTTATCCCCCTGGGGCGTAATCCGTGAAAAGGAATAGCCGTTGGCTTCCGCCCACTGCTGTGTGACAGACTTCCAGTTATCTGTGTAGTAGCGGGTCAATGTGCCTGCATAAATGTCAAGTCCCATGTATGATTTCCTCCTGCTGGTTTTTGTTATTTCTGTCTTTGAAAATGTGTTTTGCTTGTTTATGGAAATTATAACATGAGCGTGGAACATTTGCAATTCAAAGCGCCAAACCATCCCGCACAATGAGCCAAGAGAATAAAAATATCCTTCATCACCGCTCCCCCGCCTCCCGCTGACAAGTCCATAATCCCCTCAAAGGCGGCCTGGGAAGGTACAAGGCAGCAAACCGCCGAGATAATCGGATGGCGGCTCCCAATAAGAAAGCTCGCAATGGGCACAGCAATGAATAAAAGCATTACGATTTTAATATAAACCACTCCCACCATCAGCCCGCCGGAGGCCCTGCCAATGACAAGGCCAATAAGGGCGGCCACAAATGCGGAGAGGACCACCAGTGCCAGCATCAAAACCGCATTTTCCAAAGAAAGCCGAAAGCAAATACACACCGTAATCAGAGAGGACAGACAACCAAAGATAAAACCAACCGCTAGCTTCTGCACAATATACCGGCTCCTGGTCATGGGCAGAATCTCATTGATAAAAGCCACCCCATCCTCCTTCTCGGAAATTATATTCATGGCATTAAAGGTACATCCCATAAACATCGCCACAATCAGCGTCGCAGCTATAAACATATTCTGGTATCCTTCCATCAGGTCAGGACGCTCTAAAATCTCAGTCTTTACCTGAGAAGCCATGTCCCGCTCTTTGTACAGAACCGGAAGGGTATGGGCGGCCAGACGAAACACATCCAGCTCATCACCGGACAGAATGGTTTTAATGCCGTTTCCCTCCCCTTCCACTCCAATCAGAGTTGTTGACGGTTCATTTACCGCCGCATACAACTCATCTGATGCAGGATAGACAGTAACCGTACCATAGCGCTCCAGCCATGTGACCATTTCCTCTGACAAGTCATTTTCCAGAATTCCAAAATGTAACTTTCCCACAGGTGACATGTCTATGGATCCTGCAAAATGAAGAGCGATTGCCACAGCAATGGGCAAAAGAAAGGTCATCAGGCAAAACTTATCATGCAGCACACTTTTTAATTGATAATACAGGCTTTTCATCTTCACCCCTCCTTTTCCATTTCCCGAAAAAATACATGCCGTACCCCAAAAAACAGCAGGATAATTACAAGCAAACAGCCCAAATAGTAAAAGGGACCTGCCCCAGGCGTTCCAAAATATGCGTTTTTCAATCCCATATAGATGTGATAGAAGGGATGAAGATGAATCCAATCCATCTTTATGGCCGTATTTGCCGACAAAAAGACCGGAGTTGCGGCAAAAACAGCAATGAGAAGATACGCCAGCGTAAACTGCCGGAAATCTTTTAGCAGCAGGGCACAGGCAATCCCCAATAAAGCCATAATCAGGGAGAGAAACATGGTCTGCAGCAAAACACCGGGCAATATGGCACCCGCATCCGCAAACCCCACATTGAGCAGCGTAAGCAGCAAGGCAAAGACCAGATCGGACACCAGGAAAATCACAAGCTTAGACATGAGAAACATATTTTTCCCTATGGGAAGGGCCGCATGGATGCGGATAACCCCCATACTCTTTTCCTTAAACAGTACGGCGGCAATCCCCAGAAATCCAACGGCGGCAATCTCAAAAAACAGAAGCTCACAGGTAATCTCTTTTCGTGCCTTTTGTTCCGGTGTATTGGTTCCTACAATCTGGGTGCGATATTTTTCCGGTAAGTTTTCCGATGAATCTTCCGGCTGGTTTTCCACTCTGTTTTCCGGGGAATCTCCTGACAACTCTTCCGGCGAATGCAGGAGGGAAAATGCATAATCAGCCCGATGACGATCAGTCTCTTCAGTTCCCCTGTAAAAAACAAGCCGTATTTCCCCGGTACTGGCATCAATCCCCACACTGCTGCTGTTATCCAGCAGCGCCGCATCCAGCTCTTCTTTGGAGGAAACGGAGTGAACCAGCGGGGAAACAGATTTCTGTGTCCCTGCCGGATCATACAGGTACACCGGATAGATTTCCTGTTTCATAAATTTGACATATCCCAGATTCACATACAGAGTATAAAGGATTAAAAATGCCGCCCACATAAGAAAAAATTTTCCTGATGCCATAAGTCGTATATCCTTTTTTATCAGAGAGCAAAATCCTTGCATCAAACAAGCCCCCTTCCCGTATATTGAACAAACATATCCTCCAGAGTCGGGCTTTTGGAATGGATGCTGATAAGCTCCTCATGGGGGAAAGGAATACTCCCTTTAAATTCCGAAGTTTCCAGGATCTTTTCTTCCCGTTTTCCCTGGTATAAATAGGTAATCACAATATGGTGACTGCTGTTCTGTTCCTTCAGATTTTGTGGCGTATTAAGGGCCGCAATGCTTCCGCCGGACAGAAACGCCACCCGGTCGCAAAGGAGATCCGCATCCGTCATATTGTGGGTAGTCAGAAAGATTGTAGTGCCTTTCTGCCGCTCCTTTTCAATCATTTTTCGGAACAGAACGGCGCCGGAAGGGTCAAGGCCGCTGGTGGGCTCATCCAAAAACAGCAGCTTCGGATTGCTGATCAGCGCCCGTGCCATGCTCACTCTCTGCCGCATTCCCTTGGAGTAGGAGGAAACGGGCTTTTTCAGAAAATCCCGTTTAAACTCCAATTCCTCCAGCAACTCCCCCGGGTCACGCACCTGCTCCTTGGGATAGAAGGAAGAAAAATATTCCAGATTGTCTATGGCGCTTAGATTTGCATACAGATAAGGAAATTCAAAGAGAACACCTATCTTCTGAAAAAACTCCTGCCTCTGTATGGATGAAATATTCTGCCCGAATAGGGACACCTCTCCCCCATACCCTTTCAAAATCCCGGTAAGTATCTTCTGAGTTGTTGATTTCCCGGAGCCGTTTGGACCCAAAAAGCCAAAGATTTCCCCATCTTCCACAGTAAAATTCAGGCCGTGCAGCGCCTGCTTATCTTTTCCATAGGAAAAAGTCAAGTCCTTTACCTCGATCATTCCTCATTCCCCCATTTCTCCTGCTGTTCTTCTTTTCTTTCCCGCTGAAGCTTATCCCACCATTTTAAAAATTTGATCTTGAAAGGCATAACAACTGCCGCCGCAAGAATGATCACAATCCACCAGTACCATTCCAAACCTAAAAACATAATGACATCCTCCTTTACTTAAGGGTTCTTCCCTTTGTCTGAAATAAGATTATAAGGGTGGAGTGAAGTTGACGTGAAGCCGCTGTGAAATCCGTGTGAAATGAGTAAAAGACGAAAGCTGCCGGCTTTGCGGCAGCTTTACTGTGAAGATGCTTACAATATACCAGGAACTTTTAGACCGAAGGGATAGAGAAATAAAACCGAACTCCATCCTCCTTATTCTCAACACCGTAGTCCAAATCCTGCATGGACAAAATCTGTGCTACAATGGCAAGGCCCAGCCCGGAGCCGCTGTAGGCCGAATGGGGATCACGATAAAATTTCATCCATATTTTTGACAGATTTTCCTGGGGGATAGGCTGTCCCTGGTTATAAATAGAGAAATGCAGCATCCCGGCATTTTCTGTTAAGGATAATTTCAGTATTCCCCCTGATCGCACATTCCTTTTTGCATTGACAATCAGGTTATTGAGAACCTGCTCCATACGGCCTTTATCGGTGTATACATATACCTTCTGTTCGGGAAGCTCGTATTGCAGCTCAAAATCGCAGTCAGGAATATCGGACAAAAGCCGTCCTGCGGCGGTCTCCAAAAGCTCCACATAGTCAAATCGTTCCGGCGTAAGCCGGGCTACACCGTTTTCCAGTGCGGACAAATCCAAAAGTGTCGTGATCAGCTCGCTCATTCGCCGGGTTTCCTCTATGATAACGGAAGAATACTTTTGTCGTTTCGTCTCGTCCTCTTCCTCCTGCAAGCCCTCGGCATAGGCACGGATCACGCCCAAAGGAGTTTTCATTTCATGGGACAGCCGATCTGCCAGTTCTTTGCGTTCCGCCAGTAAAAGCCGTTCCTGTTCCACATCCTTTTCAAGCTGCGCATTGGCAGCTTTCAATTCCGCAAGGGTCTTTTGAAGATTTTCAGCCATGGTATTAAGGCTTGCGGACAATTCGCCAAATTCATCATTGCTCTCTACCCTGCAGGGAGCGGAAAAGTCCAGCTGTGCCATTTTTCGGGCCGATCGGTTCAAGCTTGAAATGGGAGTGGAAATAAATCGTCCCATAAGGTAATCAATCACCAGCACAAGCAGGGTAACAAAAATAAGCCAGAGCCACAAGGAAGCAGAGGATGGAAGCGTAAGCCGGGTTGACGCAATGTAAGATACAATCAAAACGAATCCCGCAGCCTTAGATACGAGTATGATTTTCCTGCGGACCGTGTGCAGAGAAAAATAGTCTTTCCATGTCATAGCGCCACCTCAAATTTATACCCGGAACGAATCAATGTAACAATATGCTTTCCCTCATTTCCCAGCTTTTGCCGCAAGGTTTTGATATGGGTGTCAACAGTCCGGGTGGTTCCCTCAAAATCGTAGCCCCATATTCGGTTCAGCAGTTGGTCACGGGTGAAAACCTGTCCGGGATTTGCCATGAAAAAATGGAGCAATTCATATTCCTTGTGGGTAAGTGTAATTTCCTGCCCGTCTAAAAATACTTTCCGGGAGGAAGGGATTATGGTAATCTTCCCGGCATTTAATGTGGCTGAAGGACCGGAGGAAACTCGGCGGAGAAGGGCGTTTACTTTGGCCAGCAGCACTTTGGGACTGAAGGGCTTTGTCATGTAATCGTCCGCACCGTACTCATAGCCTTTAAGCTTATCTTCCTCACTGCTCTTTGCTGTCAGCATGATAATGGGCAGGCTGCTCATTTCACGTGCCGCCCTGGTGACGGAAAAGCCGTCCAGGTGGGGCATCATAATATCCAGGATCATCAGATCCATTGGGTTGCTTTTCAATATCATTAAGGCATCTACTCCGTCATCGGCAGTAAAACAGGTATGGCCGCCTTTTTGCATATATGCAGCAATAATATCCTGCATATTTTTTTCGTCCTCAACAATTAAGATATTTGCCATGGGAGATTGCTCCTCTCTTTGCTCATGTGAGATAAAGAAGTAAAAGAAGTGTAAAAAATTTTGCCGTTCCCTGTCCGGCTGACTGCCGGACGGGTCGGGCTTTAGTCGGGCAATTCTACCTTGCCGACAAAAGAGTAATAGATTTCGATTTCCTGTCTGCGGAGCTTCCCCCGGCGTTTCCCGTCAAGGGCTTCCGATTCGTGGATTACGATTTTCTCCACAAACTCCCGCAACAGGGTAGGGGTGAGTTCCTCAAAGCTGGTGTACTTGCGTACCACTTTCATAAACTTCTCGGCGTTTGCCGTGGCTTCCAGCGTTTTAGAAAGTTCGCTCTGCAAAGCGGCGGCTTTCTCTTTCAGCTCCTTTTGCTCGGCTTCGTAGTCTGCCGAAAGCTCCGTGAAACGCTCGTCCGATATGCGCCCGGTCACGCTGTCCTCATACAGCCGCTTGAAGATGGCGGAGAGTTCCGCAATCCGTTTTTCTGCCGCTTCCAGCTCTTTCTTCTTGGCGGCGTTCCGGCGTTTGCTCCCGTCCTCGGTCTGCTCGGTCAACAGCTTCATAAACCGGGCTTCATGCTTGGCGGCGTAGCTGGTGACTTTCCGTAGGTTCTCGGTCACTCCCTCGGTCAAGAGGTCGGTGCGGATAAAGTGCGCCGTACAGTCACGGGTTCGCTTCTTGTAGCTGCCGCATATGTAGCAGTCCTGCCGCCGTTTGTCCGTCTGATACCTCTGCTGGTACATGACGCTGCCGCAGTCCGCACAAAAGAGTATGCCGGAGAACAAGCCCACTTCATCATAGCGGTTGGGGCGTTTGCGCTGCTTGCGTAGCTCCTGCACACGCTCCCATGTTTCCCGGTCAATGATTGCTTCGTGGTGGTTCTCAAAGATTGCCTGTTTTTCCACGGGGTTCTCTTTGCTCTGCTTCACCTTGTAGGACACTTTCTCGGTCTTGAAGTTCACAAGGCAGCCCGTGTATTCCCGGTTTTCAAGGATATGCGCCACGGTGTTTGTCGCCCACCTGCACTCATAGCCGGGGTGGTAACGGCGGGTGCTTCCCGTCCGGCGGTATTCCAGCGTTCCCGGCGTGGGGATTTGCTGTTCCGCAAGCATACGGGCTATCTTGGTCGGACCGTTCCCGGCAAGGCAAAGGCTGTATATCTGCTTCACCACGGGGGCGGCTTCCCCGTCAATGATGAAATTTTCGTCCTCGTCCATGAGGTAGCCGTACACGGGCTTGCTTGTGACGGGCTTCCCACTCATTCCTTTTGACCGCTTCACGGCTCTGATTTTTTTGCTCGTATCTCTCACCAGCCATTCGTTAAAAATGTTACGCAAGGGGGCAAAATCGTTGTCGCCCTGTGCGCTGTCAACGCCGTCATTGATGGCAATGAAACGGACGCCGTTCTGTGGGAAAATCATTTCCGTGTACATTCCCACTTGTAAGTAGTTCCGCCCTAGCCGTGACATATCTTTTACGATAACCGTTCCCACAAGCCCCGCTTCAATGTCGGCAAGCATGGACTGGAAGCCGGGTCTTTGGAAATTTGCCCCGGAGAATCCGTCGTCCGTGTACCATTTGAGGTTGGAAAAGCCGTTCTGTTTTGCGTAGGCTTCAAGGATTCGCTTCTGGTTGCTTATGGAGTTGGATTCGCCTTGAAGCGTGTCCTCGTGCGACAATCTCGGATAAAGGGCGGTAATGAGTTTTTGGGTGGTCTGTCTTGGCATAATGTCCTCCGTTTCCGACAGCCAGCCCCACTATTCCGTAAATCTATCATACCACATGGGGCGGCTGTCTGTACAGTCTTTTTTGCTTCTTTACCGCCCGTCAAAATGACGGTTTTTATCTGCGGGTTGTCATGCGCTGCAAATCGGCTTGTGTCCGGCTGCGCTTTCGGCTTCCAGCACTTTCATCATCTTGTCGGCGGCGGTGGCGGTCGTGCCTTGCTTGAAGTAGCCGGAAACCACAAGGACGGTGTTCCCCCGGCGTACCTCGGTCACGCAATCCGGGCGGCGGGCGGTAGTGGCGGTGCTTTTCTTGGGCGTGTCGGTCATAGGCAAATCTCCTTTCCGTTCAGCAGCTTTTTAAGGCGTTCCATTTTCTCCCGTGCTTTGGCTTTTCTGAAATTCTCCCCGGTAATGCGGACGGGGGTACACATTTCCGTAAGGCGGTCATATATCCGGGCATGGGCGGTGTCCTCTGGGTTCTGCAATTCCTCCAGCGTCAAGTTTGTTGTCACGATTAAGGGCTTGCCGCTTCGGTATCGGCTGTCAATCACGTTATAGACTTGCTCTAAGCCATATTCCGTGCCACGCTCCATGCCGAAATCGTCAAGGATAAGCAGAGGGAAGCTGCAAAGGCGGGCTATGTACTCGTTCCTGTCCTTATAGCTGGCGGCAAGGTCATTGAGGATAAGGGCAAAGTTCGTCATGCACACGGAAACTTCTTTCTCCATGAGGGCGTTGGCAATACACCCGGCGAAATAGCTTTTGCCTGTGCCTACCATGCCCCATAACAGATAGCCGATATTCCCGGCTTTCATTTCCTCCCAACACTCCACATAGGCATGGGCTTTGTGCACTTGGGGGCATTTCCCGTTGTCGTTTTCAAACGTCCATTCCCGCATAGCCGGGTCTGTAAATCCCTTTCGTTTCAGCCGTTCCACTTCCTCCCGGTGCTTGTGTTCCCGGTGGCTGGCTTCCAGCGTTTCCCGGCGTTTTCTCTGGCAGTCACATTCTTTGGGGTGTCGGTCACGTCCGAAAAATGTTTTGCCCTCCGGGAAGTAGGCTTCTTTGGGCTGGCGGCAGCTCCCACAATATAAAAGCCCGTCCTCGCCCGTGTAGTCCTCCGGCTCTGCTTCCTGTGCCGTGGCAAGCCGGAAAATGGCGTTATCATAATCGCTCATAAAATCGTCCTCCTTGTTCATGGTCTTTTACGCCCTGTTTACGGGGCGTTGTATTTATGTGGTCAAAGGCTCTCGCCCTCTTTGTAGGAATAATCGGGGATTCCTTTCTTTCCTGTGCCTTTCCTGTCACGTCTTGCCCACATACGGACAGCGGCGGCATGGTTGGCGTACACTTTCCCATAGGCGGCTATGAACTCGCTCAATTCCTCAATGAACCGTTCCAGCCTGTCCGGGTATTCCCCTTTCAGCTCCGCATACTCGGATTCGGAGAGGAAAAGGTTTTTATATCTGCCAAAGGGTGCGGGCTGCTCCCCACTCACTCCTTTTCGTTGGTTCTCTTTTAGTTTGTTTATAGTAAGTTGGTTAGGGGTCGGTTTTCCGTCCAACGCAAAGGTCGGTTTTCCGTCCTTATGAGGGTCGCTTTTCCGGCTATCAGAGGGTCGGTTTTCCGGCTGTATGGCGGTCATATGGTCGGAAAACTGTACCACTGGCATTTGCGGTATTTTCACATAAAGGCGGTTCGGTGCGGAGAAGCCCCGGCGTTCCCTCACCAAAAGCCCGGCAGCGTCCAGCTCGTTCAGTGCGCTTTTTATGGCGGTGCTGCCTTTATCCAGCATTTCCGCTATCTCCGAAACGGGATAGACAATATACGTCCTGCCCTCGCTGTCCTGCCAGCCGTTCTTCTGTGAGAGGGTGGAACGGTCAAGAAGCAGCCCATAGAGCAGCCTTGCAGTATGCGACAAGTCCATTTTCAGCAGAAAATAGGGATAGGGCAGAAAACGGGGCAATATGGTGTCGGCTGTGATGTATTCGGTTATGGTTCTCACCTCCTGTCTGTGGCTTCCTGTTACGCAGTTAAAACGGCATTTTCGGGGGTAAAGGATAAATGTATCGGCTACCTGTTGAGGGCGGTCAAAAAAGCCTTGATTTACGGGCTCCTTTCATAGCCTAAATGCGTAGAAAGGTGGTATCTTTTCCGCTGTCTGTCGGCTTCTTTCCGGCGGCGCACTCTTGCGGCGCAATCCGGGCAGTATTTCCCCCGGTTTGACTTGGGGAGAAAATACCCGCCGCACTCGGTACAGCGTTTCCTGTCTGCCCGGTGCAAAAGGGCGGCTTCCAGCTTCCCGTCCAGCGGCAGAACGGCGGTAATGAACCAGCGGCATATAAGCGAATAGCTGATACTCTGGACGCATACGCAAGGCTCGCCGTTATCCAGCAAGATACAGTTGCCGTTATCGTAGTTGCAGCACTCATGTACAAGGCGGCGGGCGGCTCTGTACTGTGGGTAGTCCATGCAGGGGCGTTTACCGTTCATTTTCCCGCCCCTTTCCCCGTTCCGGCTCACGGCGCAATATTTTGTCAAGATTGCTTTTCACGGTCTGCAATTCCCGGACACTTGCTTTCTTCTCCCGGTACTCGTTATAAAGGGCGTTTTTCTCTTTGGTAAGCTGCTCAATCTCCGTTTGTAGGGCTTTGGACGCTGGCAGCTTGGAGATTCCCTGTGCCTTGAAATACCGGGCGGCAGATTCGGAAATGATAAACTCGCTTTCGTGCTGCTCCCGGTAGCTCTTACGGGCTTTCTCTGTTTTCTGTGCTTTTAGCCCGTCACGGGCTGGCTTGGTCTTGATATACGCCAATAGCTGTTTCTGCAAGTCCTTTTTCTCCCGTAAAGTGCTTTCCACGGCTTTCAGTTTCCCGGTGGTTTCATGCAAGCCCGCATTGGCGGCGGCAAGGGCAGCTTCCAGTTCTTCCGGGGAAGAAAAGCCGGATTCCTCATAAACGCTCACGGTAGCCGCCATTTGCTTCAAGTTGTGCAAGGTCGCCCATTTCTCATAGCCTTTCCCCTTGCCCTCGGCTTTCTTGGCGGCTATGTCTACCATGCGCTGTACGCTGTCCTGTTTCGGGGCGTTTATGGCGGCTTTGTTGCGCTGTAAGCGGTCTTTTATGCTGCGGGGGTATTCCTGTTGGGGTAGGGGCGTTTCGGCGGCTCTGGCGGCGTTCTGTGCGTTTATGGTGAGTGCTTCCAGTACGGCGGCTCGGTCAAAATCATCACCCAGTTTCCGGGCGGTAATGGGCTTCGTCCTGTCCGGCGTGAGATATGACAATCTCCCCCGGCTCTCCTTGACGGTCACGCCCTGTTGTAGCAGTTTCCCGGAAAAATCCTCAAAGGAAACGGCAGAGGACAGGGCGGCTCGGATTGTGCGCCGCAGCTTCTCCTTGTCGGTTTCAAACTTGGTCTGTTTGGGCGGCTCTCCCGTGGCGGCTTGGGAAGCGTTCTCCTTATCCAGTGCGGCTTGTCCTTTCCGTTTCGCCCAATACTCACGCTCGGTAATGCGGTTCTTGCTCCCGTTCAGCAAGTCAATCTGATAGAGGTTTTCCCGGTGGCACATCTCCATGACTTCCGCTTTGAAATACTCCATAGCTGCGTCCGTACAGCGGTGCTTGCAGCCCTCCCTTGTGTCGGCTGGTCTTTCCATGTAGGGCAGCAATGGCACTTCCGCAATCCGTAGGGAATTGATTACGATATGCACATGAATGTTGCCGCTGTGGTTATGCCCGTCCGGGTGGGTGCAGACAAGGGCTTGGTGTCCGGGGAAATGCGTCTTGCAAAATTCCTCTCCCAATGCTTGCGCCCGGTCTACGGTCAAGCCGTTGTCTGGTGCGTCACGGGGGTCAAAACTGATAATGTAATGGTGGCTCTTTACGTCCTCCCGTTTCTGGTTCTTGCCGTATTTCAGATTGGAGCGCATACAGGCGATTGCAAAATCTTCCTCACCACAATTCAAAGAGGAAATGCGGTAATCGTCACGGATAACAAGCTGCCCGTTTCCGTCCAGTGTGGGTTTCATGGTAAACTCGTCATGCTCAAAGGTTAGGTACTGTTCAGCCGCCCCGTAATCGGCATTTTTAGAGCTGATATGTTTGAATGTTGCCAACGGCTTCACCTACTTTCTGCAAGACTTCAAACTTCAAGGCGGCAAGCTCCGCTGTGGCGGTTCGTACCTCTTGGGAGAGGGCGTTATAAGGTGCGCCGTACTCATTCAGACAGCGGGCAATCTGGTTCAAGTTGCCGCCTATCTTTCCATACTCGGCTGTGAGTTTTCCCACGGCAGAGAGTAATTCATCATTGACCGGGGAAACGGTAATGACCGGGCGTATGCTTGACTTGATAAGTGCTTGCCGGATAAACTCGGCTTGGCTCATTTTGCAGAGGGTGACACGCTCGGAAAACTCGGCGTATTCTTCCTCGGTCAAGCGTGTCTTGATTACCCGGTGGCGGTGTGGCGTGTTGTATCTTTTCATGGCTGTGAACCTCCTTTCGTGGGTGGATTTTTTCAAGCGGCGCAAGCCGCAAAAAGGCGGGCTTGGGGTGGCAACCCCAACAAGATTCCCATAGGACAAAATGAGCCGATAGGCGAAATTTGGTACTGTGGTAGAATCTTGCTCTAAGAAAGTGACGGATTCCGCTGTGTGGGCTTCCCTCAATACCTTTAGTGCCGCAAGCGGGGATTTTGCCAAAGTAACAGCGATATTCTCCCCCTACTACCTACAACACCACGCAAAGCAAAAATGACGGAGATTTGCGGAAATTTCTTCACTTTCCTTTCAGTTCCCACACCACCGAAAATTGAAAACTGCCAAACAAAACAGGTGGGATTTTCCTTTGCCTGCCCTCCACGGACAGCTTGCGGATTTGCCAAACAAGAGAGAGAATTTCTTTCAGTCCTCCTTGCACGGTATAATACTGACAATTTTTCAAAATGCCAAAAATGGACGCAAAAAAACAGGAAACCTTTTTTGATTTCCTGTCTTGGTGTGCCGTTCTATGTAGCGGCGGTTATTCAGTTTTGATGTATGGCTGTTCATCAAAGCGGAACTTGAACAGGGCAGCGACAAGCCGCTGTTTTATGCTGTCCTCGGTATCCCTGTCGATATGCCCGTTTTCAATGGCGGCGATTCTGATACGCTTGCTGTAATGCCGTAAAACCTCGTCCACGGTTTCCGGCTCGCCGCTGGTCGCCCGGACAATCGTTTCATAGGGCAAAAGATTCGGATTCCCCATGTGAAAGCACCTCCATTTTCCTTTGCAAGAGTTTTAACGTCCTGCGGATTTGATACCCGGTCGTACTCCGGCAGCGTCCGTACATTTCCCCAATTTCCTGTTGTGTATAATCCCCGAAAAAGTAAAGGAAAATGATTTCCCGGTTCTTCTCTGGCAGAGATAACAGGGCGGCGGCAAGTTCTCCATTGGTGAGAATAACTGTCTGACCGCATATCGTAATGGGGTATTCTTCATAGGGTGCTTCAAAATATTCGTCTGTTGTGCCTAAAGGATAAAATTTTTCTTCTGTGAGGTATTCAAGGGATATTTCTTTTTGCCGCCGTCTGCTTCTGTCACGCCATGCGTTGATAGCCGCAAAGCGTATGACGGTCTTGCAATAGCCATTGAAAGTATACATGATGTGTTCTCTGTATGCTTCTGTGCAAGGCATAAATGATTCCCCCTTTCTCCCACATAGGGCAGATTGATATTGTTAGCTGCAACGGTTAATGTTAATCAAATTCCCTGCTTCGTTCGTCCATTTTTTCAAAACTTACAGAATCTTCACGAATTATAATTGTTATTTTATCGTTACTGTATTCTGCTGCAATTTCTTTCAGCTTACTTACAATATCATCTTTTGTCATGCTTAACATTTTTTCAATATCTGTTCTGTTCCAAAAATCTTGTATCTCACTCATCATATTGCTGATACAATAGTCACGTTCTCCAACAGTAAGCGTCTGTTTGTCTGCGATATGATAGGAAAATTGGTAGAACAAATCACACCATGCGCCGTATCCGTTTTCTTCCGTTGTTTTTGATGGAAGATACTGATTATAGCTGGGGTCTTCCTCTTCCCGCCCCGTATAATTACTTTGTACATATTTTCCATTTTCTGCCCCGGAAAGCCATGTAGTCAATGCTACAAAAGAAAGCTCGTCATTACTCAAATTCACGGAAAAATCCTGATAGCCAATATCGCCATTTATCCGTTCCATTCGTTCATAATTTTCATTTGCCCATTCCAGTAAATCCATATTAAAATCTGCAACTGATTTACTTTGGTAATCGGCTGTTTTCAAATTCAATAAAGAACGATAATCTTCCTCTGTGCCATTAGGATATTCCCGGCGCTCCTGTTCTTGCTGTATATTTTCCTGTTCACCCTTTCCGGCGTCCAATTCCGAAAGGGGCATGAAAGAATATTCCACGGAAATTTGCAATTTATCTGTATTCCATTGCTCATTCAGTTTTTCGATTTCAGTATGGATTGCTTCCTGCATGAATGAATCATTCTGCAACTGTTCTTTCGTTTTGCCTTGTAAGATATTTTTTAATCCGTTGGTAACGCCCAAACGTGCGGCATTGTACTCACCGACAGTAAGTGTATCAGCATTTTGAATGGTAAGGCTAAAAACAAATTCCAACATGGCATTATCAGAAGCACCGGGATAATCAGTTGCTATGCCTCCTCCAAAATCCCGTGTCTGCCACTTTTCAGCCGTGAGAGGTTCTAATGTGTAAAACAGAAAAGATGCAATCTCATTACTGTCCTTTTGCTCATATAGAGCGGTATTTTGAGAGAACTTCTCCAATAGATTACGATATTCTTCCGTATCTGTTAATTCCCATACTTTATTTTGAAATTCCGAAACACTCATATCTTCGTAACCGTCAAATTGTAAGGCAAGCAATTTATCAATTTCTTCATCAGAAAAATCTGTATCATGGATAGTATCTTTCTCTCTGCTGCTCCCCGCTGCGGAAGTCGCAAAAGTAGTAGTTACGCCAACAATGAGTATCGCAGCAATACAAATTGCAAGCAGTGAAGTTTTTTTAATTTTCATAACCGCTGTAATCCTTTCTTCAATAGCATTTTTACTAAAGTTGTTACAAAATGGCAATAGACCACTTTTTGTTGCTTCCATGTTGATAAGCATTAGCGAATAGGCGGATTTTGATTTTTCTCCGAATTGCCGTATAACGCTTTCATCACAAGCCAGTTCTATATCACGATTAAAAAGAATATACATCACCCACACAAAAGGGTTGAACCAATGAATACAAAGGGCAAGTGTCGCAATCAACTTTGTTACTGTATCATAGCGATAGATATGCACATACTCATGTGATAGGACATATTGCAGTTGTTTTTCATTTTTCCAGTCCGTTTTTTTCGGCATTAAAATAACAGGACGGAAAATGCCATAAGTTAATGGGGCGGAAATCCTATCAGATTGCCTTACCAAAATTGGACGTTTCAATGGGCGTTCCGCCAGCCACTTTTCTACATAATGGTTGTGAACGGGTAAAGCTGTCCGAAATTCAATCAGACAACGCCAATAGGATATTACGAAAAACAATGTAATAATTATTATTCCTGCACACCATACAACAAACCACATGGAAACAGATGATGAAATATCCACTGGCGGCTGTTCTACTCCCTGTGTTGTGACAAACAGCCCTTGCATAGTGGGAATGTTATAATCTGTTCCAGCTTCCGGCAATGTTGTAGAAGATATGCTATGAGTTACCAACGTATAAATACTGAACATTGACGGAATCGAAAACGGGATAAGCAGTCTTAATATCACCAATTCCCATAAAACAAGAAAAGTCTTTTTCGGCAGTTTATTGATTGCCACCGCACGGATAATCACTACCGCAATAATGAAAGCAGCCCCCGAAAAGCTCATTTGCAGTAAATTCATTTACACCACCTCATTCCAAATCTTCCACAATCTGCCTGAGTTTCTGAATCTGTTCAGCGGAGAGCTTTTTTCTGCCTAACAGGGCTGCAAACAGTTTGTCAACTGAACCGTCATAAATCTTGTCAATCAATTCATTTGTTTCTGCTTCCTGTACTTCTTCTTTGGGAATAAGGGCATGGCACATGAAATTCGGTTCGGAACGCTCTATCGCTCCTTTTTTGATACATCTTTTTATCAGTGTGTAGGTGGTATTCATGTTCCAGCCAATTTCTTTTTTCAGAACATCAGATATATGTTTTGCCGTGGTATCGCCCTCACTCCAAAGCACACACATTACTTTCAATTCTGAATCGAAAAGTTTAATATCCATTTTTATCCTCCTTTCCATAAGACCGCAGTAGTTTCTGCTTGATTATAGATTACAACTTTCTTATTGGGCTGTCAACACTACCGCAGTAGTGTTAAGAAAAAATTCATAATTTTTATGTCGGATAGATATAAGAATGAGGGGGATTCCGTAGTAGTCGGCACTGTGCGTAATGTGCATAACTTGCTATCTTATGGAGTTGTGGGAAAGTCTGTTTGCAGAATGTGGGAAAGCTGCACTTTAGCTTTTCCATGTTCTGTGAACGGACTTTTCCATGACGGAATAGCAAGTTATACACATTTCCACGGTGCTCGTCTTTTGGTCTTTGGTTTCTTTGGTTCGGAATAGTGTGGTGCTGGCGGTCTATCTCTTGTTTTCGGTTGCTTGCTTCTTTACCGTACATGAGCATTATCTGAAGGTTTGCAACGTTTTTTATATTATATTTCCTTAAATGTAAGAATACAAGTTGAAAGTCATATGAAATAAGATTAATAATTTCTATTTGACTTGCCTATATCATATACGAAAAAAAATGAGTTCACTTTAGTATTGACAGCAATTAATATAATGGTTATAATAACTATTGCCAAAAACAGTTTGGAGGTGAAACATGAATAATTCCGCCGATATCCGCAGGGAAAATAAACGTTCTATCTACCGCTTCCTTATGCGTGAGAAAGCCTGTACTAAGCAGCAGACTGCTTTAGGCACCGGCTTAAGCGCCGCTACCTGCAATACTCTGCTCAATGATCTGGCATCTCAGGGAATTGTAACCGGAAAAGCGAAGCTGTCCGGCGAGATTGGAAGAAGTTCTACCCTCTATCAGATTCAGGATGAGCATGAAAGCTATCTGGCTCTCCACTTCTATCTGAAGCATGGAGAAAAAACAGTGGAAACCCTTGTATTCTCTCCATCCGGAACAATTCTGTCTAAAGAAACACAGACCTTAACACAGATTCGTTACTCAGATCTGGAAGAAAGGGTTCAAAGGATTCAGGAGAAATTTCCCAATCTGGCTCAGATCATTGTAGGAACCCCCAGTATCGCAGAGCACGGAATCATAAGGTACTGCGATATCCCGGAGCTTGAGAATCTTCGCTTAAAAGAAAAATTGGAGCAGCGCTTCGGTCTTCCTACTGTTATGGAAAATGATATGTACCACAAAGCCTATGGATATTATAAGACAAAAGGAAATCCTGATGAAGTTATCACTCTTGGATATTTTCAAAGCCACATCCTCCCGGGAACGGCAACTATCCACAAAGGCACCATCATCCGGGGAGCCAACAGCTTTGCCGGAATGACCGGCTTTCTTCCCTATGACATAAGCCGTGAAGAACAGCTGTCCCTGCTTCGTCCGGGAGCCTGTATCCCCTTTATTTCCAAATCCATTGCCGCCATTCTTGTGCTGCTCAATCCGGACGCCATTGTACTTACGGGAGATTTAATTACGGAAGACTTGCTATCGCAGGTAAAAGACAACTGCAAGGAGACGATTCCCATGGAATATATGCCCCGTTTTATTATAACAGACAGCTTTGATGACTATTACTATCAGGGAATGTTCCAGCTTGCCGTAGATCAAAAAAAATTTTAGAACATGGATGAGTTAAATTGTCTTCTAAAAGGAGCAGCTTAATTTATCTGCTATATATATAATGCCGCTAAAAACATTATAAACAAACAGAAAGGAACGTATTTATTATGAAATGGAATGCAAAAGACCTGCAATGGACAAGAGAACCCAAGACGTATACGATTCAGGAGGATCAAATCACCATTACCACGGAACCGGGAACGGATCTCTGGCAGAGAACCTATTACGGCTTTCAAAATGACAATGCCCCGGTTCTGCAGCTATCCACAGAGGAAACTTATTTTTCCTTTGTGGTAAAGACCGACTTTTCATCAAGCAGCCACCGCTTTGACCAGTGCGGCATTGCCCTGTATCTTGACAGCGACAACTGGCTAAAAGCTTCCATCGAATATGAAAATGAACAGTACCAGCGTCTTGGCAGCGTAGTAACAAACCACGGCTACTCCGACTGGGCAACCACCGATATCCCTGCATCTGTCAAATCCATGTGGTATCGCCTAAGCCGCCGGGAATCCGACTACTGTCTGGAATGCTCCGAAGACGGCGTAAGCTTTAAGCAGATGCGTATCTGCCATCTGTGGGAAGGGGCAAAGGAGATCCGTTTTGGAATCTATGCCTGCTCTCCGGAGAACTCCTCCTTTGAAGCAGTTTTCTCCCATATGGAGATTACAGAATGTAAATGGATGGCGCATCAATAAAAAAATAGAAAGAACTGCAGAAAGGATATGTACTATGAACATCATCATTGAAGCCTATCAAACATCAGATCTCCCCTCCATGATTGCCATCTGGAATGAAGTAGTGGAGGAAGGAATTGCCTTCCCCCAACTGAATCCTTTGAACGATACAACCGGACCGGACTTTTTCGCCGCCCAGACCTACTGCGGTGTTGCAAAGAACACGGAAAATGGAGAAATTCTGGGACTTTATATCCTCCATCCCAACAACGAGGGACGCTGCGGCCATATCTCAAATGCCAGCTATGCGGTCAGTTCCAGGGTTCGGGGACTTCACATTGGCGAGCAGCTGGTTCTGGACTGCATGGCTCAGGGAAAAGCCCATGGCTTTCGAATCCTTCAATTCAATGCGGTTGTGCGCACCAACACCCACGCCAGACATCTCTATGAACGTCTGGGCTTTCAGCAGTTGGGCGTGATCCCAGGCGGATTTTTAATGAAAGACGGGCATTATGAGGATATTTGCCCTTACTATCATCTGCTATAGCTTTGTTCTGCAATCCAAGGGGCTTCACAGCCCCTGATTCTCCGGTTTCCGGGCCGCATCAAGAATCTCCATTACCATCAGGCTATGGTCAAGCCTTTTATCAAAGGCTTCCCAGTCCTCTGCTTCATAATATTTTGTAAAGGTCAAAAGCTCATAGAAGAGCCGCTCCGGGTTGTCCGCCAGATGGTAATTCTCCGGCTCACATTTATTTTCCTGAAATGAAAACCCGGCCAAAATACTGGAAGCATAATCACTGTGGAAAAAGCCCCTGTTTCCCTGAACGCTGACGCTCAAGGGCGCTCCGCAGTCCTTGGCCGCAATGCAGACTGCCTGAAAATCGGGATATTCCATTACGAGAATGCCAGAAGTATCAACACCACGCTCCATATTGGGGCAATAGCGCACCTTCAGAGGCTTTCCAAACAAGCCTGCCACAAAATGAATATTATAGATGTTCAGATCCATCAAAGCTCCCCCTGCATTCTTCGGATCAAAGGAGGGGCTTACAATCCCCTTTTTAAAATTGTCATACCGGCTGGAATACTGAGAAAAATTAAGGGCTACAAGCTTGATCTCTCCAAGCCTTGGAAGAAGCTCTTTCATCTTGTCATAATTGGGATTATACTGGGTGGTAATGGCTTCAAAGAGATACAGCTTCTTTTCCCGTGCCAGATCCGCAATCTCCTTAGCTTCCTCATACGTAACGGTAAAGGGCTTCTCCAAAATCACATGCTTTCCTGCCTTTAATGCTTCCTTTGCAAAGGAAAAATGCAGATTGTTGGGAAGGGCCACATAAACCACATCCACCTTTGGATCTCCCAATAGCTTCTCATAAGAATCATATCCCACGGGAATCTGATATTTCTCACAAAATTCCTTCCGCACCTCTTCTCTTCTTGCAAAAACAGCATAGATCTCCATCTGCTCTACCAAAGCCGCCGCATCCAAAAAGGTGGGGACGATCATACCTGCACCTGCGATTCCTACTCTCATATCGTATTTCCTCTCCTGTTCCTGTTTAATAGTTTGATTGTAACCTACTTCTCAGGGTATTTCAATCCCCAGATAAACCGCATAAATTCCTTCAAAAACCTATTTCAAATCATTTTTGAACCAAATTTTTTTTAAAAACCCCATAAAAAACTGAATCACAGGGCCAACGGCCAAGGCGGTAATCAGCGTAACCACTCCAAGCTTTCCGCCCAAAGCCGTACCTAAGATAACCATAGTAAGATCAAATCCAATCTTCACGTAACGATATTCCTTCTTAAGCACATCTTTTAGCACCAGCACAACGCCGGTAAAGGGATCCACACCAATATCTACCGTAATATAGATGGCTACCCCAAGACACAGCAATGTACAGCCTGTCACGCTGAACACTGCTCGAACAAGAAAGCCGTCCGAAAACGCAAGATGGCGATACAGGAAATTCCCCATATTGACACAGAAGCCATAGGGAACCAGATAGACAAATGTTCCGATGCTCACATAATGCCTTCCGGCAAAGAGAAGAATCACCAAAAGCCCAATATTTACAACATTCGATGCCATACCAAGCTGCTCAGAGTTCATACCGCTGACTGCCCGGATTCCGTCATAGATGATTCCCACGGGATCATTTCCGAATCCGGCACAATTATTAAAAGCTACGCCGATGCCTACCAGCAGAACTCCGAAGGCTGCGGCAAATATGTTTTTTCCTGTGATCTTTCCCTGTTCCATATAGTACCTCTTGCTTTAAAACTCATTTGTCTCGTTTCCATTACCTTAACTATACTACAAATGTGAGTTTTTGAAAAGAAACATATAGAAAATAGAGGATATCTAGGGGGAATGGAAATTGATGTCTGCATGATTGCTAAAACAGCACCAAAAAAATCCCCGTCAAAAGAAGCAGGAGCCCGGGAATCACGTATTTCCTGGGATGATGCCACAGATCACTCTGCGTCTTCCATCTGCGTATAGGAAAATACCACTCCATAAGCACAGAACCTGCCGCTCCCAAGCCTGCCAAAATCAAGGCCAGACATATATCGCTTATACGCCCCTGCCCATTCTTAAGCCAAAGGCTGCAAAGGAAAATCAGATCACCTGCCAGGCTGCAGGCAAACAGAAACATTCCATAGGGAAGCACAAAACGCATCCTCTGTCCCGGCAGTGTCCGCACTGCCTGTTCCAGATCCGGATCTGCGGAGAGCAGAATGCAGACAGGCGTATTCAGGGTAAGAAGGGAACAGCCTATCGTAAGTACAAACTCCCTCTCCGTCTGCCCAAAGAAAAGAGGAAGTCCCGCCGCCACTCCCCATAAAATCACTAAATTGATCAAATAATTCTTGTGACACCATAAATACCGGAAAAAATAGTTCCAAATCAAAACGCCCTTCCCCGGCTTATGGCCGGCCAAAACGGATGCCGTTCCGAATACGGGAAAGCGAAAGCCTTCTCCTTCATAAAATGCATAAGCATCCACCCTCTTCAAAAAGAAGGCCGCAGCAAGGCCGTTTACAAACAATATAGCATGAAAAAACCAAGTCCCGCTCAGCCACAAGGCCAGAAGAATGCTGCCGCCCGTCCAGAGGAAAATAAGCCTTCGCTTTCTGCTCTCCCCATAAATCAAAGCCGCCGCAAGAATACTGTAAAGGGCACAGATCAGGCAGCCCGTAAGCTCCGCCATTCCCCATGGAGAAACAGCCAAAACCACTGCCAGCAAAATTCCGGTCCGTGTAATCACTGCATAGCTCCCTAAGGCGCCCACATAGGAAGCGGTTAAGCGCCATCCCGAAAAAGGCAGCATGAAAAGATTCTTTCCTGCCAATGCCTCATTTTTTGCAGACAGATCCTGCCACATGGCTCCAATGGTAACAGCTCCTGTCATCAGATACAGAATGCCGGGGGCAATCCGCACCGAAACTTCCGCCTGCCTTAAGCCACAGAATACAAACAAGCAAACCAGGCTGCTCTTTACCGCCTTTTCATAGCGTGAGCCAAATAAATAAGCCGTAAATCCTTTCCACATCTTTATTTCTCCTATTCCAGTTCCGCAACAGTTCTAACAGTGTCCCCCATTAAGAAGGATTCCCAGCCACTTACACATGTGTCTGTCAATCCTTCTGGCACTTCACGAACTATTGCTGATTCCAGTTCCGCAATATTTCTACAATATTTCTAACAGCGCCCCGTTAAGAAGGATCTCCGAATTTCTTCCGCATCTATATTCCTGCAGGAAAAGTTCCGGCCAATCCGCCCGTCCTCCATCACCAATACCCGCTCCGCCGTAAGGGTGATGCTCTCTAAAATATGGGAGGAAAACAGCAGTGTTCCGTAAGCTCCATATCCCTTTATTTGCTGATACAAAAACTCCGTCCCGGCAAAATCCAGCCCGTTCACCGGCTCATCCAGAAAAAGAAACTCCGGCTTTAGGGCAAAGGCCGTAATCAAAAAGGCTTTCTTTCGATTTCCCATGGACAAATCGCCCAAAAGCTTATTTTCATATGCTTCAAATCCAAAGCCCTGAATCAGTTCATCCGCCTTTGGCGCCTGCTTTCCATAAGCCCGAAACACATAGGAAAGATATTCCCGAAAAGTAAAATAGGAAAAAGAGTGATCCTCCGCAAATACCGTATAACGGCGCTTTTTAAAGGCTTCCTCCCGAAATGTCAGGGGCTTTCCCTCTGCTTCCAAAGCATCTGCCAAAAAGCCCTTATGAAGCCCGGAGAGAATATTCAAAAGGGTGGTCTTTCCGGCTCCGTTCAGCCCCATAAGCCCCAGGACCTCATTTCTTTTAAGCTTAAGGGAAAGTCCGGACAGTACCGGCTTTCCCGGTATATACCAGGCATTCAGATTCCGAACGGACAGCCCCCCTGCCATTCTATTCATCTCCTTTTCCATTTCGCTCTTTCCTCCATCCCGAATAAGCAGAAACAAGAAATACAATTCCCATTACCACATACAGAGCGCCTCCGCTCACCACTGCCGCCGCCAGCCAAACCAAAGCCAAAATACTGCGAATCCAAATATGACGCATACCAAAGTCCTCCTATTCCTGTTTTGTTTCTTGTTTTGTTGTGCTTATAGAATAACTCTGAAAATTGCCTTCTGCCTAAATGTCCATAATTGGTTGGTTTTTGACCGCAATTGGAACGGCATCAAAAAAAGAGCCGTACCCACTTCTGTGAATCGGTACAAGCTCTTTATAACTACAGAAACCCCTGCCGCTCTTTGAGACCATCTGACGTCCTTTCCCATTGCTTTGTTCCTCCTTAAAATCCTTCTTCTATGTATAACACATGCATAGCTTCCTGTATTTTTTATGCAGTCTCCCTTTATCTTTTGGAATGAAAAAGAGCGCTATCTTAGTGATTTCTGTAAGTTCTGTCTGTATAAATTATAGCATCTCATTTTCATAAAAACAGCCTGAAATTTTCAATATTGTTAAAATCCCCAAGCATGGTATAATGAACTTAAAATCCGGACCTGAAAGGAGCGGCAGAGAAAATGAAAAAATTTATTCTTGGTATCACATTATTCCTTTTTGCTTTTGGGATATCCGGCTGCTCACAGAATAAGGAGCAGACAGTTGTTAATACATTTGAAGCAGCTCCAACAGAGCTTGTGGAAGAAATCAAGCAGCTTAGCGCTTCCAGCTGTTATATTCTAAAAATCCTGCCGGACAGTCAGCCCGGACTGTTTGACAGTAAATTCGGCGGTCTTCCTTATTGGGATTTGTCCATGCCCTATCCGGCTGATCTAGCAGGGAATAAATTGGTTTTGCTGGCGCAAATTAATTTTGACCAATATCCTGTTGATGAACCATTGCCCCAGGGCGGAATGCTTCAATTTTTCGCCGGACAGGATGATTTCGTGGGAATGGATGACCAGAAGAACGGCTTTCGGGTGGTATACCATCCACACATTGATTCCTCTGTCACTATGGATGAGATCCGGGCACTGGATATCCCTACCCACGAGGGTCAGGACTACTTTCCGGTTTTTCAGTCGGCGGCGGTAACGCTGGAGGAAGGCGTCACTTATCTTTGGCCGGATGATTACCTGTTTGATGACATTTTTGCCCAGGCATGGGAGAACGTGACGGGGGAAGCTCTGAAGGATGGAGAAGATTTCAGGGATGTTCTGGGAGAAGAAGCACAAAATATTTTATAAATCCTTTTCCAATAAAATCCTGCTTTTCTATACCCATTGGATCTGAGTTTATTATACTATATCCATTGTTTTTTGAGAAGAACTATGCCGAACACATTTCCTGTTCCCGTTAAGCTTTTCTCAATGGTAAAACAACCTGATGCGTGTACTAATCGAAGATGCAAATTTACTGTCTTTAGGTAATTGCACTCCTTGCAAAAACGGATTATAATGACAAGGAAGGCTGCATGTTTTATGGAGAAAAAATTAGAATATGAAAGAAATTTCGCTATTCGAAAAATTGATAAAGGAGAACCCATGGCAGGATACATTGTTTATTGGCCAAAGGATCAAATCGCAAAGCTGAAGAGAGCAAAAGATACCGGCCCTATCCGGGTGGTATTGGGAAGCATTCATACGAAAATGCCCTCCATTGCAAAAATAAAGGCAGGAGATGTTATCTATCCCGTAACCCTGGAAAAAGGAACCTTATCTATTATGGCACGCCTTCCGGTGGAAAAAGTGGAAAGTGCATTTGACTACCTATTGCGTGAAACCGGAGAGCGATGGGCCGCCCTGATTCCTAAAGATGCTGCATGTGAGGAGATCCCCTATCGCAATGGCGCTCCCATCTTCCGTGTGGCAAATGGAAATTGTTTTGATCATTTTGATGAACTTCCCTCGGAAATAAATAAGGTTGCATACCTGGCCGAACGAACGCCGGTTCCTCATCTGTGTCATCAGGAGCCTTTCAACTGCTGCTCGGAAACAGCTGCGTCCGGAAGCAAAGGCTCGTCCATACAGCCAAGGCCCATTCCCAAGGAGATGATTCCCACCCTTCTTTTCGGCCCCAGTAAGTCAAAGCAAAAGCCGCTGAAGCTTAATGCCAAGGGAGAACTGACAACAATGTCTCTGTCAGGCTTTGCCCGCAAAATGAGTGAAGAAACAAAAAAGGTGTTTGATTCTCTTTTTGAAGATACGATTTCTAATTGAAGCTTGACGGATTTCTTAATTCGGATTGTTGGAAAATTGGTCCTGAACAGCCGCCGGAAGCTCGTCATATTGTACTTCCTCCCATTCAAGAACACCACGGATCGGCATTACCGTTAAGCGGATAAAAGCGCCCTCTTTCAATTCCCTTGATGCTCCGAATGTAATATCTTTTCCCTTTCCATTCTCATCATAGGAAAATAAAGTGTATGAGTAATCCATACTCCCGCTGAAATTAATTACACCGCCTCTCGATTCAACCTGTTCCATTTTGCTGTTATCAATCTGTGAATAATAGTATGTGCTGCCTGCTTTTGAAAGAGAGAAAATACAGACGCAAACAGCCGCTATAACAACAGCGCCAATTCCAAACAAAATTTTTTTCTTCATGTGAAAACCTCCTATTCCAGTTCCGCAATACCTTATCCTGTACCCTTTATAGAGAAAGATTTCCAGTCACAATAGCTTCTGCCTGTAAATCCTTCTGGCACTGTTCAAGGTATTGCTTTTCATGTCTGCTATTCTATCACGCCAACCTTACATTGACCTTGCGATAACCTTGCATTAACCTTGCAATTTGGAAAGGCACGGCGTAACCTCCTTAAATGGTTGCCGCACAAAAACACCGCCCCGATTTTACCGGAAGCGGTGTTTTGCGTAAGGTTGACAGCTTTTCTCACAAATGCTGTTAGCAAAGGAATCTAAACAATTGCTTTGTCTCAATACCTTCTCCAAAGCATTCCGTTACAATTCTATAATTTCAATTACTGTCTCTTCTCAACGCTAAACGTTCATATAAACTGGAATTATATTGCCTCTGCAGAGTACGAACTCCCTATCCAGTTTTTGCCGTTTCAATTTCATAAAAACTACATTCAGTTTCATTTTCTATGCGCATTAACTGCAAATAATGTGACCACGAAACGATAAATGGTGGCTCTTTTTCAAAAAAGCTAAACACTGTTTCACTTTTTTCAACTGCAAAAAGGCTAAACACTGTTTCACTTATTCGTTCTTTATAAGTCAAATAAAATTTCCTAGCATTTTTCAACGTATCTTCTGAAAATCCTTTACCAAATTCTTTCTGAAGCTTTTCAGATAATGTTTTAATAACTTTACTTCCGTACTTTGCTCGCTTTTCTCCCATTTGTTGCGTTTCCACAATCCATCTACCTAATGAATAGTAAGTCATTATCTGCACAATATTTACATGATTTACTACAATATTTCTTGCGTAATTTATTAATTCTACTGAATCTGTATTTTAAATTGACAATATATGATTGTTGTATCTTAAAAAGCCAAACCAGGACAAGCTTTATGAGTATGTAATTTTATGCTGCCTGATTTTTATACTTCTTTATTTGTATCAATTAATTCTACCTCATAAAGCCTTTTTAAATGAGAATCTTGAGGAATTTTTGCATAATAATATTGATCATTCATCAAGTCAAATGTGACTATTTTCACTTCCTTTGTTTTCCAGAAGTCAATAATATCATCCATAAAGTCTTCTACGTTTTCTTTATAGTCCAATTGTAAAATGTACCCGGAGTTAACCAGTACATTAACAATTATCTGTCCCAAAAGCTCATCATTCCTCTTATCCTGCCTGTATTCATCGATCGTAAACCATATATCATCCAGATTATATTTCTTCCAAAATCTCTGATCTTCCAGTTCCCTATAGTCCAAAAGAAGCTGATTTATTAATTTATGAAATCGAACCGGGATTATTTGCTCTAATTCTTTGTTTTCTGCAATACCAAATTCATACATGTCCGGTTCAGATGTCTCTTTGGGTTCATTTATGGGGCTTATCACAAATTCCTTATTGTTCTTATAATGTGCCAAATCATAGGGATAGTGGTTATCATTCTCTAATTTGCAATCATCCAGGCAAAGTATCTTTGCAACTGTTGCCCCTTCAAAGCTCCATAGCCCAACATATCCCACCTCCTTGTGTGCGTTCACCCAGCCATAATCAGCGTGACCCCGAAGCCATTTAACCTGCATATACTCTTTCAGTTTTTCTGCCGAAGCATCTTTGTCATGGAAAGAGAGCTCAATAATCTCAGTCAACAATTTGTACGGCTTTTCTTTCTGATATTTCGAAGATGCCATGCTGCGTTTTAAGCCGTAAGAAGAAACTAAGAAGTCAAATATCAAATCATCCAGTTTATCTTCATCCGCCTTTTTTACTAACCTTTTCATTTCGTCTTTATCTGTCTCCAGCAAAATTCCAAGGGCAAAGTATTGAAGATAATTAACATATCCTATTGTAGTAAAACCTAAGTCATAAACAACTCCCAATCCCTCTAAATATATATCTTCCAGTTCTTTGCATGGCAGCCCCAATGAGTATTTTGCCCGTATTACTTTATCAATCAATCTAAATAGACTTTTCTTCACACTAAAAAGAATATCTTCATTTTTTTTGGGTTTCCTTTGAATTCCATCTTGGATATCTTTTAATAACCTATTGATTTTATCCCACTTTTCAGCAATCTCGTTTTCATCAAATTCTATTGATTTTTTTAGTTCCTCTTTATTACATAAAAAATCTCTCATTGTTAAATCCGTCCTTTCGTTTCGTTCAGGAATAAAATTTCCATAAAGAATCTTAATTACATAGCAATTCTCCCTACCAATTGCGATATCAATTCAATATGTTCCCTAATCTTTACCTTGCTCAAATTTTCAAATTTTTCACTGCCGCCTAATCCCAATAGCGGTACATACCCAAAGCATTCATCATGTTTTAACTTTCCAATTCTTTTTACGGCTTCTTCATATTGAGGAATTTGAAAATATTTTCCCAAAAAGTAATCATCTGTGATAAACTGCATAAAACGCTTGAAACTCTTTGCCAGCATTCCAAAGGTTCCGTTTTTATACTTAACTATCCCTATGTATTCACCCTCTTCTATTGTAATAATATCTCCAAAAGCTGTCGTCATTATTGGAACAGAAACCTTACCTCGAAAATAGGTTTCTTCAAGTAGTTCTTGATATTCTTCTGGATTGATTATTCTTAGATAACCATCAAGCAGTTCGGCCTGTCCATAATTTTCCCAAATATCCAACAGTTCTTCGGGTAATACACTTTCATATTTTTTAATCAAATCTTGTTCCATTTTAATTCCTTTTTCGATTTCAATCTGCAGCATTTTATTCCTTCCTATTCTGTCAAGCCCAAATCTATTGATTTTACTGGCTTTGACGATTTTTATTTACCTCAAAAACAGAGCCGGGAGTGATGGATATCGTAGTATCATGTACCGAATAGTTGATAAACAGATATAGCTAATAAAACATCCCTTTTTTTTGCCTTATAAAGGCTATTTCCCTCTGATCAACTATGATGATGAACCTTCCGTGTCTAAGGGGATCGTGTCCCAACTTCCTTCGTCCCATCTACCATACACTGAGTGCCAGCCAAGCTCCTAGACGGGGTCATGCCCCACGGAAAAAACCGACGCCGGCTACAGCTCTTGTTTTTATGTTTGATTGTTACTGACCTGCATTCACCTGTCGTGGTACTGATTTACTCAGTGGACGCTATACCACTACTGTTTCCTGTTGGTCCTTTGCAGATGTAGTCCGTTTCGGACTCCATCGTTTACGGGTTTCTGTTCCAGAACCCTGTCCAGTCTCCGATGCCTTTTGTCAGACATTCGACAGAGTTCTGGATTATGTTACTTGTAGTTTTGTTTCTTATGCTGCCAATGGTGCCTGTGCTGATGCCGGGCGCCTGATATCCTTCAACAGCTTTTGTGGATCATAAGTTGTCCCTGTCTTCAGTATGGTGTAAATCACCCTTAGAATCTTGCAGGCTATCACAATCAGTGACTCCATCTTTTTCAATGGATTGTTGAGCCGTGTTTTGTAATACTCATGCAGCTGCTTGTATTCATCTGCGTGCGACACCGCTGACTTTGCTGCCTGGAACAACCAGTACCGGAGCCTCTTGCGTCCTCTGTGGCTGATCTTTGTTTGTCCTTTATGCTTACCGGANCTGCACGCTACCAGACCCATCCCGCTTAGCTTCTGGATTTCCTTCACATCATCAAACCTGCTGACATCTCCCATCTCTGCCAGTATTCCAGCCAGTATGTTTTCGCCTACTCCATTGATTGCCAGTATGTTTTCTGCATAAGGTATTTCCATGCATTTCTTGTGCAAGGCACTTTCAACCGCTGCAAGCTGCTCATCCAACTTCAGAATCTGTTCTGCATACCATTTCACTGCCTCCCTGCCTACACCAACCCCATCCTTAAGCCCCACACTTTTCTTTGCGTAACTCACAATCTCACCGGCTCTGCTGTAACCGCGTCCTCTTAGCTTTGCGTCATGCCAGATATTTTTTATGCCTTCCACGCCCAGTGCCGCGATATCCGATGGGATGGCTGATACGTTCAGTATTTCCAGTGTGAATGCACCATCTAGTTTTCCAAATGCGTCCATGTATTCCGGAAAATAGATTTTCAGTTCCCGATGGAGACGATTGATATTTCGTATCCTGTCTTCGGTAAGCTGGCCCCTGAACATGGAGAGCCTTCTCATATCTGCGTAGACTTTTTCCGGAAGATATGGCATTCCATAGTTGCCATCTTTCACAAGATTGGCAATCAGTTTGGGATCTTTTCTGTCATCCTTGAGCTGGCTGTTATCTTCGATTTCTTTGCTCTGCTTTACAGCATATGGATTTACCTGGACAACGCTGATTCCGTTTGAAATCATCCATGCAGCCAACGCAAACCAGTAGTGGCCCGTCGGTTCAAGACCCAGCACTATCTGTCTCTTATCATTTTTTGCCGCAAGTGCCAGCACCCATGCCTTGGCATTCTCAAAGCCTTCTGAATCATTGCTGAATTCAAATGCTCCACGGCTTAATTCCCTTCCTCTGACATCAATTGCCCTGATATAATGAGTCTCACTGCCTATATCGCATCCTACTATAAGCATGTCATCAGTAATGAANGAGAGTTTGTCGTTCTTGGCAAACTTACCGTTTGTTTCCAGTTCCCGCCAGGTATAGGATCTCAGTTCTTTTTCTACCACCTCTATTTTCTTGCTCAGTTCTTCTTTTGACAAAAGATTAATTGTCTGATTTTCTACATTTACTTGCTTTTTTGCTTTTTTTGTTTTAACATTCATCTTGAATACCTCTTGTGTTTTTTGATTTTACCAACTGTCGGGTCAGTAATAATCTAAATTTACTTGAGGTATTCTTTTGAGTCAATTCCCTTTACTCTTTAAAGTATACAGGAAGCTCCTCAATATGTTTAAAAATCACAATTTTTTACCAATCTCCTTTAAGATACCTTTCTACTTCCCGATCAAACTCTGAAATATACTCTTTATCCTGCTTTACTCGAAACGCCTCATATTCCTTTTCCGCTTTTTTAATAGCAGTCTCATGTGATATTTTTCCCTTTCCTGCCAACACTTCCCGTCGATTATTCACCAAAAACTGATTCGTTTGTTCCACCCAGTCTTGCATACTCATTAAAACCTCGTCTTCTGCCATCAGCTCAGCATAATCAATGAACATTGTTACCAGCCTGTTTAAACGGGACAATTCCTTTTCATTTAAATAATTTTTTGCAATACCTATATACCGCTTTAGTACTTTACCATCTGGTGCATCCTTCCAGGTTGTCAATCCCATAGCCGGTTTTTCTGAATCAGCACGTTCAAATATCAATTCTGCTGCTGTCTTTCCAGTAACTGCAAAATGAAGTTTATTCTGGACAAAAGCATAAAAGTTCTTTGTGATTTCACTGTTTTTATCATAATCATAGCTACACTGCTCAAATATATCCGTGATTTTCTGATAGGCTCTACGCTCACTTGCCCTAATCTCTCGGATACGATCCAATAATTCATCAAAATAATCTTTTCCAAAGGGTTTGCCATTTTTCAACATATCATCATTTAATACAAAACCCTTAATAATATATTCTTTTAATGTTTTTGTTGCCCACTGCCGAAATCGAGTGGCTTTTTTGGAGTTCACACGGTACCCTACAGCAATAATCGCATCCAAATTAAAACATTTTACTTTTCGGCTAACATTTCTTCCACCTTCATTTTGAACTACCGAGAAAAACTCGGTAGTTGCCTCTGCGTCTAATTCTTCTTCTTTATAAATATTTTTCAAATGCAACGAAATATTATCTGTTGTACAATCAAATAATTCTGCCATTACTCTTTGTGTCATCCAAAATGTTTCTTCTTTAAAAATGACGTTCACATAAACATTTGTATCCTCTAACTGATATAATATAATCTCATGCTCCTGCATATCCGTCCGCCTCTCCAAATTGTATAACATAATATTTTTGCCATATAAACAATGAATCCTATTTATATGGTGTTGCATAGTCCATTACACGAATCCAGGTCACAAACTCCACCCATCCGCCTAGTGTTATTTCGTCCATAATCCCCCATCTTGTCCACAAAATACGGTACAATCAGCACCAAATAACACTAAATAATGCGGTTTTCACCCTGTCCCCAAATTAGGACACAAAATATTCTACTGCGTTATTGTGAAAGAATTCTTTGAATCCACCATAAAGCTGGGCCGCTAATGTCTTATTATGAGCGATTATGAGCGTTGGCTTATTTAATTGTTGGATAACATTCGCCATTGTGAAAGTTTTACCGGAACCAGTGACGCCCAAAAGCGTTTCACATTGATTGCCTTCTTTAAAACCCTGTACCAGCCGTTCAATGGCTTGCGGCTGATCACCCGTTGGTTGGTATTCCGATACCAGTTCAAAATGATCCATGAAAGTCCTCCTTTATGAATACATTATATAATCCCATTAAGCAAGGCTTATTATAACAAAAATCCTTTTAAAAGTACATAGAAAAAGGAACAAATATTCGATTTTTGTCCATTTTTCTTTCGCTGCACTCAGCCATCTCTCTGAAAAACAGACTTAAATCCCATAAGTCGCCCCCACCCGTAAAACGGGTGGCTCGGGACGCGGGCTCTAAGCCCGCCCTACTTGGCTGCGCCTCAAGGCGCTGGCTTTCTCTTTAAGACCATGGGAAGTCTGCCCTTTGCAGCCTTCCCACGGCTCCGTTCAAGCCACATTGCTACCCACTCGTTGCTACCCCTAAAGGGGTGTTCGTACTACTCAGCCCTGACCCTTAAAAGGGTCTTCATACTCTTTCACGCTCAGCTTATCCTGCATGATATCTGCTTTCTCCTGATCTTGAATATACTTTTTTATCGTGGCTTCATTCAGGCCTACGGTACTGACATAATACCCTTCTGACCAAAAGTGACGATTTCCAAACTTATACTTCAGGTTTGCATGCCTGTCAAACATCATCAGGGCACTTTTTCCCTTCAGATATCCCATAAACAATGAAACGCTTATCTTCGGCGGTATGCTCACAAGCATATGTACATGGTCCGGCATAAGATGCCCTTCAATAATCTCCACTCCCTTATAACTGCACAGCTGCTTTAAGATATCACGCAGATCTGTTTTATATTGATTATAGACAATTTTTCGTCTATACTTTGGGGTGAAGATGATGTGATATTTACACATCCACTTCGTATGTGCGAGCGAATTTGTTTGCTTTGCCATAAAATCACCTTTCCTTTCTCTAATAGTGGCCTGAACACCTCTATTATAACGGAAAGGTGATTTTTGTATAACAAACGTCGCGCACCCGCACAGCGGGTGGTTTTTTGTTTCGGGCATTTCCATTTTTCGGAACACGAAAAACTCCAATGCCCGAAACTAGCTAAAGCCGAAAAACAGAAACGTGCGCCGCAAGGCGCACAGTAAAAGAGGCACAGAACAAGTAAGCTTTTTGTTCTGTACCTCTTTTTGCTCATCATTCCATTTTCATCAGTCACCGCAGCGCTTCAAGATAGTCCTAACTCTCTTTCACCCCAATGGCCTCAACCTCACAAAGCACTCCCTTAGGCAGCTCCTTCACCGCAACACAGCTCCTTGCCGGCTTAGATACAAAGTATTCCTCATACACCTGATTAAACGCACCAAAATCAGCCATATCAGCCAAAAAACAAGTTGTTTTTATTACATTCTCATAGCCAATCCCCGCAGCCTTCAGAACCTCTCCCACATTCTTGCAACTCTGGCGCGCTTGCGCTTCAATCCCCTTCGGAACCTCACCTGTCTCCGGATTCACCGGAATCTGGCCGGAAGAAAAAACAAATCCGTTTACTTCCATCCCCTGAGAATAGGGACCAATAGCCGCCGGCGCTTTTGTAGTTGATATTACTCTCACGCTCTTTTCTCCTATCTTCTTTTTTATTCTTTTATCCTGCTAAATCCTCATTTCTACTGAGGCATAACAATCTCTCCTTCCGGCGCACCTGCTTCCTGCGGAATCTCTCCTTCCGGCTGGTCACCACTATCTCCCGGCATCATCCCATCTGCTGAATTTGGCTGCACAATTCCTCCGATCAAGTTGCCGAAATGTAACGGACAGGGCATTGCCACAAGGGGCGAACCTGAAACATCATTGTTCTCCGGCACCAAAGTAATTATTCGGTATTCATGAAGAGGACAAGCATCTGTAGCCAATCCTCCGCTCTCTATACATACCTCACCTGCCACATGCACATTGCAGTACTCTGTAGGCGTACTCCCTGCCGCAAAATACTCTGACTTTATCGCCCCGCAGACTCCGGGAATCGGAAGCTTCCCTGATGCCGCACAAACAGTTGCGCTGGTAACAGAATCCGGCTTGGGGAAATCCTTGTTCTCCAGATTCTCATGAATTCGTGACATAACATTTTTCCAGATAAGCTTATGATAACTTGTCTCTCCCTTCCCAAGCTTATGGTTATTGTCAAAGCCGCCCCAGATGCCGGCCGTATAATAAGGCGTATATCCTACAAACCAGACGTCATTATTTTTAGATGTAGTACCGGTTTTTCCTGCAATCGTCATGCCGCTGAAGCGAACTGCGCCGCCAGTACCCTGATTTACTACATCCTTCATAGCGCTTGTCAAAAGCCATGCCGTACTGTCTTTCAGCACCGTTCTGGTATAGGATACTGAATTATCAATCAGTACATTACCGTCACGATCCAAAATTCTGGTATAGAATACAGGCTTTGTATAAACACCGCCGTTGGCAATCGTAGCATAAGCGGCTGTCAGTTCCAGATTGGTCACACCTCTGGTAAGTCCGCCCAACGCCATGGCCTGGGTATAGTCATTGTTTCCATTGACGGTCTCTTTCTGCAGCGTCGTAATTCCCATATTTTCCAGATAAGTAATGCCAAGTGCCGGCGTAATATCCGTAAGGGTCTTAACTGCCACAATATTCATAGACTGCTCAATACCTTTGCGCAGGGATGTCCATCCCTGATATGCTTCGCCATTCCAGTTCCGTACCGGGCGTCCGCCCTCATAATTGTAGGGCGCATCATATTGTGTGGTTGCAAGGCTCATACCTGCCGAATCTAAAGCAGCCGCATAAGCAGCCACCACCTTAAAGGTTGATCCTGGCTGACGCACTGTATCTATTGCCCGGTTCAAGGTAAGATTAGCTGTCTTTTCCCCACGGCCTCCTACAATTCCTTTTACATATCCTGTAGCCTGATCCATCACAACCATAGAAGCTTGAGGCTGGATAGTCATTTCCGCTCGCTCATATACGGTATCGCCTTCTTCCACTACAGCTGCCTTGTAGGCATCAATGTAACTCTGTGCTTCTTCCTCTGTATCAAAGAGAAGTTCAAAACTGGAGGATTCGTTCTTTTTAAAATACGCCTCCATCATTTCCTTACTGTGATTTACCTGTTCACCATCTGGCTTTACAACTGTCAGAGCATAGTCCAAGCCAATGCGTACATTAGGGGGATAGTTCTCTTCATTGCCCAGCTCTTCATCCATAATCGCCTGAATCTCCGGATCCTGAGCCGTCTCAATGGTCAAGCCTCCATAATAAACCAGATTATATGCCTGCTGCGAGGTATATCCCTTAACCTCTTGAAGGTCATTGAGCACCTGCTCAATGGTAGCATCCACATAGTAAGAAAAGACTTCTGTTTCGCTTTTGGTCTGATTGGTGGTCTGAATACGGGCATACACATCGTCAGTTATGGCCTCCTCATATTCACTGGAGGTTATATACCCCTGATCCCTCATATACTGCAGGACCAGCTCCTGTCTTTCCCTGTTCTTCTCCTGATTGCTGATAGGATTATATCCGGTAGGGCTCTTGGTGATTCCGGCAATTACTGCTGCCTCGGAAATGGTAAGGTCCTTCACATCCTTATTAAAATAGCGATTGGCCGCTGCCTGAACTCCAAGAGAATTCTGCCCTAGATTAATGGTGTTCAGATATGCTTCCAGGATCTCCTCCTTGGTCATATTCTTTTCCAATTCTACTGCCAAAAACTGCTCCTGAAGCTTTCGTTCCACCTTTTCTGCCGTAGTGCTTTCACTCATAAAATCAAATACACTGTTCTTCAATAACTGCTGGGTTATGGTGCTGGCGCCCTCTGTCCTCTTAAAGCCGCTGGCAACTCCGCGGACACCTGCACGTATAATTCCCCTTAAGTCAATTCCGTTATGCTCATAGAATCGCTCGTCTTCAATAGCCACAAAGGCATCCTGGACATGTTGCGGAACATTCTCAATATCTACCCATATACGGTTAGAACCTGCCGCCACCAGTTCCGTCATCTGCCCGCCTTCAGAGTCCAGCATCACGGATTTGTATCCTGTAGGAATAACACTAGTGCTGTCAATGCCAGGGGCATTGTCAATGACCCCCTTTACGACACCAATTCCTGCACACATACCTGCAACACCTGCGGCCAGCAAGCAGACAAAAAATGCTTTTATAAATAAAGCACATGCTTTTTTCCCAATTTTTGGAGCTTTGGAGTTCATAGACTTCTGCTTTTTTGAAGTCCCTCTCTTTCCATAGTTCATTTTTTAGCCTCCTCTACATCCAATCATTATAGCAAATATTCCTGCGGGAATAAAGTCAAAAATAAAAATTCACATTATCTTGCGTTTTTGATAAGGTTTCTTTATAATATTTTTAATGTAACTTTTTAATTCTCAGGACAGTTTTCGACAGTCTTTGCGGCTAATACCCTTTATAATACTCTCCAAAAGGAATCTGAAGAAGGAGAGTATCATGCAAAAGGAATTTTTAATTGAAACCCGGGCTGTCGCAGATGAAAAAGGAAACCTGCTGAATCTGAAATATTACCTCATCGAAGAAGAACAGCCTCAGTCCATAACCCCTCTCTACCGTATCTGCATCAAAAAGTCTATCGCAGAGAAGCCTGATGTGGAGGAAACAGAAAGCACTCCGCCTGTCTCTCACTCAGAAGCCTTTGCCCGACAGATGCTCCGGCGGCTGATTACCAATGCAGTCACACCCGTCTGTCTGTTGGAAATCGTAGATGACATGATGACTGGTGAAAGTGGACAGGCTTCCTAGATTTATATATGAAAGGAATCCTTATGTCAGAATCGTACAGTTTTACTTACATAGGCGGTATAGGTGAGATAACAGAAAAAAAATCACGTTTTATTGCCACAGTGGAGCCTGTAAAGTCCGAAGAAGATGCATTGGCTTTTATTGAACGCATTCGCAGACAGTACTGGGATGCTTCCCATAACTGTACTGCTTTTACCATAGGAAATAATCACCAGCTTACTCGCTGCAGCGATGATCGTGAGCCTGCCGGAACTGCCGGGAGACCTATGCTGGATGTTCTTTTGGGCGAAAACATACACGATACTGCCGTTGTAGTCACACGCTATTTCGGCGGCACACTGTTGGGAACCGGTGGTCTTGTGCGGGCTTATTCTGCTGCCGTTCGGGAGGGCCTGCGTCAGGCTGTGATTCTGGATAAACGTCCCGGTATCCCTCTGACCATTCATACAGATTATAACGGCATCGGAAAGATCCAGTATATTCTAAGTCAAGATAAGATTCCGATTCTTCGTTCCGAATATACAGATTCCGTTCTTCTGGAAGCCCTTGTTCCCGTTTCCCTTTTGAAAGCCATCACCTCATCAATCACAGAGAGCACCAGCGGACAGGCTCTCTTAAAGGCCGGAGCTCCGTGTCTGTATGCGCTTTCGGACGGGAAGACACTTTTATTTGAGGAGGAAGTAATATGAAAATGGGCCTTATCCCCAGACGTAATTTACTTTTATTGAGTCTGCTGACGGCAGGCTCACTGTTTTTTCTCATTTCTTCCGTTTCCGCTTCCTATTACCAGGCGCATCCTGACGAACCTGCTTTTCTTCTCCGCATCAATGAGGTCTGTACCATAAACCCTGGAACTAAGACCGGTGAAGCATTTATCTATGAGGATTACATTGAACTGTATAATCCTTCTGATACGGAGATCTCGCTGGATCACCTGTATCTGTCAGATACCACCAAAGATTATGCTCTGGTCCCCCTGTCTGGCGGCATCATTCCGGCAGGCGGCTACTATGTAGTCTATGCCGACGGCGGAGACGGCTCTGTTCCCGAGGGTTATGACAGTCTGCCTTTCCGTCTCTCCGAAAATGAAACCATCACCCTTAGTTACTGCGCCGAATCCCAAAATGGCACTAAAAACTTTTTCCCCATTGACTCTCTTTTTATTCCCTCTCTGTCCCCTGGAATCGTATATGCACGCACAGAGGATGGTATGGGAGTTCCAAAAGCGATGCGTCCGTCTCCCGGAGCTTCTAACCAAACTGCCTCTCTCCTGTTGGAGTCTCCTGCTTTTTCTATGGAAAGCGGTTTTTATACTGCCCCATTTACAGTTCAGATTCAGGTCCCCGAGAATCTTTCTGTCTATTATACTTTGGATGGAAGTGAACCCACACCAGATGATTACTTCTATACAGGACCATTGACTTTTTCAGATCCAAGTCCAAACAGTAATGTATTTTCAGTTCGGGAAGATATCACTTCACAAACGAGCGCCTATGCTTCCCCTGACACACCTGTTGACAAAGCACTGATTCTGCGGGCAGCTGCATATGACGAAAGCGGAAACTACAGTCAAACAATTACTGCTTCCTATTTTCTTGACTTTGAAAAGAAAACCGGCCTGGAAAATATTTCCGTTCTCTCCCTTGTGACAGATCCTGCAAATCTTTTTGATGATCATAGCGGAATCTATGTCCGCGGCAGCCGCTATGAGCAGGGGGTTGCAAATGCGGAAATCAGTCCCGATCTTTCTTGGAGCAAATTAACAGATTACCTGAATTACTATCTGAGAGGAACTATTTCTGAACGGCCTGCCCATCTGACTCTTATGGACAGCAGTCACAGCCTGCTGTTAGAAGAAGAATGCGGTATCCGCATTCGCGGAAATGAATCCCGAAGCTTTCCGCAAAAAAGCTTTACTCTATTTGCCAGAAAGCGTTATGGTTCCGATACCTTTGCTCCTGTTTTTTTTGATACTGGTTTTTCTTATCCAGATCTGATTTTAAACAGCAGCAAAGAGCTGAAAAAAGTATTTTTCTTTTCTTTGGTGGAAGATCGTTCTGCTGCCGTTCAGAGATATACACCCTGTCAGGTTTTTCTAAACGGAGAATACTGGGGAATGTATTACTTAATGGAAAAATATTCTGCAGAATACCTGGAAAACCACTATGGAATAGAAAAAGAAAACAGTCTTCTAATCAAGACTGCCTGGGAAGTTCAGGAGGGAGATCCCGATGATGTATCCCAGTTCCAATATCTTCAGAATTACCTGGACTTGGACATGTCCGACCCAGGACTTTATGAGGATCTTCAGGAACTGATGGATATGCAGAGCTTTATTGATTGGATGTGCACCAATATCTATATTGCCAATACAGATTCAAAGCCTCTGGGCGGCAATGTATTTACGTGGAGAGCCTCCCTTCCTGGCTGGAAAGAATATGAAGACGGAAAATGGCGATGGATGCTTTACGATCTGGATGATTCTCTTGGCGTTGGAATCAATTCAGATTCACCGGCCTATTTGATCGACTCCTTTGTAGATTGTCCCGACTATTCTCCTGCCGGATTTCTGGATGACGAACCTATGCCTTCCCTCATGAGAAATGAGGATTTCCGGCGTCAGTTTGTTTTGACCTTTATGGATATGGCCAATGAGAATTTTAAGCCTTCCAGAGTTTTGCCCCTCCTTGATCAGTTGGAAGCGCAATATTCCAATGCCGCCGCCAAAAGCTACGAACGCTGGAATACGGTCCCTTTGGATGCACCTTTTGAAGATCAAATAGAAGAACTGCGCAGCTTTTTTGCAAACCGATATGACGCAATCGTCCCTTACCTTGCCAAACATTTTTCCCTGACCGGAGAGCTTGTTCCTTTGACCCTGTCCGCCGAGAACCCGGAGGGCGGAATCATAACATTGAATACCCTCTCCCCGGATCTTACATCCGGCAGCTGGACGGGAAGTTATTACACTGATTATCCTTTAACCCTTACTGCTGAACCATTAGATGGTCACACGTTCTTGGGCTGGGAAGTCACAGACTGCCAGATTTTGTCCAATTCTACAGCGCCAACGATTCAAATACAATTGAGGGGCGGCACCTCCCCATCTATAAAAGCCATTTTTTCTAAATGAGCAAAAACGAAAAGAGACCGCTGCAAATGAAATAAAAGCTCACATTTTGCGGCAGTCTCTTTTTATATTATCTTATTTCACACTATCTTTTTATCTGTCCATAGTAAGCATTTTCTCCATGCTTCCGCAGGAAATGCTTATCCTGAATCACCTGGGGCGCCGGCGCTGCGCCGGGCTTTAACAGTTCTGTACGACAGGCCATCTTTGCCACTTCCTCAAGAACAACTGCATTGTGAACAGCGTTATCCGCATCGGTTCCCCAGGTAAAGGGGCCATGATTAGTGCAGAGCACGCCGGGAATATGCATGGGATTCTTTCCCTGGAATGTTTCAATAATTACCAGACCTGTATTCTTCTCATATTCTCCGTTGATCTCCTCTGCTGTCAGGCTTCTGGCGCAGGGAATCTCTCCATAAAAATAATCTGCATGTGTAGTTCCGTAACAGGGAATGCTTCTTCCTGCCTGTGCCCAGGAGGTCGCCCAGGGAGAATGGGTATGCACAATGCCCCCTACCTCTGTAAATGCCTTGTAGAGCTCCAGATGTGTAGGCGTGTCGGAAGAAGGATTGTAATCTCCCTCCACCTTATTGCCGTCAAGATCCATGACAACCATATCTTCCGGCTTTAATTCATCGTAATCCACTCCGCTGGGTTTGATTACGAATAAACCGCTTGCCCGGTCTATTCCGCTGACATTTCCCCACGTGTAGGTAATCAGCCCCCGCCTGGGCAGCTCCATATTGGCCTCATAAACCTGTTTTTTCAGTGCTTCTAACATGTTCTTTCTCCTTCCCTGTCTTAATTTTCTTTTTGATCCAGTAAAGTCCTCATGGACTTATTGGCAAAAAGCAGATCCTCTTTCCATTTCTCGTTGCCAAGATACCAGAACTCTGTTACAAATTTGCGTACACCCATGGCCCATGCTGTGTCAATCATTGATGGGAAATCCACCTGTCCATCCCCAAACATCATATCCCGAAACTTTCCTGGCTCTGTTTCTTTCAGATGCATAGAAGTAATATGACCCTTGCAGCTTCTCAAATCCTCCAGCACATCTGTACCATAGGTAATCGCCGCATTATTTATATTACCACAATCTGGATAAACATTCAAATAGGTAGAATTGACAGCTTTCACATAGTCCATAGATTTCTGACAGGTATTCATAAATTCTGTTTCCATGGTCTCAAAACCCATAAGGACACCGGCTCTGGCTGCCATAAGTGTGCATTTTTTTAAATTCTCCCCAAATCTGGCTGCCGTTTCCGGGGTAGAAGGATCATAATACACATCATAGCCTGCAAGCTGAATAATGCGGACCCCCAGATCATCTGCAAGCTGAATTGCTTTTTCCATAATCTCCATTCCTCTCTTACAGATATCCGGATCACCGCTTCCGATTGGATACTTTCGATGTCCTGACAAACACATAGTACGAATGGGGATTCCCACCTCAAACATTGTCTTTATAAGTTCCAGGCGTTCCTCCTTCGTCCATTCAAGACGGGCCAGCTTTTCGTCGGTCTCATCAATACTGATCTCCACGAAGTCATATCCCGCTTCCTTTGCCGCTTTCAGCTTTTCCTTCCAGCTCAGTTCTTTTGGCATAGCCTTCTCATACAGGCCAATGGTGTACGCTTTCATCATTTTTCCTTCTTTCTCCTTTATAAGCTTTCTATCTCATAGAATGCAATTTCATCAATTTCCCGGTTAGCGGACACCAGGCCTGTCTTTGTACCCTTGTCATAACTGCGCACATTTGCCGGTCCTACATCCTCATCCAAAACCTCCATAACATAATCTCTGCCATCGTAGATACATGCCAGAAGATTTCGTTTCCCTTTTCTGTGTCCGATGATGGCTGCACCTTTGCCATCAATCTCTGTTCCCCAGATGCCATGGGCAAATTCATATTTTTCTTCAAAAGTCTTTATACAGGTATACGCACCATCCACCATCTTGTAAATCCGGATAGTATCCCCATGAAATGGTGCCATCACCAGCATCTCCTTCTCGCCGTCTCCGTCAAAGTCTGCAAAGGTCATATCGCTGGCCGCTTCTTCTATCAGGGTCTCCACCGTCCATTCTCCGCCCTTTCTGACCGGAGGAATTACTTTAAAAATACCATTGTCCGCCGCAACTGCTGCCCATACGCCGTCTGCTTCTTCCACACGGCAATAACCATGATTCTTTAAAAGTCCTTCTTTTAAAACCGTGAGGGAAAGTTGATTTTCTTCATTGATCTCGCTCAAATCCTCCGGAAGCTCACACACCCAAATCTTTCCCGGGCTGCTCCAATCTTCCTTATGCTCATGCCCCGACTTCAATGCGCAGGCAATAAGATAATTCACTCCGCCGCTGGTAAGAATATCGAAGCGATGCACAAAGGGCAGATCCACCAGCGTCTTAATCTCCCAGTTATCCTTTCCTTTTGGGGATGCCAAAATAATCTTTGCTTCTTTGGAGTCATTGGGAGAATAGAACTTGTGAGTTGCAAGGAATTCCCCGTTGCTTCCCGGAAGCTGTACCATAGTCATGGTTCCTCCTGGTCCCTCCCATACTGTTTCTTCCAAATTGCCGTCCAAATCAAAGAGAAGGCATTTATTGACCTTCTCTGCGGCAATCAGTATATGCTTCTTGCCGTTATAATTCAGCGGACAAATGGAATAACATTTTTCCAATTCATGTGTTTTGATTTTATTTATTTTCATTTTTTCCTCCTAATCTACCTGATGAACCCAAATCCCCTTTTCCTGAAACTCTCGGACAATCTCCATAGGGGCATCTGTATCCGTAATAATATTGGCTATTAGTTCCGGAGGACAGCTTATAAAACTGCTCCGCTTTCCCAGCTTAGTACAGTCTGCCAAAATATATGAAGCTCTGCTCACACGCTCAAACATCATCTGATTGAGGTTTACCTCATTGAGCAGTTCTGTGGTCATTCCCGTGTCCGGGCTAATGCCTCCGCACCCCATAAAGCTCTTTTTCGCAGTTACCTGGCTCAGATTATTCATGGCAAAATCCCCTACCATGGCGCCCTTTACATAGCGTAGCTCTCCTCCCAAAAGGATAATGGTGGCATGGGATGGATTTTTTTCATTTATAATATTTCCATTGTTGGTTATAATCGTTACATTTCTGCTGGTGATATATTTCACCATAGCCAGGGCGGTAGAACTGGTATTGATAAAAATACTGTCCCCATCTTCCACCAGGCTGGCCGCATACCTGGCTATCCGCTCTCTGCGGAGCTGCTTTTGATTTTCTCCAAAATCGGCTCCAGTCAGCGTATTGTTATTTCTGGCTCCTCCATAAAAACGTTCCAGAAGCTTGTGATCCTCCAAGTACTGCAGATCTCTTCGAATAGTTAAGGGAGATACCTGAAACTGCTCTGCCAGTTGATTGACCGACACATTGCCATTCTCCCGCACAAGCTCCAATACTTTTTCTCTCCGGCCGTTTACAATAGTCCGGCTCATTTTCATAGGGTTCTCCCTCCTTTACAAAGCTAAAAAGAGAGTTGCCTTCCGGCTGATTCTACCCGGAAGACACTCTCTTCTCGGCTGTCTTCGTTATACAAATGCCTTTATCCTTCTTATTCGATACCGGCTTCTTTCAGCTTCTCTTCCATCTCCTGCATAGACATAATATTACGAAGGCCAATCACAGTACTTCCCTTCTTCTCAGCATCCTTGAACATGTTGGTAAAGTTCTGTGCACAAAATACTACATCGAACTGAGGCGCTGCACTCTTTCCCTCGGAAAGGGCGCAATGATGAATCTTGCCCGGCTTAATGCCCAATTTCTTGAGCGTCTTTTCCAGCGTCATCTTCATCATCAAGCTAGAACCTGCTCCATTTGCACAGCATACCAAAAAACTCATATTCTCCTTTGCCATAGCCACAATCTCCTTTTCTTTTTGTTTGTGAAATTTATGATTGTTCTATCATTATGATAGTAAAATTTTTCATAAAAATCAATCTTTTTCTATTACTTTTTTATTTTGCTGCTCTTTTTTCCTTCATCTCTTTGTATGCCTCATAATCCTCGGTCATCAGGAAGTAGCCTTCCTTATCTGCACGATATTGAAGCTGGGGAATTGCCAAAAGTGCAATAGCTACAATTGCAACGCCTGCATAGCTTAAGAACTTCATTGCGCCAGTCATTATCGGCCATACAACGGCCCAATCCCACATTCCAAGGTATCCGCCGTATGCTGCCATTCCTACCCAGCCTGCAATAAGCGCAGAACCAAACACCTGGCAAAGACCAGAAATAAATGGCAGAATAAGTGCTGCCTTAATACCGCCCTTCTCATTTGCAAAGATTGCAATGGTTGCATTATCAAAGAACACCGGGACGAATCCGCAGATTACAAGTACAGGGCTCTGCAGCGCTACTAAAACTACAATTGCAAGAATCTGTCCTACAAAACCTGCCAGGAAGCCCAGAGGAACCGCATTAGCAGACCCGAAACCAAATGCTACTGCGCAGTCTACGCCAGGTACGGAACCCGGAAGAATCTTATCTGCAATACCCTGGAAGGACTGCGTCAGCTCCGTAACGAAAGTACGAACGCCCAGCTGCAGGATTGCCAGATATACTGCAAAGTACAGACATGTCTGAATAACATAGAATACCATACTTGCGCCTTCTGCCAGGAAACCCTGTTCTGTCAGGTAATCTCTTCCCAGGATACAGAGAATTGCTCCAAAGAAAATCAGCATTAGAATAGAAGTACATACCATGTTCTCATTGAAGATGGACATAAAGCCCGGAAGCTCAATATCATCAATCTTCTTAACTTCTTTGCCATCCTTCTTCTTACCAAAAAACTTTTCTGCCAGCCAGGTGTTCAGAGCAATGCCGAACATCTGCTGATGGGCTAATGTAATGCCTGCACCGTCTGTCAATTCCTGGCAGGGCTTGATAATCAGGTTGGAGCCCACTGCCCAGTATGCTCCAAGAATCACTGCCATAACAACAATCAGAGCCACATTATGCGTCAAAAGACCCGGAAGTGCAAACATAATCAGCCAGTAAGCTGTTGCTGCCTGCTGTACCTGTACATGCCCTGTAGTAAACAGAGCACGCAGCTTTGTAATCTTGCTGAAACGTACCAGCAGAATATTTACGATAAATGCAATCAGCAGAAGAATCATGGCATCGCCAAAGCCTTTTCCGAACACTTCTTCTACGCCTGCAGTAACTGCATTCTGTCCGAAGTAGGGGTCAATAACCATAGCATCCATATTGAAACGATCTTTCAGTCCTACCAATACAGGGCGGAAGTTACTGACCAATCCTGATGAACCAACTGTCAAAATCAAATATCCTACAATTGCTTTAATTACACCTGCAAGTACATCATACCAAGGTTTTCTCAGCAAAATATAACCAAGAGCTACAATCAGGCCAATCATAAATGCCGGCTGCTGTAAAATATTTGTAGCAAAATACGACCACACTCTCATTAAAATATCCATACACTTACTCCTTTCCAACATACATTCCTTATTTTACCTTTTGTTAATCCAGGTATTGCTCCTGAATCTTCAATAAATCTTCCGGTGTCTTTGCTTTTTCCAAAGCTTTTACCACATTTTCATCCATAAGCATATCAGACAGCTTCATCATATTATTCAGATGCTGCTCGGGATTGCAGGAAGCCAGAGTGAAAAATAACTGGGCATCCTTTTCTGGGTCTCCAGCGGCAAAGCTCACTGGTTTTTCCAGCTTCATAAAGCCAATAGCCGTCTTATTCACGCCTACGGCATTTTCCTGGGAATGAGGCATCGCAACGTTAGGCATAATCACAATATAGGGACCGTGCTTCTCCACACAGGCAATGATGTCTTCCTTATAGTTGGCTTCCACTGTCCCATCCGCCTCCAGGCTCCGGCAGCTCATGCGGATAGCTTCCTTCCAATCCGGCGCTTCCTCTGCAAATAGATAATGCTTTTTCTCTACAAACTCTCTTAACATAATATTTCCCTTTCTCCTTCCATTAATTTGCACATGTTCTGCGCATAAAGGGATATACTCTGCTCTCGGGCTGTTTACTTCGTTACAGGCAAGAGCGGAATGGTATGTTCTGGGGATGCTCAAAGCAGTCCTCAAAACCTCTCCTGTGATGATAGTAAATTTTATCCTTATCCTGTGGGTAGGTATACTTGCCTCCCACCTGCCAGAAGAAGGGATGGAACTTGTACTCGTTGCGATCCTTCTTGAAGTCGTACAGAACCTTGATTTCCTCACAATCGGCCTGGAAATTTGTCCATACATCCCAGTGAATGGGAACTACAACCTTACACTGAAGATTCTCCGCCATGCGCAGGATATCAATAGAGGTCATCTTATCCTGCATACCAATGGGATTTTCTCCAAATGAGCCAAACGCCACATCAATATCATAATCCTTGCCATGTTTTGCAAAGTAGATAGAGAAATGCGAATCACCGGAATGATATATATTGCCCCCTGGAGTCTTTACCAGGTAGTTTACAGCCTTATCATCCATATCTGTAGGGCAGACTCCCGTCAGCTCTTCTCTGTTCTCGCTTGTGTCATCTGTCGTCACAATACAGGTTCGATCAAAGCTGTCTAATGCTACAATCTCCAAATCCTTAATCTTAATGACGTCTCCCGGTTTTACGGTAATGCAGCGCTCCTGGGGAACGCCCCATTTCATCCAGGTCTCTACTGATTTTTTCGGCCCGATGAAAGGAACCGGAATCTCCTTGCCGTTCTCATCTGTCGTTGTCATGCCGCTTTGGATGACATGTGCTGCCCACTCAGCGGACATGTGATCCTGATGGTAATGGGTTGCCAGAACTGCATCCACATGTTTGAACGCAAAGGGATCAATTACAAATGGCACATTTCTTAAGTTTGGCTGCATCAGGCGGCCGCCGCACATATTTGCCATCTGATGCCCTGGCTTCATCTTATTATCGCCATGGGTTCTCTTGCCATTTCCGCACCACAGATCAATGGTAATGTTGGTGTTCTCTGGAGTTTTGAACCAGACACCTGTACACCCCAGCCACCACATGGCCACATTGCCGGGAGCCACCACCTCGCTCTCGATGTCCTCCACCAGCCAGGTTCCCCACTCTGGGAAGGTACTCATAATCCAGCTTTCTCGTGTGATTTCATTCACTTTGGACATTTCCCTCATCTCCTTTTCTTTTATAAGTTTCTTTGTTTCTTGATATTTATATTTTACTGAAACCGCTCATTTCTTTCAATCATTTTTATGATTATTTGAACTATTTTATGTTCTTTTTATGGTTAATTTGAAATTTTTGTTCGTTATGTACATTTAAATCCGTTTTTTATTGCATTTTTCCCTGTATCATTGTGATGACTGCACAATCATTCCGATATTTTATGAACGTTTTGATTTTTTTATTTTCATTACATTGCAGCATTCTCGTACTAACAGCAAAATAAGCCGGAATCCTTTCTCATCTTAAGGTTTCCGGCTCATCTTACAGTCACATCTATTTCATTTCTTCTTTCAACACTTCTATAGCTTTTTGTAACTGATTATCTTCTCCCACAGTAACTACTGCTTCTTTTTTCAAATCCTCATCCAAATCTATCTCCACGTCTGGATCAATACCGATTCCATGAATATTATTTCCCTTTGGCGTATAATATTTGGAAACTGTCAGCTTCACTGCCGTCCCGTCACTTAGAGGATAAATCTTCTGCACAATCCCTTTTCCATAGGTTGTAGTTCCCACAAGAGAACCCAATTCATAATCCTTGATGGCTCCGGCAAAAATTTCTGATGCACTTGCACTGTTTCCATTTACCAGAACCACCAGCGGCTTATCAAAATAATTTTCTGCATCAGAGGTTTCTTCCTCCCGGTTCCCATATTTATCTTCCGTATAAACAATCAGGCCTTCCGGAAGCAGCCTATCCAAAATTGCGCACACACTGGAAACAAGGCCGCCTCCGTTATTACGCAGATCAATAACCAGTCCCTCAAGTCCCTGGGACTCCAGATCATCCATAGCCTTCATAAACTGGTCCGTTGTTACGTCATCAAAGGAAGTTATGGAAATATAGCCTATCTGATCCTCCAGCATATTATATCCAACCGTCTGGATCTCAATCGTTCGCCGCTTTACCTGAAATTCCAAATAATCATCTTCACCATCCCGAACAACACTAATGTGAGCTTCTGTATTCTCTTCCCCTTTTATCATAGAAACAATCATGTTTAAGTCCTGGCCAGTTGCCTCTTCATCCCCCACCTTATAAAGAATATCTCCCGGGCGTATCCCTGCCTCCATTGCCGGCCCATCCTCAAAAACTCTGGTAATTGTAACAATACCTGTGGAAATATTCTGCGAAATTTCCACTCCAATCCCGCAATAGCTGCCATTGGTGGAGTCACGCAGGCTTTGATATTCCTCCTGTGTATAATAGGCCGCATAAGGATCACCGAGCCCCGCCACTGCCCCTTTGTAAAGCCAGGTTTCTATCTGTTCTGAATCCAGTTCATCCAAATAATACTCATTCATCAGAGATTCAATCTCCGTGAGCTTTTCCTGTATTTGCTCATCTGTCAGATTAATCTGTTTTTCTTTTTCTGATTTTTCACTCAGAAAATTATTACAGAACATCACTGTCTGGATCAGGATCAAGGTCAGAGAAAATCCGATCGCTATTCCTTTCCACAATTGTTTTTTGTCATTCATGTTGTTCTCATCTCCTACAACCGAAGGGGGCTGTCGCAAAACAAGTTTCTTACTTGTGTCTTGTTCTGCGGCATCCCCCCTGGTTTCCTTATTTAACTATACGCTATTTTCTTTTATTCTATCCCACATAATTGTGCGGATTCACATAAGCTCCATTTTTAATCACGCCAAAATGCAGATGCGGACCCGTGGAGAAGCCAGTCGATCCCACCGCCGCAATGCTCTGTCCGGCACTAACTGCTTCGCCTACCGATACGTAAAGGGCTGAACAATGCATATATACCGTGGAAAGCCCATTGCCATGAGAAATTACTATATAATTTCCAGCCGAGCCGCTATAGGTTGACGTGGTAACTCTCCCTGCTGCTGCCGCCACAATGGATGACCCATGAGAAGCTCCAATGTCTATCCCCTTATGATTGGTAGAGGCTCCCGGAACAGGCTGTGATCTTGGACCAAACTCACTGGTAATCCGTCTGCTGCTGGGACAAGGCCAGACAAACCCAGAAGCTCCTCCGTCTCCATCGTCCATGCTGGCATTGGCAAGAGCCGCAGCTGCGATCTGTTCTTCAATCTGATTCAGAAGCTTCTCCTGCTCTTCCAGATCCTCACGAAACTCTGCCGCATCACTGTTCTGGCTATCAATCTGAGCTTGGTAACTCTGGATCTCTGCCGTCTTTTTCTTAATGAGGGCATCTACCGTTTCCTTCTGTTCCTCGGCAGCATCTGCCATCAAGTTCAATTCTTCCTCCTCAGATTCCAAAACTTCCTTCGCTGCGGCAACCGCCTCCTTTTGAGCGATATATTCATCCATCATCTTTCGATCATATTGTGACACTTCTTTTACATAGGCAGACTTATTCAAAAAGTCTCCAATGCTGTCGGCAGTCAAAAGCATCTCCAGATAAGAAGGGTTCCCAGCCTCATAGAGATATTGAATTCGAAGCTTCATATCCTCATACTGCTGATCTGCCACCTGTTCAGCTTCATCAAGTTCTTCCTCCGCCTGAACAATCTCCTCCTTTTTTGCCTCAATATCTTCATTCAGCTTCTGAATCTGCGCCGAAAGAGAAGCTGCCTCCTGATCCAGGCGGGAAATATAGCTTTTCAGATTGTTCTTATCGGCTTCTAACTGCTCAATATTTTTCTTTATCTGATTTAAATCTGATTTGATATCCTCAATTTTATTTAATGCGTCCTCCTTCTTCTTCTCCAATTCATCTGTGTTTATCTTTTGAGCAGAACCAGACGACGTTGTTTTCTCGGAGGTTGAACCCCCTGACGAGTTCTCAGAAGTTGAACCTCCAGCGGAAATCTCTGCTTCCGAAGCCCATGCCGGGCCTCTCCCAGAATAAACGATTGTTATTGTCAAAATCGCTGCCAAAAGCAGCATATGAATATAATGCTTTCTTTTCATCTCTTTCAGTATCCCTCTTTATCTGCCGATTTCAAACTCTCAAATGCTTCCGAATCGTAAGATAACTTCCGAAAAATCCAATACCTGCTCCCAGAGCCATCCCCACAGGAAGCAGTGTTTGAAACATCACATCTACCGGCAGGAATTGGATCAGTCCGGCCAGATCATTAAACTGTCCTCCCATATAATTCATAAGTCTCGTATAGAGCAGATACAAAAGACTTAAGGGGATCGCACCTCCTATCAATCCAATCAGAAGCCCCTCCACTACAAAGGGAGCTTTCACAAAGGAATTGGTTGCACCGATAAGCTTCATAATGGCAATCTCTTCCTTCCGAACCGCAATTCCGATAGTTACTGTATTGCTGATCAGAAATACTGACACACACAGCAGCAGAATGATAATGGCTACTGACACATAGCCTATCAGCAAATTAAAGCTGGACAAAATCTTGGCTACTTCTACAGATTTATTGACTTTGCGGATTCCCTCCATAGACTCCAGATACTCTACTAAACTGTTTTGATCCTCCACATCCTTCAGATGGATCACATAATGAGCCTGCTTAGCCAAAGGGTTGTCGTTGGCAAATCCGTCTGCAAGCTGCGGAGCCTCTGCAAAGTAAATATACTTATATTCTTCCCATGCCTGATCTGCCGAAACAAACTCCGCTTCCTCCACCTCGTCTCTTGCCCTAATCTTGGCGCCAATTTCATCCATAGCTGCCTGATCAAAAGAAACTGCTTCATCAAAAAACACCGTCACTGATACGCCGCTCTCTACTTCCTTCACCATATACTGAAAGTTCTGCACTACACAGAAAAAAAGGCCGAACAGAAAAATACAGATGGACATGGTTGCAACGGAAGCCAGAGAAAACATCTTATTTCTCCAGATATTTTTCAGGCCCTGCTTTAAGCAGTAGCCAATGGTGCTAATTCGCATGTTGTATGTACCCAGCTTTACGCTCGTCACTGATAATGACGCCTCTATGCATTGCAATCACTCGCTTCTTCATCTGATCCACAATCTCCTGATTATGGGTTACTACCACAACGGTGGTCCCTCTTTCGTTAATGGTCTCCAGAAGTTTCATAATCTCCTTGGAGTTCTTCGGATCCAGATTTCCTGTAGGCTCGTCCGCCAGAAGAATGTTGGGCTTGTTTACCAAGGCCCGGGCCAACGCCACTCTCTGCTGTTCTCCGCCGGAAAGCTGCTTGGGATAAGACTTGTACTTCTCGGCCAATCCCACCAGGGACAGCATGGCCGGCACATTTTTACGAATGGTCTTTGAGGGGGTAATTACAACCCTCTGGGCAAATGCTATGTTTTCATATACATTCCTGTCCTTCAGCAGACGGAAGTCCTGAAACACCACTCCAATCTTCCGGCGGTATTTGGGAACGGACCTCTGTTTCATCTTATTTAAGTTAATTCCATTTACTTTAATCGTTCCCGATGTAGGTTCCAGCTCTTTCAGCAAAAGCTTGATCAGGGTGGATTTTCCTGATCCGCTGTCTCCTACAATAAAGACAAATTCGCCCTTATCAATGTGCAGGCTGACGCCGTTCAGGGCATGATTGCCTGTGGAATAGGCTTTTGTCACATTTTCCAAATCGATCATTTTTTCTCTCCTCAGTACTTTTCAATCTCCTGTTTTGAGTTCCGCACCCGCCTGTGCATCTGCAAATCTTTTCGGCGCTGCTCGGACTCTTGCTGTCTTTAATAGTCTATGGTCTCCATGTACTTCATATACTTCACAACCATCAGAGCAATCTTGAAGGTAATGGCATCTTCGAATACCCGAAGATCCAGACCTGTACTTTTCTGAAGCTTATCCAGGCGGTATACCAGTGTATTCCGGTGAATGTAGAGCTGTCTGGAGGTCTCAGAAACATTCAGACTGTTTTCAAAAAATTTGTTAATAGTAGTCAGCGTTTCTTCATCAAAATCATCCGGGGATTTCCCGTCAAAAATCTCTCGGATAAACATCTTACACAGAGGGATGGGAAGCTGATAAATCAGCCGCCCGATTCCCAATGTGCTGTATGCCACAATATCCCTCTCTTCAAAGAAGATCTTCCCTACGTCCAAAGCCATACGTGCCTCTTTGTAGGAACGTGATACTTCTTTAATCTCTCCCACGATGGTCCCGTAAGCAATATGTACCTGCTCTTCTTCCTCGTTTGCAAGCAGATCCTTAATTACTTTAGCTGTCTTATACATCTCCGGATAGCCTTCATTCTCAGCTAGTTCCTTAACTACGATGATATTTTTCTCATCTACGGCAGTAATGAAATCTTTGGACTTAGTGCCAAAGAGAGTTCGCAGACTTTCCAAAGATGCACTGTCCTTTTCTCTCCCCGTCTCAATCACATAAACCCCCCGGCGAACCTCTGCCTGAATATGAAGCTTCTTTGCTCGATTATAAATATCTACCAAAAGCAGATTGTCCAGAAGCAGATTCTTGATAAAGTTATCTTTATCAAAGCGCTCCTTATAGGCAACCAAAAGATTCTGAATCTGAAAAACCGCTATTTTCCCAATCATGTAGGCATCCTCACTGCCTCCATTGATTAGCAGAATATACTCCAGCTGGTTTTCGTCGAAAACCTTAAAAAACTGGAATCCCTGTATCACCTGGCTGTCCGCCGGAGAATCAATAAATGCCAGTACGGAGCCCGTATAGGTGTCCGCCTCCGGAAACGTGGAGGCCAATACTTTTCCTTCTGTATCAATGATGCAAAGATCAATTCGGGTAATCCCCTTCAACCCCTCAATCGTGTTCTGTAATATCTGGTTTGAAATCATAGTCTTTCTTGCTCCTTCTGCTAGTTTCTTTGTGCATATCGCCAATTATGCCCTTCTGATTTCTCCGACAATATGGCCAATAAAAATACCCCTTTTTTATGTGAAAATAAAAATACCTAATCTATATATTAATGCAAAATTACAAAAAAGAAAAGAGGAAATACAAAAAAATTTATGCATTTCCTCGATTTTCCGGGATTTTATTCCAATTTTTTCCTTATACATTGTTCACAAAAGAAATCATTTCCAAGATCAGGACTCGATAAAGCCTTCTCCTAAAACCTCCCGAACATCTGTCACTATCACGAAAGCATCCGGATCAAGGCTTAAGGCCAGCTCTTTTAAGCGCACAATCTCCTTTCGGGAAACCACGCAAAAAAGCATGTTTTTCTTTTCTCCGGAATACATGCCTGTTGCGGAAAGGCCTGTTACTCCTCTGCTCAGATCTTCCATCAATATCCGGGACAGCTCATCTGGTTTTTTCGTGATAATAAAGGCGGCCTTGGAAAATTTCAACCCTTCTATAATGCCGTCTGACACTTTGGATACCAGGTAAATGGATATTACTGCGTAGAGGGCCATCTGGATACCAAAAAGATAAGCTCCCGCCAGGACGATGAATGCATCTATTACCTGCATAATATCCGCTATGCTGTAGTGCCGCCAGAAATGCTGAATAATGGCTGCTATAAGATCTGTACCGCCCGTAGTGGCCTGACTCAAGAATACAAGGCCAATTCCAATGCCCATCACCACGCCTCCATAGAGAGCCGTCAGCAGAAAATCGCCTTCTGCTATGGGAATTACCGGTAAAATTGCCAGCCAGATGGATAACATCACGGTTCCAAAGACTGTTTTTACAATATACCTCCACCCCTTTAGGCGGATTGCAATAAGAAATACAGGGATATTTAAGACAAAGTTCGTAACAGCCAGAGATACACCGCCGGGAACTATATCTTCAGTAAGCTGTTTCACAATTATAGCCAGACCGGAAAAGCCTCCTGTGACAAAACCGGAAGGATCGTAGATGGAAGCTACGGCAAAGGCTATGAGCCCCGTTCCGATCACTATCATCAGATATTCTTTTATAACGGTCTGGCTGTTTTTTTTCATATACCCTGATTCCTTTCTGCCCTGGTTTTGATATATTAACTTTCTAGTTTATACATCCCTTTATTTCTTATACGGTTTCCTGCTTTTCCAATCATATTCCCTCTTTTTTTTGCATAAGCTATAGCAATCGAATTGTACAGGAGGGGCTTTCTTTGAGCTCAAAAACTAAAATTGTGGTTCTCCGCATGAAGGAGTTAATTTATACCGGCATTTTTGTTGCCTTAGGTATCATTCTCATCCTTCTTCTGGTATTTATGTTTGCTCCGAAGGACAGCAAACCGGATTCCACTGATACTTCTGATAAATATGTGCCTGGCGTCTATACTTCTTCCATAATGCTGAACGGCAATGCTGTGGATATTGCTGTTACTGTGGATAAAGATTCCATTGCTTCTATCCAGATGGTGAATGTCAGCGAAATGGTTTCTACAATGTATCCCTTGATGGAACCTGCGCTTGACAGCCTTGCAGAACAGATTATTGCTTCTCAGTCTCTTGATCATATTACATATCCGGAGGAAAATCAATATACTTCTCTTGTGATTTTGGATGCAGTAGAACGGGCGCTTAACAAGGCGGCTGTATCCGAATCGGAGGCAGAAGAGAAAACAGACCCTTCCGAAGGAAATGATGAACAGAAAGAAGAAGGGGCGCAGAAGGTTGTGAATGAGTAGGTTTTCGAGGACGGACGGGAGTGCCCTAAAATAAGCCGGACGACATTTCCATATCCGTGTTCGCACGGTTCACGTACACTCCGTCTGCTCAGTTCGGACATTACTCTTGAGCACTTTAATAATTCGCTTGGTGTTCTTGAGCAATGTCCGCTCTGAGCAGACGGAGCGTCTGCGAACAGGCGGACACTTGATATCGGAAAATCCGTCCGGCTTATTTTAGGGTACTCCCTGGTATTGGGTTTTTATTCTTTGTAACGCACTATGGTTCGGTCTGACAGGGGCTCCGTGGTGCTTACTATGAGCTCGGTTTCGCTGTCTATGACTCCTTCTTCTATGGCAGCATATTTGTCGTTTTGATCCAGGACGTTTACATAAACCATTTCGGCGGCCAGCTCCGGGCCCAGGATTCCGGATTTTTCTTTTAGGGTATAAATGTAGTTTCTTCCGTTCTGGTCTGTGTAGAGAGCCTCTAAGGGAATGCAGCAATTAAAGACGTCAGTCTGGGTTTCCGTTGTAAATAAACCGCTCTGTCCCAGGGTTCCTACTCCCTGCGGGAGGAAAATGATTGCTTCAAAGAGCTCCGGACTGGCTTCGCTTGCTGCTACGTAATCTACGGTTACGGATTCTTTGGATTTTCCCAGGGACAAGGTGGCCGTATCGCCTTGGTTGACGTATTTTTTCTGGTCTTTTGTTAAGGTCAGGTGGAACTCCAGAGGACTTTCCAAGTCTGCGTAGACTATGGCTGCACCGTCAGGGATTCGTTCTCCGGGACTTACCTGGATTCGTGTGACGATTCCGTCGGATTCCGGATAAATGCGGCCGCCCGTACGCAGGACTTCCTGGTATTTTTCCAGTTTTTCTTTGAGGACGGACAGCTCTAAGCGGTTGATGGCCAGGCTGTTGTCGGCAGCAGAAGCTTTCCCCGAATCGTCCAGACGGCGCTTTGCATCCAGGAGTGTGTCGTCACGGCTTTTTCTGGCATCGGAAAGGCTGCGCTCAGCGGCTCCTATGCTGCTTTCCAGGGAGCTCTTTTTTTCCTCCCAGGCTGCTTTTTCTGCGTCCTCGCTGCTGTAGTCCGGCTTACTGACCGGGGTAGATGTGTGGTTATTATATTCTTCCTCTGCTTTTTCCAAATTCTTCTTTGCTTCCTCCAGGCTTGCCTTTGCTTCTTCAAGCTCTTTTGAATCGGCACTTGCTCCCGCTGCTTCCAGATCTTTAACTTTTTTATCAGCATTCTCTTTTTCTGCCTGTGCTTTCTTGAGATTTCCTTGAAGCTCTTGTTCTTTTGCCGCCCATGCGTTATACTCTGCCCAAGTTTTTTGACGTTCTTCCTCCGGTGTCGCAGCAGCCGGACTCTGTTTCAGGTTTTCCAGGGCATCCTGGGCGCTTTTTAAATCTTCCTTTGCCCGATCTACATTATCCTGTGCACTCTCTGCCGCCCGGTCGTAGTCTTCCTTTGCCCGATTCTGTTCTGTCTTTTTTTCCCCTGCTGCCAGGTTTTTGTTCTGCTCCTGCTCCTGAATGGTTAATGTCAGCTTTTGAATGGTCATTTCCTGATCCCGGATCTGTTCTTCCAAGTCCTCCATGTCGATTTCAAACAGGAGGGTTTCTGTGGTGATCCGGTCACCTACATGAGCATGGACGGTCCGGCAGCGCAGGCCGCTTAGGGTGTTGACTGCATATTCCATGCCTTGCTGTACAATCCCTTCTGCCTCTACTCTGTGCATAAGTGCTGTACGTTCCGGTTTCTTTGTGGTTATCTGGGGAAGTTTGGAGGCATAGACTGCCCGAGATATTAAGGTACACAAAAACATCAGGCTTAGAAAGATGCAAAAGGCGATTCCGATTTTTTTCTGTTTTTTCCATAATTCCATATAGAAATCACTCCTTTAACGCCGAAGCTACTATGCCCCGCTCCAGATATTCCTGGCCAATCAAAAATACAAACACAGGCGGTATCAATGTTATGACTGATGCCACAAAGGAATAGCCCGCCTGGTCAAGGCTTATTTCCGGCAGATACAGGGACAGGGGCCACAAGCTTTTGTCCTCCAGAAATGCAAGAGGCTGCTCCATCAGATTCCAGTATTCCAGAAAACCTAAGACCATAGCCGACAGGATGCCGTTGGAGGCTAAGGGAAGTCCAATCCGCCAGAAAATAGTCCATTCACCGGCTCCGTCCACCCGGGCCGCATCAATAATACTCTCGGGCAGCGCACAAAACCCCCTGTATATCAGAAACACCGGAAAAGTGGAAAAGATGGCCGGAAAGATAATGGCTCCATGGGTGTTGATGAGGTGCAGACCATCCAGAACCAGATAATTAGAGAGCATGGTTACCTGGAAAGGCATCAGCATCAATACCACATACAAGGTAAACAGTACATTTCGGAAGCGAAACCGGTACACCGCAAAGGCCCAGGCTGCCGGAACTGCCAAAAGGAGCTGGCCTGCAAGTACCAGAACTACGATTTTCATGGAATTCCAGAATACCACAAAAAACTGGGGTGTGTAGAACAGTATGCGGCCGTAGTGCTCGAAGGTGGGATACCTGGGAAAGAATTTCCATGCAATAAACTCTCCGGCTCCGGTGGTTAAGGGCGCCAGGCACTGCTCCAGCTCATAACGGCTGATGATGGTTCCCGACAGCACCAGAACCGCCGGCATCAAAAAGAAAACAGCCAGAGAGAACAGGCAGATTTTTCTTATATTGGTTTTTATGTGCATTTGCTTATGCCTCCTTTCCGTCTTGATCCCAGAATTTCTGCAGCAGTAGAATGAATAGAAACAGCACCGTTCCCACGCAGACTGCGGCGGCAGCCATTTTGTCCAGCTCCAGGTTTACAAACCAGTTGTTGAAGAGGTGCTGTAGCAGGTACATGCTCTCATGGGGATAGGAGCCCGCTACCAGATATGCCTCACGAAATACCTTAAAAGAATTCAGGAAGGACAGTACAGTAATGGTGTAGAGGGTACCCTTCAGATTTGGAAATACTACCCGCCAGAAGCATTGCCGCTCATTTGCCCCGTCCACCCGTGCCGCATCCAGAATATCGGCGGGAATGGAGAAGATTCCGGCCAGCCAGAGCACAATGGTATAGCCGAGATTTTTCCACACATAACTGAATACCAGTACCCAGAAAGCCGCTTTTGTGCTCATGTAATCTACAGGGCCGCTCTCCGGTATCAGATGGAGACTGTTTAACAGCAGGTTCAAAAATCCCTGCCCGGAAAATACCATCCGCCAGACCAGCACGATTGCCGCTGCCGGCATAGCCATGGGAAACAGGAAGCAGGATTTTAAAAACTGTATTTTTTGAAGCCTGCTTAGCTGTACGGCCAGGAACAGTCCCAGACCGATGAGAATCGGGAGGCAGACAGCCGTAAAGCGCAGGGTGTTTTTTACTGCCAGAAGAAATGCCTGGTTTTTAAATATAAGCTGATAATTGTGAATGCCTACCCATTCCTGGGTCACGACGGTCAGAAACGACCGCCGGACCACGTCCAGAAACGGCAGGCATACAAAGATCAGAACTCCAATTCCGCTTGGAAGCAGAAACCATATCCAGGCATTTTTGCTTCCGAAAAGCCCTTGCCTTTTCTTCGTTTTTGCCACCTCCTCTTACTGATTCCAGTTCCGTAAGAGCCTTTCAGTACACCTCTTTCTAAATCAATTTCCAGCCACAAATGCATGTGTCTGTAAATCGATTTGTGCACTGGCAGGCTCTTACTGATTCCAGTTCCGTCTTTTTACTCTGCCAGATAAATGGCTGCCTTTTTCACAATTTCTTTCACCGCATCTTCCACGCTGATACTTCCGCTCAGTGCCTTGGAGCCTATCTCCTGAACAGTCTGCTCGATGATGGAATCGCTGCGGTTGGCTGTATCTGCAGCATCTACAATATCATGGATGCGCTGAAAATGCTCATCTGTCACCCACAGGATTTCCAGACTAAGGGATTTCCCGTTTTCGCTGCTGCTTCCTATGGAAAAGCTGCTGTTCGCCTTGCCCTCGTTGGGGTTGATTTTCTGCTTCTCGAAGGATGCCATATTCATAGGCATTCCTCCCGGCAAATCCAAATCCTGCAGTTCCTGGTCAAAAAGGAAACGGAAAAAGTCAAGAGCCAGTTCATTTTCTATGGAATTGGCATAGATTCCAACGCAGGTATCGGGTACAAAGCTGTTCGGCACCTGTCCAGGATAGGGGGCATAGTCTATGTTGCTTTCCTGGTCCGTCAGCGTAGCTACCACATTAAAGTCCGCATTCATTCCCTTGGATGTTCCGATTCCCAGATAAGCATCCTCCATAGCGATATCTACGGAAACGGAGAATGCGCTTGCACTAAAATCTTCCCATACAAGGCCGTCCACCTGACCCCACAGATTGATTATGCGCTCCTGCATTTCTTTCAGTTCTGCCTGATCCCAGCCTGCGATTTCCGCCTCGTAGATCCGTTTTGCCTGTGTAAGGAATTCCGTAAGCTTTGCCTCATCAATGCTTCCATCCTCACGCAGCCATGCGCCGGAGCAGGACAGTCCCAGGGTATACAACACCTGTTCCTCTGTAATCTGCCGTGTGATGGCGCCCTGGGGATGCTCCTGTCTCAGCCTTTCCACGGCATCTGCCACGGAAGCAAGATCGGTAATTCCCTTTACCGTGTCCGGATCTCCCACAACCAACGGCAGCCGGAAACGTACAGGCAGGGAATATAGCTTTCCGCCCTCACGAAATGCGTCTACCAGATTGGGAAACAGGGCATTTTCTCCGGTCAGACCCTTTTCCAGCTCTGTCAAATCCGCAAGTATGCCTTTTTCCTTATAGGACTGTTCCGGAAGTCCGTTCAGCACTATGAGATCGGGGCCGCTTCCTGACATGATCTTCGTATTCAGATTTTTGATGGCATCCTCACGAACTACACCGTCATCGCCGGTCATTCCCACCTCATAGCGGATATAAACACCCGGATTCTTTTTCTGATACAGGCTTACGGCCTGCCGGATGGTGTATTCGTCCTCAAGGCTATAGATGGTAAGCTGTTCCTCCGGTACTGACGGCACGCTAGCATCGTAGACATAGTGACAAAGTTTGGGACCGTTATATAAAATGATAAATTCGTCTTCGGGCAGGGCAATCATTCCCTGCAAGTACATCTGCGGATCTCCCAGAGAATTCATACTCCCGTCCGCTATCTGCTCCACAACAGTTCCTCCCGCCACATGACGGTAAAGTCCTTTCTCCAGAGCCAGGTAGATTACATCCTCTTCCCCGGAAGCCATCACCACACTATGGCTGCCGGAGTTGCTGCCAACCTCCCCGCCTACTTCCTCGGAAATGAAGCTTTGAATCACCTCATCCTTATCGGCCAGGGTCTTTGCCTCCAAATCGTAGAGCTCTACGGTTCTGGTCGTAAGGATTACCATATATTTTTCGGTAAAGCAGACATAATCTGTCATTCCGTCTGCCTTGCAAATCTCCTGTACGGAACCGTCTTCCCGGTTGATCTCATATACGCTTCCCCCCATGCTGAAGCCGTAAAGACTGCTGTCTTTTCCAAAGGAAAGCACATTCAGGTTATCCCCATCATCCGTATACTGAATCGGTTTCTGTGTTCCTTCCGAATCTACATAGATATATTTAGGATGGTAGCCTTCCTTTTCATCTTCCGGCGCATCCACTCCCCCGGCATAAATAGCGGCCGCTGACCCGTCCGGCGCCAGTGCAAGATTGGAGATATAAGCCTCCTTAGCGGACAATTCCGTCAGCCAGGAAGCGGACCTTGCCTCCCAGGTCTCACCCTTATCTGCGGACACATACAGTCCCACGCTTTCATTCAGCAGGGCGATTTCTCCGCTCTCTAAGAGCTGTACGGCCGATGCCCCCCAGGAATCGGCATACTCAAATTCCTCCGGAAGCTCGATCTGGTATTCCAGATAACGACCCATGCTCTGTTCTTTGTCTCCCTCTTCCCCGGCTTCGCCCGAACCGGATGGCGGGGATGTGGTCTCGGGCGTGGTACCGCCCCCTTTGCCGCATCCGCCGGCAAATACCAGCAGCATCAGCATAAGCCATGCTGTTATTTGTCTGAATCCTTTCTTTTTCATGTTTTGTATCCATTTCTCCTTTCTGCTTTCATTCGATTAAGATGAACTATACCTTGCTTTACAGAATCACATCCACAATCTGAACCTCAGATGCCCGGTATGCATCGCCCTCATAGCTTCCTTTGAGATTTACCTGCATGCCCTTTTCCAGCTTTTCGAAAGAGCTTTCCGAATCCTCATAGCTGGCTCCACCGTCCCGGATGGTCCGTTTATAAATGCGGGTATTTTCATCGCAGAGCACTGTGAGCGTATCTAATTCCGTTCCGGCCTCATCTTCAACACCTTCTGCCGGGGAAGCCAGAATCTCGCTTCCATCCTCCCCTGTCTCTTGGTAGAACTCTTTGATGGTAAACTGTCCGTCGCCTAATGTTGTGATTTCTCCGATAGGTCCTTCATTTTTCTGCGCATTTGCATTTTCAGCTTTTTTATCCGCGTCTTCTCCCTGATTCGGAGCATTTTCCGTGGGTGACTGAGATGTTTCCGGTGACTCCTTTTCTTCCGGCTCCAAAGCATCCGGCTGTCCTTCTTCCTGAACAGGCGTTTCGTCCTTTGGGTCATCACTTCCTCCGCACCCTAAGAGCGCTAAGCTCATTATGCCTGCAAGGGCAAACATTCTCATTTGTTTCCATAGATTCTTTTTCATAGGTTTCTCCTCGTCTTTCTTTTGTATTGTGATTGTATGATAACAAGGGAGTCTCTATTTTTTCTCTAAAATTTTCAAGAAAAATATTTCCGTGATATCGGAGTAATTATAAATTCACCTGATTATGTTGGCGTGAATCCAAAGGATTCCTCCATTCTTTTTGTAAAGTTGTATGAAGTAAATAGAGAATATGTTCGGACAGCAGTCCGAATTAATTCCGGCAATCGATGCTATGCCAAAAATTGCATTTATTAAGCACTTGTAATGCTGAGAGATACCTTGAAAAGGGCACTTTAAAAAAACTTGACATAAATTCTGATTAATGTATAATAAAATTATAAATGCATAGAATGTTACTGAATGGAATCTGAGGACGGAACAGGCGGCCGTCGCCCATGGTTAGGAGATGTGGATTGTCACCCACCTATTTCATTCAAATACATTAGGCAGGCAACAATTTTTGTTACCTGCCTTTTTGATAAATTCTAATGCAAAATTTTGTTCGCTTTCCGGTAAAATTTCCATAAGATCAACAGCCTCTTTTGTCAACGCACTCATAAGTCCACTCCTTCCTATTACATTATTTATAGATATCTCCTCGCTTTGCTTTTGTTATTTTTTGATAATTATCATCATATCGCTCTAAATGTATAACTTTTTATTTCATTAAAATCATACCATGTCATGAAAAATATCTTCAGAAAATTTCATAGAAATTAGAGATATATTTAATAACGAATTGAGCATTTTAAAATTTATATGCCAGAATCAGCTCCGGAGAACTAAAGTCCGGCTTACTCCCATGCTTCCCACCGAACGTGCATTGGCGGAAAGCATGGGAGTAAGCCGGACCGTGATCCGGGAAGCCATTCGCATTATGGTTGATAACAACGTGTTAGAGCTGCAGGATGGCTTAAGTTATGTGCGGCAGCTTTCTTTTGATGAAATTGTAAATAATATTTCAAAGACCGTGAATCCAGATGAAATTTCCATGATTGAGATTATGGAAGTCCGATCTGTTCTGGAAAATTATATTGTCAAAAAGGCTGTGGAGCATATTACAGAGGAACAAATCAACGAACTTCAGGACTGAATTGATAAGATGGCAGCGTTGATGGCCGAGGGCGGCAATGGCTCCACTCTGGAAAGCGCTTTCCACAGAGGTCTTGCTGAAGCCACGGACAACAGTGCGTTAAAAAGTATCTATGTGCTCTGTGAGGATCTGCTTAACAGCACCCTCCATAAGACATGGAGGGTGGCCAAAAAAATCGGCAGACCGAACACTGCTGTTAAAGATCACCAAGCAATTCTAGACGCTGTCCGCTCCCGAAACAAAGAGCAGGCCGAAACGCTGATGCAGGCGCATATGGATTATGCATGCGAAAATCTAAAGCGGCTTTACGAATCAGAAAGCGAAACACCCGCCACAAAATAATCCCCACTCTTCTTTACTCTTGCGGGACTCTCAGGATCAGTTTTAAGCCCTGTTTTTCACGAAACATCTGAAATGCCTTTTCCCACTCTTTCAGAGGAAAATGATGAGAAGCCAACGGCTCAAGCTTAACAAGCCCCTGCTGTATCAGCCTGATTCCCTTCTCCCAGTTCAAATAGCGTGAGGCCATAGAGCCACTATAATGCAGCTCTTTATAGCAAATTGTTTCAATATCAAAGGTAATCGGCTTTCCTGTCAAACCAATCTGGCAGAACCATCCTCGCTTCTTTATCATTTCAAGCCCGGAGCGAATTCCCGCCTCCGAACCCGAACACTCTAAAACCACATCTACACCGTATCCATCCGTAAGCTCATCCACCAACTTTTTCAATTCCTCTGTCTGTACATTAATCGTGTAGTCAAGCCCCAGTGATTTTGCTGTCTGCAGACGCTTTTCATCCACATTTGTTCCTGCTGCAATAACCTTCGCACCCTCTGCCTCTACAGCCATCAATATATAGTGTTCCTATTTTTTTCCGGATTTGGACCCCTCCAATTTTCATATGCATACACTCTATCAACATTTGCCATCCTTTATTTGCTCCTCTTCGCTCTCGCCCTTGTAGGAATATTCAGTTCTTGAAGTTTTTTTCCAAATTCATCATCCCTGGCAATCTGTTCAAAATCTTTGTCCATTCCGCCTAAAGCATGCAGCACTGCTGCATAGGTTCCAATTGCCACAGTTGGTGTTCCTTTTTCTACAGCCCACAAGGTAGCTCGACTGATGCCGGCCCTTTCCGCAACCAATTCCATAGAAAGATTGCGGCGCAGCCGAGCCATCTTAATCTGTTCCCCCATAGTTCCTAAAGTCTTTTGTGTTTTAGGCATGATTGGTGCTGATTTTTTACTCATGTTTTTACTCCTTATGTTTAATATAATAAACAAAAAGCAGTATATTGTCAATTATATTAAACATAAAAACATTATATGCATTATATCTGAATTTATTCAAATCATTTCGTTTAATAATATCCAAAAGCTTAAGTCACTGTCCGCTTGCATCTGGCAGAAAAATTATAGCAAACCCACATGCATCTCATTGCCGAACTACCATAAACCAAAGCCGGAAATGGCGCATGGGCATCCCTGAACTTCCTTTTCCGCTATGCGGAAAAGGATCTTTTATGATAAAATGGAACAAGCAAGGAGGAGATTTTTATGGATAATATTCAGGTCACTGACTGGTATCATTCTTTCTTAAAACAGCAGGTAAAGCCGGGCGATCTCTGCATGGATGCCACTATGGGAAATGGCAATGATACCCTGCTGCTCTGCCAATTGGCAGGTCCGTTGGGGCATTGTATTGCCTTTGATATCCAAGAGGAAGCACTCTTGCACACAAAAGCCCTTTTGGAAGCCAACAGTGTCCCGGGCTCTTCCTACACTTTGCTTCTTAAAAGCCACGAACACCTCAGCACCTATGCCAAGCCGGAAAGTGTAAGCTGTATTGTTTTCAATCTGGGCTATCTGCCCTCCGGGGATCATATGCTTGCCACAAGGTCTGATTCCACCTTAACTGCGATCGAACAAGGTCTTTCTCTTCTGAAAAAAGGCGGGATAATGACTATCTGCATCTACAGCGGCGGTGACAGCGGTTTTGAGGAACGGGATGCCGTACTAAATTATCTCAAGGGGCTAAGTCCAAAACAATTTCTTGTAATTGTTTCCCAATATTATAACCGGCCCAAAAATCCGCCGATCCCTGTGCTGGTAATCCGGCTTTAAATTTAGAGAAATCTTAAAGATTTATATGCTAAATTTAGCTATAATATGGATATACCATATAGTAAACCTTACTCGGGAGTCCTTATGCGAATTTTATTAGTAGAAGATGACAAAAAGCTAAACGAATCCCTGGCCTTTCAGTTAAAGAAAGAGGGATTTCTTGTTGACACCTGCCAGGACGGAGAGGAAGCTCTCTATTATATTGAAGAAAATATCCCTGATTTGATTCTGTTGGACCGAATGCTCCCCTTTATCAGCGGCACGGAAATCCTTGAGCGAATGCGCCAGGCCCATAACGAAACGCCTGTGATTCTTATTACCGCTCTCGGTTCCCTGGATGACAAGGTAACAGGGCTGGATTCCGGTGCGGACGATTATCTGGTGAAGCCCTTTGCATTTGAGGAATTGATGGCTCGAATCCGCTGTATCACCCGCCGTCCACGGCGCATGACACAGGATGATCAGCTTACCTTGGGGGATTTAACCTATTGCCTGGGAGAAAATACGCTTGCAGGTCCGGAAGGCTCCTGCAGTATGTCCAAAAGAGAAGGGGCCCTTTTGGAAGCCTTTCTGCGCAATTCCGGTCAGACACTTTCCCGATCACTTTTGCTCACTCGGGTCTGGGGCATAGACAGCGATGTGGAGGAAGGCAATCTGGATAATTATATTCATTTTCTCAGGCGGCGGCTGAAAGCTGTTGGAAGCTCTGTCCACCTGCGAACCGTCCGAGGTATCGGATACCGAATAGAGGCTTAAAGGAGCGCTTATGTTTCGCAAAGTACATCTCCGCCTGGCTGCTCTTTGCGCCGGCATTACATTTTTTATTTTAGCTGTTATGTCCTGGGGCTACCTCTATATCTCAGAAAAAAGCTTAAAAAGCAGCAGCTTTACTGCTTTCCAAAATGAAATGGAGGATATTGCAGACACCCTTATGGTAAGCAGTATCCTTACCTGGGATCAGCTTTCCAGGATTGAGAATCAGGGGACCTATTCCATCCAAGTCCTGGATAACGGCACTCCGCTTCTCTTTAACCGAAAGCCTTCTCCCGAACAGACAGTGCTTTTTGAAATGGCCTGGAATTATTATCAGGAGCATTTTCAGATTCTGTCTTTGGAGCCTGGCCCTTTCTCCTGCACGGAGTTTGACTTTTCCTCTAAGGGGCTTGGCTCCTCTGACTACTATGGATGCGCTATTATCACAGAGCGAAATGGCGGAAGCCTGGAAATTATGATTTTGATGCCTCTTACCGCACTGCAGCAGCAAATCCATACACAGAGGCTTTTGTTTGCCCTTCTGACCGCACTGGCGGCTGCCGCTCTTTTTCTCTTCTCCTGGCATTTTACCAAGCGGCTTCTTCGCCCTCTGGAAGAGAACCAGCAAAGGCAGACCCAATTTATTGCTGCGGCTTCCCATGAGCTTCGTACGCCTCTGGCCGTGATTCTCTCCTGTGCATCCGCTTCCCGATACGGAAATGAGGAAGAGCGGGCGCATTTTCTGGATTCTATTCAGTCTGAGGGTTCTCGTATGTCCGGGCTCATTGAGGATATGCTTCTTTTAACTCATATGGAAAATCATACCTGGACTATAGAAAAGCGTCCTACGGAGCTGGATACTCTTTTATTGGAGACCTTTGAGGCCTTTGAGCCTGTAGCTGCGGAAAAGTCCATCCGTCTTTTCATTGAGCTTCCGGAACATTCCCTTCCTCCCTGTTCCTGTGATCCAAAACGAATCCGGCAGGTGCTTTCCATTCTGCTTCACAACGGGATCAGTTATACGCCAAGCAACGGACAGATCCATCTGTCCCTTACTTTTGATGCCAGGGGGTACCGCATGCAGGTAGCGGATAATGGGATTGGGATTCCGGATTCGGAAAAAGCACATATCTTTGACCGGTTTTATCGTGCGGATCAGGCCCGCAGCAAAAAAGGACACTTTGGGCTGGGATTGTCTATTGCTTCGGAAATTATAAAGGCCCACCAGGGGAAAATCCTGGTGGGCGATACGCCTGGGGGAGGGAGTACGTTTACGATTGTCCTTTAAATCCCGCTCGCAGTCCCCCTACTTATGATATTCTTCAATGACGCATTCATGCTTCTTTGTCTTTTTATCATAGTTAATACCCACTAGCAAGAGCTTCCCCACATAATCTTCCAAAGCTTTTCCATATTTTCGTTCTTTTATCTGTTCAATGGCACCCTTTTTTGATTTATCCCATTTCAATTCTATGAGCAGGGCAGGTTTATCAAGGTGATTTTTCCTTGGCAGATACACAATGTCTGCATATCCCTCACCTGTTGGAAGTTCCCGAATCTCTGTGTAATAAATACGAGCACTGTAATAAGCCAGCGACATAACACAGGAAAGAGAATCTTCATCGTTGTAGGTTAGAATAGAGGTTTCCATGTGCATCTGCTCCAACGCCGCTGCCACCAGATCCTCTCTTTTATTCCAGGTGTTTCTCAGCAATTGTTCCGACTCATCCACCGCTTTCACGACTGTATCCCAGCCTGCTCCCTGAAGCGCTGTTTTAAACTCTCCGGAAATCTCATAATTGGGGATAAATACCTCCTGACTGGCAAAATCATATGCAAGATAACCCAAATGGATCAAAAGCGTCAGCACGTCATCCTTACTGTGAAAGGTTGTCATATCATTGTGAAAAGTTGCGGTATTTACCCGAACCCTACCGGCGGAAAGCAGGCTATTCACCAGTTCATAGAAAATCAGAGCAGTATGCGCCTGCATTTCTGTGAAAGCAATTGTAAAGAAAAAACAAATAGTAAATCAAAGGGATTTTAAAAGAATTATAGGAAGATACGAGGATTCCTTTTTGTTTCAAACGCCTACCAAACTGCAAAGCCATATCAGAAACAGTAAGGAAAAAAGCTTCCTTTCAAAGATTGCAAGCTTTGTAATAGGTGGAGAGGTATTTCCAAAGAAGTTATATGAAGAAATAAAGAATCATTGCCCCCAGAATAAAGTTTACAATATTTATGGACCGACAGAAACAACAGTTTGCTCAATAGTCAATGAATTGAAAGATGGCATTGACATCACCATCGGCCGTCCCATTGCCAACACGCAGCTCTACATTCTGGAGCCAGACAGGAGATCTGGGGCGGTGGCGGGCAGACGGAGAGATTGAATATCTGGAGCGGATCGATACCCAGGTAAAGCTCCGGGGACTGCGTATTGAACTCAGCGAGATCGAGAGTGCTATGGCTGCTTTTCCGGGAATTCGGCTTGTGGCAGTCACAGACGGGCGAGAGGAAAACGGCCGCCAGTATCTGACTGGTTATTACACGGCAGAAAAGGTGATCGAGGAAAAAGAGCTGCGAAGCCATCTGGCAGCCCGTCTTCCCAGATACATGGTGCCCAATTATTTTGTACATTTGACAGACATGCCCATGACCCCCAGCGGAAAGACAGATCGGAAGAATCTTCCAAAGCCGGATCTCACTGCACAGGAGAGGGAGTATATCGCCCCAAGGACAAAGCCGAGCAAAAGCTTTGCAGCCTTTTGGAAGAGATTCTTTCTCTTGAGCTGGCGGAGATCGGGGATGATTTTTTGAGCTTGGAGGGGACAGTCTGACAGCAATGGAATATATGGCATTGGCCCACAGCATAGGGGATTGACTTCGCCCTGCAGGAGGTGTTTGATTTTCCCACAGTGCAAACCCTGTGTGAAGTCTTGGAAACGGGGAAGAGGCCGGGGATCCAATATAGTGCTACTGATTTTGAAGCCTATGAAGAACTGTTTGCAAGAAATCAGATAGATGCAAAGTGGATGCCGGAAAAGAAAACCCTTAATGCCCCTGTACTCCGAATTTTCCCCTGTAGATTTGACTGCCGAGGGAATCGTGCGGATTGCACAGTATGCAGACAGGCAGACCGTATTACATCTTTACAGCAATCGTCCCGTTTATTTTAACCGATTTCTTGAAATTGTACATGCACTTGGGATTTCCATGAAAGTGGTTGAGGAAGCCGAATTCAGCAAAGCATTAAACCAGACGATTTTAGATCCTGACAGAGAATATATTTATGAGGCGTTTCAGAATGATCTGGATGAGAAATGAGAACGGACATCTTCTGTATGACAGCCGGATACATATTGTGAATGGTTTTACGGTATGGTTTTTAAAGCAGATTGGCTTTGAATGGAATGAGACTGATATGGAATACCTTACGGGTTATATTAATTATTTCCGCAGCCTTGGATATTTTAAAGTATAAAAATCAGTTAAAAAGCTACTTTTAACATCTGTCCGGACTGGCTATAAAATGTTTAGGCCGATCCGGGCAGATTCCTGACCGTAGATTGTTTAATTTCACAACAGAAAAGAACAAATATCGATTTCTAGTATTTTACTTTCCAAAACCGTGTATTTTTATTTCTTTTGAAATATATAACACTTTCTTTTTATTTACAAACACTGCATTTCATGATAAACTATCAGCAGCTATTCAATATTACAGAACTTTAAATAGGAGATTCTTATGCCGACTATTGACAATACATTAAAAGGTCTTATTTTTAACATCCAAAAGTTCAGCATCAACGACGGTCCCGGTATTCGCTCCACTGTATTCTTTGCCGGATGCCCCTTAAGCTGCCGATGGTGTTCCAATCCGGAGTCCCAGAACCGCAACCGGGAAGCGGCCCTTGCCTCCGGCGATCCCAAGCTGGCCGGAAAGGAGTGGACGGTAGATCAGGTGATTGCGGAGGTAGAAAAAGATCGCTGTTTCTATGAAGAATCCGGGGGCGGCATCACGCTTTCCGGCGGTGAGGTTCTTCAGCAGCACGCCTTTGCCAATGCACTTTTAAAAGAAGCCCATAAGCACTCTCTCCACTGTGCGGCGGAGACAACGGGCTTTGCTTCACATGAGGTATTTTCGGAATTTATTCAGAATATTGATCTGCTGCTTTTTGATATGAAGCATTGGGATCGGGAAATGCACCATGAGAAAACAGGAGTGTATAATGATATTATTTTAGAAAATATGCGTTATGCCCTGGAGCAAAAGATTCCGGTTATTGCACGGATTCCCGTCATTCCCGGCTTTAACGCCAACAAAAAAGCCGCCACAGGAATGGCTGCTCTTCTAAAGGATATGGGAATAACGGAGGTTCATCTGCTTCCTTTCCATCAGTTTGGGGAAAAAAAATACGAACAGTTGGGCATCCCCTATGAAATGTCCGGCATGAATCAGCTTCATCCGGAGAATCTGCAAGCCTATCTGGATATCTTTTTAAAGGATGGGCTAGAAGCTTCTTTTCGATAAATTTTATTATTACAGTCTTGTACCAGAAGGAATATTTATACCACAGGCAATTGGAGAAACTGTTTTTGACCTATTGTATCTGCCCGTAGTCCTGTTCAGCAGCATCGTTCCCATCGTGGGAGTTCTTACGATTCCGAAAACAACGGCCTATGTGTGGATCATCCTCATAGGCTGGCAGCTTTACAGGGAATCTCAGAAGCAAATTTGAAATGTATAAAAGGAGAAAACAGATATGATCAAACGCTACGCAGACTTATCTTTGGCTTATGCAATTGTTGCTATGATTTTTGGAGTATTTTACAGAGAATTTACAAAATTCAGCGGTTTTTCCGGGCGGACAAGTCTGTCCTTTCTGCACACTCATTACTTTATACTGGGAATGTTCTTTTTTCTGATACTTATGCTGATCGAAAAAGCTTTTCATTTTTCCGGTCAGCAGATGAACAGAGTTTTGATCGCCTATCAGCTCGGCCTGAATATTACCGGACTTGGCTTTCTTATGCGTGGCCTGACACAAGTATGGGGAACCGAGCTGAGCAAGGGTCTTGATGCTTCTATCTCCGGCATTGCGGGAATCGGCCATATTTTCATGGGCGTCTGCATTATTCTTATCCTGTCCAAAATCAGGAAATATGCGGCATAGGCACGTTACACGTGCCCATGCCGGCAGATAGTTAACACTCTATAAGCTCTGCTCCGTTCTCTCAATAATATCATCCTGTGTCTTTCTGGAGAGTACATTAAAGAAAGCACTGTATCCCGCCACGCGGACAATCAGATCCCTGTGCTTCTCCGGATGTTCCTGGGCATCCAGAAGCGTCTCCCTGGATACAATGTTGTACTGCACATGATATCCATGCAGCCTGTTGAAAAAGGCCCGGAGCAGCATCTCCAGCTTTTGCTTATTTTCCTCCTTGGACAGCATCTGGGGCGTCATCTTCTGATTCAGAAGAACGCCGCCGGTGATCTTTTCCGTCCGAAGCTTGGAGATGGACTTAAACACGCCGGTGGGGCCATTCTTATCTGCGTTGTGAGCAGGGCTGCAGCCTTCCGCCAGAGGTTCATATGCATTTCTTCCGTCCGGTGTGGCCATGGTTCCCATTCCCTGGCCTACGTTGGCACTGATGGACGAGGTTCCCGCATACCGGATTCCGCCGATGGGCCCTCTCTTATAACGGGTGCTGGGATATTTCTCAATCTCATCCAGATAGGTATCGTATGCTTCTACTACCAAAAGGTCTGCCGCATCATCATCGTTTCCGTACTTGGGTGCGTCATTGATCAGCATCTGCTGAATCTTCTTGTTTTCCGGGGACTGGAAATCATCAAGAATCGCATCCCAAAGCTGTTCTTTTGTAATCTTCTTTTCCTCATAGACAAGCTTTTTAATCGCCGCCAGAGAATCTGCCATATTGGCAATGCCCACCTGAAGACCGGAGATAAAGTCATAAACCGCACCGCCCTCTTTGATGGTTTTTCCCCGTCCAATACAATCATCCGTCAGGGCAGAGCAAAGGATATCCGGAACATCTCTCTCGGATGCCTTGTCAATGGCATTTTCCACAATTACGCTGTAGCGGGTCATCTCCCGAAGAGATTTATCCCATGCACTCATTAATTCTTCATAGGTTGCCATGTCTTTGAAGTATCCATATCCCTTTACAAATCGCTTTCCGCTTGTGAGATCCACGCCGTTGTTCATGACGCACAGAAGCAGTCTGGGGAAGTTGATGTAGGACATACCCGTACAACGGTAGCCCCATTTTCCGGGAACTGCCGTTTCCACGCAGCCAATCGCACTGTAATTATAAGCGTCCTCTTCTTTTACCCCCCAACCCATAAAGGATGGAATGATAATTTCATCATTATTCAGAGCCGGCATGCCGAATCCCAGCTTCATTACCTCTATACACTCATCAAAGAAATGCTTATCAAGATTTGCATGGTAACGAACTGTCAGATTGGGCTGCGTCAGCCTTGTCTGTGCCACAGACTGGAGAACCAGGAAACTCAGTTCATTCACGGCATCCTTTTTATCCGCAGTCTGTCCGCCGATGGTAACATTCTGGTACATAGGTGAGCCTGCGGAGCTCAAGGTATGAGCCTGAGAACGCACCTTATTGATGGTCAGTGTCTTAATCCACAGACAGGTCAGAAGCTCAAGGGCTTCCTCTTTGGTTATTTTGCCTTCTTTCAAATCATTGATATAATAGGGGTACATATACTGGTCAAACCGGCCATAGCTCAGGGAGTGGCCGTTGGACTCAATCTGCAGAATCAGTTGGATAAACCATACCGACTGCACTGCTTCACGGAAAGAGGCCGCCGGTTCATAGGGAACCTTTGCACAAATCTCACTCATTTCAAGAAGCTCTTTTTTTCTGTCGGCATCCGTTTCTTTCCCGGCCAATTCTTTTGCCAGCACACTGTATCGCTGTGCAAATGCACGAACTGCCTCAATAACAATGAGAACCGCATTATAAAATACATTCTTATCAATGCTGTCCGGATCCGTAAGCTCAAGGGCCGCCCTGCATTCTCTGGTTCTCTTTTCGTATCCCTTTAAGCCATCTGCCAAAAGTCGTTCATAGTTAACTGCCAGATGTGCATCCCCTGCATTTAATTTGCCCTCCATTCCGAATACGCCCGTCTCCATAAATACACTGACCTCATCCGGAAGAAGTGCCTCCCCTCTTGCCCGCAGGTTGTTGTTTTCCCAAAATGGGGCAATCTCACGAATCTGCTGCTTTGTCTCCTCCGTAATATAGAAGACATCGCCGTCCCGTTTTTCAAACAGGTCCAGTTCGTTTAAGACAAATTCCAGGGTGTATTCCGGAAAGACAGGGGCATTCCTGTTCTTTGTTGCCTGATTGCCGGCAAGCAAAGATTTATCCTCAATATAGATACTCATCTTTTCCAAAATGTTTTTCAGCATGAGAGCTCTTACCATAACCCGGGGCTGATTTAAGTTCTCTTTGTAAACCTCCGTTGCCCAAATAGCCCGCTCAGCATCTACATAAGGCTTCTCATCCAAAACCTCTTCACGGAAAGCTTTCATTCGTTCTGTTAAAGCACCAAAATGATCCCTATTTTCCATATTGCCCTCCAATAACGTTTCGTTCGTAATTAATTTATTTTCGTTTGCAAGAATATGCTATCATCTTTTTGGCTGTTTGTCAATGGAATTTTGATTTCCTCTTTTATTCGAAACACATTTTCTTTCATTAGAAAAAGATATTGTAGGATTATTTAAGAACATGCTATAATGGATGAGGAAGCTTATGCTTCCGAATTCGCACTGCGGACTAAAGCTAATAAGCGCACCCATAAGCAGTGCCAATATGGAAGTTGAAAAAGAAAGGATTCCCTATGAAAGAACGTCATCTTAAAATATTAGATATGGTCAATGAAAAAGACAGAATCAGCGTACAGGATCTGGCTGTCAGGCTGGGGCTCTCCGTTGTTACCATTCGAAAGGATCTGGAGGAATTGGAGTCCGAAGGGCTTCTGCGCCGCCAGCACGGATATGCCGCCAAAGCTTCCCCGGATGCCATCAATTCCCGTATGTCCTTCCGCTATCTGGAAAAAAAGAAAATTGCGCAAAAAGCCGTTTCTCTGGTGGAGCCTATGGAAACCATTATGATAGAATCCGGCTCTACCTGCGCTCTCTTTGCGGCAGAACTGGCGGCAGTCAACGATGTGACGATCATTACCAATTCCACCTATATCGCCCGCTCTTTGGGAACTGCTCCAGGAGCAAAGGTGATTCTGCTGGGCGGCGATTACGACACCGTAGCCGAGGTCACCACCGGCCCGGTCACCGAGCTTTGCGCCCGTGAATACTATGTAGACAAAATCTTTGTGGGCATTGACGGCTACACGGAAGAAAACGGATTCACCAATATCAACCATACCCGCTGCAGTACGGTTCGTGCCCTGTCAAAGCAGGCGGACAAGGTCATTGTCCTGACTACCTCCGATAAGTTCGGGAAACGCAGCGTAGCAAAAATGTTCTCCTCCAAAGAAGTGCATACCGTAGTGACCGATTCCCAGCTTTCTCCTGAATATGCCGACATTCTGCGCTCACAAAATATACGGGTAGAGCTTACCGAGATTTAATTAATTCATACAAAAATCTCTCTGCCAATATCATCCAAATATTGACAAAGAGATTTTTTGTTTCATTATAGTTTTACTCTCACCGCAGAAGCTCCGCTGCTCCAATAATCCCAAAATCCTTCTTTAACTCCGCAAACCGGAATTCCACCGGCATCTTAATATGGTCGTACCGATCAAACTCTTCTCTTACCCTGCCGAACAAGATATCTCCGAAATTGGTAAGCCCGCCTCCAAACACAAACACATTAATATTCAGCAGCTGATAGACATTGTACACACAGACCGCCAAATGATGCGCCATATGCTCAATCTCTTCCCTTGCCAGCTCATCCCCGGCCTCATAAGCTTTCAAAAGCGCCTCGCCATTTAATTCCTCCGCCTGGGATAAAAGGCTTTCTTTTCCCTTCAGCATACGAATTGCCAGGCGCTTCGGCAGATTTCGCCCGCTGATCTGAGACATAAAGCAACCATAATTCCCGCAGCCGCACATGATCCCCGCATCCGGAGTATCCAGCATATGTCCGCTCTCTCCGGCCCATCCATAGCTTCCCCGAAACACGTCCCGGTTAATAATAATGCCGCTTCCGATTCCTGTGCTGACCGCCATATATACCATGTCTTTGCAGTCCCGTCCCGCTCCCCGCCTATGCTCTGCCAAAGCCGCTACGTTACTGTCATTGTCCAGGATAACCTTTACGCCGAGTCTTTCCTCCATGTAATCTCTCATTCCGAAATCCTGAATGTTAACCATGGCGGATGTCATATGAATATAACCTGTCTCAAATCGGATATAAGAAGGCATGCAGATGCCAATGCCGTACACTTCTTCCAAAGAAGCATGGTTTTTCTCCAATATCTCCTTTATGGTAGCAATAACCCGATCAGAAAATGCCGGCCCGTCCGCCTCAATATCCGTAGGATGCTGGTAACGATCCAGGAGCTCCCCTGCCCGGTCGAAGAGACCGTAAGCAACCTTTGTTCCTCCTGCGTCAATTCCAAATATGTATTTTTTCTCCATCTTCAATCCTCATGCCATATTATATATTTTCCCAGGATGCCTTACTTTCCCTCAGGGTACTCATTGCACAGCAGGCGGTATGGCGGCTCATCCTCCTCAATGGTAGGAAAGCGGCCAATGGATTCATAAAACCGGTTATCACTGTTATCGTCATTGCACATGGACACTTCTCCAATCAATGCATAACCCGTACCCGGTTCTACAGAAAAATCATGATAGGTGTAGGGATAAAGAGTCAGGGACTCTCCCGGCTTTAGAATAATCTCCGAGCCGGCCGGAACCATGTATTTGCGGCCATCCCGGAATACTGCCACATCCGTATCCGCAAGGCTTTCATTTTCTCCCACATTCCACAGATGGAACACTACATTTCCGCCGCCACGGTTGATAATATCCTCCATTTTCTTCCAATGAAAATGGTTTGGAGAAAGCTGGCCCTCACGAAGCATCATAATTTTCTCCGCATAGGTCTTTGTATATTCAGGGTTTCCTACATTGCCGTTTCGCAGGGTTATAAGCGTCAGGCCAACCTTATCAAAATCCCCCAAGCCATAGTCCGTTACGTCCCAGCCAAGCGCATTATCCTTTATCTCCTGATACTCTTCCCCCTTTTCTTTCCATTCATCGGGAGTAAAACCAAGGAAGGGCGGAAGGGCAAACTGATGCTTTTCAAGCAGACCCTCAAAGTCTTTAATTACAGCGTTGATTTCCGAACGTTTCATATAAACCTCCTATTCCGTTTTTATTCCAAGTTTCTCAATACCTCTTCTGTCCTCATTTATCCTGAACAATTTACAAAAATATGTTCCCGCAAATTGTCTGGAACCGTCAGAACCGGATATTGCTGTATATTATTATACCAGTCCCAGGCACCCAAAGTAAATAGCGCCTACGGCTTGAGCAAACTGTGCCACCGTATAATCCGGGTGGGCATCCAGCTGCTTCATCAAAGCAGTATTGGCAAGCCCGCCGTCCGCCGCATACTGATTCAGATCCGGCACCCGGTTCTTTGCCCCTTCGCACATAAGCCGGAAGCATGCAGGAGTCTTGACCAGACGTCCGAATAAGGAACGCTCCTTTGCCTCCGGTTCAAGAATATAATCTGTTTCCTCCCAGGTAACTGCCAGATATTCACCCACCTGCCGGAAAATGTCCGCACATACCGGATGCTCTGCTTCTCCCGCCTTCTTCATAAAGAATTCCAGACAGGGCTTACGCATATCCTTTGGCTCCGTAGGCACAACCAGCTTATCATCCTTCCATACAAACAGCCCCAGATCCAAAGCCTCCTGATAAACTGCCGGTTCCTGTTCGGGCAGATATTTTGCAGCCAGACGGAACACTCCCGACTGACAGGTATACTTTTGCAGTGTACCGGCCAGACCTGTATTAAAGTTATTGATGCTTCTCACATCATTGGCATCATACTTTTTTTGTTCAAAGCTGCCCAAATCAATGATAAAGTTATAAACCTCTAAAGGAATCTCCGGAATCGAACCATCGGGAAGCACCCATCCGGTCCCCAGCTCCGTACCCAGGGTATGGGCGAAAAATCCGTTGGAGACATCCTCTCCTGCCACAGCCTGCTCCACAGCCGCCGTAAACGCTGCCATGGGTCCGTCATTGGTGTTCATAACCGCTCCGTCCTCGGTTACATATTTTTTCAACTCATCACACAGTACGGAAATTTTGGCAAACTGCTCTTCATAATCCAGGCTCTTGTTCTCTCTCATTCCACGAGTCTTAAATGTCTCTCCGCCTACGATCAGATTTTGAATCACCACATCGGGAAAGCTCAGACCAATGGCGTCAAAATTCCGAAGCGCTTCTCCGGCTTCCCGCTCCATTGCTTCAATTCCCTGCTCCATTGCTTCAAAGGATGCGTCTTTATCAAGAGCTGCCATGTCAATCCCGGCTTCTTTTCCCTCCCCATACAGGCTTGCGGCTCCACGCATCAGACGTGTGATCATCATTACCGGATCAAGAAGCTGCTCCGCTCTCTCAAAAGCCGCCGGGAACCAGTCAAATTCCTTATAAACAGCCAAATTACCGTTGACACCGGCCGCCAGCTTAATGTCCGTTCCCCCTATGTCGATTCCCAGAATCATTTTATCCTCTGCAGCCTTTGGCAGAGCCGCAAAGATCGGTTCGCCTTTTTCACTCTTCGTCTTTTCCTGAACAGCTCTTTCTTCTGATATATCCTTTTGCTCAAATCCAAATCGGTATTTGCCCTTTAAAAGAACGGCAAGCACTCTCTCATTCACGTTCAGACTCTTCCCATAGCCGGAACGCTCAGCTTTCCCAAGACCTGTCTGAAATACCTCATCCAGCCCATCTGCCAGCTTCTTCGTCTTCTCATCTTTCAATTCCAAATAAATCTCAATCTTTACCGCTCCCAGAGAGGAAAGAATATTATAGATCATAGCATGGACATAGGAAGCTATAAATGCTTCTTCCTCTAAAGATGTTGTTGTTGGAAGCTGAAGAGGAAAGCTCCGTACACTTCCGTCATAGAGAGCCACATGTAAATGAAAAGGCCGTGTCCCACTCTTCTGAAACGCATTTCGTACATCTGTTATGTAAACAGGGCGATCCTCCTTTGCCTGTTTCAAAAAATTCTCCAGCATTTGTTACTCCTTTATAATGTACAAGATACCCTCTTCCTTAAGTATCCCATAGAAGCGTTCCATTTCTTCCTCAGAAAATGCCTTTCCTTCCACCGGATACTTCTTTTCCATGGCCGCATATTTGCTGCGGCAAAGAGGATTAAAGTTCAACAGTTCATATTTTCCCTTCTCGTCAATACTCTTTATATAGCGAGCAATGCTGCGGATATTTTCTTCCGTAGCAGTATAGCCCGGAATCAGCGGCGTCCGGACAAGCACCTTTGCTCCCTGATCCACCAGAAACTCATAATTTTCCAGGATTCTCCTGTTATCCGCCCCTAAAATCTCTCTGTGCAAAGCCGGGTCCAGGTACTTAATATCTATAAGAAATTGATTTGTCACCGGCAGCATGGCCTGGATTGCCGCTTTTGGCGCAAGCAGGCAGGTTTCAATGGCCGTATCCGCTCCCTGTTCCCTGCACAGTCTTAAAATCTCGGCAGCAAATTCCCATTGCATCAGCACCTCGCCGCCCGAAAGAGTGACGCCGCCGTCCTCCCCAAAAAAGACGGAATCACGAAGCAGCATTTCCGCCGCTTCCCTGGCAGTAACCTCAGCTCCCATTCGCTGCAGAGCCGAACCGGGACAGACATCCTCACAGGTTCCGCAAAGGGTGCATTTGCTGTGTTCTACATGAATACGTTCCTTAAGAGTCAATGCCTGACCGGGACAGGCCGCCACACAAGTTCCGCAGCTTAAGCAGTCATTAGGGCTGTACCAGAGGGCCGGATGAGAATCCATTCCCTCCGGATTCTGGCACCAGGGACAGTGCAGAGGGCAGCCTTTCAAAAACAAAGTACTGCGCAGCCCGCCGCCGTCATGGACGGCGAACCGCTTTAAATCAAATATTATCCCTTTCATACAGCTTCATAGGTCGTGCGTGCAATGATCTCTTCCTGCAGATCCGGAGCAAGCTCCGTGAAATATGCGGTGTAGCCGGCCACACGCACCGTAAGGCTGCGGTATTCCTCCGGTTTTTTCTGCGCTGCCCGAAGATCCTTCTCATTCAGTACATTAAACTGAATATGGCTGATTCCCAAGCGGCAGACTGCCCGAAGCAATTCCGTAAATTTATAGATTCCCGTATCTGTTTTAAAGAACTGAGGCAGAAACTTCATGTTCAGCAGCGTTCCATTGCTTGCCTTGCTAAACGGAAGTTTCGCCACGGACTGAAGGAGTGCCGTAGGCCCCTGGCTGTCCCGGCCATACATAGCCGATACCCCTCCGTCCGCCAGCGGATCCTTTGCATAACGTCCGTCCGCAGATGCGCCCACATTCTGTCCCATGGGTACATGAGCCGACACCGTATACAAACCCATCTGGTAGATGCCGCCACGGCCATTGCGGTATTTCTTCAATCCATCCGCAAAATAATTCACCCATTTAACACCGAGCTGATCTACCCAGTCTACATCATTTCCATACTTGGGCGCCTTATTAAGAAGCATAGCCCGAATCAGGGGCGCATCCTCATAATTGGTCTTTAGAGCATGGAGCAATTCTTCACGTTTCAGCTTCTTCTTTTCATATACCAGGCTCTTAATTGCTGCCAGAGAATCGGCTACGTTCGCTACCTGAATTGCCTGAACTCCCGCAAAGTTATAGTGAGCGCCTCCCTGTGTCACGTCCTGCCCTTTGGCCAGGCAGTCATCAATCACAGAGGAAAGGAAAGGCGTGGGGAGAAGCTTCTCATGCATCTTCTCTACCTCACTGACACATTCCACCATTCTGTCCGAAAAATAATCTATCTGCTTTGCAAAGGCTGCCTCCAGCTCCTCGAATGTCTCATAAGTGGTCAAATCCCCCAGATCAAGCCCTGTCTTTTCTCCTGTGAGCATATCAACGCCATGGTTCAGGGTCAGTTCCAGGGCTTTCAGCAGATTAAACATTGCCGCATCGCTCCATGCCAGGGCGTTGCCGTGGGTTGTCAGCTCCACACATCCTACAATGGCATAATTCATGGCATCCTCATGACTCACTCCATGGGATTCAAGGGCCGGAACAACAGCTTCATCATTAAACACCTGAGGCATGCCGCTTCCAAGTCCAATCACACGGCTGGCCGCCTCCAGAAGCTCCCGGGGTGAATCCTTATAAATCCGCAGAGATAAATTGGGCTGAGGCAGTAAAAGATGAGACTGCGCCTGCAAAAAGAGATAGCTCAATTCATTTGACGCATCACTGCCATCCTCATTCTGCCCTCCAATGGCTACATTAAAGCCAATGGGGAATCCGGCAAAATACTTTGCGCTGTTGGAATTGCGAAGATACACCAGTTGATTAAACTTTAGCCACAGACATTCTGTCAGTTCCAGCGCATCTTCCAATGTCATGCCCTGTCTCCGGCTATTCTCATAATAAGGATACAGGTATTGGTCCATACGTCCCGGCGAGAAAGAAGAAGCATTTCCCTCCATCTGTAAAATCACATACAGGAACCAAGTGGCCTGAACCGCCTCCTGATAGGTCTCTGCCGGAGCTGCGGCCAGCTTGCGGCAAACTGCTGCTACCTCCAAGAGATTTTCTTTTTTCGTTTCCTGATACTTTTTCTCTGCCAGAGCTGCGTACCGCTCCATAAAGGCGCTGGCGCCTTCCATGCTTATGATTACGCTTTGGTAAAAGTCCTTCTGCTTTTCATCTGCTGCCTGATTAAGATGCGCTTTTGCTTCCTCTCGGATACCGGCAGGACCAAGCTTCAGCCATTTCTTAGTATTGGGGCAGATATGTCCCTGAGAGTGATCCTTCTGGTTGACCTTGACTACCTTTGCGATGGCATCTACCTGGGGACCCACTGCCGCTCTGACCTGATCCTCCAGAGAGCGCCCCTTCCAATAGGGCATAATATCTCTTCGAAAGGCTTCAATATCCTCCTTGCGCACCTGGAACTTATCTTGGGATCTGGTAGGCAGAGTCTCGAACTCCCGATCCACCCAGGACGCCCCTGTCTCCGGAAATACGACGCCTCCCCGGACACCTGATGTGCGGTTTCCTACAATCCTCTCTTCCGGCTCAATCCGAATCTCGATTCTCAAAAGGGCTGCTTTCAAAGCCTTTGCCCTTTGAATACAGCGAGGTTCCCCTTCTGTCTCCTGATAGCTTTCCGTAACAATACGTGCCTGCTCAATGCTGGCAAATCTGGGTTCCTCCAGCATCTCTTCCTTCAATCTGGCAATGCGCTCCGAGCAGGTCAATTTAGAAATCTGTTCTATCTGCATTGTATCCCCTCCATTTTAAGTTCCGCATCCTCTTGTACAGTACCCTCTATACAGAAGTATTTCCAGCCACAGATGCATGTGTCCGTAAATCCTTCTGGCACCGTACAAGATGATGCTGTTTGTTTTATAAGTTCCGCATCCTCTTGTACAGTACCCTCTATATAGAAGTATTTCCAGCCACAGATGCATGTGTCCGTAAATCCTTCTGGCACTGTACAAGATGATGCTGTTTTCTATGTATATAATGTAGCATAAATGCACTCTCTGTCACACTCACATAAACATCCAATAAGTGTACAATTATGAACCTTTTTTGCGTATAACATAAGGCTGCCGCATTTAAGAAAACTCGCCGCATTAACATCCTATACGGTGCGGTTTCTGCTTAAGCGGCAGCCCCAAATCCTTTCTCTTATGCCAGAGCCTCTTCCAAGGCCTTGTACATAACATCCTTATCCGGTTTTTTGCCTGTCCACATCTCAATGTTCAAAGCTGCCTGATTGATTAGCATGCCAGCGCCCGTAGCACAGGGAATTCCTCTGCAGCGCAGCTCTTTGATCAGTGCGGTCTCCGTAGGATTCGGAATCACATCCTGCACGAACATATCGGAAGTGATAGAATCCAGATTGATGTTCGGCATAACCTCCACATCGGGGTACAGCCCAACTGACGTAGCATTTACCACAATATCCGTTCCTTCCGGAATGGAAAAAGGTCCGTCCCAGTCAATATAACGGCACTCCGTCTTTGTATTTTCCTGTAAAATCGCCATGAGAGCATCTCCCAGCGGCCGATCCTGTGCACGGTTTACAATTGTAATATCCGCCGCACCAGCCAGGCCCATCTCCACGCAGATTGCACGTGCCGCACCGCCTGCGCCGAACACAACCGCCTTTTTCCCCTTTACGTCCACACCATTGGATTCCAGAGACATCATAAAACCTTTTCCGTCCGTATTCTCCCCAAACAAATGTCCGTCATTGTTGACAATCATATTCACGGCGCCGATCAGCTTTGCGCTCTCGGAGATTTCATCCAGATAATCCATTACGGCAATCTTGTGGGGAATCGTACAGTTGATTCCACGCATCTTAAACGCCTTCAATCCCTTGATGGCATCCTCCAGCTTATCCTTATCAACATCCAGCGTCAGGAAATGCCAACGCTCCAGTCCCATAGCCTCAAATGCGGCGTCCTGAATCACTACGCCCGGATTTTCCGCTACCGGCTGTCCAAATACACCTACCAGGTGATCCAAATAATTCTGCTCTTTCATAAGACATATCCCTTTCTTTTATAAGTTCCGCATCATCTCTAACATCACCTTCTATATAGAGATGATTCTGTTTTCTTATACGCGTTCCCGTTTCAGCTTCCGGCCGAAACAGTCGCTTCCGATAATAATTACAATCAAGATGCCTTCACACAGTCTCTGATAGTAGCTGTCCACTCCAAGCTGGTTCATACAGTTGGTAAGAAGCTGAATAACGAACAGACCGATAAAGCTCTCTACCATACCGCCAACGCCGCCTGCGAAAGAGGTACCGCCGATAACAACTCCGCAGTTTACCAACATACCAGTGGTATCACCATATACGGAGGAACCGGTATTCATACGGGAAGACAACAGCACGCCGGCCAGAGTAGATACAACACCACTGATAACAAATGCTGCCCATTTGATTGGCACAACCTTGATACCGGAGTATTTTGCCACTTCATAGTTTCCGCCGATAGCATAACAGTTTCGTCCAAAACTGGTAAAGCGCATCACGCAGTAAAAAATGATAAACAGGATCAGCATATATACAACCAGAGACGGCACAGACCCAAAAAACTTCATATTGGAGATCTGCATAAACTCCTTACTCTTACAAGTCAAGGGGTGTGCGTCTGTCAGCTGCTGGCAGATCCCTTTTAACAGCATTCCCATACCCAGGGTAATGATGAAAGGCTCCGTCTTCTGGTGTACAACAAGGAAGCCATTGATAAAACCAACTACCGCACCGCTTAACAGGGCCGTAATGACCGCAACGGGGATAGAAGTTCCGTTATTTACCATCATAACGGCAATGATCCCGCCCAGGCACAGGGTTCCGCCGCAGGACAAGTCACAGCCGCCGCAGATAACCGCCACCGTGACGCCAAAGGCTACAATCTCAAGAATCGCCGTGGAACGAAGCATATCCAGCCAGTTGTATGCCGTATAAAATGTTGTGTTGAAGAAGAGCATCATCACCATCAAAGCCAGAATTGCAATGACTGCTTTTTGCTTCGAAATGACTTTCCATACTTTATTTACATTTGCTTTTGCATTCATTTTTCAGCCCTCCTTACAATTCTTTGCGGTTGTCCAGCCAGATAGCAACTACAAGCACAGCGCCGCGCATTACCGTCTGCATATAAGTGGACAGGTTCAGCATATTCATACAGTTTCCAAGGAGGGTAATCAGTACAACGCCGAGCATGGTACGGAGCACACTTCCTTTGCCGCCTTTCAGAGTGGTTCCGCCTACAACTACACACAGGATAGCATTTGTCTCATAACCGGTCCCGCTGGTAGCCGTTGCCGTAGTGACACGTGACAGCAGGGCAATAGAAGCCATTGCCGACATCATACCATTGATAGCGTATGCCAGGCGCATGGTACTCTTCATGTTGAAACCGGACAGATATGCCGCATCCTTATTGCCTCCCATCAGGGCAATCGCCCGCCCCCAGATGGTCTTCCTGTGGAAGAAATGCATCAAAATCAGCACAATAACAAACACAATCAATATAACAGGAATAATTCCAATATTAGAAGAGCCCAGAGTCGTAAAAAGAGAAATCGATCGGCTGCTTCTGGAAATACGCAAGGTCTCAGAGCCTGTATAAATAAGAGCAAGAGCCGTATAAATGGAGCTCATACCATATGTAATAAACAGCACCTCGGCCTGAGTCATGGCGCCGCAGGTCGTTAACACCAGACCGTTAAGCCATCCCAGGAAAGCTCCCAGCAGAATCCCCGCAAGCAAAGCTCCTGCCTGTCCAAGGGGATCCACCAGGCCAATAGTAATTACACCCACCAGGCTGATAATGCCCACAATAGACAGGTCAATAAATCCTCCGATAATAACAAATGTCATACCGAGCGCCGCAAAAGGCAGAGGGCCAAGCTGTCTCAATACGTTATTTAAGTTTGATGCCCCAAGGAACTTCGGCTCTGCAATAGCCGTGACAATAATCAAAACCACAATGCCGCAGAGAACCAGATTCTGTTTTAAAAACTCCAAAAAAGAATTTGTTTTTGTCTTTGTCATTTTCTTACCTCCGTTCTCACCCGATGGCTTTGTCCATAATCTCTTCTGCCGTCGCTTCCTCCGGATTAAATTCTCCGGTGATGCGTCCGTCACAGATAGCCAGAACACGGTTACTCATATTCAAAACCTCAGGAAGCTCAGAGGAAATCATGATAATGGCTCCGCCTTCCTCAACAATCTTATTCATTAACAGATAGATCTCAAACTTTGCGCCTACGTCAATACCTCTTGTAGGCTCATCAAGAATCAGGATCTTTGGATTGCGTTCCATCCACCGTCCCACAATACATTTCTGCTGATTACCGCCGGACAATGTCACTACCTTCGTCTCTGGGGTAGGAGTCTTGATGGCCAGTGCTTCAATCTGACGCTTTCCAATGTCCGCTTCCTTTGAGGAATCCACAATACCCATATGGGTCAGATCCTCTAAGGAGGCAATCGTAATATTGCTCTCCACGGAGAAAGGAAGAATCAGTCCCTCACGCTTCCGGTCCTCCGGAACGAGGGCCATGCCTGCCTGCTTCGCCTGCTTGGGCGTAGGAATCTTTATTTCTTTTCCCTCTAAGAAAACCTGATGACCCTTTACCTTATCCGCACCGTACAGCGCACGAATAATCTCTGTACGACCGGCGCCTACCAGACCAACCAGGCCCAGGATCTCACCTTTATGTAAAGTAAAGTTAATATTATGCAGCTTACGGGTATTCAGATTCCGCACCTCCAGAAGCGGCTCTCCCACACAGTGGGCACGGGGCGGATACTCGTTCTCAATGGTCCGTCCTACCATCTTGGCAATCATATCGCTTCTGGTCAGCTCTTCCACTGGTTTGGTATCAATGACGCAGCCATCACGCATGATTGTGACAATATTGCAATACTCAAAAATCTCATCCAGCTTATGGCTGATATAGATAACAGATACGCCCTTATCTCTCAGCTGATTGATAATAATTCCCAGCTTTTTCAATTCCTCCGATGTGAGGGAGCTGCTGGGTTCATCCATGATTATTAATTTGGAATCAAAAGACAATGCTTTTGCAATCTCCACCATCTGCATCTCAGATGCGCTCAAATCTCCCACCAGCGTGGTGGTGCTGATGCTGCTTCCAATGCTGTCCAGCAGCTCACGGGCCTTTTTATGGGTACCCTTCATGCCTTTTGTCTCGGAAAAACGTCCAAGGAAAATATTTTCTCCTACGGTCATAGTATTTACCAGGTTAAATTCCTGATAAATAATACTTAAGCCCCTGCGCAGAGCCTGTATGGGCGTTGTATGTTCAATGGTTTCCCCATTAAATACAACTGTTCCTTCATCCTTTTCATAAACACCGGATAAAATCTTCATGAGTGTAGACTTACCTGCTCCATTCTCCCCCACAATACCATACACAACGCCGCAGGGAATGGAAACAGATACATGATCCAGGGCTTTTACTCCAGGGAAGTATTTACAGATATCTTTTACTTCAAGAATATAATCGGTTGTCTTCTCCAACTTCACTGCCTCCCTTGCCTTATTTTGAAAGTAGCTGGTTCCGGTCTTGTACCGGAACCAGCTATCTACATAGTCAGCTCTTTTTTAACAAAGCTTGTATCTTACCACTCCGGATACGGATAATCATCAATGGTATCTGCTGTGATGATCTGCGGTTCAGTCCAAACAACATCATTTTCCAGTGTCTCACCATTCATAATCTTGGTAATGCAGTCAAATGCATCGATGGTCATCTGAGTGAAGCTCTGTCCGATACACAGAGACTGTGTTCCCTCTTTTACCTGATCAAAACCGATAGCACATCCATCCACGCCGATGGTATAAACATTTGCGATATCAAGATCGCTGGAAGCCTTCATAGCCTCGATACATCCGGTCAAACCTACATCCCAATGGCAGTATACGGCCTGAATATCCGAACCATATTTGGTGATAAAGTCCTCCATGATTGCCATGGCGTCTTCACTTGCCCACTCCTGGCAGTCCTGAGCATCCAATACCTTAACGGAATCATCAATGGTATTGAAGAATCCGTCATGACGGTTAATCTGTGCGGCATGGCCTGACTGTCCGCCAACCTCTACAACATTACATCCATCCGGGAAAGCTTCCATCAATGTCTGAGCAGCAATCTCTCCGAACAAAACATCGTTGGTACCGCACATGAAATCACGATACTCTGTGGTAGCATATCCTTCCGGCAACTCAGAAGAATACAGGCCAATGATAATTCCGGCCTCTTTCGCTTCCTGAATAGCAGGAATCAGAGCGCTTGGGTCAGTAGGATTCATACAGATGGCCGTATAGCCCTGAGCGATACAGGTTCCGATAGCGGACACACCATTCTGTGCATCATAATCCTCATCAAACAGTGTTACCTCAAATCCATACTCATCAGCAAACTTCTGGAACTGGCTCCATGCATATGCCTGAGACGCATTGGATAAGGACTGTGTAATAAACGCAACCTTTGCCTTGCCCTCGGATGATGCCGGAGCATCCGTTCCTGCGTCATCGCCTGCAGGCTCTGCCTCTCCCTCTGTCTGTGCCGGCTCACTTGTTGCTGGCTCCTGTGTTTTGCCGCCGCATGCCGTCATGCCGAATACCATGGCGATTGTCAGCAGCAATGCAATTCCCTTCTTCATTTTTTGTCCTCCTTCTTTTTCCGTTTTTATTAATCAACAGGGGTTCCCTGCTAATCACTATTGTGATATTGCATAAACTGTAGTCTTATGTTTCTTCTTTTTTATTTATTATAAATAATATTTTTTCCAACAATAACCCATAATGTTGTACAAAAGGTACACGATTCTGAACAAAAAGGTTAAAAAAAATACACTCAGCAGTTTTTTTGTTAACATTTTTATACAAATGTGTTGCAAAAACCTTCTGAGTGCATTCTTTATTTATATTTTTTAATTCTTCCAGGGTGCCAGAACCGTAACGCAGTTAACCTCCTTTTCGGTATGAACCAGAGTCAGTTCTCCGGTATCCTGATCAATTTCAAAAACGCAGATAGTATCCGTGTCCTGGTGGCCTGCCAAAAGATATCTTCCGCCGGGCGAAAGAATAAAGTCTCTGGGTATTTCTCCTCCGCTGTCCTTTCGCTGAATCAGTGTCAGCTTTCCGTCTTTGTCTATGTGAAATACCGCCAGATGGTTGCTTCCCCGCACGGACACATAAAGCCATTTTCCATTTGGATGCAGGCGGATGGCGGCTCCCAGACTTGGAATATCATAATCCTCCGGCATGGCAGATATGGTCTGTATCAGCTCCGCCTTACCCGTCTCCTTCTCGTATCTGTAAGTATTGACCTGACAAGCAATCTCCGTCATTACATAGAGATAATTTCCGTCTTTATCAAAAACTCCGTGGCGAATTCCCTGTCCCGGAATTCCCTGTATATCCAACTCTTCTTTCGGAAGCAGCCATCCCCTGTTCCAATCTCCCTGATATCCCGCAAGACGGTCCAGACCCAGATCCGCCACATAAACAGATTGCCCGTCCGGAGAAAGAAGCATCTGATGGGGATGGGGACCCTCCTGGCGCTCTGCATTGACTCCCTTTCCCTGATGGCGCAGAACACAGCTGGCATGTCCCAGGCTGTGATCCGGAAGAATGGGAAGCAGACAGAAGCTTCCGCCCGAATAATTGGCCGCCATCAGATACTTTCCGTCCGGAGAGAAAGCCAGATAGCAGGCATCCGCCCCACAGGTAAACTGTCTGTTCAGCAGCCGCAATTCTCCTGTCTTTGTCCCAATCTCATAGGCCGAAACGGTCGAACCGTCAATTCCCTCATATTCCTTCAGCTCATTCACGCAGTACAGATAAGGAGCCTTCGGATCCACCAGTATATAGGATGGATTCGGCACCGATAAAGTCTCCGCCATGCGCACAAGCTCCCCTGTCTCCTCATCAAAGCCGTAGCAGGTAATCCCTTTGCATCTGCCCGGTACAATCTCACCGGATCCCATTTTTGTCGGCTCCGTATAGCCTCCTGTAAAAAAACAAAACTTCTTCAATTTTAAACGCTCCTTTCCAAGAAAAGTGATTTTTTTATGGTTCCAAATTGTTACTTTTCAGACCCAGCCAATCACTCCGCTGATTGGCTGGGAGCCAGCACAGTTATGGGGCCAGATTTAAAATGCATAGTACAACATATTTTCCGATTTGACAAATGCTTCTCTTATGGATACAATAATCAAAAGCAAGGAGGATTACATATGGGTACCTTTTACTGGGAAGAACAATGGACAGATATCTTAGCCGAACAGGAACAGCTTCTTCGCTATCCTGAATTTACCAGAAAAACAGCGCTGGACCTGGGAATGGAAATTCTGCGGCTGGCACGGGAAGCTTATCACAAATCCGCCGCTATCCGTATTGTGGAGGACGGAACTACTATCTTTGCCTATAAAATGGAAGGCACTTCCTCCGAAAATGACTGGTGGATGGACAAAAAATTATCCGTCTCACGAATGACCGGCATGAGCTCTCTGCGCTCCTACGTGGAAGCGGAATCCGGCCGCCTTTGTCCGGAATGGGAAAAGAGACCAAATAACTTTGCCGCCTGCGGAGGATGCTTCCCTATTTTCCATGCAGACAACAAGACGCCCTGGATCCATGTGCTGGTATCCGGCATGAAGCATTATGAAGACCACCAAATTATCGCTGATGCCATGGCCATACAGTTAAACAAAACCATCCGGCGCATCCTGTAACAAGGACCGTCAGGCAGAGACTCCCTCTTCCTGACAGTCCTTTTTCATACAAATTTACTGTGCCTGAATCCTGAACTTGCGGCGGAAAATGGCAGGCGACTCACCTACGTTCTCCTTAAATACCCTGTGAAAGTACTTGGGAGAGTCAAACCCTACCTGATAGGCAATCTCATTCACATCCAAGCCGGAGGCCATTAAAAACTGTTTGGATCGCTCAATTCGGAACTGATTAATATACGAGACAACGGAAAGCCCCGTCCTCTGCTTAAACTTACGGGACAGGTAGGATTTGCTGATATGCTCCAGCTCCGCCAGCTCATCTAATGTAATTTTCTCCGCATAGTGCTTCTTAATGTATTCCAGCACACAATCCAGCATCTGGGTTCCAACCATAGCTTCCTCATTCTGCCGCATAACGCTGAGAAGCAGCACCTTTAAGGCATATTCCAGCAGAAGTTCATCCTGATTTTCTCTCTTTCCCTCCCGGTATACCATCTGAAAGGCATTGTACAGGATGCTGTCCCTCTCATGCAGGCGGATAGGCTCCTCAATAATAAGATCGGGTATGTCAATCCAAAAACAGATAATCTCCCTGCGCCGTTCCGGAATCCTTTTATCCTGATGTTCATGATGGGCCGGATAAACCACCGTGTCATACAGAGAAAAGGAGACATTTACTCCGGACACATCTACGTCCCCTTTTCCCTCCACATAATAAATCAGCTCATGGTAAGGATGAGAATGGCGGGTAAAGTTCCAGATACTGCTGTCCTCATCAAACCATTCACAAAATCTAAGCTTCGGCTTGCTGTCACGAATCACCTCATAAGCTTCTTTTAAATCCATCTCCCCACGTCCAATCCGTCTCCGGTAAATTGAATACTATCCTTCTCTCTCAGTCCTTATACCGCAGTTCTTTTCTACATTATTGCACACCCTGCCAAAAACCGCAACCGAATTGTACTTACAAAAATACAACGGAAACCCCGAAATCCCTTTTGGGGATCCCGGGGCTTTAAAAGAAGACAAAAAATTCGCAAGCGATTTGCATCGCTGCTGACTTGTAAGCTAGAAAATTTTTTTCTTGTATTCTGTCAAATTCTTTTTTATAATAGCATTATACAATCATATATCTGAAAAAGATAGGAAATTGCATCCAAAATTCTAGTACAAAACCACCAAGAGGAGGTTTTTATGGCATTACTCCCCTGCGATATCCCGGTGGACAAGCATGGACGTGAGCTGAAATCTCACGACACCGCATTTCCCATTGGCTGTTATCTTGATAATCTGACAGTAGATGCCGTTCCCTGGCATTGGCACAATGAGCTGGAAGCCGTAATAATTGCTGAAGGAAGCTGTACGTTTTTTGTTGATTCCGAAAAATATATTTTAAAAAAGGGAGACGGTATTTTTGTCAATTCCAATTTTTTGCATACCGTTTTGGATAACGACTGTATTAACTGCCAGCTCCATTCCATTACTTTTCATCCCAGACTGGTAGGCGGCAGTCTCGACAGTGTCTTCTGGCAGAAATATCTGCAGCCCCTGCTGACGGATCCTTCTTTTCGCTGCATTTTCCTAAGCCAGAGGATAGCTTGGCAAAAAGAAGCTCTGGAAGTAATAGAAGCCGCATGGCAAAGTGTCGTTTTCGAACCCTCCGGATACGAATTTCGGGTACGCAGCTTTCTCTCCCACCTGATATGGCTGAGCGTCAGCCACCGTCCCGTTGTTCAGTCCGTTCCCTCCGAAAAGTCCCTGCGGGACGGAGAGCGGATCAAGATCATGCTTCAATATATCCACGATCATTATGCAGAGGAAATCAACACCTGCCAAATCGCCGGAAGCGCAATGATCAGCGCAAGTGAATGTCTCCGATGCTTTCGCAGCACCATCGGCATAACTCCTATCAAATATGTGAAGCAATACCGTATTCAGCAGGCTGCCAAGCTGCTTGCCACCACCACGCAAAAAATCATCAGCATCGGAACACTTTGCGGATTTCAGGAAATGAGCTATTTTGCCAGATCCTTTAAGGCGCAGATGGGCTGCCTTCCTACGGAATACCGCAAAAGAATGTCCTCAAAATCATAAAAGGATTTTGAGGACATTTTTCATATGGAAAATCTTAAAATTCAAATACGGCAACTCCATAGGGCGGCAAATGATACCCAATAGAGTAAGGCTGTCCGTCACACTCGCTCTTTTCCGCCTTATAGATTAAGGGCTTCTCTCTGCCACTTCCGCCAAACTCCGCTGCATCGCTGTCCAGTATCAGCTTATACTGCTTCTTTCTTGGCACTCCAACCCGGTAATCCTCACGCTCCATGGGAGTAAAATTGCAGACAAAGAGCAGGTTTCTCTTGCCGTTCTTTCCAAAACGCATGAAAGAGAAAATGCTGCGGCAGCAGTCATTGGCATTGATCCACTGAAAGCCTTCCGGAACCGTATCCTGTTCATAGAGGGCCGGCGTCTTCCTGTAGAGCTGCAGCAATGCCTTCACATAGTTCTGAAGCTGCTGATGCTTTTCCTCACCAAGCAGATACCAATCCAGCTCCCTTGCCTCACTCCACTCCTGAAACTGGGCAAAATCCTGTCCCATAAAGAGCAGCTTCTTTCCCGGATGGCCCATCATAAAGGAATAGCCCACTTTCAGATTGGCAAATTTATCGTCATACAAGCCGGGCATCTTATTGATCATGGAGCACTTCAGATGCACCACTTCATCATGAGACAGCACCAGAATATAATTTTCACTGTAAGCATAGGTCATAGCAAAGGTCATCAGGTTATGAGCTCCTTTGCGGAAATAAGGATCCAGCTTCATATACTCCAGGAAGTCATTCATCCAGCCCATATTCCATTTAAAGGAGAAGCCCAGGCCGTCATTCTCCGCTATATCTGTCACCTTCGGCCATGCGGTGGATTCCTCCGCAATCATCATGGCTCCCGGGTTCCTTCCCAGCAGGCAGGAGTTCAGGTGCTTGAAGAACTCAATAGCTTCCAGATTCTTATTGCCGCCATACTTATTGGCTACCCACTGTCCGTCCTGCTTTCCGTAGTCCAGATAGAGCATGGAGGCAACTGCGTCTACCCGAAGTCCGTCCACATGATACTGCTCAACCCAGAAAAGAGCATTGGCAATGAGGAAGTTCTTTACCTCATTCATCTCATAGTTGAAAATCTTAGTTCCCCAGTCCGGATGCTCACCTTTCCTGGGATCCGGATATTCATACAGGGGCTGTCCGTCAAAATCCGCCAGTCCATGGGCATCTCTGGGAAAATGAGCCGGTACCCAGTCCAGGATTACGCCAATCTTATTTTTATGAAGGTAATTAATCAAATACATAAAGTCCTGAGGGCTTCCGTATCTGGAGGTAGGTGCATAATAGCCCGTTACCTGATACCCCCAGGAACCGTCAAAGGGATGTTCCGCAATCCCCATCAGCTCCACATGAGTATACCCCATCTCCTTCACATAGTCTGTCAGACTGTGGGCCAGCTCCCGGTAGCTGTAAAATCCGTCCTCATCCGGTCCATGAGGATGCTTTTTCCAGGAACCAGGATGTACCTCATAGATAGACATAGGAGATTCCTTTGGATTCCTCTCCTTCCGCTTCTCCATCCAGACACTGTCGCCCCATCGAAAACCGCTGATATCCGCAACCTTAGAGGCCGTTCCCGGGCGCTGCTCCGCTTCAAATGCATAGGGGTCAGCCTTGTAGAGCAGTCTGTGATCCGGTGTCTCAATCAGATATTTATAAAGACTTCCCATCTCCACATCCGGAACAAACAGTTCATAGATCCCAAGGGGCTCCAGGCGTTTCATCTCATGGCTTTCCTGGTTCCATCCGTTAAACTCCCCAATGACATGCACGCAATGGGCATGGGGCGCCCAGACAGCAAAATGTACGCCTTTCTTTCCCTTATGCTTTGCAGGGTGGGCACCCAGCTTCCAAAAAATATCGTAGTGATTCCCCTGGCCAAACAGATATTGATCCATATCTGTCACAAAGCAGGACGGAACCGCCGGCTGCCGTTTCCCTTTCGGCTGTACTTTCCTTTTCTGTTTCTTCGTTTCTCCCATAATACTCACTCCTGTATGATTTTAAATACCGCACTTCCGCCTGCGGGTATTTCCAAGTGAATTTTTCCGTTCTCAATCGGAAAAGCCTTGTCTGTGAGAACCTCAAGGGCCTTGCTTCCGGCCACCGGACAGGGAATATCCATCCGAACCGGATTCTCATCGTTATTCACCGCTGTCACTACCGCATCCTCGCCTAAGATCCGTCCAAACGCATACTGGCGGTTGGTAAGAGACAGCTCCCGGTACTCGCCGTCTACCAATGCCGGCGCTTCCCTGCGAAGCTTTGCCAGCTTTATAAGGAGCTCCCTAAGCTCCGGATGGGGCGGTTCCTTTTCCATTTTCTCCAGGTCGAGACAGGGCCGCAGAAAATCGTCATTAGGTCCTTCCTTTTTCCCTTCCACGCCCCATTCACCGCCATAATAGATAGACGGAATGCCGGGAAGCGTATAGAGAAGCGTATATACCGGCACCAGATGCTCCTTGTTGTTCAGCTTATTCACCAATCGATCCACATCATGGTTTTCCACAAAGGAATACAATCTGCGTCCCCGATAGATTCCTCCGTTTGCATCAAACTGTCTTCGAATAGTGTGAGCAATCTCAAAATAATTATGATCATTATGTCCGGAATAAAGACCCTTATGAAGCTCATAGTTGGTAACGGAGTGAAGCATATCCTCTCCCGTCCAACGGGCATAGTCTCCGTGAATCACCTCGCCCATAAGCCAGAAGTCTTCTTTTTTTGCCTCTGCCGTCTTGCGCAGATCCCGCATAAAATTGAATTCCAGACAGTCCGCACAGTCCAAACGAATGCCGTCAATGTCAAAGGTATCTATCCAGAAACGCACCACGTCAAAGAGATACTGACGCACTCCCTCATCATAAAGATTCAGATTGGCCAGTTCAAAACAGTTTCTCCATGCTTTGTAATAGAATCCATCATTGTAATGGGTATTCCCCTCAAAGCTTACATCCTGATACCACCAGCGATACTGAGACTGCTCCCGCTTTTCTTTCAAATCCAGGAAGGCAAAGAACTCGCGGCCCGTATGGTTAAACACGCCGTCCACTACCACCCGGATTCCGTTCTCATGACAGAGATCTACGAAATGTCGAAAGTCATCATTATCTCCAAGCCGACGGTCTACCAGTTTGTAATCCCTGGTATCATAGCCATGACTGGTGGATTCAAACAGAGGACCGATATAGACAGCGGTAACTCCATATTCTTTCATATGTGCCACCCACGGGTCCAGGCTTCTAAGACGGTGAACCACCTCTTCTTCCGTATTATATTTGGATGCTCCCGTCAGCCCCAAAGGATATATATGATAAAAAACTGCTTCCTCGTACCATTTCGCCATGATGTCGTCCTCCTATTTCCAAACTAATTCCATACTCCCTGCCGGAACACAGATTCCCCGGGATATGCTTATACTTACCCATGCCGGTTTCTCTGCAATTGTTAAGAATAAATCCCATGCATAAACTGATGCACCAAGGAGTTAATCTCATCCTGAGAAACCGCCATTCTAAGACCGTCATTTACCTCCAGCCTCATTTTTGTGTCAAAAAGAATCAGCCCGATAAAGCCAAGAGAAAACTGCCTCTGCCGTCCATGCATATTCCCAAGCAGGCCCGCAGCCGATGCAAAAATCTGTTCAACCTCCTGCTGAAGGCGAAGAACCAGGGGCCTGACCGCCTGATATGCCTCATTCTCCCTGGCCGAATGATAAAGGGCTAAAAACAAGGTATAAAACTTCGGTTCCTGCTCCGCAAAGGATACCAGCTCTCCGGCTGCCATACACAAGGTATTTTTCAAATCTCCCCTATAAGCACAGGCTTTATGCAGCCTTTCCATAAAGGCTGCTCCTCTGCTTTCCAGCAGCTCTTCCAGCAAACCATATTTACTTTTAAAGTAATAATAGAGTGTCGGCTTGGTGACACCGGAACGCTCTGCAATCTCCTGAACGCCCACTGCATCATACCCTCTTGCGTAAAAAAGGTCCAGCGCCGTCTCCAGAATCATCTCCCGGTTGTCCATCCGTTATCCCTCCACACTCATTCTATACCGTTCGGTATATTGTGTCAAGATCGGTTTTTGCCATCTTTCTTTTCTCTCTGTTACCAGTCCCTTGTTTTCAACTTGACATTACTTTTTCCGGCTTCTATAATCTAGTACAACGAATATTAAGTTATTGGCAGTTTGACTTGCCTATTTTCCTGATAGCACTACTCCCCAAGCCTCGCCGTAGCCACCGCTGCGACTGCGTTTGTGAAGCAGCACTCTCAGAAAAATATTCTGCGTCAAACTATCCAAAACTTAATTTTCGTTGTACTAGTATAACTTACATAAATGAAAATATCGGGCACCGTCAAAAAATCCAGCCCCAAAATCGGAGGTTTTACAGATGATTTTAACTCTTACCCTGAATCCCTGCATTGACAAAACCATTTATCTTGATCAATTGGAAGTCGGTTCCTATAACCGGGTAAAAAGCACACGGGAAGATCTGGCCGGAAAGGGCCTTAATGTGAGTATTGTCCTGAATAATCTGAATGAAGACACTCTCTGCAAAGGCTTCAATTTTAAAAGCAACGGACATTTGCTGGATAAACTTCTTAATATTCACCATGTAAAATATGACTTTCTCTCTTTGGAGGGAGCCATCCGCACAAATATAAAGCTTTTTGACCAGTCCTGTCAGGTAATGACAGAGGTTAACGAGGCAGGCCCTTTTGTTCCCATGTCTACCGTAGAGCAGCTTCTTAAGGATATGGAAAATGCGCTGGAGCATACGGACATTCTGGTCATGAGCGGCAGCATTCCTCCCGGAGTCCCCACAGATATCTATCAGCGCCTCATCCGAATGGCCAATGAAAAACAGGTAAAAACCGTGCTGGACGCCGCAGGCGAGCCGCTCTTTCTTGGGCTTTTGGAAAAACCTTATCTCATTAAGCCCAACACTCTGGAATTCAATCAGGCATTCCGAAAGGAGATAGAATGCGGTATGGACACTTTGGAAATTGCACGTCAGGTTGTAGACAGCGGCATTCCCTATTTATGCCTATCCATGGGAGAGGAAGGCGCTATGCTTATTGACAAAGAGCATGTCTATCGAGCCAGGCCGCTTCCCCTTGAACCTAAAGGTCTCACCGGGGCAGGTGATTCCATGGTAGCCGGTATGTGTTATGCTATCCAAAAACACCTTGACAGTGCGGATATGCTGCGCTATGCCATGGCTTCCGCCGGCGGTTCCATACGGCAGGAAGGTACCCTGCTTTCCAGGCAGGAAGATATTGACGAGCTTCTTCCTTTGGTGGAGATTGAGACGCTTTCATAGCCTATTATGAAAACCTATATTTTTTATACCACTGCCGACTTTCATTTATGTCGGTACGCCAATGGAGCACATGTAGGTTTACTATGATATTGAGCAGGCATTTTATATTTCCCGAGCATTTCTGTGGGAATATAAAATACCTGCCCTTATACTTTTGTCTCTATTCAAAATCCTTTTCCATTAAAATCAGATTTCCGAACTCATCCGTCCTGCCTTTGCGTCGTTTTCCAAACAGTCCCCGCTTGTCTCCCCGTTCCATGGCCTCATCAATCATTTCCTTTACTTCTGCCACGTTTACCAGATGATCGCTGGTCTGCCGATTACCGATACGGTTGTAAAGCGCCAGGATTGCCATCTCGTCAAACACACACTCCTGCTCTCTTGCATAGGATTCTCCAAAAGCAACCAATTCCTTATTTGTAAAGGTAGGAATCTCTATGGTTCGTGTAAACTTGGCCGCCAAACTTTCACAGCGGATGAACAGATCGCGGATCTCATCCTTTTCATCCTCCAGAATTACCAGAAGGCCTCCTGTCTTCCGAGTCATAGCATGGGATAACTGAACTGCCGTCTGAGTCTTCATCCGTCCTGCCTTCTCGATCAGCAGAGCTCCCCCCTCCAGCTTACCAAATACAGCAGAGACATGTTTGCCGTTTAGGTTCTCCGCTTCTACCTTCACCATTTTAGCTGTTGTATTTTTACGCTGCTTCTGAAGTGCTTTTACAATATCTGATGCCAGAGTTGTTTTCCCCGTTCCGCCTTCACCTGTAATTACCAAGTTACCTACAAGGGAATCTTCTCTGGGCTCCCCACGCATCCGATCCTCTTCCAGCAGCTCTGCAAGCTGCTGGTTCATACCCCGAACAGACGTAAAGTAGGCAAATAGCTTCTTCTGCTCCTCGGAAAGCTGTCCAGGCGGAATAGTTGCAATCTCTTCCTCTAATGCTTTCTCCAGCTCCTCCATCATTGGGGATGGGGATACTGTCTCTTCCTCCGGTTCTTCTTCCACCTCTTCATTCTCTGATTCTTCTGCCTCTTCTGCTACTGGAAGTATCGGTTCTTCCTGTACAAATGGGCGGTCCAGACTCTCAGCCTCCAAAATATGGATGATATCGTCAAATCCATCCGGAAGCTCAAGCTCCAATATGGTTGCAATATCATGTGTCTCGTCCAAGCGGCTCTTGGGATCGCTCACCGGAGCCTCCTGTTCTTTTTTCTCTGGCTCTTTCTCCTTTTGTACGCTTTCTTCTTTTTTCCTCTGGATAGGTTCCACATGAACCCGAACCGGGAGCTGTCCTTCAATCTCATCAATCAACCGCTGAATCTCTGCCGGCAGTGTGGGAATCACTTCCGTGTTCAAATCTGGTAATTGACCGGTGGAACGCAGGTATTCTCTTTCTTTGCGCTTTGCTTCATCCCGTTTCGCCGCTTCTGCTATGGCCGCTTCCGTCTCCTTCTTTTTTTCTTCCCAGCCGTTCAAGATATCTTCTATGGTCATCTGCCCTGTGATCTGTCGTTCCAGCACATTTTCTTCCATATCGAAGGTCAGCTGTCCGCTCTCATTTTGTCCCAGAAATCTTGGAAGTCGAAAGGTTTCCTTTTCCAGCTTCTGCTTCGGCTTCTCCACAGGCTCGTCCTGCAGAAGCTCCAAATTCATCTGCCGAGGCTTCTCTTGCTCTTGAACAGGTACTTCTTCTGGCTTCTGTATTTCTTCTTCCAATTGAAACTGAACGTTTTTCTGTTCTTCCTCTAACTTTTTTTTGGCAGCTGCCTGCCTTGCCTCCTTCTGTCTTCTTCTGGCAGCTTCCTGTCTTGCTTCTTCCTGCTGTCTTTGGGCAAGTTCTTCTTCATCTTCTTCCGGCTGTACTTCTGCTGTCTCAAGCTCTTCTGCCATCGATGGTTCATCTTCCTCTTTTGGGATCCAGGGGGCCGGAACCGGCTTCTTTTTTGTCTCTCTGGCCAATTCTTCCTTCAAAAAGTCCTGAAGGCCCTCAGCCAAAGCTGCCTGAAGATTGCTTGTGTTAAACTCATCCATGTTGATCTGTTTAACCTGGATCTCATCTACCTGATTCTCAGATACCATCTGGCGATACTTTTCCTCTTGGGAAGCAGTCAAGGGTTGAATGCGCATCTTCAATTCCATGGCCTTCATCACATACTCGCCTTCGCTGAACCAGAGAATCAGATCATCACATTCCTCCACGCACTTAGAAATCATACCCTCCTTATAATACAAGGTTGCCAGCTCATACGCCCATTGCTCTTGATATTCCCGACTCTTATATTCCTCCAAAATAGCAATCTGATCTTCCACTGAAGATCCTCTTCCCTGGTAGATCTGATACTTTAACACATAGCGGCTCAAATCATGAGGCGCTATTTTAATAAACTCTTTGTACAATTCAATGGCTTCATCAAAATTCTTAAGCTTTACAGCCACTTCCACCATCCGATATACAATCATGCGGCCAATAGGGGCGCAGTCATATGCCATATTCAAGATCTCATTGCAGTCTTCATAGCGCTCCAGATTCTCATAAATCTCACTGACGCTTAAGAGCAGGCTTGTATTGCGGATCTTGCTCCAGTCTATAGAATCAGCAATCTTGGCAGCAGCCTTATATTCCTTCTGCCCCAGCAGCTTCTCCATCTGTTCGGTTTTTATCTGAAATTCATATTTATCCAATGATTCCACCTCAATTTGTTCCCAAAAACGCCATATCTTGTTTTCTCTAAAAATGATTTGTCAAAATATGACGTAATTATTTTTAGTGTATCACAGGGTATATTACCTTGTCAAAATCTTTTCTATTAAGAAAGTTTAAGAAAAATGGCTGGAAGCAGTTATCACTGCTTTCAACCATTTAATAACTCAGGCATTCGTCTCATATTCGACAATTTTCCGGTAAATATCCTCATAATCCACGTTCCCAAAATCGGTAACGTCAATGGCAATATCCAATCCCAGCGCAACATTATAATTCTTATGAGAAATGCTGGCAACAAATTCGTCAAATTCCGGAGCTATTCTTGATATGGAATTTAATTGTTCCGGCGTATAAGTTTCCTTATGGTATCGTTCCAGAAGATGTCCCGGATGCCGATCATCCTGATGATCACGTTTTGCACCCCGTTCATAGACCGTCTTCATATCTGCATACAGATAAACAGTAACCGCAGAATATCCGGAAGCATTGATCAATTCCTCAAGCTTTGGCTTATGCCTTTGATAAAAGGGATATTCAATCAGAATCGTCTTGTTCTCCCACATCCGTTTCTGAATAGTCAGGTAAAACTCTTCCAGACACCACCAGTTCAGCCGATCCTTCTGCTCATTATTGTCGAAGCCAAAGATATCCCAGTTTTTTTCCTTTATACCGTCATAACTGATCTTTATAATCTCATCATTATCAAGATATTGCAAAAAGCGCTCTGCAGTACCGCTTTTTCCGGTACCCGGACCCCCGGTGAAAATAATCAGCGTTCTTTTATTGGGTAATTCTCTCTTCATGGTTCATCCTCAGAATTGGAATTTCCCTTCCCGCATTGCCTGTACATTCTCCGGACTGATTTTCCCTTCCATCGGTCCGAATGCAGCCACATTCAGCGCACCTGCCGCTGCTGCGATTTCTGCACACTCAGCCAGCTCCTTCCCCTCTAAAAGGGCACATAAAAATGCGCCTACGGAAGTGTCACCGGCACCTGTGGGATCCACTGCCTCCACCTTGAACAAGCCCTGCTCAATCACCTGGCCGTCTCTTGTATATATCTTAGAGCCTTTGGAACCCTGCTTCAGCATAAGAATCTCCAGGTTCGGGTTCTCAAAGCATTTCTTTACGGCTTCCTCCACATCATCGATTCCGGTAAGAAGCTTAAGCTCATCAAGCCCCGGCGCAAACAGGCTCGTAATCTCCAGAATTGCATGAATGATCTCATAAGACTCTTTGCTCTTCTCCGGATTGGTCAGATGCTCTACACGCACATTGGGATCGAAGCTTATCTTTGTTCCCTGTGCCTTCATTGCCTTTGCAGTCTTTACAATCTCCCAGCCATAGCTAAGCTTTGCCGTTAATGCACATCCCATAACATGAAAATATTTTGCTTCTTTCAAAGATGGCTCCGTAACATCCGGCATCACGGCCTTCGTAGCAGGCGTCTCGTCCCAATGGAACAAATATCTTCTGTCACCATCATGATCGTATGCAACAAACGCACATGCAGTTGAACCATTGGGATCTATCAGCACCTTGGATACGTCAACACCGTCTTTCTTTAACCGGTTCACCATACATTCACCGAATCCATCCTTGCCCACACCGGAGATAATGCCGCAGGAATGTCCCATCCTGGCCACTGTGGAAATCATAATAGCCGAAGAACCTGACGGATACGGGCCGCTGAACAATGCGGTCTCATTTAAAGGCTTGTCAACCTCAGTTCGCATAATCTCTACCAGAGTCTCACCCATGGTCCAAATCTCAGCCAAGCTCTTTCACCGCCCTTTCCTTCTCTTCCTCTGATTGGAACTGCTGAATAAATTCTACAACCTCGTGATTAGGTCCAAGAATGGTAACATACTCCACTCCATGCTCCCAGTAAGGCAGGAATGCAGGACCCTCACGGAATTCAAAGCCCTGCGCCCGAGCTTCCTTCACACAGGCAACAATGTCCGTACAATTCAGGGCAATATGGTCAATTGCGCCAATGGCATTGGCTGCCCCCTCATCCTTCTCATATGTCTCAATGAGAATATTTCCATGTTCGAAAAATTTAACCGGATTTCCGTTATACTCCGTCTCCCACTTTAATTTAAATCCAAGGGAGAGATAAAATTTCTCTGTTTTCTCAATGTCATCTGTCGGTATACCAATATGCTGGTATCCTTCTACGTACTGTGTAAGCATAATACCTTCCTCCTTAATCGTCAAAGCTTACGGCAAGTTCCTGTATCTGTTCCGTCTTCTGCAGGAATGATGCATCCCGCAGGAAAAACAATGGCAGATGAATGCATAAATACATCTTCCGCAAAGTGAATGTATTTCATCATACATCTGCCAAAATTATACCCTATGTCAAGGTATAAATCAACGATTATGCATAAATACTCTTCAGAACATCCGGCGTCTTTCCGGTACAATTGAATAAATCACATTTGCTTGCAATTTCTTTAGCAATTGCCTGGCGGCCAGGTCCTGCGATCTTCCGGGGGTCATACTCTGTCTCCGGAAGTGTCTTGATGGCTTCTCTTACAGCGTCTGTGTAAACCTTTTTAAGCCCGGTTCCAACATTAATCTTGCTCATGCCCATTGCAACACACTTACGGAAGTCATCCTCCGGCACTCCGGTACCTCCATGAAGTACAAGGGCAATATCTGTCTCTTTACGAATCGCCTCCAGCAGATCGAACTGAATCTCTGGCGCTGCCTTGTAGAAGCCGTGAGCCGTTCCGATTGCTACTGCCAGTGCATCGATTCCGGTCTTTGTAACAAACTCCTTAACCAATGCCGGATCCGTATAGGCTTTTCCGGACTCCTCTACATGAATATTGTCCTCATGTCCTGCCAGCATACCAAGCTCTGCCTCTACGGAACATCCATTGATTCCATACGGACTGTGATTATGAGCAAAATCTGCAATTTCCTTGGATTTTGCGATATTTACTTCAAACTCTTCCTGAGAAGCGTCAATCATAACATTGGTGAATCCGGCTACAACTGCCTGCTTGATCTGCTCCATATCCGTAGCATGATCCAGATGAAGGCAGATAGGAACCTCCGGATAAGTCTTTGCGATACCTTTTGCAGTCTCGGCAATCAGCTCAAGGGAACCGATATATTTGATTGCTCCCAGAGAAGCCATCAGTATAACCGGCGCATTTTTGGATCTTGCACCCTCTACAATACCAACCATCTCCGGAATCGTGCTGAAATTAAATGCTCCGACGGCATACCGCTCTGCCGGGTCCACATCTGTTGTCGCACGTTTCACGGAATCGGCCATAATTTGTTTCATTGTAACTAAAGGCATAACTTTTTTCCTCCTATTTTAAGTTGCTACGCAACGGTACTAAAGGGTAAAGTCACTTCGGCACACCTGTAATGAGAGAAACTTTCATTCGAAAGAGCACTCATGAAAGTTCCCCTCGTGTGCCTTTGCAACTTTACCGTCCAGCATAAAATATTTCTTAAAACACTTGACATTTCTTAGCTGGACTATTTTAAATTACTGCGCAATGGCACTAAAGGGTACCATCAATTGCTTCTTTCGCCATTACATATGCGCCATAAGCTACCACCTGGTCATTTAGCTGTGATATCCGAATGCGATCCTCCGAAACGTGAAAGCATGCGTGGCGCTTAATCTCATTCATCATGGATTTCCAGAAATATTTATCTGACTTTACCATTCCGCCCGCCAGAACAATCACATCCGGGTCGAACATGTTGATCAGGTTTGACAAGCCTACACCAATATAGTATCCCTCCTGAGTCAACAGGTCAATTGCATAAGGGTCATTTTTTTCAGCCGCTTCTGCCAGAATTTTTCCATCCACCTTATTCGGATCATAGCCGATAGACTCAAAAGCAAGTGATTTTATGCCGCACTTAATGTCTCTCCTCATTCGATGTGTAACTGCTGTTCCGGATGCGTAAAGCTCAAAGCAGCCGCTTCCGCCGCATCCGCATCTCGGTCCGGCAAAGTTAATGGATATATGACCAAATTCTCCGGCAAAACCGGAATGCCCGTGGAAAATCTTGCCGTTAATGGCAATTCCGCCGCCGCAGCCGGTACTGATTGTCTGATATAAAACTGTCTCTTCGCCCTTCGCCACACCAATCGTTGCTTCCGCAAGAGCACCAAGATTTCCGTCATTTTCTACAAATACCGGTGCGCCAAACTCTTCACAGAGCTTCGGTCCCAGAGGAAAGTTCTTCCACCCCATCATCGGAACGTCTATAATCATGCCGGTTTTGTAATCAAGAGGGCCGGGGGCAGCCACTCCAATGCCTACGATATCTTCTTTTGTTATTTTGGCTGCCGCCAGAATCTCATAAGCTACTTCCACCGTATTTTGGAAGACTGCATCCTCACCTTCATAAGTTCTGGAAGGTTTGACTTTAAAATTGGTTATTGGTGTTCCTTCTTCATTGAATACCACTGCTGTCGTCTTTGTGCCACCAATATCTAATATTAAAAAGTGTCTCATAATTTCAAACCCTTATTGTCTAATATGATAAGTTACTGTTGTTATGTACTTTAATCATCCTTATGCTTCTGAGACATATCGAGCACTACCGCAAGAATGATAATAGCTCCGATAACGACCTTCTGCCAGTAAGCGGAAATCTCCATCAAAGTCATACCATTGTTGATAACTGCGATAACCGCACATCCGAACATGGCACGTGCAACAGAACCGCTTCCGCCTGCCAAGGAAGTACCGCCCAGTACGGTAGCCGCAATAGCGAACATCTCATATCCATCACCGGTAGCCGGATGACCGTTGTTAACCTTAGAAGCCGCAACAACACCTGCAAGGCCCGCACAGATACTGCTGATCATATGACACTGCAGAGTAACCATCTTTGTGTTAATACCACTCATATGAGCTACATTGATGTTGGAACCAACTGCAAATACATGACGGCCGAATACGGTCTTTGTCAGAAGAATATGGAAAACAGCTACAACAATTACCGTAAAGATAACGATACAGGGAATCATACCTGTCTTAAAGCTTTCTGTCTGAATAAGACGTCCTGCTCCAAGTACGGCAAATCCGTTTGGAAGACCATATACGGGGCCGCCGCCGGAAATAATATAAGCAAGTCCGCGGAAAGCCTGCATCAGGGACAGAGTACAAATCATAGGTACCAGATGTCTGTATGCAATCAGCCATCCGATGAAAAGACCAATAGCAGCACCGCCAATAAGGCCAACAGCTACCTGAATCAAGATAATAACAGGAGTGCTGGTAACGCCAAGGGCAAGTACTGCCTGTGCTGCAAGAATACCGGTAATAGCCATTGCGGAACCAACACTGATATCAATACCGCCAAGAATGATTACATAAGTAAGACCAGAAGCAAGAATTGCGTTCAGACACATCTGTCCGAACAGGTTAATAATGTTCGCCGGCTTTAAAAAGGTACTGTTGCCAATTGAGAAAGCCACAACCAGGATAACCAATACCACTACTACAATGTTATCTGTTAGTAATTTTTTTACATTCTTCTTTTCCATTTTATTTTTTTCCCTCTCTTTATAAATAATCTTTATTGAATTCTGCTACTTTTAATGCCGCTATGCTGACACCGGGCTGGCAAGAGAGATCAGATGCAGCTCATCAATTTCGTCACGGGCAAGCTCACCTGTCAGATGTCCCTCGGACATAACATAAGCTCTGTCCGCAACCTTAATGATCTCCGGCATATCGGAAGATACCATGATAATACATCCGCCCTCCTCTACAAATTTATTCATCAAAGCATAGAACTCCGCTCTTGCATTGACGTCAATACCCTTTGTCGGCTCATCAAGAATCAATATTTTTACACCGGCAGCTAACCACTTGGAAAGAATGACTTTCTGCTGGTTTCCGCCTGAGAGGTTACCGCAAAGCGCCTGGATATTGGGCGCTTTAATTTTTAATTTTTCCATGTAATCTTCACTGGTTTCTTTTTCCCAGGGAACATTCACAAACCCCTTCTTTGCATGGAAGGGAAGATTGGGAAGACCAACGTTTTCCTGTATGGTCTTCTTAAGAAGAAGACCTGTACGGCGGCGATCCTCCGTAGCAAGACCAATCTTTCGGTTGATTGCATCCGCCGGGTCCTTAATATGTACTTCCTCCCCATATAAGAACACCTTTCCGGAAGTAACCTTCGTTGCGCCAAAAATAGCTTCCATAACCTCCGTACGTCCTGCGCCAACCAGGCCGGAGAATGCTACAATCTCGCCTGCATTTGCATGGAAATTGATATTTTCAAACACACCCTTCTGACAGAGGTTCTCAACCCGCAACATCTCTTCCTTTGCCGTATGCTCCGGTTTTACATAGGCTCCAAGCTCACGTCCTACCATGCTGTTAACAATGGTCTGCTCTGAAACCTCCTTAACCATATACTCCGCTACCTTCAGACCATCACGGAAAATGGAACAGCGTTCGCATACAATGGGAAGCTCCGCCATACGGTGAGTTACATAGATCATGGTTGTATTTGCGGCCTTCATCTTTTTAATCTGCTCAAACAGAGACTCAATCTCTTTCTCCGAGAGGGAGGATGTGGGCTCATCAAGTACTACTACTTTTGCGTGTTTGGAAATAACTTTTGCAATCTCTACCATCTGAAGCTGCGCAGCTGTCAGAGTGTCGCAGACTGTGTGCGCATCAATTTCAAGTCCCATCTCGTCCAAAACAGACTGAGAATCCGCTTCCATCTTCTTGCGGTCCAGTAAACCATTTGCCTGTTTCGGCTCACATCCCAGATACATATTCTCGGCAACCGTAAGATGCGGAGCAATTGACGTCTCCTGCTCAATTACGGCAATACCGGCATCCAATGCATCTTTCGGCGTTTTGAAATTACATACCTTGCCGTCCAACAGTACTTCACCCCGGGTTGGTTTGTAAATTGAAGCAATGATCTTAATCAGCGTGGATTTTCCGGCACCATTCTCACCTACAAGCGCATGACATTCGCCCGGATAAAAATCAATGCTGATATCCTCCAGTGCTTTTACACCAGGAAATTCTTTGGCAATATTCTTTACCTGTAACACCGGTTCCATATTCGTCCCCCATTCCTTTTTATTCCATATTATTTGGTTTGGAAAAAGGGCCCGGACCACTATGGTCCGGGCCCTTTAGACCAATGCAAATAATTGGTTTGCAGTTCTTTAATTATTTCAGATAATCTGCTACGTTGTCAGCAGTTACGAGCTTACACTCGATAAGAGATTTCTGATCTCCTGCGATAGCGCCGGTTGTGAAGTACTCTGCCATCTTCTCAACGATTCCTGCACCGATTCCTTCGGGATCCTGTGCTACTTCAGCTTCCCAAATCTTGCCAACCTCGGGATCCGCAATGTACTGGCAAGCAGTCTCACCTGCGTCGAATCCAACAATCTTGGTAGATGCACCGGCGGACTGGATAGAAGCAAGTGCGCCGTATCCGGTCGGGTCACCAACTACAAAGATATAGGAAAGGTCCTCACCGTACTGAGTAATCAGGTTCTGCATAATATCAGCTGCCTTGGACTGATCGTTGTCAGCATCCTGAGACTCAATAAGAGTTAAATCCTTGCCGCCGTCAATAGCTGCCTGGATGGTCTCCTCAAAACCTGCCTGACGATCCTGAGTGGACTGTGCGGAAGCGTATGTAATACATCCAACAGTGCTTCCCTCAGGAGCATGCTCTGCAATATATTCACCAGCGGTAACGCCGCCTGCATAGTTGTTGGAACCAACAAATGCCAGATACTGATCCAGATACTGATCATCTACGGTACAGTCAAATGTAAACATCTTAACGCCTTCTGTGTTAGCTGCCTGCATAGCCGGGATGGTTCCTGCCGGGTCATTAGCGGAAAGCGCAATTGCATCATATTCTGCTGCAACATAGTTGTTGATAAGGTCTGTACAGATAGATCCGTCAAGCTGCTGATCTGCCAGTGTCGGGTTGGGAATTCCCAGTTCTTCACACTTTGCTACGATACCAGCCTCAACGCTCTGATAAAATGCATCGTTCTCAGTACCAACGATAAATGCCAGCTTTAATTCAGACAGATCCTTGGTCTCTCCTGCCTCGGCATCTGCCGCAGGTGCATCAGCCTCGGGTGTCTCTGCCTCTGTCTCTGCCGCAGGTGTGTCTGCTGCAGGTGCCTCTGTCTCTGCGGACTTTCCTCCGCATGCGGCAAGTGTTGCCACCATTGCCACTGCCAATAAAGCAGCTACTAACTTCTGTTTCATAAATTTACCCTCCTTAAAATTTTGGTAGTATAATTACTACTTAGTGTAAATAGATTAACACTGTTTATTAATTCTGTCAATACATTTTTCCTGTTTTTTGTAGATTTTGTATTGGGATTTCCGTTATTTTCACCTGTATTTTAATATTTTTGGTCTTTTTTTGGTAATTTCAACATGCGTTTTCCAAAATCTTTGCCAGAAGCCTGCACACGTCCATTTATGTCTCCGGACAAATCTCATATCCTTTATGCTTCCGGCGCCGGGGGATATTCGTTGCAGAGCAGCCTGTAGGCCGGTTCATCCTCCTCAATGGTCGGAAACCTTCCGATGGGATTCTTGAAGCGATTATCCGTATTATCATCGTTGGTCATAGACACTTCGCCAATGAGAGCCGGTCCGCCCTCCGGAATGACAAATTCATGATACAAATAAGGATACAGCGTCATGCTCTCGCCCGGATGAAGAACTACCTTGCTTCCCGCCGGCAGGCTATACTGTCTTCCGTCCTGGCAGATCAGTACATCCGTATCAAGATACTCCTCTGTCTCCGGATCCGCATTGTAGAACTGGAATATAATATCGTTGCCGCCCCGGTTGATGATATCCTCCATCTTATTCCAATGGAAATGCATTGGGGAAACCTGGCCGGAGTCACACATCATAATTTTTTCCGCATAAGGCTTCTTATATTTGGGGTTGTGAAAATTACCGTTTCGGATGGTGATCAGCGCCAGGCCCAGAGTCTCAAAATGTCCCTCGCCATAGTCCGTTACATCCCATCCCAGAGCATTATCACGAATTTCATCATATTCATGCCCTTTGGTTTTCCACTCTTCCGGCGTAAAGTTCAGATACGGCGGAAGAAGGAACTTGTGCTCATCCAGCAACGCTTCAAATTTTTTGATTACTGCATTGATTTCAGATCTTTTCATTTTTTTGCTCCTTTATTTTTTATTTTATTAATAGCTTCCTCAATCATTTCTTTGCCTTCAATAACGGAGAACTTTAATACATTTGTCTCCTTTTCAAAAGGCTTTAGATAGTGGACGGTATCATTTTCCACATGATAAGTTTTTCCGTACACGCTGGAATTTGACGGCTCCAGCCCCAATACATAGTCACCGGATGCCAGGGATTTCCATTCCATAAAGTATGGCAGGTTTTTCTGATTGAACTCAATGGTAAGTCCAATGTTTAATGCGTGATTTGCAACGAGAATCATCGTATCCAGATTCTCATCCGACTGCATGTCATGGATATATACATATTCGCACTCATTATCAATGGGTGCTTTCATCCTGTCCCACTCCTCCACATACTGCTGTGAAAACTCTTCCCGTCCGGTTACGCCTTTGGACGGCACGTACAGCCGGCAGTTCTCATCAAGGAATGGATATCCCAAGTTGCAGTGATACAGAAGCATCAGCGGCTCCGGACGAAATGCCTGATTTTCCACCTCATCTGTCACCGTAATGCTGTTCTCGCCCAAAACACTCTCAATCCTTCTGCGCAGAACCATATTCTCGCCAAACAGCTCCGCCTCACGCATCTCACCGGTAATGATAAGCTTGTAGGTATCACCCTCCCGTACTATATCTGTCCCCACATGCTCTGCCGGCGTGGTCCGCATTCTGCCGTGCATGGGATAGTCCTTTCCGTCAATGGTACAGGGTGCGCAGATATTTTCCAAACCGCAGGTAAAGAAGAGACCTCCCATAATGCTGCGAAGTGCTTCTTCGCCATTGGTATCATAGTGGTTTCTTCCTTCTAGGCCCGGCTTTGCCAGAAATGTCATATTCATTCCTTTATAAGAAAAATCGGATATATCCAGGGCCTTATCCAGGGCTGAATGAAAGAAAATATCTCCGCATTTTGCTTCCACTGCATTCATCTGCTCCGCACGGCCTTCCCTATAGGTTACCGGGCGCACATAAATCATCTGCTGGATGCTTCCGCAGTATTTCATCATTTTATTGTCCATAGTTTTATTCCTTTTCCCAAATTACTCAAGATTGGCATGATATTTCCAGAGGGCTTTCATGTCTATCTGCCGCTCGTCAATGATCATCTTTGCAACTACATCCCCAAAAAGAAGCAGGCTCTGTTCAAACAGGGTTGTCATGGGCTGGGTGGAGTCTATCTCGTCTTCCAGGTAGTTCTTGGTTCTCACGGGGATCCGCACCATGAACTCGCACAGCTCTTTCATCTCACTGTTGGGGTTGGAGCCGATATGAATGATTTTTGCACCTATGCCATGGGCTTTTTTTGCAATTCCAAGAGGGAATAAGGAGCCGCCGCTTCCGGAGCCCACAATCAACAGATCCTTTTCGGTAATGGCCGGTTCCGTAATCTCTCCTACATAATGGGTCTTAATCCCAAGATGCGCCAATCTCTTGCAGATAGCCTGAAGGGATAGCAGAACTCTTCCCACTCCTATAAAAAATACCTGGTCTGCTTCCAATACCGCTTCCACAAACTTCTGTACGGTTTCCGGCTCAACACTTCCCAGGGCCAAGTCCAGTTCTGACAGAACGCTTTTTACTGTCGCATTATAATGCTCGCCATAATATCCCATTTTTTCCTCCTTATCTTAAGTTGCTACGCAACGGTACTAAAGGGTAAAGTTACTTCGGCACACCTGTAATGAGAGAAGCTTTCATTCGAAAGGACACTCATGAAAGTTCCTCTCGTGTGCCTTTGCGACTTTACCGTCCAGCATAAAATATTTCTTAAAAGCTTGACATTTCTTAGCTGGACTTTTTAGTTCCGCAGAACACAGATGGTACATCTTCACTAAGAAGAATTTCCGGCCACAAGTACATGTGTCCGTAAATTCTTCTATGCACCATCTGTGTCCTGCTGTTTAAATTGCTGCTGGGCAGCACTAATCTGCCTCAAAAATTATTGATTGTTGATCTGATCTTCAAGCTCTTTCAGCCGCTTTAAGCTTCCGGCCGGATCCTCCCTGCTGATGCACGTACTTCCTGCGACAAAAATATTTGCCTCTCCTGCCGCTCCATAAGTACGGATATTTTCAGGAGAAATACGTCCGTCCAGAATCACCTTTGTATCCAGGCCCCTCCCTTTGATCATCTCATGAAGCTTGCGGATCTTTCTTGGAGCGTAATCAGCCTGGGCCTCCCCTTTTACTTGGGCAAAGCCCGGATTGATCAGCATCAAAAGCACCGCATCGCACTTATCAAGAATGTAATCCAGATTCGTAAGAAGAGTTGCCGGCTTCAGTGCAACGCCCGCACGGATTCCCTTGCTGTGTATGTAGTTCAGCATTCCGTCCACATGATCACATGTTTCAATATGGAATACAATCTGCGATGCGCCGGCCTCAATCAGCTCATCCACAAAAAACTGAGGCTCTGTTACCATAACATGGGCTTCAAATTCAAGATTTGTCTTCTTCCGAAGCTGCTTTACCGTATCAAGGCCAAGGGGCATACTGGGGCTGAAATGGCCATCCAGAATGTCTACGTGGATCATCTCCAATCCTGCTTCTTCTACCAGTCTGCACTGCTGTTCCAGATTGCACATGTCAAGGGTAATCATGGACGGCGATATGTGACATTTTTTCTTCCAGACATTTTCATTCATGGTTTTATATCTCCTGTAAAAATTTTTCAATCTTCGCTTTTGTAGGAAGTGATGCAATTGCTCCTTTTTCCCGAACGGAAAGAGAGCCACTTACATTGCCATAGGTTACTGCGCTTTTGAGAAGCTCCGGGGTCAGATCTCCCACATTTTCCACACCTTCATTTAAAAGCTTTGAAAGGAATCCGCCCCAGAAAGCGTCCCCTGCACCGGTGGTATCCGCAACCCGGTCTGCTTTGAAGGTTGGAATTACCCAAGACTGCCCCTCATAGAACAATTCCGCACCGTCACCGCCAAGAGTCAGAACAACTGCCGCAATCCTGTTTTCTTTCATAATATTTATAATATTGTCATGGCCGCCTACCATGTCCACTTCCTCATCGGAAAGCTTCAGGAAGTCTACATATTTTAAAATGGAGAGCACCTTATCCGCACAAGCCTGCTTATCATCATGCCACATAAGATTTCTGTAGTTGATGTCAAAGCCTACCAGCTTTCCAAGCTCATGGACACGTTTCAGTAAATATTCCGTTGCCTCGGCAGCTTTTCCTGCTGACAGAGAGCAGGAACCTCCCTGAACAAGCCTGCAGGTCTTTATGTCTTCTTCTTTGATCTCATCCTTAGAAAGCATCATATCTGCGCCCGGTTTTCTGGCAAAGGTAAAGCTTCTGTCATTCTCTTCTGTGAGAGAAACAAATGCCATTGTAGTGATTGCCTCATCGCACAGCTTAGGTGAAAGCGGCGTTACCTGATTCTCTTCCAGTGTATGTATTAAAAATCTGCCGAAGTCATCATTGCCAACCTTGCAGTATATGCCGGAATCCAGTCCGTTTCTTGCGACTGCAATCGCTACATTGGCCGGTGCGCCTCCTGCGTTTCTGATGTAGCTGCCAGGCTCGCTTCCCGGCAGGAAATCAATAACCATTTCACCAATCGAGATAAAATCCATAGTCCCCTCCATCTTTTTTCCGGTTGTATCCGGCATATTTTTCGTTACCCTATAACCCTATCGGCCGGGTTTGAACGGTACTTATTTTCCCTTCATCAATTAACAGTGTTAATTAATGTTTTTAGTATATTCTTGCCGTAATTTTTTGTCAATAACTTTTTATCTTTTTTGCTATTTTGCATAATTTTCTAGCCTGTTTTTGTGCATTCTCACAATTTTCACTCCTTGTGCCATGGATATATATTTGACAAGTTTTCGTTTCTTTCCTATAATTGAATTAATATGTTACATGGAGAAATTACTATGAAAAAAGGAAAAAATCTAACCGATCTTTTAGATTCCAATCGCTCTCAGGTTCTGTACTACCTGATTGATCATCCGGGCTGTTCCAGGGCCGAGCTTGGAGCAGCTACCGGACTGACTCTGGCATCCATTACTAAGATCATTCATTCCCTGTTAGATGCCGGTATTGTATATGAAACCGGTTTTGCAGAGGGTAAAAAAGGGCGCCGTTCCGTGGGCCTGTCTTTCTGTTACAAAAAATTCAAGGTTTTGGCCATCCGTCTCTCCTGGGAACGGCTTGTGATCCAACCCTGTGATTTTCTTGGTAATTTCTATGGTGAATTGGTTTCTATTCCGTTTCACGATATTTCTATCCAAAATATTAACGAGGTCGTGGAAGTGATTAGCAACAATATACAGCAGTTTTGCATCAAGTATCCGGAGATCTCTGCCGTGGGCATGTCCGTGCCCGGTCCTTATTATCGGGACACCGGAACTGTCATGCTGCCGCCCTATAATAAGGATCCTGCACAGCGCTGTTATTATCCATTAAGGGAAAAACTGGCCGCATTGACCGATCTGCCCGTCTTTCTGGAGCATGATGCGGATGCATGCGCTTTGGCTTACTGGTGGTTTCGAACCAACAGGAATCCGGATTTTGTTATTATGAATTTTCTTACGGATGCCGGCGTGGGTGTGGGACTCACTGACGGACGCAGAATTTTCACCGGAACCAGTAACTGTTCCTGCGAGTCCGGCCATATTTCTATCGACTATCACGGACCTGTTTGTCCCTACTGCGGCAGCAACGGCTGCCTGAATGCTTACTGCAGCGATAAAGCCTTAGAAAATCTGGCCGCAGAGCAGCTTCCTGAACATCCGGGAAGCTGGCTGAATGATACTCCGGATACTTCCTGCCAGTCTATTCTTAAGGCTGCCAAGATTGGTGATTCTTTTGCTATCCAATTGCTTAAGGAATGCGGCATGCACCTTGGTCATGGAATCATCTCTCTGCTACACGTTTTTAATCCGGATCTGATTCTGATCAGCGGTTCTATCAGCAAAGCCGGCGATCCGCTGATGGAGGGCATTCAGGACAGCCTTACAAAAAGACAGTCCAATTATGCAACCATTCCGGAGATTCGTCTTCTTTTGGGTGAAAAAAAGCTGGATTTGTTAGGGGCAGCCACTTTTGCTATGGATCGAATGCTGAAGATGCCCACACGGTATTTTTCGCTGCCGGTTAATAATCAGATTATACCGCTTTCGGCGGAAGGATCCTGTTGATAGGTAAATATCGTATTGGAAAATTGTAAGTAAGAAATTACATATAGCACTACAGTATATAATTCTAGTGCCGTTTTTGCTGAAACCGCCACAATTTTGCAGCGGTTTCAGTTTTTTCATATTAATTAAAGAATTAAAGAAAAATAAACCATTATTATTTTCAGTTATACAGCAGCATCCCTACGTGATAAACAACTGCCGCTGCAAGCCAGGCCATCACCAGCTGGAACATCGCCCCAAAGACTGTCCATTTCCAGGAATTGGTCTCCTTCCGAATGGTCGCCACTGCCGCCATACATGGCGTATAAAGCAAGCAGAAGGTCATCAGTGCATAAGCATTCACTGCCGTAAAGCCCAGGCTCCCAAGTGCCGCCTTCATTCCGGCCGTTCCTGCTGCCGAAGTCACATTGGTAATTCCAAAGAGCACGCTCATACTGGAAACCACAACCTCTTTAGCCGCCAATCCTGCAATCAGCGCCACAACTACCTGCCAGTACCCTAGTCCTACAGGTCTCATAAGTGGTGCAGCCACACGTCCGGCCATAGCCCCAAAGCTCACAGACATGTCTGTCACCATTCCTTTCGGCCCAAAGTTCAAAATCACCCAGAGCACAATAGACGCTGCAAAGATCGTAGTCCCTGCTTTTCGCAGATAGTCTTCCACTTTCTCCCAGGTATAAATAGCAATACTGTGAACATTCGGCGACTTATACTCAGGCAGCTCAATCAAAAGTGTATTAATCTCCTTCTTTCTGGTAAAGAAATTCATCACCAGCGCCGCCAAAATAGCTATCACAATCCCCAGCACATACATAGAGTAAGCCACCAGCATGGCACAACTCGGGAAAAACATCCCCGAAAAAAGCACATAGATAGGAAGTCTTGCACTGCAGGACATAAACGGTGTCACCAAAATCGTTTTTAGCCGATCTCTTGGATCCTCCAGCGCCCGAGATGCCATAACCGCCGGAACCGTACATCCAAAGCCCAGCAGCATAGGAATAAAGGCCCGCCCGGACAATCCAATCTTTCCCATAATTCCATCCATCACATAGGCCACTCTAGCCATATAGCCACTGTCTTCCAAAAAAGCAAGAGCCAAAAAAAGAATAAAAATATTCGGCAGAAAAGTGAGAATGCCGCCTACGCCTGCAATAATTCCGTCCACCACCAAGGACCGAAGCAGTTGGCTTACTCCAAATGTATCCATCATGTTCAGAATCACTGCTGTAACCTGATCCAGCCCTTCCTCCATATATCCTTTCAGCCAGTCACCAATGGTAAAAGTAAAGAAAAAGACAAGAGCCATAATCCCCAGAAAAATAGGAACACCCCAGACACGGTTCGTGAGTACCCCATCAATCTTATCCGTAAATTCTGCTTTCCGGCTCTTACCAACCAGACATTCTTCAATAATCTCTTCAATAAAATCATACTTCTGACTGATAATCTCCGTTTCGCAGCTTTCTTCGGCAATTCCTGTCATATCAATGGGATATTCTCTCCGAATCTCATCATCCCATTCCAGATGCTTGATAGCATACATGCGCATATTGGAAAGCTCCCCATACTTTTCCCTTAAGCGATCCGCCACCGCATCAATCTTATCTTCCAGATCATCGCTGTACACCATCACAATATCCTTATGATGATCATGCTTGTGACGGCTTATCCCTTCATGGTGATGCTCCAAATTATGATCAATCTCCCGATCCTTATGGTGAATCACTGCATGCATCAAAATCTCCAAGCCCTGCTTTGTTCTGGCACTTACAGGAATACAGGGGATTCCCAGCATTTCCGGCAAACGGTGCAGGTCAATATCCATACCTCTCTCTTCCACAATATCCATCATATTCAAAGCCAGAATCACTGGCTTACCAAGCTCGATCAGTTGAAGAGTCAGATACAGATTGCGCTCCAGCGACGAGGCATCGGCTACATCAATGACCACATCCACTTCATTTCCCAGAATATAGCCTCTGGATACTTTTTCTTCCATTGTATAAGAGGTCAGGCTGTAGATACCCGGCAGATCCACAAGCCGCATAGCTTCTCCTTTAAAGTGGTAAGTCCCCTCCTTCTTCTCTACTGTCACTCCCGGCCAGTTTGCCACCTTAAGCTTTGCACCTGTATAATCATTAAATAATGTAGTCTTCCCACAGTTCGGATTGCCCGCAAAGGCAACATGGATCTCACTGTTCATAAGCGCCCTCCTCTACCAAAATGCCGTCAGCAATTCGCTTTCCTATGGCAAATCTGGTTCCGCGTACCTTCATAATAATTGATCCGCTCTTTTTATTATTCAATACCCATACTTCGGTACCCTTTGTCATTCCTAACATTTGAAGACGGCGCTTTACCTTATCCTCAAGTTGTATCTCTGTTACCTGATAGCTATGCCCTATGGTTCCCTCTCGCAATGTCATTTTTGTCTCCTCTATTACAGCTCTATCAGCTGTCCTTGATACTGTCGTTTTTTATTCTCTGCCTCTTCTCTCGTATAAAACCATAGCACTATAGAAAAAGAACGTCAATATTTATTGATAATAATTATCAATAAATATTGACGTTCTTTTTAACACCTTATTCATTTATCATCTGTCAAATATGCAGATTTCTTGTAGCCGCAATCGCAAGAGAGCCATCCCCAATATGGCAGGACACGCTTAGTGAAAGAGGATCCACAAATTCCACAGAATAGCCGGGAAGTGCTGCCTCTACCTCGGCTTTAAACTTCATTGCCTCTTCTTCATTGTTGGTATGGGCAATATCCAGATGCACATCCTTCGCATCCAATCCTCCAAATCGAGTCTCAATATCATTTCGAATAGCATCAATCATGGTCTTCTTGGCCTGCTGCATGGTTCTGGCTTTAGAAAAAGTATCCAGCCGCTCACCCTGAATCTGCAGCACCGGCTTTAAGCGAAGCATAGTTCCAATAGCCGCTACTGCCGGTGTCAAACGGCCGCCTTTTTTCAGATACTTCAAAGTGGCCACGGTAATATAAATGCTGGATTCCAGCTTCACTTTTTCCAGAATCTCTTTAATCTCCGATGCACTTTTCCCCTCTTCTGCCAAGCGAATGGCATCAGCCACAGACTGACGCTGTGTAATGGAAATTCGCTGGTTGTTCACCACCTGAACTCTTCCGTCAAAATCATCCGCCAATGCTATGGCTGTCTGACAAGAGCCAGACAAACCGCTGGACATGGGAATATGCACAATCTCATCATACTCTTTTAAAAGCTCATTCCAAAGCTCCAGAACGGATTCCGGCGAAGGCTGTGAAGTTGCAATATCCGCATTCTGGGTCAGCTTCTCATAAAACTCCGCCTGTGTCAGACTGATGCCTTCAAAATATTCTTTTCCGTCAATAGTAAAGGGCATGGGCAACACGCGGATTCCCATCTCACTGGCAGTCTCCTGTGTAATGCCGCTGTTGCTGTCCGTTACAATCGCTGCTCTGCTCAATGCCTGTTCCTCCTCAACTATTATCCTGATGTTACCATCATACAATTCTATACAAACAGTACCAGTATAACAGTTTGAGTTTCAAAACACAAGCTTATTTTATTTCTTCATCTTCGGCTGGAAAATCAGGCTGGCAAGATAAGCAAATACCAGCGCTGCACAGATTCCTACAGCACTTGCCTGAAAACCTCCTTTAAATATCCCAAGAAATCCTTCTGTCTCCACAGCTTCCTTAACCCCTTTCCAGAGGGTATTGCCAAAGCCCAAGAGCGGTACTGACGCTCCTGCCCCTGCATACTCCTGAAAAGGAGCATAAACTCCTATAGCTCCCAGCACCGCCCCAGTGCAAACCAGAAGCACCATAATTCTTCCCGGCATCATCTTTGTCTTTTCCATCAAAATCTGCACCAGGGCACAGATAAGGCCTCCCACCCAAAATGCATTTATATAATCCATCATATTATAGCCTCCTAGTATTTAAAGTTCCGCGCTCCTGTACTTTTATCCGGCATGCTCAATCACAACTCCATGAGCAATCCCCGGGACACTCTGTCCCTCATTATAGCTCACAGTAGAGAGCAGGGCTCCTGTTGGAACAAAAAGCACTCTTTTCCACTGATTTTTCTCAATCTTCGGCAGTATATGCGCCGCCAATGTCACTGCAGAGCAGGCACAGCCGCTTCCGCCTGCATGTGTGTCCTGTTTCTCGCTGTCATAGATAAGCATACCGCAGTCCAGATGTCGTCCTGTAAGATCATATCCCCGTTCCTTTGTCAGATCCAGCAAAATGGTCTGCCCCACGCTTCCTAAATCTCCGGTTATAATATAGTCATAATCCGAAGGCTGACGGCCGAAATCTTCCAAATGCTGGCAGATAGTATCACAGGCCGCCGGGGCCATGCATGCCCCCATATTCAGAGAATCCTTTAACCCAAAATCTACTACTTTTCCAGGGGTTGCACCTGATATACGCGCTTTTCCTCCCTGGGGGGCAAGTACAAAGGCGCCGCTTCCCGTAACAGTCCAGGTAGCTGCAAGGGGCCGCTGTCCTCCATATTCCAAGGGAAAGCGAAACTGCTTCTCTGCACTCCCAAAGTGACTGGAGGTTAAAGCCAGAACGGTCTCTGAATATCCTCCCTGAACTGTCATAGCAGCCAGCATCAGAGCTTCTCCAATTGTGGAGCAAGCTCCATAAAGTCCAAACAGGGGAAGCTTAAGATCCATCACGCCAAAGGATGTGGCAATAAGCTGTCCCAAAAGATCCCCTGAAAAAAGATAGCGCACCGCTGAAAGCCCGGCCGGCATTTTTTCCATAGCTAAAGCTGCTGCTCTTTTCTGCAAAGCACTTTCTGCTTCCTCCCAGGTATTCTGTCCTACCATGGGATCCTGTTCTATCTCATCGAATTGGGAGCCCAAAGGACCTTCTCCTTCCTTTTTCCCCACAACAGAGGCCGCACTGACAATATACGGAGCCTTCTGAAATTGAATGCTTTGTTTTCCTACGATTGTATCCATCTTTTTTATCCTTCCTGCGGTTCTGTGTTACACCACGCCTGTCATCATCAAAATCCAATAAATCAGTCCCAGCAGCCAGCTGGTAAATACTCCATAAAGAATCACCGGACCGGCAATAGTAAAGATCTTGCAGCCAATACCAAAGACTTGCCCTTCCTTCTGATATTCAATAGCCGGAGCCGCCACACTGTTAGCAAATCCGGTAATCGGTACCAGGGCTCCGGCTCCGCCCCACTTAGCTATTCCCGGAAAAATATTAAGTCCCGTAAGGATCACACTTAAAAGCACCAGCAACATGGAGCACCATGCCCCGGCAATATCTTTCTCAAGCCCCAGACTGCCGGCATAATTCAAAATAGCCTGTCCCAGACAGCAGATAATGCCGCCCGTCACAAATGCCTTCACCATCTGCATAGGCAGACTGTGAGTAGGCGTCACCTGCTTTACATATTCGTTGTACTGCTGCTTTTGCTCTTCTTCAATAAATTCCTTCATCTTCTTCCGCCTTTCTTCTCTTAGTCCTTTTCACCAGCGAAAATAATAGAAAATCAGGGAACCCACGGTACGTCCCACAGCCATAACTGCTATGACAAGGGCTAGTCCCCTGCGCATGTCAATACGGCGTGTAAAAATAGGAACAATATTCACAATCTCCGTAAGCGCCATAGCCCATGCTCCCACAAAAATACCACTAAAAACCCCGAAAATTCCAGCTCCTACTGTGCCTACAGGAACCATAAGCTGATACACACTCACAACATTGCCCAGAATTCCCCCTGCCGCCACCGCATCTTCATACCAAAAAATATGCTTTGCCGTATGGGTCTGATCTGCAAACTCTGCCACCAGTCCCAATGCAATAATCAGGGCAAACAGACCTCCAGCCACACCCAAACCGCAGCTAAAACCAACCATTGCCATAAAAATCTGCTTTATCCACATACCGCAACTCTCCCTTACTGCTCCTTTTTATGCATTCCGTTTCGGCTGGCTGTATTAATCAAGGTTGTGTTCACATCATCCTCATAGAGCCGCATCTCCACTTCGATTGGTGTTGGCTCTTTGGTGAGACGCCTTCCTCCTATATGATTAAAGAAAGCGATAATCCCTGCCGCAAGCCCCAGAGAGTAAGTAAGTTCCAGAATGGTGAAGCCGTCCGATTCCTGCCCTGTCATCAGCATATAAAACTGTCCAAACATGTCTACTGTTGATACGTCATTATTAAATGCCATAATAGAAAATGCCGATCCAAAAAAGCAGATAAGACACACGACTGCCACCTTCAAAAATGTGAGAGCCGGCTGCTCCTTGGGTTTGGTGGAATATTCCACAATAAAGTCCTGCTCTCCCATATTTTGAATTTCCAAATTGGGATAAACCCCCTGTATCTTCTCCACCACTTCCAGAATAGAAAACACCCTTCGGGCCGCACAGGAATGCTTACCCTTTTTCACATTCTGGAAGGTATAAAGCTTTTCTGTCTTCAGCCGATTTACAATGGCCGAGTCGGCACACTGCATCTCTCCGGCTTCTCCCAGAGTTATGGTCTGGTTATAGGTTCTTGTATTTTTCCCAAACTTTAAATACAGAATCTCACTCATGCAAAAGCGTCCTCCTTTGGAGACCATTCCTGCTGATAAACCAGAGTTCCGTCTGTAATGGTTTTTTCCTGATTTCCTGCATATACATAGTAAAATATCCCAAAGATTGTTGCCCCAAGGACAATGGAGATCAGCCATACCCTGTACTTTGTTCGATTCATAAAGCGCCTCCTATTCCGGTTCCGTAATCTTATGATGTTCTATTATGTCCTTGAAGCTTTTTATCTATACCTCACATTCGTTTTTTCAAAGCCAGAAGAATTTTCTTTTCCAGTCTTGATACCTGAACCTGTGACATACCAAGCTCTTGTGCCACTTGGGTCTGTGTACGATCATGGAAAAAACGCAGGAGGATCAGGCGCCGCTCCTTAGGTTCTAAGGAGTTTAAAAGCTGCTCCAAAAGAAGCTGACGAAGCAATGTCTCTTCCTCATCCTTTCCCTGTTCTACCTTATCCATCAAGCTTAAACCTTCCCCATCCCCCTGATAAACAATTTTTTGAAGTGATTCTACCTCTGCGCTTCCATCCATGGCCTGCACAAGCTCTTCTGGTTCCACCTCAAGATGCTTTGCCAGTTCTTCCACCCCTGGTTCCTCGCCCCGTTCCATCAAAAGCTGCTCCCGAAGTCTGGCAGCACGAATCGCCAGTTCTTTTAAAGAACGGCTGACCTTGATCATACTGTCATCTCGCAGGAATCGTTTAATCTCTCCGGCTATCATAGGCACTGCGTAGGTGGAAAACCGCACATCAAAGCTTAAGTCAAAACGATCTACCGCTTTCACCAGACCTATTGCCCCAATCTGAAACAAATCCTCTGCTTCCACTCCTCGCCCCAAAAATCGCTTCACCACATGATGAATCAGGCCCATATTCTCTTCTATCAGTATCTCTCTTGCAGTTTTATCTCCTTCCCGTGACCGACGAATCAATTCCTCCGTGTGATCCATAAGCTATGCTCCGTGATGCCCAATTATCTTTTTCATGATTACAGTTGTTCCCTCGCCTGGTTTGGAAATTACCTGTATCTCATCCATAAAGGCTTCCATGAAAAGGAAGCCCATACCAGAGCGCTCCTGTTCCGGGCAGGAAGTATACAAAGGCTCCATTGCTTTCTTCACATCCTGAATTCCAATCCCCTGATCCGACACTTCCAACAATAAAAGTTCCTCCTCTATCACACCGGAAATCGTAATCTTATGTACTTCGCTTCCATAGCCATGGATAATAGCATTGGTAACGGCCTCTGAAACAGCTGTTTTCACATCTGCAACCTCTTCCATACTGGGATTCATCTGGGCCATAAAAGCTGCTACAGTTACTCTGGCAAATGCTTCGTTGGCTGATATGCTGTCAAATTCTATCTTCATCTCATTCTTTTTCATTCTGCTTTTCCTCCCCGCTTCTTTTCCACTGGAATAATCTTCATAACACCGGAAAGCATCAAGATCTTTCCCACTCGTTCCTGGACCTGTACGGCCCGAACATTCCCGCCCAATGCTTTCATAATTTTATATCGTCCCATGAGCATGCCAATCCCTGAACTGTCACAAAAAACCGTATCTGAAAAATCAAACACTATCTCTCTGATATCCCTTTGCCGCACCAGCCTGTCCGCCTCCCGACAAATTCCTTCTGCATTGTGATGATCTAATTCCTTTGGAACCGCTATCCATAAGGTCTTGTCCATTATCTTCTGTTCGCCCTGTGCTTCTGCATTCCTCTTCATTTCATATCCTCCTTGTTCTGATTACGCCGCACTTCTATGACCATCCACAGTGCGGCTATATTAAAAATCCGCGCTCAAAAAGGGACATACCTTTTGGTATGTCCCTCTCTTCAGGGTTTCTCTCTTGTTCTCTCTTATTGCTGTGTCTGCTGTATACGTGCAATCGCTTCGTTGGAGTAACGAGCCCGTGCTGTAGCCGGATGCTTCTCAACAAACTTCTGGAACAGCGGAAGGGCTTTTGCAGTATCTCCTTTTGCCTCATAGGATCTGGCCAGATAATACATGGCATAACCGTCTTCATAGTCTTCTTCCACGGCAATTACCTGTTCCATATTTGTAATAACTTCATCATGGTTTCCTGCATTATAAGCAGCAGATCCTGCATCGAACAGACTCTTTACCTCTTCAATATGAAGAGGGCCATAGATCTCATTATATATAGTCTGCGCCTGAGGGGACAGTTGTTCCGGATCTACCTCATCCAGCGCCGCAAGCGCCGTCTCCGAATCCTCTGCCTGCACTGCTTCATAGGCCTCCAAAAGCTTCACATAATTAACGCTTGTATCCGGTTTTTCTTCTTCTACCGTCTGCTCTGACTGCAAATCCTCCAATTGCTTCTGGAGACTGTTGATCTCTGCCTGTTTTGCTGAAATCTGGTCCCCATACTCTACAATCTGCTGATTTGTCTCGCTGCGGACTGACCGTATCTTGGCAGGAACCACCAGAAACCACATAAGGGCCACGCCCACTACCAGACCAATGAGCAGATTCAGCACCACATTCACACCTGCATTATCCTTATAGGTGGACGGCATAATAATCGTCTCATTCCCACTGGTATAGGAAATCACATCCGGCGCTTTCCCCCGATCCTTTCCCTCCCGTTCCGGCTTGTTGCCGTTATTCACAGATGTTCCGGTCCGCTGCTCCAGCTCTTCCAAGTACCGCAGAGACAGATTGTCTGTCTTATCTATGGCAAGAGCCCGGCGCAGCTCCCTTCCTGCCCGATCATACTCTTCCGCCTGAATATAAAGAAGGGCCAGCAATTGGTGCGCTTTCACCAGCTTCGGATTCAGGGAAAGAACCTTTTTTAACTGGATCACCGCCAGATCATCACTTCCCTGCTGGCAATAAAGCAGAGACTGATTATACTTCTTAATGGTCTGGTTAATTGTCTCCAGACGAGCCGGATTATTCTGAATTGCCCGGATATATTCATCTGCAATATTCTTATTGGATTCCAGATTTTTACTGATAATCCATTCTGTCAAAGCAGATACAACCTCCCCGGTCTCAAAATAAATCAGACCCAGAAGATTTCTCGCAGGTATATGCTCTTTATTTAATTTTAAACTAGTCTTAAGATCCTGAATCGCTCCGGAAAGATTCCTCACCTTCGCCTTCTCCAATCCCATATTATAATAGGTATTGGACAGTCTTATGAGCCTTCCATATATCTTAATGTCTGTTCCGCATGCGCTGCAGTATTCCGGATCCTGCAATGTAGCTCCACATTTTATACAAAGCATTCTCTAGTCCCACTTTCTAATACTGGCTGCTGTTTTTCATTTCCTTAAGCATCTCCTGAAGAAGATCGGCCATGTCCTTGGGCTTATTGTTATAGACATTTTCTTCTACCTGTTCCACTTCCAGGCTGGGATGAAATCTCTTCAATTCCTCTTCAAAATCAATCATGCGCCGTCCTCCTCATTATACGCTTAATACTTCCCACCAGATACAGAGATCCCACACAGAATAAAATCCCGTCCCCCTTTTCCTTAAGAGCCGCAGAAAAGGCTTCCTCCACATCCGGACACGCCAGCACTTTTGCAGTTCCAAACTCTTTAAAAAGCGCTGCTGTCTCTCCTGCATTCACACAGCGGCAGCCTCCTACCTCTGTGACAATCACTTGTTCAACGGGCAGTTCCTGACAGATTTTCTCTATCATATGTCGGTAATCCTTATCTCCGACCGCCGCAAACAGCAAGGTCACCGGATAATTTTCCTCCAGACGTTTTGCCGTCTTCACAAATTCTTCCACGCCGGCTTCATTGTGAGCCCCATCTATGATAACATGAGGCAGTACTGTCTCCATTCTGCCCTGCCATCTCATGTGGGCAATTCCCCGTTTTATCACTTCATCTGTAAATCCGCCTTCCAGGTCCATGGCCTTCAAAGCGGTCACCGCTAAAGCGGCATTTTTTACCTGATATTCTGCCATACTGGATATAGAAAGCTCAATATAATCATAATACCCAGAATTTATGGAAAAATCAATATTTTTATTCGACATAGAGGAAATTTTTAGCATTTTTTTGTTGATTCCAAAGGCCGGGGAATGAAACTCTTCTGCTCGCCTTTGAATCACCGTTCCTGCTTCCGGATTCTCCGCATCGTAGACTACAGGCACGCCCTCTTTGATAATTCCCGCCTTTTCTCCCGCTATCGCTTCCACCGTGTTCCCCAGATACTCTGTATGATCTAAGCTGATAGATGTAATCACTGTCACCAGGGGATGAGCTATGGAATTGGTTGCATCCAACCGCCCTCCCAACCCTGTCTCCAGCACCAGATACTCCACTTCTGCCATTTTAAAAAGCATCATTCCAATAAGAAACAGCAGTTCAAAATAGGTAGGATGAGCAAAGCCTTCTTTCTCCATCTGCTCCACACAGCTCATGACCATCCGAAAAGCCTCAAGGAATTGTTCATCATTTACCTGTTCCTCATCTATGACAAACCGTTCATTCACATCCACCAGATGGGGGGAGATAAATAACCCTGTATGCTTTCCTGCCTCATGCAGCATGGAGGCCAGAAATGAGCACACGGAGCCTTTGCCGTTGGTTCCGGCCACATGAAGAATCTTCATCTGCTCTTGGGGATTTCCCAGACGGTGTAAAATAGCCTTTGTATTTTCCAGCGTATTCTTTTTTGTAAACTTAGGCGTTTCTTCAATATATGCCGCCGCTTCCTCATATGTCATTTTTCCATATGCTGTCTTTCTGTCCATCCTTCTTTTAAATCCTTCCTGATTTGCCGAAATTCCTGCATAATGATTTCCTGCTATTTGGTAAGTGAGGCCAGACGCTCCTTTACCTGGTCCATCATCTGACTGTATTTCTTTAGCTTTTCTTTTTCCTCATCAATCTTGCTCTGAGGTGCGCGGCTGATGAACTTCTCATTACTAAGCATTCCATTAACACGGGCCAGCTCTTTGGTAAGGCGTTCTTCCTCTTTCTTCAGACGCTCAAGCTCCTTCTCCATATCTACCAGATCCGAGAATGGCATGTAGACAGCCCCATCCGTAATCAGGGCGGAAACCGCATCCTCACTGATTCCTGCCTTATCTGACTGAATAGTCACATCTCCTGCATAAGCCAGAGCAGCAAAGAAAATTCGTCCTTTTTCAAAAATGCTGCGCACTTCATCCTTTTCGGAAACTACGAATACGGATGCCTTTCTGCTGGGCGGAACGTTCATTTCTGATCTCACATTCCGAACTCCCCGGACAGCGTCTTTGATCCTTTCTACAGACAATTCATCAGCATCAAAGACCCACTCCTTTTTATATTCCGGCCATGAAGAAATCATGATGGATTCCTCACCTGTCAGATTGCAGAAAATCTCTTCTGTAATAAATGGCATATAGGGGTGCAATAGCTTTAATGCATTGGCAAGAACTGTCCGCAGGGTCCACAGAGCTGCTGCCTTGGTCTGATCTTCCTCCTGATAAAGCCTTGGCTTCACCATCTCAATATACCAGTCACAGAACTCTTCCCAGATAAAGTCATAGAGTTTCTGCACAGCAATACCCAGCTCAAACTTATCCATATTAGCCGTTACATCTTTTGCCAGAGTATTTACCTTTGAGAGAATCCATTTGTCCGCACTGGTCAGCTGCTCTAAGTTCATAGTATCCGGAATCCGGGACTTCTCCATATTCATCATAATAAACCGTGAAGCATTCCATACCTTATTGGCAAAATTCCGGCTGGCTTCCACACGCTCCATATAAAAGCGCATGTCATTCCCCGGCGCATTGCCTGTCACAAGGGTAAACCGAAGTGCATCTGCACCGTACTGATCGATAATCTCCAGCGGATCAATGCCGTTACCCAGAGACTTACTCATCTTTCTTCCCTGAGAATCACGTACCAGGCCATGAATCAGCACATGGTGAAAAGGGGATCTTCCTGTCTGCTCATAACCGGAAAACACCATCCGAATCACCCAGAAGAAAATAATGTCGTAGCCCGTTACCAGCACGTCCGTGGGATAAAAGTAGTCCAAATCTTCCGTCTCCTCTGGCCATCCAAGGGTCGAGAACGGCCACAGGGCAGAGGAAAACCAGGTATCCAGCGTGTCCGGATCCTGCGTAAAGTGCTTGCAGCCGCACTTTGGACAAGTTTCTGGCTGTTCCCTTGCCACTACAAGTTCTCCACACTGGTCACAGTAATAAGCCGGAATCCGGTGTCCCCACCAGAGCTGCCGGGAAATGCACCAGTCACGAATATTTTCCAGCCAATGAAGATAAGTCTTGTCAAAACGCTCCGGAACAAAAGTCAATTCTCCATTCTTTACTGCTTCAATGGCAGGCTTTGCCAGCTCCTCCATCTTTACAAACCACTGCTGCTTGATAAGCGGTTCTACGGTAGTTCCGCAACGATCATGGGTTCCTACATTATGAGAATGATCTGCCACTTTAACCAGAAGTCCCTTTTCTTTCAGCTCCTCCACCATCAGCTTCCTTGCTTCATAGCGATCCATGCCTGCATATTTTCCGCCATTTTCATTGATGGTGGCATCGTCATTCAGTATATTGATCTCCGGCAGATTATGTCGTCTTCCCACCTCAAAGTCATTGGGGTCATGTGCCGGTGTAATCTTTACCACACCGGTTCCAAATTCTTTGTCTACATAAGCATCTGCGATAACCGGAATCTCTCGTCCAACCAGAGGCAGAATAACCGTCTTTCCGATAATGTCCTGGTATCGCTCATCATCGGGATTCACTGCCAGCGCCGTATCACCCAGCATAGTCTCGGGACGGGTGGTAGCAATCTCTACAAACCTGTCGCTATCCTTGATTGGATAATTGATATGCCAGAAATGGCCCGCCTGCTCCTCATGCTCTACCTCTGCATCAGAGATGGAAGTCTTACATACGGGGCACCAGTTGATAATCCGGGAACCTTTATAGATATAGCCTTTCTCGTAAAGCCGAATAAATACCTCCAGAACAGCCTCGGAGCAGCCCTCATCCATGGTAAAGCGTTCCCTCTCCCAGTCACAGGAGGACCCTAGCTTCTTCAACTGATTGATAATGGCTCCTCCATACTCTTCTTTCCATTGCCAGGCCCTCTTTAAGAATCCCTCTCTTCCCAGTTCTTTTTTGTCTATGCCCTCTTCCTTTAACTGGTTTGTCACCTTAACCTCTGTGGAGATGGATGCATGATCTGTTCCCGGAACCCAGAGAGCATTGTAGCCCTGCATTCTTTTATAACGAATCAAAATATCCTGCAGAGTCTCATCCAAAGCATGGCCCATGTGAAGCCGTCCTGTTACATTTGGAGGGGGAATCACAATAGTAAATGGTTTTTTGCTCCTGTCCACCTCTGCATGAAAATACTTTTTCTCCAGCCATTTTTCGTAGATTCGATCCTCCATACCTTTTGGATCGTAGGTCTTTGCTAATTCTTTCATTTGTAAAATCCCTCCTTCGGAAAATCTGATCGCTTTACCCGGGGCAGCTTGATTCATTGCCTGCGTGCAAAACGCCCTTTCAGAATCTGAAAGGGCGTCAAAAAACGCGGTACCACCTATCTTATATGTGGTTTCCCACATACATCTCCAAGACCTCATAACGCTGGTCATGCGTGAACAGCTACTGTTATTTCACCATTCCGGCTCCAAAGCTACCTCCACAGCCGCTTTTCTGAAAGGAGCTTTCAGCCTTTGACCCCTTATCTCTGACAGATGTGCTTTCTGTGTACCCTCTTTTTCTTCGCCTTTTTCACTTTTGATAGTTTCTAACATAGCAGGCTTTTACTTGTTTGTCAAGGTTGAGATTTTCAATTATGTCTTTGCCTACATTCTTTTTTATTTGAGCTGATTTAACAGCCCATTACAGAGAAACTCCTTCATCCAGGCCGTATTAAGCTCCGGCATCTGTTCGCTCTTTTCCAGATACATTACAAAGGCTGCCATATTTGCCAGCGTTGTGATGCATGCGGCAGAGGTCGGGATATCCTCCCTAATCTCCCCGTTCTCCTTTCCCTCCCGGCACATTTCCCACAAAACCCGAATCGGGCCGCAACCAGATTCCTTTCTCTTTTGAAGCTCCTCCAAAATTGTTCCGCTAAGTCCGCTTCCCTCTGTGGTCAGACGCAGAATCCGCACAAAAACCTTTTTCTCACGAAACCGTCTCTCCATCCAGTCAAAGGCATAAACCACTTTTGCCCGAAAGCCCTCATGGCGGTCAAGTTCTTCCTTTTCTTCCTCAATCTTTTGTTCCACATCATAAAGGAGGGCACAGGCTATAATCTCCTCCCTGCTTTTAAAATAGTCGTATGCCGTTCCTTTTCCGATTCCTGCCCTTGCCGTAATATCGGATACTTTGATTCCGTTTACATCGGCACCTTCATCCAGCAGTTCCAGTACGCCCCGGTACAGAGCCAGAACCTTTGGCCTTGTTTCTTTCATTTACTCCACCTCCACAGTTTTCTTTCTGCGGATAAGTAGCGAATAGATGCAGGGAATGACAAACAGCGTCAGCAAGGTACCATAGAGCAGACCGCCGATGGTTACAATCGCCATAGGCTGAACCATATCCGCACCCATGCCCACGCCGGCTCCCATGGTGGACAGACCCAATATCGTAGTCAGTGCCGTCATCAAAATAGGACGCATACGTGTCTTTCCTGCTTCTACCAAGGCTTCCGTCTTACTCATTCCCTTGTCACAGAGCTGATTGGTATAGTCGATCAATACAATTCCATTGTTTACGATAATACCTGACAGCATCACAAAGCCAATCATAGCGATAACGCTGAATTCGCTTCCTGCTGCAAACAATCCGAAGAGACCGCCCGTAAAGGCCAGCGGTACGGTAAACATAATGATAAAAGGCGACAACAGGGACTGGAACTGGGCCACCATAATCAGGTACATGAACAGCAACGCCAGAAGAAGCATCTTCACCAACTCAACCATGGACTCCATAATCGTCTCATTTTCTCCCTGCATTTCAATGGTATATCCCTCCGGTGCCTGATATTTGTCAAGCTTTCGCTGCACCTCCGAGGATACCAGACCAACGTTGTGATCATCATCAATAGATGCCGTTACGCTGATATAGCGGGACTGGGCATCTCTCATAATCGTTTCCAGCCCCTCTGCCTCAGAAAATTCTGCAATATCCGTCAGGGGCACATGCTCCTTGGTATTATCATTTTTTGTGACAGTAAGCACCAGATCCTTGATCGTCTCTCTGGTCAGCTCCTCGTCTTCTCCGTTTACCACCAACACATCAAAGTCCTCCGTGTCTGTGGACAGGGTCGTAGCACTGGTGGGATCCGACAGCTTCGCCATAATCTCTGAAAAGACTCCTGCTGTGGTAAGCCCCTCCTGGGCAGCTTTTTCTTTATCAACCTTGATACGAAGCTCTCCCGTGGTCTCTTCTATTCCATCAGATATGTCAATGGTTCCTTCCGTCTCTTCTACAAGCTTTGCAATATCTTTCGCAATCTCCTGCAGGCGATCCAGATCCCGGCCTTTTATCATAATGGTTATGCCGCTGCCTCCTAAGGCACTCATATCCATACTGGAAGTAGATACCTCGATCTCTGCTTCCATATCCTCAGTAAGCTTTAGGATCTCGTCTTTCAGCTCTTGATTCGTAAGCTTCTTATCCTCTTTCAAAAGCCCATAGAGGGATATCTCATTGGTGGCGGTATCTCCGCTCACCAGTCCCATGCTGCTTCCTGACGCAGCCATGGCTCCTACCTCAGTCACATCTTCCAGGGTTAAGAGACGGCGCTCTAATTCATCTGCCTGTTCTGCTGTCTCACTAAGAGGTGTTCCTTCGGGCATAGTCAGTGTCATACTGATCTGTGTGCTGTCCATTTCCGGCATAAAGGCCGTTCCCTTTGCAAATTCCATCACCGCACTGAGAACCAGAAGCCCCACCGCCAAAATCAGTACAACCGCCCTGCGCCGCAATGCCAGTCGGATCAGCCTTTCATAGCCATCCATAAGCCGCTCAAAAAATCTTGAGGGCTTCTTCTCTTTTGTGTTTTTCAAAAGTGCGGATCCCATAGCCGGAACCAGAGTCAATGCTACCGCAAGGCTGGCTCCCAGGGAGTACGCAATGGTCAGTCCCATGTCTACAAAGAGCTGTCTGGTAATTCCTTCCGTAAATACAATGGGCAGGAATACACATACCGTGGTCAGGGTTGATGCTGCGATAGCTCCTGCCACTTCCTTTGCTCCCTCAATCGCCGCCTGCGCCGCACTGAATCCCTCATTTCTGAGACGGTAAATGTTTTCAATTACTACAATCGAGTTGTCTACCAGCATACCGATTCCCAATGCCAAGCCGGACAGAGAAATGATATTCAAGGTCACGCCGCTGAAATACATGCATACCACTGCCGCAACTACACTGATAGGGATGGAGCAGGCAATAACCAAAGTGGGTCTTAAATCCTTCAGAAAAACTATCAGGATTAAAACTGCCAGAATCGCTCCGGAAACCATATTGCTGAAAACCGAATCTGTTACCAGATCAATATATACGCCCTGATCCATCAAGGGAAGTAATATTAAATCCGGATCCTCCTCCTGCAGTTCTGCCATTCTCTTATTGATTCGGTCAGACACATCGCCTGTAGAATAGCCGGTCTGCTTCTGAATGGTCAGCATCACGCCTGCCTGCCCGTTGATGCTGGCGTAGACCTCATCGGAATTATCTGTCATGAATACATCCGCCACATCACTTAAATGTATGGTGTCTACTCCGTCCATTTCCATGTCAATGAGAACCATGTTTTGGAGGCTTTCTACATCATCCACCTTGTCGCCCACACGAACCAGATAGTCGATGCCTTCTTCTATCACATAGCCCGCCGGCATAGAGAAATTCTGGGCGGCAAGAAGATTCTCTACCATCTCTACGGTGAGGATGTCGGTCATGTCTGCGTTGTCCAGAGCGTCCGATTTGGCTTCTGCCAGATCCTCTTCACCCTCTTTGATGGAATCCCAGCCTTCGCTTAACTGCTTCCTTGCATCACTTAGCTGCTCTTGGGCATCACTGATCTGATCCCAGGCATCCTCTAGCTGTTCCTGCGCAGCTTCTAACTGCTCCTTGGCAGATTTCAACTGGGATTTGGTAATGTTCAGAGTTGCGGAAGCACTGCCCATCTCTATAGCTGCTATCATTTCGCCCATGTTGACTTCCGTAAGCTTTTGGCTTAGCTGGGCATCGGCAGCTTCCAGTTCCTTTTTGGCTGCTGTAAGCTGTTCTATTTCTGTCTGGGAAAATGCTGCCAATGCTTGATCTGCCTGATTCTTCTGCGCATCTATTGCTCCAACTGCTGCCGTCAGAGTTCCTAGATCTCTAACATTACTGAGCACCTCTTCAAAAGGCGTACCTGCAACAGAACTTTGTATTTCCAGAATACCCTCTTCTACAACTTTATCCCCAAAACCAAGATTGGCCGCCTCTGCGGCCTCTGCCGCTGCCTTAAGTGCATTTAATCCCTCTGACAGCTTCCCAACCGCCTCTGCCGTTGCTTTGGCGGTTTCATATTCATTTAGCCGCACTTGAATTGCTGCCAGGTTCTTTGTAATCTCAGCTTTCCCCTCATTGATCGCCGTCTGAGCCGCTGCCAGTTGAGCTGCAGTTTCTGTTTTTTTGCCGTCCAGCGTATCTATGCCGGCGTTCACTTCATCCAATCCATCCTCCAAATCTTTTTTATTCTCTTCCAGCTCTGTCTGATTCTCCTGCAGTTCAGCAATGCTTTCATTTAATTCAATCTGACCGTCATTCAGCTCCTTCTGACCGTCCGCCAGTTCTTTTTTGCCGTCTGCAATCTCTTCCTCTGCGTCTTCAAATTCACCCTCTATGTAGCCAAAGACCTGCTCATTAATGATATCAATTTTTTCCTGACGAATCACCACCTGAACATTCTCTTCAATAAGGCCGGAGGCATTTACGGAAGCGACTCCCTCCAGACTCTCCAACTCCGGAATGATAGAATCTTCCGTAAGTTTCGTCACCTCCGTATGAGACAACCCTTCCTTTCCCACGGCCGCTACCATAACCGGCATCATGTCCGGATTCAGCTTCATGATAATCGGGCTTCCTATGGAATCGTCATCCCACATGGCTTTCAGCTGATCTAGATTCTCACGCATCTCAATAGTCACGGAATCCATATTGGCTGTCTGCGCAAATTCCAAAATTACAAGTGAATAGTTCTCCGCAGAAAGGGAACTTACATTCTCAATATTGCTTACCGTGGCCATAGACTGTTCCACAGGTCTTGTCACGATACTTTCCACCGTTTCCGGACTGGCTCCTGCATAAGTGGTCATAACAATTGCATAGGGCAAGTTCATGCTGGGCAGTAAATCTGTGGTCATCTTGGTAAAAGATACAACTCCCAAAACGATAACAAGCACCACTGCCACAAATACCGTATACGGCTTCTTTACACTGTACCTGGAAATCATTTTTTCACGTCTCCTGTCTTCTCATTCTCCGACCGACCAGTCGGTTCTGCTCTATTATAAAAGTCACACCCTGGTCATGTCAAGTTAAAAAAGTATAAAACAAATCGGAAATATCTTACCTCTTTCGGATATTATTTGTCAAAAATTAATGGTTTTCATTAAACATTTTCAAGCACAAAAATATGATACCGAAATTTCTTCCGATATCATATCTTTTTACTTCACATCCTATTGCAACTATAATCTTTAAACTAATCTCTGCATCCTATCAGTATTCAGAAAATACAGAAAGACACTTTTAATACTTGTTATATTTCTCAATTTTATAAATACTTCTTCAGCACTTCTGCCTTATCCGTCTTCTCCCAAGGCAGATCCAAATCGGTGCGTCCGAAGTGGCCGTAAGCTGCCGTCTGCTTGTAAATGGGTCTGCGCAGATCCAGCATCTTGATAATGCCTGCCGGACGAAGGTCAAAGTTCTCACGAATCATCTCTACCAGCTTCTGATCGGAAAGCTTTCCGGTTCCGAAGGTATCTACCATAACAGAGGTAGGCTGTGCTACACCAATAGCGTAGGAAAGCTGAATCTCACATTTTTCTGCCAGACCTGCTGCTACAATATTCTTTGCCACATAACGTGCCGCATAAGCTGCCGAACGGTCTACCTTGGTACAATCCTTGCCGGAGAACGCTCCTCCGCCATGGCGGGCCATACCGCCGTATGTATCCACAATAATCTTTCGTCCTGTCAGTCCGCTGTCACCGTTGGGGCCGCCGATTACGAACCGTCCGGTGGGATTGATAAAGAATTTTGTATCCGCATCTACCATATCAGCAGGCAGAACCTCATCAAATACGTATTTCTTAATGTCGGCATGAATCTGTTCCTGGGTCACGTCCTCACTGTGCTGGGTAGACAGCACAACCGCATCCAGACGAATGGGCTTTCCCGCCTCATCGTACTCTACCGTCACCTGGCTCTTTCCATCCGGTCGCAGATAGGGCAGTGTGTTGTCTTTCCGAACCTTTGTCAGCTGCAGGACCAGCTTATGTGCCAGAGAAATGGGATAAGGCATCAACTCCGGTGTCTCGTTCGCGGCATAACCAAACATCATACCCTGATCTCCTGCTCCGATAGCTTCAAGCTCGCTGTCAGACATCTGATTTTCTTTTGCTTCCAATGCCTTGTTTACTCCCATAGCAATATCTGCGGACTGTTCGTCAATGGCGGTCAGTACCGCACAGTTGTCTGCATCAAAGCCGTATTTTCCACGGGTATATCCTATCTCCCGGACCGTATCTCTTACAATCTTCTGGATGTCCACATATCCCTTAGTAGTAATCTCGCCCATAACCAGTACTAAGCCGGTAGTAGTAGCTGTCTCACAAGCCACTCTGCTCATGGGATCCTGCTCTAAGAGAGCATCCAGAATGGCATCGGAAATTTGATCACAGATTTTGTCCGGATGGCCTTCGGTAACGGATTCTGAAGTGAATAGTAGTTTTTCCATGTTGTATCTCTCCTTTTTTAAATAATTAAAGGCCCGCCAAAGGCGGACCTGACATATTCTGATAATCAAATCCCCTTATTGTTCGATTACTCGCTCAGGTTGGCACCTTCCATCGCTGGGGTTGCCGTGACTTCATAGATCCTTTGTATCTCCATCACTCTGAATAAGAGAAATTCACAATATTCAATTTGCTTACCATCAACACTAAAATACACCCATTGCTTCCATTTGTCAACCCACTTTCAAACGGAATTTTTGTATCTCTTTCTCCTCACGGACTTTTTCAATCATAGCACCGAGACTTTTTAGCTTTTCTTCAAAGCATTCATAGCCCCTCTCAATAAAATGTACATCCTCCACGATCGTAATTCCGTCTGCGGCAAGTCCCGCAAGTACCAAAGCCGCTCCGGCACGCAGGTCAGGGCTGGAGATCTGCGCTCCTGTATACTGAGCCACTCCATCTATGATTGCTGTATTGCCTTCCACCTTGACATTAGCTCCCATACGAGCCAATTCATCTACATATTTAAAACGATTCTCAAAAATACTTTCTGTTACTATGCTGGTTCCTTTTGCCAGTGCAAGGGCTACTGTAATCTGCGGCTGCATATCTGTAGGAAATCCAGGATATGGCAGGGTCTTTACATTGGTAGGTTTCAGCCCTTTGGAGCAGACTACACGCACAGCATCATCAAGCTCTTCTATCTCGCAGCCAATCTCCAATAGCTTGGAAGTAGTTGCTTCCAGATGCTTGGGAATCACATTTTTCACTGTAACGTCTCCTTTTGTCACCGCTGCTGCGAACATAAAGGTTCCGGCCTCAATCTGATCCGGAATAATAGAATATTCGGTAGCATGAAGCCGTTCTACGCCCTTAATACGAATCACGTCCGTACCGGCGCCCTTGATATTAGCGCCCATACTATTCAAAAAGTTCGCTACATCTACTACATGGGGCTCCTTGGCCGCATTTTCAATGACCGTATTGCCCTCTGCCATAGATGCTGCCATCATAATATTGATGGTAGCTCCCACTGATACCACGTCAAGATAAATATGACTGCCGCGCAGATGCTCTGCCTCTGCGACAATAAAGCCATATTCAATCTTCACATTTGCCCCCATAGCCTTAAAGCCTTTTAAATGCTGGTCTATGGGGCGGCTTCCAATATTACAGCCTCCCGGCAGCGGCACCTCCGCTCTCTTATACTTTCCAAGCATGGCTCCCAACAGATAATAGGAAGCGCGAATCCTCTTAATATACTCGTAATCTACACTATAGCTCCCAATCCCAGAGCTGTTAAGCTTCACTGTATGGCGATCTATACGCTCAACCTGTGCTCCAATCTCCTCCATAGCCTGTAAAAGAACATTCGTATCCCGCACATCCGGAAGATTCTCTACCATTACCGTTTCATCCGTCATAATGGCGGCTGCAAGAATTGCCAGAGCCGCATTCTTAGCTCCGCCAATCTCCACTTCACCGACAAGTGGGTTTCCACCCTTTATTACATATTGATCCATCACTGGCTGCTCCCAATCTCTATATATTTTAACCGAGCAAAATATCTATCATCACAAATACTCGTGTTGGTTTACTTTATTAATTCCCAAAAACCCAGGAAATATCCTCAATCTAGTATAACACATTCTGCTCATTTGTAAATACCTTATCTTTTGCCGTTTCCCGCCGCACGCCGAAAACGTCATACTAAAAAAGAGCTGCCCCAAAGCAAGACAGCTCCCTTTTTCCATCCTTTTTAATCCAAATAATTCAGCGGATTCACCTGACTTCCGTTTATGATAATCTCAAAATGCACATGTGGTCCTGTGCTTCGGCCTGTATTTCCGCTCAAACCAATCTTTTCCCCCTGCTTTACGCTTTGACCCGTCTTCACCAAAATTCTGCTCAAATGGCCATAACGTGTCTGGCGTCCATCCGGATGGCGGAGAGTAATGCAGTTGCCATAGCCGCCGAACCATCCTGCCTGAACCACAGTTCCTCCGCAGGAAGCCATAATCGAGGTTCCAATCGGGCACGCCCAGTCAATACCCTTATGCATTCTGCCCCATCTCATCTTAAATCCGGAGCTGTAGCGTCCGCCTGATAACGGCTTGATGTATGTGGGCGGTATCTTCGTTCCTCGCTCTATAATCTGCGGAACCGGCTCTGTAATCACAGTCTCTGCAATCATCTCCCGGCTTTCTTCCTGACCGTTTTTCTTGGTAATGAGAACCGTCACTTCATGATGTCCCGGCTCTGCCGCCTGACGCTCCGCCGTCTCCGTAGTATACCATTCATCATTATCTATATACTGAGTCTCCGCATAATAATCTTCTTCATAAGTAGCTTCCTCTATGGAAGTTACAGAAAGCTCCGGCTCTGGAACTGTAATGATAATCTCATCACCAGGATGCAGGGTTGTTCCCTCATCCAGCCCCTCATTGAGAGCCAATACATCCTTTACCAGCAAACCATTGCTGTTGGCTATCACAGAAAGCGTATCTCCGGACTGAACTTCATACACCTGATTCTTTTCCGTATCCTTAGTTACCATATCAATGGCTTCCTGGGTGGGCGTAATCATATCATTGGATACATAAGCCTCTACGATCTCTACCCGGTCAGTGAACTCCACATCCTTTAAACCATCTCCGGTGGCCTGGCGGATGTCCTCTTCCTGACTGTCCCCATTGCGGACCTGCTCCTCGGTAACCGTCATAGTAATCACATCTTCTACTGCCTGGGTTACATCATAGTCTCCGACACCGGCAGTTGTTGTTCCAAGACGCGAAAGACTGTCACTCTGCACCGGAAGCAGCTCCAGCTCTTCCGGCTCTTCCTGTTTGGAAATCTGCACAGTATAAACATTCAGTTCCCGATCAGCATCGGAAACAATGTTAATCTGAAATTCATTTTCTTCATCATAACGGTTTTTGGTGGCATAAAGTACATCCATTACATCCTGATAACTGCCGAGGGTCACTGTAAACTCATTAATCTTCATCAAATACGCTTTATGCTTGGCTGTTGCCACAACCTCACACAGCTCCTGATAAATGGCCTCTGTCAATGTCTCTGTGTCCATGGTACTTCCGAATACCTTCGGAATCTTTTCCATGCTGTACTCCACGTCTGCCAAGACCAGTCCTTCAGTCTCTCTGGAAATCCGTGCCCTTGCATCCAGAAACGCATCTTCTACTACCTCCGGATCCTTTACAGACCCTACCAGATTTCCCTCCAGGGTTACCTCATAATAACTGTCACCATTACCAAAACCTGAACCCAGCAGCGGAACACCGACAAGCATACAGCCGCAGGTAGTCACTACTGCCTGAATAAATACAAGCTTAGATCTTTTGCCAAATAATAATTTCTTTCTATTCATTTGTTTTCCAATTCATATTCTGTCTGTAATAATTTCGTAACAATTCCTATTCTACCAACAAATCCAGCGCTTGTAAAGTTTTTTCTAACGTTTCTTCTATCGTTAGCCCGTCCTCTTCCACGGTTACATGGGCATATTTCTCATAAAGCACTGACCGTTCTGCATAAAGCCCCTCCATGGTCTGTCCCTCCCGAAGCACTACACCGCGTCCCCGTATATCCCTCAGGCGGCTGACAACCGCCTGGCAGGAAAGCTTCAGATACACCACGGTTCCTATCTTTCTCAGATGCTCCATGGCCTCTGCACCATATACAACACTGCCCCCCGTGGCAATAATTGCCTGTCTTGGATTCAGCTCCTTATTTACCTGTTCCTCAATTTTCAAAAACCCTTCCGGCCCCTCTGCTTCAATAATCTGGCTGAGCAGTCTTCCTTCTTTCTTCTGTATCGCCAGATCTGCATCAATAAAATCCTTGCCCAGAACCTTTGCCAAAATGACACCCAATGTACTTTTTCCCGCTCCGGGCATCCCAATTAGAACAATGTTATTCTTCATCTATTTTTTCCGTTTCTTCCGCACACTATACCCAAAGCTTCCGCACTTCTCACCCAGAGTAAAATATTCCCCATGAGAGTAGGCCAAAAGCCCTGTATCATTTAAATGAAACTTTCCCTTCTCATCCAAGTAAGACTCATCTACATTCACTGCAAGCACTTTTGCCAAAAACATGTGATGACTTCCCAGCTCCTTTATCTCTGTCACCTTACATTCAAGGTTGACCGGACTTTCCACAATAAGCGGAGCTGCCTTCAATTTTCCCGCTTTCCCCGGCGTCAGATGAAGATCTGCAAACTTATCCACATCTCGGCCGGATTTTACTCCACAGTAATCCGCAGCATATGCCAGCTTCTTAGTTGTAAGATTAATTACAAATTCTCCTGTTTCCCGAATAATATGATATGAATACCGCTCCGGACGGATAGATACAGATACCATAACCGGATCCGAGCAGACAGTTCCCACCCATGCAAGTGTGATGATATTGGGTTTTTCTCCTTCCCGTCCGCAGCTTACCATTACGGCAGGCAGAGGATAGAGCATATTTCCCGGCTTCCATTGTTGTTTCTTCATACCCATTCCTTTCTTTGGTTCCATCTCAAAATAACTTGTACACTTTACTGACTAGAAACTCCCGTAAACTGCACAAGTTATTTTAATACAATCGTTTATTGCTGAATCACGCTTACCAATGCAGGAATCAGCTGCTTTTTTCTGGATACAAGGCCTTTCAGCTCATAGCTGTCTGAATCTTCCGGCAATTGAAACGCTTCTCTCACCAGACTGTCCGAATTAGAACCATAGCAAAGAAGCTCTGTGGTTTCCCTTACAATATTGGTCAGCATAAAGAAAATCATATTTAATCCTACTTCTTTATAAGCCACCTCCAGGTAAGGCATCAGCTTCTCCCGAATCTCTCCAAGTTCAATGGCATTCATAGAATTGATTTGTCCTACAGCAAACTCCACACCATTTACACTGAACCGTTTGAAATCCTGATAGAAGATCTCTTTTGCCGTTCTGGAACCCAAATTGCTTCCGGCAGAGAACATATCAACAGCCAGTTCTTCAATCTCAATCCCTGCAATCTCTGCAAGAGCCTCCGCTGCAACCTTATCCACCGCTGTACAGGTGGGAGAGCGGAACATCAATGTGTCCGAGATAATGGCAGAGCATAGAAGCCCGGCAATCTTCTTAGGTATTTCCACATTCTGCTCCTGATACATCTGATACATAATGGTTGCAGTACAGCCTAAAGGCTGATTGCGGAAGAAAACGGGTGACATGGTTTCCAGAGAGCCAATTCTGTGATGATCGATAATCTCCAGAATCTCCGCAAACTCAATGCCGTCCACAGCCTGAGACCCTTCATTGTGATCCACCAAAATAAGCTGCTTGCGTTTCAGGTTCAACAGGTTCCGTCTGGAAATCATGCCCACATAGTTCTCATTCTTATCAATTATAGGGAAATCCCGATAACGTTTCTGACCCATGATTTCTTTAATATCCTCTGTTTTCTCACTGACATTGAAAATAGTCAGATTCTCCGATTTCATAAAATATTGGATGGGCATACTTTGATTAATCAGCCTTGCCGCAGTAAATGTATCATAAGGTGTACTGATAACCACACAGCTATGTTCTTCGGCCAGCTTCCTTATGGTAATAGAAACCTTAGCCCCCTCACAGACAATGATGCAGCCTGCCCGCATCTCAATAGCGCAGAGCTGAGACTCGTATCTGTTTCCCAGAATGACCAGATCTCCCTCTTCAATATAGTCCTCCATCAGATCTGGATTGGCCGCTGCAATCAATACCTTGCCCCGGTTATAATAGTCATCCTCAGATCCAATCAGCAGGCATCCCTCCAGAGTTTCCACTATATTCCGATATTGGGTATTGGCTGTTGAAAGAATCTTGCTGTCATAAACATCCATATAAGCGGTGGCAATATCTCCAATCGTAATCAGCCCTTCAATCTTCCGTTCATTTGTAATCGGAAGTGTCACCACGCCTAACTGGCGCATCAGATTCCATGCCTGCTTTAGTGAAAGGTTGCCGCGAACTCCTTCCGTCTTTCGAATCTCAATATCTTTTACCTGAGTCATCACATCTGCCACATAGACAGGAGCTTCTGCCTGAAAAAAGTTCAGCACATACTGCGTCTCCTGATTTAGCTGTCCGGCCCGAGCCGCAATATAACCTCCGCCATATATTTGATTTTTCAGATAAGCATAAGCCAAGGCTGAGCAAATGGAGTCTGTGTCCGGATTTTTATGACCGATAATATACACTGGTCTTGTAAGATCTTTTTCCATACCTTTTCCTTTCAAACATCTACTATACAGATTTTATCTTATTTTATCATTTCCATGTGGGCATTACAACCATTTCCCCAAGACGGTCCTCGGAATATTTTATGTATTTTGCCCTATTATTGCTTTTTTCCTTACAGTTATTTTGTGTATTTTCACAATAAGTTCACATTCCGTTCACACTTTGTTCATTTTTAAATGATATACTGAATTTACGTTAAAGGAAGAACTTCCTTCCAGATAAAGTTGCTTTCATTACACATATAGATAAATTTTTTCATAATAGCCTCGGCGTACTCAGTACGTCGGGGCACTCCTCATTTTGCGTAAAAACTATGAACCGGACGGCAAAAGTAATGTAGAATCCGCTCTATTGTGTCATCCCCAAATGAAAAAAAACACGCCCCACAATCTCTTCCTGCTTAACTGCCCCAAACATCCTTGAGTCTATAGAATCCGCTTGATTATCGCCCAGCACAAAATATGTACCTGCCGGAACCTCGTAAGATGTCTCCACGCCTTCCTCACTTATTTCCACTTGTTCATTGCCGCATGCTGCAATCCGCTTCACATACTGTATGCCATCCTTGCGCTGAATAATCACGATATCGTCCTTTCGGTATTCTTTGTCCAGACGATAGAACACTACGAGCTCCCCATCCAGCAATGTCGGTTCCATAGAACTCCCACTGACAAAGGCAATACCGATTATGTAATGGAGAAGCACATAAATGGCTCCTACCAATATTACACTTTCCGCAAAAAGCTGCTTAAACTCCCGTCTTCGCTGAAGCCTATCCAACTTTTCCTCCAGTATTACTGCCGGATCCTGTTTTATTCTTTTTCCCATACAACTATCCCAGTTTGTTCCCCTACTACCAGATGAATTTTATCTTTCAAACCGCCAAGCCTGCTTATCATTTGCTCCAATTCATCCCGAAAAGTCTCTAACTGATGAATACGATCTCTTTCCTTTTCCTTCAGCTTCCGGTCATACTCGCTCGCTGCATTTTCTAATTTCTGATTACATTCACTCTGTGCTTCTCCCAGTTTCCGGTTGCACTCACTTCTTACTTCTCCTACCTTCTGGTCATGTTCACACCGTGCTTCCTCCAATTTTTCATCGCACTCTCTCTTTATCTCTTCCACCTGACGGGCATGTTTCTTTTTTTCTTCTTCTAGCTGACGAGCATATTCACTCTTTATTTCTTCCATACGCCGGATGCGTTCGCGATTCGCTTCCTCTGCGCGCTGTACAGACTTCTGCTCTGCTTCTTCAAGAAGCTGTGCATGCTCTTTCTTCATTTCCTCCATCTGACGCAGATATTCTTTTTGAACAGCTTCCAGTTCCCTTGCATGTTCGGCTTTCAGTTCCTCCTGCTGCGCCTTCAGAGCATCCACCTGCTTTGCGCACTCTTCCTTTATCTCATTCTGAGATCTTTGCAGATGGTTGCGAATTTCAATCACATCCTCCTGCTGTTGCTTTTTCATCTGCTTTAGCTGCCCTCTTACCTGTTCTCGCATCTGCTGAGCACGATTCTGGTACATGCCGTTTAACTGCTGCATTTTCTCCAGTACTGCTTCTTTCTGATATCCAAACAATCCTGTCTTAATTTTCATTTTTTGAAGGAATTCACTAATCTCCGGATAGTCAACGGGCATAGTTGATGAAACGATATCCGGCATCTCTAATGGCTGAAACTCTTCTGTTTTTACTTCTGCAGTATTTTCTGTTTCCATTTTCTTCATATTCTCCTTTGTTCTATGATGTCCCAGATATTTTACGATCATAACCTGTAATATATATTTTTGCAAGCAGGTCCTAAATCTTTACTTTCTGCTGAAAATCAGATATACTTAAAATCAGCTTTTACATGTTTACAGGAGGTTTTGCATGTTTCGTTTATGGGCCAAAACTTTTAAAAATAACCGCATGCTTCGAGATACTGTCATTTGTGACAGCAGCAGCGACACACGTACTCACAAGGTCTTGCACGCTTTGGACGAGGTCTGCTCTCAATTTGACCTTGGACGGCCTTTATGGCTGGACTCCAATGTTCGGGAATTTCAGAAGCATGCCAAGGCCAGATTCTACAGCGACAGCTTTATTGAGCAGATTGATTTTGATTATCTGGAAATCCAAATGTTAGAAGAGGATGACTGAGCAAAATCGGTTCTAACACGTCTCTTAACAGTGAGCATTTTCACTAAACCAGATTCTCCGGATTCAGGCACTCTAATTCCGGAATCACAAATCGTCCATTCTTTCGAATTAATCGATCATCAAAATAAATTTCTCCGCCGCCGAACTCTTCTCGCTGAATCATTACCAAATCCCAATGAATTGCGCTGGAATTGCCATTTGGCGCATCTTCGTAACAATTGCCAGGAGTAAAATGAATGGAGCCCATGATTTTCTCGTCAAACAAAGTATCCTTCATAGGAGCAAGAATGTAGGGGTTCACACCAATGGCGAATTCTCCTACATAACGGGCACCCTCGTCCGTATCAAATACTTGGTTCAATCGTTCTGTATGATTAGATATCGCATTTACAATCTTACCATCCTTAAATTCCAGGCAGATATTCTCATAGGTAACGCCTTGATACAAAGATGGTGTATTATAGGTGATTTTTCCATTGACAGAATCTCTTACAGGCGCCGTATAAACCTCTCCGTCCGGAATGTTCAGCTCACCTGCGCAGGCAATCGCCGGTATCCCTTTAATAGAAAAGTTCAAATCTGTCCCCGTTCCGGTTAGGCGAACCTTGTCTGTATCATTCATCAGCTCTACCAACGGTTCCATGGCTTTTGCCATCTTGGAATAATCCAGATTACACACCTGGAAATAGAAATCCTCAAAGGCTTCTGTGCTGGTGCCGGAAAGCTGTGCCATGGACATATTGGGATAGCGCAGAACTACCCAGCGAGTCTTTGGCACGCGAATATTATGATGAACAGGTGTGGAATACAAGGTATCGTACAAATGCATCTTTTCAGACGGAACGTCTGAAAGCTCCGACACATTATCGCTGCCTCGTACACCAATATAGCAATCCATCTGAGACATCTCCTGCGATGCCAGATCTGCCATCAATTTTAACTGCTCATCAGTACAATTCAACAAAACTTCCCTTTGAAGCTTGGGATTGATATAGTGTACAAACGGAAGTCCGCCGGCTGCATACACCTCCTTCACAAGCTGTCTGGCCAAATCCTCTGTAGCGGGGCCGGTATAATTAATATATGCCTTATCCCCTTTTCCCACCTTGCAGGAATAATTCACCAGGTTTTTCGCCAACGTTTTAATTCTCTCATCCATAGTTTCATTCTCCTTAATTTATCTAAACTTCTTGGACATTCCTTTTATTATTACTGACTCTTCGGCGGCAGGCAAACCACAAACAGATTGCCAAGCTCTTCAAACATCTGGGTACTGTCATTCATTCCCTTTCGATAGGATTCTCCCGTAAGCGGATCCATTAATATGACATTTTGCGGATCATAGCCTGTGATCAATTCCGCAGTGGATACCCCCTCTAAAGCCAGCACAGGATAGCCCTGACTTACATAATACAGAACCATATTGATCGAGCACCCAGACAAATCCAGCACCCTGCCATCCAGGTGCTCCGTCAAAATCTCAAAAGGAGTACGCCCTTCTTCCAAGTAAGGTGCAATATCTGAATAATTGTTCTCACTGCTTAAAAGAATCTCTATAGCCGCCTGCATAGCAGACTCATCCGGTCTCTGTTGAGGATTCTCAAGACCGGTAATTTCCGTCCGTGTCTTTCTTCCGCCTCGTTTCCAGATATAACTCTGTTTACTGTCTACAACTACGCCCATCTGTTCATAGGCTAATTGTACTGCTTCATTGGCTGCCCCAAAAGCTCCCACAAGCTTCCCATTATACGCATACACAAAATAGCGTAAGTCTGCCTCATCATTTTCAAGCTCAAGAACCCTGTTTCCTTCAAACAGAACCTGCTTTGGCATAAGACGTTTCATCTGCGTCTCCCCCGGACTATTTGTGAGATTAAAATAAAATTCTTTCTTTTTAGTCTCAGAATTTTTTATGTCTAATGATATCTTTTCCTCAACTTTCTCTGCATTATGCGTAATGGGTTCCGGAGCGGCTTCTGTATATCCTCCATTTCCATCCTTGACCACGCAGTCCAGGGAAATTCGATTGTTTTCAATGGAAATATCTACTACATATTTTCCCTGCTGCTCATATGCAAACTCCGAAATTTCATTACCATTTACTCCCTCTATGGCTACATAGCCCATAGGGAATATAATGCTTCCGGTAATACTCTTTGTAATATCTTCTTTTCTTGCCTCTCCATAGATAAAGTCCGTTCCCATAAAACCAAGGGCTCGGATATGAAAGCCTTCTTCTGCCTCTACTGTACGTTTGCGGTTTGTCTCCAGATTCAGGATTTCCACAGCATCTGATTCATTCAGTGAATTTTCCCTCTGCCATGCTATTAAATGTCCGTCATCTGAAATCAGGCAGCTTTCCTCTCCAATTCCTGTTACAATCTCCTCATAGCTTCTGGTATTCAGATCAATTTTACAGATATTCCCATGAAGGTAAAGATAGAGGATCTCTTTTTTGTTTACATAAGCCAGCTTTCCCACCTCTGTCCGCAAAACCTGGAATGGCTTATTGCTTTCAATAAAGATTCTCTCCTCCACAGAATTGGTTAAAGCACTGTAAGTATAAACCGCTACCCCTGTTCTTCCTTCATGCTGCCCGCGATTCATATATCCATATACAAGAAAATTCATACCGCCTGATTCATCCACATCAATGATCTTAATGGCGTGTTCCTCATAGCTGCATCTTAAGTCTTCCCCATCTCGGAATCCAAATACATAAGATAGTTTGTTCTGTGCCACATCATAGCACCACAACTCTCCATTTTGGACAAAGGCAATGATATTTTCCTCTTCGTTTTTGTGATACTCTACTTCTGTATTTAAAATGCCAAGTTCTATTGAATTTTGCGAAAATATCTTCAACTCCGGATTAAATATCCGATCTGCTGTTCGTTCATAATTCAGCAGATACATCCGCTGTTCCGTATAGCGGACTCGATAAGACTCCTGAACTTGGTAATACTCTGTCTCTCTGTCTTCATTTTCATGGCTTACCTCATATTCCAGACGAACAGATGCAATAGAATCTTCCAAATCTATAAGATAAGTTCTCACCGGTCCGGACAGCTGTACTTCCATCTCATCCCAAATCATCTGCCGGTAACGGGAGTGAATATTTACATATGCAAGTGTTCCATTGTCCGCTGATGAATCTGGTTCCAAAAAAGACGTGATGCTTACAGTATTTTCCTTATCAAAAAGCGCCTCATGAATTAGGGTGATAAAATCCATGCATTCCTTCAGATGGTGTTCTGGCAGATTGAGAATTCGGGTATAGTAATAAGCTTCCCCGCCCCGGGCCAAGTCTAAGCGGAGTACAAGAAGGTATTCTTCTCCATCATCTAAAAGATCTTTTAACTGAAATTCTGCACGAATCCGATCCTCTTCCCAGATATAATCCATAACCTGGGCATCTTCTACCAAACGCTTTGTATCCAGACTTCGAACCTCATAAAAAATCTGCGATACTTCTGTGTTTGGACATTGTACGGTTAATTCTACCTTGCGATCTGCCGGGAGCGGAAGTACCGCTTCTCGCAGAAGGCTTCCATCCATAGGCTGGGTATAGCCATGCATCAGATTCAGCTGCTGTCCATTTTGCTCCATATAAACCATCGGAAGCGTTGCAGATGCCATGGAATCCGTCAGGTCCCGGTTTCCCACGGACAGCATATAGCTCATACAGAAAATGCCCAGGAAAAATGCTGCCAGAATGGTTAAAATTTTAAGTACCAACTTTTTCATTCGGCTGCTCCTTTCCTTGATTCGTCCATGCTTTTTGGACATAATTTTCGGCTTTCGCAGGCATCCGCAGGCGCATATTCCGATACAAGCAGTCTCTCCAGCGTCGGCTGCACATGCAAAGCCTCCGTACACTTCTCATAAGCCTCGCTGCTCACCTTGTGTTCCCCAGGCCGCTTTACCGCCCGTATCAAAATATTCTTAGGCGTGTGCTCCATATCAATAAATTCCAATATCTGCGTGTCATAGCCCTGCTGTTCCAAAAGCTCCGCCCGCAGGCCATCTGTCACAAGAGCCGCAATCCGCTCTTTTAAAAGGCCGTATTTCAGTACCGGATCAAGCTGTTCATTTTGAATCTGTTTGTTTAACTCGTGCTGACAGCAAGGGACCGACAGAATCACTTTCGCATCCCATCTAATCGCCTTATAGAGGGCAAAATCTGTAGCCGTATCACAGGCATGGAGAGTAACTACCATATCCACCTGTTCTTCTCCTTCATATTTTGCAATATCTCCTCTTAAAAATTCCAGTTTTTCATATCCATACTTTTCCGCTAAGGCACTGCAGCGCTTAATCACATCCTCCTTTAAATCCAGTCCCGTAATGCGGATATTTAAGTCCTTACATATCTTTAGATAATAATACATAGCAAAGGTTAAATACGATTTACCGCATCCAAAATCCAGGATCCTTATCTCTCGCTCCTTTGGCAATGCATCTTGTATATCCTCAATAAATTCCAAAAAACGGTTAATTTGCCGGAACTTATCATAGCGGGAATGCACCACTTTTCCTTCAGCAGTCATAACGCCTAAATCCACCAAAAAGTCTATTGACCTACCCTCTTTTAAAAGATACCTCTTCTTTTTATTATGTGCCAACTCCGGTACTTTTACGCCTGCACTTTTCTTCTCTTTTATTGTAACCTTTCCCTTTTTACTTACTAAAACACTGGCCATGCCAAGACCGCTCTCCAGTTGGAGCTGCCGAAAGGATGTGTCCATCCATTCCAAAACCCGCAAAACGATCTCCGTTTTTCCAAGATTCTCATGAAAAGCCTTTGTTCCCCGAAACAGCTCAGCCTGAAAGCAAAGTGTCTCTTTCAAAAGCACAGGGCGAATTGTGATCTTTGTTATATCTATATTTCCTCTTGCTCCGCTTATAATGATTCGAAGCAGATCTTTATTCAAATATTTTTCTAGTAAATCCTTTAATTCTTCCATTTATCAACCTTATTCCTATCTTTTAAGCATCCGTATTTCATTCTCGTCTACTATAGCATAAACTGCCTAAAATTACTAGAACAGATCAAAGAAAAGGCCGGAAATGTGCGTAAGCTTCACACATTTCCGGCCTTCTGTTTTCAATACATCCTATTGCACCGCCGGTCTCTGCGGCGGCAGCGGCGCTGATACATCTCGTTGAGAAGCATCATAGTGACGAAATCCTCCATCCAGTTCCGCCCGTTTGTGTCCTGCATCATCAGATCGTCCTGGTAATCCTTCTTATTCAGCCGGTCATAAACGCGACGGCTGATCCGGCGGATCTGAAGCTGATCCGGATATTCGTCAAACATAAAACTTCCGTCGTACTCCATCCGGTCACATTCTTCCTCTACCAACGGTTGAATCTGTCTTGCAAGAGCCGGATAGAGTTCCCTAAACTTTCTTTGATCTCTCGCTTTTTCATCTTCCCATGGGCAGAAAGGGCAAAAAGGGTATCGCCCATGCGCTTCGTAAAAGGGGGTGGGGTTTTGTCCCGGTAAGTATTGCTCATAATAAGGGGTCATAAAAAAATCCTTTTTCAATAGTATATGCGCAACACCTTTTCCTGTGTACCTTAGCAGGCTGAACCCTCATTTATGTCTCCTCCTGTGCCGCCACACGTTCGATGTGCATAGCTAGATAGCCAATCTCCACCTCATCAAGAGGCTTGCGCAGATAGTTCTCCAGATGTCTGCACACCTGAGACGCCAGTTCATAGGCTTTGGGGAATTTTGTTGACATATAGTCATTCATGTTCAGCTTCAGCTTTTCCCCCTTTACAGCCCGGGCCGCCATATAACGCACATGGTTCATCAAACGATTATAGGATAGGGACATAACATCTATGGTCAGCCCGGTGGCATCCTCCACCATCTGAATACATTCTCGAACGGTCTGGGCAATCTGCATAGAGAGGGCCACATTTTCATCCTCAATGGCTGAGTGAATATGTAAGGCAATATATCCTACTTCATGCTCATCAATCTCTACATTCAAGCGTTTCTTAAGTATTGGCCGAATGCACTCTGCTGTCTTATACTCCATATGGAACAAAGCCCGAATGTCACTGGTTAGAGGATTACTAATCTGTTCATTATTCTGAATCCGCCGGACTGCAAAGGCAATGTGATCTGCCATGGGAAAGAGGATGCTCCAGTCAATGCGCCCAAAGATTCGTTCGCTTTCTTTCAGCACCTCTTCGGCAATTTCCAGAAAAACTGGGTCTATATCTTTTACCAAATCCATAGCAGTTCCACGCTCCGTATGCTCACGCAGAGAATATACGGTGCAGCCATCGGGAACCTCCATGCGTTCACTGACCTTTCTTCCAAAGCCAAGGCCCTTACCAATAAGAAGATACTCCCGGTTGTCTGCCATGTTAATCGCAATAACCGTGTTATGATTCAGCGCTTTTTTTACTCTGAACATCTTTTCTGTCCCCCAATTGTTTATCATACTCCCAACATTCTTTCCCTTTCATTTAGAGAACAAAGAATAACTTGCCACATAGCAAGCTATTCCTCGTTCTTTGAAGAATTTTAAGAAGCTCAAAACTACTTGTTATTGTTCCTCATAGGTGTCTACGGCATACAAAGCATCCCCTGCCTTCACCGCTCCTGCCGCAAGCAGACGAATCTTCTGATTCTCCCCAAGCTCGGTACACAGTACCGGAGAAGCAAGGGACGGTGCATGGCTCTTTAAATATTCCAGGTCAAGCTTCATCAGTACATCACCCTTTTTCACCTGATCTCCATCCTTTACCAGAACCTCAAAACCCTGGCCGTTTAAATTTACCGTGTCGATTCCCATATGGAGCAGCATGGCAATTCCCGATGCAGTCTGGAAGCCAATGGCATGCTTTGTCTCAAACACAAAGCAGACCTCTCCATCCTCCGGAGCGCATACGGTTGGTTCCTCCGGGATTACCATAGCGCCGTCTCCCATCATCCGTCCTGCAAATGCCTCATCTGGGGTTTCGGAAATGTCGGCCGCCGTACCCGTAACCGGGCTATAAATGGTAACGCTCTCTGCCACCCTGCCCTCTGTTTTCTCTGTCTTTTGTTCTGCTGCTTTTTCATTTTCTGCCGCCTGAGCCGGAGCATACTCTTCATCCGGTGCGTATTCCAGATAATCCTCCAGATTAGACTTAATCACAGTTACTCGGGGACCATAAATCACCTGCACGCCATTACCCTTGTGAACTACACCGGAAGCTCCTGTGGATTTCAGCATGGCATCGTCCACCAGCTCGGACTTGTGAACTGTACAGCGAAGTCTTGTGGCGCAGCAGTCCACATCGGAGATATTTTTCTTTCCGCCAAGCCCTCGGCATATCGCTGCTGACAGAGCATCCTCCTCGGAAACGCCGCCGTCCTGTGCTCCCTGTCCCCCCTTTTTCTTTGCATCCACATCGCTTCTGCGGTACAGCTTTACTTCTTCACTGTCATCACGTCCCGGCGTCTTCAGATCCATTTTCCGGATAAGGAACGAGAACAGAAAATAGTAAACGACAAAGTAGGCCGCACCTACCACTACAATCCAAATCCAGCTTGTTTTTGCATTTCCCTGAAGAATGCCGAACAGAAACATATCAATGAGACCGCCGGAGAAAGTCATTCCCACACCAACGCCGAACACGTGCATCAGCATATAAGCAAGACCAGCAAATACACAGTGGATGGCATACAAAAGCGGCGCTACAAAGAGGAAAGTAAATTCCAGGGGCTCCGTAATTCCGGTCAGCATAGACGTCAGAGCTGCGGATAACAAAAGACCTGCAACGGCTTCCTTCTTCTCCGGCTTTGCCACTTTATACATAGCAAGGGCTGCTCCCGGAAGTCCAAAGATCATCAGCGGGAACTTGCCTGCCATAAATCGGGTTGCAGATACGGCAAAGTGCTCTACCGTAGGATCTGCAAGCTGTGCGAAGAAGATATTCTGAGCGCCCTCTACCATGCGGCCTGCAACCTCCATAGTTCCGCCGAGAGCCGTCTGCCAGAAGGGGAGATAAAATACATGATGAAGACCAAAAGGAATCAGCGCCCGCTCCATCAGACCATACACCCAGGTTCCGGCATAACCGGATTCCAGCACCACACCACCCACGGCATAGATTCCCTGCTGAATCACCGGCCAGATGTAAAACATCAAAATGCCCACAATGGTATAGGTCAAACCGCTGACAATAGGTACAAACCGGGTGCCTCCGAAGAAGGACAATACCTGAGGCAGTTCAATCTTATAAAAGCGGTTGTGAAGGGCTGCAACACCAAGTCCTACGATGATACCTCCGAACACGCCCATCTGCAGTGATGTAATGCCCACAACTGAGGTTGTAGCTCCCTCCAGCATGGCCTCCGCTCCGCCGTGATTCCCGATCATGGCACCGATGGAAGCATGCATTATGAAAAATGCAATTGCCGCTGCCAGAGCTGCCACTTCCTTTTCTTTCTTTGCCATGCCGATAGCAACACCCATGGCAAAGATGATGGGAAGATTGGCGAATACGATATCGCCGGCTGCACTCATTACCTTTAAAATGGCATTTAAAAAGGTTCCGGGACCCATGATCCCCATCAGGCCGTAGGCCTCAAGCATAGTTTCATTGGTGAAGGAGCCACCTACACCAAGCAGCAGACCTGCCACTGGCAAAATTGCGATTGGAAGCATAAAGGAACGTCCCACTCGCTGCAATACACCAAAAATCTTGTCTTTCATACCGAACCCTCCATTTTAGTTCCGTAATACTTCTCACCATTCCGAAGTATTACTGTTTTCGTTTTTTGGTTTTTGGACGTTTTATCCACATCTTGCTACTTACTATGCCCACATTTCCCCATTTTTTACGCAAAAAAAGCATTAACGTGCATAAACATCCAAAATATTCATGCATAGTTAATGCCTGCCGAACAGTTACATACTATATCACTGGAATTAAAGTAACATCTGAGGAAGGATTTGTCAAGAATTTTTTTATCCTATGTTCAGATACCTCTCTATCTTCTGAAAGCGCTCTTCCATATTCAGTCCCTGAGGATAATCATTTTTCGTATTAGAAAACAGGGTAACGCCGGTTCTCTCTTCCAGCCTTACCCTGTTTTGAACTATTTAAGCCTGCGCCCTTTGCTGCTGCTTCTCTTTGTAATGATGCTCTTCCTCCAGCATCATGTCCTTTACTTTCATCAGGCGAATCTGAGATCCTCTCTCATTTTCATCCAGCTTCATGGTAATATATTTAATATTGCTCTGCGCCTGAGGAATGATTACATGCTCCAGAGCGTTTACACGACGGCGGGTCTTCTCGATCTCGCTTGCCATAAGCTGACACGCTTTCTCCCTCTCCGCCAACAGCAACATATCCGGCAGAATATCCGCCAAAGACTTTACTGCGTCGTCCAGATCACTGGAGGTAAACGCAAAACCGTAGGAGTAGATATCATTGCTGTCCGCAGTCCGGGTCTTGTATTCAAACACCGGAATGTCTACGCTCATAACGTTCTTGGTAGAGGTTTCCAGATAAACCTCCTGCTTAGGCGCCATCAGCGCCACCCGGAGAATCTCTTCCGACATACCTGCCTTGGCAATGACAAAATTCTTGTTGGCAGATTTGATGCCGGCCTCCACTTTCTCACGAAGAGCCATGTTTTCACGGACCATATCAAGGAACTGACGCATCAGCTCGTCTCGTTTATCCTTCAGAAGCTTGTGTCCCCGGGTTGCAGTGACCAGCTTTTTCTTCTGCTTGGTCAGCTCCATTCGGGTTGGAGTTACCTGGGTAGATGCCAATCAAATCACCTCCCTTTCTACTTATTTCGCCAGTCCAGCTCGAAATCACCTTGTGATTTCTCACTGGACGGCATTCGCCGCATGCAACAGTCAAACCAGAAACTGCCTTGTGAGCAATCTCCCAATTCAGTTTCCGCTTCGCCTATTGCGCCTGGCTCAAAACTTACCATAGTATTCATCCAGATACTTGTCATCGATACGTTTCAGCTCACTCCTTGGCAGGATAGAAAGAAGCTTCCAGCCAATATTCAGAGTTTCCTCAATATCACGGTTCGCCAGATATCCCTGGGATACATACTCTTTCTCAAATGCATCCGCAAACTTCGCATAAATCAAGTCAATATCGGAAAGAGCTGCCTCACCTAAGATAACCATAAGTTCCTTAGCCTCTTTACCACGGGAGTAAGCGGCAAACAACTGGTTCATGGTGTTGGCATGATCCGCACGAGTCTTTCCGTCACCGATACCCTTATCTTTCAGACGGGACAGAGAGGGCAGTACATCAATCGGCGGCGTAACACCCTTACTGTAAAGCTCACGGCTTAAGATTACCTGACCCTCAGTGATGTATCCGGTCAAGTCAGGAATCGGGTGAGTCTTATCTCCCTCAGGCATGGTTAAGATCGGAATCATAGTGATACTTCCGTCCCTGCCTTTCTGACGTCCGGCACGCTCATACAGAGTCGCCAGGTCAGTGTACAGATAGCCCGGATAACCACGACGGCCCGGAACCTCCTTACGTGCTGCGGATACCTCACGGAGAGCGTCCGCATAGTTGGTAATATCCGTCAAAATAACCAGTACGTGCATGCCCTGCTCAAATGCAAGGTACTCTGCCGCAGTCAGCGCCATACGAGGTGTTGCGATACGCTCTACGGCCGGGTCATTTGCCAGGTTAATGAAGAGAACGGTACGGTCAATAGCGCCCGTCTCCTTAAAGCTGTTAATAAAGAAGTTGGACTCCTCAAAAGTAATACCCATGGCGGCAAATACTACGGCGAAGGACTCATCCTTGCCCCGAACCTTTGCCTGTCTTGCGATCTGGGCTCCAAGCTGTGCATGGGGCAGACCGGAAGCGGAGAAGATAGGAAGCTTCTGTCCACGTACCAGGGTATTCAGTCCGTCAATAGCAGAAATACCTGTCTGGATAAACTCGTTGGGGTAGTCACGGGCTGCCGGATTCATAGCCAGGCCGTTGATATCACGGCGCTCATCCGGTAAAATCTCCGGTCCCTTATCAATGGGACGTCCCATACCGTCAAATACACGGCCCAGCATATCTGCGGATACGCCTAACTCCAGGGTTCTTCCCAGGAAACGCACCTTACTGTTGGACAGGTTGATACCGGTTGCACTCTCATACAACTGAACCAGTGCGTTGGTTCCGTCAATCTCCAGAACCTTACACCGGCGTGTCTCGCCGTTTGCCAGCTCAATCTCACCGATCTCATCATAGGTTACATTTTCAACACCCTGAACCAGCATCAGCGGGCCGGCAACTTCTTGTATTGTTCTATACTCCTTTGGCATTTAGAAGTCCTCCTTCCCGAGCAAATTCGCAATCTCCGTTGCAAGCTCATTGGTGATTGCATCATATTCTTTCTGAATGTCATCATTCAGTGTGTATTTAAAACGGCCAATCCGCTCACGAACCTCCATCTTAATGAGTCCGTTCACATCAGCGCCCTTATCTAATGCTTCCACGCCGTCCTCGTAGAACTTCAGCACCAGCTTCATCATCAGGTACTGCTTCTCCAGAGAAGTATAAGTATCAACCTCATGGAAAGAGTTCTGATGGAGGAAGTCCTCACGGATAGAACGGGCTGCTTCCATCTTCAAACGATCCGGTGCGGAAAGTGCATCCATACCTACCATCTGAACGATCTCATTTAACTCTGCCTCTTCCTGAAGAAGTGACATAAGCTTCTGACGCAGTTCCATCCAGTCCTCAGCCACATTCTTGTTGAACCAGTCTGCCATATCATCCACATACAGGGAATAGCTGGTCAGCCAGTTGATAGCCGGGAAATGACGCTTGTAAGCCAGAGCGGAATCCAATCCCCAGTATACCTTTACGATACGCAAGGTTGCCTGAGATACGGGCTCGGAAATATCACCACCTGGCGGTGAAACGGCACCGATTACGGACAGAGCGCCCACACGGGAATCCTTTCCAAGGGAAACCACACGTCCTGCACGCTCATAGAACTGTGCCAGACGGGATCCTAAGTAAGCCGGATATCCCTCCTCACCAGGCATCTCCTCCAGACGTCCGGACATCTCACGGAGAGCCTCGGCCCAACGGGAGGTGGAGTCTGCCATCAATGCTACGGAATAACCCATATCACGGAAGTACTCCGCAATGGTAATACCTGTATAGATAGATGCCTCACGAGCCGCAACGGGCATGTCGGAGGTATTGGCAATCAGCACGGTACGCTCCATCAGCGAACGGCCTGTCTTCGGGTCTTTCAGTTCCGGGAACTCGTTCAGTACGTCCGTCATCTCATTTCCGCGCTCGCCGCAGCCGATGTAAACTACGATATCAGCCTCGGCCCACTTTGCAAGCTGATGCTGGATAACCGTCTTGCCGGAACCGAAAGGTCCGGGGACGGCTGCCACACCGCCCTTGGCAATGGGGAAGAGTCCGTCTACTACACGCTGGCCGGTAATCAGAGGCATCTCCGGCGGCAGCTTCTCCTGGTAAGGACGGCCCTTACGAACGGGCCAGCGCTGCAGCATGGTCAGCTCCTTGTCGCCATCTTCCGTAGTAACAACCGCTACTACCTCTTCTACCGTAAATTCTCCGGCTTTGATCTCTTTCACTTTACCGGAAGTTCCATAAGGAACCATGATCTTCTGTACTACGGATGCTGTCTCCTGTACGGTTCCCAGCACATCGCCAGGCTCCACCTCATCGCCTACCTTGGCAACAGGTACAAAGTTCCACTTCAGATCACGCTTTAAGGAGGGAACCTCCACACCACGCTTTAAGTTATTTCCTGACAGCTTCATAATGTCATCCAGCGGACGCTGAATTCCATCATAGATGCTGCTGATAAGTCCCGGTCCTAATTCTACGGACATGGGTACATTCATGGACTCTACAGGTTCGCCAGGTCCAAGTCCGGATGTTTCCTCGTATACCTGAACAGACGCCTCGTCCCCATGCATCTCTATGATCTCGCCAATCAAACGCTGGTTGCTGACACGAACCACGTCGAACATGTTCGCATCCCGCATTCCGCTTGCGATGACCAGCGGTCCTGCTACTTTCTTTATTGTTCCTATACTCATTTGGACGAATCACCCACTTTCTATTTAATTATTACTGAATAAAATATCCGATCCAACTGCCTGTTCTACGGATTTGCGAACGCTCTCGATTCCCTTGCCTGTATTGCCGGACACACCGGGAATCAGAATCACTGCGGGAACTACCTGCTCCCGAAGCTTTTCAATCTCGTGTTCTATCTGGGCTGCCAGACTCTCCGTAATGTAGATCACGGCGTACTCGCCGCCGGCCAATTGGTGCAGCTTTTTTGCGGCCTCAGCAGGGTCTGTCACCGGAAATGTATCAAGACCCAGCGTAGCAAAGCCATAAATGCTGTCGTAATCTCCCAGCACTGCAATCCTATACATACATCTCCCTTACCCTTTCCCGGATGGAATCATCCGACAAGCCGTTCAACTTTCCGGACAGGATAATTCTTACCGTTTTGATCTCATTTTCCCGGGCCAGTGCATAAGCCACAATGGGTCCTACGGAAAATGAATTGTATTTCTGAGGACGGATGGTATAGATAATCCGGTTGTCGCACCAGCGCTCAAAGGCCGAGGGCGATACTGCCAAAGCCTCCGCACCCTCCGCATAGTCCGTGCCTGCCAGGTAGTCCCGAATGGCTTCCGGGCCCCCAAGAGCCGCATGAGCCAGCGCTTCTACATCCAGGGTGTCACAGGGAGCCAGTGCTCTCCTCATAAATTCTAATGATTTTGCGGTTTTCTGTGAGCGAACTGCAATCTTGATATCGGCTACGGCTACGGTAGATTCCGCATAATTACGGATCACTTCATCCTTTGCCGCCTTGCCTGCCTGATAGATGGCATCAAGGGTCGCCCGATCTACAATCACATCACAAAGCTGACCATCCCTTGTATGGAGCAAGGTCTCAAAGGCCTCTGCAGCGGCATCAGCCATATACTCCGGAAGACTTGCAAAATCCCTGCTTCTTACTGCTTCCAGGATCGTTTCCGCCGAAGGCTCCGTATCCTTATAAAAGATACTGGAGCTGTGTCCTTCCGTGCACACTTCCTTAATAGCCGCTTTCAGGTTATGAAATACATTGGGATAATCCAGAATGCCAAACACCGACATGTCGCTTACAAGCTCCCGGATATCCTCCCACGTTTTCTCCCGCTCTCTGGTCAGAATCTTCTCCGCATCCATTGGAGTATCCGAATCTCCCCAGCCCTTCTCCTGCAAAAACTGCAGGCAGTTCTCATAGGTTTTACGGGCCAGCAGCTGCTCAATGGCAGCTGCGGAGAAAAGGGTTAACTCCTTGGAACGAATTCGCGCAACCGCATAGGTATATTCCAAATCAGACATTTTCTAACCTCCTTATGCGTGTTATGCGAACAACTCCTGGTGGATCTTATCCTGCAGCGTATCTCTCTGGGTGTTGAACAACGCACGGAATGTACAGTTCTCCTCAATACCGCCGTATACCAGGATAAATCCGTTTTCTATTTCTTTGCTTTCCTTCTTAAGGGTCAGGCTGCCGCCCTTCTTAGCGGCAATATCGGAAATCTCTTTCTCAAACCCAGCAGGAATGCGATTTAAGTCTGCTGCGGAAAAATAGATCTCTCCGCTTTCAGACAATGTAAACTTCTCAAGCATCTTCCGAATCATATCAAAATATGCTTTCTCGTCCATTGTATTCAGAGATGCATATGCCTTTTCCAGAATGGAGGCAATCACTTCCTGCTTTGCCTGCAAAATAGCGGTTCTGCGCTGCAGGTCTGCGGAGGATTTTACACGCTCCAGGTAATTGGCGGCATCTGTCTCTGACTGCTCTAAGCTTTGCTCAATCAGCTTTTCCGCTTCCGCCTTTGCTTCTGAGACGATCTTGTCAGCTTCTTCCTTTGCCCCGTTTACACGGCTTTCGGCTTCCGCTTTTGCCTCATCCACAATCTGGCTTACCATTTTCTCTAATCCAGTCATCAATCAGCTCTCCTTCTCTCGGATTTTTATCTTATTACTTAAACCGGGATAGAGTTTACAGCCAGGATGGAAACCAGAAGTGCAAGGATCGCATAGGTCTCAACCATGGCAGGGAACAGCATAGCCTTACCGAACTGCTCCGGCTTCTTTGCTACGATGCCGATAGATGCCACAGAGGTCTTGCCCTGATTGATAGCGGAAATCATACCTACGATACCGATAGGCAGGCAGGCCGCCAAAATCATAAGACCTGTAGGAACGTCAATAGCTGCCATGCTGCCGCCCAGAAGACCTGTCTTGGACAGAGTAACGAAAGCTACCAGCAAACCGTAGATACCCTGTGTACCGGGCAGAAGCTGCAGAATCAAAACCTTAGAGAACTTAGCCGGATCCTCAGTAACAACGCCTGCTGCAGCCTGACCTGCGATAGCTACGCCCACTGCGGAACCAATACCTGCCAAAAGTGCTGCAACTGCTGCTCCTAATAATGCGTAAACGCCTCCTAATTGACCTAACATAATTATTTTTCCTCCTTAATATCAACATATTTTGTTTTCATATTAAATGGGTTGAAGGGTCTTCCTCCACCCTCGTAAAACTTTCCGAAAAACTCTACATACTGCAGACGGTTGGTGTGCACATAGGCTCCCAGAAGGTTGATAGCCAAATTCAAAACATGGCCTACCACAAATACCAGGATAAATACAATAGCGCCCACAACTCCGCTTCCCATCATACTTCCCATGGAGTTAATAACGGAAGCAATAACGCCCGTAGCCAATCCAAGAGCCAGAAGTCTTGAATAGGACAGTACGTCACTGAGCCATCCCGTTACATTGTAGAGATCGTATGCTCCTAAGGCAATCCGCAATGCAAAGTTCTTATTAGCGCGTCCGGACATGAGACAGATGCCTGCCGCTCCTCCAATCGCCATCACCTTGGCCAAAGTATTCACCGCAGCCGGGAAAGTAAAGTACATCTGAGAAATGGATGCAAACATACTGCTTGGCAGGAACATCAAAATCAATCCCATCAAAAAGATAAGCCAGAGTCCTACATCACAGAAGCAATCCAGATACTTCTTATCCCTGATCAGCATATAGGCTTTCAGGCCAAGTCCCAGGAACATGTGAATGAGTCCGAACAGCATGGAATAAACCAGCATTTTCATCGGATCATTCAACGGAACAAACCAAAGGGCCTTGATGGTCACCTGGTTTCCGAAGAAAGTTCTTGACACTACGTCCACCACATCTCCGAAATATCCGCCAAAAAGCACGCCCCATACTAACGTGGACACGCCGCAGTACATAAACAGCCGAAGAGATTTCTGCATTCCCTCTCCCATACGGGGAAACTTTTTAAGTACAACAGCGCAAGCTAAAAAGACAATGAATCCATAGGCCGCGTCGGAAAGCATCAGTCCGAACAGGAAGATGTAGCACCACGCCATAATAGCGGTGGGATCAATCTCGCCCTTACCCGGAAGTCCAAAGGACTCCACAACTCCCTCAAAGGAAGCCGCAAGCTTGCCGTTCTTAAGAAGAATCGGCGGTACGTCCTCTTCCTCCACGTCCGAAACCTCGACACTTAAGGTAAAGCTCTTCTCCAGCTCCTGTCTTATAGCCTCTGCTTCCACCTTCGGCACATAACCTGTCAACAAAAATGTGTTCTTGGACTGAATCAGCCCTCCCAACACCTCATATTTATCCAGTCTCACCCGGTAGTAATCAGCTGCCAGCTCCAAATCTCTTCTGGATTCTCCAAAAGAGCCGATCTGAGAAATGATCTCTTCATTCTTTTTAACCAGAGCCTCTCTCTTTTTCCGAAGCTGTTCCTGACGGTCCGCCGGCAAAAGGCTTCCAATTTGAGACGGCCTCGCAAAGCCTATGCTTCGCAGCCCCTCTTCCATGGCAGCAGCGTCTTTCTTTCCGCAAAGTACGCAGAGGTAGGTTTGATCTCTGTCTGTGGAAATCACCTCCGCAAAAAAAGCCTCCACATCGGGAACGGCTTGGGTTACTGCTGCATAAAGCTGCTCGGTGTTCATTAGCTCAGAAACGGTTCCCACAAAACCCACTGTTTTTTTCGTTCCCATAAAATTCATGGGAACATCCAGATTCTTCCAGGGTTCCAGCGCTTCTATCTGGTTCTCCCGTTTCTGAATGTTTGCATTGTTCTCTGCTATCTGTCTGGAAAGGGACACCAACTGGCGTGCCTTTGACATGATTGCATCCTGCCCTCTAATGACACTGTTGTACTTCTCTGAGTCTACCAGTGCCTTACCTTCCAGTGAGGCCAGCATGCCTTTCTTTTCCGGAACATATTCCTGCAGTATCTCTAAAGCGCGCTCCGCTACCTGTGCATTCTTTTCAAAAATATTCCTGGAGCTGGACGTATCCATCTTCTTAAAAACTTCATCTTCTTCCACATTGGCATCAATCTCTACAACGCCCTTTTGCTGAAGAAGCTCCAGAAGCTTTTTTCTGTCCTTTTTCATTGCACAGATGCCAATCCGCTGCATCTCCAATACTGCCATATACATCCCTCCTTTCATTGACTTATCCACGCCCCTTGGATATACAGGGATACCCGCAGGGTGTTTCATTAATTCGCCCAGTTTTTGGGCGTACGGGGTTACCTCATCTTTTGGGGCACTCCTCTTTTGGGCCTACGCAGCTCTCTTTAGATCAGCCCGGAGGTTACGGCTTGTACCGCTTTTTCTTCCTCCTGTGCCGCAAGGGCTTTCAATGCGTCGGCTTCTTTCTGTGCTTTGGCGGCCGCCTCTTCCATGAGCTTGCTGCCGGTCTCCTTAGCCTCCTGCATACGCATAGCCCCCTTTTCCTTAGCCTGTGCCGCAGCCTTCTCCTGAACCTCTTTGGCCTCTTCTTTCGCCTGGGCGATTAGTTTTTCGCTCTGTTCCTGGGCTTCCTTAAGAATCGCCTCTGCCTGGGCTTCCGCTTCCTTCACAGCTTGAACTGCTTCTTGAACCACTCAATCACCACCTGTTCTCTTTCAATATCATGTAATAGAATACTCTTACATACACCCTTAAATATTAGCATTTCTTCTTTATCAAGTCAATGTGTAAAACAACAATTTTGTCTGATATTTCCCTCATTTTTACTTGATTTAACAATATTTTTGCAATCAAAGTCACAATTAAAGTACTCATATTGTCTTGAACCCAAAACACAAAGTATGATATGATGAAATTCAATCTGTTATTCAAAAATTTGAAAGAAAGATATGAGGAATGAATACGATGCTACAGACTATTACAGACATCAACAGCGCAGTCAATAATATTGTCTGGGGAATCCCGGCCATGGTCTGCATTATCGGCGTAGGACTTTATTTAAGCTGCCGTATCCATTTTATCCAATTCCGCAAGTTCGGTCACACCTTTCGGGTAACTATCGGAAAGCTCTTTGCCCGTTCAGATGCCGCCGAGGGATCCGTTACGCCTTTCCAGGCGGTCTGTACCGCACTTGCCGCCACCGTAGGCACGGGTAATATCGCCGGCGTGGCCGGTGCTATCGCTATCGGAGGCCCGGGAGCCGTATTCTGGATGTGGGTTTCCGCCCTCCTTGGAATGTGTACGAAGTTTTCCGAAGTAACTCTGGCAGTTCATTTTCGTGAAAAGAACGAACACGGAGACTGGGTCGGCGGACCTATGTATTACATAAAAAACGGGCTTGGGCCCCGGTGGAGATGGCTGGCCGTGATATTTTCTATTCTGGGGGTTCTTACCGTATTTGGCACGGGAAATGCCACACAGGTTAACACAATCACTACGGCTGTTAATACCGCCCTTTTGAATTATAATATTGTTTCCGAAGCTTCTCTGGGCACCCTTAATCTGATTATCGGTATTGTGATTATGATTTTGGTTGCTTTGATTCTTCTGGGCGGCATAAAGAGAATCGGCCGTGTTACGGAGCGTCTGGTTCCATTTATGGCCGTATTTTATATTATTCTGGCTATTGGCGTGATTCTGATTCATATTCAAAATGTTCCCGGCGTATTTGCTTCTATTTTTCAGGGTGCCTTTTCACCCTCCGCTGTTACAGGCGGCGCTGTTGGGACTATGTTTCTCAGCTTGAAAAATGGTGTTTCCCGGGGTATTTTTTCCAACGAAGCAGGCCTTGGTACCGGCTCTATCGCTCATGCGGCGGCGGATACGAAAGATCCGGTTAAGCAGGGATATTTCGGCATTTTTGAAGTGTTTACAGATACGATTATTATCTGTACGACTACGGCCTTGGTTATTCTCTGCAGCGGCGTTCCTGTGGGCTATGGGGCGGCAGCCGGTGCCGAACTGACTATCAGCGGCTTTACCGCAACTTATGGAAACTGGGTGTCCATTTTTACCGCTGTGGCTCTTTGCTGTTTTGCTTTTTCCACGATTCTTGGGTGGGGGCTTTACGGAACACGGTGTATTGAGTTTTTGCTGGGTTCCAGGGCAAATAAGCCCTTTATGCTGGTGTATTCCGCTGTTGCCATTCTTGGAGCTACCGTGAATCTGGGACTTCTCTGGAGTATTGCAGATACCTTCAACGGATTAATGTCAATTCCCAACCTGGTTGCTTTGTTCCTGCTGGGAGGAACCATGGTGAAATTGGTGAAGGATGCGGATAAGAAATAGCTAGAAAATTTATACTTGAAAGATTATTTGTTATTCCCGACAATGTATTTGTTAAAAGTTCTCTTGAATTTTACCAAATCACTGTGGGGAATTTTTTATTTCAAATTATATCAAACATATAAAACCGCACTGTCGCAACTTATAAAAAGAACTTGATTTTCTTTCATAAAGTAGTAAAATAGAATTTGCAGATGACAATGCTTGGATTATGTCTGAGCCGTCATGTGCACAATGGGCTCGTGGCTCAGTTGGGAGAGCGCTGCGTTCGCAACGCAGAGGTCGAGGGTTCGAATCCCTTCGGGTCCAGTCGCCGTACTAAGGGGTCTCACATTCGTAGGAGGACTTTTTAGTGCCTGCACCAAAGAAGAAGTCTGACGCAAAGGCAGATTTTTTGGTCATATCGGAAGCATAGCTCAGCTGGGATGAGCGTTCGCCTCACACGCGAGAGGTCATGGGTTCGAGCCCCATTGCTTCCATAATCATATTGAAAAATCCGCAGGTGTCGTAGTACTGCGGATTTTTTGTTTTCACATTTTCGTGAACTGTGGATACGGAAAATTGTTCCCAAAATCACAGCTTTTATTTTGTTATCTGCCCCTTTATAGCCTGATACATTTCCTCATAACCCATCCCCTGCTCTTTCGCAAGCTTCTTCACGCTCTCATACTCCGGATAGCGCATCTCCTTCCCGCCAAACAGACACACCTTTGCTTTCGCCTTCCCATAAGGCGTAGATACCTCCTCTATCCTGCGCTCCAGGCTTTCCCGCTTCACAGGATAACGGCGTACTCCAATCGTAGTCGTCTCTCGGAATAAAATAGCATTCATCTTTTCAATCTGCTCCTCATCACAGAGCACAGAGATCTGATATGCCGGCCGGTTCTTTTTCATATAAATGGGAGTAAAAAATGCATCTCTGGCCCCGGCCTCCAAAAGACATTCCAGACAATAGCCCATAACCTCCCCGGAGCAGTCGTCAATATTGCTTTCCAACATCCAGAGCCTTTCTCCCGGCTGCCGCTCTTCTTTAATAAGCATAGCTCTCAGCACATTGGCCCTTGGAAATTCCTTTTTTCCGGCTCCCAGGCCGATTTTTTCAATCGTGAATTTCTCCGGCTTCTTTCCCTCTGACAGCGCCGCAATGGCGGCTCCCGTGGGCGTCACCATCTCGCCCTGCTGCTCCGTCTGCTTAAGGGTAAGCCCATGGCCGGATGCTATCTCAAGTACCGCCGGAACAGGAACCGGCAATATTCCGTGCTGGCAGTGCACATGCCCCTGTCCTTCCCAAATATCCGAAGCAACAACTCTGTCTACGTTAAGCTCCTCCATGCATGCCGCAGCAGACACAATATCCACAATAGAGTCCACGGCCCCCACCTCATGAAAATGAACTTCATCTGCCGGACGGCCGTGAACCTTTCCTTCCGCTTCCGCCACAATCCGGAACATCTGCTTTGACAGCTCCAGTACTCTTGGCTTCAAGCCTGCCCCATCCAGCATCTGTTCAATATCTCTCCAAGTCCGATGGGCATGTGCATGGGGACCATGAGCATGGTGATGTTCTTCTCCATGCTCATGATGATGCGCATGCTCATGATGCACATGAGCCCCTTTCTCTTCTTCCAAAATCACGTCAAAATCACAGGCATCCAGCCCGGATTTCTGTACTCTTCCAATCCGTATCTCATAGCCGTCCAGGGGTAATTGTGCCAGCGTATGCCGCAAATTTTCCTCCGTAGCTCCCAGATCAAGCAGCGCTGCCACCGTCATATCTCCGCTGATTCCCGAACGGCATTCCAGATACAAAGTTTTCTTTTCTTCCATATAATTCCTCCGTCTTAGCTTCATAATCATTGCAGGATACACCTTTATCTTTTAATGGCTGCTATCCGTTCCTCAAGCCTCCAACTGCCAGGCGGTTAATCTGTGTCGCCACATAAGCCGCTCCATAGCCGTTGTCTATATTTACCACCGTAATCCCATTGGCACAGGAATTCAGCATAGTCAGCAGTGCCGAAAGGCCATGGAAGCTCGCCCCGTAGCCCACGGAAGTAGGCACCGCAATCACCGGCACCTCCACAAGCCCGGCAACCACACCGGCCAATGCCCCCTCCATACCCGCAACCGCAATCACACAGTTTGCGCCTTCAAAGGCATCCATATTGGAGAGAAGACGGTGAATCCCCGCCACTCCCACATCAAAGAGCCTTACTACCTGTGTACCAAAAAACTCTGCTGTCTGCGCCGCTTCTTCCGCCACCGGCACATCCGCCGTTCCTCCTGTACATACAATAATTTTTCCGATTTTTTCTTTTTCCCTTTTTTCCACCTTAAGTATCTTGGAGATGGAATCAAAAACCGCCTCCGGCACCGCTTCCCGTACCGCTTCATACTGTTCCCGGCTTGCCCTGGTTCCCAGAACATCTATCCCTTCCCCTGTCAGGGTTTGATAAATTCTAACCAGATGCTCTGTTGCCTTGCCGCTGCAATAAATAACCTCCTCAAAGCCTTGCCGGAGCTTTCTATGATGATCCAGCTTCGCAAAGCCCAGGTCTTCATAGGGAAGATTCTTTAATTGTTTTTCTGCCGCTTCTATAGTGACGCTTCCTTCCTTTACCTGCTGCAGCAATTCCGTCACATTCATATATATTCCGCCTCCGATTCTCTTTCAGTTCCATTTTAAACACACACCATATGCAATCGCTTATGGTGTGTGTACAAATCTGCTCAGTCGATTTCCAATGCTTCATTCATGCTTCCCATTCGATATCCGCAAAGATCCAGTGTCACATAAGTAAATCCCAAAGCCTGAAGCTTCCTGAATATCTCCTGGCGCTTTGCTTGTCCTGCTGCCTGTTCAAAGTCCTCGCCTGTCAGCTCAAGTCTTGCCAAATTCCCGTGAACTCTTACCCGAAGCTGCCCGAAGCCCTGATCTCTTAAGTAGTCCTCCGCCTGCTCTACCATGGATAGTTTTTTCTCCGTAATGGGTTCTCCATAAGCAAAACGTGATGCCAGGCAGGCCGCCGACTGCTTGTTCCAGGTAGGCAGTCCCCATTCTTTGGAAAGCTGCCGTATCTCCTTTTTCGTAAGCCCCGCTTCTTTTAAAGGGCTTAATATACCCTGCTCACATATGGCCTTTGTGCCAGGCCGATAATCCTTGGCGTCATCCACATTGGAGCCTTCTATGATATGACTGAGCCCTTCTGCCTTTGCAATTGTCCTCATCTGTTTTAAAATTGCAGTTTTGCAGTGATAACACCGATCCGGCGGATTCTTTGCAAAGCCATCCACCTCAAAAGCAGGAAAATCAAACTCTATATGGCGAATTCCTTCTGCTTTTGCCAGCTCTCTTGCTTCTCTAAGCTCTCTTTCCGGAAAGGCACAGGATCGGGCCGTTACTGCAATCGCCTGTTTTCCCAGCGTCCGATGGGCAGCGGTCATTAGGAATGCGGAATCCACCCCGCCGGAAAAGGCAACGGCAGCACTTCCCAGAGCCTTCAAATATTGTTCCAGCAAATGCAGCTTTGTATGTAAGATATCCATGAAACAAGCCCAATCTCCTTTTCTGACATTTAATCAAATTCTAGCATGTGCATTATAAAACCGCAAGCAGAATCAAACAGATTATCGAAAGCCATACATGTTATACCCGCAAATAGCCATAATCAGAACCATCAAGCCTTCAAACAGGTAATTTACATGCTTTACCTGAATTTTTCTATTAATCCTGCTGCCGGCTTTTCCTCCTAAAATTCCTCCAATTACCATAAGAATCAAAAATAATACCTCAATTTCCGGTATATTCCCTGACAAAATCGTCTGTGTCAGGCTAAAAATCTGGGAAACAAGGATTACAAATAAAGAATTAACAGCCGCTTCCTTCGTATCCATAGAAAAGAAATAACTGAGAACCATCAGGTTAATAGGACCTCCCCCAATCCCCAGAAAAGCCGAGAAAAATCCCAATAAAATTCCCACGCCAACACAGATAAGGGCATTTTTAAGTTTTAATGTATGTATTTTGCTTTTTTTTAAGGTATATAGAAAAGTGATGAAGGTGATCGCCAAAAGCATTGCTGCCTGAACAAATCCCACCGTATTCTCTGAAGCAACCATATTTTTGATAACTTGAAAAAGTGTCTTTCCTGCCAATCCTCCAACTGCCGATCCAATCGCAAGGGGTAGAGTAACCGCAAATTTCACATGCACCGTCCTGTTTCGCATAGAGCTTCCCACAGAAACTGCTGACATAGCGAAAACAGTACACCCTGAAAGAAAGCTAATCGCTGAAACACTCATAATTCCTGCGGCGTCCAAAAGCGGCTTTATAATAACGCCTCCGCCGATTCCGCAGATTGCTCCGACAACAGATGCCAGAAAGCTGACCAAAAAAAATATAAAATACATTCTATTTTTCCCCTAACACAAATCTTTCCACGATTTTTATGACCGGAGCAAGTTCGGCACCACAGTCAGCAGATACGCTGCTGTGGTGCCGAAGCTGTCTGCCGCTTATACTCCCGACAAATCATCATCTTTCATGCACAGATGAACGGCACTTAGCTTAAAGGTTTTCGGCAAAGCAAGAATATTGGGATTGTCTCCCACATATTTTTTCTTTGCGTCCTCCAATGCCTCTTCAAAGGTTGCCCGTGTCTTAAGTCCCATACCTCTTGCAATCCCCGGCTCCTGAGCACCTACAATGTAAATTGCACTTGTGTCCATTTCTGCAATATGGCCGCAGGACATCATCGAAAATCCGTGGAACGGATGAAATGCGTTTGCAAACCGATATTTCCGGATGTATTCCTCATTTGTGGCAAAGTATTCCCCATAGCGGTTCATATCAGGCAGCACATTCATATAATCATGCTGGAACATCTCATACAACTCCCGCAGGTACGGCCATCTCTCATCATGAAAATATCCGTTGCAGACAGAAGAACAAATAATTACACAGTGGTCACTCATAACCCTTTTATGACGAATCACCTGGGCAGACAATGCCTGCATCAGCTGAATGGGATTCGTTCCCATTCCGTCGCCATAGTGGAAATTCTGGGGCATGCCAAATACCATCACATCATATTTCTTTTCCGCAAAAGGCACGTAGGTACGCTTATTTGCCATAGCCCAGGATTTTGGCTGCATGACGGCGGCATAGCCTGAATTAATCTCTATCTGCCGGGAATAAGTATCCAATACTGCATCGCAGCAGAAAAAGGGATGACCCATTTTTTCTTCCATCAGCATACCAATCTCATCAAATTTTGTACGCATTAAGCTATGACCGGAAACGGGGGTAAAATCAGCACGGTGCATCACATCAGGCACATGATGGCTCGCAATAGAACGCCAATGGGTAATACCTGTTGCGCAGTGCTTGTAGCCTCCTGAATACCCGCCATAAGGATTTCCCTGGGTATGGCCGATCAGAATGGGGATATCACAGTCAAATACGTACTTATTCATCAGCACCCGATCTCCACGCTTTGTGCAGCCTAAGTCTACCAGGTGGTCATAGTCCTCGGAATCATGGCTTGTAATCTGATGGGACCAGTAAAATTCATCAAAAAGCTCTTCTCCTAAAATCTGCTTTGCCTCATTTACGGTGGTTCTTGGGTGAAGCCCATTGGAAAACAAAAGAAGAATATCCTTTTTTTCAACTCCTGCTTTATACAGTTCATCCACAATCAAGCGAACCGCTGTTTTCCGGTGGGACGTCGGCTGACAGCCGCCTTTCACAATATCCGGAATAATAATCACTGCCGTGCTGCCCTTATGCGCTAATTCAGCCAGGGGCTTCATACCCATTGGATTGCAAAGAGATTCTTTTGTTTTCTCTGCTATTTGCTCCTCCGGGATATACGGTGGATCTGGAACAGTCTCTCCAGGAATGAACACATCCGTTGTATCCGGCAAATGGGCAGACATGATGCCATTCCCGTATTCAAAATCAAGTTTCATCTATTTATCCTCACTTTCCCAAATATGTACGAATAATCTCCAAATACTCATCCGGATAGAAGCCTATCTCGCCGCTGAAACGGGTCAGTGCAATCAGACCCCCGTCAATCTCCCGGATAGAAGACAGCATTTCTGCGTTATCTGCCTTGAGACCGCCCCCATACACCACATCAATCCCTCCGGCAGTTTCTTTAATGAAACGGGCAATTTTTGTGATATACGGCTTATCAGCAGGCGTTTTTCCCGGCCCGATGGACCAGATCGGCTCATAACCAATCACCACCTTTGATTTGTCTACGCCCTCAAGGCCGATATTCAGCTGTTCCCCCAGAACCTCCTGCCATCGTTCCTGTTCCTCGCTTTTTTCTCCAATACAGTAGAGCACCTTTAATCCCCTGGAAACCGCCAGCTTAATCTCCTGGTTCAGAATACGATTGACAGCTGCCGTGTCGGCAGCCTTTGCCTCTGCCAAAATCCCCATCTTGTCATTTCTTTCTTCACAGTGGCCGATCAGAACTGCCTGCACCCCCATAGCCGCAGCCGCAGCCGCCGGACGGTTTGCAGTAAAAGCGCCAAAGCCGTTTGCCCCCGTATCCTGACGATAGATGCCCTGGCAGCCTATTTGTATGGGACTCCCCTCACTTTTTGCCGCAACTGCCTGCATCAAATGCGCTTCCGGAAAAAACTGTACAAATTCCGCTTCCGCCGGATCATATTCCTTTAAAGCTTCCTGGGTGTTTGCAACAATGCAGCTTCCCCATTCCGTAATCGGAGCGATCCGGTTCACTCCCCCAAACTCCACAGGAACATCAAAACGTTTTAAATTCAAATATAAATGCTTCATCAATATCCTCCAAATATCCGACCCTTTTATTATTTACTGCGGACCATCCCATGGCCGTGATCATCATTTGTAAAATATGCATTTGCCCCATGCTTACGGTAATAGTGCTTGTCACTCATAACCTTGGGGATAGGATGCCATTCCGGCTCAATCGCCAGCATATGCACGGCCATCTTGCAGATCTCTTCCAGCACAACCGCTTTATGGACCGCATCCCAGCAATCCTCTCCCCATGTAAACGGTCCATGATTAATAGACAATGCTGCCGGTACCTCCGCCGGATCGATTTTATGTTCACAAAAATATTTCACAATGGCCATTCCTGTATTCCACTCATAATTATGGATAATTTCTTCTTCCGAAAGAGCATCCACACAGGGAACAGAGCCTGCAAAATAATCTGCATGGGTCGTGCCAAAGCAGGGCACGTCTCTATGCAGCTGCGCCATAACCGTAGCAAAAGTAGAATGGGTATGCACAATGGCATTACAAGAAGAAAAATTCTCATATAACGCCCGATGGATATCCAGATCCACGGAAGGATTCAATGGATTTTTTTCTCCCGGGATCTTATTTCCGTCAAAGTCCACAACACTAACGTTTTCAACCGTCAGCTCCTCATAGGGAATCCCCACGGGTTTTATCACAATTATCTCACGCTCTCTGTCAATCCCACTTACATTTCCCCATGAATACAAAACCACACGACGTTTTGGCAGTTCTTTGTTAGCCTCCACAACCATTTCCTTTAATTCTTGTATTGTCATACTCTCATATCTCCTTTTGTGCCTGCATATAAGCTTGATAGTTGTCACACAAATTCCCTTTTTTATCAAATAAGGTAAAATAGCCGCCTACAATTACATCAGCTCCGCTCCGGATACATTCCATGGAAATCGGAATATCCGCTCCGCCGTCAACTTCTATCAGTACGGGGGCAGTTCCGATCAGTCTGCGCAGCTTTCGAATTTTTTCATAGGTATGGGGTAAAAATGTTTGTCCCGAAAAGCCCGGCTCTATTGCCATCAGTGTTATGCAGGAAAGATACGGAAGCAAATCCGCAAGAACCTCAACCGGTGTGGAGGGATTCAAAGCCGCTGCCGCTTTCATACCGGCAGCCGTAATCTGCTGACATAAGCGAAAGGGATTCACTGTTGTCTCATAATGAAAGCAATAATACTCTGCTCCCAGGTCAGCAAAGGGCTTTACAAAATCCATAGGATGGACGCTCATCATATGTACATAAAGAGGCAGCTTTGAAAGCCTTCCGATGGCACGTGTAAGATCCGTACCAAATGCAAAATTCGGAACAAAGCTTCCATCCATCACATCAATGTGAAGCCAATCAACCCCAAGGGTCTCCAACTCCGCAACCGTCTGCTTCAGTTCCAACTGATCCGCACAAAGGAGAGAAGGTGAAATATGATACATGTCATCCCTCCTTACCGCATCCTGAGACACCATAATCCATTACAACCTTCATATTTATCCCACGATTTTCGGCAGCAAAATCCATCATTTCCTGAGCCTGATCAAATTGAAATTTGGCAGAAATAAATCCGTCCATATAGACCTTCTGATCCATCACCAGCTCCACCGCCTTACGGAAATCTTCTTCCGTATAAGTAATATTTCCATACACGTTCAGCTCATTGCGCTGTATTTTTGCCGCATCAATCAGAACCGGTTCCGAATAATTTCCCACAATTACAATATCCGTCGTCTTTCCGGCCAGCTCCAAAATCTGGGGAAGAACCGCTTTTGCTCCAACACAGTCTATAATCACATCCGGAAATGTGCCAAAAGCCTCTTTTGCCACATCCGTCAAAGTACGGCTATGGCTGTTCAGGCAAATTGAAATCCCTGACCTTTCTGCCATTTTCACTTTATCTTCACTCAAATCACAAATGCACACTTGCTTTGCTCCCAGTAAGCCGCAGGCTTGAGCTGTAAAATTGCCGATCGTTCCCGCACCTACCACCAGCACCCGCCTGCCGCAGACCTTCCCACGCACAGCCGCATGAACTCCCACCGCAAAAGGCTCAATAAGCACCGCCTGATCTAAGGGACATTTTTTCGAGATCGGATAGACATAATGTTTATCAATTACAAAATACTCCGCACCAAGCCCGTCCGACTGCACGCCAAGGCAATTAAAATTCTCACAGGCATTTTCATGTCCTCTCTCACAGGAATAGCAATGTCCGCAGCTTAAGATCGGCCGTATGGTAACACGCTCTCCTGCCTTTACGTTCTTTACATCTTTGCCCGTCTTTACAACACGTGCAACCCCCTCATGAAAGGGAGTAACCGGAAACTGCATATACCTGTTTCTTCCCATAAAAACCTGTATATCCGTTCCGCAGACACCGATTCGCTCATTCTGAAGCAGCACTTCATTTGCCCCATAAGAAGGAATCTCGCATTCCCGAATTTCGGCACTCCTGGGAGCAGTAAAAACTATTTTCTTCACAGTCAGCCCTTCTTTTCCATAATTTTCTTTGCGGCCCGAACAATTGCCGCAGCCGTTAATCCATAATGCTCTGCCAAATCCTCCGGTGTACCGGAGCATCCGAACTGATCCTGAATCCCAACAAATTCCATAGGAACCGGACAATTCTTTGCCAGCACCTCAGCCACCGCACTGCCCATTCCGCCCATCACATTATGGTCCTCCACTGTTACAATGCACCCCGTTTTCTTTGCAAATTCACAGATCAATTCCCCGTCAATGGGCTTAATCGATGCCATATCCAGAACTGCCGCATGAATTCCCTCCGCTTCAAGAGCCCTTTGCGCTTCGTAGCATTTTGATACCATATCTCCAATGGCTATTAAGGTCACATCCGTACCCTCACAAACCACCTGCCCCTTGCCGATTGCAAAATCAAGATTTTCTTCCTCATATACCTTCGGACTTCCCAGTCTTCCAAAGCGCAGGTAAACAGGACCCTCATGTTCGAGCGCCGCTTGTACGCAGGCGTAAGTCTCCGCTTCATCACAAGGGCACAGCACCGTCATATTCGGAATCGCACGCATTAAAGCTATATCCTCGATACATTGATGGCTTCCTCCGTCCGCACCAATTAATACGCCTCCATGAGTCGCACCGATTTTTACATTACAGTTGGGATAGGCGATCCCGTTTCGAATCTGATCGTATGCCCGTCCTGCTGCAAAAGCTGCAAATGTACTGGCAAAAACCGGGATCCCGCAGGTAGAAATACCTGCCGCAAAGTCCATCATATTGCTTTCGGCTATTCCCATATTCATAAACCGCTCCGGAAATTTTTTCGCAAAAAGCACTGTCTGTGTAGCTTTGGACAAGTCCGCATCCAGCACATAGAAATCATATTTTTCTCCCATCTCTGCCAGCGCCTGGCCATAGGCTTCTCTGGTTGATAACATTTTCTCCACCTCCTTATGCATTCAGTTCCTTCATAGCTGTCTCATAATTTTCATCCGTAACGGCAGCGCCGTGCCAGCCGGCCTGATTTTCCATGAAAGATACGCCCTTTCCCTTTACTGTTTTACAGATGATAAAGGTCGGTGTCTCCGTGTTTTCTCTCGCTTTCTTCAAAGCACTGCACAAAGCTTTCACATCATGTCCCCCCGCTTCAAGGACTTTCCAGCCAAACGCCTCAACCTTCTCCCGAATCGGATAGACCGACATTACGTCTCTCACCTGTCCGTCAATCTGAAGATTGTTATTGTCTAACAGAACCGTAAAATTCGAGAGCTTATAATGGGCAGCGGCCATCAGCACCTCCCATACCTCTCCTTCCTGCATCTCGCCGTCTCCAAGAACACAGTAAACCCTAAAATCTTTACCGCTTCTCTTCGCAAAGCAGGCCATTCCGGCCGCTGCGGAAATCCCCTGTCCCAAGGATCCGGTAGACATATCTACGCCAACTGCCTTCTTTCTGTCAGGATGCCCCTGGAGCGGACTGTCAATCTGACGAAGGGTTTTTAACAATTCCTTTGAAAAATAACCCCGCTCCGCCAATGCCGCATAGTAAGCCGGCGCAGCATGCCCTTTTGAGAGAACAAAGCGATCACGCTCCTCCCAGTTGGGGTTTGCCGGGTCAAGGTTCATTTCATGAAAATAGAGAACACTCATTATCTCTGCTATGGACAAAGATCCTCCGGGATGTCCGGAGCCTGCACAGTGCAGGCTTTCAATCACATCCACTCTAATATCATGTGCGATAGCTTCCAACTGTTCCGCAGTACATTCCAATCTCATAAAATCTTCCCCCCTATTCTTTGATCATATCCATAGCCGGCATGCCAAGGGCGCTCCATCCGCCGTCCACGAACAAGGTTTGTCCCGTTATGTATCCGGATTCATCGGACCCAAGAAATACAACCGCATCCGCAATTTCCGAGGGATCCGCCAGTCTTTTGAAGGGGACTGCCGCATGAATCTGATTCTGGGAAACCACGCCCAGACGGTAGCCATCCTGTACCATATTCGTCAGAATCCACCCCGGAGCCACCGCATTTACCCGAATAGCCTTTTTATTCCCGCAATCCTCCGCCCATTCTGCCGCCAGAACGGCGGTCATAGCATTTACGCCTCCCTTGGAGATTACATAAGGAGCTCTGCCCGGTGTCGTCTGTGTTGATGTGCCGGAAGAAATATTAACAATAGCACCACCTTTATCTCCCATCAGAAGCGCCGCCTGCTGGCAGCAGAAGAATACGCCTTTTAAATTCACATTCATCAATTTATCCCAGTTCTCCTCCGTAAATTCTTTCGACGGACAGCGGATCTGTATTCCTGCACAATTTACCTGTACATCAAGCTTTCCAAAGTGTTCTTTTACTTTAGCAAAGGCCTCTTTAATATCTTCTACGCTTGTCACGTCCATGCGAAACGCATAAGTCTCTATTTCAAACTCTTCTCCCAGCCGCTTGGCCGCTTCCAATGCAAGCTTTTCCTGAATATCGCCTATTACAATTTTTGCACCCTCAGCCGCAAATTTTTCCGCCATTGCATAGCCCAGTCCCTGGGCTCCTCCGGTTATAAATACCACTTTGTCCTTCAAATTTTTCATCATATTCCTCCTTTACCACCATTTGATCATGTCCGTAATCTCTTTTCTTATCCTGATAAACTCCGGATCCGAAACCTTTCTTGGCCTGGGTAAATCCACATCAATGCTGGCCTTGATTTTGGCCGGCTTGTTGGACAAAATCAATACTCTCTGTGCAAGGTAAGCAGCTTCCTCCAAATTATGAGTAATGAATAAAACCGTACTCCCGGTAGCCTGCCAGAGACGAATCACCTCATCCTCCAAGTAATAACGCATCTTAATATCCATCTGCCCATAGGGCTCATCCATCAAAAGCAAATCCGGATTCAGTGCAAATGCCCGTCCAATTACCACACGCTGTTCCATACTAACAGACATCTCATGAGGATAAGCATTCCGATATTTATCAAGCCCCAGAAGATCGATAATTTTCTCACTCTGAGCCGCAATCTCTTCATTTGACTTTTTCTTAATGCGCAGACCATATTCGATATTCTGCTGTGCTGTGAGCCAGGGAAATGCGGAAGGCTCCTGAAACACAAATGAAATGCTGTGCTTCTTCGGATCTGCAGGCTCTCCGTCAATTAAAATTTCTCCCTCCGTAGGATCAATCAGCCTTGTCAGAAGATTTAAAAATGTTGTTTTTCCACAGCCGGTAGGCCCGACAATACAGACAAATTCTCCTTTTTTAATATTAAAGGAAATGTCATTTAACACCAGCAAATCACCGAAACGCTTTGTCAGATGATTTACCTGGACCTTAATCTCTTGATTTTCCATGATATTCCTCCCATCTACAGCGCCAAATCGGTATTTGCCTCAATTGCTTCACGGATACGCAAAAACTCTGTATCAACATAATCACGTGGTCTGGGGAGCGAGATATCATAGACCTCTTTAACCGTCGCCGGGCAGGCGCTCAGCACAATAATCCGATCCGCCAGATATACCGCCTCCTCAATATTATTCGTTACGAATATAACCGTTCTCTTCTCCTGTTCCCAAATACGCAGAATTTCTTCCTCCATCTGGTAACGGGTCTGAGCATCCAACGCTCCAAAAGGCTCATCCATCAATAAAACCTGGGGATTGTTGCAGTAAGCACGTGCAATTCCCACGCGCTGCTTCATGCCTCCGGACAGCTGCTTGGGCAATGCGTTTTCAAACCCGTTCAGTCCCACCAGATCAATGAGGTATTGTGCCCTTTCTCTTCGTTTTTCTTTTGGTACTCCCTTTAATTCCAAAGGCATCTCCACATTTTCCATCACCGTTTTCCATGGAAAAACCGCTGTCTTTTGAAATACAAAGCCAAGATCCGTTCCGTCACTGTCAATAAATTCCACCTTGCCTTCCGTGGGCGTTTCCAAACCGCTCACCATATTCAGGAGCACGGTCTTTCCGCACTGACCCGGACCAAGCAGCACAAGAAATTCATTTTTGTATACATCAATCGTGACATGGTTTACCGCTTCAAAAATCATCTTTCGTGTCGCAAAGGACTTAGATATGTTCTCCAAGTGAACCTTGACTACTCTTTGCTCATCCATCCGCACAACTTCCTTTCAATAAATGTAAATACGGCGCTTAACAAGGCTCCCACGACGCCAATCAAAATCATAGCAACCATAATCAGTGCAACATCATAGCTGTCACGTCCCCGGTTGATTAAGAAGCCAAGTCCGGATTTACTCGATAACATTTCTGCCGCTACCACAACCATCCAGCCGGAGCTAATTGCAATTTTAATACCGGCAAGTATGGTGGGCATTGCCGCCGGAAACACCACATGTCGAAGCATCTGCCATGTATTGGCTTTATAAATTTTTCCCACCTTCAGATACATATCATCCACCATCGCAACTCCGGACATGGTGTTCATAACAATCGGAAAGAACGCGCCGATAAATACCAAAAGCACTTTTGGAAATTCCCCAATGCCAAACAGTAAGATAATCAGCGGAATCCAGGCTATAGGCGGAATCGGACGCAGAGCCATTAAAATGGGATTGAGCGCCGCACGGACCTTTTTATTCCATCCCATAAAGAGTCCCATACCGACTCCTAAAACAATTGCAGCCAAAAGGGCCATTACAACTCTTTTAAGGCTTGCAAAAACATGGCCGAGAATGGATATCTTCATAACCGGCTTTTCAATCAATCGAATTAACCGCTCAATGGTAGCCATGGGTGTAGGAAAAAAATCCGGCTTGCTGTTTGACACAAGGAACCAAATAGCAATCAGTCCAAGGATGGACAGAGTAGAAAGTATAATATCCCGAGTCTGCGATTGATTCTTTTTCATGCTCTGCTCCTCCATTTCACAACATAGTTTTCTAATTTCGATAAAAGCGTTGTCAGAATTGCTCCAATAACACCGATTGTAAGCATTCCCACTATTATGATATCCGATCTTACCAGGGAGCGTCCCTGCTGTATCATATACCCCAGGCCTGCCGTTGCTGCCAGCAGTTCCGATGCAACCAGGGTGGACCATGCATTTCCCAGCGCCACCTGTATGCCCGTAAAAGCCAGGGGCATCGCATAGTTTCTGCTTACGGTCCAAAATACCTCCCATGTGGATGCACCTGATGTCTTAGCTACGTTCAAATACACTACAGGCGTCAGCTTTACTCCCGTATACGAATTGATTACGCAAGGTACAAATGCCGCAAGAAATATAATAAATGCCTTGGCCGTTGTACCCACTCCCAGCCAGATGATAGACAGCGGAATCCAGGCAATCGGCGGAATCGGGCGTACAATCTCAAAAACGGGGGATACCAGCTTATCAAAGGTATGATAATATCCCATGATAAGCCCAAGGGGAACGCCGATGATCACCGCAGTGCAATATCCTACAAGAACCAGTTTCAAGCTGGTAATTATGTGAATGCCAAGTACGGCACCGTCCGGCTTTGGATCTGAAAACTTTTGTATAAAGGTCTTCACCACCTGTGTAGGCGCACAAAGGTACTTGCTGTCAATCCACCCTGCACGCACTGCCAGCTCCCAGAGACATAAAAATACCAGTATGCTGACTGTCGAGATAAGCAAAAGCTGTCTTGCTTCCTTTCTCTTGGCCTTTGCCTCAATCCGAATGGAATTGGCTGTCTCGGTGGAAATCTGTTTTGAATTATCACTCATATTCATCACTCCATTGCAAACCACATAATAGGGGGAGGGCTCCCCTCCCCCTATTATGTCTCTATTCTGTTTTGAACCTTTTCATTTTACTGCCCATTCATGTATGCTTCCATAAAGCTTGTATCAACCAATCCATTCTCCCGAAGGGCATTCAAATCATCCTCTGAAATCTTTCCCTGTCCTTCGAAGAACTCCGCAAATACCAGCAGAATATCATTTGCCTCACAGCCTCCGTCATCTCTTACCGTGAAAAGCTCTTTATTACGCTCTATAGAAGCATATGGACGGCTTTCAACTTCTTTCACCGCAGCAGTCTCGCTTAAGCTGATTCCCTGATCTTCCTCAAAATCGTAAAGCAGATCGGCTGTTCCTTCCGGATCCGCATTTAATTCCGTAGCGGCCTGCAGATAAGCCTTTAAGTAGGCATAAACACCATCCCAGTCATTGGCAATTGCATCCTCAGTTGCAACCACTACGCAGGGCTGAATAATTCCAAGGTTAACCGCATTTGCAACCTTTACCCAATCCGTATCTTCTTCTGCCTGGAATCCAAAAGGTGACCAAAGCGCTACAACATCGCCGGTGCCTGCTTTAAATGCCGCATAGGAATCAGCAACAGAAGTGTCAATCAGATTGATGTCATCCTCAGTCAGGCCCAGATGCTCCAAAAGCCCGATGAGCATCATATGGCAGGAGGTGCCGGTGGCACAAAGTACTGTCAGTCCCTTCCAATCATCTGCTGTTCCATACACGCCCTTCTCATCCGGTGTGCAGCCTGCCAGAGGGCTGTCGGGACGAACCCAAAGATCGACGGTGTTCTCATCCGGTGAAGTATAAGCTATAGCTTTCAGATTATAACCAACAGCTCCGAGAACAATACCGCCGGTGCCGGTTGTTCCTACATCCCACGCTCCGGAAGCAATCGCTTCATTCTGAACAGGACCGCCGGAATACATGTCAACTGTGGTATCTTCACATTTAAAATATCCCTGGTCAATGGCATATACGCTGGCAAGTGCATGGATGTACGGGTGACCGCTGACTTTGAGATCGTATACCGTATCATCTGCAGGTTCCGCAGTTTCTTCCGACTCTTGGGGATTATCTGCTGTGTCCTCCGCAGCCGGAGCCTCCTGTGCGGGCTTCTCCTCTTTTGAACCGCAGGCTGCCATACTGGCAACCATGGCTGCAGCCAATAACAATGCAACTAGTTTTCTCGTCTTCTTCATTTTTTACCCTCCTAATACATTTTTAAGGTTTACTTTTTGTGAGTTTTTTATAAATCAACTCGATTTGTAAGTTAATCATAGTTTATTAATACCCTAATTTCAACAAAATTTTACCCAAACGTTTGTATAACCGCCTAAGACACGCCCCTTATCAGCTTCCCTTGTGCAAGTTTTTGTCATACCGGCCAAAGGTTTTCCCGGTTTAGTTTGTGCAAAATTGTGAAAATATATTATTTTTATATATTCCTCTGCGGAGAGCCGCATTTTTAAATACTATTTTTACCCAAACGTTTGTCTATGCTTTTTCCAAAGTATTCCTTACGTTTTTTGTTGACACTTTTATTATTTTTTTCTATGATAAGATAAGATTTGAGTATAATTTAAGCAAAAAGCGAGGAAAATTTCATATGACGCTGAAAGAAATTGCACAAGAAGCCGGTGTGTCTATCTCTACCGTTTCAAGAGTAATTAATCAAAACAACTCCCGGGCCGCAAGCAAAGAGGTACAAGATCGTATCTGGGAGATTGTGCGTCGAACCAACTATACGCCCAACTCCATAGCCCGTAATCTCAAAAGCGGAAATACTCCTTCCGGTCAGGCTTCTTCTCATTCCATTGCCTGCCTGTTTGCAAGAGAGCCGGATGCCATTACGGATCCTTTCTTTTCTCAGCTGGCACGCAGCATTGAGAAAGAAGCCTTTAAGCAAAACTATATTTTAAAGTATTCTTTTACGGCTATTGATATTCAGCACCCAAGCACGTTCCATCTCATTGCCGACAATCATGTAGACGGCGTTGCCATTCTGGGACGCTGCAACAAGCAATTGCTGAGTTTTTTAAAAAAGCATTTTAATTATGTTATTTATACGGGCCTGAACAGCCTAAACGCCAAATACGATCAGGTCCTGTGCGAAAGCACTCTTGCCAGTGAACACGTTATTGAATACCTGATCGGGCTTGGACATACAAAAATTGCCTACGTAGGCGAAACTCAAAACGAGGAACGTTATGTGGGGTATTGTTCTACTCTGCGCAAGCACAATATTCCCATTCAAAATGAATTTATTTCTAATGTTATGATTTGTTCCGAGGGCGGATATCAAGGCACAAAAGCTCTTCTTAACAGGACTCGTGAAGCTACTGCTGTTTTTGCCCCCAATGACTTAACAGCTATTGGTGTTATGCGTGCAATTCAGGAAGAGGGCTTAAGAATTCCAGAAGACATATCCGTTATCAGCATTGATGACATCGATATGGCCCAGTATCTTTCCCCAATGCTTACTACTGTTCACGTTCCGCTGGAAGAAATGGGAAAAATGGCTGCAAAGACTCTGATTGACCGTATACAGGGCGGACATCATCTTCCCATGAAAATCTCTATGCCCTTTTATCTTGCCGTACGGGAAAGCTGCGGGCCGCCCAGAAAGACAACTATATAAAGACCCCAACACAAAAAGAGTATCCCTTCATACTCAAATCCTGTTATGAAGGAATACTCTCTTCTTATATGGTCTGTTCTTTTTTATTTCTCTTTTCTCTCCGTATACACCTTAATCTTCGGCTCCGTACCTGACGGACGGATCACGACTTCCGAGCCGTCCTCCATCCACAGCTTGATTACATCGGACTTGGGAAGTCCGTCGATGCCTTCCTGATAATCCTTATACCGAACTACCTTGGAGCCCCGCATCTTCATATCCGGCTTCTCTGCAAGCCCCTTGCGTATCAGGCTCATGCGCCTGTCTGCCTCCATGCCATCAAAAGTATAGCTTTTCAGCTCTGTCGTATATCGTCCATAAGTCTGGTACAGATCCTCGAGTACATCCAGAAGCGTCTTGCCTATAGACTTGTAAGTGTCTGCCATCTCGCAAATCAGCATGGCCGCCCCCACCGCATCCTTATCCCGCACATAGCTTCCAACGAGATAGCCGCAACTTTCCTCAAATCCAAACACAAAACGCTCTGCCTTGCCCGCCTGTTCCAAAAGGCCAATCTGCTCTCCAATATATTTGAAGCCTGTCAAAGTATTGATTACCTCAACACCATAATGCTCTGCAATGTGATCTGCCATAGAAGTAGTCACGATAGTCTTAATCACAACGGGATTTTCCGGCAGTGTTCCTGCCTCCTGCCTGCATTTCAATATATAATCCAATAGTAGGATTCCCACCTGATTTCCTGTCAATTGCCGATAAGTCTCGCCTTGCCGGACAGCCACGCCAATGCGGTCACTATCCGGATCTGTAGCAAGCAGCAGATCTGCCTCCAGCTTTTCACAATAGTCCAATCCCAGCTTCAGCGCTTCCGGTTCCTCCGGATTCGGGATGGGGCAAGTAGGAAAATTACCGTCCGGTTTTGCCTGTTCCATTACAATCTGTAGATTCTTTATTCCAATATATTTTAGGATACTGCTCACACAGCTTAACCCGCTTCCGTTCAGCGGCGTATAAACCACTTTCAAATGAGATGTCAGTTCCTTTTGCGTTCGTTTTTTTATAATAGACGCAAGAAATGCCTTGATGGTCTTGTCATTGATATACTCAATTTCTTCCGATTCCAAAAAATATTCAAAATCCAGATCCTCCCCAGCCTCTTTCTCATCGGCCTTTTCAATATACATCTGGATCGCCGCTGCTGCTCCGCTGGTGACCTGACATCCATCTGCCCCATAAACCTTAAAGCCATTATAGTCTTTTGGATTATGACTGGCCGTTATACAGATTCCTGCATCACATTTCAGATGGCGCACTGCAAAGGATAAAGTCGGCGTCGGCATCAACCGGGGATAAATATACACCTTACATCCCTTCAGGGCCAATACTCTTGCTGCTTCTTTTGCAAATTCTTCCGAGTGATTCCGGCTGTCATAGGCTACTGCCACAGACGGTTCTTCACTCCGGCTTTTCACATAGGCTGCTGCCCCCAAGACTGCCTCTCGTATGGTTTCTAAATTTAAATGATCCGGTCCCGGCCCCATAGTGGCACGAAGCCCTCCTGTTCCAAACTTTAAATTCATCCGTTATACCTCGCTTATAAGTATTTGCAGCCTTCCAATAAGGTGGTAGGCTCCCATTCCTTTTGGGAGAAAGATACTGTCACCCTTTGTAAGCTTCAGGCTTCCATAGTTGCTTTTTAGGCTTCCTTCTCCCTCCAAAACAAGAAATGACTGAAAGGATGCCTCAACATTCCCTTCCATACATTCTACTATCTCGTATAATTGTACCACAAAATACGGACATTGCACTAATAAAGTTTTGGAATATCCATTTTTCTCGATTCTGGGCCCCATAGGATGACGTCCTGGCAAAGGCGGCATGAAGTTCGCAGCCTTAAGAGCTTTCTCAATATGCAGCGTCCGTCTCCTGTGGTTCTCGTCCTTTCGATCATAATCATACACTCGATATGTGATATCAGAGCTCTGCTGCACTTCTGCCACCGTAATCCCTCTGCCAATAGCGTGAATAATTCCTGCCGGAACAAAAAGGACGTCTCCTTTTCTTACCATTACCCTACGGCATACCTCCAGAAGGGTTCCGTTCTCAATCCGTTTCCGAAATTCATTTACAGAAATTCTATGCTTCAAACCATAATACAAATATGCGTCAGGCTCACAGTCCATCACGTACCACATCTCTGTTTTACCGTTTCCATGTTCCATCTCCCATGCAAGAGAATCCTTTGGATGCACCTGAACCGAAAGGGCCTCCTTCGCTGTAATGATTTTAATCAAAAGAGGGATTTCTTCCAATCCCTCGTTCAGCCAGGAGAGCATCCAATCCTCTGTTCCCCATAAATAATTTTTCCGTACTGGCTGCAGCTTTATTGGCCCTTGCTCCATCATCGCTCTGTAAACGCTCCTGTCTCATATTTTTTACAGAACCACTCATAAGTCTGGCGGATTCCTTTTTCCAAATCAATTTTCGGTTTCCAGCCCGTCTCCGAAATGCGGCTGATATCCGTCACCTTCCTGGGCGTTCCGTCTGGCTTTGCTGGATCCAGTACAATTCTGCCCGGATAACCTGTTACCTCTTTTACAAGCTCTGCCAGCTCTAAAATGCTTACTTCCTTCCCGGATCCCACATTAAAAAATTCGTTTCCGTCATAATGATCCATCAAATATAAGCATGCGTCCGCCAGATCATCCACATTCAAAAACTCCCGCAAAGGCGTCCCGCTTCCCCAAACAGTTACCGCAGGCTCTCCCTTTTGTTTCGCTTCGTGAAACTTTCGTATCAGTGCAGGAAGCACATGAGAATTATCCAGTGCAAAGTTGTCATTCACTCCATAAAGATTGCAGGGCATCACACTGATATAGTGCGTGTGGTACTGCTGATTGTAAAAAGCGCACATTTTCAGCCCTGCAATTTTTGCCAGCGCATAAGCCTCGTTCGTTTTTTCCAAATATCCGCTCAAAAGATATTCTTCCCGAATAGGCTGAGGGCATTCTCGCGGATAAATACAAGAGCTTCCCAAAAACAGCAGCTTTTTTACCTGATTTTTATACGCTGCATCTATTACATTACACTCTATCTGCAGATTCTTCATAATAAAATCTGCCGGGTATGTATCATTGGCATGGATTCCGCCCACCTTGGCCGCTGCCAAAAGCACATAATCCGGTTTTTCCTCTGCAAAAAATGCTTCCACCTCTGCCTGCCTTGTCAAATCAAGCTCCTCATGTGTTTTCGTAATAATCTGAGCAAATCCCTCTTTTTTCAGACAGCGTACTAGTGCAGAGCCTACCAGTCCGCAGTGTCCGGCCACATATATTTTTTTCTGTCTATCCAATGGTTCACAAATCATTTTTCTTCTCCTATTCCAGTTTCGCAGCGCTCATACTGTATACCAAGTTCCTTCATGTCATGCTCCATCATAAGTTTTACCAGTTGCTCAAAGGAAGTCTTTCCTGGATTCCAGCCTAAAAGCTTCTTTGCCTTTGAAGGATCTCCCAAAAGCAAGTCTACCTCTGCCGGGCGAAAAAAATCAGGGGATACTTCAACTAATACTTTTCCGGTTTTCATATCAATCCCTTTTTCTTCGACACCCGTTCCCTGCCATTGAAGATTAACTCCCCCCTGACGAAATGCAGTCTCTACAAATTCTCTTACGGTATGGGTCACACCGGTTGCAATCACAAAATCCTCTGGTGTCTCATGCTGCAGCATCCTCCACATACATTCCACGTAGTCCTTGGCGTAACCCCAGTCCCGTTTTGCATCCAGATTTCCCAGATACAGCTTTTCCTGATGCCCCGCCAAAATATTTGCTGTTGCCAGCGTGATTTTCCTTGTTACAAAATTTTCCCCTCTCCGTTCAGATTCGTGATTAAACAGAATCCCGTTTACCGCATACATTCCGTATGCTTCCCGATAGTGCCTCGTTATCCAATAGCCATAGAGTTTTGCCACCGCATAAGGAGAACGGGGATGAAATGGTGTCGTTTCCCTCTGTGGAATTTCCTCAGCCTTTCCGAAAAGTTCAGAGGTTGACGCCTGATAGATCCTAGTCGTCCTCGCAAGTCCTGCCGCACGCACAGCTTCAAGTACACGCAAAACGCCAACTCCATCTGCATTTGCTGTATACTCTGGTTCCTCAAAGGAAACAGCCACATGAGACTGAGCTGCCAGATTGTACACTTCGTTCGGTTTTATTTCAAGGAGCAGACGCACCAGATTCATAGAATCTGTCATGTCCCCATAAACCAGATGCAGCCTTTGTTCCTCATCTGTTCCTTTTTTTAACAGATGGGTAATTCTTGCTGTCGTATCGGTGGAGCCTCTGCGGAACAACCCATAAACTTCATATCCTTTTTCCAGCAAAAGCTCCGCCAGATAAGAGCCATCCTGGCCAGTAATTCCTGTAATTAATGCTGTTTTTTTCATAATATACTACTCCTCTCTATCTCATCCCACTCAAAGGTAATCCGATGAATGTCATCATTTCCCACACTGGTTCCCACATGAATCTCAATATACTCAAAATCCTTAAACGCTTTTACTGCATGACGCTGGTTTTTTCGAATACAGACTGCTTTTCCCTGAGAGAGCGCAATCTTATTTCCTTCCAAAATCAATTCACCTGTCCCTTTTAGGACCGTCCAAATCTCATCTCTATCCTTGTGGTAATGGTAACTGGAAGTCATGCCGTCATAGATTCGAATCTTTCTTGTCAATGTAGAGATTTGTGCTGTCTCTGTATCATCCAGAGTTTCCAATGTTCCCCATCTCCGTTCTTCAAACATGGGCCGTGTCTGAAGCCCCGCTGTCAATTCTTTTACTCTGCCTGTCTCATTCTTATCTGCTACCAGAATTCCATCCTGTGCTGCTACGACTACCAGATTCCTCGTTCCTACAGTAACTACCGGCATTGCCAGTTCATTGATTACCTGCGTGTTTCTGCAGGTATCATCTAAAATCACTTTTCCAAATGTATCCATGCTCATCTGCTCTGCCATAGCATCCCAGGTACCAAGATCCTTCCAGTATCCCTGGAATTCTACAGCCGCCAGCTTTTCAGATTTCTCCAGCACCTCATAGTCAAAGCTGATTCTTGGTAATTTCTCATAGGCAGCATACAAGCCTTCGTAATCTTCCGGAACCCCGTACACCTTTGCCCGTTCCAGCATATCTCCAATCCGAAGACAGAAAACTCCGCAGTTCCATAGGGCTCCCTGCCCCAAAAGTTCTTCCGCCTGCCTTTCCTCTGGTTTTTCTATAAAGCTTTGGATCCAGAAATACCCCTCCTTCTGCTCTCCCGGCAATATATATCCGTATTTTGTTGCTGGATAAGAGGGCACTGCTCCCATAAGTCCTGCATCTGCACCGGAATCCTTCATAACCTTCTCCAATCCCTTTACCGCTTCAAAATAAGCTCTTTCTGTATAGGGGTCTATGGGCATCACGGCTACATAATCTTCTTTAGACGCTCCCATGCAGCTATGAAGATAGGCACAGGAAAGCAGTACGGCTCCAAAGGTATCCCTGCCTGCCGGTTCTGCAGCCATCTGCGCTCCGGGAACCTGACTTTGAATCAGCTCCGCCTGTGCTTCTCCCGCAGTGATAATTGTATTATTCGCTATTTTTGCATCCAAAAGCTGTGCCCATACTCGCTGAAGCATCGAGCAGCGTTCCATGGAATTTGTTTCCTGATTGACCAGCTTTACATATTGTTTCGGTCTTGCATCATTTGATAACGGCCAAAGGCGTTTTCCTGAGCCGCCGGACAACAGTGCATAATACATAGATTTTTTTCCTTTCAGGTTGTTTGCTTATTAATTCTGTTTTTTCATTGCTTTTGACAGTATAAACCGGTATATTTAAGATAACAAGTGAAGATGTTGCTTAAAATAGGTATTATATTGCTATCCACAAGTTCTTTTTGAGACTATATGTGCATGAAAGGAAACTCCCTTGAAAAACTATTTTGATAAATTCCCCGATTCCTATGTAGAAAGCTCTCGGCGCATGATTCAGACTCCCAGCGCCTTTGCACGCTCTGCCCTCTATTATGTGCAGGAAACAGGTTATCTGAAACTAAAGGAAAGCCATCTTGCCCAACGTAAAAATCTGGATTCCTATCTGGTGGTTCTTGTCCTATCCGGAAGCGGTACACTTATGTACAAGGGAAACTCCTATTCTTTGCAAAAAGGCTCCTGCTTTTTTATTGACTGCATGGTTCCCTATTATCATCAGAGCAGCAGTTCTGATCCTTGGGAACTAATCTGGGTTCATTTTAACGGATCCAGTTCAGAGAAATACTACCAGTATTTCTCCGCCAAAAGTGCCCCCGCTTTTCACCCCCAAACCTTTCCAGAACTTCAGGATTCTTTGGAACATCTGTTGGAGGTAAACACCGCCTCTGACCTCTCTGCTGAAATTTTTTCTTCACGGCTGATTGTGGATATTCTTTCCCTCCTGCTGCTTGATATTACTGAGCGCCATACCGAAAAGCACCCCGGACATCAAAAGATGTCCCAGATACGTCAGTATCTGGATGAACACTATACAGAAAAGTTTTCTCTGGATGCTCTGTCAGAACATTTTTTCATTAGCAAATATCATTTGTCCAGAGAGTTTCGCTCTCTCTATGGAATCACCCTGAATCACTACGTCATTGCCCGGCGTATTACGCTTGCTAAAAAGCTGCTCCGTTTTTCTGACTATACTCTGGAGCAAATTGCAGAAAACTGCGGCTTCTATGATTCCAGCTATCTCAATCGGCAATTTAAAAAGTCAGAAGGCATCAGCGCTTCTGACTTTCGTAAAAAGTGGATTAATTAAATTCTGTTTTTCTTTTTTCGCTTTTTCATCTGAAATATAACGCCTGCAAGGAACGGCAAACTGATTGTTGCAGCAATAGCAACACCTATAGCCCATTTCCATCGTTCCAGCTTCATCCAGATTCGGCCATTCTTATTTACAATCTCTATCTGATAGGTTCTGGATACGCTGGTTCGGGCTATCTCATACATCTGGTTCTTAAGTTCCTCTGCTTGCGCTTTCCATGCTGCATAAGCAATATCCACATCCTCCTGTGTTGCGCTCCGTTCACCTAAAGTGGCTTTTCCCAAAACACTGCGGTATTCCGCAGAGCATTCCTGCCACTTCTGATTCAGCCCCTCTATCTCCTTTGCAGCAACCTGCCCCCAATTCCAGTCGCAAGCGGCCAAGTTCACTCCCTGTTCCAATGCTTCCCCTGTGAATTCTCCTATGGGAACATTATCCATATAAACTGTATACTTCTCACTGCTTTCCAGCCCTGTTACCTGAAGATTTTCCTGACTGATCCGGTTCATGATATCAAAATCCGCATCTGTCTGGGCAACTTCGCTGGAAATAGCCATAGGAAGACTGTAGGGATGGTATGCAAAGCTTACATAATCTCCCCTCCCTCTCCATTTTACCCTGCTCACCTTCGCATTGTCTGTCTGTACATCTCCTTTATCCAGAATCCGAACATCTGCCACTTCTTTTCCGGCTCCCTGCTGATATAAAAAGAAGAAGCCTGCCAGAATGCTTCCCTCTGCCTTTGGATGTATATTGTCATCCACAGTCAGGGTATCATCTGCATCCTTTTCCTGAAAAAGCTTTGTGGCCCGCAGCATAGGGGTGTGAAGATCCACATAATGTGTTCCAAGTTCCCGGGATAGCTGCTTAAGCTTTACGGTATATTCCAAAAGGATATTATCTACCGTCTCTTTCATCTCGCCATTTTCTTTGTAATTAGAACTTCTGGTTTGATCGTAGGGTGTAGGCGCTGCCAGAATCACATCCTCATTCTCGATTCCTCTGGCATTCAGCATCTCTGTTAATTTCCGTATATTCTGAATATATGTCTCTGTATCGCCTCCATCCTGAGCTTCGTTCATGCCAAACATAATCACAGCCTTTGTAATCCCGTCCAAGGCAGCATCATAAATTCCGCTTTCCCCATTGTAAAGCTCCAAAGCATGCTTTGCCGTATAATAACCAGTGCCGAGATTTCGAAGCTCCAACTCCCAATGGGGATAACGTGTAATATAATACTGATGCAAAAACTCAGGATAACTGATTCCGCTGTAGCTCACCTGGGTAATACTGTCACCCAAAAAACCTACTACATCACCGTCTTCAAAAAGAAATTCCTCGGCCGGCATAGACTCCTGATCTAATATTTCCTTAGAGAATCCTTTTTCAACAATACTCACTATATAATCCTGATCCGCTGCAGTCTGTACTTTTTCATGTATTTTTTCCCGCAACGCTCTATCTGCTTTCTGCCAATTCTTCCATGTTTCCTGAAGCTGTGCCCATGCTTCCTCAGTGTCTGTTTCCGCCGCTGTATATACAGCACTTCGATATTCCGCTGCAAGCTTGTGGCGCACCCGGCTTTTTTCATCTATCTCAACTGCAAGCTTCCGTAAAGGGTTTTCCGCCAGCACAGCCAAATTAATTCCTTCTAGCAATTCCTGGCCTGTAAAGTCCCCCAAGACATTGTCACCTATGGTCAATTCATAAGAAACTTCTTCGGAAAAGCCTTCCACATAAAGTACTTCTTTTCCAATTGCTTCTGCTGATGGAATCAGCCCCGTAAGCTCCTGAAACTCGTCTGCCGTAAACATCGGCAGACACTCCGGCTTCCAGCTCAGGCGCACGCCCTGTTCATTTCGGTAAAAATCCTCCAGTATTTCCACTGGCACTTCCGGAATCAAAAGCTCCGGCAGTTCCTCCACTGCCCCCTGAGCCTGAAGAATATAGTAAGCCATCACCATTTGACCAACTGCCTCCGGGTGAATGCAATCACCTATGGTCAGAGTATTTTTTCCGTCCTCTTTCTGAAGCTCTACTGACAATTCTTTCATAGGTGTATGAAGATCTGCATAACAGACCTTCCACTCTTCTGCTTTTACCTCCAGCTGTTCTGTAAATGCAGTCAGCCTGTCATCACTTCTCTGATAAGGATAGCCGTTTTTATCATAATTAAGCGCACATGTCTGATCGTAGGGTGTCGGTGCAAGAATCAGTATATCCTCACCCTTCAGTCCATCTGCTTTTAAGCGTTCAATCAATTTCTCCATATCAGCAATATATGCTTCTACAGAGATCTCCTGTATTGCTTCATTCATTCCCAAAAGAATGACTGCCTGATTAAGCCCCTGAAACGCCGGATCTCTGTCATAGATATCCAGCACATCCTGGACGGTACAGCTCGCCGTTCCCAGATTACGAAATTCAATCTCTCTGTTGGGAAAACGACTCAGATAGTACTGATAAAGGAATTCCATATAATTAATACTCGTATACTCCGCATGGGTTATGCTGTCACCAATAAATCCTACCACATCCCCATCCTCAAAAAATGATTCCTCTGCTTTTATCTCATCGTTATTTTTTTCTCCAGCTGCAAAAATCTCTTTTTTTGAGCAGAGAAAAAGGATACATGCCAAGGCAAAACCATATGCCTTCCATTTTTTCATAAAGCTCCTCTCTTTTATTCATAACCACCCTCACCTTTGTCTGAAAACATCTCCCCTTTCCATCGCTTTACATAACTTTTAATGTTTTTCAGTATAACGAAAAAAGGGATATGCCGCAAGGCATATCCCAAAAAGATCAGAAATCTTAAGAATCTAATCCGTTTTTGTTAAGATTTTTTCGATTATTCTACTACAACTCCCTTTTGAAGCATAATGTTGGCGTACAGCGCTTTCTCACTGGTAGCAATAATAGCATATGCTGTCTTTGCCTCATCATAGAATGCAAATCGCTCAATATTGCCTACACAAGCTGCCCCACGCTTATCATACTTCGCAATAATATCCTTATATGTATCCCAGATAGGTGTCTCCACATCATCTCCAGGCACTACCTCCATCAAGTTTACCGGCTTTTCTACATAAGTGTCTAATGGGAAAAGCTTTAAGACAGCATCCAAAAGTTCCGGTACGCCATGACCGTCACAGCGAATCACAATGGCATCCTTTCCCATAGATTCTGCCGGGAAATTGCCATCTGAGATCACCAGCCGATCTCCATGCCCCATCTCGCACAAAACCATCAAAAGCTCCGGTGATAAAATTTGCGGAATTCCTTTTAGCATAAATATACCTCCATATTATTATATTTTCAAGCAGTCCCTTTGTGCTGCCTGTATAGTACGAAGAAAGGGCACACCGCAAGGTGTACCCCCTCTTCTACAAACTCTCTTTATTTGCCGTAAAGGTTATCCCAGATTGCAGGATCCTCAATGTTCTCAGCGGTGTACCACTGGCATCCGGTGTCAATGTCTGCCACTGACTCGCCATTTGCTGCTGCATACAGGCTTTCAACAAGCTTCTCGCCCATCTGTACAGGAGCCTGAGTAATAGCGCCAAGAAGAACTCCGTTCTTTACAGCTTCAATCTGAGCTGCACCAGAGTCGAATCCGGCTGCAACAACCTGATCTGCACCAGTTCCGATCTCGCTGTGATTCTCAGCTGCGGAAACGATAGCATTTGCAGAGTGCTCATTGGAACCGTACAGTGCAAGGATTCCGTCCTCACCAAGGAGAGAGTTAACGTCTGCAAGAGATGCATCGGAAGTAACCTGTGCAGGAACACGAACGTCGATAATAACATTTGCGCCATCAGTCTTCTCACACTTGGAATCGCTGATGTACTTCTCATTACCAACAACGGTTGCCGTATGTCCGTCAGCTACTGCCAACTCAGCAAACTTGTCAATAAAGCCAAGACCTCTGTTTACAACGGACTCGGAAGTAGCATCCTGAGCTACAACGCCGATACGAACAGTGCCATCGATACGATCTTTAACAGCCTTGTAAACTTCCTCTGCCGCTACGGCACCTGCTGCATAGTTATCTGTGGAGCAGTTTGCCAATACGGATCCTTCCGGAGCACCTGGAACACCAGAGTCAAATCCGATTACCGGAATGCCCTTGTCGAGACATGTCTGAAGCTGGCCCTTTACGGACTCTGTATCCAGTGCAGCCAGACCGATTGCGGTTGGGTTTGCATTCAGAGCGTTCTCCAGCTGCTGTACCTGCTGGTCAATGTTGGACTCACTGTCCGGACCTACGAAGTTAACAGTTACACCAAGCTCTGCTGCCTTGCTCTCAACACCCTGCTTAACTGCCTGCCAGTACTCATGCTGTAATCCCTTGGATACGATCTCAAAAGACATGCTGCCTGCATCTGCTGCAGGTGTATCTGTGGGCTCATCACTCTCTGCGGGTGCCTCGGTCTCTGCCGGAGCTTCTGTCTCTGCAGGTGCTGCAGGATCCTCAGCCTTGCCGCCACAGCCGCTTAACAGGGTTGCTACCATTGCTACGGAGAGCAATGCTGCTAAAACTTTCTTTTTCATGTTTTAAGTTCCTCCTTTTATTTTTCTCCTTTTTGGAGCATTTCTATGTAAACTGCTTATGCAGTAAACACCTATGCAAGTTTCTTATTCTTCAATACATCAATATAAACGGCTATAATCAATACCAGACCGATAATAATCTGCTGCCAATTTGCCTGGAGTCCTATCATGGGTAATCCGGTCTGCAATACGGACATCAGGAACACACCGATAATAGTCCCCGATATGGTTCCCGCACCTCCGCTCATGGAGGTTCCTCCAATGATGGCTCCGCCGATGGCATTCAACTCGATTCCGCCGCCGCCGCCGGGTATCATAGACTGGAATGCGGAACTATAAGCCAAAGCCGCCAGTCCGGTAAAAACTCCGGAGATAATATAAGCCAATGTCTGATACTTTGCCACATTCACACCGGAAAGTCTCGTAGCTTCTTTATTGCTTCCAATAGCGATGATATAGCGCCCCGGCCTGGTCTTGTTCAAGAAGATACTCATAACAACTGCCAGAATCAGCACCCATAAGAATCCTATGGGAACTTTTGTTCCGCCCATATCCATCTTAAAGATCTTACGGGTCCAGCCATTGGGCGAACTGGATGACGGCCAGGTAACACTTGCATTGCTGGTCACGATGGCTCCCATGCCTCTCACAATCATCATGGTACAAAGTGTTGCCAGGAAAGGAGCATGGCCACCCTTGGAAACGATCAGGCCGTTTATGGTTCCCACCAGCAGGCCACACAGCACTGTTACGATGATTCCCACAATAACCGGCATGTTTTTCTGAGTAATCAGATAACCTCCCACCAATGCATAACAAAACATTCCTGTTCCAATGGAAAGGTCTACACCGCCGGTAATCAGGCAGAACGTAACTCCAATCCCCAGAAAAGCCAGATAATAGGTACAGTCCATAATACTCAAAAGTGTTGAATACTGGCGGAATGCGGAGCTTGCGGTGCTAAAGAAGATAAGCATGGCAAGCAGCACGAGTACAACTACAATCTTCTGTACCCCGATGGCCCTTACAAGCGGATTGTCTGTAAAAGCATTTCCTTTTTTCTTCTCTGTCATGATTTCTCCCCTCCTAATCCCTAAGCGTCGCCGCATGCATGATTCGTTCCTGCGTAGCCTCTGAAATATCCAGCTCACCGGTTTTTCTGCCCTCACACATAACCACGATCCGGTCACTCATTCGCAAAATCTCCGTCATCTCTGATGAAATCATGATAACAGACTTGCCCTGAGCCACCAGTTCATTCATCAACTGATAAATCTCGCTCTTGGCTCCTACGTCAATACCCCGGGTAGGTTCATCGAAAATCAGAATATCACAGTTCCTTACCAGCCATTTGGCAATAACCACTTTCTGCTGATTTCCTCCGGAAAGATTCACTACTAGTTGATCTACGCCAGGTGTCTTTGTCTTAAGTGTCTCTACATACTGCTGAGCCACCTGATTTTCTTTCTTCTTATCAATAAAGGCACCTTTCATAAAATTCTCAAGACTGGCCATGGTAGAATTCTCTGCGATTGTTTTTGCCACTACAATTCCATATCGTTTTCTATCCTCTGACAGATAGCCAATGCCACATTTTACCGCATCCTGGGGAGTCTTTATGTCTACTTTTTGTCCGTTTACATAAATATCTCCGCTTTCCTTGGGATCTGCTCCAAACAAAGCCCTTGCCGTCTCGGTTCTGCCTGCTCCCATCAATCCGGAAAAACCTAAGATTTCTCCTTTTCTCAGTTCAAAACTTACATCCCGAACCATCCTGCCTGCATTCAGGTGCTCTACCTTTAGTACAATAGGCGCATCCTTGGGAACGGCGCTCTCTGTCTTGGGATCCTCATAAATTACACGGCCTACCATCATATTGATGATATCATCCTTGGTGGAATCCTTCGTAATCAGGGTTCCTACGTAACCGCCGTCACGCATAACCGTTACCCGATCCGTAATGACTTTAATCTCGTCCATACGATGGGAAATATATACGATACCCATCTGCTTATCCCGCAGATCCCGGATAATCTTGAATAACTCTTCAATCTCTGCCTCTGTCAATGCCGCAGAGGGCTCATCAAAAATAATAACCTTCGCCTCGTGGGAGATAGCCTTTGCAATCTCGCACATCTGCTGCTTTCCGACCGTCAGACGGCTCATGGTTTCTTTCGGATCTATATCAATGCCAAGCTGATCAAAAAGCTTTTTTGCTTCTTCATTCATTTTCTTGTCATCAATGAGTTTGCCGTTCATAATCTCCCGGCCGATAAAGATGTTCTGAGCCACTGTCAGGTGTCCCATCATATTCAGCTCCTGATGCACAATCACAATTCCCGCATCCTGAGCCTCTCTCGGGTTGGAAAACTCCATTTCCCTTCCCTCATAGGTAATCGTACCCTCGTCCTTGGTGTAAATGCCGGTCAGCACTTTCATAAGAGTTGACTTTCCGGCTCCATTCTCGCCCATCAGCGCATGTACTTCGCCTTTTCTGACCTCCAGGTCCACATGATCCAGTGCATGTACTCCGGGGAACGATTTATCGATGCCTTTCATGGTTAAAATTACGTCGCCCATTTTTCCTCCCCCTCTCGCCTAATTGCGTCTGCTTCTGCTGCGCAGGTCTGCATATACTACCGTCAGAACGATAAGTCCGGTAATTATGTACTGGTAATTGATCTGGAAGCCCATGGCCATAATCCCCTCCTGCAGAAGTGCAATAATCAGTACTCCAATAAGAGTTCCTCCAATGGAAGCCACACCTCCGGTCATAGATGTTCCTCCCATTACGCATCCGGCAATAGCCTCGTTATTAAACGTATCACCAAGGCCCGGAAGAACCGTAGTGTTCTTAGCCACATAGAAGATAGCCGCCATTCCAGCCAGTGTTCCGCAGATAATATATGCCAGCGTTTCCCACCGCTTGGTATTCACGCCGGACAGTCTTACGGCTTCCCGATTGCTGCCAATACAAAGGATATACCGCCCTGCCATGGTCTTATTCAAAATGACAGCACAGATAACGGCTGCCAGAAGCAGAATAAACAGTCCTGTGGGAATCTCCGTAGTTCCCACTTTCATGCCTACCAGGTTCCGGAACCAACCATTGGCATCTCCTGCCTGGGGCCAGCTTACGGACTGTGTCTTTGTAAATACGGATCCGATTCCTTTTGCAAGCATCATGCTTGCCATGGAAGTAATAAATGACGGCAGCCCCGCATAAGATACCAGAACGCCGTTAAGCACTCCAAAAGCCGTTCCTACAAGGATGCACAGAATCAGGCATATAATCAGCGGCCATCCCTTGGAAGTCAAAAGATATCCCGAGATCAGCGCCCCGCAGAACATCACCGGACCAATTGAAAAATCAATTCCCCCCGTAGCAATAACAAAGGTTACTCCCAAAGATAAGAAGCCCATGAAATAAGCATACTTCAATAAGCTGACGATACGGGCAAAACTCACAAAGTTTGCATTTGCCTTTACCAGCGGTGTGATGAGTGCAAACAGGAGATACAGCAACACCATAACACACAACAGTACCAGCCTGTTAAACCCAATCTTCTTTACGATTGCATTCTGTTTAATTTTTTCCACCTTTTTCCCTCCAGTACCCCCGTAGAGAAGGCGACAAAATACGCCTTGTCTGCTCGTTGAATTTATGACTATTATATGTCCAAATTATGAATAAAGTAATAGAAAATCCTTTTGGAATAGGTGAATATTTTACGAAAAAAAGTTCATCAATCTCTTTTGCTCAAGATTGATGAACTTTTTCCCCGGTTTTAATTGGAAAATTTATAATCCTTTCGTACTCTTACCGAAAAACGGAAACAGTAATTTTTGATTTTCTTCCGTATACATATTCTCTTTTGTAATCAGCTCCGAGCCCGAATCCACATAAGACTCCACTTCTTTTCCTCTTGCCGCCCGTACCGCCGTTTCTATTCCCAGATATCCCATATTAAAGGGCTTCTGTATCACAATAGCATCAAACACTCCCTCCTCCAAGAGCCGAATCTCTTCAATGGAGCTGTCAAAGCCTGCCATATGGCAGTTTTCGGAACGCCCCATATCCTTTACCGCCCTGGCAGCCCCCACTGCCGAATATTCATTCAAGCCCACAATCAGATTCATGTCCGGATAATGTTCAAGCAGGCTGCAGGTTAACTCATAAGCCTTATCCGAAGAAGAATCGCAAAATACCACCTCTGCAATCTGCTTCTGGGCATCCTTTAACCCGGCCCGAAAACCACTTTCCCTCTCCGTCGCTGTGGAAGTCCCTTTTACATGTCCCACAACCCCAATCAGGGTATCCGCATCCACAAATTGGCTCATATATGACCCCATTTTATAACCGGCTTCAAAATTATCCGTAGCAATCAGAGATACTCCCATTTCTTTTTCCATGGTGGAATCCATAAGCACCAGCGTAATTCCTGCCGCTTCAATCTGCTCTGCGTAAGGTATGGTTTCCTCAAAGCTGCTGGGCGTAAGAGCAATTGCATCCGGTTTTTGTTCAATAGCCTCCAGGATCATCTGATGCTGAAGCTGTGAGTCACTCTCCTGTCTGGGTCCCATTACGGTCAGCTCCACGCCCAGTTCATCTGCCGCCATATGCCCGCCCTCGTATATGCAGGTCCAGAAGTCCGTATCATCCACCGCTTTCTGGATCAATACGATCTGCAGGGGCTCTGAACTATAATTCTGTCTTTGCAGATACCATCCTCCCGAAACCAGCGTAGCAGCAAGCAAAACTCCCGCAAGCAAAAGCCTTTGTTTATGATTCCTCATCGCTTCCCTCCTCCTTTCCAAAGGGAAGTGTTATGGCCGCCTCCGTTCCCTTTCCCGGACTGCTCTTAAAGCTAATTCCATAATCTTCTCCGTAATAAATCTGTATCCTCTCATTAACATTGTTGAGCCCCACTCCGTTAGAACGGGTGTCTCTGGTATGCTTCTCAAAAATATGAGCCAGAGTTTCCGAATCCATTCCTTTTCCGTCATCCCGCACCCGGAGAATCATATGCTCCCCCTCCCGAAATCCCTCGATCCGAACCATTCCCTTTCCCTCTTTATACTTAATCCCATGATAGATGGCATTTTCTACCAAAGGCTGCAGAATCAGTTTAATCACATTTTCCTGCAGAATCTCTGGTTCTACCTGAATCTCATATTCCAGCTTATCCTTGTAACGCATTTTCTGAATGGTCAGATAGGTTTCTGTGTATTCTACCTCTTCGGCCACGGTTACCGTCTCCTGCTCATTGCTGATGCTCCGGCGCAGAAGCTTTGCCAGAGAGGAAGTCATACGCACTACTTCCTGATTCTTTCCCCACTCAGCCATCCAGATAATAGAGTCCAGAGTATTATACAGAAAATGAGGATTGATCTGAGATTGGAGGGCCTTAAGCTCTGATTTCCGCTTGATCTGCTGCTCCTGATCTCTCTGCTCTATCAGATTTTGAATTTCCTCTGTCATCATATTGAAGTTACGGCTCAAATGCCCTATCTCATTCTCTTCCCGAACTGCCAGCGCCGCATGGGCAAAATTGCCCTTTTCCACTTCTTTCATGGATTTTTCCAGCGCCTTGATCGGCTTTGTTATTTCATCCGACAAAAGGTAGGCAAGAACAAGAGCTGCCATGAACAGCGCAAGAGCAATAAGCAGATAAATCTTCCTTGCTTCCTCCGCCCGCCGCATCAGTTCTGATACCATGGAAACCCCCACTACAATCCATCCGGTCCGTTCGGATCTGGAGATCGTATACAGACGCCCGTCCTTTGTCAAAAAGGATGACTCCTTTGACTGCATTACCTCATCAATCAACTCCTTTTTCATACCGCTGTAAATAAGCTGCTGCTGAGGATGGTATACAATTCCCCCATTTTCATCCAAAATATAAATATAGCCCCGGTTTCCCAGACTGATCCGTTCGCAAAGATCGCTGATAGCGCTGTAGTTCAGATCTACAAAAAATACACCCCCGGCCTCCGGATCCTCTGTTCTGGAAATATTGCGGCTTAAGGTTACCACCCAGTCATAGCTTCCGTATATGGCGTTTTGCACATGGGAGGAAGAAATCACTGTTTTTTCTCCTGCTGCCACAGCTGCCTGATACCAGGTAAGCTCCGAAACATCAATGTAAGGATTCAATCTTGCTCTTCCCTGATTAATCAAAGCCTCCCCGTTTCTGGAAAGAAGCGCAATATTTACAATATCGCTTCGAGTATCCGTAATCGTTTTAAAAACTCCCAGAATCCGTTCTGGAATCTCTTCCTCCCTTTCCCTAGAAAGCTCCCGCCCGAACAGGTAATCCCACACATCGGAATTATCTGCTACAATCAGGGAAATATTCTCCATATAGCCAATGTAAGAATCTATATCATTGTTCACCTGTCCAATTAACTGAGACGTGTATTCCGTAGAGTTTTCCAGCACGGCTTCCCGGGTAAAATTTAAAGAAAGAAGAAGAAATACCATCAGGGCAAATACAATCAGCACGGCAAAAGAAAAGATAATGGAGGTTCGAATACTGCGGAAGCGCATGAGCAAATTCTTTTTCATCCTGTTCGTTTCTCCTTGGCGTATTCGGTAGGTGTTCTGCCTGTAGCCTTTTTAAAAGCAATGCTGAAATAGTGAGGATCTGAAAAACCCACCTCACGGGCAACCTCATAAGTCTTCATAGAAGTATTCTCCAGAAGCTTCTTCGCCTCCTCCATGCGCTTCTTTGTCAGGGCTTCAATAAACGTCTCCCCCGTACAGCTTTTAAAAAGTGTGCTGAAATAGCTGGTACTGATAGCCAGATGGCTGCACACGGAATTCAAGTTCACCTCTGAATTCATATAATTGTCCTTAATATAATCCAAAGCCATCAGGGCCTGCTTCTTACCATAGCTGTCTCTCTGCTCTCCCAGAAGCTTGGAAATATGGATACAGATAGCCGTCACATCTGCCGCCATATCTGTCAAATGCTCATAATCATAGATCCTGTTTAAGAATGTCTTTTCTTCTTCTACAATTATGCATTCCTTTTCCTTTATAAGATTTGCCGTGCCAATAATAGTCAAAAGAAGATTCTGCATATAGATAATAGAACGGTTGCGGTTTACATAGGAGTCACGAATTTCCTGGGCAAATTCCCGGATCCGTTCCTCTATGGCCTCCTCATTTCCGCTTTTTACCTCCTGCACTACCTGCTCCGCCCATTTTGACACATCAATAGACATATTGCTTTTCGGATCTTCTAAAAGTTCCTGCTGCAGAATCCGGCCTCCTCCCATCAAAAACTTCTGTTTCATGGCCTCCCTGGCGCTCTCATAGGATTGATACAGGCGCCGGACATCCGAGACCGTCTGCCCTACGCCAACCGTGGTCTCAATTAAGAGCAGATTCCCGATGGTTTTCTGAATTTCCTTAAGCGTCTCGTCTGCCTGCCGGCCCAGCTGCTCCTCCGTGTCGCCGCAGAAAATAATAACGGTCTTTTCCTCCATATTCTGAAAAGCCACTCCCAGCTTCCGCCGCTCAATTAATTCCTGAGTAATGTTGCAGATAGCAAAAAGCGCCAGCTCGTCCCGAACATCCTTGTACTGGTTTAAAAAGGGTGATAAGTCATCTCCCTCCACAATAGCCGTATTAAAAAAACAGCCTGTCAAAGAAATCTCCAGCTCCGCCATTTTCTCGTCAAGGCCGCCGGACCGCTCATTTCCCTTAAGAAGACTGTTTAAAAAGCGTCCTCGCAAAAAGGGCCTATTACTGATATAGGCCCCCTGCAATTTTTTCAATGTTCTGGTTTTTTCACATTTTTCATCCAGGCTTTCTTTCGCCCGAAGAAGAACTTCTGTAAGCTCTGCCGGTGTAATGGGCTTTAAAATATACTCCATTACCTGATAGCGCACCGCCTGCTTTGCATATTCAAATTCATCATAGCCGCTGATGATGACGGTTTTGGTATCGGGATGATTTTCGTGAACATAACGAGCCAGTTCAATTCCATCCACATAAGGCATACAGATATCCGTCAGCAAAAGTTCCGGCGGTGTCCGCCTTATCTGATCCATGGCTTCCCTGCCGTTCTCGCAGCTTGCTATCAGTTCAAAACCCAGCTCCTCCCAAGGGATGTTTTCACTAATCGCCTCCCGTATCAGCGCTTCATCATCTACCAGCAGTGCTTTATACATAACCTGCATTCTCCTCAAATATGTCTTTAGCCAAACAGCTTATTAAAGAAACCGACTATCGCATCAAAAAACCGGGTAATAAAGTTTCCCACCTGTTCCGTGTCGATATTATCCAGATCCAGTCCCATTCCTTTCAGCTTTTCATACAGTTCTCCGGCCTGCCTTGCCAGCGCATCCACATCCAGATCCAGCTTACTGATCTTATTCATAAGCTTGATCAGCTCCGCCACCTGCTCGTCTGTCAGCTCAATGTTAAATTCCTTCATGGCATTGCGGATGATTCGCTCAATATCCTCATCCGACTCTATATGCTCTTCTGCAATCTGCTGCTTGATATAGGCAATAATATCAGATGCCGCTTCCGAGTCACCCAGTATATCACCCAGATCTCCTGTTACGACAATCTCATTTACCGCCGTTTCCAGAGCTTCCTCACCTACCGTCTCACCGGTCATTTCTTCATAGCCCTTTACCGCACCAATAAGCGCAGCCGTTCCTGACAGGTTGGTAGGACCTGCCACATAGACATCAGCATCCTTAAGTCCTGCCGTAATCAGGGCATTCCGGTACATATCTATGGTGCAGTAACTGATATTGTAGGTAGTAACGTTCAGTCCTGATCCTTCTGCCGCCGGACGGATCAGCACAGAAGACAGCGCTTTCGTTCCTATGACGCTTGAACCCAAATATTGATCCAAATACTGATGCTCCTGTTCATTCGTCACGTAGATTACTTTATAATTGTCCAATTCCGCCGGATCTACTCCCAACAGATTTAGTACAACTGCTTTCTGGTCTTCACTCAGGTTTGCCCCCAATGCCAGAATCGGCGTGTCATCCTCTGCCGCAAAGGCTGTAATTCCGGTTGTAACCAACATTACCATGGCTAGTACCAGAGATAAAAGTCTCTTTTTCATTTTTTACTCCTCCTTTTTAAGTTGCTACGCAACAGTACTAAAGTGTAAAGTCCCTTCAGCACACACCTAATGAGAGAAACTTTCATTCGAAAAGAAACTCATGAAAGTTTCTCTCGTGTGCCTTTGCGACTTTACGGTCAAGCTAAAAAAATTTATCATTATCACTTAACATTTCTTAGCTGGACTTTTTTCTACGGGGATGTGCCAAACACTTTTCCAGCCATGCATAAATATCCTCATACACCGTTTCTCTGTCAGTCTCATTGAGAATCTCATGTCTGTCGGTTTCATAAATAATCTTTGTCACATCCTGCATTCCTATAGCTTCAAAAATGCATTTTACCTGTTCCACGCCTTTCCCAAAGTTTCCCACCGGATCGTCTCCGCCTGCCGTAAACAGTATCGGCAGATCCTTTGGCATCTTTCTCAGATTCTCATCCTTTGACGCCGCTTCTATACTGGTAAACAGATTATAATAACCATTTATGGTGAATCGGAAAGTACAGCGCTCGTCTGCCAGGCAGCGATCTACAAGCTCTTCATCCTTTGTAAGCCAGTCCCGGCCTGTCCTTGCCGGTCTGAAGTGTTTATTATAACCGCCAAAGGCTAACATGTCAACAAACAGGCTCCGGTAATGCCATCCAAATATTGCCGCCATACCCCTGCAAAGTACTTTGCCCAGCTTTAAAAGGGACAGCGGCTGTGTGCCTGTTCCCATAATTACCGCTCCGTCCAGCTCTTTTCCCCGAAGGCATAGATATTGCCGCAGAAGAAACGAACCCATGCTGTGCCCCAAAATATAATAAGGCACATCCGGATATCGCTTTTCTGTTATCCGCTTTAGATGGTGAACATCCGCAAGCACGGCAGTATTTCCATTCTTTTCACTGAAAAAGCCGTAATCCTTTTTTGATACAATGGATGCGCCATGGCCCAAATGATCGTTTCCCACTACCACAAAGCCGCGTTCCGTTAAAAACTCTGCAAATTCCTCATAACGGCCGATAAATTCGATCATTCCATGAAAAATCTGCAGGACCCCTGTAATCGTCCCCTGCTCCGGGCTCCACTCCACAGCATGGATTTTAGTTCTTCCGTCTCTGGAGTTAAAAGTGAATTCCCGTTTTTTGGCCATAGTTACTCCTTTTCCTAATCTGCACATGCTTCTTGTACATAAAAAGATATTGATTTGATGATACAGCAATAGTATATCATGAATCTTAAAGAAAATCTGAATATTTTATAAAATTTAGTGGAATAAAATAAATCTGCGGCCTCTTTTTTGTTTTTAAAGAGACCGCTCATCTTATTTCCGCTTATTTATTTTATCCTTTCCGGCTATAAAAATACAAATTTGTCATATGAAGCTGCGGGTTTTTACTTTTTCTTGCTTTCCAGCAGAGTAAACGCAAAGTTCTTGATAGCCTTGGCCGCTTCCTCGTAAGTCATATCCGTGGTATTGATACACAGATCATAATTGCGCATACTCTCCCACTCCTGGCCGGTAAAATAGCGGTAATAATCCCGGCGATAGCGGTCTGTTTTGGTGATGAATTTATCCGCCCTCTTCCAGTCAATCTTCTGGCGGTTCATTTCTTTCTGAATACATTTTTCTCTGGAAGCATAGATAAATACCCTTACCAGATTCGGCTTGTCATTCAGCACATAATCCGCAGCCCTCCCGATTACTACATAGGAGGATACCTCCGCCAGCTCCCGAAGCACCTTGGCTTGATAATTAAAGAGATTGTTATTGGAAGTGAAATCCTCCTTCTCCGGCGGAATCAGTTCACCGTTATACACTTTCTGGGATGCCCGGAATAAAAGGCTCTTCTTCTGATCCTCGTCAGCCCTTGCAAATAATTCCTGACTGATGCCGCTTTCATCGGAAGCCAGCCTCAGCAGATTCCGATCATACAGCTCCACCCCCAGATCCTTTGCCAAGATTCTTCCAATAGAGGTTGCACCGCTTCCGCAGGTTCTTGTAATAGAAATTACGAAATTATCCATATTCAACACCCCTTACCCGGCACCGCTTATGCAGTCCGAAATTTTCGTTTTCTTCTACTTCCATGATAAAAGTTTACGTGCATTTTGTCAATTTAAACTTACCATTCACGGCTCCCAGAAAACCACTTCCGAATTGACACTCTTTTCCTCCAATGCTATTATCAAAGTAAAAGTCAGCACTCTTTGATGTGTCTGTGAAGTTATGGAGGCTTAGGTTATAATGAAAAAATATATGGAAGCTATCAAAAAATCCAATCCAGGCATTCTTCTGATTGGAGCAATCCTGCTGGCCTTTATTTTGGAATTGGGTGTCTTTCAGTTCTCTTACTTTTCCCAGTACCTCGGGGACTACACCCGCATGGAGTTAGATCTCTCTGCTATGGACGGATTTAATGGCGAAGCACTTCCTCTTCTTCCAGAGAACCCCACAGTTTCCTTTAATGACCTGTCCATACCCGTTCGCAGTGTTACGGTCCGCACCTCCGGCCCCTCACAGTTGTTATACGGAAATATCGGAATCTGTGATGAAGCGAATGCTTACCGGACAATGGGTGCCGGTAGCTTCCAAGTTAATCCCGGAGGCCAAAAATCCATTTTTACAGTACCCATCAATAGCCATGGCTCTCTGACCAGGCTTCGCATTAACTTTACAGAACAACCCCTTGCACCAGTTTTTCTTCTCTCAGTAGTACTGAATGAGCATATCCCCTTTCAGGTTCACTGGCTGCGCCTATTGCTTATGGCCGGATTCCTTTTTGCCCTTGCTGCAACTTTGTGTTATCGTCTCTATGAAATAGATTATTGTCCGGAAAAGAAGAGCCATCGGCTGATGAACCTGGCTGTTTTGGCCCTCTGTCTCTTTGTCTCCTGTGGAATTTTATACAAGGCAGATGCCGCCCATTCCTATCTTCGTTCCTACCCATCTCTGGATGAGATCCGTTCTCCGGAAATGGTTGTGGACGCCTATATGCAGCAATTGGATGCATTTGAAAAAGGGCAGCTTTCTCTGGATCTGGATGTCAATCCCGAATTGGAAGCCCTTGACAACCCATATGACAGGGGAGAGCGTGACAAAAAAGAGATTACTTACCATTGGGATCGTGCCTACTATAATGGAAAATATTACTCTTATTTTGGTTTAGCCCCTCTATTTATGGTGTATTATCCTGTATACTGGCTCACCGGAATGCTTCCTACAGAGCTTCTGGCTGGCTCTGTATTGGCTGTTTTTGCTATTTTTGCTGTTTTTGCAGCTATACATGGGTTGTTTATTACTTTCCGGCCTCGGGCAAACCTGCTTTTATTTCTCATTGGCGAAGCCGCTGTAGTGTCCGGAAGCTTTTTATATCTGATGCAGGCATCTTTAAGTTTTTACTACCTGCCTCTCATCAGTGCAGTGGGATGGCTGGCTGCCTTTATTGCCTTTTCCACTTTTGCATGTCGAAGTACAAAAAAATGCCGGAAGATTTTGCTTTTTGCTCTCTCCGGCATTTCCGTGGTGATGCTGGTACTTTCCCGTCCTAATATGGTGCTTTTGGCTATTGCCTTTGCAGCACCGTTATTTCTTCGGATTCTCTTTGAACGCTCCAGGCCATTTCAGGACAAGCTATTATGCGTGCTCCCTTTCTTAATTCCTGTTTTTATCGGCGGTATGGCTATTATGTACTATAATTATATTCGTTTTGACTCCGTATTTGAGTTTGGGACAGCTTTCCAGCTTACAGAGAGTGATATTCGGTACAATCATGTTACCCTGAGTCTGCACCATTTTACTTCTATGATCTACCATTATTTTGGAGAATCTTTTGTCTCTCTGGAATTCTTTCCATTTCTGAGGTTTACCACAGAAAAATGTGTGGATTTTGGAAATTACCTTTATCAGGAATACAGCGCCGGACTATTTCAGATGCCTTTAAATCTTGGCATTCTTCTGATATGCTTCCTTTTGGGTTCAAAAGAAAAGAAGGATTCCCTGAAAAAGTGGACCTATAGTCTGCTGCTCCTTGGGATTCTTGGACTTGGCTACCTTGATTTTCTTCTGGGAGGAATTCATATCCGCTATGTCTGTGACTTAAGCCTGGCCGTCAGCCTTCTGGCTTTCTTCCTCCTGCTGGAGTATATTCATTTTGATAAGACTCGTTCCTCCCGGATTCTTTATATTATTGTAACAGGTGCTCTGCTTATGACCATTGGTCGAGGCTGGCTCACTATCTTTTCTAATGAAACCAATGCAATTTTACAGAGAAATCCTGATTTTTACTTGATGACTGCCCGGATATTTCATTTTTAATATAATTTTTTCAGTGTGATACTATAACAAAATTCACTGAAAACATTTTGGAAGAAATATAAAAAACCGGAACTCTCATCCATTTTAAGAGTTCCGGCACCCCTGCCAAGGAATCGGCGTGACAGGATTCGAACCTGCGGCCTCTACGTCCCGAACGTAGCGCTCTACCAAGCTGAGCCACACGCCGTTATTTAATTGTTTTGTTTTCAGCATTGATTATATTATCATAGAATCCGGTATTTGTCCAGTACAAAATACCGGATTCTGATTTTTTCTTACACTTTATTATACTCCTGATGTATCCCCTTCTGATATACCTTCTTCCGGAGCACTTGGTTCTGATCCTCCTTCATCTGGATTTTCTGTTTCCGGCGGATTCTCCTCTGGTTGATTTTCTTCAGGAGGATTCTCTTCTGGTGCACTTACCGAAGGCGTACCTTCCTCTGGTGCATAATTCCAGGTATAGGAGAATATATGAGCCCCGATAATCAATCCACTCAAAGCTGGATTATTATTGTGAGTACGGAAAAACACGCGGTTGCCTACGTTGGACTCCCCTGCAATAGCACGGCGGGCTGCATCGAAACAAGCCTGACTCACACTTCCCAAATCCTGCTGTAATACCAGATCAAAACGCCCGGAAGTAACAGGAGAAAATTGTCCCGGCGCCCGAATTACACTCATAATCGTACTTTGGGCAAATCGGGGATCTCGAATCCGATTCATAACCACGGCCCCTACTGCAAGACGCCCTGCATCTCCCTGATTGGCAGCTTCACAATGAATCAGAACCGCAAGAGCTGTAACTTCTTCTTCTGTAGCGCTATAGGCTCCATAGTGTACATAATCCGATCCTGTAGTCTGTACACCTGCTACATTTCCAAGAGATGCATTAATCTCTGCCAGCTTTGCTGCCTCTAAAGATGCCTCCAGCTTTTTCTTCTCTGCAATCAGTGAAGCCAGTACTTCCTTTTGTCCCTCCAGGGTATCATTTTTTCCATTAAGTGCTGCCTCCGCTGCTGCAATGTCATTCACATGCTGCCCAATTTTTCCGGAAGTGCTTTTTGCCAATGCCGAAACCTCATCCTGTTTTTCCACAATAGATGCATAAAGCTCATCTAATGCTTCCTTCTCTCCCTGAAGCGTTGCTTCCTTCTCTTCTACAGCTTCTTTCTGGGCCACATAATTTTCCATCATTTTTCGGTCGTAATCCGCAATACTGGCAGCATAATTTGCTTTGTTCAAAGCAGAAGCAAAACTTCCTTCTTCCAGAAGAATTGCAAAAAAGGATGCCTGAGAATTCTCGTACATATACTGAATCCGACTTTTCATATCCTCATACTGCTTCGCTTCGATCTCCTTTGCTTCCTCCAACTCTGCCTGAGTCTTTTCGATCTCCTGCTCCTTTTCTTCGATCTTTTGGTTCAGTTCTTCGATTTCCTCATTGATGGATGCATATTGATTATTCAAATCCTTCAGATATGCCTCCATATTCGCTTTGGCTTCTTCAAGCTTCTGCTGTTTACTCTTTGTTGCATTGATCTCCTGCTGGGTTTTATCAATCTCCTCCTGCTGCCTGTCTATTTCTTCCTGAGTCTTGTCAATCTCATCTTTGGTTCGATCAATGTCACTCGTCTTAGTAGCATGAGAAGCAAATCCAAGACTGAAAGCCAGGATGATTCCGGCCATTCCATATGTAATTTTCTGCAGTCGTTTGTTTTTCATCTTATCACCAGCTTTTTCTTTAACGGCAATATGCCAGGCATAACATTTGTGCCCGCCTTTTATTTCCAGTTGTATTTCCTTAACTTTCCTTCAAGTTTCATCTGGGCAAAATTGCTCTGCCGCAGAGCTTCATACAATACAATCGCTGCTGCATTAGACAGGTTCAGAGAACGTGTATCCCCCATCATAGGAATTCGTATGGCTGTCTCCTGATGTTCAAGCAGCAGTTCTTCCGGAATCCCGGCGCTTTCCTTTCCAAACATTAGATAGCAATCCGGCTCAAACTGTACTTCTGAATACACCTGCGGTCCTTTGGTGGTTGCCATATAGATTCTTGCACCTGGATTCTGCTTTAAAAAATCTTCATAATTGATATAGGTAGTTACATCCAGCTGAGACCAATAATCCATTCCTGCTCTTTTCAGCTCCTTTTCTCCCAGGCGAAAACCCAAAGGTTCTATGAGATGGAGCCTTGTCCCAGTAGCTGCACATGTGCGGCCGATGTTTCCTGTGTTTGCCGGAATCTCCGGTTCCAAAAGCACAATATTAAATGCCATATTGCCTATTTCCCTTCTTTTTCCTCCCGCAGACGGCCTACAAAATCTGCCAGACGACCGAAGGCCTCTTTCAGATCCTCCAGAGAATAGGCATAAGAAAGTCTTAAAAATCCCTCTCCGCAGGCTCCAAAAGCAGTTCCCGGTACCACAGCCACCTTTTCTTCCTCCAGAAAACGGGTTGCAAATTCATCTGCAGTCATCCCAAACTCCTGAATGCTGGGAAACACATAGAAGGCTCCAAAAGGTTCAAAGCACTGAAGTCCTATTTCACGCAGAGTGTGCACCACATAGCGCCTTCTCTGATCGTAGGATTCCCGCATTACAGCTACATCGTCATCCCCGTTTTTCAGCGCTTCCACTGCTGCAAACTGGCTGTTGGTAGGCGCACACATAATGGCAAACTGATGAATCTTTGTCATCTGCTTAATAATATCTGCCGGCCCGCAGGCATATCCAAGCCGCCAGCCAGTCATGGCATAAGCTTTGGAAAATCCATTAATCAGAATTGTTCGCTCCTGCATTCCCGGAAGCGACGCAATAGATATGTGATCTCCTTTATAACTAAGCTCCGAATAAATCTCATCCGACAGAACCAGAATATCCTTTTCAATTACTATCTCTGCAATTTCCTCCAAATCCTTCTGTTCCATTATGGCTCCGGTAGGATTGTTGGGGAAAGGAAGTACCAGTATCTTTGTTTTCTCTGTAATTGCATCAAGAAGCTCCTGTTTTGTCAACCGAAACTCATTCTCTTCTTTCAGATTAATAAGCACAGGGACTCCCCCGGCCAGTACAGCGCAGGGTTCATAAGACACATAACAGGGTTGGGGAATTAACACCTCATCTCCGGGATTCAGAACTGCGCGGAATGCTATGTCAATTCCTTCACTCCCGCCTACGGTCACTATAACTTCCTTTATGGGATCATAGTTCAAATGAACCTTTCTTTTCAGATAACTGGAAATCTCTTCCCGAAGCTCCTTCAATCCGGAATTGGATGTATAAAATGTGCGTCCCCTTTCCAGAGAATAAATTCCCTCTTCCCGAATATGCCAGGGAGTATCAAAATCCGGTTCCCCCACTCCCAGAGAAATAGCGTCCGGCATCTCACTGACAATATCAAAAAATTTCCGTATGCCTGAAGGGGGGATCTCTACAACTTTATCAGCTAAAAAATTTCTCATGGTGTAACCAGCATCCTTTCATCCTTTGATTTATGTACCATGATCGAACCGTGATCCTTATACTTTTTCAGTACAAAATGTGTAGCTGTGCTGAGTACCGTATCCAAGGGAGAAAGCTTATCTGATACAAACTGCGCTACATCACGCATAGTCTTCCCTTCAATCATCACCATAAAGTCAAAGCCTCCTGAAATCAGGTAAACACTATCCACTTCTGCATAATTGTAAATGCGCTCTGCTACCTTATCAAATCCAAGTCCTCTCTGAGGTGTTACCTTCACTTCAATCAGTGCTGTCAGCTTTTCTTCTCCTGTCTTATCCCAGTCAATCAATGTGTGATAGCCGCAGATGATTCCTTCTTTTTCCATATCTGCTATTTCATTTGCTATGGCTGCTTCATCCACTCCCAGCATAACTGCCAGATCCTTCAAGTTCACTCTGCTGTTCTTTTCAATAAAAGTTAAGATCTTTTCCCTCATTACACATCCTCCTGTTTTTGTTCCTCAATAACTTTTTTATTCATAAATACGATACAGCTCGTCTGTTCTGGGGCGTTCCAGAAAGGCTTCTTCCTCTCCATTCAAAATCCTCCGGGCCTTTCCTTCCACTGCTTTTCCAATCACTGCTGCCGGAATGCCGGCTTTTTTAAGCTCCCGTACCAAATCATGCCCTCTGTCTCCTGCCATCAGCATACAGCCGCTGGAAATCAGATAATAAGGATTCAATCCAAAATATTCACAAATCTCAACTGTCTCCTGACGAATAGGAATTGCTTTCAGGTCAATCTCAAGTCCTACATCAGAAGCCTCTGCCAGCTCCCAAAGCGCTCCATAGATTCCGCCCTCTGTCACGTCATGCATGGCACTGATACCAAATTCCGCTGCTACGGATGCTTCCGGCAATACGGAAAGATACTGCTCAAAGTCTTTGGCCGTCTCCACAAAATCCACTGAAAATCTGGTTTTAAGCTCCTTTTCCTTTTCCTTTGCAATAATGGAGGTACCCTCTATGCCAATCCACTTGGTTACAAGGATATCCTGCCCTGCCTTTGCCCCGGCAGTGGATATAAGCCGTTCTTCTCTTGCCTTTCCTACACCGGTGACACTGATCACCGGCTGATTCACAGCTCTTGTTACCTCTGTGTGGCCCCCCATAACCTGAACATTTGATTTGGCGCAGGCCTCTTCTATCTGTTCCATCATTTTCTTAATATCCTCTTCCGTAATCTCCTCCGGAAGAAGTACTGTCAGCATGATACCGATTGGCTCTGCCCCGCTGCTGGCCAAATCATTTACTGTAACCTGGACAGCCAGTGTTCCTATATCCTTCACTGTTCCGGTTATGGGATCTGTGGAAATCACAAAAACCTCTCCTGGTTCCAGCTTCACAGCAGCACAATCCTCGCCGACTCCGGCTCCTAAAAGCACCTCATCCCGCTTAGTTCGAATCTGTTTAAAAATGCTTCTCTTTAAAATCGTCTCGGAAACTTTTCCTATCTTCATTTCTGCCTGCTCCTGCTCTGCTTTATATCGTCTGTCTTACTGCATTCTCTCCAGACAGGAGGCCAGAACAGCATTTACCACACCTTCATCCTGGGTAGCTACTGCCTCTATTAGCTCCGCAGACATCCCCGGATCACCGGCTACGCCAATAACAACGGTACGCGGCGAGGCATTATAAGTGCTTTTATTCACCTTGGTCACACTTTCTTCCACACCATTTACATACACATGCTTATACAGCTCTGCCTGCACACCCCTGTGAGCGCTCTCTGCCACCCGATATCCAATCGGCTGTCCCGGATCTGCTATAATGACTGCGCCGGGATCTGTTGTGCTTAGAGTCTGACTTACATATTTGACTGTGCGGTTGGAAGGACGTGTTTCCTCTCCATAGATGGTAAATGTTATCTGCTTATTGGCAGTAACTCCCTCTATATAAATGGGTGCATCCGAATCATTCTTAAATTTAAAATCCTTATATGTTCCTGCAATAGCTGCATCAGCAGAAGGATCCACATAGGTTACAATCATAGAGTGATTCGATCTCTCTACAACCTCCAGCTCAGAGAGCAATACTGCATTATACAATGTAGTAGATACCTGACAAATTCCTCCTCCTAAGCTGTCCACTACTTTTCCGTTCAGATAAGAGCCTGCCATTTCATAGCCATTGGCTGTGGTAAAAGGGCTTACCACTTCATAGGTAGAAAAAGTATCTCCCGGATACAGAACCGTTCCATTGATCAACCGGGCTCCATTGGACACATTCTGGCTTCTGCTGGGGCCTGAGGTAGAATAGCTGGTAGTAAAGGTTCCAAGTACATCTTTTACACGGCTCAGTTCTTCTCTGCTGCCTCTGGGATAGTCTGTCTCCACAGGAAGCGTAATTCTGCCGTTTTCTTTGTCCCAGTCATTCTCAATATAATCCTGTATTGCCTGTATGGAGCCTTCTACATCCAGCTTTGTACCTGTATTTCCATCCACAATTTGAAATGTACCGTTTTCCCGTTTTAAGGTTGCATCCTTAGCCTCAGAATCAAACTTAACACATTCTGTTGACACAAAATCCCTTATCAGATCAGAATCCAGCATCCAATTTAATTCATATACCTTATTTTCATGCTCCAAATCCTTGCGCTCTTTGTAGCGCTTAATCACATTGCCAGTCTTGCCAAGCTGAGCAGCCTCCTCAATGACGTTCAGATTTGTACATCCCAAACCCAGATCTCCTAATGTTACTTCCACCTGTTCATCAAAAATCTCCAAGGTCAGTGTTTCGTCTCCTAATCTGTTTATGTAAGCTGCCAGCTCTGCTTCTGCCTCTGCCTCTGTCATACCAGACAGATCAACCTCATCTGCAAAGACACCACTGTGAATCGTGGGATCCTCTTTCTCTTTTGCCAGAGCTTCCATGCTTCCCATACCGGCAACAGCCAGTATAAATGCAAAAAGAAACCCATAACCTGCAAATCTTTTCATTTCCTTTTCCTCTTTTCTGATTTCAAATTGCTTCCCCTAAAGTGCATAGCTCAAAAGGGGAACAATCATTGCCACAACTACAATTACGATGATCACGGTAGAAATGATCTTTCTCGTCTTTTTACTGTACCAATTCATCTTTGAATCCTCCCATATTCCAGAATAATTCGGTCAATGATCCGTGATGCTTCATTCTTAGTGAGGCTATCTACAGACTCCTCCAATGCTATTTTATGATATTTTATCAGATCATTCAAGTACCCTTTTTGCGCAGGAGTAATAGGTCCCCGCTTTCTCCCTTTGTAAATGAGCATTTTTGGAGCAAAAAGCTCCTCTGGGCTATCAGGAAACTGTTCTCCCATTCGATGATACAATTCCATAGCAGCCAGCGCATCAAAGGCTGCCCTGTGAGCCTTCTCCGGCTGAATCTGGTAATAGCTGCAGAGAGCCTGGAGGCCTCTGTGCTCCATCTCCGGAAACAGAACTCTTGCAATTTTGAGAGTATCGATTCCTTCTTTTTCAAATGGTAAATTCAGATTGATGGCATTCTGTTTTACAAAGCTGTAATCAAACAGAATGTTATGCCCCAATAAGGGCAAATCTTCACAGAATTCCACGAGCTCTGTTACCGCTGTCCGGGTATCCAGCCCTTCTGCTGCCATCTCATCTGTTATGCCAGTCAATTCTTCTATCCGCTTTTCGATTTTTCTGCCCGGATTTACCAGTGTCTCATAAATTTCTTCCACCTGCCCGCCAATCACCTTTACGGCTCCTATCTCCAGGATTCGATCCATAGATGGATTAAGTCCTGTGGTTTCCAGATCCAGGGCAATATAGGTATCTATCATATTCATACTTCCTCTTATGCTTCTTTCCATTGTGTTATAGATGCATCATGTGTCAGGGGATCTCTTGCTTCATAGTCAAAAATCAAATACACCGGCATCTCCCCCCATGTAAGCAATGCTTCCACATGCTTTTGTTTTCCTGTCTGACTCAAAATCTGCCTGATTTTTGTCTGATAAGGACTTTGATCGGATGCAAATGCCGGACGGCTTTTTACCTTTTCCCTTCCATACAGATCTATGGTTAAAAGCTCTCTGTATCGATCTTCCTCCTTTGAACAGATCTCTCGAATAAATTCCAGCAGAATCTCATACCTTTGAAGCCGGGAATGGTTTCTCCCATTTAACCCCTTCCTTTCATAAAAATCCGCCAGCTGTTGGAAAAAATAAAAGGGTGACGGAGCTGTCTTAAGCAGCTTCTCCAATGTATGCCGGAATTGATGACTATTATAATAGATTTCCACCATTTCTTCAATTGCCTTTAACTGTAAAATGTCTGAAAAGGAAAGCCAGTTCGTATACAGTACCTCATAGGGCGGCTTATCTTTACAGACTATCCCATATTGCTCTGCTTCCCGATACATGGGAGAGCCTTGCAAAACCTTAAGGAAACCAAGCTGCAGCTGCTCCGGTTTCATGGCAAATACTTCATCAAAGGAATGGGCAAAGCTTACATAATCCTCATAAGGCAGCCCTGCGATCAAATCCAGGTGTTGGTGAATGTTCCCCATCCTATGAATTCTTGCCACATTAGCCCTTACTTTTTCCAAATCCATTCTGCGATGAATGGCATCAATAGTTTTAACGTTTACGGACTGTACACCAACTTCCAACTGAATCAGCCCGGGACGCATCTGAGCCATCAGTTCCATTTCTTCCTCATTTAACAAATCTGCAGCTATTTCAAAATGAAAATTTGTCACCCCATTATCATGCTCTAAAAGATAGCGCCAAATAGCAAAAGCATGACTGTGACTGCAGTTAAAGGTTCTATCCACAAACTTTACCTGCAAAACTTTGGCATCCAAAAAGTATTGAAGTTCTCTGAATACAAGCTTTAAATCCCGAAAACGAACCTGCTTGTCAATGGAAGAAAGACAGTAACTGCAGGCAAATGGACATCCCCTGCTGGATTCATAATAAATGATTCTATGAGCAAAGTCCATAAACCCTGTGTATGGAAAAGGCAGTGTATCCATATCAAGGGGTTTTCCCTGATTATTGCTGAAAATATCATCTTTATCTTCTTGAGTTTCTTCATTTCTGTATTTTTCTGATTTTTTTAATTCCATTGCTGACTTACGAAAAACAGCTCCCGGGATCTCTTTCCATCTCTTAGTCTTTCTCACATAACATTCTGCCAGAAGCCGAAAGCTTTCCTCTCCTTCTCCAGTTAGAATCCCTGCCACTTCAGTATATTCTTTCAAAATCTCCAAAGGGCAGAAAGATACCTCCGGCCCTCCCAGCCAGATAGGCGTTTCGGGCAATACCTTTGCACACTCCCGAACCAGCTCCTTCACTTGTTCAATATTCCAAATATAGCAGGAAAACAACAGAACCTCCGGTTTTTTTCTATAAATCTCACTTAGGATTTCTTCTGTTCTATGATTAATCGTAAATTCCGCCAGCTCCACATGAGAAGAATATTCTCCGGCAGAAGCTTTCAGACTATAAACCGCCAGATTAGAATGGATATATTTTGCATTGATAGCAGTCAATAAAATTTGCATATTTCACCTTTGCAGCCCAATTCACAATTGATTTTTCTATTCTTGCCAGTAAACCAAAAAGGAATTACTGCCTTTGCAATAACTCCTTAATCAACACATGATTTGTGCTCCTAAACTTTATTATAATCCGCACATCCTGCTTTGAACCAGAAACAACACCAGTTACCTCTGCAGCCGGCTCAGCCCAGGCAGCCTTGCGGCACACAGAAGGTTCTGCTTAGAGCTGCTTCATTCCTGACCTGACTCGGTTCACAGATTCCTGTTGCGCAAGACCCAGACGTCAATGCTGCTTACAAAGGGCTGTATGCTATTTCAAAGCCCGAGGCAGGATATCACCCCCACTGTAGCGGATTGTGGGTACAGGGCACCGCTAACTCCCCGGCTGTGCGGAAATCTTAGACAATTTCAGAATTTTAGTATAGCGGTTATCCTTCCATTTGTCAATGAAAAAATCCTTTGCTGTCAAAGCTCCATATCTTAATATACTTTTAATGATGGAACAACCGTATTCCCGTAAAGGCCATCACCATTCCATATCTATCACAGGCTTCAATTACCAAATCATCCCGAACAGATCCTCCTGGCTGTGCAATATATTTTACACCACTTTTCTTTGCCCGTTCAATGTTATCACTGAATGGGAAAAATGCATCTGATCCTACGGTTACATCTGCCATTTGATTAAGCCATGCACGCTTTTCTTCTTCTGTGAATACTTCAGGCTTCACCTTGAAGATTTTCTGCCATGCACCCTCTGCAAGTACATCCATATACTCATTTCCAATATAGACATCTATTGCATTATCTCTGTCTGCCCGGCCGATTCCGTCTATAAACTGAAGTCCCAATACCTTGGGGCTTTGACGCAGAAACCAGTTATCTGCTTTCTGGCCTGCCAATCTGGTACAGTGTACCCTGGACTGCTGACCTGCACCAATTCCGATAGCCTGCCCGCCCTTGACAAAGCATACAGAATTGGATTGTGTATACTTTAAGGTAATGAGAGAAATCTTCAGATCCATTTTTGCTGCATCTGTCAATTCCTGATTCTTAGTCACAATTTTGGAAAGAAGTTCATTATTGATAGGCAGCTCCTGACGGCCCTGCTCAAAGGTAATTCCATAGACCTCCTTATGCTCCAGTGGCGCCGGACGATAGGAAGGATCAATCTGAATTACATTATAGTTTCCTTTTTTCTTTCCTTTTAAGATTTCCAAAGCTTCCTCTGTATATCCCGGCGCAATAACGCCGTCAGAAACTTCCCTTTTGATGATGGAAGCTGTATCCTTGTCACACACATCCGACAAGGCAATAAAATCTCCAAAGGAAGACATGCGATCTGCGCCTCTGGCTCTGGCATAAGCACAGGCCAAAGGTGAAAGCTCCCCCATATCATCTACCCAGTAAATTTTCTTTAAAGTGTCATCCAAAGGAAGCCCTACGGCTGCCCCTGCCGGGGATACATGCTTAAAGGACGTTGCTGCCGGAAGTCCGGTGGCCTCCTTAAGCTCCTTTACAAGCTGCCAGCCATTAAAAGCATCCAAAAAATTGATATAGCCCGGCTTTCCAAAAAGGACGGTGATGGGAAGTTCCTCACCATTTGCCACATAGATTTTAGAGGGCTTTTGATTGGGGTTGCACCCATATTTTAACTCTAATTCTTTCATATATAATCCTTTCTCCTGTTCTGGCCTTTTACTCATTCTTATTTACTATTTTTGTCTCACATTTTCCTGTTTCAATATCAATATACCGCACAAAGAGAGACACTTTATTTTCATCATTGAGATTTAACCACAGCATATTCGTAAACTTTTCCATATCACTTGGTATAGCTACCAGCTTCGGCTCTCCCACAAAACTCGGCAAAGGATCTCCGTCACACTGATAGGTATGGATAAAATGTCCTTCTCCTGCCGGGCAGTTTTCATAAGAAAAGGTATATCGATTACAAGAAGACGGATCCCCATTATTACTCTTTAAGATAGACATGGAATAACTGAATGTTCCATTTTCAATCTCCAAAATTCCGGAAATCCGCGGTGTATAATTAGGTACGTCCGGTTCAAATTCCCGGGTGCGCAGAGCCTGCTCAAAGGTCAGTCCTTTTCCCATGAGTTCATAAACTGTGTCCGTCTGATCCCCGTTGGTTACAATGGTCTTATTCCCCAGAACCCGTACTGGCGCATAAATTATGAGACTTGGATCTGTAAGCTTAGAGGGATCATAGGCTTCTGTTCGTATTCCATCCTCCTCTTCTGCAAATATTCTGTTTCTGCTGTTCTCACTTCTGCCCATAATGAAATAAGCAGTCACTGCTTTTTTGCCATCCTCGGATTTTCCAATGACAATTCCCCGTCCCGGATAGGAATTTTCCCTAAGTTCCTGTGCCAGTGAAATCATTTCCATGTCTTTTCTCCTCTCTTGTCTTTTTTCAAATAGTTTCGGTAAATCTTCCATAAAATAGAAAAAAGCCGCAATCTAAGCTACACATGTGCCCAGACGGTCGGCTTTCCAATCCTTATACTCCCTGTGGTTCCTTCCACTTCCGTCAGTCGTATAATTAGTTAAAACATAGCATTTCTTCCTATGGTTGTCAATTGTTTTTTAGACTGTTTTCTATGGTTTCTACGATCTGTCTTTGTACCAGTTCCGCAATATCCCTGGACTTCATTCCCTGATACTCTTCATAAAAAATAGGCTTTAGGAAGTGTACTTCTACCGTAACCGGACTGATACTGTTGGTATCAAAGGCCTGATAAGCATTCAGCATGGCTACCGGCACAATGGGACATTTGGCATTCATGGCGCTTTTGAAGCTTCCGCTCTTAAATTCTCCTACCTCATTTCCCTTTTTAGAACGTGTCCCTTCCGGAAAAATCAGATAGTTTCTCCCTTCTTTTACCTCCTCCGTCACTGACTGGATAATTTTCAAAGATTGGCGAACATCCTCCCGATCCATAAACTTTGCTTTCAAAATGGCAAAGACTTGCTTTAAAAACAAAATGTTCTTTACTTCGATCTTAGCTACTACTGAGAAAGGCATGTCGCAGGCTTCAATAATGGACAGCACATCAAACAACCCCTGATGATTAGGAAAGAAAATAAAACCTTTTTGGGAAGGAATATTCTCTTTTCCATGAACTTCTATCTTTACTCTCCCGCCTTTATTGGCATGAACGGTAATTTTCTTCAACAGAGCAAATTTCTTATCCACCGGAATTTCATCTGTATGTTTTGCATAGGAGCAGAGCTGATACCACCACCAAGGTACAAAGGGAAGATTATATAATACCATCAAAATTATTCGTTTCATTCCTCTGCCTCCCTGTTTTTGTTCCTAATCCATAAAATTCCCATAAAGAACAAAAATATCCATCCGCATAGATAAGGAGAATAGTAATACATAAACAAACATCCTGGGGCTGTCAAAAATACAAGCGGAACTTTAAGAGCCGCCATCATGATACAACCTGCATAAATCCACTTCTTTTTCACCAAAAACCAAAGCATTGCAGCTGCCAGAATCAGAGACGGAAAAATGGTTGAATATACAAATTCAGATGCTTTCCCCTGAACCCAATAATTATCATCATCCAAAATGCGCAGTTCCAATAAGTTATATGTTATATTTCGAATATTTTTATTAATTGGCAGTGAAGGAGGATCCGTATTCGGAAGATCTCCCAAAATTCCTGTAGATTTCCAATATGTATCCAGACGTTCTCTTAAAAAGGTTTTCGGATGACGCAGAATTAACTGAAAATACGCCCGTTTCAGATTTTGAAAATCTTCCTCCGTATAGCTGTCACTCACTAATCCATCTCCGCCCCATCTCCAAAAGATACCGATTCCGTTTTCTCCTTCGGAAGCTCCCTGAAAAATAAATGCGCAGTTTATGACCTTATCTACCATAGCAATCAAATCTTTTTCTTCTGCATAGGCAGCTTCCACTACAAGAGGCGTCAGCGGACGTATAATTGCTGTAATTTCATATCCATCCCCCCTGCCGCCGCTTCCGGTTCCTCCATCTCCTATCTTCTGAATTCCTATCAATACAATAGAAATGCTTAAATAGATAAGAACAGCCCTGGCAATCTGTTTTTTTGACGCTCTTTTCCACAAAAAAATAATCAGCAATACAGGAAAAAGCAGAAGATAATAAACGGATTCACTTCTCCATGTTGTAACAATTCCTGCTAACAGCGCTGTCCAAAGAAATTCTCCCTTTTTTGGATATCGTTTTTCATAGGCCCAAAAACATATCTTTGCCAATAAAAGCAATTCCAAAAAAGCATAGATACTCATACGCATGGGATACAGATTTGAATCAATAACAGGAAAAAACAAAAAGGGCACATACAAAATATAAGCACATTTTCTTTCCCCTGTAAATGTCCACAGCTTATAAACCAGATATCCCACAACAGCAGAATTAATTACACACATAAACAAAACGACAGATGCCGGAAAAGGCAGCATCATCAGACAAAGAATATAATAGACAGAGGTTAAGTATCCCTGCCAGAAATGAAGGCTCAATTCCTGAGCCGAACGTAGGATTCCAAACTCATCCACTCTCCATATTCCCGGCCACGTTAAAAGCAGAAAAATCAGCATTACTAAAAAATAAATTCCAGAAAGCCGAAGTATCCTGCAAACTGCTTTATTGCCGGATCGAAATTCATACACCAAATTTCCTGCTATCTGATAAAGTCCAAGAATAAACAGCAAAAACAGAACCTTCCAGATTCCATAAACTGCAGAACTCTCACAGGTAATAATAAAAGTATCTGTCAGAAGACTGATAAGCCAATGAACAACTGCCACTGTTATCCAAAGCTTTCGGATTCGTATTTTTTTCATCTTTTATAATACTCCTTAAAATAATCTAACTCCTCCGGAGTTCCCAGTACATGGATCTTTTTTTCATCAATTACAGATATTCGAACCTCTTTTCCCTTCTGAATCAAATAATTGTAGAGAGGAGCAATATACTTTTCTCCCTTTTCCATATTGGATCCTTCACTGTAATATTCTTCATAAAGTTCCTCATAGAGACCACATGTTTTAAAATAATAAGCACCAAGTGTGCAATAATCAGATATACGTACCTTTTCCCGAACTTCTACTGCCTTTTCATCCCTTCCCAGACGCACAAAGCTCCAGTGATCTCCCTCCCCGCAGAAACAAGGAATAAACCCGTCTCCGCAAAATTCCTCGGGACGCATCTGACCTGCCTCCACATATGTATCAATGTTATAAATTAAAAGAGGACTTTCTTTTTTCCAATATTCAGCCCCCAACATAGCTGTAGTAGCCTGCCCATCTGTCATTTCGTCCAATTCTATAATTTGAATTTGTGAAATTCCCATTGCGGAGCATTTTTTCTGAATAAAATCTGACGCCTGATCTTCTTTTCGCAGAATAAACAAATAGGTATCCTCCGGACGGCGAAAGTCTGCAAGACTCTCCATAGACCATTCAAATAAGGTTTTTCCATGAGCAGTAATCTGATACTTTGGCATGGGATAGCCTGCTTTTTTAAATCGAGTTCCAAAGCCTGCCATCGTAATTACAATTGTCATAAACGCTCCTCCTCTGGACGGCTGCCTTTACAAATAGCATCCAATTCCTCCTCCGAATATTTTAAAAGCTCGTCCGGTCTCACACAGCGATCATCCACATAAAATCCTCTGTGTCCCGGCCACGGTTTTCCGTAAAGAATCTCATCATAGGGAATCTCCCACTTTTCCAGCCACTTCATCAGAACCTTTGCTGTATTGGCATTGATCATGCCCAGATTTCCCTTGTAGGTATTCATATTCCGGGAGGTATACAATACGATTTTTGCACCGCCGGCCTTATATTCCCGCATCTTTTCCACAACTTCTTTGTAAGGAACCACATCTATATACTCCTGATCCTTCCTCTTAATCGGACAGATGGTTCCGTCAATATCCATCACCAGCGTCAATCCTTCAAACATCTCTCCACCTCCTGTAAAATTTCAATTCCGTTTAATAAAAATCCAAATACCTTCTGGGGATTATCCATGTGCAATGGAAGCATGGATAAAAACAAAGAAGCCTCATATAGACGCACAACCGGATAAGAAAACTGATTTTCCTCCAAATATCTTTGAAATACCTCTATATAAGCCTGATTTTCGAAATCTATCTGAAGCTCAAGTTTTAGATCTTCTCCTATCTTCACCTGATACAAGCTGCTGTTAAAAAAGTCATATCTTCCGCAGATGGAATGGGACAGCTTTGCCAAATCATACCAGGGATCCATCCAGATGTCGGATTCCTCCGTTGCCCCCTTTGGATCAATCATCCGCAGAATATTTGCATGCCTTTGATAAAGAATATTGGAAAAACAGAGATCTCCGTGACTGACTGTAGCAAGAGGTTCAAAGGTATATTTTTCATGTATTTTCCTGTATAAATCTTCATAATGAGAAAAGACTGCATCAATATCCTTATAGAAGGTTCCAACCCCAATCATTCCATTCATTTTCTCAAAATAAGAACTTTTCTTAAGCCCTGCAAGCCTTTCCAGAACCTTATCCAAATACAGGTGTTTGGACTGTTGATCGTATTCCTCTTTTGTTATTTTTTTTGTACATCTTGTCCTTAAAAAATAAAATAATTGACACAGAATTTGATCCAGATCCTCTGTAGAGACAGCCCCATGCACATACTGAATAGCCAGATCTGTCATATGCATACGCTCCATGGTATAACAGGCCATCTGATCTGATTCCTCATAGGAATACGGCTGTACAAACCAATGCTGCATTTCCCTGGGAAGAAAATAATAAAATTGATATTCATTCTTTATTTTTTCTCTGTTTGCAGATCGTTTTGTAACTGTATATTGATCCCCCTCCAAAGTATTAAAAAATCTTGCATCAAAACCACTGGTTATGTATTGAATAAATTCATCAAAAGAGTTCAAATCTATCAGCATATCTCCCAAAAGGGCTTCCATTTCCTCATTTCCTTCCGGGTTGCTGCCTTTTTTCACCCATTCTCGGAATTGCTCTGTATCTGCAAAGAGTAAGGCTGCTGTGTTCTTATTTACTGTTACTTTTTTTGATTGATTTAAAAACTGTGTTTTATCCAAAAGAAGCCCGAACATCTGAGGATCTAAAATTCCATAGGAAGAAAACAAATATACCACTGATGTAGACTGAGAAGCAGACAACACCAATCCAATGCTTTCTTCTCTTTTCTTTTCCTCTGAAAAAGGACAAAATTTTAAAATGTAATCTTTATCCTGAAGAACTTCCTCCACCCGTCTCTGAATGGTCTTTTGCTTAAAGATAATACTTCCATAGGTTTTATTCCCTGCTACCTGAGCAATTTTTTCGTTTGGCCGGATTCTGTCATCATACAGAACAAATACTTTTTTTTTCATTTTTTCCTTCTCCCCAAAAATCGAAAACACAAAAATATCAGAATCAATGCAAACAAAATGTACATGCTAAAATGATTATAGATAATAAATACATGATTCTTTTCCGAAGAAAATATAGATTGAATATAATCTGCAAATTCTGTCAGACCAAATGCTGTCTGATCATAACGGGATATCAGCCAAAGCAAACCGAATTCCGTTATCCATCCAAGGGCTGAACAAAAAATAATCAAATATTGCCTGCCTTTAATGAGATCTTTTATATAATCATACCATTCCCGAAGCATTTCCATGGCGGAAAGAATAAAAATTCCTCTCTTGCTTTTGGAATTCCGAATCATATATTCATTCAAATACAGATAGGTAGGCTCAAACATTCGATAGAGCAGCATCACAAATAAAAGAAATACCAATAAAATCCCTGTCATCCAGGTAAGGCCATGAAGGATGACTAGATCGTATGGAATTAAAAATAATAATAAAATAAACGTATCAAAAAACCGATCCAGTACAACACTTAAAATTCCGATCTGCAGGCATTTTGTAAAACGCACTACACAGAATATCCGATAGACCTCCCCCAACTTAAAGGGTATTAACAGATTGATAAAAGTAGTTTTTATGTATAAAAACAAAAATTCCTTTACGGATATCTTCTGTTCTAAAAGCACCAGATAAAAACGCATCATTTTCAGTGCATGCACCACAAACAGTCCTGCCAGAAACAGCGGTACAAGATATAACATTTTCATAGACAAGTCCTCATTTGTTTTCCTGTATCACATCGGCCAGATAAGCATTCCGGGGAATCTCCCTTAGTTCTGTTTTTATAAATTCATGGTTTCGTCCATAAGCTGCAAGCATCTTTAATACAGATACTGCCTGGCTTGCCATCTTTACATTGGATACTTGATCTTCTTCCCTCCAGGTAATTGGGAAAAACATGATTCGATGTCTGTAATAGTGGGAAGCCAGAATCATGCAGTAATTAAAGGTCAATTTATCCGGAAATTTCTCATAAAAATGATTTCTCAGCATAGATACAGAATACATATTCAAACCGGAACCCAGATCAAAAATCCGATTCCGCACTACTGCAGAAAATAAGAAATTATATACGATATTTCCGAAGGTACGGAAAAGAGAATATCCCTTCAATCGGGAGCCCCGCATAAAGCGGCTTCCCAGACAACAGTCATATTTTCTGTAAAGCTTCTTTTTCAACACTCGATCCATGTCATGGATATCACCCTGATCATCACCATGAAGAACAATTACATAATCATAGCCGTGATCCATGGCATACTGAAAAGCAGTCTTGTGAGATCCTCCAAGACCGTAATTATCCTGATTTCGCAGTAATGCAATTGGAACCTGAGGATGATCCTGCATAAATTGCAACACTGCCTGTTCGGTTTTATCTGTACTTCGGTTATTAACTACGATAATCTGAGATAAAAAATTTAAAATGCCTTCGTCCAATTGTTCCAAAACACGTACAATCTGCTTCTCACAATTATATCCTGGAATAAAAAGCAAAATTTTATCCTTTGTATTCATTATACTTCTCCTCCTTCATCTTACGATTTTAATATTTCAAATTCCAAACTAATTTCTACTTCTCTATCTTTTAGATTAGTACCAATAAAATCTAACAGAATTGTCTGTATTTCATCCGAATAACTCCAATAAGGGCTGGTTGTCAAAGGAATTAAAAATTCCCCCTCTCCTCCATCATAGATAAAACGATGCCCCTCATTTAAACCTTTCCCTTCATTCATAAAATAGACTACACCTTCAAAATTCAAATCTGTCTGGGATTCATCATGCTTATTTACACTAATCCGTAAAAATGGAACCTGGGATCCATTCAAATTTTTCTCAAATACATACATAAAATAATTTTCTTCTGCTGTCATACGGTAACAATCTTTGCCCAGCTTTTCCGCATTTGTATCCGCTAAACTGTATGAAAGAGATATATCCTCTGTTTCCTTTTCTTCTAAATATTCATTTCCCCAGACAGACGGCAGTTTTTTCAGTCTTTCCAGATGCATGATCTGCCCAAGCTCTTCATAAGCAGATTCATATTGATCCTGAATCTCTGTCTGATTAGTAAAAAAAATAATATTTTTATATTTACATGGAACATAATTTTTTGACAGATATTGATAAAGGTAATAATTTCGTGTGCTTAATGATCCGGAATCATGCTCCCAGGCAGGCCATACAACAATTACTTCCGGCTTTATTTCCTCTAATACCTCAATTGCCTTTGTCTGCATAACACGGTTATTGGTATTATAAGTACTGCTGAAAGGAAGCAAAACTTTTATATTTAAAATATTATAATGAGCAAGCTGATTGGTCATATCTATGACCTGATGCCCCCCCCCAAATTGCTTTTTGAATAAGTTCATTCAAATTCATTAGTTCCTGTTTTTGAGTTTCTGTAATGTAAATATTGCCAAGACCAGGTATTTCTGTTTCATCCACAGATGCATAAACATAATCCGAAGGAATTTCATCTTGTTCAAAAATTCTTCCTGGCAGTTCCAATATGTTGGTTCCTTTAAACCATACTGCACAAATAAAAAGAAAAAATGTAATACCTGTTATGCTTACAGAACGATGTTCATCCAAGTAAGGAAGAAATATCATAAGAATCAAAAATAAACTGCACAGACAGGTAACAATAATCCCCCGTTCTCCAAATTGTGTTCTGATAAATGTATATTTTATTATAATTCCATTAAATATGATTAAAAACATCAGTGCATAGACTGCCAGTTTTTTTTCTTCTTCCTTTTTTCCAATAAGAAAATAAAGAGCTGCCAACAGAGAAAATACAAAACCAAAGGTAGCATACCACACATAAGGTGCAGTCAATTCTTCCATGAGAATATCCCCTGTAGTTTCCAAAATTGCCTCCGAGTTTTCTACAATATAACGCAAAATTGCAAAAAACATGGGGATAAAACATAATCCCAGAATAAAAAGAGGAATATACCAAGGTAAAAGTTTTTTTCTTCCCTCTCTTTCTTTCAGACTCAGAAAGATTCTCCACCCTTTTTCATGAATTCCTTCATAAAGAACCATAGGTAAGGCAGCTAAAGCACAGGATCCTCCTATAGACGGATTCCAGGCAACAGATAAAATTGATATAAACGTCCAGCACCATAATAGTTTGGAAAAATCTGTTCGTACCTTTTTTGAAAATATAATTAACATAAAAGGTAATACAAAAGCCCATCGTGTATAATAATAATGATCTCCAAACAAGGAAAACAGCAGAATACAAAGTAACCCGGCTAATTTATTTTCTACACAGTAATAGATAATAGCAGCAGTAACTACAGCAATTAGTACACATCCAATTACCATAGCTGCTTCAAAAGAAGCATAAGTTCCATCAAACAACGTATACCATACTCCTGCCTGAATATAATCGCAAACTCCATGAATCGGCATAGTATCCAGATAAGGAACTATGCCAAAATTCACCAGCTGATGTAAAGGACTTGAAAATTCTCCATAATGATACATTTCCAAAGGTGTTCCCGAAATAGTCCCTCTTGGAAGAATATAGGAAGCAAATACTGCCAAAGAAAGAAAACTGCTTAAATAGATTGTTCCTTCTTTCTTTTCCCGATCCTTAAAAAAAATACGATAAGCATTATAACTAATTAATATAATTGTTATAATTCCCATAACTATTTTCATTTTTATAGAATCATACTGAGTAACTATCATCCCATTCCATAGATATTCATAATGAGAGATACATAAAAAACACAAAGGCAAAAAAAATTGACTTTTTTCCAAAGCATGTTTCATGCTTTTTTCATTCTTCTGCTTTATGTAGATATAAATAAAAACTAGGATTACAATTGAACAAATTATCTGTATCAAATAAATTCTTTTTCCATAAACCAAATTATCTCCAGGTATCAAAAGATCAATTGTTCTTAATACAGATGCTATACTAAATTGTATAAATAAAATGAAAAAAAAGATATTTTGCACTTTTTTTAGTCTGTTTTTCCATCCGGATTTATATTCCAGTTTTACATCCACATTTCCTTTCAACCAATCTAGCTTATTGGAAAGAAAGTAAAATAATAATACAAAAAGTCCATAAAATACCAGAATACCTCCAATCACCAAATAAGCAAGGCTCATATCTCCTGATTTATAATAAGCTGTCCAGGAAGTATAACCTGTTACAAACTCTTCATATTGGGGCATTTTGGTATAAAGTAATTGCATTATGAAGTAAGTAAAAATAGTCGTGGTCAAAAGAGACAAAATTACAGATAATAAACTCATTCTTTGAGATATTTTTAATTTCATCTTGTTTCTCCTTTGTCACGACTTTTTTATTCTAAAAATTATTCTAAATATAAAAATTACTTTAGATTCTTTCTCCATAAGAATTCAAAGTAATTATAGTATACTTTCATTAATTTGTCATCTATTCATTTTTATTGTAAAAATGAATATTATTACCAATTTTTTAATTATTTCTATCAGATTCCCTTTTCATTGATTTTAATACCTTCTTCCTCGGGTACATATTCCAGAATATCCCCTGGTTGACAGTCTAAAGCTTTGCAGATAGCATTCAAGGTAGTAAAACGTACAGCTTTTGCTTTATTATTTTTCAAAATAGAGAGATTTGCCATAGTAATATCTACTTCCTTAGCTAACTCTGTCACCCCAATCTTTCGCTTTGCCATCATAACATCCAGATTTATCAAAATTGACATATGCTGCTCCTTCCTTCTGCCCCTGTTTTCCTCTATATAGTCAAATCATTTTCCAGTTTATAAGTAACTGCTTGATCAAATACATTGGAAAGTACCTTGCTAAATAATCCGGCAATTATAAATACCAGAATGATTACCAGGGTTGCAGGAGTAATTACAATAAACAGCCTGACTGCACTTAAAGCAGCAATACAAAAACTATAGTTTCCCATTTTCTTTAATCCCCGAACATTTTCTTTAACAAAGCAGTCCTCATTCAACACCGTTCGAAACATAGACCGCAGCTCTAAGATAATTAAAATAGCAAAAATTCCCGAAATAAAGAATAAAATCAGCATAGGAAAATAAAAAATCTTATAGTGAGGAAAATAGTTTCCAATAAATCTGAGAGAAAGAGGAAGGCTTATACATGCGAAAATTCCTGCATAAAACATAAAATCTAAAATTCCTTTTGTTATTTTTGTTACATTCACTCGATTCATACTATGTCTCCCATTTATGATCTTTATGAAAAAAGATGCAGTTACCGCTTTTTAGCTGATAACCGCATCTTATCATACTTATTTTTGGGAATCAATATATATTTATTGATTTACGATAAAATTATTCATTTTTATCCTGACTTTCAGATTCTTGATTCTTTTGAGAGTTTTCTGAATCTTCTGGATCTGTTTCCTCTTCTGAATCTTCCTGTCCCCGAACCTTGGCAATACTTGCCACTACTACATTTTCGGAATCCACATTCATTAGCTTCACACCTGAAGCAATTCTTCCTACAATGGAAATTCCATTGCAGGGGATACGAATAACAATTCCCTCCGTAGTAATAAGCATTACCTCATTTTCCTCATTTACCGCCTTAGCGCCAATTACATATCCTGTCTTTTCTGTAATCTTGTAGCATTTAATTCCCTTACCGCCGCGATTCTGTGAATTAAATTCTTCTATGTGAGTACGTTTTCCAAGTCCTTTTTCTGATACAACCAGAAGATACTCACCCTGGGTATGCACCTGCATAGCGACCACTTCATCCTGATCGGTCAGATTCATTCCAATTACTCCCATGGAAGTACGGCCCGTAGGTCTTACATCTGTCTCATGGAAACGGATGCACATACCAAATTTTGTGATAAGAAATACATCCTGTTCATTATCTGTATATTTTACTTCAATCAGTTCATCCCCATCTCGAAGGTTAATAGCCAGCAGCCCTGTCTTACGAACATTCGCATAATCCAAAATTGAAGTTTTCTTTACAAGTCCATTCTTGGTAGCCATAAACAGATATTTACCTTCATTGTAATCCTTAATAGGAATCACAGCTGTAATCTTCTCACCCGGCTGCAGCTGCAGCAGATTGATAATAGCTGTTCCCCTGGAAGTTCTGCCGGCCTCTGGAATTTCATAAGCCTTCAAGCGGTATACTTTACCTGTATTGGTAAAAAACATCAGATAATGATGGGTGGTAGTCATCATAAGATCCTCAATATAATCTTCATTGATAGTCTGCATTCCCTTGATGCCCTTGCCCCCGCGATTCTGACTCTTAAAATTATCCGTAGTCATCCGCTTGATATAACCCAGATTTGTCATAGTAATCACTATTTCTTCATTTGGAATTAAATCTTCCATAGACAAATCAAATTCATCATAACCAATATGGGTTCTTCTCTCATCACCATATTTCTCAGAGATAACAAGAATTTCCTCCCTGATAACTCCTAAAAGCTTCTTTTCATCTGCAAGAATAGACTTTAAATACTCTATCTGCTCCATAAGGCTCTTATATTCTGCTTCCAGCTTCTCTCTCTCCAATCCGGTGAGAGCTCTCAGACGCATATCTACAATGGCCTGTGCCTGGATATCATCCAGACCAAAGCGTTCCATTAATCCCTCTTTTGCAATCTGAGTAGACCGGGAACTGCGGATAATCTTGATCACCTCATCAATATGATCAAGGGCAATGAGCAATCCCTTTAATATATGTGCTCTCTCCTCAGCCTTATTCAGCTCATACTTTGTCCTTCGTGTAACCACATCCTCCTGATGAAGAAGATAATACTTCAGCATATCCAAAAGATTTAAGGTTTTCGGCTGATTATTCACCAGGGACAGCATATTTACTCCAAAGGTATCCTGAAGCTGTGTATGCTTGTAGAGCTGATTTAAAATGACATTTGCATTTACATCCTTTCTCAGCTCAATATTAATCCGCATTCCCTCTCGGCTGGATTCATCTCCAATATAAGTAATACCGTCAATTCGCTTTTCCTTAACCAGATCTGCAATTTTCTCAATAAGACGTGCTTTATTTACCATATAGGGAAGCTCTGTGACTATAATACGATTCTTTCCGTTGGCCATTGCTTCAATATTTGTAACAGCACGAACACGAATTTTTCCCCGTCCGGTTCGATAAGCTTCCTCAATGCCTCTTGTACCCAGAATTTCTGCTCCGGTAGGAAAGTCCGGACCTTTAACAATCTTTAATACTTCTTCAATTTCTGTATCTCGATCTTCTAAAACCCGATTATCAATAAGCTTTACAACTGCGGCAATTACTTCCTTCAAATTATGAGGCGGAATATTGGTAGCCATTCCTACGGCAATGCCAGTCGTACCATTTACCAGAAGATTTGGATATCTGGAAGGAAGCACGGAGGGCTCCTTCTCTGTCTCATCAAAGTTAGGTACAAAGTCTACCGTATCTTTGTTGATGTCTGCCAGCATTTCCATGGAAATCTTGCTTAAACGCGCTTCTGTATAACGCATGGCCGCTGCACCGTCTCCATCAACAGATCCAAAATTACCGTGTCCGTCTACCAAAGGATAACGGGTAGACCATTCCTGAGCCATGTTAACCAAAGCTCCGTAGATAGAGCTGTCTCCATGAGGATGATATTTACCCATAGTATCGCCGACAATACGGGCGCATTTACGATGAGGCTTATCTGGACCATTGTTTAATTCAATCATAGAGTACAGCACACGGCGCTGCACTGGCTTTAAGCCATCCCTTACATCTGGAAGAGCACGAGCCGCAATAACGCTCATAGCATAATCAATATAGGAATCTTCCATGGTCTTTTTCAAATCTACCTCATGGACCTTGTCAAAGATATTATCTTCCATTCTATTCTCCTATTCAAAATCGCTGTGCGATAGCACTAAAGAGTAAAATCACTTCGACACACAGGTAATGAGAGAAACTTTCATTCGAAAGGGCACTCATGAAAGTTCCTCTCGTGCGCCTTTGCGACTTTACCATTCTGTAATTATTTATTCTATATATCCAAATTCTTCACATACTTCGCATTCGTCTCTATAAACTCCCGTCTTGGTTCTACTTTATCTCCCATAAGAGTAGTAAAGGTTAAATCAATCTCTGCGGAATTTGTATCGTCTATCATAACACGTTTTAAGATTCTGTGCTCCGGATCCATAGTTGTCTCCCAAAGCTGATCTGCATCCATCTCTCCCAAACCTTTATAACGCTGAATCTTATTGCTTTGATCCCGTCCAACCTCTGTTAAAATCTGATTCAATTCTTCATCACTGTAGGCGTACCATACTTTTTTATTTTTTTCCAGCTTATACAGCGGAGGCTGTGCCAGATATACATAACCCTCCCGAATCAAATCCGGCATAAAACGATAAATAAAAGTCAAAAGCAGGGTACTAATATGGGCGCCATCAACATCTGCATCTGTCATGAGAATAATCTTGTGGTAACGAAGCTTTGAAATATCAAAATCCTCATGAATTCCTGTTCCAAATGCAGTAATCATAGCTTTAATCTCTGCATTGGCATATATTTTATCAAGTCTTGCTTTTTCTACGTTCAAAATCTTTCCGCGCAGAGGAAGAATTGCCTGTGTTGCACGGGAACGAGCTGTCTTTGCAGACCCCCCTGCAGAGTCACCCTCTACAATGTAGATCTCACAATTTTCCGGATTCTTATCAGAACAGTCTGCCAGCTTGCCAGGCAAAGCCATACCGTCAAGAGCCGTCTTTCTTCTAGTCAGATCACGGGCTTTTCTTGCTGCATCTCTGGCTCTCTGAGCTAAAATTGATTTCTCAAGAATTACCTTTGCAATGGTTGGATTCTGCTCCAGAAAAATCATCAATTGTTCAGATACCACATTATCTACAGCTCCCCTGGCTTCACTGTTGCCCAGCTTCTGCTTCGTCTGACCTTCAAACTGAGGCTCACCAACTTTTATGCTGATAATGGCTGTCAAACCTTCTCTGATGTCCTCGCCGCTCAAAGAGGGTTCACTATCCTTTAAAAGCTTATTTTTTCTTGCATAATCATTAAAGGTTTTTGTGAGTGCATTTTTAAATCCTGTTAAATGAGTTCCTCCTTCCGGAGTATTAATATTATTTACAAAGCTGTAGCAGTTTTCTGTATAAGAATCATTATGCTGCATAGAAACCTCTACATATACATCATTTACCATGCCTTCACAGTAGATAATAGGCTCATAAAGGCTGGTCTTAGAACGATTCAGGTATTCCACAAACTGCCGGATTCCTCCTTCATAACAGAACTCCTTTACAACCTCTTTTTCTTCCCTTTTATCTCTGAGAATAATATTTAATCCTTTTGTCAGAAAAGCCATCTCCCGAAGGCGTATCTTTAAAGTATCATAATCAAAAACTGTTTCTTCAAATATCTTCTTATCCGGAAGAAATACTACCGTGGTACCTGTCTTTTCAAGGTCACAAGTTCCTATCTCTTTCAGCTTATAGATTACATGGCCTCTTTCATAACGCTGTCTATAGATTTTTCCTCCACTGTAAATAGTAACCTCTAACCATTCGGAAAGAGCATTTACTACAGAAGCTCCCACACCATGAAGTCCGCCGGATACTTTGTATCCTCCGCCGCCAAATTTACCGCCTGCATGAAGAATAGTGAATACTACCTCTACAGCTGGTATCCCGGCCTTGTGATTAATTCCTACCGGAATTCCCCTTCCATCGTCAATAACTGTAATAGAATTATCTTTATTGATGGATACGTCAATATTTTTACAAAATCCTGCCAATGCCTCGTCTACGGAATTGTCCACAATCTCATATACCAGATGGTGGAGCCCCCTGGCAGAGGTGCTTCCAATATACATGCCAGGTCTTTTCCGGACTGCTTCCAGCCCCTCCAAAATCTGGATTTGATCTGCACCGTACTCTGTACTCATATATAACCTCCTATTTTTATTTCCTCAATATGCTCTGTATAACTCTTATCCAGAACAAATTGCTGCTTCTAATTCTCATCCCATACGGCACCTTCGATTACCCGAAATACCTTATTAATGGAAAACCTATGATTGACAAATTCGTCCAGACCCGTACAGGTAATCATAGTTTGAATATCATGAATACTGTTTAATAAATAGTTTTGCCTATTATGATCAAGTTCAGACAAAACATCATCTAATAACAATACCGGTGTATCATGAATGATTTTTTTTACCAATTCAATTTCCGATAATTTCAGGGAAAGTGCGGCTGTCCTTTGTTGGCCCTGAGAACCGAATTTTCGAATATCAATAGAATCTATAACGAACCGTAAATCATCTCGATGGGGGCCTACAGTAGAAGTTTTCATTTTTCTATCCCGATCCCTGTTCCTTCGAATCATCTCATAAAGATCTGCTACCTCTGCATTTTTTTCATAAGAGATTTGAAGATCTTCTTTGCCACCTGAGAGATTTTTATGGATTCCGGAAATAATCTCACTTAATTGCCGAATAAATAACTCCCTTCCGACAATAATCTTACTTCCATACTCTGCCAGCTGCATATCCCATACATCCAGAGTTTCTTCCAGATCACTGCGAAGTGCCAAATCTTTTAAAAGCCGATTTCTCTGGACTACAATCCGATTGTAATTGGTCAGATTATGCAGATATACCTTATCAAGCTGGCATAATTCCATATCCAGAAATCTTCTTCTTTCTCCCGGCCCCTGCTTAATAATACTCAGATCTTCCGGAGAAAAAAATACAAAATTAGCAATTCCAAAGAGCTCACCTGCTTTTTTGATGGGAATACCATTAACTGCAATTCCCTTTGTTCTGCTCTTTTTTAAATGAATATCAATACGATAATCCATTTCGCCCTTTTTTACAAAAGTACGCAGATGGCCTTCTTCTTCTCCAAAAAAGATCATATCCCTATCCCGGCTTCCCTTGTGAGACTTTGTAGTGCCGCTTAAATAGACAGCCTCCAGGATATTTGTCTTTCCCTGGGCATTATCCCCATAGAAGATATTCGTATTTTCATCAAAGTACAGCTTCAATTCCCGGTAGTTCCGGAAATTCTTCAGCTCTATGGATTGTATAATCATGACACCCTGACATCCTGTCCATGGTAAGAAAAAATATCACCAGAATGAAGTTTCTTCCCTCTCTGATACTCTGTCTCCCCATTTACTCTTACATGCCCTTCTTGTATCACATACTTTGCATCCACACCGGAATCTACCAGCCCGGCCAGCTTCAAAGCCTGGCCAAGCTTAATAAATTCATCCCGAATATGTATTTCTTCCATATGTTCTCCTATTCCTTAATTGACTGCACTATTAAAATTCACAGGCAGAATCAGATAAATATAAGACTGTTCTTCATCTCTTATAAAACAGGGTGCCTTTGGATTTACCATATATAGTGTAATTATTTCATCATCAATCACTCTAAGTGCATCAATCAAAAACTTTGGATTAAATCCAATTAAAATATCTTTTCCTTCTTTTTCAATCACAATCTCCTCATTCATAGAACCTACTCCTGAGGTTATCTTAAGATGCATTTCTCCATCGCCGATCTCAATGATAATCGGCTTTTTATCACCCTCCTTGATAAGGAGAGTGGCACGATCAATACAATTTAGCAATTCTTTTTTATTTACTTGAACCTTTGTCTCATAATCATTGGAAAGCATCTGTTCAATGCGAAAGTATTCTCCTTCAATCAGACGGGAAACAACGACTGTCTCATCAAATTCAAAAACAATATGATTTTTTGTAAAAAAGATATTGACAAAAGAATCCATTTCTCCGGAAAGGATCTTGCTGATTTCCATTAGAGTCTTTCCTGGTACAATGACTTTTTTCGAGTCATAGCTTTCCTTTAACTCCAAATTGCGGATAGAAACACGATGGCCATCCAAAGAAACTACCTTCAAATTGTAGTCGTTTAGTTCAAATAGTTCTCCTGTCATCATTTTATTATTTTCATTGTCAGAGATAGAAAATATGGTCTGCTTAATGATTTCTTTTAAACTGAATTGAGAGATACTGATATGATCTTCTTTTTCTATATAAGGAAGATAGGAAAAATCCTCGCCTGACTTTCCTGAAATATTAAACTTTGCTTTCTCACAGGTAATCTTTGTCTGGAAGTTGGCATTTGTTTCAATAGCAACATAATTGTCCGGAAGCTTTCGAACAATTTCTGAAAAAATCTTAGCATCAATGGCTACAATTCCTTTTTCCAGAATATCACCTTCAATAACAGTCTCGATTCCAAGTTCCATATCATTTGCTGTAAGCTTGATTTTCTGAGCAGAAGCATCAATCAGGATACATTCCAAAATGGACATTGTTGTTTTGGAAGGAACGGCTTTCAAAACTATGTTTACACCTTTTAATAAATCTGTTTTATTACAAACGATTTTCATGATGTGGAAAACTCCTTTCATATATATATAAATAAAATAATCCGTCTTAGTCTTAGTAGGGGCTGTGAATATGTTGAAAACCAGTTTTAAGCCTTGTAATAAAGGCATTTTCCAAAAGGATAAGTATGTGAAAATATTATAGAAGGCTTGTGGAAAACAGGGTAGGTTGTACACATACTTGAAGTTGTGAAAAGTTTTCCACTGCTTATCCCAACGTTATCCATAAGTGTAGAGGGATAAATTTTAATTGGGATAGATCTTTTTCCGTATGGTTTCAACGAGACGTACGGTAGAGTCATTCACCTTTAATTCATTGGAAATTTTTTCTACTCCGTGCATAACCGTTGTATGGTCTCTGCCTCCTAAGAGCTCTCCAATTCGTTTAAAGGAGGTTCCGTGATCCTGGCAGAGGTACATGGCGATCTGTCTGGGGTATACAATATCAGCAGTTCGCTTTTTACCTTTGATGTCATCTGGTTTTACATGAAAATGTTCTGCAACAATATCAATGATCAGTTCTGGTGTAACCTTACGGCTCTCTCCAGGTGAAATAATATCCTTAATTGCTTCCTCAGCCAGAGGCATGTCAATAGGACGTTTTTCCAATGTAGAAAGGGCTATGAGTCGATTGAAAGCTCCTTCCAGCTCACGAATATTGGATTTTACATTGGTAGCTATGTAGGTAATGATGCCATCATCAATCTGATATCCTTCCAATTCTTCTTTTTTACGAAGAATTGCCATACGAGTTTCAAAATCCGGGGAAGAAATATCGGCAATCAGGCCGCATTCAAAACGTGTCCTTAAGCGTTCCTCAAGAGTCTCGATATCTTTGGGAGGACGATCACTGGAAATTATAATCTGCTTATTGACATTGTGAAGGGAGTTGAAAGTATGGAAGAATTCTTCCTGAGTACTTTCTTTTCCAATAATGAATTGTACATCGTCAATTAACAGAACATCAATATTCCGATATTTTTCTCTGAATTTGGTCATACCAGTTGGATCACCTGCACGGAGAGTTTCGATCAATTCGTTGGTAAAATATTCACTGGTTACATAGAGAACCTTCATATTAGGATTAATATTTAATATATGGTTTGCAATGGCGTGCATCAAATGGGTTTTGCCAAGTCCTACACCTCCATGGAGAAAAAGCGGATTATAGACAATTCCCGGTGTTTCAGCTACGGCCAGAGATGCAGCATGGGCAAACTTATTATTATTTCCTACTACAAAAGTGTCAAAGGTATATTTTGCATTAATATTAGACTGTTCGGAAATTACATTTACTGGTACTTGTCTGCGTAAAGCGGAAGCAGCAGGCGATTCCTTTTTCTGCTTTAGGTCAAATGCGTCAGCTTCTTCTTTTGTGATAAATTCAATGTCATATTTTTCCCCTGTGAATTCTGCAATGGCTACATAGATTGGAATTTTAAATTTTGAATTTAAATAAGTAACCATTTGATCTACGGGTACAATAATCCGTACGGTATGACCTTCTATGCTGTGTATTTTTAAAGGAAGAAGCCATGTCTCAAAGGACACATCTGAAAGTTCATGTTCTTTTCGAATATGTTCCAGAATATCGCTCCATTTATCTAAAATTAGGTTCATTGTATTATTCTCCTCAAAGTGGCTGTAAAAAAATGCATGCTACCCTATATTCAATAATATAACAAATCATTTTCATAATCAAGAAAAAATAAAAAATTCCATTTTTCCACATTTTATCCACAACTTATCCACATATTGTGGATAAAATTTTCTTTAATAACAAAATACTGTTTAAAATCCAGAAAACGAAAAAAGCCTGTAAATTGCTTGACTTTGTAGGCTTTTCCGAATATAATTGAGATAATGTTTTTTAGAAGAGGAGGTGTTTTGAGAGATGAAAATGACATTTCAGCCAAAGAAGAAGTCCAGAGCGAGAGTTCATGGATTCAGAGCGAGAATGAGTACTGCTGGCGGAAGGAAAGTGTTAGCAGCTAGAAGATTAAAAGGAAGAAAGAAGTTATCAGCGTAGGCCGCATATATGTGGCCTTTTTCCTTAGATCTGCACATGTCTTTTGTGCATAAAGGGATACCCGTATGGTGTTTCTTTAGATCTGCACGTGTTTTTTTGATCTGCTTATGTTTTGATGTGGAGGAGATATGAAGTATCCTCATTCAGAATCGTTGAAAAAGAACCAGGATTTTCGGCTTATATATAAGGAAGGAAAATCTTGTGCAAACCGTTATCTTGTTCTCTATGTAAGAGAAAACGGTCTTGCAAAGAACCGTCTTGGTGTATCCGTCAGTAAGAAAGTAGGCAACAGTGTGGTAAGACACAGGATAACAAGACTGGTCAGGGAAAGTTACCGGCTACAGGAAGACATGTTCAATAGTGGTTTGGACATGGTAGTCATCGCAAGGGTAAATGCAAAAGGAAAAAGCTTTGAAGAGATCCGCAATGCATTGCTTCACTTGGGAAAGCTTCAGGGAGTTATCAGAAAAGAATGAAAACCATATTGATCAGATTGATTCAATTTTATCAGAAATATCTATCGCCGATGAAAAGTACCAGATGTCCTTACATTCCAAGCTGTTCCCAGTATGGATTGGAGGCCATTCAGAAATATGGAGCCATAAAAGGAAGTATTCTGGCTGTATGGAGGATTTTAAGATGTAATCCATTTTCTAAGGGAGGATATGATCCGGTGCCGTAAGGTTTCCTTTAGCCGCAAAGATTTTTGAGGAAAAGGATATCCAGGGGTAAAAGCTAAAGGAGGATTTTTCCATTGACAAGTTTGTTTTTAACACAGGATTCTAGATTTATTCTGGGTGATATTGCGAAAATATTAGGCTGGATTATTAATCAGATTTTTAATTTTCTGGATTCTATCGGAATTGCCAATGTAGGCTTTGCTATTATTCTGTTTACCATTATTGTATATATGCTTATGATTCCGTTGACATATAAGCAGCAGAAGTTTTCAAAAATGTCTATGCGGATGAATCCGGAGATCCAGGCGATTCAGAAAAAGTACAAAGGAAAACAGGATCAGGCGTCTATGCTGAAGATGCAGGACGAGACAAAGGCTGTCTATGCAAAGTACGGCACTTCGCCTACGGGAACCTGTCTTCCCATGCTTATCCAGTTTCCGGTTCTGCTTGCAGTATATGCAGTGGTGTATGCGATTCCCGCATATATTGATAAGATTAAGATGGCTTACTATCCTCTGGTGACAGATTTGCTGAGTACTTCGGGCGGAAGCGCATTTATTAAGGGACTCAAAAGCGCTGCGTCCTTTCAGAAGCGTGATTTTGCTTTGGAGAATACCATCATTGATGTGCTGAATAAGGCAACTACCGCAGAGTGGGAAAGTATAGCAGCGGAATTTCCAGGCTTAAGCAGTGTTGTGGAGAGTACGCAGCACACTTTGAGCGGTTTTAATGATTTTCTGGGACTGAATATTGTAAATTCACCCTGGTATACCATTAAGGAAAGTTTTGCTGAGGGGAATTATCTGTGGATTGTAGTTGCACTTCTTATTCCGGTACTGGCGGGCTTAAGTCAGTGGTTCAGCTTGAAGCTGATGCCCCAGGCGGCGGCTTCTGCGGACGGTGAGAATAATGAAATGATGCAGTCCATGAAAATGATGAATAATTTTATGCCTCTTATGTCCGTATATTTTTGTGCCATTCTTCCCGTTGGTGTAGGCATCTACTGGATTATGAGTGCTGTGGTCCGTACCATTCAGCAGTTGATAATCAATAAGCATCTAAGTAAGATGGATATTGATGAAGAAATTAAAAAGAATATAGAAGCTTATAATAGGAAGAGAGAGAAAAACGGGCTTCCTCCGGAACGGCTTAGTAATGTAGCAAGGACAAGCACCCGCAATGTAGAGACAACAAAAAGAGAGATTACTTCTGAGGAACGTCAGAAAGCAATTCAGGATTCTACCGAATATTACAGTAAGGGAACGGCAAAACCGGGAAGTCTGGCAGCCAAGGCGAGAATGGTAGAACAGTATAATGAAAAGAACAATAAGGGCAAAAATAAATAAAAAGTGAGGGGTTCACTATGGAATATATTGAAGTTTCGGCAAAAACAGTTGATGATGCTATATTAGAAGCTGCAATTAAGTTTGGCACTACGCGGGATAAGATTGCATACGAAGTGATTTCTCAGGGAAGTGCCGGATTTCTTGGTATTGGAAGTAGAAAGGCTGTGATCAAAGCTCATATTCAGACTGAGGAAGAGATTCAGGCATCAAAGAAAGCAGAAAAAGAAGTAGAAAAGATTTTGGAAAAAGTAAATGAGAAAGCTGTAGAAAAGCCTGTATCTCCGGAACCTAAAAAGGAGCCTGCAAAGGAAGTAAAAAAAGAAGTTAAAAAGGAACAGGCTGAAAAAGAGGAAAAGCCTGCTGTAGAAGTAAAAGCAGAGAAGAAGCCAGAGAAAAAACCGATTGAGATTGATGTAGTTCCTGTTCAGGAATTTTTGAATAAGGTATTTGCAGCTATGGAAATGAAAGTTCAGGTAATAGTAACTGCTCATCCTCAAGAACATGAAATTACTGTTGACCTGGAAGGGGATGATATGGGTGTCCTTATTGGAAAGAGAGGACAGACTTTAGATTCTCTTCAATATTTGACCAGCCTGGTTGCGAATAAAAAGAGTGAAGAATATATTCGTGTAAAGGTTGATACGGAAAATTATCGGGAAAGAAGAAGAGCAACCTTAGAGAATCTTGCAAAGAATATTTCTCATAAGGTAAAAAGAACGAGAAAGCCTGTTTCCTTAGAACCTATGAATCCTTATGAACGGCGTGTGATTCATTCGGCTCTTCAAAATGATAAATTTGTTTGTACTCATAGTGAAGGGGAAGAACCTTATCGCCGTGTAGTTGTAACTTTGAGAGAAGGAGTGCGTTTGGAACATTATAATGGAGGAAAAAATCGGAATCGTTATAACCGCAATTCCCGTGGACAGCGGTCTAAGTAAATGGCAATTCTGTTGACTGAGAGAAAAAGGAACGCTGAGGCGTTCCTTTTTGTGAAGATAGGAAAAAGAAAGGGTATTTCTTATGAATAGTGATACGATTGCAGCTATATCTACAGCTATGTCCAGCGGAGGAATTGGAATTATTCGTATTAGCGGAGAAGATGCTTTCTCTATTATAGAACAGATTTTTAAATTTAAAAATCCGGGAAAAAGAATATCGGATCAGCATTCATACACTATTCATTATGGAAATATCTATGATGGAGAAGAATTGCTGGATGAGGTGATTATTCTTTTGATGAAGGCTCCCCACAGCTATACGGCGGAGAACACTGTAGAAATAGATTGTCATGGAGGTATTCTTGTACTTCGCAGGATTTTGGAGACTGTCATCAAAAAAGGGGCACGTCCTGCTGAGCCAGGGGAATTTACAAAGCGTGCGTTTCTCAATGGAAGAATGGATCTTTCGCAGGCAGAAGCAGTTATGGATTTGATTCAAGCAAAGAATCAATTGGCCTTGAAAAGTTCTGTTTCTCAATTAAAAGGCTCTGTCAGTGAAAAAGTAAAGGATTTTAGAAAACGGATTTTATATGAAACTGCTTTTTTAGAATCTGCTTTGGATGACCCGGAGCATATCAGTCTGGATGGATATAGTGATAAGCTTTCAAAAAATCTGGAATATCTTATTTCAGAGATTGATAAACTCTTAAATACTTTTGATAATGGAAGAATTGTAAAAGAGGGAATTAAGACTGTTATTTTAGGAAAGCCGAATGCAGGAAAGTCTTCACTTATGAATGCTCTTCTTGGAGAGGAACGTGCAATTGTAACAGAGATTGCGGGAACGACCCGGGATATTTTGGAAGAACAGCTTCATTTGGATGGAGTCAATTTGAATATTTTGGATACGGCAGGAATCAGGCAAACTCAGGATATTGTAGAACAAATAGGTGTGAATCGGGCAAAGGAACAAGCTGAATCTGCTGATTTGATCCTATATGTGGTGGACAGTTCCTGCGCTTTGGATGAGAGTGACAAAGAAATTCTTGCTTTTTTGCATAATAAGAAGTCGATTATATTGTTGAATAAATCAGATTTACTGTCTGTTGTAACAGAGGAAATGATTCAGGATCAGATACAGCATCCAGTGGTTACAGTATCAGCAAAAAGTGGTCATGGACTGAAAGAATTGGAAGAGATAATTCGAGATTTGTTTTTTCAGGGAAGTATTTCTTTTAATGATGAGCTTATTATTACAAATATTCGTCATAAGACTGCTTTGGAGAAAGCAAAGGAAAGCCTTTTTATGGTGAAGAATAGTATCTGTGAAGGAATGCCGGAGGATCTTTATACTGTTGATTTGATGGGTGCTTATTCTTCTTTGGGAGCTATTTTAGGAGAAGAAATGAGTGAAGATCTAACGCAGGAAATTTTTAGTCGTTTTTGTATTGGAAAATAATGGAAGGATATGAAAGATGAAATCGGAATCTGTGTATAGTGAAAATTGTCAGGTGGCTGTAGTAGGTGCCGGACATGCAGGCTGTGAAGCGGCGCTGGCTTGTGCCAGATTGGGTTTAAAAACTATTATGTTTACAGTAAGCATTGACAGTATTGCACTTATGCCTTGCAATCCAAATATTGGAGGAACCTCAAAGGGACATTTGGTTCGTGAGATTGATGCTTTGGGCGGAGAAATGGGAAAGAATATTGACAGGACTTTTATCCAGTCAAAAATGCTCAATGTTTCCAAGGGTCCGGCAGTACATTCTCTGCGTGCACAGGCGGACAAATCTGAGTATAGTCGTAGTATGCGTAGAGTTTTGGAAAACACAGAAAATCTTTCAATTGTGCAGGCTGAAGTAACAGAGATTTTATCAGAGAATCATCATGTGACTGGGCTTAAGACTTATTCCGGAGCTGTTTATTATGCGGAAGCTGTAATACTTTGTACAGGCACATATTTAAGAGCAAGATGCATTTATGGAGATGTAAGCAATGCCACGGGACCCAATGGGTTGCAGGCGGCCAATTATTTGTCAGATTCTTTAAAGTCTTTGGGAATTCAAATGTATCGTTTTAAGACAGGAACTCCTGCACGTATTGATCGACGTTCCATTGATTTTAGTAAAATGGAGGAACAGTTTGGTGATGAGAAAGTTGTTCCTTTTTCTTTTACTACAGATCCGGAAGATGTTCAGAAGGAACAGGTATCATGTTGGTTGACTTATACTAATGAAAAGACTCACGAAATTATTCGTGAGAATTTGGATCGTTCTCCTTTGTATTCCGGTATGATAGAAGGGACAGGGCCAAGATACTGCCCTTCTATTGAAGATAAGGTAGTAAAGTTTGCAGATAAAAATCGGCATCAGGTATTTATTGAACCGGAGGGACTTTATACCAATGAAATGTATGTGGGTGGCATGTCCAGCTCTTTACCAGAAGATGTTCAGCATAAGATGTATTCTTCTGTAGCTGGTTTAGAGAATGTAAGGATTGTTCGAAATGCTTATGCTATTGAATATGATTGTATTGATCCCAGACAGCTTGCTCCTACTTTAGAATTTCGGGATGTTTCCGGATTATTCAGCGGTGGCCAGTTTAATGGAAGCTCCGGTTATGAAGAGGCGGCAGCACAGGGGCTTTTGGCAGGTATTAATGCATCTATGAAAATACTAGGAAAAGAGCAATTGATTTTGGATCGTTCTCAGGCTTATATTGGTGTATTAGTAGATGATTTGGTTACAAAAGAAAATAGGGAACCTTATCGAATGATGACTTCTCGTGCCGAATATCGTCTTTTATTGCGTCAAGACAATGCCGATCTGCGTTTAACTAAGCTGGGGTATCAAGTGGGGCTTATTTCAGAAGATCGATATCAGCTACTTTTGGAAAAGGAAAAACAGATTTCAGAGGAAATCAACAGAGTGCAGCATGTGAATATTGGAACGGGCGAAAAGGTACAGAGATTATTAGAGCGAGCAAAAAGCGCATCTCTTACATCTGGTTCTACTCTTGCAGAATTGATACGTCGACCGGAACTAAATTATGATATTTTGGCACCTTTGGATCCGGAACGGCCAAAGCTTGCTAAGGGTGTGGCGGAGCAGGTAAATATTAATATTAAATATGAAGGATACATTAAGCGTCAGGAAAAACAGGTTGAGCAATTTAAAAAATTAGAAAATAGGTATATTCCTGGAAATTTTCCATATGCGGAAGTTCCGAGTCTTCGTTTGGAAGCAAGACAGAAGCTTGAAAAATACAGACCTGTATCTATCGGACAGGCTTCCCGTATTTCCGGAGTATCACCGGCAGATATTTCGGTACTTTTGGTTTATATGGAACAACAAAAAAGAAGACTTATAAATTAAGGTAAGTATGAATAATGGATAAAATGGAAAAGATTAAAGAAAAATTTAAAAAACTTAAATTAGAATTGACAGATCAACAAGCAGTTCAATTTTTTCAATATTATGAGTTTTTGTTGGAAAAAAATAAGGTAATGAATTTGACTGCGATTGTAGATTTTGATGAAGTGATATTGAAACATTTTATTGATAGTTTGATGATTCATCAGATAGTTATTCCCAAGGGAAGATTAATTGATGTAGGTACTGGTGCAGGATTTCCCGGGATTCCTTTAAAAATTATTTATCCGGATTTAGATGTGGTGTTATTGGATTCCTTAAATAAAAGGGTTCAATTTTTAAATGAGGTTATTCAAAAACTTGGATTAGAAAAAATTATAGCAATCCATGGTCGGGCGGAAGATTTAGCAAAAAAGGATAATTATAGGGAACAATTTGACCTTTGTGTTTCCAGAGCTGTTGCAAATTTATCAACTTTATCAGAATATTGTATTCCTTTTGTAAGAAAGGAAGGTTTTTTTATTGCGTATAAGTCAGGTAAAATACAGGAAGAATTAGAATCTGGGAGAAGAGCAATTAATATTCTTGGAGGAATAATAGAGGAGCAGAGAGAAGTATTACTTCCTGATACAGATGTTTTTCGTTGTATTGTAAAAATAAGAAAAACGGGATATACGCCAAAAAAATATCCAAGAAAAGCGGGAATGCCTGCAAAGGAACCTCTATGCTCGAAATAATTCTGATTTTTAAAATGTTTCACGTGAAACAAATAAAATAGTTTTATACTGCAGAATAATGTGATATAATTAAAACTAACTTGTGAATGAATGTTTCACGTGAAACATAAAAAATAGGAAGGAAATATTTGTTTATGGGAAGAGTAATAGCTATTGCCAATCAAAAGGGCGGTGTAGGTAAGACAACAACTGCAATTAATTTATCCGCTGCCCTAGCAGAAAAAAATAAGAAGGTTCTATTAATAGATTTAGATCCCCAAGGAAATGCAACTAGCGGTGTGGGTGTTGATAAAAGTCAATTAGAATATACAGTTTATGATTTAATTCTAGGAGAAGCAGCTATACAAGATTGCATTGAATTTACAGAGTTTGAAAATCTTTATTTGATTCCTTCTAATGTGGATTTAGCAGCAGCGGAGATAGAATTGATAGGTATACCAGAAAAGGAATATATTATAAAAAAAGATGTAGATGAAATTAAAGACAAATATGATTTTATTTTAATAGACTGCCCTCCATCTTTGAGCCTTTTAACAATTAATGCTATGACTACAGCAGATACTGTCTTAGTCCCAATTCAGTGTGAGTATTATGCTTTGGAAGGATTGAGTCAGTTAATACATACTATTAATTTGGTAAAAGAACGGTTAAACCCATATTTGGATATAGAAGGAATCGTCTTTACCATGTTTGATGCCAGAACAAATCTTTCTTTGCAGGTAGTAGAAAATGTAAGGGCAAATGTAAAACAAAAGGTATATAGTACAATAATCCCAAGAAATGTTCGTCTGGCGGAAGCACCCAGCCACGGGTATCCCATTACCATATATGATACAAAATCAGCGGGAGCAGAAAGTTATAGGGCTTTGGCAGAAGAAGTTATAAATAGGGAGGAAGACTAAAGTGGCAAGGAAAAGTGGGTTAGGAAAAGGATTGGATAGTCTTATTCCGGAAACAATTAAATCATCACAGCCAGAAAAAGAAAAAATAGTAGAAAAGATTGTTGAGAAACCTATAGAATTAAAAATAAAGATTTCAAAGGTGGGACCAAATAAAGATCAGCCTCGAAAACAATTCGAGGAAGATGCTTTAATGGAACTTGCAGATTCTATTCGTCAGTTTGGTATTATTCAGCCCCTGATTGTGCAAGAAAAAAACGGATTTTATGAGATTATTGCAGGAGAGAGAAGGTGGCGAGCTGCAAAACTAGCGGGTCTAAAAGAAGTTCCTGTTATAGTAAAAGAATATACAGATCTGGAAGTTGTTGAGATATCTCTGATTGAAAATATTCAAAGGGAAAGTCTTAATCCCATTGAAGAAGCTATAGCCTACAAACGTCTTTTGGAAGAATTTAATCTGAAACAGGATGAGGTAGCAGAAAGAGTTTCAAAAAGCCGAACTACGGTTACTAATTCAATGCGTTTATTGAAATTGGATGAACGAGTACAGCAAATGGTGATTGATGACATGCTTACAACAGGACATGCCAGAGCATTATTGGGAATTGAAGATCCTGAGCTGCAAGTGACAACAGCAGCTCGCGTATTTGATGAAAAACTTAGTGTCCGTGAGATTGAAAAAATTGTAAAGGACATTCAGAAAGGAAAGACAGAAAAGAAAAAGGAAAAAGTTGTACAAGATTTTATTTATACGGATTTGGAAGAAAAGATGAAAGAGGCTGTTGGAAGTAAGGTATCTATTCATCAAAAAGCAAAGGGTAATGGAAAAATTGAGATAGAGTATTATTCTAAAGAAGATTTGGAACGAATTATTGATATTATATTGAATACTTCTCATACATAATAAAAATATCAGAAAGATGATTAAAATTTAAAATACGACAGGAGGAAAAAGACGTGAACAGCCCAGTTTTAGATTACATCTATCAATATACAGGAATTGACCCTGCGTATTACTTATTTGCTATAGTACTTCTTTTAGTAGTCCTTATAATTATAATAATTATCGTGTTATGTAAACAAAAAAAGCTGAAAAAGCGTATAGAAGCTTTTTTAGAAGGAAAAGACGGTAAGAGTTTAGAAGAAGAACTTCTCTCTTATATGGAGAAGGTCCAAATTGCAGATAAAGAAAATAAGAAATTGCAGGTAGAAATAGAAGTGTTGAAGAAAATTCAGCGTATGACTTATCAGAAAATGGGAATGGTAAAATATGACGCATTTCGCGAGATGAGCGGTGAATTGAGTTACGCATTAGCACTTTTAGATCAAGAGGAAAATGGATTTATTATAAATTCAGTGTATGCAAATGAAGGAAGTTATTCCTATGTAAAACAAATTGTAAAGGGAGAATGTCAGATTAATCTTTCAGAGGAAGAAGAAAAAGCCCTGAATCAGGCAAAAAATAAAAGCTAGGCTTGAAAAATGAATCAGAGTGGTATATGATGAAAAAGCAGTAAATGACTAAAGGAGATTACAATTATGCTGGATATGAAGTTTGTACGGGAAAACCCGGAGATTGTAAAGCAAAATATAAAGAATAAATTTCAGGATCAAAAGCTTAAGCTGGTAGATGAGGTTATTGAATTGGATGCACAAAAAAGGGAAGCTCAACAAGAGGCAGATGCTTTACGAGCAGCGAGAAACAAGCTTTCCAAGCAGATCGGCGCATTGATGGGTCAGGGAAAAAAGGAAGAGGCAGAAGAAGTAAAGAAGCAGGTTGCTGCACAGGCAGATCGCCTGTCTGCTCTTTCGGAAAAAGAAAAAGAGTTGGATGAGAAAATATTAAAAATCATGATGACCATTCCTAATATTATTGATCCAAGTGTTCCCATTGGTAAGGATGACAGTGAGAACGTAGAGGTACAGCGTTATGGTGAGCCGGTTGTACCTAATTTTGATATTCCCTATCATACAGAAATTATGGAGAAATTCAACGGCATTGATTTAGACAGTGCCAGAAAAGTAGCAGGGAATGGATTTTATTATCTTATGGGAGACATTGCAAGGCTTCATTCTGCAGTAATCGCCTATGCCAGAGACTTTATGATCGGCAGGGGATTTACTTATTGTGTACCGCCCTTTATGATTCGCAGCAATGTAGTTACAGGTGTTATGAGCTTTGCAGAGATGGATGCCATGATGTATAAGATTGAAGGAGAAGACTTATATCTGATTGGTACCAGCGAGCATTCCATGATCGGAAAATTTATTGATACGATTCTTCAGCCGGAGAGTCTTCCGCAGACGCTGACCAGTTATTCTCCCTGCTTCCGCAAGGAAAAGGGTGCTCATGGTTTGGAGGAGCGAGGCGTGTATAGGATTCATCAATTTGAGAAGCAGGAAATGATTGTAGTCTGTGAGCCAGAGGACAGTCCTATGTGGTTTGATAAGCTGTGGCAGAATACGGTAGATCTTTTCCGTTCTCTGGATATTCCGGTTCGGACATTGGAATGCTGTTCCGGAGATTTGGCGGATTTAAAAGTGAAGTCTGTAGATGTGGAAGCCTGGTCACCCAGACAAAAGAAATATTTTGAGGTTGGAAGCTGTTCGAATCTGGGAGATGCCCAGGCCCGGCGCTTAAAAATTCGAATCAATGGAGAAAAAGGAAAGTACTTTGCGCATACATTAAATAATACAGTAGTTGCACCGCCTCGGATGTTGATCGCATTTTTGGAGAATAATTTGAATGCGGATAGCAGCGTCAGCATTCCAGAAGCTTTGCAGCCCTATATGGGAGGTCAGAAAGTAATCAAGTAAAACATTTTTATAATATGTGGATAAGTGTATAATATGTGGATAACTTTCTAAAAAATTATCTTTCGTGTGTATTTTTTCGTACAATGAGTTAAATAAAAGTTTACACAGGTATTGATTCATTGGAAAAGGGAGGTGAAATACGGTGCACGAATATTTGAGAGCTGTAGGTTTTAGCGAAATTGAAAATAAAGAGCAACTGAATTTTTTGCTTCAAATGACAGAAGAAAGCTATCAAGGTGAACGCACCTCCGGTAATCGGAATGGAGTGGACTTTTCCGAGCGGAAAAAGGAATTTGCACCAGGAATGGGAATTATACTTCGCGGAGAATACGATGAAAACGAAAATTATCGCAGGGATTACTATTTTCCTTATTTTCAGGGAAAACAAGAAAAGCTGTATGACAGTGTTACAGTAGAGCGTCATGCTGAAAAAGAATCCTATGCAGGCGTCTGCGATGATCTGTCTCTAGGCGTATCTATTATTTTTTATGTTCAGAATGTGGCAGATCTGTTAAATGAAAAGCGATTGAACCAGCTTTCCTCCTGCACTGTAACACTTAGGTTTACTGGTCTTTCTGTAAGCGGCAAGGTACTGCTTCCTGTAATCAAAGGAATGACAGAAGAAGAAAATTCTGATGCTGTCCTTCAGAGAACAAAATTAATTCAGGCAGCCAGAGATGGTGATGAGGAAGCTATTGAAAATCTAACCCTGGAGGATATGGATATTTATTCTATGATTTCCAGAAGAATAGCAAATGAAGATGTGTTTTCCATTGTGTCTACATACTTTATGCCTTATGGAGTAGAGTGTGACCATTACAGTATACTGGGAGAAATTTTAGAGTGTAAGCAGGTGGAAAATAGTTTAACGGAAGAACAGATCTATGTGCTTACGGTGGAAAGTCATGATTTAATTTTTGAGGTTTGTATCAATCAAAAAGATCTTTTAGGAGAGCCCCAAGTTGGCCGTCGGTTTAAGGGTGTTATATGGTTGCAGGGGGAAATGATATTTCATCCATAGGAAAATTAGATGAAAAAAAGCTAAAACCTGATAATTAGGTTTTAGCTTTTTTATACGTTCCCGAGGTGATTCGAACACCCGACCTACCGCTTAGGAGTCAAATCAACCCGTTTTTTTGAGTCCAGCAAACTCTCTGTTGTCCATATTTTCCGTGTAATTTGGACTTTTTTGAGGGTAGTTGTCCATCTAAAACCGTTTTTTCCGTCTAATATTGTTTAGTCCCTGCCCGTCCAATTAGCAGGCTATTAGCAAGGAAAAGATTCGTATGGTGGTCAGCTACCTTTTTATTTGCAGACTCTACATAGGCAAAGAGCGCTCATTCCTTCAGCAACGCATTATTTTCCTAATCATAACATAAACAGTTTTACAGTACAAGATTTGGCTCAATATTTCAAAGGAGATTGAATATATGGACTATCAATTAGAAATCAAACAAATCGTGGACTATCCCCGGTGCCGCATCTACCGGGAATTCATCCGCACGCTCATGGAGGATAGGAACATCCGCACAAACGGAAGTTCCTATCTTTTTTATTACATGACACTCTGCTCCTATGCAAACTTCCGCTCTTCCTATCAGAGACTGGAGGGCATCTCCTATCTGGTTGGCCCCGGAGAATGGATCTGCAGGACTTCAGAGCTTTCCGGATGGTTCCGCACACGGTTCCAGCACCAGGCACTGTCCATCCTGGATTTTCTCCAGAACCAGAATTACATTACCTATACCCGCCTCGGCAGGGGGCATCTCATCAAATTCTGCATTACCGGATGGAAAAAGCATAATACCGCACTCGACTACAACTACCCATGTCAGAAGGATGTGGGCTTTTTCTTTTTCCCGGTTGCTGCAGTCCATGAGCTGATTAGTATGGGAAAATGCTCAGAGATGGATATTGTACTGGATCTTTGGGTACACGCCATCTACAACGACAGCCAGGTCCAGGGCTCCGAACTCGGCCCCGTGGTCTATTTCCGCAACTGCACCGGCAATCCGCTGACCAGCTGCAGCGACCTTTCCCTGCGCTGGGGCATCTCGAAAGCAACTGTCAGCCGGATACTCAATAAGCTGCAGGAGAAGGAATACCTTTCCCTCGTTTCCTTTACTGGGCGTCACGGCAGTGTGATCTATCTGTGCAGCTACTTATCCACCATGTTCAATATCAGTGACGTCATGATCGACAAAGAGGAGGTTTCCATGACATTCCAGGTTCCTGTCCATATTACGGAAAATGCTCCCATTCCGGAAAATACTGTTGTCAGAGAAGAGCAGATTTACATAGCGGAGGAGCTGGATACCGTTTCATCCCTGTCCGGCAGCGTTTCAAAATCCAACATCTGCCAGGTCATCCGAAAAACGGCGGAAATCCTTGTAGCACAAGGGGTTCCGTGCTGTGAATGCTCCGAAACCCTGTATAAGTTATATCCCTTATCCGACTGCAGGGAAACAGATTTTAGGTATTCACTGAAGATATGCTGTCTGGATGGGAGAATCCCTTATCAGTTTGAGCTGACGCTTTCTCCTGCCAAGCTCTGCTGAGGGCACCACGTCCATCGTTCAGTAACAAAATCCCAATTCGTCAATCAAAAGCACAAGAAAGATGAGGTAAATACTATGGCAAACACAAGACCAAATAAAAACATCCCAACACAGGAGGAGAACCCTCTGTTTCATGATACCTGGAAACTGTTAAAGAATTACAGGGATGCCGTCTGGAATCTGGAACTGGCGGTCCAGCAGGTACGAAACACCTTTGAAATCGAGTACGGAAGCAGCATTGAAGAATTTCTGGATTCCATGTATATTGCAGGTGCGGATGTAGGAGGAACCAAACTGGAGAACTATGCAAAGAGCATTGAGCGAAGCAATAAGATGCTTACACTCTTAAACTCTGCCGTGGACATCCTGCGGAATAAGCACAAGCATGGAGAACAGTATTACTGGATCCTTTACTACAGCTACCTGTCTCATCAATAGCTTCAGAATACGGATGAAATCATTGAGAACCTGCGTCCGCATATTGCAAATATATCCCCCAGAACCTACTATCGAAAGCGACCAGAAGCAGTGCAGGCGCTCAGTTCTATTCTTTGGGGATATACCTCCAAAGGTTGTCTGGAGATACTGGATAAGTTCTTTCCAGAGGGGAAATAATAGACATTTCATAGGCTGGCACTCATAATAGTCTAAAAAACAGGAGAGTGTCAGACTATGAATACTTTAAATGATTATGTTGCGGAATATATTGAATATTGTGAATACAGGAAGCGTCTTGACCAGAAGACATTGAAAGCTTATCGGATTGATCTGAGGCAGTATACAAATTATCTTCAAAATATTTCGGAATTTTATTTCAAGGATAACCTTGATAACTACATTACCTATTTGCATAAGCAGTATAAGCCGAAAACGATTAAACGCAAGATTGCCAGTCTAAAAGCCTTTTTTCATTATATGGAGTACAAAGAGGTTATAACTGAAAATCCCTTCTCTAAACTGGATATCCGTTTCCGGGAGGCAAAGCTTTTGCCTAAAACAATTCCTTTTCACGCTATACAAACTTTCCTGTCCACCTTATATCAGCAGAAAGAACAGGCAACCTCAGAATATCAGCTCCGGTGCTGTATTCGGGACATTGCTGTTATTGAGCTTTTATTCGCTACTGGAATGCGTATATCTGAACTATGCTCTTTGCGCCCGGTAAACATAGATTTTATCAGTAACAATATTTTGATTTATGGTAAAGGAGCCAAAGAGAGAATCCTGCAGATTGGTAATCCAGAGGTTCTCTCGGCTCTTTCTTTATATCATGGGACTTTTAAGTCTGATATTGATACTTGTGGGTATTTTTTTGTAAATAGACTGCAGAAGAAATTGTCAGATCAGTCCGTCCGCTATATGATTATACGTTATGCCAAACTTGCTGGAATTGAACAGCATTTGACACCACATATGTTCCGACACTCTTTTGCTACTCTGCTTTTGGAGCAGGATGTGGATATTCGGTATATACAAAGAATGTTGGGACATAGTTCTATAAGCACAACAGAAATTTATACACATGTGTCGAATGTTAAGCAAAAGGATATTTTGTTTAATAAACATCCCCGAAATCTGATGGAGCTTATAAAGGATAATATATGATTATCTTTTATTAGATTACAGGATAATATCTTGTTATTCAACACTATTCAAATTAATATGAGGAACGATATGAGAAAGAAGGATTTTGAGTACAAAGTAGCACTTTCATTTGCGGGAGAGCAACGTGATTATGTTGAAAAAGTATCAAAAGAATTAACCAGACTTAATGTTAAACATTTCTATGACTATAAAGAACAAGTTGATCTCTGGGGTAAAAATCTTATACAATATTTGGATAGCGTCTACTTCGAGAAAGCCTTGTATTTTGTTCCATTTATTTNTCCGGTGCTGTATTCGGGACATTGCTGTTATTGAGCTTTTATTCGCTACTGGAATGCGTATATCTGAACTATGCTCTTTGCGCCCGGTAAACATAGATTTTATCAGTAACAATATTTTGATTTATGGTAAAGGAGCCAAAGAGAGAATCCTGCAGATTGGTAATCCAGAGGTTCTCTCGGCTCTTTCTTTATATCATGGGACTTTTAAGTCTGATATTGATACTTGTGGGTATTTTTTTGTAAATAGACTGCAGAAGAAATTGTCAGATCAGTCCGTCCGCTATATGATTATACGTTATGCCAAACTTGCTGGAATTGAACAGCATTTGACACCACATATGTTCCGACACTCTTTTGCTACTCTGCTTTTGGAGCAGGATGTGGATATTCGGTATATACAAAGAATGTTGGGACATAGTTCTATAAGCACAACAGAAATTTATACACATGTGTCGAATGTTAAGCAAAAGGATATTTTGTTTAATAAACATCCCCGAAATCTGATGGAGCTTATAAAGGATAATATATGATTATCTTTTATTAGATTACAGGATAATATCTTGTTATTCAACACTATTCAAATTAATATGAGGAACGATATGAGAAAGAAGGATTTTGAGTACAAAGTAGCACTTTCATTTGCGGGAGAGCAACGTGATTATGTTGAAAAAGTATCAAAAGAATTAACCAGACTTAATGTTAAACATTTCTATGACTATAAAGAACAAGTTGATCTCTGGGGTAAAAATCTTATACAATATTTGGATAGCGTCTACTTCGAGAAAGCCTTGTATTTTGTTCCATTTATTTCAGCAGAATACGTTGAAAAAGTATGGACAAGATTGGAAGTCAGTTCAGCTTTAGATCGAAACAAGAATGAATCACGCCCTAATTTTCAACAGTATATTCTCCCAGTACGGTTTGATGATACGAGAGTTCCTGGCCTTGTAGGAAGTATCGCTTATATTGATGCCAGAAAATCAACACCTCGAGAATTAGCCCGTATGATTTATGAAAAACTAAATGGGAATAAAAAAAAAGCAGAAACTGATAGCGAGGAAGATAACACACAATTTCTTCCTATAAATTACAATAATAAAATCAATGCAGATAAGTTGAAGGCAATGGAAAATGTCTATTTGCTTCAAAATAAATCGCACGCAATGATTGTTTATGGCGAAAAAGGACTTGGGAAAAGAAGTTGTACTCAATGTTTTATACAAAAAAAGAAAAATGTTATAAAAATATATCCTAATCTGGAAAATCGATTTCAATTAGAATCAGTCATACATGCACTGAAACTAGATACAAATGGTGTATCATCTGATTCGGACTTATGTTTTGAGGAAAAGATAAAAAAAGAATTTTTTGCTGTTTGTAAAAAGAAACCGATGATTGTTTATGTTGAAAAATTTCAAGATTTTGATTCTCAAACAGCCGCGTTTCTTGTCGAAATAACTGAAATATTATTGAGCCGCTTTCCAAACTTTCAAACATTCGTAATATTTGAATTAGATATCCAGGAAAACATGGATGCGCTTATTCCATTTTATAAATTTTCTCCAAGTCATACAGACTTTATATATTTTAACAGACTTGGCACTGAGGAATTAAAACATTACTTTTTTAAAGCATTAGGTAATATTAGTATATCCGATGAAAATCTAACATACATTTTAGATTCCTCTTTTGGAAATATTATGTATCTAAACATAGCTATTAATTATTTAAAAGGAGAAAATTATATTCTACTTGACGCTGGGAAATATATCTGTGATACACTTCCATCCGGTATATTAGCGGATGTTTTAAAAGAATTTATTTTGCAGCGTTACGATAGACTGGATCAGACACTAAAAGAAGTGCTTTCAAAATCCTCTATCATAGGAAATGTCTTTAATGCTGAACTGCTTTCAAAGCCATTCCAAATTATCAATGCGGATAATATGTTGCAAAAAATCGAGAAAATTTCTCAATTGATTATTCATCCGGATGATTTAACATATTCTTTCGAAAATAATGATGTATATAATTTGATAAAAAACAGTATATCACCGGAGCTACAAAAAGAATGGCATGAAATTCTGGCAAACTATTATAAGAAGTTATTGAAAAAAGAACAGCGGCGCAAAGGTCTAAAAGCAATTGACCGCGAAATTGCTGCGTTATATCCTATTGCAAAACATTTCAAATATGCACAGAATTATGATGCCGCAATCATATATTACATTGAGCTAGTTTCAAAATATGAAAGAATTTCTGACTATATACATGAATTAGCTGCAATCCAAGATATCAAATATATGTTAGAATATGTAGATTTAGATAGTCTCCATTTAGATTCTTTGGAATATAATGTTTTTAAAGCAGAAGCCGATTGTTACAGAAATATAGGTAATTATTCAAAAGCCTGCCAGGTTTATGAAGAGTGCTTGGGTTATTTTGATATTGATGATTTTTCAGAATCTATAGTAGAACTCCTTTACCAGAAGGCTTATTGTTTATATATGAGCGGTGATTTGGATGGGACATTAAAGATATTGAATCATATAAAAGAACATTTTGAAAAAAATGAAATTTTCAATGTTTTTTATATAAAATTACTTTCTTTACTAGCCTCTGTTTGTGACGCAACAGGTGATGAAGAAAGTCAAAAAAAATATTACACAAAGGCTCTGGAATTTTACAAAGATAAGCAATATGAGCAAGAATATTATGTTTTGCTACGTATGGCAAGTATGGTTTTTGGGGAAGAAATCGGAATCAATATGGAAAAAACTGCAGAAACATTTTTTAGAAAACAAAATTCTACCAGATATCTGGCAGAGGTTCTACATAATATAGCTACTGACCATTTATATATGGATGAGTTAGAAAAAGTTTCGGAACCGATTAATGAGTCTATTGATTTGTTTGATTCTTTTGGAAGTATTGCCGTTCACTATCCCTTAAATACAAAAGGAATATTTAAAATGGTATTGGACGGCGATTATGAAACTGCTATTAGAATTTTTGAGCAAGCTCTACAGTATAAAGCAGAACCTTATTCTGAAATAGCAATCCGAACAAATATCTTAAATTGTATGAACGTATTGGGAAGGTTCAAAGAAGCATTGGAACAGCTGGCACAAATCGATAAGTTAATTAAGGAGCAAGAACCTCCGCATATTCCTGTATATACAATTTATCAAAATTTGAACTGGGCATTTTATTTTTTTCATACAAAAGAGTTTGAGAAATGTTTACAAAAAATTGATGCATGTTCGAAACTCGACTATATGGAACCGCGTTTTAAATATATATATAAATCCTTAAAATACAAAACCAAAAAAATGCTGGGTTTAAAAACTCGTAATACAGCAGGAACAGCAACAAAAAAAGTACACAAAAGATGCTTAGAAAACGGATTTTATTTTACAACACTCAGATTTTATGAAAGCATATAAAGAGCGACAAGCAAGACTTTCAGTGGTCTTGCTTGTTATAGCGCCGCAGAGCATTATAAAGTATTTCTTCTAATATTTTCCCAAGATCGTATTTACCATATTCGCAACATTTTGCGAATCCACTTCCATAATCCACGTTTGGAAGTGGCGTAAGTTCCAGTAAATAATATTGCTCATTGGAGTCTACTCTGTAGTCTGCCCGGCTATAATCATTACATCCTAAGAATTGATGAAGCTTCTTGGCATCCTCTTGCATACACTCAATAATATGATTTGGTAAAACAGCTGGAATTTTGGTACATGTATCAGAATATTTATCTTCTGCACTGAAAATACCAAGATGAGTTTTTCCCTTTCGGACAATTTCAACTGTTCCAACTGGCTTTGTGTTTGCTCCGTCATATAACAGAGCAACTGCAAACTCTCTTCCGTCAATATAGGTCTCACATAATAGAGTCTGCTGGTATTCTGCACTTAATTTTTCAAAAGCCAGTTCTAAGTCTTTTTCAGTCTTTGCAAGTATTACCCCAGAACTGCTTCCTTCATAATTTGGTTTTAGTATCCATGGCCCTTTCAACAATTTAGCAGCCTCTCTAACATCCTCTGTACAATCCACCTTGTGGTAAGGGGGTGTTGGTATATTCAAATGTTCAGCTATAATTTTTGTATGTAACTTGTTTAATGTTAAGTTCAACGCATATGCATCTGAGCCTGAATATGGAATGGCATTTATTTCAAATAGCGATGGAAGCCAGCCTTCTCGGTTTCGGCTGAGTATTCCTTCAGCAGTATTCATAACAATATCTAATTGAGGGAATGTACCATCTTTAAACATTCTGTTTATCTTTTGATAATTGCCCAGCAAATATACAATATGCCCCCGCTCTTCAAGGAGTTCTTTTATCATTTTGATTTCGAACAACATACTAAAATCACAGTGAGAAAAACCTTCTGCAGATATACTGTAATCCTCTTTTACATCATATGCAATTCCGATGCGTAGCTTTTTCTTCATGTTTTCTCCTAATTTCATTTTAAAAATCTATTTGTCCGTTTTGTAGGAACACTGTCCGTTGCTGTTTGATAGATAGAACATATCCCCATCTACTTTATTTATAGAACATGGAGCTAATACCATTTTCCCCATTTCGGGTGTATCTACAACGAATTTTGGCACTGCGAAACCGCTGACTTGGTTACACAATTTATTGATTATATCAATACCTTTGCGGACATCAGCAATAAAATCCTCGCATCCTCTTACTTGGTCACATTGATATAAGTAATATGGCTTTACTTTTATCTGAATCAATTGTTCAAACAAATTTTTTAAGACATTATAGTTATCGTTAATCCCTTTTAGGAAAACAGATTGGCTTCCCAAAGGGATTCCTGCATCTGCCAGTGATAAGATAGCTTCCTTGCTACTTGGAGTTAACTCATCGGGGTGGTTTATATGTATGTTTATATATAGACGGTTAAAAGTTCTCAATGCTTCGATTAGTTCTCCATCTATTCTTTTTGGGAGAGTGATTGGGATTCTGGTTCCAACCCTTATAACTTTTACATTGTCTATTTTTTCTATCTCCCATAATATAGAAAAAATCTTTTTTGTGCTTAAAATCAAGGGATCTCCACCTGTTACCAGAACATCGTTTATCTCAGGATGTTTCTTGATATAATCTAGTATTTTCTCAAAATTATCAAACCTGATTTCACCGCTTCGGGTAATACGCTGCCTTGTGCAGAACTGGCAATAACATGCGCATTGGCCAGTTGCTATTATAATTACCTTGCTTTTATATCTGTGAATGAGATTGGGAATAGGCATATATGTCTCTTCCTGCAGGTAGTCATTTAAAAAATGAAAATCACACATGGGAGTATGCGGTATAAATTGCTTTTGAAGTGCGATGCTATGTGTGGTTTCTATTAAATTGTTCATGTATGGTGTTAAATGAAGCGATTGCCTATCGATGAAATGGCTATCTGTTATACAATTCTGAAGTTCTTCTTCCCATGTCATAATAATATTCTCCAATATTTTTGTCTTTTGGCTAATGAAAAAAAGTAACATTTTATAAAGGATAATCATATATTATCCTTTATTCATAAATATTCTATTTTTCCACCGTTCCCACATTATAACATACAATCTATTACTACATTTTTCAATCAACTCATCTGCCAAATCATATTTTTTATCCTTTTGTGCCACATATGCCGAAATAATCAACATGATATTATTATAGGAAATAAATTCCGAGTCCAATTGCGCTAACGAATAAATAACATCTTCTGTAACATCTTTTATTGCTAATGCTTTCATTCTCTGATATATTTCTTTAAATATCTTTTCTGATTCTGCCTTACTTAAAACCAAGGAATCCGTATTTTCTATTTCCGTTCCTTCCCCTATACCAATCTTTAAGGAATCACGGTTATATAAATGCAAACTGTCGCTATAATGATTATAAGATCCAACAGCCACATCAAGCCACCCTGCCAAAATCTCTTGTAACCCTGTAAATTGTACAAAATTATATGGCATCCCTAATAGCACATCATTACTACGCATAATTTGTGACCACTCTAATTTTCCCTGTCTTATTTTTAACATAGAACAAATATTACATGGAATATCCTCATCTCGTGGTTGTCCATTTTCTATAGGAAAGTCTATTTTTGTATCATATATTTGAATTACCACCTGTCTGCTTTCCGGCACATTTTGTAATGCCCGATACGCTGCAAACAGTTGATCAAAACCATAATGTGAACGAATTCTCTTCCCATACGCACCATGATAAAATTCACCTTTTCCCGCAAATTTCTCAAGTTTGGGATTCCAAAAGTTGATTATATCGGAGCGATCATCTCCATTCATAATCCACACCAGCTCTGCTAAAGCGTATCCTATACTAACTGGAGGTACTCTATCATAAATCCATTTTTGTCTAGGTTCTTCTATCGAAATAAAAGAATGAAGAATCTCATATACCCCACCTGTCCTACCTTCAACAAGTTCTTTTTGTTGTAAAAGCAAATTCGCTGCTTTTATCCAGACTTCATTTGCTGTCCTTCCTGCAATATATTCAGCCACTTTATACCCCTTTACTGATACAGAGCTTATTATTTATTCCCCATTTAGGAGGATAAAAATAGGCAATATTTTCTAGGTTTCGATTAACATATTGTTGTTTTATTCTTCTTCTGTCATTTAATCCACATATATCTGGATGCGCAATCCTGGCATATTTATCTGTCTCACAAAATAAATTTTGGCAATCTATCATCTGAAGTTTTCTACCAAATAATGTTTTGAACTTTAATCCTCTTTTTTCAAACTCTTCTTCTTGCCTTTCTGTTACATATTTAATAATATCTTCATATTCTAATCCTTTTAAATCCTTAAAACATTTTATTATTCCGTTTTTAGCACCAGGACCAGCTACGACAAATGACATCTCACTAAAATCACACAGTTCGCTATAGTTAATATCAATTGCAAACTGATAGGCCAAAAATGAACCTATTGTGGGGTAACTTAATAAAATTTCATATAAATCTTTCAAACTCTTAGCTTTTGCTATCTTCTTTGCTATTCCTGTTTGCATCATGTTCTCTAAAAGTTTCAAATTATTTTGATGTTTTTTATTAAAGCCAAAACAACTTTTTCCTGATGGCATTATATATGCTGCAGAATATATTTTTTCTTTATTAACAAGTTTCTGCGTTAATAATTGATTGTAAATACTATAATCATATGTCTTATAGGAAATTTCCCCTAATTTTTTTTCTAAATATTCCCATGTTTCAATTTTGTTGAATAATTTAAAAAGTATAATTCTAAAGCATTGATCTTCTGGAGAATATTGATTATTATCATATATAACATTTTTTATTAAGTACTGGCTAACACGATCTGAAGCTCTATATGCATTCGTAAATTTATATGTTTTTAAAATTTCATCATCAGTCCATGGAAACATTTTATTTTCTATACGACTATAAAAAACTTCTTGACGTTCTGTTGCAAACCTCCAATATGTGTCGTAAACCGGCGTTGGAACCAAATCTTTAAACCCCATAATATCTAATCTCCAAAAATATCATTATATATATTGCTTACCACTTTTTCTAAATTTCCATTATTACTTATTTTAATACATTTTGATTCCTTTTCAGCCATTTCTTGATACTTTTTAATAATCAAAGTTTCCTTTTTTATATCATAGTCTTTACTCCTTACACTACGTTCTAATAAATAAATTTTCCTTATATCTATATTTCTCCAAAACAATAACTCTGGAACAATAATTGATTGTATAATCTCTTCTTCTACCCCTCCAGCCGAACCATATACATATGTTGACCACCAAAAACGATCCAATAGGACAATATAATTGTTCCTGCTTAGCGGTATCAATTTGCGTTGAATCAAATCAATGTGAGCTGCTATATGAAGTAATTGCAAACTTGCTTCATTGACCGGTTTATCAAAGTAATCCTCTATATGATGGTGAATATTGTATACTAGACTGCCGAGCGTTCTTGGTTCATGCCCCGGAAACGCAAGAGCAATACAATTATCATCTCTTTCATCTTTTATTTTTCTATAAAGTTCTTCAATAATTGTTGTTTTTCCGACATTATCAATTCCTTCAAAAATATAAACACCTGCATACATCTTTCTATAGCCTTTCACTTTCAGTCGATTTTATTTAGCAGCCTCCTAACCATCAGTCTATGATTTACATTATAAAATAAGCTTTCATTTAATTCTTGTTCCCAGGGGTTGAGGTCTAACCAATCATTTTTTTCAATCCTCTCAAATGCATATTCACTGGAACGTCCTCCTACTGTGCCAACAAGAGCCACAGGAACATTGGTCTTTTTAGCCAGTTCCACTTCAATATCTACTCCTTGTTGGGCTTTATCCTCTTTTATTTTTCCTCCCAAACAAATTAATAACTCACTTTTCTTCTTACAAATCATTTGTTTGCGCATTTCTTGTAAACCGTCTGATAATACAAGTGTGCAATTTTCCTCAAGCTTCTCTACATCATAGCCATCAATATATGCTTTATCCATATGCATTTCAATGGAATATTTTATGTCTGGAGCATATAATCTTCCAATATCAAATATGAGTTTCTGAAAAGTCGGATGTGCCCCAAATACTAAAATATATCCATTCTTTATAATTTCTCTGGAATATACTGATACTGCTTCCAGCAAAGAAGCTTTATAAATTTCATCACAGTCTGGAAATGCTCCTGAAAGAATAATTCTTTTATTAAGTTGCTGTCTTTTAACACCAGAAACATTTTCAAGATTCATAATATAATCTTCAAAATTCTCTTCTGTTACCTTTGTATCACTGATTTCGCTTTCCCGATATCCATGATTTGAAAGCAGAAATAATTTATCACTTACTTCATAGGTTCTTTCTCTTTTAACTTTTTCTATAAATTTTTCTATATCAGCCGCTTTTGGATTTCTCCCAAAGCATTGTATGTAATGTTTTCTAATACCGCTGTCATATTTATCTTTTGTTTCTTCTTTATATTCTACTTTATATGCTAATATGGAATTTTTATCTCCAATTAGCTTTATCTTGTCTGCATCATTCAAATCATTCAAGTATTCAATATAAGAATATACTTGATTTGATGAATTCATAATAAGCTGAAAACATTTTTCTTCAATTTCATCAGCAATTTCAATTAATCTTTCCTGACAGTCAAATTCCTGGCTTCTATAACAAAGTATAGGACGTTCCCCTGGACGAATTTCCATCTTGGAATATGATGCATTATCAATTTGAATCCATAAAATAGGAATATCATTTATTAGCGCATAACATAGTTCTTTCATGATATACGAAGAATTCTGCGCTTCCTCTGTCTGCAAAAAAATCAGCACATCACTTATAGGCAAATTTTTATCAATATCTTTTTGAGCATCATCTCCTACCTCAACATTAACAACATCTCGATATACATTTCTTTCCCTCGTTAAATGTCTCAATTCATCTGCCAACTTTGCGGCAATATGTTCCCCATCAATTCTCCTATGGCTAATAAAATACAAAACTTCATCACGATATAACGGTGATAATGTTTGTGCAACAATTTTTCTGGAAAAAATATGCGCAATTGCTCTCATATTATTTTTCATAGGATTCCTATTTTCATTTCGGCAAGACACGTCAAAACTTTGTTTATCAGAAACGGGCTCAGGAGGCCTTCTACATTCTGGATTTTTTTCCATTGCCACCGCCCATATCCTACTTTTTATATCATTATATTTTTTTATAAGCTTAAGAAATTTTTGATCATATTTTCCGTCTTCAGCATTAAAAAACACAAAAATATCATTTGAATCAGCATTACCCGCCAACAGCTGGTCCACTTGAAAAACAGATGATATGTATAACTTATCTGTTACATATGTATCCAGAATCTCACGACATGACTCAAAAAAAATATTCGCATTATCAATTTTTTTCATTGTCAACTTTGGTTCACAAAATACTACCTTCATTTTTCTCCTCCATAATGAACAAATTCCCCTGCTTTTCTACTATAAGGGGTTCCAGATATCCCTGTACCATAATTACATCGAATATAATCAATAAAACTCAAAATTAAAACTTCATCACAACATACTTTGTGATTACGTCGATTCCATATCAATGCATTATACTCTGCTGGTATTTTAATCGCATTGTTACCAAAATAATAGTATTCTGTTGCAACCAATACTTTATCTGCTTTTGTATCTTGATTCAAGTTTTTATAGTTTATGCTCCCGTCTATATTACTATGGTGGGATGGATCCTGCACCCATTTATTTTGTGAATGGTGATATATATTATCGCCATACATGTGCATCATACCTTTATTAAATACAGGATGCTTATTTTTAAATCTACTATCTTCCCAATACTCATCGAATGTCAAAATTTCCTCCACTTTCATTAACATTACCAACTTCCCACGAATTGTCATTCGAGCCGAACCATACGCCCCGATCCAATCGCCCACTTGAGCACTATTTCGTATCCGCGGTTTACACGTAGCCAATGTACAGTATCCAAAATAAGGATTTGGTGCAAATCCATAATCTCTTGGAATTACATATGAGTAAAACTTCATATTCCTCTCCTAACATACAGAGCGTGGCAAATTCATAGGATTATTGTCTCTAGGCGTTCCATCTGGTTTTTCCCAATCCATGTCCTCTCCATTAATCGCTCTTACAATTTTCTCTCCATTCCATCCAACTAAATTATGTCCATGTTCATATAATTCTGCCGGAATATCCTCTTCTTTAGCACCTTACAAAAATACCCCAATAATCCTTTTTCCCATTTCTGCAGCAGTTTTTATTTCCCAATTTACATAGTCACTCTTTGCTGTATCTTTTCCAATAAGCACTGCTACAGTTCCTGCCCATTTCATTTGTGGCTTTATAAGCTCTTGTTTTATATATTGTTCATTATTAGCATTATTCTTCAGCTTTTTTTCATAAATGGAACTATCTCGCATATCTATTCCATGTCTACCAATAAGATCCTTAAACGCATCAATTTTATCAGCATCATTATGATGATGTGATACAAAAATGTTTTTTATTTCGTCTGCCATAAAATTTCCTCCCCAATAACCGCTTTATTTTACAATCTATAATTATGAATTATTATTGACTCACCTACCATATTTAGTGGTTAATTCCATTATAACTGATATACTACAATTTATCTACCAATTATTGGCACTATTTTGACATAAACATTTCCTAAACTGGCACAGCAATGCGATTTACAGGGAAATTTCCCCATGCTATAATGGTCATGCTTAAAGCTGTACCCAGAAACGGGTATCCATTTCACCCAGGGAAACATCTGTCAACTGCAGGTGTTCTTTTTTTACCCAAAACCATTTCACCCATGCAGCACCTGCATGGCAGGAGCCGGGAGCCTTTCAAAGGGGCTGCCGGCTTTTTCAATCCAACTTACAGGAGGTAAATCATTGAAAAACAAAGAAATTCATAAGCCCACCGCAAAACCGGGGTCCGGAAAGAAATTCCGCATCCCCCGCCAGAAACTCCTGACGGGAGCCGCCGCTTTCCTCTATTTCTTCGCCCTGTGTACAAACCAGGTCTATGCCACGGACATGTGGACCAAAGCGGATACCATTATGAAGGATGTCTACGGGAAGATCGTTGGCATCTCCACCATTGCCGCCATTGTGACCGCATCTGTCGCCCTGCTCCTGATGAATTTTTCCAAATCCGGGAAGACCGTGGATGAATCCCGCGCATGGCTCAAGCGCATCGCCATCTCCTGGGTTATCTTAAACGGGCTTGGCTTCATCCTCGCCTATGTCAGCCCGTTCTTTGCAGACGGCAAGTGGAACGGATGACCGGAAGGAGGGATGAACCATGGGAATTCTTGACGGCATTGTGGAATGGATCGCTGAGCAGGTGATGAACGGGCTTGACCTGATCTCTGTCTCCGTGCTGGGCGCCCTGGGATGTGACATGGGCACCTTCCTGCGGTATTTTCCCGCGGCGGAGACCATGTACCACATTTTCGTGGCCACCGCCATCGGGCTTGTGCTTTTAAACTGGGTATGGCAGCTTTTTAAGAATTTTGGTGTGATTGCCGGTGTGGAAGCAGAAGATCCCATCAAGCTGAGCATCCGCTCCGTGCTTTTCATCGGCCTGATCTATTACTGTGACCAGATCACGGATATGGTGCTCGCCATCGGAGGCACACCCTACTCCTGGATCCTGTCCTCGGACCTGCCGCCCTTAAACTTTGCGGATTTCAATTCCGTCCTGCTGACGATCCTCGGCGTCTGCGTCAATGGCTCCGTGGCACTGATCGCACTCATCCTGATACTGATCCTTGCCTGGAATTACATCAAGCTGCTGTTTGAAGCAGCGGAAAGGTACATCCTGCTGGGCGTGATCATCTACACAGCGCCTATGGCCTTTGCCACCGGCTCCTCCCAGTCCACATCCAACATCTTCAAATCCTGGTGCCGGATGTTCGGGGGCCAGCTCTTTTTACTGGTCATGAATGCGTGGTGCCTGCGGCTGTTCACATCCATGGTGGGCACTTTCCTTTCCAACCCGCTGTCACTTTAGGAGGTATCTATGAAAAACTGGAAAAATAAATTTTTAGCCTGTACTGCAGCATCCATGCTGCTCCTTTCCCGGTCCATGACCGTCCTTGCTGTCTCCGAGGCAGACGTAGAAGCCGTAGGGAAGGAGGCTGCTTCCGGGAACCTGCTCATCTGGTTCCTGTGCGCCATAGCCTTTCTGAAGGTAAGCCAGAAGATCGACAGCTTCATGGGAAGCCTCGGCATCAACGTAGGGCATACGGGCGGTTCCATGCTCGCAGAAATGATGGTCGCAGCCAGAGGGATTACCACTGTTAAAAACATTTCCGGGAGCGGAAGTTTCCATGGCGGCTCCTTCCACGAGGGCGGAAGCACCAGCAGCATAAGCAATGCTCCCTTTTTATCCGGAGGCCTGGCAGGTGCTGTGGGGCGCCAGTTTGCCCAGAGCGCCATGCAGACCATGACCGGGCAGTCCAGCAATCCCATCAGCCGGCGGGCATTTGAATCCTCTGTCAAAAAGGGCGGCGATTTTGCCAACAGCGTGACCGGGGCCGTTGCCCAGGGTAATATCAACTATACAGGCTCCATGACCGGGCGGCAGGCGGCCCAGGCACTGACCTCCTATATGGGGCAGGCCGGTATCCCGGACGCCCCCAGCTATTCCGGGGTAGAGATCGGGGGAGGGCGCATCCTAGGCACGGAAACGTCCGTGGAGCATCCCAACGGGACTGCCTTCGGCATGTACCATGCTGACCAGTATATGGCCCCGGAAGGCAGCTATGAGACCGTCACCATGGCGGATAATTCCACCTGGTACAGGCAGTATGCCACGGATACCGTGGAGCGCACGCCTTACATGACCGGGGAAGGGAAGATCGCCTACCATGAAAACCTTGTGCAGAAACTTCCAAACATGCCCAAAAGAAAGGACCGTGTATAAATGGCAGAAAACACTGGAAATAACAACAGCACCGCTGCAGATACCGTCTCTTCCATGGTAAAAAGCGCAGGTGCTTCAAAGGCTGGGAAGGCGCTTCTTGGCAAGGCTGCCGGGCCATATGGGACACTGGCGGTCAGTGCGTGGGAAAACCGCAAGACCGTCTTTGCCATCCTCTGCGCCCTGCTGTTCCTTCTGATGCTCCCTGTCCTGTTCATCCTGATGCTGCCCTCCCTGATCTTCGGGAACGGCGGCCTTGATGATGTCCCGGAGAACGTCCTGAACGACAATGAGGTCATCATGGAGAACATCGCGGAAGCAGAAACCAGCATAGAAGCCATCCTGCGGGAAAAGCATGATGCGGTGCTGGACAGGATACAGGCCGAAGCAGATGCCCTTGGCTCTGACTGTGAATACAGCATCACGGATGAATTTGCAGACCAGATCATCTACGTGACGCTGGACGAAATACTGCCGGAACGCAGGAAGGAGCTTCAGGAGCAGACCACTGACCGGATGCTCCTGCTGGAGGTCCTCTCCTGCCTGACGGAAACAGAAAAGCAGATGGTGCTCTTAAAAGCAGACGGCCTTACCTTCCGCGAGATCGGGGAGCAGTTTTCCCTGTCTGCCAAAGGCATCTTCAGCCGGTTCCGCCGTATGCGGGACCGCCTTGCCACGACAATCGGAACAAACACCTGTTACATCACAAATATGGAGGAATAAAAGATGACCTACGAAATGTTTAAAAAGGAACTGAAAACATCCCTAAAAGAAAAGCTTGGCAGTGATGCCTGCATTTCTTTTGAGCAGGAACTGATGCTTGGGAAAATGACAGATACCATACACATCAAGGCAGGCAAATCCGCTCCGGATTACTCTGCAAGCATGGAACCCCTTTATCATCTGGCATCCATCAGCGAGCTGGATGCGGAACACGCAGCAGACATGATACTGGAACTCCTGCGCTCCCTTCCTATGAAGCGCCCGCTGGATACCGGAAATATCATCTATCAGCTTATGAACCGGTCCCGGATCGACGCCCGGCTTGACCAGATTCCCCATATCCCGTTCTATGATATGGAAATTACCTTTTCCTGTGTGGAAGAGGATACGGAAAAAATCAGAACGAGCATGTTGATCGACAATGAAATGATGGAGCAGAACCAGCTTTCCCTTCAGCAGCTTTCCGATCTGGCACACCGGAATACCTTCCGGATGTTTCCCTGTAAAGCGGAGCTGCTGCAGGATTACTACTGGAAACAGCTTTTATCAGATCCGAATACAACCGGAAATGAGTTTCTGATGGCTGCAGAGGCATACCGGTCATGGGAGAAGCTACCCCATACTTACCGGCTTTCTGCCGGTGACTACCGTTTTGGTGGGGTCGCCGTCCTGAACGGCGGATATCTGAAATCCCTTGCCAGGAAGGAAGGATATGACCTGCTCCTTCTCCCCTGCACAGAACAGGATTTTATCGTTGCCCCCTGGGTAGCGAACATGGATATCCATGCAACAAAAGAAATCGTCAGGGAGGCGCTACAGGTTGATACGGAGTCCATCCTGACGCGGAACATCTTCTGCTACCGTAAAGACACCGACAAACCGGAAGTGCTTAACTGAAGAAAGGAGACGGATATGCTTACATTTTTTAACAGAAAAACCGATACCACAGCCCCCAAGAAACAGATCTGCATTACGGGCATCCTGGCCAGCATCCTTCGTCCGGGAATCCCTGCACTTTATCTGTACCAAGGGGAACTGATCCGCACTTCCACTGTGCAGGCCATTCTGGAAGCTGCTCCGGATCATGTGCGGTTTGAAACCTTAAATACCATCTACACCATCGCATTTGACACACTGCCTGACCAGGCAGCAAAGTCAGCTGCGTGAACCATCACACCAGGGACTGTCTGCACTGCAGCAGTCCCTCTTCAAAAAGAAAGGCGCTGCCATGACGGAAGAAAAACGAAAAGAGGCAGAGAAACTCCATAAAGAACTGGAGCGTCTGGTCCTCAAATTAAAGCATAACCGGGAAAAGGTTCCGTTAGATGTTTTAAAGACCAAATATGCGGCAGGATACACGGCGCTCAGCCAGAAGATCTGCAGGGCGGCCTCCGATTATGCCAAAATAGTCACACTTGACGGAATCCGGATCTATCCGGAATTTGCAGAGGAAGGAATTGACCTGGTCAATGATACCATTGCCAAATCCGGTATTCTAAAGGAGCTTTCCAGAGCCCTGTTCCGACAGCTGGACATGGCCCTGTATGATTCCCTTTTGCTGGGTTTTCGGGAGAAACTCCTTCAGGAGCTGCAGATATTTTATGATAAATACACCGTACTGCAGGCAGACTTTGACCATCCGGAGGATCCTCCCCGGAAGATCTGTCTTGCAAATAACTGCTTCTGGCAGGACGGACAGTGGATCCCTGCGGAAACACTGAGCAAAGAACCGGCACAGAAAGCCGTCTGACTGCTGAAAAGAAAAGGAGAATAGAATATGGATATAAAAAGAATATTACACACCTTCACACTTACGGAAACAGAACTGGAGCAGGCTTACCGGATCATGGAAAAACGTTATCTGGAAGAGGATTTTGTTAATACCATGGCCAACGCGCTCCATGAGCCGGATTCACGGTTCCACAGCGAGCATCTGGATGAGTTCCCGGAGCTTCTGAACTGGCTGTGCAGCTGTTTCCACCACTTTTTTGATGCAAACATGAGCCACAATGACATCCTGCAGCTTACCCTGAACCATTTAAACCATACCTCGCTGAAGCCTCAGTTCTTCCTGGAACTGTCCAGGGCTGTTTCGGCAGACTGCATGGGAACAGAAAAGGAGCTGTCCGACTGTGAGCAGAACTGCAGCGTATACCATTACTGCAATCATTCTGCTGAAGCAAGGGATAGAAGCGCCCGGTGGGAAATACTGGCTTCTCTCCTATCCATGCGCGGAAACGGAAACTGTACCTGCTATAGAAGGGATGGTGCCGGAGAATGCCCTGCGGCAAAATATTTAAATGGCTCATGGGACATCAGTAAATTCTTCCATCTGGATGGCCGAAAGGAGGCAGTATAAAATGGCTCTTTATAAAAAGCTGGATCTCTGGTCCATTTTTGACGGATTAGACAAAATGACAGACTACTGCTACAACGGCAATGTAAAGGAAAGCCCTTACTGGGATTACTACTATGACCAGATCAATGAATTATGCAATATGGCGGCTGACCTGTATGTGGAGCTGCAGGACATAAAAAACCGGCTCTGGTATCAGATGCCCACCAAAAAGATCGCTTTCTGCGGTGAAGATGACTGCAGCCAGACAGCCATTGCATGGTTCAATACAGCGGCGGCCATGTTAGCCGATACTGACATGGCGGAGCTTCTGGAACATAAGAACATCTATTGTGCAGACGAATGGGCGGAAAAGCAGAAACGGATCGCGGCTCTGAACAGGCTGACCAAACAACAGCAGATGTTCCTTTATACGGAAGTCATCGGGTTTATCACCCGGTATCTGGAACTGACTGCGGCGTTTGACACCATTGAGGCTGTGATCAGCGAGCTGGATTACCACCAGTCTGCTATGAATGGAAAGAATGGCATCACGCTCCCACAGTCAGCATATGTCTAAAGCTGCATATAGGAATACAATTCTCACAAATACACAAAAAGGAGGTTTTTATGTATATCACTGCATCAACCTACGGGGGCATCGACTGGCATGACTCCCGCACCATATACGAACAGTTAAGAAACAACAGCTCTTACAACATCGGGAAAGAAGTGGTTCCGGAAGTCATTGCCGATGACATCGCCAGGGATTTCCCCTATGTAGAGAACATCCGGAAAAAGATCCTGCAGGCTATCTCCGAAAAAACTGCTTCCGGTTTGCGATCAAGACGGAGGAGACAGACAGTGAAAGGAAAATAACCTATAAAAACTGCGAATCCTGCGAAATGAACGGACAGATATATCTGGAGCAGGAAGCTGTCTTTGATGGCAGCAAACTGACGTTTAGCCGGGATTACGCTTTCGGACAGGTTTCTTACATTACATCCTATTATATTGAGGATATTCCGGACGACCAACTCGGCTATATCGTAACAGAAGATTTTCTCGCTCCAGTCAAAGGTGTTCCCCTGGTACAAAGGCTGTATCACGACATCTTTGCCGATCTGGACGCCGCACAGAACTATGCTGAAGGTCTCAAGCTGCATGAGCTCCAATACCCGGAATCCATTGTGACTTTTCTCGTATGCAACAGGCAGGAAGTATCCGGGCAACCGTGGTATCAGAATGAAAAAGAAGCCATGCGGCTGATGGCGGAAAAGGGACAGGCACACCTGGATGACAGCTTTTGCATTTTTACCAAAAAACACATAGAAAGCCTGAAAAAATTACCCGCAAGAAAAAATGTGGCTTGTTAGAAACAATCGGGAGATGCAGTATATACGTGTCTCCCCTTTTTCATCTGTATCATTTTGCAAACAGGTTACTGGCCGCGAGCATCCGCATCTGCCCTATCACATCGTCATAAGATACCGTACCCTTCGCAAAATAATCTGTAATAGCCTGATAATCTTCCCTATAAAAAGAATTATCACAAAATTCCAAAATAACTGACGGTACATCAACTGTCTCATCCGCTGACGGACATATCCGCATCTTTGAACGATGTTCCCTCACTTCTTGTATCAGCGCAGCAAATCCATCATTAAATTCTATCAGAGGAGTCAGCTTATAAATATCATACAGATGGCGGGAATAGCGTTTTGACTTTCCCTGAAGATAATAGTCACACAGGGCAAAAACTTTATCTATATAGGTCCGTTCCAAAGACTGAAGGTTCATGGAGAACCTGCCAAGAGAAAACCGTTCTGCCAAATCCACCCTCCCCCTGCCCTCCAGATAATCTCCGATATAATTACGGATTTCAACAGTCTGTGTGGGAAAAGAGTAAGAACCCAGGGCAGTCTCCAGCTTTACATACTGTGGCAACCTGTCATCCTGAAGGCCAAAGGCGGATTCATAAGAAAACAGATAGGCATTATAATCCCTGTCACTCTGGGTTTCTTCCCAGTTGGCAATCGGCATACCCAGTTCCTCACTAATCCCCTTCAAAACAACATTTTTCAATTTCTTTCTCCTGCTCTCCCCGATATGTTCCTTAAATGTAATATCTATATCTTCAGAGAAACGGTCTATCACATGGAAGCCTTTTGACAGGGACGTTCCTCCCTTGAACACACACTCAGCCAACTGTTCTGAAAGCAATTTCAAGATTAGTGTCACATAATAATCTTTTTCCACTACGGCCGGTGTCCTCCCGCTGCTGTCAGCAGCCTGCTCAACCATATCCTTAAATGTTTCCCTATCCCTGTGCAGATACATACTCTACCCCCGTCTCATAAATCGCCTTGTATATTTTCAACGGATAACTTGCAAGAAACCTGTCCACTGCTGATTTTGTAAGGGCGTGCTCTCTGGCATAGCCAGTAAGAATCCGTCCGCAGACCTCCGGTTCCTCCTCTGCACACTTCTCTAAATCCTTCAGGCAGTCCAGAAACTGCAGGACAGCCACATTTTCATCCGTAACCTCCACAACAGGGCGTCTCAGGATGTACTTCCGGTTTTTTATGGTCAGTTCCCGGATCTGCGCCGGTGCAAAATTACTGGTGATTTCCTCCGTAAGCGGCACCTGGGTGGACAGCCCCATACGGTTTGCCAGGGTATATCCCGAATAGTACCCTACCCTTTTCCCCCTGCGCCTCACATATTTATGAAGCGCCACCGTATCCGCCGTCAAAGCCATCTTTTCCCCAAAAATATCCGTTCTGGGGAAATAATAGATTCCTGCCCCAAATCTGCACAGGATGCCGTCATCTGTAAGCCGCTTTAAGTGATACCGGAGGTTTTCTTCCGATAGTCCGGAAATGGAAATATCCCCGGAAAAGATGGGTTCCCCCAGTTCGTAATTCCCTTTCAGATATTCATACAGCATGATGTCCACCAACTTTCGATTTGTAAACTTTTTATTTACTTATTGTTAGTATATCCAAAAATGAAAATTTAGTCAACAGAAAGAAGCGGAGAATTTTGTTCTTATCTTTTTCCTGTTACATATTCTGCGCATAATTCTACAGTAATAATATATGGGTAAAAAAATTTCTAAAGTTTTCCCTTTATACTAAATATAGTATTTTCTATTTGATTTTCTCTATATATTGTGGTATTATAAATTTGTTATTGAATTTGTAAGGACAGTATCGACATTCTGGAGAAGTTCTTTCCGGATGATAAGGATGCCGGGGAACAAAAATAAGTAGCTATATAATATTTACAGACGATCAGGCCGGATTGGAGGAAATATATGATAATATTGACTGATGATGAAAAGAGGATGGTATTCCAGCTGGAGGGTTGCCACAGGTATGATGCGATACAGGAGATAGCTGTATTCTGCCAGTATACCCGTGACCACGATAAAAGGGCCACTGCAGAAAACCTGTTAAAGAAACTCCAAGAGCTTTCGGAGGATGACTGCAAGGAGCTGATCTGTGATATTCAGAGAAACTATCGCCTGCCCTGGAAAGCAAGGACTGTTGGGGAGATGATTGCTGTGGCAAGGCAGGAATCCGGCGCCCGGAAACTGGAAGGGCATGACATTATGGCACTGGAACGCTTTGACCCGGAAGTGACGCATGTGATTGTGTTTGATGTGCTTTCGGGAGAGTCTCCCGTAGGAGATAAAGGTGAACGGATGAGGCTGTTTCTGACAGAATCCGGATACCAAAAGGCGTTGGAGAACCAAAACAAAGCTTTCATCCAAATTCTGAACCATGCGGGAGTAATACAGGGACATTTACGGTATGACCGGACAGACAGGGATCTATGATGTGAAAATCTATATGACCGGAAAGAATACAGATAAAGGAAATCCATTGAACCATACGGGATTTTGTGGTATTATGAATATGGAGAGATATATGTGTAAGGCAGGTGATATCATTGATGGAACATAATGCAGAAATTTCAGAAAATACACAACAGGAATCCGTTCCTGTAATGAAACGTACTATTAAAGACAGCGTTTTTACAAATCTTTTTAAAGATAAAAAGTATTTGATACAGTTATATCAGGCACTTCACCCGGATGATAAACAAACTACCGAAAGTGATATAAAAGATATCACTATCAATAATGTTCTTGTCGATGATATCTATAATGATCTGGGATTTTCAGTAGGTAACCGGCTTTTGATACTGATTGAGGCTCAAGCCACATGGACAGTAAATATTTTGTTCCGTATTCTTATGTATCTTGTACAGACATATCGGGAATATTTTAGAGTAACAGAGCAGGATATTTATAACAGTACAAAATTGAAAATGCCAAAGCCTGAATTATATATCATATATACGGGAAACAGAAAGGAACGGCCAGAGGAAATATCTTTTTCAGAAGAGTTTTTTGGTGGAGAAGATATTTGCATAGATGCGAGAGCTAAAATTATCTATGATGGAAAAGAAGGCGATATTATCCATCAGTATGTGACATTTTCCAAAGTATGCCAGGAACAGGTGTCAATCCATGGAAGGACCAGAAAGGCTATACAAGAAGCAATCCGCATCTGCAAAGACAGGAATGTGCTGAAGGAATATCTTGAAAGTAAAGAAAAGGAGGTTGTCAATATGATGATGGAGTTATATGATCAGGAAGAAGTGATGCGCTCTTATGTAAAAAGCAAAGAGCATGATACAAAAGTTGAAACAGCCAAACGATATTTGTCGCTTGGGAAATTATCCTTTGAAGAAATTGCGATTGGTTCTGGTTTGTCTATAGAAGAAGTGGAGGAACTGGCTGGCCTGCAACTGGCATAATTATATAAAAATTATATTTTCTGAAAATAAAAGCAGGATAACTAACATACAAGGTATCCTGCTTTTGTTCTAAGCAAACTGTATTTTGTAAAAAGTCTTTAAAAAACGGTAAATATTTCTGATATTTCTTGTTCATAAGAGGTATATTCCACTTTGCTAAATAGATGATTCTGTGGATTTTCCAGAAGTATAATATTCACACCTGGAATGCTATTAGCTGTTTCTTTTCCTTCTATTGACGCAATAATAATTTGATTTTCTGTTTTATCCCATGTCAATAACGTGCGGATAACTGAGTCCAGATGCTCTTTGTCCTGTTCTAGAACATTAGGTGAATCAATTACTAAGGGGAAAGAAATCATATCTGGACATTTTTTCTTTTGTGTTTGTACAAAAGATAACATTTGTGCAACTTTACACCTTGGACCATAAGCACCGCTTGCAATGATTGCGGTTCCTGGTTCTATTTCTTCTTCCACTTGGTCTTTTGGAACATCAAGGTCCATCAAAAGTTTTGACAGATTAGTTTGATATATATTATTTGTTTGGGCTCTTTCTTCATTATAGCTTGCCAGTTGTTTCCTAATATCTGAAGTTTCTTTCCCTAATCGCTCTATTTCCGCAATATTGGCACCCACTTTGGTTTGATATTCCAGTAATAGCTGCTGTGTTGCTTTGGATTTCAAATAAGCATTATAAATCTCCTGATTATCCGCAAGTGATTTCTCATAAAATTGTAATAAATCTTGTTTTTCAGAAAATTTATTTTTCAGCTTTGCAATTCTTTTTTCTAATTTGTTAATATCATCGGTAATATTTGTATAGTCATCATGCAACGATTCTAATAAATACATTTTTTCAAGTTTTTGTTTCATAGAACGCTCAAAAAACATTCCGCATCGTGGACATTCTACAATCTCTTCTTCATTCTCATTACCTATTGGAACTTTTTTCTTAATATATTTTGCAAGAACCTCCTTATCATGAATTAGCTGTATATACTCATCTTCTGCTTCCACTAAGGCACTTCTTGATTTTGCAATATCTTCAAGTATCTTTTTTATTTCATCTTGACGAGTATTTATCGCACGCTCCAACGAAGTAACATCAAAGGACATTTGAGTATCATCCAATCCATTTTGAAGCGTTTCTATTACTGTTAAATATTTTTGATTATCATTTGATAATTGGGTCATCTTTCTCTCGTTAGCCTTTTGCAGTTTGCTTTTTCGGACATAATCGTTATCAAACACACCCAGATGGAAGAAATAACTATTTTTTCGTTGTGGTAAATCAAATTGGCCCATTCTATCAAAAGAAAAAGAATTTACGGACCATCCATTCTCTTGATCGACATAATACGGCATATAATAAAATGCCGGAGGACATTTTGTTATTGTCCCCAGTGCATCTTTACCAACCAAATTGATTTGAAGTTTAAAAATATCTTCCAGAGTATCTCTTAGTTCTTCAACAGATATATACTTTTTTACAAATTCTCCATTCTTATATAAAACAAAGCTTCTATTCAAACGGCAAACTCTAAATTTACTATTATCTACTATAAAATCAATGTACGTTAAAAGATTAACAGCTTTAATTGGTTTAGGGAAGAAAACTTCTGCCCCTAAGGTATAGTAAATTGATTTCATGATAACAGATTTGCCCAAATGATTCCTGTCACTTGTAAGCAAATTTTTGCCTTCTGAAAAATGTATTCTTTTTGCCTCTTTATTCGTTAAATCGACTATTGTTATTGACGCAATAATTAAATTCATCTTATTTCACCCCCATAACAATATCTATGTATCAAAATCATTATAAGCACTTTAAGATAATATTCATCTGCATATGCCATGGAAACTATATCCTCAGATTTTGCCTGATCATATACATCAGACAAAATATTGGGCATATCATCGACTCCAGATTCATTTACCTTTTCAATCAGTTTTGATAATGCTTGCTTGGTTTTTACAAATGCAGCAGTATCCGAATACATATCCATTTTAATTTGTGAATATTGAGACGCACATTTTCTACGTTCTGAAACAGACAAAATATTAAAATCTGTATACAGCTTATCAAGAGTGGGAATCTGTATTGCTAATCCGCAGGATATAACACTCTTTATATCTTGACTTTTAACACCTTTTTGCTTGAAAATTTCTTCAATATCTGTACATTTTTCATCAATTTCATTTTTAAACTTATCATCTAACTCATTATATAATAACTTATATATAGATTTTACTGTGGCAACTTGCAGGTTAGGATCTTTATCCAGCAAAAAGTTTTCAAATTCATGTTCTACTTCTTCTTTATGCCCCTTAGTAGAAAGAGAAGAACGAATAAAATAAAATTTGGATAAATCCACATCCTCTTCTTTTATATTTTGTCCTTTAGCTATTGCTTTCCGGATTTTATTTATATTGTTTTGTATACTTTTTTCATCTAAAGATGTTTTTGTATTCGGAAAAACAATTTCCTGTTTATTCACTACATCTGTATTACATACTACAGACGCACTTCCAACAAATCCCTTGTATTTTTCGGCATTATTATATAGCTTCTGATACCATTCATCCTTTATTATGGCATTAAGAGAATACTGTTTGTCAGAAGACTTCGTTTTGACTTGATATAAATGTATTTCTGATGGGGCATCTGGGTTACAAATTATGGAAACATCTTCAATATAATCCATCATCACCAGAAAATCTGTTGAGTAAAAGTCCATAATTAGCTGTATGGCATAACTAATTTGTACAGTAAGCCTATTTTTTGTTCGAGAACCCGCAATTTCCTTTTGTGATTCTGAAATCCTATCTTTTAAAGACATCTGTTCCCCTCCTTCCCCTTATAATTTTTCACAACTCAATAGGATTATTCTACCATAAACTACCTTTAATTACAATTCACTTGCCATAATAGTTTACTATATAGCGTTAATGAAGTTAGTCAAAAATGGTATTTACAGGCAATCAGGCCGCGATTGGAGGAAATATATGATAACATTGACTGAGGATGAAAAAAGAATGGTATTCCAGCTGGAGGGCTGCCACAGGTATGATGCGATACAGGAAATTGCTATATTCTGCCGGTATACCCGTGACCATGATAAGAGGAATATTGCTGAAAATCTGTTAAAGAAACTCCGTGAACTTTCAGAGAATGACTGCAGGGAATTGATCTGTGACATTCAGAAAGACTATCACCTACCCTGGAAAGCGAGGACTGTCGGGGAGATGATTGCTGTGGCAAGACAGGAATCTGGTGCCCAAAAACTGGAAGGGCACGACATCATGGCACTGGAACGCTTTGACCCAGAGGTGACGCATATGGTTGTGTTTGATGTGATTTCGGGGGAATCTCCCATAGGAGATAAAGGTAAACGGATGAGGCTGTTTCTGACAGAGGCCGGATATCAAAAGGCGTTGGAAAATCAGAACAAACATTTTATACAGATTTTGAACCACGCAAAGGTGGAACAAGGTCATTTGCGATATGACTATCTGGATAAGAATTTATAAAAATATAATCCTGCACAAAAGGGGTGGAGGTCTCTGATTATTGTAGGTTCCCACCTCTTTTATTCCCTTTCGCATATATCTGGAATGGATGTGACTCACGAAACTTACGAATTTCGCATAAAAATATGGTAAAAAACAGTGAAATGTATTATACTGTATATAGCTTTACTATTAGGAGGAAAGCCAATGAGATCCCCAATGGATGAAAAAACCTTTATGACTTTTTATAAAAATACGGTACTTGGATACTCTAATAACCTTCAGAGACATATATGCAGATCATTGGAAGAACAGCACCGGATCACTTTTGAAGAGCAGAGAAGCCTGCTCGATCCCGATAAAATTATATATTTTGAATCCAAGAAAGACCTTCGGGGTATACTTTCTCAGACAACTGTAAACAAAGATTTCATCGGATTTTATGAACATTGGGAATTTGTAAAGCTGTATAAATATTCTGTACCATTATTTTATCAGTTTGATACGGACAAAAATTTGACAGATATCTTGAATGAGAAAGGAATTTCAGAATTTAGCAAAACATCTTTTCAACCAGAATTCGTTCTTAATACCTCGCTTTCAGATGCCAAGCCGATTTATCTGGTAGAACAGGACAGAATATTTATAAAATTTACACTGCAGAAAACATATGTTACATCTGAATCTTTTGAGCAGACTGATTACAGATATCCTATTGTATTATACTTTGATTTGCCCAACCAGTGCATGGAAATACGCTATGATGCTATAAAATATACGGACTCTTTCGACAGTGAGATTTATGAAAAATTAGTAGTCAGCTGTATTGACTGGACAAAAAAAGAGTTAGGACTTTCTTTGTATACCTGTGAACATACCGATGCAATAAAGATTGTGAATGATAAACAGAATGAAGATGTAAAAATGTATAAGCAGATGATGCAGATGAGTTCGGGCGGTGCAGCCGAACTGACTGCAGCCGAAAGTTCTGATTATGTATTACCTTTTATTGGTGAAATTCGAGAACTTATTGATGAAAATGAAGATCTTTTCAATGAAGCACCTGAGATTAAGCAGCTGCTTACCCAATACCTGAATGATAAAGAAGCAACAGCAAGTTATCCTTACATTTATGTGAAATGGGTAAAGCCTGTGGAATCGCAGAGTTACATAGTCAAAATAACCTTTGATTACTTAAACCGTAGATACACTTTACTACAACATATCACCGGGGGTTGTAAAGATTTAGGAATGGAGCGGATGAATGATGCTATCAAATATCTTTGTGAAAGTGGTTCCTTTGCTAAAGGAGAAAAAATTTGATATTGATTATGATGCATTAGCTAAATTTCTTGAGCGCTATAAGCCAGGTGACTGGTTGTATCCAGATGCAATGCACCGTAATCTAAAAATGAGCATAAAGACTGTTTATGAGATTTTGGAATTGTGTGTTGAAATAAAAACTCTGGAGCAGTATCTACAGATATATTGCCCTCGTTGCCAAAAATATACCGGTCAATATTATAAGACTATTGCAGAAATACCAGATGAAATCAACTGTCTGCATTGTGATTATGAAATACTGAACCCCTTAAACCACGCAATTATTATCTATAAGGTCTTATAAATGGCAAACGAATCGGATATTGTAAAAAAGTCGGAAGCTTTTCTGAATGATATAGGAATGACAGCAACAGAATGGCTTCTGACTATGGGGAAATATAAATCCCACATTTTGCAGCTTGATGATACAAGCTATAAAAAATTTGCTGAGTTGTATGAGAAAATAATCAATAAGGATTTTAAACAGAGCGATAAAGGGAAACTGTTAGAAGATTTATCAACTTTGGTATTGTATCAAGGATATGCAGGAATTTTTGAATGCAGAAGAAATCTTCGTACAAGCAGCAATGAGATTGACCTGCAGCTTTGTTGGACGGAAAATGCACGACTGGCAGGAATTGATAGAGCCTTTCCGTTCTTAGAAGATTCTTTTTTGTGTGAATGTAAAAACTATAAGAAGAGCGTAGATGTGACGTATGTTGGAAAATTTTTCTCATTGCTTCATGCTGCTCGATGTAAAATTGGTATTATGATTGCTTGGAACGGTATTGCCGGGCGTTCTAAATGGAGCGATGCCAGCGGACTAATTCGGAAAATTGCGTTAAGGGATAACACCTACATTATTCCTATTGAAAAAAAGGATTTTAAGGCAATTTATGAACAAAAAGCCAATATTTTTTCTATAATACATGATAAATATGTAGCTTTGCGAAATGAGATAGATTACTCTGCATATGTTCAGCACCATGAACTTGAAGAGAACTTTAAGAAAAGCTAATAGGATTCTTGAAAGCCAAACACCTTGCATTTATTTGCAATGGTCATTGTTATGCATTGATACCGAAGGATTGTGGACTTCGGTATTTTGCATTAAGAGATATTACAGATGTCAAATGATTATATACGATTTCTTCTTCCAATAAAGAACATTTTACAGAAGAGACAGAAGAATTTTCAAAAAATTAAAAAGATAATAAAAAGGAAATTAAAATGATGGACAGAAAAGAGATTGAACATGTATTTCAATGGTCCGATGAATATATCAAAAAAATCCAGAGATTTTGAATAAATCAACTAATAATATTTTCGAGGAGCTGGATGATGGAACAAAGGAAATGCATCACTTGCGGTGGGGAGTAATGGTTCGCGCAAGAATGAAAAATATGACAGATTTTACTTATCCAGGGATAATAGAGTATCTTTCAAATTTTAATGAATGCAGCCTAATGACAGAATATATTGGGTTTGTTTTGCAGACACAATACGGCATTTATATGGTACGACTTTTGATAGAAGGAAATAACATGGGGAAAGATATGTTTCCATATGCAAGTGCCAATATATTGTACGACGAAGCATTTGATATAAAGGATATCAGACCTATTTTAAATGTTTTCGAAGTAAATAAAGAAAGCCATTTATTAGATAGTACAATTAGAAATTATGCAAGTTTAATTATCAAATACAAAAAAGAAGATTATATCATAAATGATTATTTGTCATTTCCCACAGAAATATATGCCAGATTAGTTTTGCACATTGGAAGAAATCTTGTATATGAGAATATAGATCAAGTGGACAAGATGCTTTCATTACTTTTTGAACACGATAATCCCTGCTGTAAATTTAGTGCATTAGATCTGCTGGAGTTACTTTCTTATGGCAAAACTAACTTTACAGATAAGTATATGGAACACTGTATTTGTCTGATGAAAAATGATGATTACAAATTGAAGTTAATAGGAACATTTGTGAACTACTTAGAGTGTGGTGAGAATGGAAGATATTATCATAGTATCTATGGATACTTGAAAGAAATGATAGAGACATCAACAGAAGCTAAAAAAATTTTACTGCACTATATTGAATACAAGAAAGAATTGGATGAAAAATTAGAAGCACTAATTTGGATTATAATAGATAATTCATTTCAAAAAGATAAAGCGATTTTACATAGCTTGGACTTTTATTTTTCTCAAAAGTTAAAAGAGAATACGGTCAACGCATTAAATTATCTGGAAAAAGTGTATATAATCAATCACTATAACATTGGCGACATGTTCTGGGATTGTATTCCATTAACCTGCGAAGAATTAACGTGTGATCAGACACTTATTTGTAAAAACTGTTTTAAGAAAATTCTAAGTGGTAGCATACAAGAGTTTTTATGGGGTATAGAACTTTTTAAATCTTTGGTAAAGATATCAGAAGTTAAAAGCCACTTTCAAAATAATATGTATAATGATGATCAAATGATATTGATCTTACAGGGAATCATCTACTTTTCTGTTAATGCCGAAAAAATATGTGAATTTCTATTTTTGACTATTCCGTATTTTGAGTCAACCGAAAAAGTATGGAGCCTGATTTGTGAAGATGTTTATCCTAACTATGCTGGGAATTTAATGGATACAGCAAATAAGTATACGAAAGATGTAAATGAAAAACAAATGGAAATCTCCTTTCAGCTACTTAAAATGAATAAAGAACATTTGGACAAAATAAAAAAGGGTTATGAAAACAAAGAACTTAGACCTTCAGCTCAAAGAGAATACGAATATCAAAGATTTAAAATAGAACAGAATAAAAAGTTGAATAATGATTCAAAACAAAAATCGCTATTTTTGAAATTGTTTCCTGAAAGATTTATGAAATATGGAACAAGAATTGGATTTATACGATATGGTCCTAATGGAAAAATGACATATCATGTTAGTGAGTATGCTAAAATTGGGGTCTCCAGAGAACTGCCAAGAGCATTTCTCAATAATCCTCACGAATTCGAACAGAAAAGGAAAAAATATTTGATGTGCAGGTGTTATAATGAGACTGATTATTAAAGAATATATATCACAATTAAAAGAGAAAGATGAATTAGATTTGTTGCTGTTGGAACTATTAGTTCAAAATGGATATGTGGCGGATAATATACCTCGGACAGGCAATCGGCAATATGGAGTAGATATTCAACTGCATAATGAAGAGGAAATATTGCTTCTGGTAATTAAACAAGGGAATATAGACCGAACCACGTGGGATTCCTGCCCTAATGCTGTTAGGCAAAGCCTGGATGAAATTAAAGATGCATATATGGACTTACTTACAGAACAGGAAAAAAAGAAGAAAATAAAAGTTGTGGTTGCAACTAACGGAGTTAAAGAAGAATCAATCAGAGCCAATTGGAAGGGTTATGTTGACCATAATAAAGACTGGAATGGAAAAAAGGTCAAGATAGAATTTTGGGGTATTGATGATATTGTTAAGCTTATACAGCTAAACTATCTGAATGAACACATTTTTGAACAGCCTTTGCAAAGCGCTTTGAGAAAGGCGTTATATTTTGTAGAAGAAACAGATTACAAAAAAGAGTACTATGAAAAAATAATCCAAACCCTACTTGCAAAAATTACTACTGAAAACAATAAAGGCATCAACAAATCATTAACATGTCTTCATCTATCCTGCGAAATGATTTGCCAATATGCCAATGATTCTGGAAATAGCAAAATTGCAATCAATGTATCTGAATATTTATTGATTCAATACTGGAAATTCTTATTTAAAAAGAATTATTTCGGAAAGAAAAAATGGGTAGAATGGCTACTTAAATTTTGTATGGATTATGAAAAATGGAATGATGTGTATTACCAGAAAATTCATGAGGTCTGTATAGATCCAATGTTGTTTCCTAATTATAATGTTGTCGAAAATCGAATTATCCTATATGAAATTATGGGCTATTTAACAGCTTATGCAACATATTTGTTTGTTTATAAACGAGAAAAAGCCCTATTGGTTTTAAATGATGTCATAAGTTTGATTAACAATTATCCTAATATGGTATATGCACCGTTTGATTCCAATATAGGAATCAAATTAAGTTTATACAGACTTCTTGCAAAATATAATAGAATAGATGACATAAAAATACTTTTGGAAGATCAAAGTCGTATTTTAGTGAATTACTATAGAGGGCAGCATAAATATCCTGCACCCTCAGATACTTTTGAAGAAGCTATAAATATAGAATCTCGTAATTTGGTTGAAAAATATAAATATTCAGGATTTTGGGGCTATACTCTTTTGTGTATTGTTTCTTTAGATTTTGAAAGCCTATATAATGAAATAAAAGAATTTTTGAAAGACGATTTAGAACAGGTAGCAAAATGTATATGGTTTTTGCGCAAAAATGAAGAAGAGATATATTATGAGAGATGTGCCATGAATCTAGCAGGAGAAGGTGTAGAATTGCCAGTTGAAATGGAATATTCTGATTTTAAAAGAAAAGCAGAGTTTATTTTAAGCCATTATAAAAACGAACAAATGTCATTTGATGAATTTAATTTTGAACCTCTCGAAATTATCATCTGCCGATATTATGGATATATTCCAAGAATAAATGCTAATTTTTTATTTCCTCAATCCCAATAATCTTCTATAATAATAAGATACTCAATTTGTATAGATGCGAGAGCTAAAATTATTTATGATGGAAAAAAGGTGATATTATCCATCAGTATGTGACATTTACCAAAGTATGTCAGGAGCAGGCATCAATCCATGGAAGAACCAGAAAGGCTATACAGGAAGCAATCCGCATCTGCAAGGACAGGAATGTGCTGAAAGAATATCTCGAAAGCAAAGAAAAGGAGGTTGTCAACATGATGATGGAATTATATGATCAGGAAGAAGTGATACGCTCTTATGTCAAAAGCAAAGAGCATGATACAAAAGTTGAAACAGCGAAACGCTTATTAACAATAGGCAAACTATCATTTCAAGAAATCGCGATTGGTTCTGGTCTGCCTATAGAAGAAGTGGAGGAACTGGCTGGTTTACAGTTAGCTTGAATTTGAACCAATATTGCAAAAAACAGGGCGGTATATCACAAGGTATACTGCCCATATTTTAATTCAGGATCTTTTTCCTAAAATTTCTATATGTATTTCCCCATACATCATTCTCTGGCACAAAATTGGCACAATTCCGCACAAAATTGGCACGGTTCTGCTCTTTCCCCGTAAATGTACTGGTCATTTGCTTTCTGGACGGCCGTATCCCTGAACGGGTAACCTGCCGGCTGTTTCTGCCAGCTCCTGCCGGCCTTTTTGTTTCTTGTGCTCATTTTTTCTACCTGCCTTTCTAAATTTTTATTGCGCTCGTTCCTCGCTCCATAAAACTGCGGGAACCCCAAACTCTGCTCTGCTTCGTTTGGGTAGCGAATCATTTCGCCTGTCGGCCCAATGATTCTTTATCCTCAAAGCTGTTTACCAGCGTTTGGGCAAATAAAAAAGCGGAAATGACCATCCACCAAATCCCTGGCGTTCATGGATCTCCATGAACCAAAGTCATTTCCACTCTGAAAAGGAAAGCAATCCCTTAAAATAAAAAAGGCCAGTAAACCACTGCCCGGAGGGCATAATGGTACTACTGGCACAAAAATACAAACTTAACAGCGTGTGCAATGCGGAAGATGCTCCGCATACAGCCTGAACGGACTGTATTTCCCATATGGGTACGCACAAAAATCAATTACAAGGACAGTTTAGCACAAGATATTGATTTAGTCAAGCTATTGAACACTATATATAGTTTCCATAAATGTTATTTTTGCGCTCTTAGATCTATGTTATAATAACAACTATTAAAACGATGAAGACTTATGAAGTTATTCCATGCCCCTTTTCTTTCGGTGCATTATGCTGTTTTCCACTAGTATATCCTATATCAAAAACGGCTCATAAGTTAAAAATCATTGCTAAGTTAAAAGATTTTTACTTAAACAGAACCGACAAACTTATGATTTAATCACTTGTTCATCGGCTCTGCTGTGTCAAGTAAAGGACAAAATTTTAAACTTCTTTCTTTACATCAAAACTACCTTTATACAATTTTCAATACTTCATATATTGCATTTAAACAATCCTCTATCGTAAGTGCTTTACCATTTTCAAAAAATACTGATGTAACCGCCCGGTTTTTGCAACTCTCCTGAGTGGACACTTCATCATCAAAAATATCCCTAACCTCATCCAAGTCTGCTCTGGAAATGTCTAATGCGTTCTTCCAATACCTTACAAAATGCTTTTTAAAAGATTCATAGTCAGAATAAAGTCCCATTGGATTATCCTGCAGGCCATATCGTACTGGCTGAAAAAGAGACGATATGTCCCTTACATATTCATATACCAATTTTTCTTTACCCTTGACATTTGACATATTTGCTGATGCCGAAGTAATATCAAGATTAAACTTCGTCCATATATGATTTTGAAACTGATTTCCTGCCATAAAAAGCTGTTGCATACTATAACCTTCTTTCTATATTTTTTTAACTAATCGTTGCCAATAACTCTCTACAGTTCCTATATCTATCTTCCAAATCCCCTGCCAGGCACTTCATCACAACATCCATCTGCTCATCTGACAAATGCGGAGCGGCGTTGCCTAAATATGATTTCATATCACCCCCATGGGGAGCCCTCCCACAAAGCAACCAATACCAGATTGCCCCTATCGAATATATGTCACTCCTGCAATCCCTCAATTTAGGATTTTCCTGCAATAAAGGATCGATAAAGGCTCCGCCTGCCACAGCTTCTCCTGTTTTGGTAAGTTTTGTATTATTATCCAATGTCATTAAGTTAAGCTGATTGAAAAAATCTTATCCTATGGTCTAACTCAAATTTATCAATAAATTTCTCAAAAAGTGGTTGACACAGAGCCTAAAATGTGCGGCCGCTCTC
>CAJTAK010000005.1:0-22648 GCA_910574255.1 Clostridia bacterium
AAAGCTGTGCTTCCCGGTTGGGTTCGCTGTCCTCTAATTCCTGCTTCATGGACTGGTATTCCTTATAAGCGTTCCAATCGCCTTTTTCCACGCCGAACAGCCCGCCATGCCCCTCTAATGCCGCCCTGTCCTCCACAAGCGTTTCTGAACCGTCTGCGTGGAGCTGGTACACCGAAACATCTTCCCCAAACAGCTCAGATGCCATATCCTTTGTCAGAGGGAGCATTTCTTCCCATGAATACCCGTATTCGTGCATCTGTGACAAACCTATCATTCCGTCCGGGAGAGCGTCAATTTCTTCCTCCGCTGTCCTGATTGTTTCCCAAAGCAGAGGTGAATCGTCTTTCTGCTCCGCAATGGAATGTGCTAGGGAAGTGGTCTTATACATATCATCCAGCTTATAAGCGTGGTTCATAATCAGATTGCGCTCATCGCTGTCATATACCGACCTGTGAAATTCCATACGGTTAATGAGCTGCTCCGCCTGTACCGTTGCCGGAAGCTCCGAAGCGGTATGCACTTCCCATTCGCTCATATCCACATCAAAATCATAGAACTGCGGATACCCGTCATTCAAACCGCCGCTTCTCATAATCGGTACAAACTCCAAGCCTCTCTCCCTCAGATAATCCAGAACATTTCCATTCCACTCATTTTCTTCCAAAAATGGTATGGCATATAAAACGTTTGCTACCTCCGGCTGCATATTTGTGATTTTAATAGTTTCATATTCCCCACTGTCCGGTGTGGAAATTCTGACAATCACATCGCTATATTCAATCGGGACATCCGCCTTTTCCTGTTCTTCCTGTAATGCCTTAAAATCCGTTATCTCATGGGTGTCCGTATCATAGGCATAGTCTAAATGGTATTCCCCTACTTCCTCACTCTGTTCATTGGCAAGCAGCGTTACCCACGCCCCGGCTCTTTCAAGATAGGCTTCCACGCTCTGCCTGTCATCGTCTTTCATAGTGGACAGCAGATTAAATATTTCCGTCCTCTCCATTCCCTTAACATTCAGAAGGTCATATTCAGAACGGTCAGTATTCGCTACCAAAAGCAAAATATTTTCCTGTGACTGTTCTGCAGCACGTTCCTTTTCAATCTCCAGAAGCTGCGCTTCAATCCCCTTTATCAGTTCCGAGGAAGTCCGGCGTATGGTGTCGAGGGAAGATTTCAGCTCCGGCATCTCTTTTCCGCTGCTCCACCCAGCTATATACCCGAAGGAATAATCGGACGTGTCAATCCCGAAATGCTGGCATACGGTGTAAGCAACGCTCTCGGCTTCCACCTCTTTCGTTTCCCGGTCTTTATAGACTGCTTTCTCCGTATCCTGCTCCGCTTCCCTTGCATGGAGTTTTGCATGTGCCACTTCATGGACTCCGGTTTTTGCTGTCTGCGCTTCGCTCATGCCCTCTTTAATGGCGATAGGGCGGCTTAAATCAATAAAATATCCTTTCCTGTCACCCTCCATTTCTTCGTATCGGATTGGGACAGGGGAAACCCTCTCCAATGCTTCCATAAAATCCCGGTAACGCTCCACATTTCCATGCAGTTCATTCACGCCAAGTCCGGGAAGCTCTTTCCCGTCCGTCTGGGAATAATCGAACACTGTCACGACACGAAAGGCGGGTATCTTTATCTCCACTTCCTCCATGACGGGCATCCCGTCCCGGTCAAGCACAGGCTCATTCGTTACCGGATCAATCTTCTCCTGTTCCTCTTTGATTTTATAAGGCGCAGGCGCAAGGATACGGATACCCCTCTCGCCCTTATTTACATGGCGTTCAAAATTCCTCTGCCATGCCCTGTAGCCGGCAACGTATGTCGCATCCGGGCATTGCATCTCTATGAGCTGGATATTGTTTGCGCTGTAATTGTGGAATTTTGACATGGTGTTCAGGTATCTTTTATATTTCTCCCCTTCAAACAGCTCCTTCAAGCCTTCCTCCAGCCTGTCCGTTATTTCTTTTACTTTCTGTTTTTCAGTTCTTGCATCTGCCATATGGTTATCTCTCCTTTTCCTCCATAAAAACAGGGGGCAGATAAGTTTCCCTGTCTGCCCCCTCTTTGGATATTTTTATTCGCTGATATTTTTATAAACATTCCTCTTTGCTTTTTGCCTTATCCGGCTCCAGCGCTTTTTTCTGCTGTCCCGCCTTTTCCTTCATCTGCGACAGCTTATCCTTTACGGACACCCGCCCTCCTTTCTCCGCTTCCTTCCCGGCATCCAGACGGGCAGAGAGCCGATCCAGCTTTTCAAACGCTTTGTCCGCCCCATCAATCTTCTTCCGCAGGTTCTCCACTGCCTTTTTTACAGGCGTGTTGACTGCCCTTGTCAGACCGACACCCGGCTTTTCGTCCGATACCTCTTTCGTTCCTTTCCCGGCTAACAGCCTGCCCACGTTGGAAACGCTGTTCCCAATCTGTTTCAATTCATCCCCGATGCTGTCAATCTGGTTGGCTGTCTTTTCACAGTCCGTCATCACGTCAACCAGACGTTCCCGGTAGCCGGAAAGCATGGACTTCACGCCGGAGATTCCTTTCTGGAGAACCTTGCACATCTCCGCCCTGCCTTTTTCCTTAAAAGTGCTGACCGCCTGCGCTGCTGTTTCCACCAGACGGTTTCTTACCGCTGTCAGACGTTCCGACAGGCTTGTGACTTTCTCCTGAAGGCGGGATATTTTCTCCATAAGGTTCTCCGTAACGGACTTCGGCTGTTTCTCCTGCATCTGCGAAAGCTGCTCCCGGACACCCTGTAATTCATCCACCATTGCGGCAAGCTGCACCTGCATACCCGCCACATACCAGAAAACCCCCATAAAATCCTGTGACTGCTCGTTCATGTTCTGCTGGTTAAGCAGCTCCATAAGCTGCTTTAATGCGTCATTTTCCTCCATGACCTGTTTTGTGTTCTGTCCTGCTGTTTCCATTTTGCCCTCCTTATAAACTTTCCTCTTTTCCTTTCCCTTTTGAAATATCCGGCTTTTCCGGCGTTTTCTGCCCGTATGCCTTTTCACGCATCTCGGCAAGTTTCTCTTTTACGGAAATGCGCCCTCTCGGACTGTCGGCTAACATCCTCTCCTTCCCATGCTCCGCCACCTTCTCCGATACTGCCCGGTTCACCTGCGGTCTGAAAGGCGCATCCGCCACCGCTTCCGCATCACGCTCCATTTCCCCGGTATCCAGTTCCTCCTGTTCCCCGTCATTCTCCGGCTCATCGTCCATATCAATTCCATCTCCGCCCTTTTCATCCATGTTCAACAGGGCATTTAATTCCGTAAGGCGTTCCAGCTTCTCCGCAAGCTCCGCTTCCTGTGCGAATGGCTTTGTGACCTCCACCTTTGCGGTTTCAAGCTGATGCTCCACGTTCTCCAGCTTCTGTGCCACCGTTTCCATTCTCCCGGTCATGCCCTCTAAGGCGTTGCTTAACCTCTGCAAATTTCCCAACGGATCAGTGCCGATTTCCACCTCATGGCTGATGCTGCCCTTTAAGTTGACCGTAAACTTGGAAAAGAACGAATCGAAGGAAACGCTCATCTTAAACCCCTGATACTCCCCGATTGTGACCGCCATATTCGGCTGTTTTGCGCTCCGGCACATATCAATCAGCGCTGCCCCGGCTTCCTTCTTGTCCGTATATACCCGGTTCCCGATTTTTATGGAGAAAGTGTCTTTATCCGGGAATTTATTCTGTGCGTAGGTCTGAATGTCGGCACGATACCCCGCAAGGCGTTCTTTCATGGAAGCGATCTGCACCGGGTAATGCTTCACGATGTTGTCCTCCAGACGGTACTTCTGGCTGGTGTGGTTCGCCTTCAACAGCTTTAGCTTGGATACCTGAATATCTAAATCCATCTTTTCTTTAATATAGGGATTGCCTGTTGCCAGAGCTTTCACCTCGGCATAAGTGAGAGCCGCTTCGTCTATGTCCTCACAGCTCCTGACCGGGGATTTGCTCGTCATAATCTGCCCAATGAATTTCTGCTTGTTTTCGATAAGCTGCCAACTGTACGAATCGAATGTCCCTTCCGTCACATACCGGAAAATCTTTACCTTGTCATTCATGTTGCCCTGTCTTAAAATCCGCCCCTCCTGCTGTTCAATGTCGGACGGACGCCAGGGCACATCAAGGTGGTGTAATGCGATGAGCCTGTCCTGCACGTTGGTTCCGGCTCCCATTTTTGCGGTTGAGCCTAACAAAAAACGAACCTGCCCGCTTCTTACTTTTGCGAACAGCTCCGCTTTCCTTGTTTCCGTATTGGCGTTATGGATAAAAGCTATCTCATTCTCCGGCACTCCCTTCGCCATGAGTTTATCCCTGATGTCCTCATATACGTTAAATGTCCCATCTCCCTTCGGTGTGGATAAATCGCAGAAGATAAGCTGCGCCGATTTCTGCTCTTTTGTATGCTCCCATATCTCAAAAGCCTTATCCACACAGGTTGTGGCTTTGGAGTTTTCTTCATCGGGAAGCATATCATTGATGAGCCGCTGGTCTAACGCTAACTTTCTTCCATCGTTGGTTATCTTTAGCATATTGTCGATGTTCGGCTGCACTTTCCTGTCCCTGACCGCTTCCGCCCTGTCCGCAAGTGACTGAACCATGTCCTGCTGGTATTCGCTCGGTTTTAACACGATATTTTCATAGTCTGCTTCCGGCACAGGCAGTTTTAACATATCCGGTGTCTGAATGTCTGCGCTTTCCTTGAATAATGCAATCAATTCCGGAAGATTGAAGAACTTGGCAAACCTTGTTTTTGCCCTATATCCAGTTCCCTCCGGCGCAAGTTCTATGGCTGTCTGAGTTTCCCCGAATGATGCCGCCCAACTGTCGAAATGCCCTAACCCCAATCGCTGTAAGGTGTTGTACTGGAGATAACGCATATTGGTGTATAATTCCGTCATGCTATTTGAGATTGGCGTACCCGTTGCAAAAGTGATGCCCTTCCCTCCGGTCAGTTCGTCCATGTACTGGCACTTTGCAAACATATCCGAGGATTTCTGCGCTTCCGTCTGTGCGATGCCCGCCACGTTCCGCATTTTCGTGTATAAAAAGAGGTTCTTATAATTATGGCTCTCGTCCACAAACAGCCGATCCACGCCCAACTGTTCAAAGGTCACAACATTGTCCTTCCGGCTGGAATCATTTAACCGGCTCAACCTTGCGGACAGTGATTTCTTTGTTTTTTCCATCTGCTTAATGGAGTAACGCTCGCCGTTTTCCGCTTTGAGCGCTTCGATTGCCATCTCAACTTCCGTTATCTGCCTTTCAATCATCGCCATCTGTCTTTCGGTGGAAAGCGGGATTTTCTCGAATTGAGAATGTCCGATAATCACAGCGTCGTAATCTCCGGTTGCGATTCTGGAACAGAATTTCTTTCGGTTTGCGGGTTCAAAATCTTTCTTGGTTGCCGCTAAGATATTCGCACCCGGATATAGGCGCAGAAAGTCACTTGCCCATTGCTCCGTCAGGTGGTTCGGCACAACAAATAAACTCTTTTGACACAATCCTAATCTTTTATTTTCCATTGCCGCCGCAATCATCTCAAAAGTCTTTCCTGCCCCCACGCAATGGGCAAGCAGCGTGTTGTCCCCGTATAGCTGATGCGCCACAGCGTTAAGCTGGTGCGGTCTGAGTACAATGTCCGGTGTCATGCCGGGGAATTTTAAGTGCGAACCGTCATATTCCCTCGGTCTGGTGGAGTTGAAAAGCTCATTATATTTTGCACATAAATCCTGCCTGCGCTCCGGATCACGAAATACCCAGTCCTTAAAGGCTTCCCGGATTGCTTCCTGCTTCTGGCTTGCAAGCATGGTTTCCTTTTTGTTGAGGACTCTTTTTTCTTTCCCGTCCTCTGTCACAATGTCAAAAATACGGGTGTCACGCAGATTTAAGGAATCCTCTAAAATCCTGTATGCGTTTGCCCGTCCTGTTCCGTAGGTCATATTGACAAGTGCGTTTCCCCTGTCCGCATTTTTCCCCTTCACGTTCCACTGCCCGGTCACGCCTGAATACTGTATGCCCATTGTCTTACGTTCAAGCAGGTATCCCGGCGTTTCAAAAGTTTCACGCATGAAGTCCTCAATATATTTTGTGGAAATCCATGTTGCGCCGATACGCACCTCAATCTCCGATGCGTCAAGTTCCTTCGGCTGTACGCTTTCCAGTGAGGACACGTTAATGGCATATTCTGGGTGGTTTTCCGCAAAGGTTCTTGCCACTGACAGCTTCTCCCGCACGTTCCCGCTTAAATACTCGTCTGCGGTTTCCCATTCCTCTGTGACCGGGTTCTGGAAGATTACCCCGGCAAGCTCCTTTGTGATTTCCTCCACGCCCCTGTCCGCAAGCTGTGACATATAGGCTAAATCCACGCCCGCCTTCTCACTCAGGGATACCGCCAGCGCTTCACTGGCTGTGTCCACGCTCGTCACAACTTCCTGCTTTTTAATGGTACGCTTCGTGAACATATCCGCTTTTCCAATGAAGTTCCCCTCATCGTCCAGATTTTCAAGGGAACATAACAGGCAGTAGCTGGAATCCTGATTGAACGCCCTCTTATTGGTCTGTGAACTGATAAGACCGAATTTCTTGGAGAAATCATCGTATAACTGATTCAACTCCGTCTGTTTGTTTTTAATCATTTCATCCGGGTATTCTTCCAACTGGAAGTTTATCAGTTCCTGCGTACAGTCCCGGATCGCCACCATGCCCTTCATGCGCTGCTCCGCTTTCTCCGAAACGTCCACAGGCTTCATAATGGAATTTTCCCGGTAATACACTTTATCGTCCACTACGGTATAGCTGTAATTCTTCACATCCGGATCGGCGGGTATGTTCTCCCTTGCCAGTTCATCTTCAATCTCGTTAAAATCCGCCTGCTCGATGCTGCCCTCCACATAGGAAAGCGCATGGTTAAGCTGTGCCGACAGGGGAAGGGAATCATCCGGCAGACAGGCGCTCTCCATGCCATGCGCCCCTGTAACCATCTCCATTTTTCCAAGCACCATTTCCGGGTGGTCTGCGAAATACTGGTTCATCACGATACCGTCTTTTTCCGTCAGATGCACCCAGTCCGGTTCAATGTCTAATACCCGGTCACGCTTCTTTAAGAACAGAATGTCCGAAGTGACCTCCGTACCCGCATTTTCCTTAAAGGCTGTGTTCGGGAGCCTGACCGCCCCTAAAAGCTCCGCCCGCTGTGCAAGGTATTTCCGCACCTCCGGGTTTTTCTTATCCATCGTTCCCTTTGAAGTGACAAAGGCAACAATGCCGCCCGGACGCACTTTATCCAAAGTCTTTGCAAAAAAATAATCGTGGATTAAAAAATTGTGCTTGTCATACTGCCTGTCAGACACTTTATACTGTCCGAAAGGCACATTTCCCACCGCCACGTCAAAAAAGTCATTGGGATAGGTGGTGTTTTCAAAGCCTGTAATTTGAATGTCCGCATGAGGGTAGAGCTGTTTTGCGATGCGCCCGGTAATCCCGTCAAGCTCCGCCCCGTACAGCCTGCTTCCCTTCATTTCCTCCGGCAGACAGCCATAGAAATTCCCGATGCCTGCGGCGGGATCTAACACGTTCCCTCTGGTAAACCCCATTTTCCCCACTGCGTCATAGATTGCCTGAATGATGACCGGGCTTGTATAATGGGCATTTAACGTGCTTTCCCTTGCGGAAGCGTATTCCTCCGGGGACAACAGGCTCTTTAATTCCTGATACTCATTCGCCCAGTTCGCTTTGGAAGAATCAAAGGCATCGGCAAGACCGCCCCAACCCACATATTTTGCTAAAACTTCCTGTTCTTCCGGTGTGGCAGTGCGGCGTTCACTTTCAATCTTTTCAAGGGTTCTTATGGCTTCCACGTTCTGCCGGAACTTCTCTTTCGGCGCAAATCCTTTCCCGGTATTCTCTGCTTCATTGAAAGAGATATGGTAATTCACTGCATTTGATTTATCAATCTCCGGCTGTTTTCCTGATGCCTTCCCCGGTTCTGGCGGATTGCCCCCGGTCAGAGTTTCCACATCTCCCATGACCTGCTGGATAAACGGATCGTTTTCTAAGGCAGTTTCATCTACTAACTGCCCGTCCACAATCCCGGCTTTTTCCAGACCTTCCCGGATAGCCTGTGTGTCAATGTCGGGGAAATCATCTTTTTCAGCAGTATCTTTTGATTCTGAAACAGTTCCCGGCTCTGTAACCATATTTTCTGCTTCTTTCCCCTGTAAATCTCCGTTGAGATTTTGGCAGAAAACATCCGCTTCCTCCGGTGTGTCAAATGTTGGCACTGTGCCATCGCCTGTTACATAATAATCCTGTGTTTCGCTGTCCCATACCGCATAAGGCTCTATAAAGGCATCCGAAGTTTCCGTAACCGTAAAGCGTACTGTTTCTTCCTGTTCCGGTTCTTCTGTCCGTTTTTCCGGCTCTGCATCCGGGTGATGTTCCTCCCGGCGCTCTCCTGCCGGCTCTGCTTCAGATACTTTCGCAGCGTATCCTTCCCTCCGCTGTCCCGGTTCGTTCTCATAACGTGCCGCATACTTCTGAGCCTCCTTCAGCAGAGCATCCATTTCCACCGCTTTTTCCGTATTGCCGCTTAATGACTGCATCAGGACATAATCAGCGGCTTCTAAAAACAGAGTATCATAGACCGCCTTGCCCTCTAACCTCCTGCTGTCATCCTCAATGGCAACCGCCCCGGTATCCTCGTTCCAGCCGACCACATCTTTCATAGAAAGCGCACCGCAGATTTTTACCACAGCGGACATCTCCGCAAGCCTTTCCATCAGCGCTTTTTCATTGTCGCTGGCTTTATTTTCCGGTTTGGGACTTTGGGATTTTTCCCCGGAAATTTCCGCTTCCTGTTCCGGTACAGCAATTTTTTCCGGCTCCCTGTCACGCTCTATGTACCACCTGGTCTGGTTTGTAAAACCGTCCAGCACAGCCGGGTGGGACGTGACGAAGCAATCCCTGGTCTGCCAGTCAGCGGAAGGGACAAGGCTTTTTGCCCATTCCTTATTGTCGGGGGAAAACCGCCCGTCATGGGATAAGTGCATGATTGTATTGGCAAGGACGATTTCCACACGTTCCTTCCCATACTGCCGGATAATGCCCTCTGCGGCATCCCCCGGAAGGGTGTAACCGTCAAATTTCTCCGCAATCGCTTTTTCTATGGCATCTTTACATTCTACCCGGACACCATGCTCCAGCTTTTCCTGCTCCCGGCGCATGGCTTCCTCCGCCTGCTCTTTTTTGTACTGTGCAAAGGCTTCCTTTCCCTTCGGCGTAAGGTATTTATCCGCATTGACAAGCTCCCTGATGCGCTTCTCCACCACGTTCCATTTTAAAAGCACTTTTGCGTATGGATCGCCTATCCTGCCTTTCCCCAGTTTGATTCCTTTGGAATCGTGCCATTCATCGCTCCGGTCTGAACCGATTAGGGCGGGAGAACCGCCGCCCGTCCCGTACTCATTTTTAAGGAAGGCAATATTTTCTTTCTTATCATGCCCTTCCATAAAATACTCATAGATACGGAACTGCCCATGATGATAGTTGCTGCCGCCTGTCAGACGCTCATCTATCTCATCCTGTGTAATAAAATCCTCATGCAGCACCTCCACGCTGTCCTGTACCGGGTATTCCGTTTTCTCTGTACTTAAATCCGCAATCTCTGAAAGCAGATGCTCTGGCTTTTTCACATACCGCCACCTGATCTGCTTTTCCCCGGCTTCAATCTGCTCTTTTGCGCGGGAAAGCTCCCCGGCGATGACATCACGCCCCTCCTGTGTGGATAAAAGCTCGCACAGGATTGTCATGCTCTCCGGGTGGTTGTGGCTTTTAATCGGTATGCTCTCCGGCGCTTCCCCGATACCGTCCCAAAAGAAATTGAACAGGTCATTTGACACCCTCTGACGTTCCACCGCATCCACAAGGAACACTTCATTTGCGCCCATGTAAGAGCCACTCTCCACCATAGAACGGACAACGCCCTCTATCTCCTGCCAGTCCATTAACGCAACCGGGTTTTCTTTTGCGGACATCCCGTAGCCGATGCTCATGCCGGATTCATTGAACCAAACGGAAATGGGATTGCTGCCGAAGTCAAAGCCTTTCCCGGTAGTTCCATATTCATTTTTCAGAAACTCCGCCATTTCCTCCGGCGTTTTGCCTTGCTGGTACTTGGCGTAAATGCGGCTCCTGCTGTTATCCCGTCCACCCCCTGTCCGTAAAATGGCTTCAAGCTGCTCCTGCGGCAGAGAAAAAGCGGCGGGCATGGTATAGTTCTCTCCTGCCTGCGCCGCTTCTATCGTGCCGATCTGTTCCTCTATGGTGGGGAATAAACTAAGCTGCTGGTAAACCTCCGTTTCCTTTGGTTCTTCCCACTGCGGTATCTGCCCTTCTTTCAGATATTCTCCCTTTTCCATGTAAAAGGCGATGCTGTTCCTCACATCCTCCCATGATACAGATGCCTCCGCTGTCCGGTTTAAATAACTTCCCCTCCAGACGGTCAGACCGTTTTCGTCCGCCCTATACCCGGCTCTTTCCTCCCCTACATAAAACTCGGTAAATTCCTTATGCCTGTAACTGTTTTTGATATATTCCGTCTGTTTATCCTTATCCGGCTCGAAAAGCATTACCCCGGCAATGTCCGGGCATTTATGCACCATAAATTCATCAAACTGCAAGATGCCTTTCTCTATTTCAGACAAAGAAAGACCGGGCAATGGTTCTCCACTGTCCGGCTCTGGTAAATCCTTATTTTCAGTTTTTTCAGTCGCTCCTTCACTTACAGGCTGTATACCAGTTCCCTCAGTACGATTTCCTCCGCCGAGTGCCTGATGCTGTTCATCTTCTGAACCCAAAGCATCTGGTTCTCCGCCTTGAGTTTTTCCGTCACTCCCTCCTGCTTCATCATCTGCCCGGTCAGCAGTTCCATCCTCTGCTCTGCCTGCTCCTGAATGGTCAGAAGATGCTCTTTCAGCTTCCCTTTCAGCAGAAGCCCGGTGTAAATCCCCTTCTTGTGTTCCTGTAAGTAATTCTTCCTCATCAGTCCGTATTTCGTCAGTGTCCCCTCCGGCTGTTCGTCCATCTTTAACATCGGTATCAGATAATCCCCGTTCTTCTCGTAGGTCAGATTCATTATTCTTTCCCCTTTCCCCGGCGTTCCCGGTCTGTGTGGTAAGTTGTATGTCCTCCGTTTTGCTTTCACGCTTTAAAGCATTATAGCGTGTGCCAGAGGTATTTGCAAGTCCTTTTTCGACAAAATTTCTTGATGCTTCCTTTCCGGCGATTTCCCTGTCATACGCCCCGATTGCTTTGCCAATCTCCATAAGCACAGGCTTGGATAAATCGGATATGCTGTCACCGATGTGCGACAGTGTTTCGATTGTATTAAACTCATGGATATAGGGGAACTGGATTTCCTCTGCCAGCTCCGCATCTTCCATGCCGCACCGCTTTAAGACGGTGTAGGCGATGCTGTCCGCCAGCGTTTCCCGGACACGAACAGCAATATTCAGTTCGTCCAGTTCCTCCAGAAAACTTCCCTCTTTCAGATATTCCATATCCGAAGCAAGCTCCCCATAACAGTCCTGTGCAATTCGGGAAGCAATCTCCCTGATCCTGTCTGTAAATCCTGCTTCCTTGTTAGTATCTCCATAAATCCCTTCCAGACGGTTCAGAACCGCTTCCTGATGTTCCTCCCGCATCTCCCAAAGCTGAGGGAAACGCCCGATGCGCCTTGCCTTATGCACGTCCGATATGTCAAAAACGTACCTCAGTCCGGTGTATGGACTCCCTTCTTCGTCAAGAAGTGCAATCCCCTTTGCGCCCTTGTTTACCCAACAGTGCATTTTTTCATTCCATATCTCTATGGAAGCGCAGGCTGTGGCGTCCGGTCTTTGGGCATAGATAAGGAGCTGGTCTTTGAACGGGTATTTGTAGAGCCTTGATGCTGTGTTCAGATATTTCTTCCAGCTTTCTTCATTTCTCGTCACTTCCCTTGATGTTTCTGCGGAAAGTATGGAAATTAAGTCATATTTTCTCATGGTAAACCTCCATTTCCTGTTTATTGTTTTTGGGCAATAAAAAAGGCGGCTATGGTTCGTTCATAAGCCATTGCCACCAGTGACGGTAAACTTTATTCAATTTTTGTCTGCTCCTTTCCTCGGATTTTTCATATAAGAAAAGCACCTAAGATTTCTCCTAAGTGCTTGCATAAATTGTGACAGGTATCCTACCTAGATACCTGTCACAATTACTCTAATGATATTGTTCTTTGTGTTTATTCATGTACTTAGCCGCTTTTGTTTTCTGCTTTTTAGTAGATGCCTTTTTTGCCAAAGTTCTTGCCGCTCTACTAATCTTCCCTCCATGATGCACTGCCATTTTCTCACCTCCCGGTGGAAAATGAATCGCTCCCACATTTTCCTTATAAATATAGTTTAATAGTTAATTTTTTATCCTAATACGAAAGACCTTACTGTTTTTAGGATAAATTCGCTTGCCATTTTTCGTAATATATCTCACGAAAATATACTGGTATCCATCTTTATCAGTATAGACTTTCCCCATATACACCACTCCTTTCAAAGTTTTTCTTGAAAAAAGTGAAATCTATGGTATACTAAACTTGTTAAGGGTTTTAGTGAGCGATTTAGATTTCACTATTCCAAGTAAAAGCTTATGATTATCATAGGCTTTTATTTTATATTAGCGCATTTGCGTTAATATCATTATTTTGAGCTTGACTTTTCAGCCTCCTTCAAATCAAAAATCATGGCTTCTTCTTCCGCAACATAATCGCCATCTACTCTATAAACATTCCCTGAGAGTTCCCAATTCATCATTTTTGCTATCGTTTTCAGCAATTCTTTGTTATTCCATCTTACCGAAACAATTTTTTGATTATTATAGAAGCTAATCGCTCCTTCGTCATCTTCCCAAGCCTTTTGTATCGCAATCCTTTTCCCTTCTTCATCAATCAGAAGTTTTACATATGGCACTTTATCCATTTTAATAATTGTCGTTTTGCTAAAGGCAATTCCATTTTCAGTGATAGACACAGAGGCAGTTCCTATCGTCATATTATATTGTTTAAAACCTTCTAACATATAGCCTTTCCTCCTTTCTCTTTTTCTACAATATCACATCATCCATCGTATGTCAATATGAATTTCTTGCTTTTATATTGTTTTTGAATCGTCTCCAAATCGTTTTTTGTGTCCACAAAAAGTCATAGCTCTATTATAGCTTTTGCTAATATGCAATACATCAAATGCTCCTAATTTTCAAGGTTTAACATTTCAAAACAAATTCTGTGCAATATCTATGCAATATTTTTTAACAGTATATCAATTTTTTTACCAAAACCCACTTCACTCATACTCTCCATTCTCATTTCTTTTATATGACTGCAAGATACATCATCATATCTTGCAGCCTGTTTCCTGTTACTTCCCGTCATTACTCATAGAAACCATGTTCCTCAATGCCTTTTTCCAGAATAGTATGTATCAGTTCTTCCAGTTCCACACCGTTTATCTCGCTGACTACAATCAACTTTGCAAGGGTATCTTTCTGTACGGATATGGCATACTGTTCCTCATCGGCACGAAGCTCATGGACGCAGATGCCAAGTCCGTCCGCAATCCTGCACACCACGCCAAGCTCCGGCTCTCTGATGCCCGCCAGAATATCCATGATTGTCCTCTCCGGCACTCCTGACATTCTGCAAAGCTCCATAATGCTGATTTCTTCCTCTTTCATCACATTTAATAACTTATCCCCGGTTGTAAACATACTTTTTCCTCCCTTATTTTTTCTTCCCACCAGAAGATTTCTTTTTCGGAAACTCCATAACAAACTTAAACTGTACCCCGCTTTTTTCTGCCCCATCTTTGCTGTAATGGTATTCTTCCGTCCCGCTCGGAATGATGTAGGCATCATAAGGCTTGCCTGCCTTGCTCTTTAACCCTTTTAACAGGATTTTCTTTCCGGCAAGCATATCTTTCACCTGTGCATCGGTAAGAACAGCTCCCATTACCCGGTTCACGTTCATACCGCATTTTTTCACGCAGTACGCACCGAATTTTCCTTTTACCACCTGACCGCCGCAGTTCGGGCATACCCCAAGAGCCTCCTGCTCCTGTGCGAACATCTTTTTGTGTTCGTCACTGACCTCATGGTAGGTATGTATCAGCTCCGACACCATGTTTTCAATATCCGCCATGAAGCCCTCCATAGGAAGCTCCCCTTTCGCTACCAGCGTCAGGGCATTTTCCCAATCGGCGGTAAGTTTCGGGGACTTCACCACATCCGGCAGCACCGTTATCAGCTTCAATCCGTCCTCTGTGGGTATGATCTGCTTTTTCTCCCGCTTTACAAACCCATCCTTGACTAACTTCTCAATAATGTCCGCCCTTGTCGCTGGCGTACCCAAACCTTTCCTCTCTGCGTCTGCCCCAATATCTTCCGCCCCGGCACGTTCCATTGCGGATAATAATAAATCTTCTGTAAATCTCTTGGGCGGATTTGTGAAATGCTCGCTGATTTTCGTCTGCACACCCTCAAATGTCTGTCCCTCCGACAGTTCCGGCAGCTTCTTTTCCTCTTTTTCTTCCTCCTGATTCCCGGAGATTTTAAAGGAACGCTTAAAGGCATCCTCAAAAGATTTCCACCCGTTATGCGTGACGGACTTCCCGGAAACCGAAAATGTATATCCATTGCAAGAAAACTCCGCTTTGACTGTTTCATACAAATGCTTCTCCCCGGTGGCGCATAACAGGCGGTTCGCAATCAGGGATAAAATTTTGCGCTCCGTTTCCGGCAGTGCCGCAAGGTCAGCTTTCCCTATCTCCATTGTGGGGATAATGGCGTGGTGGTCTGTCACTTTTTTGCTGTTCAGAATCCTTTTTATATCCGGGCTGGACGCTTTGTTTTCCTCAAACATGAGGGAGCTGAACACCGCCTCAATTACACCTTTTGCGGTCTGTCCCATGTCATCGGATAAGAACTGGCTGTCCGTCCTCGGATATGTGGCTAACTTTTTCTCATAAAGGCTCTGTGTGTACTCTAAGGTCTGCTTTGCAGTGAAACCAAATAAACGGTTCGCATCCCTCTGGAGGGTGGTAAGGTCATAGAGCTTCGGCGGCATGGCTGCCTTTTCCTCTTTTACAACAGACGTGGTAAGAGCCTGCCCGTTCCGGCAAGCTCCCACAATCTCATCTGCTTTCTTTTTATCATCTATGCGCCCGGTTGCGGCATCTATCCCATCCGTCAGGATATGCGCCATGTAATATGTTTCCTTTTGGAAATTCATTATCTTCGCTTCCCGGTCTACCAGCATCGCAAGGGTGGGTGTCTGCACCCGCCCCACCTTTAAAACTTTCCCGCCATACAGGACGGTGAACAGCCTTGTACCGTTGATGCCCACAAGCCAGTCCGCTTCCTGCCTGCACAGTGCGGAATGGTACAGGTTATCGTAATCGCTTCCCGGCTGCAAATTCTCAAATCCCTCACGAATGGCGGTTTCTTCCATTGAGGAAATCCACAGGCGTTTGATCGGCTTTTCACAGCCTGCCATTTCATACACCAGACGGAAGATAAGTTCTCCCTCCCGTCCGGCGTCTGTTCCACAAATCACAGCCGACACGTCTTTCCTGTGCATCAACTGGTACAGTATGTCATACTGCGCTTTTGTGTCCGGCTTCACCTCATACTGCCATTTTTCCGGCTTGACAGGAAGGCTCTCATACGTCCACTTCTTCCATTGTTCCCCGTAACTTTCTGGCTGTGCCAGCTCCACCAGATGCCCCACGCACCAGCTCACAATATATCCGTTCCCCTCCATATATCCGTCACTGATTTCCGATGCGCCGATCACTTCCGCAATGCTCCTTGCAACACTCGGTTTTTCCGCTATCACTAACTGCATTTAGTCGTCCTCCCCTTCTTTATCTTCAAAGAAATCATCCTCACTGCCCTCGTTTTCCTCATCATCGTCATATTCTTCTTCCTCGTCCTCCTCATCATCGTCCTCGTCAAGAAATTCCTCTTTCTTTTTCCGGACTACTTTGAAATAATAGCCGCTGCCAATGGCTGCAACCGCCACAATCCCAAGAATGATATAGGTTGCCATCGGGTTTTCTTCTGGTTTCTCCGGCTCAGGTTCCGGTTCTTCGGTGTTTATCTCATCCCCGTCCTCTGCGGGTTCTTCCGTAAGTTCTTCTTCCTTCCCCTGTTCCCCGTTGTTATTGGGAAGTGCGCCCTCCGTCACAGGGATTGCGGACTCCAGTGCAGCGGAATTTTTCGGCAAGGTTTCGCTGTTGTCCGCTGTCACGTTCAGCAGGTCATTTTCCGTAACTTCGGTCAGGAAATAAACCACTTCTTCCTCCCCGTCTCGGTCAATGATAAGATAGAACACTTTTTCTGATGCAGTCTGGATTGTGTAAAATTCCTTTCCCGTTCCACTTTTCTCCTTTTCCCCGGATTCCTCCTTTTTCTCCGATGCCGCCGCTTCCGCCATTGCCTGCTTTTTCTGCTCTGCAAGGCTGTTTTCGGAAACGGTGTTCCCGTCACTGTCCGTCTTGGTATGCTCCGTCACCTGTGCGGTGGCGGAGGAAGGCTTGGTAGCCTGTGCGTTCACCGGGAGCTGCTCTGCCGGGTTCTTCTCATTTCCGTCCTCTTTTTCCGAATCGGTGTAATACGGGTTGGCTGTTTTGTAGACCTCCGACATATTCCCGGCGTTATCCATTGCGGAAATGGTAAAATACTGGTAGCCTGCGTCAAACTGTTGCAGACGGATATTCAGGACACCGTTTGTAAGCTCCGTAAATTCATACCCGTTCACATACACTGCCTTGATGCCGGAATCCGTATCATGCGCCTGTATGGAGAGCAGACCGTCGCTGACCGCAGCGTTTAAGGTAGGCTTCGTGAAATCAAAGCACTTCATATAGCGGTTTTTCTCATAGGTTTTGCCCTTCTGGTCTGTCACAAGCACATAGACGGTGGTATTCTCCGAAATCTCCACATACATATCCTCTGTGATGTCCGTCCAGCTCCCATTCTGCGCCACTTTCGCCTGCACCGTCTTTATGGAGAAGTTGCCGGAGTGTACCACGTCCTCAATGGAAATATGTACCTTCGTGGTGTCATTGTGCCAGCCGGAGGGAGTGGAGATTGTGATTTTTACATTCGGGTTCACATATTCGCATAAGCTGTAATCCCCCTTGCAGACCTCACAATTTTTGTCAGCGGAATACTGTGTACATTTTTCTTTACAGGTACATTCCGGTTCAGGTACTTCGTTCCCGGATACCGTCCCGCTTTCCGTTTCTTCCTCATTACTTCCGGACTCGGTTTCTGTTTCCCCGGTTTCATCCTCCCCATTCTCTGAACTTTCCCCGGTTTCAGTGCTTTCCTCTGCTCCGGCGGTTTCCTCTGTTTCCCCTTCGGTACTGTTTTCTTCCGATGCTCCGCCGCTTTCCTCTGTAATCGTACCCTCCGCATAGGCATCTACCGTATTCCCGCTGTTCGCCATAAACGCCCCTACGGGCATACAGAACAATAATGCTGACAAGAGCAGCGACACCGCCGCCCTAACTGATAACTTTTTCTTCATTTCCTGCCATCTCCTTTGCGTTTTCTTTTTCTTCCAATAACTTCAAAATCTCGTCCTCGCTGAATTTGATAAGTAATTGCAGCTTCTCGGACGAGATTTTATGCTTTTCGATAATATCCATTTTTTCGGCTCTTTCCGCCATGCGCTTCTGTTCTTCCAAATCCTTCTTTTTCGCCTGTAAGGATTCAAGCTGCGCCCCCACTTTGGAAAGCTCCTTTTCAATGCGCTCCTTTGTCATAAATGCCTCCTTAATTTAACCTTCCGAAACTGTAAAAATGACTCTGCCAGTACGAAGAATTGATGCTTGCGTAACTGATCGGATCGCCGCAATGTATCATAGTCCCGCCGCCGCAGTAAATCCCCACATGGCTCACCGCCCCGGCAGAATTGTAAGTCCCGGTAAAAAAGATAATGTCCCCCGCCTTTGCGTCCGATGCGGAAACAGGCGTACACTGGTCATAAATCCCCTGTGCTGTGGTTCGTGGAAGGTTATGCACCCCACTGTTGGTAAATACCCAGCAGACAAAGCCGGAACAGTCAAAACTTGTGGAAGGGTTTGAGCCGCCCCACACATAAGGGTAGCCGAGGTATTTTGCGGCTTCCTCCATAAGAGCCTGCACCGATGCGTCATCGTAGGCATCCGGCGGTATGGCGTTCCCCGGCAGACCTCCCGGCGTTTCCCCGTAAAGCGTGCCTTCGCCCACATCGAAATAAAATAACGGGTTATAATACTCCCCGTCATATAAACATTCGATATGCAAATGGCTTCCTGTGCTGCTCCCGGTATTCCCCGTTGTGCCGATGACCGCCCCTTTTTCCACTTCCTGCCCCGCACCCACGCTGATGCTGTCCATGTGGGCATACTTGGTTGTGTAACCGTCTATCTCAATCGCTACATAATTCCCGTAGTGGCTGTCATACGCCGCCGCTGTCACCGTACCGTCATGGGCGGCATAAACGGTTGTGCCTGTCGGTACAGCTATATCCACGCCCCGGTGAAATTCCTCGTTCCCTGTGGCTGGATTTTTCCGGTATCCGTAATAGCTTGACACATAGTAATACCAGTAAAGGTTAAGCGGCGAGGCGAACTCCTGAAGCAGACCGTTTGTTTCCCGGTACATGGCGAAAATCTCCGCCTGCTCCGTATCCATTTTCCCGGAAACAAGGCTTTCAAGCGGTATGACCGTCAGTGTCACCCGGAGGATACTGACCTCGTATTCTTCTTCCTCCTCATACTCATATTCTTCCTCTGTTTCCTCCCCTGTGACCGGATCAGTGACCGTCCTTGTGCCTGTCTTTGTGACTGTCCTTGTCCTCGTTTCCGTATCCGGCGTAAGTGTGAGCGTATACATCTCATCAAAAAGAGCCTGTATTTCGCTTTCCACCTCACTTGCGGTAAATTCCGTATGGACTGCCGATAAATAGCCGATAAGGGTAAACGGGTTATGCCCGATTGCCCCAAGATTATAGGAATATTCATCATACCCCGGATAATCCGTTTCCACCCGGTCAATCTCATTCTGCAAGTCAAGCTCCAGACGGGTAAGCTGTAAATCGGCGGCGTCAATCTCCTTCGGCTTGCTTAAATAGCTTGCCGCTAAGATTGTGGACTGCGTATCCGCAAACATCGCCCCACAGGACGATACGGAAACCATAATCATCATAAGGAGCAGCGCCATGATGCCCACTGTCACAAGCAGTCCGGCGTTTTTCCTCGCAAACTCCTGTAACTTCCTCGCCACAGTGACCGCACCGTTTTTTGTCTTTTGGAACGCCTGCTCCGCTGTCTTTCCCGCCGCCGCTTTTTTCCTCGCCTTGACATACTCCCGTTTGATGCGCTGTTTCTGTAACCGCTTCTGCAATGCCTTTTTCTGCATCTGCGGGTTTTCCTCCAGAAACTTCTGGTACTGGAAATTGACTTCCTTTTTAAACTGCTTCTTTTCCAGCTTTGCCACCTTTGCCCGCTGTTTCTGGTCTTTCCCCTTTATCTGCCTTTTGACGAAAGAATAAAGCGCTTCCACTTTCTGCTCCGACTTGTGTGCGCCCTCCACCGCTGAATTTTCTTTCTCCGTTTCAGCGATTTTCCCATGCACGAAATTTTTGCTCTCATTCTGCATCCGGCGCATGGTGGTTTTTGGTATGCCCTCCTGCTTAAAAGGCTTTTCCTTATCCAGAGGGACAACCACATATTTTGCTTTCCCGGTTTTCTCGTCAAACACTCTCTGCAAGGTGTATTCCCTTGTCTTAGGCAGCTTCGCCCTTGCCTTCTGTACCTTCCTTGCGGCTTTCTGCGACTGCCGCTGTTTCTTTTGCAGCTTTTTACTTCCGGTAAATTCAGAACCTCCTTCCCCCTGAAACAGATTCCCGGTATTCTCCGTAAAAGATTCCTCCGTAAAGGTTTTATTTTCCGCTTTTTCCTTCGTGCCGCCTTTATTCCGGTGTTCCTTCTGCACCCGCTTTTTATGGTACTTCCCTTTTTTCTGCGACTGCCTGTAAGTGTCCCTCCGGTGGTAATCTTCCGCATCCGGCTGTTTCTTCCCTGTTTCCTCCGGCTGATTGAAATTGTCCTGCCCGGTAAACGTGTTGTTTTCCTTTACAAAATCCGGTTTTTCCTCCTGCCCCGGCTTTGCATCGGACTTTTGGACTTTTTGTCCAGAAGTGTTCTGGTACATCTGCTTTTTTGCATGAGATTTTGAAGCATGGTTCGGTTTACGCTGTCCGGCATCACTGTTCCGGGAATCCATGCTTTTATTGTCTGTAAAATTGTTGTCCTTTCCCGGCTGGCTCTCTTTGGACTTCTGGACTTTTTGTCCAAAAGTTTCCTGTTGCGCCTGCATACTCTTTTCCGTCTGCCTTTTCCCGACCAAACCATGCCCCGGTTTCCCGATGCCGGAATCCCTCGGCTGATAGGCAGCATTGCCGCCACCTGTAAAGGCATTATGCGCTCCTGTATGGAACTCTGTATTTGCTTCTTTACAGTAGGCGGTATCCTGTTTTCTCTTCCCTTTCTTTTCTGCCATTAACTGTCCTCATCCTCCTTCGCTGTGGATTCCTCCGGCTTCGTGTTCATAATCGCAAAAGTTTTTGTATCTGCCGGGTACTTATCCACGAATGGGATAACCACGTTGTCAAACAGTATCAGACCACTTCCCGGATCGGAATTGGTGACGTGCATAAGCTGTTTCTCCGACAGTCCCAACTTGTCCGCCAGGATATGCTGGTCTTTGGCGTTCTGGTTCAGCAGATATACAAAATCGCTGTTCCCCAAGATGCCCTCGATTTCCTCCGATTTCAGAAAATCGCCCACGTTCTGTGTCAGTCCTGTTGGGATTCCGCCCCATTTCCTGAACCTTTTCCAAATCTCCACCGAGTAAATGGCGGTCTGCTTTTCTTTTAAAAGCAAATGGAACTCATCACAGTAGTACCTTGTGGCAACTTTCCGTTCCCGGTTCTGCGAAACCCTGTTCCAGACTGCATCCTGCACGATTAACATTCCAATCTCTTTTAACTGGTTTCCCAAGTCACGAATGTCAAAGCACATGATCCGGTTATGGGAATCCACGTTAGTACGGTGGTTGAAATAGTTCTGCGAACCATGCACATATAAGACAAGACTGTTGGCAATCCGAACCGCTTTCTGCTTCGCTTCCCTCTGCATCTCCGGCGCAACATCCCTCGGCTCATACTTTAACAGCGCATTGTACAAATCTTCCAGTATGGGCATATTCTCCGGCTTCGGGTGTTTGAAATACCCGTCATAGATATGCTTGATACAGGTGTCAATGATACCCTTCTCGTCATTTTCCAGACCGTCCTTCCCTCCGGCTATCAGGTCACACAGGGTAATCAGGAAATCGCTCTTTAATTTGAGTGCCTCCTTATCCCCTTTATGGGAGAGCTGAATGTCCATCGGGTTCAGATAATCTTTTGAATTGGTGGCAAGCCTTACCACCTGCCCATGAAGCGCCTGCACCAATGGAAAATACTCGCCCTCTGGATCGCAGACGATTATATCGTCCTTTGTGATAAGGAAACAGGATAAAATCTCCCTCTTTGCGGAAAAAGACTTGCCGCTTCCCGGCGTTCCCAGAATCACCCCGTTTGGTGTACGCAGCCTTTTCCGGTCTGCCATAATCATGTTATTGCTGAGTGCGTTCAGACCATAATAAATGGCGGGTGCGGGCATGAAAAGCTCCTGTGTGCAGAAAGGCACAAGGACAGCGGCGCTCTTTGTGGTGAGGTTTCTTTCAATCCCCACATCGTTACACCCAATCGGCGCACTCGCCATTAACCCCTGTTCCTGTAAATACTGCAAGCATCTGAGGTTGCAGTTCGCCTGCTGGATAATGCCGGACACCCTCTGCGTCAGGTTCTCCAGTTCCCGCTTCGTCCGCCCGTAACAGGCAATGAGGAAGGTCATTTTGATAAGTTTCTGGTTGCTCGTGTTCAAATCGTCCAGAAGCTCTAACGTGTCCTTCTCATAAGTCACGATGTCCGTAGGCAGAATATCCATATCATAGCCGCTTCTGACAGCCTTCTTCTGTTCCTCTATTTTCATTTTCTGAATGTCGGTGAGCGCACGTTTTATCATCTTGATTGCTTCCACCGGATCAATGGTCTGCATATGCATGGTAAGGGTGAGGTTGTCATCAATATCCAGCAGCTTTTTAACCATCTCGTCCGTAAACTTCGGCGCAATCATATCAAGGTAAGACACGCTCCCATAGATGCTGCCGGACTTAAAGCGGCTCGGATAGCGGAAGTCAAACCCCGGCGGGGCGATATAGTCCTTGACCGACTTCCCGGATTCTGACAGCTCCTTAAATGAAAAACGGAAAGGCTCCATTGTACCCTGATTGAAATACTCATGCAGGATACGCAGCCTTTCCTTCCCGTCAAGACCTCTGGCGTTTGTGCCGATATTGTTTAAATTGCGTACCACGTCCTTCTCGATATTGCTTAACTTGCTCTTTGCTTCCCTGTACCCGGCGCTTTCCACGCCGAAAATCAGGTACTTGGACTTG
>CAJTAK010000005.1:23183-382732 GCA_910574255.1 Clostridia bacterium
AGCACACGCCGAAGCTCCGCAAGGCGTTTCTTTTCCGATAAGGTCAGTCCCGCCTTTTCCGGCGTCTGTCTATTTTTTCCCGGCTTCTGCTTTTCCGCTTCTGCCTTTTGCTTTTTCTTCAAGGAAACATACCTCCCTCCTTATTTTTTCCCGTTCCTCCAACTGCTTGTAGAGGTTTTCCGATTTATACGGTCTGATTCCCGGCGTGAGTACCTTCTGCCGGAGCATGAAGTATAAAATCTTCTCTGCCGGGAAACCGTCTTTTTCATACATTGCCAAAAAGAAGAATGGCAGCATTGCGCCCACCATGATAAGCGCCGCCCCCTGTGTCCCCAATACCCCTTTGGTAAGGAAATATAAAGGCACTCCCACAAGTGCAGCCCCCGAAAAGCAGATAATCTGCCTTTTGGTGAGGTTCAACGCCACTTTTGTCTTGATTCCACTCAGGTCTTTTGGCACTGGTACGGATATTGCCATAGTCTGCTCCTTTCGTGGTAAATGCCCGCCAAGCACAGTATTTTTACACTCAATGGGCATTGAAAATTGATTTCGATAATGAGCCTGTCTTGAATAAGCTGAAACAGAGGATTACGGTATATGCCGCAACCGACCACAATGCGCTGTGCAGGTTGCCTGCCACTGCCACGCTTGCCACAAGCACAGCATAGATCGCCACGCACACCATGATGAAGAACCCCTGAAAGGCAAGTGCGACAAGCCCTTTTAAATAATTCGTCCCGATTGTACCCCATTCCCGGTTGGTGACTGTCGCTGCCGGGATTGGGGCAACTGACACATAAAGGTATATTTCAATCATGCGCCCGTATAGAATGACGGTGATGAGGACGGACATGATTTTCATACATAAGCTGATGACCATAGTTTCCAGACCAAGACCGATAAGCTCCCCTATCCCCATTGTATCAATCTGGTTGTTGAACATGGTGGTAAGGGTAGCCTGTACGTCAAGGCTTGTGGAGCCGGATATGGAAGATGCCGCCTGCGTCACCACATGGCTTCCCACATCAAACACCGCCATGACTATATCAAAGGTCTTGGAAAGCAGCATGACAGCGATACAAGCCTTAAATAAAAAACGGAAGAACAGGCTTGTATCAAAGTCATGCATATTGTTTTTGTCGATTACCATTGTTATCAGCTCATAGATCAGCACAAAACTGATTATCATGCCTGCTATGGGGACTACCACGTTTTCCGAAAGCGTCCGTATCATGCTGAATATTCCGGCGTTCCAAGTGCTTGGCGTCTTGCTGACCTCCCCCGCAATCGTGCCGACCTTATCATTGACATCGGAAAACATGGTATCAAGGTTATTAAGCACCCACCCTTGCAGCATCTCCTTTATGAAATCAGTGATTTTGTCTATGATGCCGCCCATTTATCTTATGAAAACAGGCTGGAGAGCTGTGGAATCACCGTCTGCGCCACAATGATAATGCCCCCTCCACTCATAAGCTGTTTTATCCCCAATTAGGTGTAAAAACTCTGCTCGATGGCGGGCGGCGGCGTACAAAAAATCTATATGGTGTTGTTAAGAGAACCGTCCCGGCGGGACAGGTCAGGCAGTGACCTGTTCCACCTCCGGGATGGGTTTGAGATTAAAATGAATTTCGATAGAAATGTGTCTTGTTTTATTTTCGTCAATGCGCTCATGCACGACGATTTCTTTGATTAAGCGGTTGAGGGTGGCTGCGTCCAGCTCTGTGATGTTGGCGTATTCCTGAATGGCTTCCACCCATTGTTTTGCGTCATTGGCAAGCTGGACTTCATCGGACAGCCGCTTCCTGCCCTCGGACACTTTTGTTTTAAGCTCCGTCTGCTCGGTCTGTGTCCTTTCCAGCATGGTGTTGAAGTTCTGCTCACTGATACGCCCTGCAATCATATCCTCATAAAGCCGCATTACCATTTTGTCCAGAACCTCAATCCGTTCCTCGTCCCTTGTAAGGGAGCGTTCCATTGCTTCCCGCTGTTCCCGCTGCTCGGCTTCACAGGTATTGGTCAGGCGGTCGGCAACCGCTTCCCCGTCCATCAGGGCAGCTCTGGCACATTCCCGTATTTTCCGCAGCACATGGCTGTAAAGGGTGTCATAATCAATCCGGTGCTGGGTGCAGTGGTTCTTTCCAAAGGCATTGTAGGTTTTGCAGGAGTATATCCGCTGGGGATGTTTTGCGTTTGTGTAGCGTATCGTCAGCGACTTCCCACACTCGCCGCATTTTAGCAGTCCGGCAAACAGGCTGATTTCATTGGTCTGCCCCGGACGCTGGCGGGATTTCAGCTTGTTCTGCACAATGTCAAAACTCATGCGGTCAATCAGCGGTTCATGCTGTCCCTCCACCACAATCCAGTCCTCCGGCTTCTTTTCCCCAATCGTGCCGATTTTGAAGCGGTAGTCTTTTTTCTGGGAAGCAATCGCCCCGGTGTAGACGGGATTCATCAAAAGGTCTTTGATAACGGAGAAGTCCCACATATACCGCCCGTTTTCCGGGTCTTTCTTTTCCCATTTGGTGCGGGTATTGCGAAGCCCCCGTTCCCGGTTCCACCATGTGGGGCAGGGGATTTTTTCTTCCTCCAGCCGTCTGCGGATATAGTTCGGACCATGACCGTTCAGGGCATATCCGAAAATCAGCCGCACAATCGGGGCGGTTTCCTCGTCAATGAGCAGATGGTTTTTGTCCTCCGGGTCTTTCCGATACCCAAACGGGGCAAGACACCCGGTAAACTGTCCTTTCTGCGCTTTCAGAAGATAAGAGGAATGGACTTTCTTGGAAATATCCTTGCTGTACATCTCGTTCAGGATATTCTTGAACGGGGCAATATCGTTGTTATCCCGCAGGGTGTCGATACCGTCATTCATGGCGATATAGCGGACACCGTTTCTTGGGAAAAAGTCCTCAATCAAATGCCCGGTTTGCAGATAGTTCCGCCCCAGTCGGCTGAGGTCTTTCGTGATGACAAGGTTGATTTGCCTGCGCTCAATGGCTCTCAACATTCTCTGTAAATCAGGACGCTCCATATTAAGACCTGTGAAGCCATCGTCCTGATAGACTGCCACAACCTCCCATCCCTGCTTTTCGCAGTATTTTTCCAGCATATCACGCTGGTTTGCGATACTGGCACTTTCGCCTTGCAGGTCATCGTCCTTTGACAGTCTGCAATAGACCGCTGCACGATAGCCCCCGGCAAGTGCCGAACCGATTGTTCTGTATTCCATTTCGTTCATCATAGCCATTTACCCACACAATCCAGACGGTATCTGGCTCTTTTGAACCTCATCTTCATTATACTTCAAATCTTTCTTTTTAGCAAGATATTCTTTTGAATTTGTCTTTCCATATTTCTGGGAAATCAGGCTGACGAACACATCGGTTGCGTCAAGCTCCCCGTCAAACACAGTAGTCACATGAATCTCTGTTTTGTTTTTTGCCATAGGCAGTTATCCTCCATACATGAAAATAGCCAGACAGAGGGTGTCGGCAACGAAGTCCGGCAACGGGCTTCAAAAGACCTTGCAAACAATCTCAATCTGGCGATGGTTACTATTTATATTTTTCTTTTATTTTTCTGTTGTTTTGGTTGTCATAGGGGAGAAAAGCCCGCAGTTATGGGATTTTCTCCGGCAACCGGCTCGGCAACGGGATAGCAACAGGGTGTGCAACAGGCTGTCATTTTCAGAATGGAAGCTCCATCTGTTCTGTGACCTCCACAAAACCGTCCACCATTTTTTCAGACGGGTTGCCGGAGTCCGTTGCCGGGTTTTCACGCTCCCAGCCCTTTTGTCTGCCATATTCTGAAAACATTCTTGGATTCGGGAAGTACCGCCAGCCGGAAATGCACTGGTTCATAATCTCGTTGATTTCCCGGATTTCCCATTGCTTCGGTTCGTCAAAGGCATGGTTCAAGGCTTCCTTGTAGAGCTGCTTGGAACAGACCATGCTCCCGGTGTACTTATCAAGATACGCCTGTATCATTCCGGCTTTGGTGTCCTCCGGCATAAAATCCCGCTGGTGTTCTTTGAGATACCGCTGCATGGCGGGGCTGAAAGCCAGCTTGAACCTGCCGCTTCGGTAAATCTCCATCGCTTCCGCCCACATCTGCTCGATATAGGCTCTGGAAGCGGCTTCGTCCTCCAAAATGTGAACCTCGGCTTGCTCCGGGTACACCATGACGGGGATAAAGCGGCGGTTGCCGGAACGGTCAAGGGGAAGAAAATCAAGGGCATTGGAAGTGCCGCCAAACACGCACTGACGGGGGCGGTCTGCCGGGTGGGTTTCATAGGGTATCTTGTAAACCTCTTTCTGCCGGCTTAAAAATGACTTGATTTCCTCAATGCTCTTGGCGTTTGCGGTTGCCATCATTTCCGACATTTCGATAATCCAGTGACCTTGCAGCTTGCGGTACACATTGTCATCGTCCAGCTTCCGCAAATCATCGGAGAACCACTCGTCCCGGATTGCCAGCAGACGGAAGAAGGTGGACTTGCCAGCCCCCTGACCGCCTACCAGACAAAGCATGATTTCAAACTTGCACCCCGGCTGAAAGGCTCGTGAGATTGCACCCAGCAGGAACAGCTTCAACGCTTCATAGGTGTAATCGTCTGCGTCAGCCCCCAGAAAGTGCCGCAGGCAGAAGCGGATTCGCTCTGTCCCGTCCCACACAAGGGAACTTAAATAATCCCGGATGGGGTGGTACTTGTTTTCATTCGCCACAATCCCGATGGCGTTATCAATCTTTTTCTCATTGGTAAGCCCGTAGGTTTCTTCCAGATAGAGAAGCAGATACTTCATATCTGTATCGTTCAGGGGGGTGCTTTCCCTGTGGAAGCCGATGGGCTTTATGATGTCCTTGCGGTCAGTCAGGATATTGTATGCGATAGCCCCGGAAAGCAGCGGGTCACGCTGGAATACAGTCAGGCAGTTCCGTATACTCTGACGGACGCCGCCTTTCTCGGTAGTTTCCAGCCCCTCCTTGATTTCCTCAATGCTCTGGGGTGGCTGCATGGCGTTCATGGTGTTTTTTAGTTCTTGCTGCGTCTGCGGCGGCAAGCTCTGCCATTCGCTGTTCAAGCTGTATCACATCCTTTCCGTAGTCCGTAATCAAAGCCGCTTTTTCCTCTGTTTCCCCGAACAGCAGCACATCCAGCAGATACTCCACTTGGTCTTGCTTCTGTAAGGCTTCTATAAACCGGGGATGAAAGGCTTCCTCCGGGGAGTGTGGGGCGTAGTCCGTTCTCCATGCCCGAAGCAGATGGAGATAATCGGCAAGAATACGGAAGCAGCGGCTCTTTGCTTCTTGAAACTGTTCCTCCGGGGATTTCTGCCAGGGCTTGGGCTTTTTTGCCTTTCCCGGCGGCTTCCAGTCCTCATAGGAAAGCCCGAAGTCCTGTGCCAGTTGTACGGCGGCTTCTTTCTTTCCCAGCCCATACAGGGCGGCGGCAAAATCAATCACATCCCCATCCGCACCGCAACCGAAGCAGTGGTAACGCCGATCCAGCTTCATGCTTGGGGTTTTATCGTGATGGAACGGGCAGCAAGCCATCCCGTTCCGCCCTGCATGGATTCCATAATGCTCCGCAGCCTGTCTGGTTGTGACGGACTGCTTCACAGCTTCAAATACATTCAAATCTGTCCCTCCTTGAAAAAAAGAAAAAACACCTGACATTCTCTGATTGAAAATGGCAAGTGTCTGTTAAAGTTCCATATCCTGTTGTTTGCGTTTTGTCTGCGCCGGGATAGTTCTTTTAGCCTTTTTCTCGTCCACCTTATCCTGCAAGGCTTCCTTGATGGGCTGTTTCTTGGGTGGCTCTTTACTTTCCTCTGTGCCGGGTGTGGCTTTCCGTACCCAATAACGGATGTCCCGCAGCTTCTTCAAATCCTCCTGTACCTCGGTCAGCGGTACTTTCAGCTCTGCGATTTCGCTGAGAAGCGTTTCCTGCTCCTCTTGCAGTTCCTTTTGAGTGCTGTCCTTATCGTCCGGGTGCTTAGCAAGGTAGGCGGCGGCTTTCTCATACCGGGCAACCTCCGGGTGTTCCTGTTTGAATTTTTCCTTTGTTTTCTTAAAAAATATCTTCTGGTACTTGTCATAGACGGGCTTACATTCCTTGCTGTCTGTCCGGCTGGCAAGAATCCCGTCAATCACTTTGCTGCGGGCTTCCTTTGGCTTCATCTGATTGCGGTAATCTGCGGCTGATTTCCCGGAAGATTCCAGAAATACTTCTAAGTCCTCCACAGTAGAAAGCCCCTTTTGCCGGAGATAGGACAGGGCTTCGCTGACTGCCTTTAAGTCCTGTGAAGTCCCCCGGTTCTGTCCAGCCCTTGTCCAGTCCTTCCGTTCTTCCTTTCGTATCTCCATATACTTCATCAGCAGATTTGGAAGAAAGACCGCTTCCTCCGCCGCTTTTTGTGCAAGCAGCTCTTTCCGTTTTTCTCCCAGCTCGGTAATCCAGCCTTTGAGGTTTTGGATAAGCTGCCGGATGGACTTCATCAGGCGGTTGGCGGCTCTGATTTCCCGGTTCAGATTGCCGATATTCGTCTGGATACCACGTTTTTCCATCTGCCGGACAGCAGCACCCTCATGGACAGTGGGGACAATATCAAGCCCCTGTCTGGCATAGGAACGCAAGTCCACACGCTCCGGGCGGTCATTGGCTTCCAGATAGCGGTTCTGGATGACCTCCCATTCATGCCTCCAGATTTCACAATACTTCTGGTCGTTCCAGTCAACCGTATCTTCCTTGTGGCTTTTCCATCTGCCGGAGGGAAGTTTTATCCGTTCCCCGTTTTCGTCAAGGTCATAAACCTTGCGGCTCTTGGGAAGCCATTTCCCATGTTCATCCATTGCCCTCATAGTCAGCATGACATGGGCGTGGGGATTGTGTCCCGGCGGATGGGGGTCATGGATGGCAAAGTCAGCAATCATGCCTTTGGAAACAAACTGCTGTTTACAAAACTCCCGGACAAGGACAGCATACTGGTCAGGTGGTATCTCTCTGGGGATGGTAAGCACCCACCGCCTTGCAAGCTGAGAGTTCCATTGTTTCTCCACCGCTTCGGCGGCGTTCCATAGGGTATTGCGGTCTGCATATTTCTGTGGGGCATTTGCCGGGAGCAGGATTTCATTGTGGACGATACCACGCTTTTCCGGGTAGTGCTTCACTTGCTGGTCATATTCACAGAAAAGCTTTTCGCCACTCTGGTAAGCAGCGGCGGCAACCGCAGACTGCCGCTGGCTTCGCTGTACAATCGTGATTTCGTTGTGTGGACAGGGCATTTCGTGTCCCTCCTTTCTATGCTTGGTGGATGGGGTGGCGTTTTGCCACCTCATTTTGGGCAGAAAAAAAGCAGGAGACCTTTTTCAGATTTCCTGCTCGGTATGCCGCTGGGCGGCGGGTATTTAGTTGTAAAAGTTCGGGGCAAGTTGACCCGATGTAGAAAAATAGCAAAATGGAATTTCAAGCTTCTACTGACAACAAATAAGCAAGCAAATCCTCTTTACTAAGAGGTTCGCAATGACTTAGTATGCAATATTTACAATCGATAGATTGAATAGTCTGAACCAAAGAATACAGTTTATCCTTATCCATATATCCATTATTAAAGAAATCTTCACTCGTTGAATCTCCTAAAAACAAAACTTTTTCTTCTGGCACATAAACACAAGTAGTATCTTCTGAATGTGGCGAAATTGTATGAAAGATTTGTGCAGTAATGCCACCTAAATCCAAAGTCATTTTATCCGAGAAAGTTATGTCGGACAGCACAATACTTAATTTGTCCTGTCCGCAATATTCTTTTCTAAAATGAATATCTTCCTTTTTCAGAATTTCGATATAATTGAGGTTTTTTGCCTGTTCTTGCTGGTCTTTGAGGAACTCATTTGTTTTGCCATAGGCAATACTTATTCCATTGATTGCGTGCATACCAAAGGTGTGGTCATAATGCCAATGTGTAATAACCGTAAAATCCGGCTTGTTAAACTGTTCCGCTTCGATTGCCCTGTAAAAATCCTGAACATGAGATGCCGAATATCCAGCATCAATCGCCAGAGAAATTTTATCTCCTTTAAGATAAGCTAACATCGGTCTGTCCACTTCGGGGGCGTGTTCTAAAAAATAAATTCTGTTGGTTAATTTATTTAATCCCATTTTTTGTCCCACCTTTCAGGTAATAATTCTTTCAATGTAACCTTTTGGTCATTGTTAATGGCAACTACTGTATTTTCATTATCCAGATCTAACTGTGAAATCAATTCTCTGCATCTTCCACAAGGCGACAGGATGCTGCCATCTTCATAAACAGATACAATTCTTTTGATTTTCGTTTCTCCATGTTTCAGCATTTCGGCAATAGCTGCCTGTTCTGCACAAATTCCAATTGAACAGGGCACATCAATACAAATGCCAGTATAAACAATACCACTTACTGTTTCTAAAGCACAAGCCACATGACCTGCTTTACCATTTTTCTTTAAATTTATGTTTTTTACCGTACACAAGGCAATATCATATAAGTCTTTCATCACTATCTTCCTTACTTAAATTGTTATCAACATCATTATACTGTATTGCCTATCGAAAAGATAGCATATTTTATGAAACTTGTCGGCTGGGAACAGCTTGCAAGGCAAGGTGTCCCCAGATGGCAAGTCCACAAAAGGGTAGCTGGCGGCAGCCAGCGCAGGGGAAGCGTAGCGTCCCCTGTATGATTTGGAGCAGACCATGACTGCGGAAAATCACAGCCCTCCGGCGAGGAGCCTTCGGAGAACGCAATGCACCAACCTCTGGGTGGTGTATAATTGCGCCCTATCCGAGTTCTTGGATAGGGCGCATTATCCGAGATAAAAACTTATCCGAGGTAAATTGATTAAATCCGATGAATACAGCATTTGAAAACGATTATCTCGGATAATTAACCCCGCTTTCAATTGTGGGTGATTTGTACTTATCCGAGATAATTGGGTAAATCACACCTTTGCCTCTGATAATTTTTGAAATGGCAGTTGCTCTTTTCATAAATAATTATCCGAGATAATTTCTTTGAAAGCCTTTCATATCGGCAGCTTTGAGAGTTACCTCGGATAATTGGAAATCTCGGATAATGCGCCCTTAGTAAACTAAGGGGTTTCCGGCTTCTCCCGTTCCAGCATTTTTTTCAATAGTTCCTGCGTGTCCTGCCTGTGAAAAATGAGTTTCAACAACAGCATGACATCATCATCTGTTAGGCGTTCCGGCTCTTGCAGAAAACTTTCCAGCATACCGCCACGAGTGCAGAGCCGGTGCGTCCGTTCCTTTCGGGTAAGCTGCTTTAACTGGTGCTGCAATGCCTTTTCATCATTGATGGCTTTCCGCAGTTTCTTTTCGCTTTTCTCCAGCTCCCGGTTGAGCTTTTCCAGCTTCGAGGTATCAGGCAAGGGCAGCGTCCTCCTTTCCCGGTATCAGCACATAAATCCTATTCGGTTCTCCCACGCCCTGACGCACCCGCATGATAAGTCCGGCGTTTTCCAGTTCATTCAGAGAACGCTTGACCGTCATGGGACTGCGGGACAGGACTGCGGCAATGGCTGTGACAGGGAAGCAGACAAACAGGATTCCGTTCTCGTCCTCCTGCCCTTTGGATAGCATAGCGTCCAGCATCCGGCAGTACATGACCTTTGCGGTGCTGCTGACTGGAAATCCTGTCAACGCTCTGGGAAATGGCATACAGGGCGGCAATGGTGTGTCTATCGTCATAAATTCAAAATTCATTCGGTGTGTTCCTCCTTTTTCTTTGATCGTTTGAATAAATAACGGGGGCAGTCAATCACAACCGCCCGGAAGCTCTGCTTGCACCCATGCTGGCATTTCCGGCATAATTCGTTGTAAGTGACACGCCCCCGGTCATTGAGGTAAAAGGAAAGCTCATGCTTCCTCTTTTTGCTCATTCTCGGCATATTGTATTTCCTCCCGTTTTAGTGTATGGTTTCGGGGCGATTTTCGGCAAAATTACGGTCATAGAGCCGATTAAAATCTCCCGAAGTATCAGCGATAGGGTAGACTATCCCCCTATCAGATTGTCGTGTTTCGGTATCATTTCGGTGTCAGTTCGCCAGTTCTCCCCGGTGTCGTTCCTCCCCTGAATCTCACAGCGGCGTATCGCTCCCTTTGGTACGCTCGTTTCGGTCAGGGTTCCTCCACATCCCTGCCAAAAGTCATGGCGCTACATCGCCGGGGAAGCATATCCCACACAGGCTGGTCATTCGATTGGAATAATCCATCGATGAACTACCTGTATCATAGAACATTTTTGTGCCCTGTGCCGTATGTCCACAAAGTAGGAATTAGGGGTAAAAATCAGAAATTTCCACGATTGCGGAAAGTGTGATATAATCCAGATAAGCGGCAGCAATGAAACCATTGGAAAGGAGCGTGCGCCCATGAAAGGAGCAACAAGCATACAGGAACGCCTTTGGGAACTCCGCAAGGACAAAGGCTTAAATCTGGAAGAACTATCAAAGCTGACAGGCATTTCCAAATCAGCTCTTGGAAGTTATGAAAAAGAGGATTTTAAGGAAATCAATCATGGCAACCTTATCACGCTGGCAGACTTCTATGGGGTCTCTGTTGATTATCTACTGTGCCGGACAGAGAACAGGGAGCAGATCAACACACCATTGACGGAGCTGCATTTGAATGATGAGATGGTGGCACTGCTGAAAAGCGGTCGGATTAACAACCGTCTGCTCTGTGAGCTTGCTACACATAAAGATTTTATCAAGTTTCTTGCAGACATTGAGATTTATGTGGACGGGATTGCTACCATGCAGATTCAAAACCTCAATGCACTTGTCGATACCGTCCGGCATGAAATCATTGAACGGTATCGCCCAGGCGAAGATGACCCGCATTTGAAAGTGCTGCAAGCCGCCCATATCAGTGATGATGAGTATTTCAGTCACATGGTTCTGGATGACCTCAACCTGATTATCCGGGATATTCGGGAAGCCCACAAAAAGGACAGTGAGAGTGCGCCCCAGACCACCGTTGCCGATGAATTGAAAGAAAATCTCGAAGCAGTCGAAAATTTCAAGGGCAGCCGGGATGAAAAGCTGGTTGTCCTTTACTGCAAGCAGCTCGGTATCAACTATAAAAATCTGTCAGACGAAGAATTTCGCTGGCTGATTCGGATTCTCAAAAAATCAAAGAAAATGGGAACGCCTATCAGCCAGAGGAAAAAACGGTAAAAAAAACCGCTGTTGCATGGTTGGGGTGCCTTCCATGTAGCAGCGGTTCTTGCTGTGGTTATTATTTCATTCGTTTTCTTAATATCCGGCGATAATTTGTTTCTCCCTTTGGTGCGTCCTGTATAATTTCCAACACACCATCTTCAAGCATTTTATCAATGCGATTAGAAATCCATACATCACTAATTCCAAGTTGATATTTTCCTAAAACATTACCTATAACAATAGCCATTTTGAATTGCTCTGGCTGTTCCGCAATTTCACGAAGAATGAAACTATCATATATATCTTCTGAAACACTTTGCAATTTACCATTTAGCATTGCACGCAAAGGTGCATTTTCATTTTGAAGTTGATTCCATTTCATAGCACAAGCTGAAAGAAATACAGGCTTAGCTTTTTCTTGTAGAGTTATATATTTTCCCCATTCGCCAGGAGAAACCTCACCCCATGCTATTTTGGATATCATAGTATTTTCTTTTCCATATTCCCAGGCAGGTAACTTAACCAAATAAATTGTTGTCTGACAGTTTAATGGTCGAAGTTGTTTCATAAGCCAGTACATACCGCAAAGTTCATCCGGATTATAGCTATACCAAATACGAACTTCTTCCCCAGCTACATATCGTTCAATAACCGAAGACAATGTAGTTTTAATTTTCTGTATTTTTTCTTCAACCTGATAGTCTAAATCCTCTACAAACCAGACAGACAGCATTTTCTTGAGAACATTTTTCCGCTGTTCGCCAATTCCATTATCAGAAATATCTCCCACACTAAGAGCCATATCAAAACAATAAACATCACTGCTCTTGCCTCCCAATGGAATAGCATTCTCCCAAGCAATATGTTCTTGTTCCTGTGCTTGAATTTGTGCTTCTTTCATTTCATCTGAAGATGGAACACTCCCATCTTCGTGCCTCATAAAGACCGAAACTGCACTTCCTCTATACTTTCCCTTACCGTAAGTTTGGGCAATTTTCAAACTTCCACAGGCACTTTCACCAAATACAATTTCAATCATCTTATATACCTCCGATTTAATTACTCCCGTATGAATAAATTATATCATGCAAAACAATTTCTTCTGCCCGGTTGTGAATGTTATTACAACGCTGCACCCATTCCATTTGTTGAGTTCGCTTCAATTCCTCTGTCACGCCCTCGGTGGCTTTCATCTGCTCCATGATAGTGTCTAACCGTTCCTGTGCCTGTTCGTTCAGGTCTGCAAGATATGTCCACAATTCTCCGGTCAGTATCAATGTATTCAATCTGGCTGGGTGGACTTCCCTTAAATATTCCCGGTGCATCCGTCCGTACTTTCCGATAGGGCGGTGTTCCTCCGGCAGTTTCAAGTCCGGGATGTAGTAATCTCCGACAAGGATATAATCAATTCCGTTTTCCGTTATTCTTGGTTTCAATTCTCTCATGTTCCTTACCTCCTGTGGAAGCAGGCTCGTCTGGTACTAACTCAATCACATCGGTAATCTCACAATTCAGCGTTTCGCAGATACGGGCTAATGTATCCATGCTGATGTGCTTTCCCTCTTTGCTCATGTTGGCAATCATATTTGTTGTCATACCAGCAGCAAGCCTTAAATCCTCTTTCCTCATATCACGCTCTAACAGTGTGTGCCAGAGTGGTTTATAGCTGATGTGCATATTGTTTTCCTGCCTTTCTATCCATACCACCGGGGCGGCTGCCCCGGCAGGAACTTTTCTCTTATTATAGCACCAATCTTGTGAAATCACAATTTATTCTTGTATCCTGCCGCTGATACCGTCTGGATTGGCTTTCCCTTTCTTTTTGTTCCCTTTAATTAGCCATGAACTGCTTGATTCCCTGTGATTTTGCTCATGTGAGATAAAGAAGTAAAAGAAGTGTAAAAAATTTTGCCGTTCCCTGTCCGGCTGACTGCCGGACGGGTCGGGCTTTAGTCGGGCAACTCTACCTTGCCGACAAAAGAGTAATAGATTTCGATTTCCTGTCTGCGGAGCTTCCCCCGGCGTTTCCCGTCAAGGGCTTCCGATTCGTGGATTACGATTTTCTCCACAAACTCCCGTAACAGGGTAGGGGTGAGTTCCTCAAAGCTGGTGTACTTGCGTACCACTTTCATAAACTTTTCAGCGTTTGCCGTGGCTTCCAGCGTTTTAGAAAGTTCGCTCTGCAAAGCGGCGGCTATCTCTTTCAGTTCCTTTTGCTCGGCTTCGTAGTCTGCCGAAAGCTCCGTGAAACGCTCGTCCGATATGCGCCCGGTCACGCTGTCCTCATACAGCCGCTTGAAGATGGCGGAGAGTTCCGCAATCCGTTTTTCTGCCGCTTCCAGTTCTTTCTTCTTTGCGGCGTTCCGGCGTTTGCTCCCGTCCTCGGTCTGCTCGGTCAACAGCTTCATAAACCGGGCTTCGTGCTTGGCGGCATAGCTGGTGACTTTCCGTAAATTCTCGGTCACTCCGGCGGTTAAAAGGTCGGTGCGGATAAAATGCGCCGTACAGTCTGCCGTGCGCTTCTTGTAGCTGCCGCAGATATAGCAGTCCTGCCGCCGCTTGTCCGTCTGATAGCGTTGCTGGTACATGACGCTGCCGCAGTCGGCACAAAAGAGCAAGCCGGAGAACAAACCCACTTCATCATAGCGGTTAGGGCGTTTGCGCTGCTTGCGCAGCTCCTGCACACGCTCCCATGTGTCCTTGTCGATTATCTGCTCGTGGTGGTTCTCGAAGATTGCCTGTTTGTCCTCGCTGTTGTAGATAATCTTGCTGCACTTGTAGGATTGTGTGGTGGTCTTGAAGTTCACAAGGCAGCCCGTGTATTCCCGGTTTTCAAGGATATGTACCACGGTGTTCGCCGCCCACTTGCACTCATAGCCGGGGTGGTAGCGGCGGGTTCTCCCTGTCCGGCGGTATTCCAGCGTTCCCGGCGTGGGGATTTCCTGCTCCGTGAGCATACGGGCTATCTTGGTCGGTCCGTTCCCGGCAAGGCAAAGGCTGTATATCTGCTTCACCACGGGGGCGGCTTCTTCGTCAATGATGAACTTTTCGTCCTCGTCCATGAGGTAACCGTACACGGGCTTGCTTGTGACGGGCTTCCCACTCATGCCTTTTGAGCGTTTTACCGCCCGGATTTTCTTGCTCGTATCCCTCACCAGCCATTCGTTAAAAATGTTACGCAAGGGGGCAAAATCATTCTCGCCCTGTGCGCTGTCAACGCCGTCATTGATTGCAATGAAGCGGACGCCGTTCTGTGGGAAAATCATTTCTGTGTACATTCCCACTTGTAAATAATTTCGCCCTAACCTTGACATATCCTTTACTATGACCGTTCCCACAAGCCCCGCTTCAATGTCGGCAAGCATGGACTGGAAGCCGGGTCTTTGGAAATTTGCCCCGGAGAATCCGTCGTCCGTGTACCATTTGAGGTTGGAAAAGCCGTTCTGTTTGGCGTAGGCTTCAAGGATTCGCTTCTGGTTGCTTATGGAGTTGGATTCGCCTTGAAGCGTGTCCTCGTGCGACAATCTCGGATATAGGGCGGTAATCAGTTTTTGGGTGGTCTGTCTTGTCATGGTTTCCTCCATTTCCGACAGCCAGCCCCACTATTCCGTAGGTTTATTATATCATAGGGCGGGGCTTGCTGTACAGTCCTTTTTGCTACTTTATGTCGAAAAATATCACATTATTTTATTAAGGCTTATCGCATTACATAGCGTGTGCGGCTGTTCCTCCGGCTGCGCTTTCGGCTTCCAGCACTTTCATCATCTTGTCGGCGGCGGTGGCGGTCGTGCCTTGCTTGAAGTAGCCGGAAACCACAAGGACGGTGTTCCCCCGGCGTACCTCGGTCACGCAATCCGGGCGGCGGGCGGTAGTGGCGGTGCTTCTGTTGGGGGTGTCGGTCATAGGCTCTCCTTTCTGTTCAGCAGCGTTTTAAGCTGTTCCATTTTCTCCCTTGCTCTGGCTTTCCTGAAATTCTCCCCGGTAATGCGGACGGGGGTACACATTTCAATAAGGCGGTCATAAATGCGGGCGTGGGACGTGTCCTCCGGGTTCTGCAATTCTTCCAGCGTCAAATTTGTTGTGACAATCAGCGGCTTTCTGCTGCGGTATCGGCTGTCAACCACGTTGTAAACCTGTTCAAGCCCGTATTCCGTGCCACGCTCCATGCCGAAATCGTCAAGGATAAGCAGAGGGAAGCTGCAAAGGCGGGCTATGTACTCGTTACGGTCTTTGAAGCTGGCGGCAAGGTCATTGAGTATCAAGGCAAAGTTTGTCATGCACACGGAAACCTCTTTCTCCATGAGGGCGTTGGCGATACACCCGGCGAAATAGCTTTTGCCTGTGCCTACCATGCCCCATAACAGATAGCCGATATTCCCGGCTTTCATTTCCTCCCAACACTCCACATAGGCATGGGCTTTGTGCATTTGGGGGCATTTCCCGTTGTCGTTTTCAAACGTCCATTCCCGCATAGCCGGGTCGGTGAAGCCTGTCCGTTTCAGCCGTTCCACTTCCTCCCGGTGCTTGTATTCCCTATGGCTGGCTTCCAGCATTTCCCGGCGTTTCCGCTGGCAGTCACATTCTTTCGGGTGGCGGTCACGCCCGAAAAAGGTTTTGCCCTCCGGGAAGTAGGCTTCTTTGGGATGGCGGCAGCTCCCGCAATATAAAAGCCCGTCCTCCCCGGTGTAGTCCTCCGGCTCTGCTTCCTGTGCCGTGGCAAGCCGGAAAATGGCGTTATCGTAATCACACATAAAATCGTCCTCCTTGTTCATGGTCTTTTACGCCCTGTTTACGGGGCGTTGTGTCTATGCGGTCAAAGGCTCTCGCCCTCCTTGTAGGAATAATCGGGGATTCCTTTCTTTCCTGTGCCTTTCCTGTCACGTCTTGCCCACATACGGACAGCGGCGGCATGGTTGGCGTACACTTTCCCGTAGGCGGCTATGAACTCGCTCAATTCCTCAATGAACCGTTCCAGCCTGTCTTGGTATTCCCCTTTCAGCTCCGCATACTCGGATTCGGAGAGGAAAAGGTTTTTATATCTGCCAAAGGGTGCGGGCTGCTCCCCACTCACTCCTTTTCGTTGGTTCTCTTTTAGTTGGTTTATAGTAAGTTGGTTAGGGGTCGGTTTTCCGTCCAACGCAAAGGTCGGTTTTCCGTCCTTATGAGGGTCGCTTTTCCGGCTATCAGAGGGTCGGTTTTCCGGCTGTATGGCGGTCATATGGTCGGAAAACTGTACCACTGGCATTTGCGGTATTTTCACATAAAGGCGGTTGGGTGCGGAGAAGCCCCGGCGTTCCCTCACCAGAAGCCCGGTAGCGTCCAGCTCGTTCAGTGCGCTTTTTATGGCGGTGCTGCCTTTATCCAGCGTTTCCGTTATCTCCGAAACGGGATAGACAATATACGTCCTGCCCTCGCTGTCCTGCCAGCCGTTCTTCTGTGAGAGGGTGGAACGGTCAAGGAGCAGCCCATAGAGCAGCCTTGCGGTATGCGACAAGTCCATTTTCAGCAGAAAATAGGGATAGGGCAGAAAACGGGGCAATATGGTGTCGGCTGTGATGTAATCGGTTATGGTTCTCACCTCCTGTCTGTGGCTTCCTGTTACGCAGTTAAAACGCTGTTTTCGGGGGTAAAGGATAAATGTATCGGCTACCCTTTGAGGGCGGTCAAAAAAGCCTTGATTTACGGGGGTCTGGAATATCCTAAAGCGTGACATTTATCCCTCTGTTTCCGCTTGCGCTGTGCGGCTCGGATTCTTTTCATGCGTCCGGCGCACTCCGGGCAGTATTTCCCCCGGCTTGACTTGGGGAGAAAATACCCGCCGCACTCGGTACAGCGTTTCCTGTCTGCCCGGTGGAGCAGGGCGGCTTCCAGTTTCCCGTCCAGCGGCAGAACGGCGGTAATGAACCAGCGGCATAAAAGGGAATAGCTGATACTCTGGACGCATACGCAAGGCTCGCCGTTATCCAGCACAATACAGTTGCCGTTATCATAGTTACAGCACTCATGCACAAGGCGGCGGGCGGCTCTGTACTGTGGGTAGTCCATGTAGGGGCGTTTACCGTTCATTTTCCCGCCCCTTTCCCCGTTCCGGCTCACGGCGCAAGATTTTGTCAAGATTACTTTTCACGGTCTGCAATTCCCGGACGTTCTCTTTCTTCTCCCGGTACTCGTTGTAAAGGGCGTTTTTCGCTTTGGTAAGCTGCTCAATCTCCGCTTGTAAGGTCTTGGAAGATGGCAGTTTGGTAATGCCCTGTGCCTTGAAATACCGGGCGGCAGATTCGGCTATGATAAAATCGCTTTCGTGCTGCTCCCGGTAAGCTCTCCGGGCTTTCTCGGTTTTCTGCGCCCGCAGTCCGTCACGGGCTGGCTTGGTCTTGATATACGCCAATAGCTGTTTCTGCAAGTCCTTTTTCTCCCGCAAGGTGCTTTCCACGGCTTTCAGTTTCCCGGTAGTTTCATGCAATCCGGCACTGGCGGCGGCAAGGGCGGCTTCCAGTTCTTCCGGGGAAGAAAAGCCGGATTCCTCGTAAACGCTCACGGTAGCCGCCATTTGCTTTAGATTGTGAACAGCCGCCCAGCGGTCATATCCTATACCCTTGCCCTCGGCTCGTTTCGCTTCCCGGTCTACCATGCGTTGTACTCTGTCATTTTTCGGGGCGTTTATGGCGGCTTTGTTACGCTGTAAGCGGTCTTTTATGCTCCGGGGGTATTCCTGTTTGGGTGTGGGCGTTTCGGCGGCTCTGGCGGCGTTCTGTGCGTTTATGGTGAGTGTTTCCAGTATGGCGGCTCGGTCAAAATCATCACCTAATTTCCGGGCGGTGATGGGCTTCGTCCTGTCCGGCGTGAGATACGATAATCTCCCCCGGCTCTCCTTGACGGTCACACCCTGTTGCAGCAGCTTCCCGGAAAAATCTTCAAAGGTAACGGCAGAGGACAGGGCGGCTCGGATTGTGCGCCGTAGCTTCTCCTTGTCGGTTTCAAACTTGGTCTGTTTGGGTGGCTCTCCTGTGGCGGCTTGGGAAGCGTTCTCTTTATCCAGTGCGGCTTGTCCTTTCCGCTTCGCCCAATACTCACGCTCGGTAACACGGTTCTTGCTCCCGTTCAGCAAGTCAATCTGATAGAGGTTTTCCCGGTGGCACATCTCCATGACTTCCGCTTTGAAATACTCCATAGCTGCGTCCGTACAGCGGTGCTTGCAGCCCTCCCTTGTGTCGGCTGGTCTTTCCATGTAGGGCAATAGCGGCACTTCGGCAATCCGCAAGCTGTTTATGACGATATGCACATGAATGTTGCCGCTGTGGTTATGCCCGTCCGGGTGGGTGCAGACAAGGGCTTGGTGTCCGGGGAAATGCGTCTTGCAAAATTCCTCTCCCAATGCTTGCGCCCGGTCTACGGTCAAGCCGTTGTCTGGTGCGTCACGGGGGTCAAAACTGATAATGTAATGGTGGCTCTTTACGTCCTCCCGTTTTTGGTTCTTGCCGTATCGGAGATTGGAACGCATACAGGCGATTGCAAAATCTTCATCACCGCAATTCAGAGAGGAAATGCGGTAATCATCACGGAGAACAAGCCGCCCGTTTCCGTCCAGTGTGGGCTTCATGGTAAACTCGTCATGCTCAAAGGTTAGGTATTGCTCGGCAGCTCCATAGTCGGCATTTTTAGAGCTGATATGTTTGAATGTTGCCAACGGCTTCACCTACTTTCTGCAAGACTTCAAACTTCAAGGCGGCAAGCTCCGCTGTGGCGGCTCGTACCTCTTGGGAGAGGGCGTTATAGGGTGCGCCGTACTCGTTCAGACAGCGGGCAATCTGGTTCAAGTTGCCGCCGATTTTCCCGTATTCGGCTGTGAGTTTTCCAACGGCAGAGAGTAATTCATCATTGACCGGGGAAACGGTAATGACCGGGCGTATGCTTGATTTGATAAGGGCTTGCCGGATAAACTCGGCTTGGCTCATTTTGCAGAGGGTGACACGCTCGGAAAACTCGGCGTATTCTTCCTCGGTCAAGCGTGTCTTGATTACCCGGTGGCGGTGTGGCGTGTTGTATCTTTTCATGGCTGTGAACCTCCTTTCACTTGCCGCAAAAGCGGCGGTAATCATAAGCGGCGCAAGCCGCAAAAAGGCGGGCTTGGGGTGGCAACCCCAACAAGATTCCCATAGGACAAAATGAGCGATTAGCGAAATTTGGTACTGTGGTAGAATCTTGCTCTAAGAAAGTAGCGGCTTCCGCTGTGTGGGCTTCTGCTGATACCCTCGACGGAGAGGGCGGGGTTTCTGGCAACTTTGCGGCGGTATTTCGCTCTCAATATCTTTAGTGCCGCAAGCGGGGATTTTGCCAAAGCAGCGGCGATATTTCTCCCTCTAATACTTCAAACCAGCAAAAAGCAAAATGAACGTTAATTTGCGGAAATTTCCCCTCATTCCTTACAAAACCACGCAAGCCGGAATAGGCGGGAATTTTCAGAAATTTCTTTCTATCCCCTTTGCACGGCATAATACCGACGATTTTTGAAAATGCCAAAAATGGGCGCAAAAAAACAGGAAACCTTTTCTTGATTTCCTGTCTTGGTGTGCCGTTTTATGTAGCGGCGGTTATTCAGTTTTTAGCTGGCTACAATTCTACAAACTGGAAGTTGTGCAAGGGATTTTTGAAAATGCGCAGAAAACTAGCAACAAAGCCAAACTTTGTTGTCCCCAATCAAACACACCATTGATTATAGCATTAGCAGGTAAAACGGTTGCAACCATAATTGAAATTCCCATAAACAAAAGCGGATTTATCAGCACCCATCTTTTCTTTCCCCATGTTCCTTTTATCGCAACACAAAATATAATAATTGATAAAATTATAAAACTTATTGCAGCCAAAAATGCAACACAGATGAATGTAGTAAAAAAACGTTCACTAATCCGCTTAGCTAATACTATATTCTCTTCTGCTAGTTGATTATATAGCCACGCGGATATTGCGAATACACAATGGTATAATGTTCCTACAGAGACAAATACAATGGATGCTATAAAAAACAGTTTATCATATTTACCGACTTTTTCTTTGAGTAAAACAGATATAGCGTAAAACCCGCAAAACATTAAAAGAAGTGCAATCACGCCCAATAATCCGCCTATAATGAACCTAATAGACGTAGCATTTGACCATTCTTCTGAAAATGCAGGAAAAAGATGAAAAATCCCCACTTTTTCCATAGGGTAAAAGCAACCCAATAACATATCTCCGCAGAAGCAAAGTACGCTTCCTGCGATTGCAATATAGAACAGCTTTTTTATTGTCATAGCGCCTCCGTTTTTTTAACAAAAATTCATGTTCATCGGATTACTCTGTTTTTTCTTCCTTTTGACTTTTCTTCCTTTGAACCAAAATGTGAAATTAACGTTCCATGCTGAACTTTGTCACTTTGTTAATTACTCCCACTTTATCTGTGCTTTATTATATATCCGTTTTCCCAAAAATGAAAGCGATTTCTTATACTTCCTGTTCATCAAAACGGAACTTGAATAATGCGGCAACAAGCCGGGATTTTATGTTGTCCTCCGTATCTCTGTTGATATGCCCGTTTTCAATGGCGGCAATTCGGATTCGCTTGCTGTAATGACGTAAAACCTCGTCCACGGCTTCCGGCTCTCCGCTGGTCGCCCGGACAATCGTTTCATAGGGTAAAAGATTCGGATTCCCCATACAAAAGCACCTCCATTTCTTTGTGCAGAAGCTGTAAAGTCCTGCGGATTTGATACCCGGTCGTACTCCGGCAACGTCCGTACATTTCCCCGATTTCCCGCTGTGTGTAATGCCCGAAAAAATAAAGGAAAATGATTTCCCGTTCTTCTCCGGCAGAGATAACAGGCCGGCGGCAAGCTCCCCATTCGTGAGGATAACTGTCTGACCGCATATCGTAATGGGGTGTTCTTCATAGGGTGCTTCAAAATATTCGTCTGTTGTGCCTAAAGGGTAAAACTTTTCTTCTGTGAGGTATTCAAGGGATATTTCTTTTTGCCGCCGTCTGCTCCTGTCACGCCATGCGTTGATAGCTGCAAAGCGTATGACGGTCTTGCAAAAGCCATTGAACGTATACATGATATGTTCTCTGTATGCTTCTGTGCAAGGCATAGTTGATTCCCCCTTTCCCCCACATAGGGCGATGCATAGTTTATGGCTGCTTTTATAATTCAAAGGGGCGATAGCAATTTTAACTACCGCCCCTTGATTACCCATCAACAAAAATGACTTCACTTTTTTTACTAATCATTGGACGATGGAAATGACAATATCAAAATTAGTTTTTCCAGCGTTTCAGTGTCGGAAACCATTCAAGCATAATTTTTCTTGCTTCTTCTTCGCTCATATTGGGGTTAGCAGCAGCCATATTCGGTACACATACCTCAATCATTTCTTCCATTGTACCATTAAAAGTAAACTTACCGTTTTCAAAACAATACTTGCAGTATTCCTCATTTTTGCTGCCATCTGCATTTGTTCCGTACAGTTCATCAGTATCTCCCATAGGCATACCGCAGCACTGACAAAATTTCTGATTCATTTCATTCATTTTTGTTACCTCTTTCTTTCTAAATTGTGCTTAAAGTTTCTGTATAGTTGTATTGCTATGGTCATTAGTATAGCACATATATCTTGACACCTTTTGTCAAGGTTTATTTTTTTTATATATTTTTTGTGCCTGTTCAGCTAAAATACCTTTTAAATACTTTGGTTCAATGACTTCAACTTGTGCCCCGAATGAAAGCAGATAACCAGTAAGCCATGTATCAACTGGGATTTCTGTACAAACAATTAAATCACCGTTTTTTTGATATTTAATTTCTGATTCGTCAAATTCATCATAGACACGATATGCAATAGCTTTTGAAAACGAAAGGACTATTTTAGGGTATATCTGTTGCAGATTGTTTTTTTCTTCCGGGTATGGTCTTGGCACAAATGTGTCCTCTAATAATTCCAGCTCTAATATACGGTTTAATTTGAATGTGCGAAAATCTTGTTTTTCCATACAAAATGCTTTTAAATACCACTCTTTTGATTTATAAGATATTTTTAATGGTTGAACGATTCGTGTGCTTCTTCTGCTGTTAGAGTTTTCATAAACTATCTTTACTTTTCTACACTGAATCACCGCTGTTTTCAAAATTTCAAATTTTGAGTTATCATAAATGCGTTTTCCCCAACGTGAAAAATCCACTTCAAGCCAATTTCTTGTATTTACATTGAAAATCGCTGATAACTTTGTTAGTAATTCTTTTTCTCCAGTATAGCCTGTGGCAAATATACTTTGTATTGCCGTCAATACTTCCTGCTTCTCATTTTCGGATAATATTGCTCTGTCCAAAATAAAATCCTGCAATAAGTATATACCGCCGTTTCTTCCCGGTTCAGCATAGATTGGGATACCCGCACTGCTTAATGCTTCTACGTCACGATAAATTGTTCTTGTAGAAACTTCAAATTCAGCTGCTAATTCAGGAGCAGTAGCACGTTCCTTGTCTAAAAGATAATGTAACATTTTGAATAAGCGATTATCTGACATCATTTCACCTCCCCTAATAAGAATATCATAAAAATCTTGACATGGCTTGACAAGTTTCGATTTTTTAGTGATATATATGAAATGGATTCCGGAGTAGTCGGCACTGTGCGTAATGTGCATAACTTGCTGTCTTATGGAGTTGTGGGAAAGTCTGTTTGCATAATGTGGGAAAGCTGCCCTTTAGCTTTTCCATGTTCTGTGAACGGACTTTTCCATGACGTAATAGCAAGTTATACACATTTCCACGGTGCTTGTCTTTTGGTCTTTTGTTTCTTTGGTTCGGAATAATGTGGTGCTGGCGGTCTATCTCTTGTTTTCGGTTGCTTACTTCTTTACCGTACATGAGCATTTGCTCATGGAATAAAGCATGACTATGATCCGGTCATTGACCCGGTGGGCCTTAGATATACATTAAATGAACTGTATGACAGATATCAAATTCCGCTGTTTGTAGTGGAAAACGGCCTTGGTCAGATTGACGAGATATCAGAAGACACGTTGAAGCGTTAAAAGAAGCAGTTTAAGGTAATTGCCTCTAATGGCGAGGAATTATAGTCGGGAGGAAACAGCCGTTATAAGAGACGATGCACGAATCAAAGGGATTTGACGAGTCGCTTGTGAATCACTAATCCGGATGCAACGAACAAAGGGTATTATTGGAAAGAGATTATTAGGAGATAAATGGATGGCATTTCTGTATTATACAGGAGTGCCATCCCGCTTTTGCATTATTTTGTGCTGCTAATTAATAGCGGCCTTACCGGCTAACTCCGTTAAAACATGATAAAAATCAGGATATTCCTTATGGAGCTTGATTATTTTTCCGTTTTTGTCAAGAAAACAATGCTCTGAGGTTCCTTCGCAAACACATTTTTCGGCTGTGTTTCTCATTATATAAGAAAGCTTTAAACGCACTCCTTTAAATTCTTCCACTGATATGGTAATAGACACTTCATCCGAAAATGTAGTACTTGCTTTATATTTGCAGTTGATTGCCGTAACGGGTGATACAATTCCCAGGCTTTCGAGTTTTTCATAGTTCCATCCTATCTGCTTCAAAAAATCAATTCTTGCCTCTTCCATCCACCTGACATAATTGGAATGATGCGTGACTCCCATTCGGTCTGTTTCATAGTATTGAACAGTATGTGTATAACTTTTCATGATCAGTTCCTCCGTATGTTTCCGTTCATTGTTGTAATTATAAGCTTCTTTAGAAAATTAATAAGAGTGGTGTCAAGCTTAAAATAGAAATCAATGGTCTGACACTTTTATCATTTACCATCCGGAAGGAACCAAATACGACCGATTTACCCGATCGGTAGATTCCCGAATTACCAGATGATTTTCCAGTTCCAGCCGTTTTACTGATCCCACCCGGCGATTCTCCAACTGTTCCAACAGAGCTTGAATGGCCTCTGTCCCTAAAAGATTTTTACGGATATGGATGGTTGATAAGGGCGGTTCTACAATGGCAGTGACAAAAACATCATCACAGCCAATGACTTTTACATCCTTTGGAATTTGTTTGTTAGCTGCTTTCAAAGCCATGCAGGCACCAATAGCCATCTGATCGTTGGCGGCAAAAACGCCGTCTATATCCGGATTCCAGTCTAAGAGTGTATTCATGGCATTGTAGCCACTCCTGTGACTGTAATCTCCATATGCGATAAGATGTTCCCGGATAGGGATCCGGTTTTGAGTGAGAATATCCTTGTAGCCGTTTAAACGATCCTGTACAATCTCTACGTCTATGGGACCTGTAATGTGCCCGATTACCCTGCATCCTTTGTCCAATAGGTGTTGTACAGCTTTTTGTCCGGCGGCATGCATATCGGTATAAACGGAATCAATTCCATATCGGGTCAAATCTCGCTCAATGCTTACAAGACTGATGGAGCGATGGGAACTTTCAATTAGCTGCCGCAGATTGGCAACAAAATTCGGAAGCTCCACAGGAGGGGTGGATGTGCTGAATATAATTCCGTCAATCTGGGAATATACAAGGCTTTGAAAGATCTTCCATTCCTTTTCCGGATTGCTGTTGGTATCATACAATACCAATTCATAATTGTATTTCTCCGCAATCTGGCGAATAGGCTGGATGACATATGGATAAAAAAGGCCGCACAAATCATCAACAATCATGCCAATTCTTTTTGGCTGTTTGCTTTTCATAAGCTTGGCAATATAATTCGTCTGATAGTTTAATTCTTTAATTGCATCGTTTACTTTCTGTACAGTGGCAGGAGCCACATTCCCCTTATTGTTAATTACATTGGATACGGTTGAAATTGCGACACCTGCACGTTTGGCAACATCCTTGATGGTGGACATGCTTACTTCTCCCTCTCTTCCTGAAAATAAAAATAATTAAAAATTTTTATAAAAACTATCCACTTGTTTTTTTGTGAAATCACCCTAATTTTAGATAAAATACACAAAAAAGTCAATGATTTTTAGTAAAAATATAAAAAATACTGGGATTAATTACGAAAAATTTAAATTTCTGAAATGATATTGAATAAAAACGTTTTTTTTCTTAAAATTTTTTACAGATAGAGAAATAAATGCCTTTATGAAAAAGCAAAGGAGATGTCTTTTTATGAAACGTTCGGAACTGAATAGGATTATCGGGAAAACAATCCGCTTTATGGAGGAGGAGAAAGGTCTTCCTATGCCAGGCTTTGCACACTGGGGCCCCGAGGACTGGAAGAAAGCCGGAGAGGACTACCAGGAGTTGGTGGATAATATGCTTGGCTGGGATATCTCGGACTTTGGAAGTGGGGACTTTAAAAAGATTGGCCTTACGATCTTTACATATAGAAACGGCAATTTTCACAACAAGGAAAAATATCCAAAGCCTTATGCCGAGAAGCTTCTTCTGGTTGATGACGGTCAGATTCTCCCATATCATTATCACTGGAGCAAGATGGAGGATATTATCAACAAGGGCGGAGGAGACTTGGTGATTACCCTCTATAATGCAACAAAAGAAGATTTTGAGGATGTAGAGGGAGGACGCAGTGGAAAGAAAGGAACCTTTGATACAACTCCTGTTACGGTCAGTGTGGACGGACATACAGTGACGGTTCCGGCAGGCGGTCAGGTCACCTTGAAGCCGGGGGAGAGCATTACCTTAAAGCCGGGTCAGTACCATTCCTGGCAGGGAGTACCGGGAACCGGACCGGTTATGCTGTTTGAGGTGTCTACCACCAATGATGATACGATTGACAACCGTTTCCATACGGCCGGAGAGAGGATTCCGGAAATTATAGAGGACGAAGAGCCCAAGTATCTCATTTTTGCGGATTACAAGGACTACTATGGAAACAAATAAACACATAGAATCGTATTTAATGGCACGCTGCTGTGCTTATTAAATAAAAAGAAAAGTAAATGGAGGTAAAAACAAATGAAAAAGTTACTGGCAATGTTACTGGCTGTAACAGTATTCGGAGCGACTCTCGCAGGCTGTGGTTCTAAAGGAGAAGAACCGGCTGCACCTGCAGAGGAGACTGAGGCACCAGCAGATGCAGAAGAACCGGCAGAAGCAGAAACGGAAGCTCCTGAGGCTGCACCTGCCGGGGAAGAAGACACCATGACCATGGATGAAGTAATTGCTGCGGTTCAGGCGTCAGATGTACCCAAGGATTTAAAGCTTGGATATGTCTGCATGAATCTGGCAAATCCCTGGTTCGTACAGGTGGTAGAGGGCTTCAATGATGCCTGCAAGGAAATGGGATTAAGCGAGCCGCTGACCATTGATTCTCAGTATGATGTTGACAAGCAGGTTTCTGATGTTGAGACTCTTGTAAACGACAACTACAATGCAATTATGATTTCTCCAATTGATCAAAATGCATTGGAGAGCATTGTGACAACTGCCAATGAGGCAGGTATTGTAACCAGTTGTGCAGCACAGAGTGTTGACATTTCTGATTTCCGTTACATCTGCGAGGAGTATTCTTATGGGCAGGCAATCGGAAAGAATGCAGCAAACTGGATTAATGAGAATCTGGCGGATCAGGAAGAAGTTCAGGTTTGCCTGATTACACAGGACAATGTAGCAGACACGATTGCACGTGCGGACGGCATTCAGGATACTTTGGAAGCAGAGTGCAAAAATATAAATATTGTTGCACGTCAGGCAGGTGATACACCTGAACTTGGACTTCAGATTGTTGAAAGTACACTGGCAGCTTATCCGGATCTTCAGGTAGTAGTTGCATCTAACGATTCCGGCGGAATTGGCGGATATCAGGCAATGGTAAATGCAGGCTATACAGGTGACGATCCTGTTGCGGTATTCTCCGGTGATGCTACAGATGAAGCTTTGAACAATATGCTTGAAGAGAATACCATTTACAGAGGAACCGTAGACTTGTTCCCATACGCTTGCGGCTATGAGTCGGCTTATCAGTTGGTATACTATATTATGAACGGAAAACCGGCAGCAACCAAGACAGTAATCTTCGATCCGGTACTTGTTCCCCTGGCAGACTTGCTGGATGGTACTTATAAGTACGATCCCTCCTAAGGGAAACGTGATTTAAGAATTAAATATGTAGTTGAACATGGGGGCTGTTGTAAAATGTGCGACAGCCCCCGTGTAAGTTAAGTGTTATAGCCCATGAATGAAAAGTGCAGGAATGGAGGGATGGAAGTGGAAGATGTGATCCTGAGAGTTCAAGACATATGCAAATATTATCCCGGTGTCAAGGCGTTGGACGGAGTGTCTTTCGAGGTAAAACGGGGAGAAGTCCATGCGATCTGTGGTGAAAACGGTGCCGGAAAATCTACTTTTATAAAAATCCTGACAGGGGCGATTGAACCCACGTCAGGCAGTATCGCATTTAATGGAAAAACATACGAAAAGTTGAATCCAAAACAGTCTATGGAACTTGGAATCAGCGTAATCTATCAGGAATTCAGTCTGGTGCCCTATCTGACTGTTGCGGAAAATATCTTTTATGGAAGAGAAGTAAAAAAGGGTATTTTTCGGGATGTAAGTGTCATGGAAGAAAAAGCCAGAGAGCTTTGCATGGAAATGGGTGTAGATCTGGATGTTCGCAAGCGGGTATGTGATCTGGGAGTTGCTTATCAGCAGATTGTAGAGATTTTGAAAGCTGTTTCCAGAAATACGGAATTTATTATTATGGATGAGCCCACAGCACCTCTTACCATTAAAGAGACAGAAGTTTTTTTCAAGATTATTGAAAAGCTGAAAAAAGAAAAGGTAACTATTATCTTTATATCACATCGCTTGGAAGAGGTATTTGAACTTTGCGATCGGGCGAGTGTTTTCTGTGACGGAAAGTATATTGTGACAAAAGAGATTGATGAGTTAGATAGGAAGCAGCTTATTGCTTATATGGTAGGCCGGGAACTTTCGGATGACTATCCGGTTCCCAATCGTCAGATTGGGGAGACGGTTCTGAAAGTGGAGGGACTGATGAATAAGCAAGTAAAAAATGTAAGTTTTGAGATAAAGAAAGGAGAGATCCTTGGGTTTGGCGGTTTGGTTGGAGCCGGACGTACAGAACTGGTTCGGGCACTCTATGGAGCAGATCCCATTCAAGCCGGAGAGATTACGCTCATGGGAAAGAAGTACCACCCCAAAAATCCGAGAACCGGGTTGAACGCAGGCATTGGCCTGATTCCGGAGGATCGAAAAGCTCAGGGCGTAGTGCTTTCCCTGCCTATTCGGGAGAATATTGTTTACAGTATTCTGAAAAAGGTATCCAGATTCTTTTTCATGGATAAGAAGAAGGAAAAGGATTATGTGGAAGGGTATATTAATGACTTGAATATTAAAACACCCGGAGCAGAACAGCTGGTGAAAAATTTATCCGGTGGAAATCAACAGAAAGTGGTGCTGGCAAAGGCAATGGCTACCAATTGTGATATTTTGATTTTTGATGAACCCACCAGAGGAATTGATGTAGGTGCTAAGCAGGAGATTTATGGTTTGATGTGCAAACTGGTAGAATCCGGAAAGAGTGTGATTATGATCAGTTCTGAGATGCCGGAGTTGCTTGGCATGTCGGATCGAATTCTGGTTATGAGTAACGGAACGATAGCAGGAGAACTTAGCAGAAGTGAATACAGCCAGGCAAAAGTACTGGAGATGGCTTCCAGCCAGCTATAATTTCAAAAAGCAGTACTGTGAGGAACCGAAATAGGAGGATTTAAGAAAATGAAAAAAAATAATAAAGCAGTTATAGTGCTTTTAAATTATGGTATTATTGTGGCGTTTTTGCTGATGATTGTAATTTTTTCCATCGCATCTCATAATTTTTTAACAACGAATACGGCATTTACTATTTTAAAACAAGTATCTATTACAGGAATTATTTCTATCGGAATGACCTTGGTACTGCTTACCGGAGGCATTGATCTTTCCGTAGGCTCCATAGCTGGTGTTACGGCCGTAACTGCTGCTATCTGTCTGAAAAATTTTGAACTGCCAATTTTGCTGACGTGTATCATTGCATTATTGTTAGCCATTGTCTATGGAGCGATTAGCGGCGTTTGTGTGACAAAGATGAATATGCCGCCTTTTATTGCCACTCTGGGTGTTCAAACCTCCCTTAGGGGACTGGCTTACATTGTTACCGGAGGACTTCCGGTATATGGATTTACCAAGGCATTCAGCCGTTTTGCAGCCGCTTCTTTGTTTGGCATACCCTTGCAGGTCCTTCTGGCTGTAGTACTGTTCGTCATATTTATTATTATGTTGACAAAGACAACCTTAGGGCGTTATCTTTATGGCGTGGGTGGCAACGAGGAGGCTTCAAGGCTTTCCGGTGTGAATGTTACAAACATTAAGATCATGGCATACAGCATCAGTGGATTTCTTTCCGGAATCGCAGGGCTGGTATTGCTGTCTAAGACCAGTTCGGGTCAGCCCTCTTCCGGAAGCGGATATGAGATGGATGCTATTACCGCAGCGGTGATTGGCGGTGTATCCTTAAGTGGTGGCGAAGGCCGGCTGTCTATGGTGATTATCGGTGTGTTGCTGATGGGAACTTTACAGACAGGTATGATTATGTGTGGTATTAATGATTACGTTCAGCAGTTGGTAAAGGGAATTGTGTTGATTGCCGCAGTTGCTTACTCCCAGTTCTCCCAGAAGATTCGGAACCGTATGGTGGCTGCTTCTTAATATCTGGGCTGTGAACTGAAAATAATAGAGTTTGCGGAGGCATAAGGTTATGGCGGTAGTAGGAATTGATATTGGGGCGACAGGAAGCAAATGCTGTGTTTACAGTGAGAATGGAAGACTTTTGGCGGAAGCTTATGAAAGTTATCAGGGCAAATCAGGAGCCGGTATCTACGAGGTAGAGGCCGAACAGGTATGGGAGGGCACTAAATGTGCAGTACGGCGTGCCACAAGCGGGATTTCGGATATACAGACAATTGCACTGACTTCTTTTGGAGAGTCTTTTGTTCTTCTGGACGAAGCGGATCGTCCCTTGACCTCCTTTATGCTCTATTCAGATAACAGGGGTGCACAAGAGAGCCTGGAATTGCAAAAAGAGTTTGGAGCAAAGGCATTCAGCCAGCTTATGGGTGTAAAGCCCAGTTCTATGATGAGTGCCCCCAAGCTTATGTGGGTGAAAAAACATTATCCGGATTTGTTTGCACAGACCAGACGTATTTTATTTGGTGCAGATTATATTATATATTGTCTCTGTGGGGCATTTGTAACAGATTATACCTTGGCGGCCAGAACTGCGATGTTTGATGTACATAAAATGGATTGGAATGATAAAGTTCTTAAGTTCGTTGGTGTGTCCAGAGAGCAGCTTCCCAAACCACTTCCAACGGGAAGTGTCGTTGGCGAGATTAGCGGAAAAATTGCCAGGGAATTGGGATTGCCGGAGCATGTGGCAATTGTGGCCGGTTGCCATGATCAGGTAGCTTCTGCAATAGGGACAGGAATTTTAAAGCCGGGAATGGCGATTGACAGTGTGGGAAGCCTGGAGTGTATTACCAGCTTTTATGAGGGATGTCCGGAATATCTGGCACTCTATCAGGGCGGCTATGCGATTGTGCCTTATGTTTTGCCGGGAGCCTATGTGACTTATGCATTTTCCCTTACAGGCGGTTCTCTGCTGCATTGGTGCAGGGAACACATTGGAAAACAGGAGCGTGAGATGGCTCAAAAACAGGGAAAAAGCTTTTACCAATATCTGGATGAAACTATGGCGGATACGCCCACAGATCTGTTGGTTTTGCCCCATTTTACCGGAGCGGGCACACCTTATATGGACAGTGAATCCAGAGGGGCTATCATAGGTCTGACGACGGAGACTAGACTGGAGGAGATCTATCGGGCCATGATGGAGGGAAGTACCTATGAGATGCGGTATAATTTGGAAAGACTTTCAGAGGGCGGACTCCATGTGAAAGAGCTTCGGGCTACAGGCGGAGGCTCTCAGTCAGCCCAATGGCTGCAGATCAAAGCAGATATTTTGAATATTCCCATTACTTCCCAGGGTGATTATCGGGCAGGCGGGATAGGATGTGCTATGCTGGCCGGAAAAGCAACAGGAGTATTCTCCAGTTTGAAAGAAGCGGCAGAGGTTTTTGTGAAACAGGGGAAAACCTATGAACCCAGGCAGCATGTACGAGAGCAATATAACAGGAACTATGAGCGTTATCAGAATTTATATCAAGCAGTAAAAATGGTTTTGTGAAAATAGATGTGAATGGAGAAAGAAGGGATCAGAATGGCCATAGCGGGTGTGGATGTGGGTACTACAGGCTGTAAATGTACGGTATGTGATTCGGACGGCAGTCTGTTGAGAGAGGCATATCGGGAATATGATATTCAAAAAGATGACGATGGACGGGAATTGGACGCCTGGGAGGTTTGGACAAATGTAAAAGCAGTGATCCGGCAAGCTGTATCAGGAATTGACAGGATTCACGCCATTGGAATTACATCTTTTGGTGAAACTACAATTTTCGTTGGAGAAAATGATAAGCCTTTGATGAATTCATTGCTTTATGTAGATCCCAGAGGGGAGGAGCAGTGCAAAAAGCTGATAAATTATTTTGGAAGAGATTATCTGTTTCAGATAACCGGAATTAATCCGCACGCTATGTACAGTATTTCCAAGTTAATGTGGGTGGCGGAGAACCGCCGGGACGTCTATGAGAGAACAAAACACATCTGCCAGTTTGGAGATTATATTGTCTATATGTTGAGTGGCGTTTGGCAGATCGATTATTCTCTGGCTTGCCGTACGATGGCTTTTGATTATCGGAAACTGGACTGGGCAGAAGATATTCTGCAATTTGCGGGAATTGATAAAGGGCTGATGTCTGCGTCGGCACCTACCGGAAGCACGGCAGGGCTGATTCGTAAAGAAATGGCCTCAGAGCTTGGGCTTTCAGAGGATACTCTTATTGTATCAGGCTGCCATGATCAGATTGCAGCAGCGATTGGAACCGGTTGTCTGAAGCGTGGAATGGCAGTAGACGGTACAGGAACGGTGGAATGTATTACGCCTATTTTTTCACATCCCCAGTGTTCAAAGGCAATGCAGAAATATAATTTTGTTATGGTGCCTTATGTGGAGAAAGACACTTATGTAACCTATGCTTTTTCTTTTAATGGTGGCTCTCTGCTGAAATGGTATCGGGACAACCTGGCGGCCCTGGAGGCGGAGAGATTCCGAAAAAACGGTATAAATCCCTATGACGGCTTTAATGAACAGATGAAAAAGGGAGAACCTTCCGGACTTCTGGTGCTGCCGTATTTCTCAGGTTCAGCAACACCTTACATGGATGGAGAAATTACGGGTGCTATATTGGGAATACGTGACAATACGACTTCCATAGATCTCTATCAGGGATTGATGGAAGGGGTTACCTATGAAATGCGTTTGAATCTGGAATGCTTAAAAGAGGCAGGAATTGAGGTGACAGAACTCCGGGCTACAGGTGGTGGAGCACAGGCAGAGGTGTGGCTGCAGATGAAAGCAGATATCCTCAACAAGAAGATTGTTACTTTGGGAAATGCCCAATCCGGAACATTGGGATGTATTATGATGGCCGGAACTGCCTGCGGCATTTATAGGAATTTGGAAGAAGCGGCGAAAGTTTTTGTGAAGACAGGCAAAGAATATCTGCCGGATCCAAAGAAACATAAAATGTATGAAGCTTTTTATGTAAAATATAAAAGACTGTACGAGGCGGTCGGCCGTGTTTGGAAAGAGGATGATGGCAGAACCGCATAAAAGAGAGGAAGATAAAGATGCCAATTATTACAGAGAAAGAAAAGGTAATAAAAATATATGAAGAGGCTGCGAAAAAGGGATGGGTGGTTCCCTGTCTCTGCACGGAGAATCTGACCACCACAGAAGCAATTATTTCCGCAGCCAGTGAGTTTGCAAAGGATCACGGATTGAAGAGCGTACCTGTAACACTGGCTATTACGGTTCAATATGAGCATCGCTCTCAGTCTCGAAATTATACGCACAGCAGAAATTGGGAGACCGGATTGAAGCTTTTCCAGGCAGATGCGGAAGTGTTAATGCGAAAGGGCGGCGATTATGAGAACGTGGATTTGCTGCTTCATCTGGATCATGTGCAGCATGATTTGGATGCGGAACTTTGTGAAAGTGATTTAAGTGATTTTTCCACGATTATGTATGATGCTTCTAACCTGCCGCTGGAGGAAAACATAGCAAAGACAAGAGCCTTTGTTGAGAAAAAGGGACAGGAGATTATGATTGAGGGAGCCTGCGATGAGATTGTGGATGCAGGCGGCGAGGCGCACAATGATATTACTACCGCAGATAAATGCGCAGATTATATGAAGCGTACAGGGGTGGATATGGTAGTGGCAAATCTGGGAACGGAGCATCGGGCTTCCGGAAAGGATTTAAAATATCACGGGGAGGCGGCACGTGCCATAAAAGAGCTGATTGGCCCAAAGATTGTCCTTCATGGAACATCTTCCGTGTCGAATGAACAGGTACGCAGATTATTTGACGACGGTGTCTGCAAGGTGAATATCTGGACTGCCCTGGAGCGTGACGCATCACCGAAGCTTCTGGAATTTCTAGTACATCATGCATCTGAGGCTGCAGGGCCAAAGATGGCAGAAGCGCTTAAAAGGGACGGATATCTGACAGAAAAGTGTGCAACCGGAGAAAAGGAATCCTTAACAGCTTTTACTACGGTTGCCCGTCAGGACGTGATTTTCCAGGCGATGAAGAAAATGGTTCGGGAGTATCTGGATATGTGGTATGTTTTTTAACTACCCTTTAGTGCTATTGCGCAGCAATTTTTAACAGTAAAGTCGCAAAGACGCACGAGAGGAACTTTCATGAGAGTCCTTTCGAATGGAAGTTTCTCTCATTACAGGTGTGTTGAAGCGACTTTACCCTTTAGTGCTATTGCGCAGCAATTTTTAAATAAGAAAGGAATGGCGAAATATATGAAAGCGGTTATGTACGGCGGCGGAAATATTGGCCGGGGTTTTATTGGCATGCTCTTTTCTGAGTCAGGATATGAAGTAACCTTTGTGGATGTGGCAGATTCAGTAGTACAGGAGCTGCAGAAAAAGGGAGAGTATCCATTGCGGTATGTTACTAGCCAGGGACATCGGGATCTGTTGGTAAAGCCAGTCACAGCAGTTAACGGAAATGATATGGACCGTGTGGCGGACGCTATTGCAGAATGTGACATTATGGCAACGGCTGTAGGCGCCCGTATCTTAAAATTCATTGTTCCCAATCTGGTTGCAGGATTGCGGAAACGCTGGGCGGCAGGTAAGGGACCTTTGAATATTATTATCTGTGAAAATCTGATGGATGCAAATAAAGTATTGGAAACAATGCTGAAAGAACAATTAACAGAAGAGGAATGTAAGATTCTGGATGAACAGGTGGGACTGGTAGAGGCGTCAATAGGGCGAATGGTTCCTGTTCAGACAGATGAAATGAAAGATGGGGAACCTTTGCGTGTCTGTGTGGAGCAATATGGGTTTTTGCCTGTGGATCAGGCGGCGTTTAAAGGAGAAGTTCCCCAAATCAAGAATATGATTCCTTTTGAACCCTTTGACTTTTTTATAAAACGGAAGCTATATATTCACAATATGGGACATGCAACCTGCGCCTATCTGGGTGATATCTTAGGACTAGACTATATCTGTCAGGCAATTGATCACAATGAGATTTATATCATTGTCCGAAATGCCATGGAAGAGAGTGCGGCAGCATTATCGGCAAAGTATCATGTACCGCTGGAAGATATTATGAAGCATATTTCGGATTTGCTGTACCGGTTTACCAATGCGGCGCTTAAGGATACCTGTAAGCGGGTAGGAGGAGATCCGGGACGTAAACTGTCGCCGCAGGATCGTCTCATAGGCTCCGCAAGCCTGGCTCTTTCACAGGAGATTGTGCCGGCCTATATCGCCATAGGGGCGGCGGCAGGCGTATGGCGCTATATAGAAGAGGCAGAAGATATGGTGCAGGATGCGGAGCAGGCTGAAAATGTTCTGGCGGAGGTTTCCGGCCTTAAGAGAGGGGCGAAATTAACAGAGCTTATCTTAAATATGTATCAACTGATTTTAAAGGGAAGAGATCTTGGGGAAATCCGCAGAGCGGCGGATGCGATTAAGGTGGAAAGCTTACAAGATGTAGTGTAGTCGGAGACTTTTAAAGGCTCATGAAAAATAAAAAAATTTCATTCGTCTTTTTCACGTTTTTATAGTAGAATAGAAATATCGCATAAAGACGGGAGAAAAAATATGAGCAGTACAAATACAGTACCCTTTGTAAAATGGGCAGGCGGAAAACGGCAGCTATTGGAATCCTTAAGCGTTCGGATGCCGGAAGAATATAAGGACTACTATGAGCCCTTTGTGGGCGGCGGAGCGCTGCTGTTCCATCAAAAACCGGCGTGGGCCTTTATCAACGATATTAACCGTGAACTGATTCATGCCTATACAGAGATTCGGGATCACATGAATCATCTGACCGTGGTCTTAGGCTCTATGGATCAAGTGACCTGTACAAAAGAATTCTACTATGAAATGCGTGAGCGTTACAATGATAAGCTGAAAGCCGAGGATTATGACACGGAGATGGCGGCATTGTTTATCTATCTGAACAAGCACTGTTTCAATGGTCTCTATCGAGTGAACCAGAAAGGACAGTTTAACGTTCCGTGGAATCAGAAAGAACAAGTTCGTTCCGTGGATGTGGAGAATATAAAAAATGTTTCTTACTACCTGAAGTCCGTAACTATTACCTGTCAGGATTTTGAAAAGTCTTTGGAAACGGCAAAGAAAGGTGATTTTATTTATTTTGACAGTCCGTATGCGCCCTTGAATCCTGCTTCCTTTGACTCTTATACCAAGGAGGGCTTCACGGAGGAAGAGCACAGACGTCTTTCAAAGGTATTTAAGGAGCTGTCGGACAGGGGCTGCTATTGTATGCTGACCAATCACAATACGGAGCTGATTCAGGAATTATATCACGACTTCCTCAGAGAAGAAGTGGATGTGCGCCGGGCCATTAATTCCGATCCGAAGAAGCGAGTGGGAAAAGAGATAATAATCCGAAATTACGGGGAAGTGATTTCCTGTGAGAATTAAACCTACATGCGCCCCATTATCGTACCACCATAACTCAAAGTCGGTAGTGGCGCATGTGGTATTCCTGAACTTAGTGAAGAAAAATCATTGAAATAAGCACTGTAATAATTCCGCAGATGCCAATGGCCAGGCCGCTCATGGCTCCTTCCGTTTCCCCAATCTGTATAGCCCGGGAGGTTCCCACAGCATGGCTGCAGGCTCCGATAGAGAGTCCGGCAGCTACCGGGTCATTTACCCGGAACAGGCGGATCAGAAAGGGAGCGAGAATGCTTCCCAGAATCCCTGTAAAAATAACGGCAATCACCGTCACGGGAACAATTCCCCCATGAGAGCTGCTGACCTCCACGGCAATAGGGGTAGTGATAGACTTGGGAAGCAAAGAGGAAGTCATAGCTTCATCCAGACGAAACAGTCTGCAGAGCAGATAGACACTGCCCATGGAAGTAAGAGAACCCACGGTACAGCCCACTACAATAGGCAGCCAGTTTTCTTTCAATATTTGAATCTTGCTGTAAATGGAGACCGCCAGACAGGCAGTAGCCGGGGCAAGAAACATATTGATGACAGCGCCGCCCTCATTGTAGCTTTCGTAAGGAATTTTAAACAGGGACAAAAGCCCCACAATCAGTAAAATAGCAATCAGCAGCGGATTGCAGAGAACAGATTTCAGCCGTGTCTGAAGCTTGACGCCCAGCCAAAAAGCCAGAATACTTACAGCAATTCCGAAAAAGGGGGAAGCCCATAATTCATTCATAACGTTTCCTTTCCACATTCTGATTTTGTGATATATGAACATCATACCTTTGCCCGGAAAAATATTGCGCTGCAAAAGCATATGTCCATAAAATTTTTCTGTGCATTGTCCTAATATTGCCGTTTTTTCAATAAGCGTACCGTAAGCCGGATGCTGAAAGCTGTGGCGGCAAAGGTGATAACCGTGGTCAGGGTACAGATAACCACCAGCGGAAGCCAGCTTGCTTTCAGGATATCCAGATAGTTAATCACATTTACCCCTGCCGGAATAAAGAAAAAGGCCATATTTCCCAAAAGGAAATCGGACTTTTCCCGAATATGATCCACCTTTAAAATACCCGTCAGCAGACAGAGCAGCAGCAAAAGCATGGCAATGACGCTGGCCGGAAAAGCAAAGGGAAGGAAATGTTCGATCAGAGTCCCCAACCAGCAGATGGAAAAGATAATTCCGAATTGTTTGATAATATTCATATAATACCCCTTATAAAAACTATGTTGAATAATTTTTTCTTATTTAAATCCAGCCCCCATCCAGCCGCATAATCTGTCCCGTTAAATAAGAAGGCTGGCATGCCACAGCAAATACAAGCCCGGCAACCTCATCCGGCGTCCCAAAGCGTCCGGCGGGAATTTCTTCTGCAATGTCAGCTTTTTCTTCCTCTGTAAAGCAGGCATTCATATCCGTGTCAATAGCGCCGCAGGCAATAGCGTTGACGGCAATTCCGCTTGGGGCTAATTCCTTAGCTAAGGCCATAGTCAGGGCATTGACAGCGCCCTTGGAAGCGGAATAGGCGGTTTCACAGGAAGCCCCCACACAGCCCCAGACAGAAGAAATGTTTACAATGGATCCGGATTTCTGTTTCAGCATATAGGGAAGCGCCTGCCGGGTGCAGAGGAAAACGGAAGTGGAGTTTGTCCGCATAACCTGCTCCCAATCCTCCAAAGAAAGCTCTGTAAAAAGCCCTGCATGAGAAATGCCGGCGTTGTTTATGAGAACATCAACACCTTCAAAACGTTCTTCTATCCGGCGAAAGCAGTCCTGAACATCCCTCTTGCTTCCCATATCTCCTGCAAAAGTAAAGCAGGTGATACCATAAGCAGCATGAAGCTCCAAAGCCTGCGTTTCCAGCTTCTCTTTGCTGTGAAGGCAAGTCAAAACCAGATTCCAGCCCTCTGCTGCGAATTTTTTAGCAATGGCAGCTCCAATGCCTCTGGAAGCGCCGGTGATCATTGCTGTATGCTGTTTCATTAGGAACCTCCTGGTTTGTATAAGCAAGTATTTCCATTTTGAAACGGAAATTGGTGTTAAGTCTCTAAAAAATAACTTCCCCATTTTTAAATTTCCAAATCATTTCACTTGTCAGGCTGATATCCGAAGGCTGGGCAGGCGCTTCCTCCCGGGTGAACCAGTCAGCAGTGGCAAGCTCCTGAGTATCCAGAGTGATGGTCTCATCCTCCCCATCCAATTCCGCAAAAAAGCCAAACAGCAGAGAACCGGAAAAAGACCAGGGCTGACTCTTGTAATAGTGCAGATTTTTTACATGAAGTCCTACTTCCTCATAGACTTCTCGATTGACAGTCTCCTCAATGGTTTCTCCAATCTCTGCAAAGCCTGCTATCAGGGCATAATGGGTAGTAGTGCGGCCCGCATATTTTGACATAAGGATACGGCCGTTATGAAGGATTCCCACAATTACAGCCGGAGAAATCTTCGGATACTCCATGATGCCGCAGTCCGGGCAGTAAACCATCCGTTCTTTGCCGGAGTGAACCAGCGGCTTTTTGCAGTGTCCGCAGAAACGGCGGGAATCATACCACTGATAAAGCTGATGGGCAGTGATACCAGCAAAGGACAGCCAGCCGGGGCAGGTATCACGAAAGATGCGGATGCTTTTCATCTGAAAATGCTCCGGATCAAAAGAAGGGCACTGTCTGGACAGATAAAAACTACAATTATCAATTGAAAATAAATAAATAAGTTCAGAAGAAAGCTCCCGCTTTGTCCCTGGAAGCTCCTGAAATCTGGGAAAAGCCAATGCGTCTTTCTGACATCCTGCCAAAACCTGCTCCCCCTCAAAGTAGAGAAGAAAGCTATCCGCCGCAGGAAGAGCGGGACGGTATTCGTTGTGGTAAATATGTGGTGCAATATCTTGTATCATATGTAAGCCTTTCTAGTTTGATAACTGACCGCTGGGAGTTAAGCCAATGAAGCCAGATCACCAGTTGATGCAAAATGTATTTTTACTGAAATATCTGAGAACAGTATACACAAAAAATCCTTTTTGGTAAAGACATGAAAAATACATACCTTACATACAAAGCCTGGTTCACACCCATGGTGTTCACAGTAACCTCCCGTCCTTGCCTTGATGGTTATGTATTAGGAGATGTCTTTTGGGTATAGTAGAATAAAAAGCAATGTGGTATACTTACCCTATATGGGAAAAAGGAGAAGAATGCAATATGCGTGTAGGAATGGGCTATGATGTACACAAATTGGCAAAGGACCGTGCACTGATTCTGGGAGGCGTGGAGATCCCCTACGAAAAAGGACTTCTCGGCCATTCAGATGCGGATGTACTGCTTCATGCCATTATGGATGCACTTTTAGGTGCTGCAGCCTTGGGTGATATCGGGAAGCATTTTCCGGATACAGATCCGGCTTACAAAGGCATCTCCAGTATCCGGCTTTTGGAGCAGGTAGGAGCGCTTTTGGAGGAGGCAAATTATGTGATAGGAAATATGGATGCTACCATCATTGCCCAGCGGCCGAAGATGGCTCCCTATATTCCCGTTATGAGGGAGAATGTGGCGAAGGCATTGCAGATTTCTGTGGATCAGATTAATATTAAGGCTACAACGGAAGAAGGCTTGGGCTTTACGGGAACAGGAGAAGGGATTTCCGCTCAGGCCATATGCGCCCTGATTCCCATAGCAAATTATGCCTATGAGGATGTGATGGAAAGCCCCTGTGGAGGGTGTTCCGGCTGCAAAAGAACAACAGGAGAGGAATAAAAAATGGAGATACGATATCTTTCTCATGAGGAAAAAGAAGATTCCCGGGCTCTCTATGAAGAAATATTTGTAGAGGATGAGGAAGCGTTTGTGGATGCCTATTATCAGATTAAAGCGGCGGACAACCAGATCCTGGCAGCCGTGGAGGAAGGGAACATCCTTGCTATGCTGCACCGGAATCCTTATACCTTCCGCTTTTGCGGAGCGTGTGTTCAGGCGGATTACCTGGTTGCAGTAGCAACTAAGGTTCAATATCGCCATCAGGGCTTGATGCGGCAGCTTCTGACGAAGGCCCTTGGGGATATGAAGCGCGAACAGCAGCCCTTTGCTTTTTTGATGCCTGCGGACGAGGCTATTTACCTGCCCTTTGATTTTCGCCTTATGGGAAACGAGGATGAGGAGGGACTGGCATCTCTGGAAGAGAATCAGTTGGCAGAAGAATACGATCTTTATATTGAAAAGGATGCGTCTTACCAAAGGCGTCATATCCACTGGCCGGAATGGGAGACAACCCCTATGATGATGCGGCTGGTGCATCTGCCTGCTTTTATGGCTCAGATTGGAGCAAAGGAGGAGCAAAGTCTGGTACTTGCCATTACGGACCCCATTCTGGAAGAAAATCAGGGAACCTTTCAATGGGAATTTACTGCAGAAAGCAGCCGCTTGCTGCCATCTAAAAAGGAGCCGGAGCTTTCTGTCTCCATAGCTGATTTAGGAAGCTTCCTTTGCGGAATGCTGGGGCCCAAAGAGCTGATAGAGACCTGCACGGAGGAAAAACGGGCAGAGGTGCACGAAAAGCTGTCCTTGATACGGGTGTTAGAAGGAATCTATATCAATGAAACAGTATAAATCATAAGAAGCTGTTGTAAAATAAGTCAGCAGGCTGCCATAACCAATGTGAACCACCAGGACACGGATATGGAAATGCCTGCTGACTTATTCTATAATTAAATAATTGCGGCATAATTGCAAAAACTACTTGAAAAACATGTAGTGGCATGTTACTATCATATGTAGTATTGAAAACTAGATTCTATGGTAGTAAAAGCAAGCGGAAGTGAGATTGGAAGTACATGTTTCGTTTTGGGATGATACCGAAAATGAACATATGAGCATGTCCGCTTGTGGTATTGGGAGGCAAATTATGAGTTATAAGATTATTGTTGACAGCTGCGGTGAACTGCCAAAGAGCTACAAGGAGGATAAGTGCTTTGAAAGCGTGCCGCTGGTGCTGGACATTGACGGACACCATGTGATAGATGACGAGACTTTTGATCAGGCAGATTTTTTGCGCAGAGTGGCAGCAAGCCCTAACTGTCCAAAGTCTTCCTGCCCTTCGCCCCAGCGTTATCTGGAAGCTTATACCTGTGAAGCTGAGAATGTGTATGCGGTTACTCTTTCGGCAGAGCTCAGCGGCTCTTATAACAGTGCGGAGCTGGGGAAAAAGCTGTATATAGAGGAAAAGGGTCAGAAAAATATTCATGTATTTAATTCCTGTTCGGCTTCCATTGGCCAGACGTTGATTGCCATGAAGATTGAAGCATGTGAGAAAGCAGGAATGACTTTTGAGAAGGTTATTGAGACGGTGGATGCCTATATAGCAGGGCAGAATACGTATTTTGTACTGGAATCTCTGGAGGCCCTTCGTAAAAATGGCAGACTCAGCAACTTGAAGGCTTTTGTTGCCAATGCCCTGAATATTAAACCGGTTATGGGGGCTACTCCCATAGGGACTATCTGTCAGCTGGATCAGGCAAGAGGAATCAATCGTGCGCTGAAGAAGATGGTAGAATATATTGCAAAGGATTTGAAGAATCCGGCGGAGAAGCGATTGGCCATCTCTCACTGTAATTGTCCGGAACGGGCAAGGATGGTGAAGGAAGAGATCTTAAAGCATGTAAAGGTAAAGGATGTTATGATTCTGGATACTGCCGGAGTCAGCAGCCTTTATGCCAGTGATGGGGGGATTATTGTAGTTGTTTAAGCCTTTTTCCGGGCAAGGTACGATTGTATGGAAATATGGCGGCAGATTTTTTAAAATTTTCATGCTTTTTTCATAATAGTGTGGTATACTGTCTAAGATAGAGCAGCGGCAGGCGGCCCTGCAGACGAAAAGAGAGAAATAAAGAGAGGATTTCGCAAGATGAGTCAGGAAAAGGTAAACCGCTATAAACAGGAGAAAGCGAACCGCAAGGAGATATTGGCAAAGGAGAAGAAGAAGCAGACTATAACGAAGGCCGCAGCGGGGGTTATTGTGCTGGCTTTGGTGTGCTGGCTGGGATATTCTGTGTATGATATGGCAACGAGGCCGGATACTTCTACGATTGAGATGGATGCTTCTGCTTTGGATTCTTATCTTTCTTCTATGGGAGCGGAGAGTGCGGAGTAGGTTTTTGGTTATAAGAAGAGTGGAATTTGTGTGGAAAAAGTTCAGGGGAGCCTTCTGGATGATGGGGGCTCCTTTTTGCTGTGGTTTTTGGAGCTATGGAAAAGTGGGGGATTGGTGACAGATGGGACGGAGGGACGACTGTAAAATAGGCCGTCCCTCCTGACTTTAGAGTGTTGTTATTTTAGGTTTCTTATTTTTTGGAGGCTTCTGCTTCAGCCATCTTCATAGCACGGACTTTTAAGGGCAGACCGAAGAGGGTGATGAAGCCGCTGGCGTCGTGGTGGTCGTAGAGGTCTCCGGTGGTGAAGGAGGCCAGGGATTCGTTGTACAGGGTGTAGGGAGAGGTGGTTCCGGCTTTGATGATGTTGCCTTTGTAGAGCTTGAACTTTACTTCTCCGGTTACGTATTCCTGGGTGCTGGTTACGAAAGCCTGTACTGCTTCACGCAGGGGAGTGAACCATTTGCCTTCATATACGATCTGGGCGAATTTGCTGCCCATGTCTTTTTTTACTTCCATGGTGGCGCGATCCAGGACCAGTTCTTCCAGCTGCTGGTGGGCTTCCATGAGGATGGTTCCTCCGGGAGTCTCGTAGACGCCGCGGGATTTCATGCCTACTACGCGGTTTTCTACAATGTCTACAATGCCGATGCCGTGCTTGCCGCCGAGGGTGTTGAGTTCGGTGATGATCTCGGATACTTTCATGGCTTTGCCGTTTAAGGAGGTGGGGATTCCTTTTTCAAAGGTCATGGTTACATATTCGCCTTCGTCTGGTGCCTTTTCCGGGGTGACGCCAAGTACCAGCATATGCTCGTAGTTGGGCTCGTTGGCCGGATCTTCCAGCTCCAGACCTTCATGGCTGATATGCCACAAATTACGGTCGCGGCTGTAGCTCTGGCTGTGATCAAAGGGAAGGTTGATGCCGTGCTGACGGCAGTACTCGATCTCGTCTTCCCGGGACTGCATAGTCCATACGTCTGTCATCCGCCAGGGGGCGATGATGGTCAGATCCGGAGCCAGAGCTTTGATGGCAAGCTCGAAACGAATCTGATCGTTTCCTTTTCCGGTTGCTCCGTGGCAGATGGCGGAAGCGCCCTCTTTGCGGGCAATCTCTACAAGACGCTTTGCAATGACCGGACGGGCCATGGAGGTGCCCAGCAGGTATTTGTTTTCGTAAACGGCTCCTGCCTGTACGCAGGGCATAATGTAGTCGTCACAGAATTCGTCAATGATATTCTCAATGTACAGCTTTGCGGCGCCGGACAGCTTTGCGCGCTCTTCCAGACCATCTAATTCATTTCCCTGTCCGCAGTCGATGCAGCAGCAGATAACTTCATAGTCGAAATTTTCTTTCAGCCAGGGAATAATGGCTGTAGTGTCCAATCCGCCGGAATAGGCTAATACAACTTTTTCTTTCATATCTATATCCTCCTCGATCTTGTTTCTCTATGTGGGAAAGCTTTGGGTATCCCACAAACTCTGTTGTTTTATCACTGACAAATAATATACAACATCCTCTAGGAAGATGCAAGTGAAATTTTATACATATTTATAAAGGGGTTTTATGAAAATATTGTATAAAATGAAACGAATATGCATAATATTCATTGATTATGTATAAATATTTCTTCATGAAAGTGAGTAGAAATAAAATCTTCTATCCAGTGTTTCACTTACAGCAGTGAACGATTCTTTAAATGAAACTCCTAATCCCCCGGCTATGCTGGGGAGAATGGAGTAAGCGGAAGTGGTAAGGACAATCGTAAAAAACCTCCTGTGAAATAATAAAAACACTATGCAGATATAAAAGTGTAGAAATAATAGACGGGGCAGTGTGTGAGGAGCTTGTACATTTAAGTGCGGCAATCCCGCCGGGGTCAAATACCCCGCAGCTCTGCTGCGCTGCAAGCTTGATGCCCCGTCAGCTTGCTGCGGGGTATTTGATTTGCAAAGCAAATGGGATAAAGCATTCTGGGCCGGAGGATACTATGTGTCAATAATCGGTAGGATAACAGAACAAGCAATAAAGAAATATATAAGGGAGCAGGCGGCAATAATAGCCCTTTTGAGGGCTCATACCAAATTACCAGTTAAACTGGTGGTTGGTGACTTTTTCCTTTCCTTTTTTCATATGAAATGTTAATATAGAATTACAGGAATTGTAAATATGTGGTGCAAAATCAGAGACATGGATATGCAATATATAGCATTTACAATATGCAGATGAAAAAGAGGGGGAGAGTAAGGAGATGGTATTAAGGGAATTGCTGGACAAAGGTAAGTTTCGGCATTTAAAGGCATTGAATAACAAACCGGTTATGGTTATGGATTTATTTGGAAGCATTTTGGCCCATGGGTGTACATTCACTACAGAAGCCGGATAAAAGGCTGCGGAGCTGGTAACAAGGGAAAAGGATTTTCCAAAAAAGAAGAGTAGTATATTCTTATCTATGATTGGATGCAGTATATGCTGGATGAAGAAAATGAGATTTTAATTTTTCCCCAGAAGTCAAATTGGCGTTATGTCTGTCTGATTCAGAGCAGGAAGGATGAATATATAAAGATGCAGCCGGGGCAGGGAACGGATGATAAGAAGGAGGATAATGAGAAATGAAAATTGTATTATTGGAGGGCTTAGGCGTCTCAGATAAGGTGCTGGAAAAGCATGCGGCCCGGTTAAAGGAGATGGGACACACCTTTGCAGCCTATGAAAAAGATGCTTCTTTGGAGGCGCAGGAAGAGCGGCACGAAGGATGGTCTTGTAGGAAACCTGCTGTGCAAAAAGACTGTGGGCATCGTGGGCGCCGGAGCCATCGGGAAGAGGACAGCTGCCATCTGCAAAGCCTTTGGCTGCACCGTGATTGCTTACAGCGAAGAAGTGCTGAAGCGTTCGGATATTGTGTTTGAGAATCTGTATTCATGGTTGGATGGAAAGCAGATCAACTGCATTTAAAGAGGTGACTTCTCTTAGCCAATCACAGAAACGCCAAAAGGAGCATAGGTAATGAAAACATACATAGGAAAAAAAGCATTGCTCGTCGTTAGCTTCGGCACAAGCTTTGGAAAAACCAGAGCAAAAACCATCGATCAAATAGAAAAAGATCTGGCCGAAGCTTTCCCGGATTATCAGATGTACCGGGCATGGACCAGCAAAATGATTATAGCAAAGATATTAAGACGGGACGGAATTAAGATCCCCACCGTGAAAGAAGCAGTGGAGCAGATGCTTGCGGACGGAGTCAGTGAGATTCTGGTACAGCCCACCCATCTGGTAAACGGTATAGAAAATGACCAAATGAAAGAGGATATACGTTCCTATGAATCTGCATTTGCATCCGTCTCCTTTGGGGAACCGCTGCTTAGCAGTACGGAGGATCAGGAGAAAGCCATTCAGGCAGTAATGGAGGAATTTACGGAACTAACGGAAGAACAGGCCCTTGTATTTATGGGACATGGAACCACCCGTTATGCCAATTCCGTCTATGCGGCCCTGGACTATATGATGAAAGACCTTGGGTATTCAAATGCATTTTTAGGAACGGTAGAGGCATACCCTTCCCTGGATACCCTGCTGAAAAAAGTGGGAGAGCTTCGTCCCGGGAAAGTTCTCTTAGCTCCTTTCATGGTAGTGGCCGGCGATCATGCCATCTGCGACATGTCCGGCGAAGACGAGGATTCCTGGCGCAGCCGCTTTGAGGCGGCTGGCTTTACCGTAGAATGCGTCATGAAAGGCTTGGGCGAATACCCCGGTATTCGGAAGCTCTACATAGAGCACGCAAAAGCAGCCGAGTCTGGTCTTTGATGAATTATGGTATAGATAAATAATATGTAGGAAACCTTCCTTGCTTTGTTGTTTTGTACTATAATAGGCAGGGGAGGTTTTTTTATGTCTTGCACTTCAAAAGATAAACACGATTTTACAAAAGGAAGCATGGCCGGAAGTATTGTGCGTTTATCCCTGCCTATGATTCTGGCTCAGCTTGTAAATGTGCTTTATAATATTGTAGACCGGATGTATCTGGGACATATGCCGGGAGACGGTCGTTTGGCACTGACAGGTGTGGGAGTGGCGTTTCCTATCATTACAATTATAAATGCATTTGCCAACCTTTGTGGAAGCGGCGGCGCCCCCTTGTGTTCCATTGAACGGGGCAGGGGAGATGAAAAAAAGGCCGAGCAGATCATGGGCAATTCGCTGACGCTCCTACTGATATTCGGTATCTTTCTGACATTTACAGGCTATCTCATCAAAACGCCTCTTTTGTATCTGTTTGGAGCCAGCAGTGAAACGATTTCCTATGCCAATGCTTATATGGACGTATATCTTGCCGGAAATATATTTGTTATGCTGGGGCTTGGCATGAATCCCTTTATTGAATCCCAGGGCTTTGCCAAAACAGGCATGCTGACCGTAGTAATCGGAGCCTTTCTAAACCTTATTCTGGATCCAATCTTCATTTTTGACCTGAATTTAGGAGTGAGAGGGGCGGCCGCCGCCACAATACTGTCTCAGCTGATATCTGCCGTCTGGGTATTAAGCTTTTTGCACAGCAAAAAAGCCATACTGCGTCTCCGCCTGTCTACCCTGCGGCTTCAGGGAAAATTAGTAAAGGAAATAATAGCCCTGGGACTTTCCGGCTTCACCATGTCCGTAACCAACAGCCTGGTTCAGATATTCTGCAACGCTTCCCTGCAATTTTACGGAGGAGATCTTTATGTGGGAGCTATGACCATCATTTACTCCGTTCGGGAGGTAGTGCAGATGCCTATGCAGGGATTCACCCAGGGCGCTCAGCCCGTACTTGGCTATAACTACGGCGCAGGAAAGAACGGCCGGGTAAAAGAGGGAATCCGGTTCATTCGCCGGGTAACTCTGACATATGCGCTGGCGGTCTGGGCTGTTCTTATGCTGCTTCCGGGGACCGTAGTAAGACTTTTCAACGGGGAACCGGAGTTGCTGCAAATATCCATAACATCCATGCGCTGGCACTTTGTCCTGTTCTTCTTCATGGCATTCCAATATGTAGGCCAGACCGTGTTCGTAAGCCTGGGAAAAGCAAAACAGGCAGTATTCTTCTCCCTGTTCCGAAAAGCAATCTTAGGCGTCCCCTTGATATTGCTTCTCCCACATCTGTGGAGCCTGGGAATCTACGGCGTATTAGCAGCAGAACCAATCACCAATATTATTGGAGGATTAGCCTGCTATTGTACAATGATAGCAGTCGTATGGAAAAATCTATAATTAAATACCCACAAAATCAGCCGCCGGCGGCGTCCGTGCTCCTATGAGTTTCCCGCCATCCCCCCGCCGCCCATGAAAAAAGTAAAGCCCGCAATCTCTCTAAAACACTTGCCAGAAAACAAAAAGTTGTGTACAATTTGTAATGGTGCAAAACCCTGCCTGGGCATCTTTACCAGGCTGATACATCATACATATTAAAAAGAATCGGAGGATAAACAGAGTGAAAAAGCAGATAACAGATTCCGTATATTATGTAGGCGTAGACGACAAAACCATAGATCTCTTTGAGAGCCAGTATGTAGTCCCCAACGGCGTATCCTACAATTCCTATGTGATTAAGGATGAAAAGACAGCCATTCTTGATACGGTAGATCCAAGAGCGGGTGAAGCATGGCTTTCCAACCTGGAGGAAGTGCTGGAGGGGCAGGAGCCGGACTATCTGGTAGTATCCCACTTAGAGCCGGATCACGCAGGAAATATCGGAAAACTGGCGGAAAAATACCCCCATATGCAGCTGGTAGGCAACCCCAAGACCTTTTCCATGCTGCCCCAGTTTTTTGAGTTTGACCTGACAGAACGCTGCGTCACCGTAAAAGAGGGTGATACCTTAAGCCTTGGCGCTCATACCCTGACGTTCGTTATGGCTCCCATGGTACACTGGCCCGAGGTAATGGTGGCCTACGAGTCCAAAGAGAAGATCCTGTTTTCCGCAGACGGCTTCGGCAAATTCGGAGCACTGGATGCCAAAGAGGACTGGGCTGACGAGGCCAGACGCTATTACATCAATATCGTAGGAAAATACGGCGCACAGGTACAGGCTCTTTTAAAGAAAGCGGCGGCTCTTGACATTGCCATGATTTGCCCTCTTCATGGTCCTGTTTTAAAGGAGAATCTGGGCTATTATCTGGAAAAATACCAGACCTGGAGCAGCTACGAGCCGGAGGAGCCGGGTATTGTCATTGCTTACGCATCCATTCATGGCAACACGGCCAAGGCAGCAAAGGAATTGGCAAAGATGCTGGAAGCACAGACAAAAGATCCCGTAAAGGTGTATGACCTTGCAAGAGCAGATATGCCTACGGTAGTAGCGGAAGCTTTCCGGTATGATCGTCTCGTATTAGCAGCGGCAAGCTATGACGGAGGCGTATTCCCCTGCATGGAGGACTTCTTACATCATCTGAGAGCAAAGACCTACCGGAACCGTAAGGTGGCTCTTCTGGAAAACGGAACCTGGGCGCCCTCAGCAGCCCGCACCATGAAAGGCGTATTGGATGAGATGAAGAATCTTACCGTCTGCGAACCGGTAGTTACCATTCGGTCTACCATGAAAGAAGCAGATAGGGAAGCTATGAAAGCATTGGCGGATGCAATTCTGGCCTAGCAGCGTATTTGGATTTACACAAGAATTTTGGAGTATCATTCTCTGATGGGATTGTCTGTTTATTCTGAATGGATAGGCATGACGAGGTACTCAAAGTATACGGTAGGGGACAAAATGGATATGTCTTTGTCGAGCGTACAAATGTCTTTTGCCAAGAGGAAGAAGAGGGAAGCGGACCCACCGGCTTCCCCCTCTTTATAATAGGAAGAAACACCTAAGATTTGATAGGCTCAGGGGAGCGAAAGCATGGGAAAAAGAAGAAAAAAGAAACAAAAGCATCCAAGGGGAAAATGGCTGAAATTCGGGCTGGTTTTAATAGTTCTTACGATCTTTCTGGCTCTTGGGGAAAAGCTTCCGAAGAAAATGACAGAAGCCTTTTCGGAGCAGGCAGAGGATGCATTCAGGGATGGTTCCGGTTTAGAGATTCACTATCTGGATGTAGGGCAGGGGGATTCCACATTGATTCTCTGTGACGGACATGCCATGCTTATTGACGCAGGGGACAATGACAGGGGAACGGCAGTGCAGAGTTATCTGGAGAGTCAGGGAGTGACCACATTGGATTATGTCATCGGAACTCATCCGGATGCGGATCATATTGGGGGATTGGATGTAGTTCTCTATAAATTTGACTGCCGAACGGTAATAATGCCGGATTTTGAGAAAGATACACGAACCTATGATGATGTGGTTCAGACTATGAAGCAGAAGCGGTACAAAAATACCTTGCCGGAGGTTGGTACAGTATATGAGCTTGGATCGGCCGTATTTACCATTGTAGCGCCAAATGGGGAATATGGGGACAGCGCCAACGACTACTCCGTAGGAATTCTGCTTCAGCATGGGGAGAACCGCTTTCTCTTTACCGGTGATGCGGAGGAAGCAGCGGAGACCGATATGCTGGAAAATGGGATTGATTTAAAGGTGGATGTGTTCAAAGCGGCTCATCACGGCAGCCGGACAGCCAATACGGAGGAATTTCTACAAGCGGTTGATCCGGATTATGCAGTTATTAGCTGCGGACAGGACAACAGCTACGGCCATCCCCATGCAGAGGTCATGAACCGCCTGCGTGCTATGGGGATTTCGGTATTTCGGACGGATGAGCAGGGGACAATAGTGGCTTATTCTGATGGGACGCAGATTACATTTAATATGTCTCCGGATGAGAGCTGGAAAGCGGGGGAACCCAAAAACTAAAACTGGAAACAGCAATATCTTATGCAGTGCCGGAACGATTTACAGGAACAGGTATTAGTGAGTGGAAATTGTTCTTATAAAGGGGTACGGAATAAGATATTGCGGAACTGAAAACAGCAATATCTTATGCAGTGCCAGAACGATTTACAGGCACGTGTATTAGTGACTGGAAATTGTTCTTATAAAGGGGTACGGAGTAAGATATTGCGGAACTATAATAAAGAAAAGGAGTTTATGCATGGAGCAAATCGAAGATAAAAAACAGTTTGCAGTCTTAATCGATGCGGACAATATCAGCGCAAAATATGCGGCAAGCATTTTCAACGAGATAGAAAACTATGGCTATGCGTCTTTCCGGAGGATCTACGGCAACTGGTCCACCAAAGGAAACGGCTGGAAAGAGGATGTGCTCTTGGAGAATTCCATTACTCCGGTCCAGCAGTTTTCCTATACATCAGGAAAAAATGCGACGGATATGGCCATGGTTATTGATGCTATGGATATCTTATATTCCCGCAAGGTGGACGGCTTCTGCCTGGTGACCAGTGACAGCGACTTTACCCGTCTGGCCATGCGCCTGCGAGAGGAGAATATGTACGTTATCGGCATGGGAGAGTCCAAGACCCCCATGGCCCTCACCAAAGCCTGCAACAAGTTTATCCACCTGAACCTGATCAATAAGCAGGTCAATGATGTGGAGAGCGGAGCCTTAAGCCCGGCAAGCAAAAAGGGCTCCAAGGCTGCGGAGGAGGATCACGGAAGCGCCGTTACCTCTCTGCCCCAGATTGAGGAAGCCATTATTTCCTTTATCAACGATAATGAAAATAAAGGGAAGATCACCTATCTTGGGGAAATCGGAAGCCGTCTCAATGACAAGTTTACGGACTTTGACGTGCGGAATTACGGGTACACGAAGCTGGTGGTATTTTTGGAGGATACCTGTCCAAGGCTTTATCTCTATAAGATTGATTCGGCCTATGCGGTGGGTCTGGTAGGTCAGTTGGATCGGCACAAGCTGGAGAAAGAGATTCTGCTTTTTATCCGGGAAAACGGCGGACAGGTGGAGAATCTCTCTATGGTTTATGAGGAGATCCACAGGAAGCATCCGGCTTTTGACCCGAAAGATTATGGATACAGCCGCCTTTCCAGCTTTCTTAGAAGTATCCGGCAGCTTTCCGTAAGCGGCAATATGGTCAGCATCAAAGAGCGAAAATAGCGAGAAAGTCTTCATATGCAAAGGGGCAAATCTTGTCTGTTACGTTAAAAAGGCAGCGGTTTGCCGTTTTAAAGCGGTGAAAATGTAAATATTCGGAAAATGTGGCAAAAAAATTACGATTTTCCGCAGAAAAGGAATTGACAAATTTATTTTGTTGGGGGTAATATAGAGAACGATATAAATACGAGCTGCATTTTTTGAGGGAGCCCCCCTTCGGTTCCAGGACAGACACAGATAGCTTATCGGATGTCAGTCCCGGAAGACAGCAGATACGGGGTATCCAAAATGGAATCAGACCAATGCAGCAGGTACATATATCAAATGAATGAAATAGATAAGGAGGATAAACATTATGAAAAAGAAAGCATTAAGCTTACTGCTGGCTTGTGCTATGACTTTCTCCCTGGCAGCATGCGGCGGCAATAGCGGAGATACTCAGGCACCGGCGGCAGGCAATGAAGAGACAGAAGCACCGGCAGAGTCCGGCGATGACGCAGAGACAGAGGCTCCTGCAGCAAGCGATGGTTCCGTATTCAAGATCGGCGGTATTGGACCTACTACCGGCGGCGCATCTGCTTACGGTATTGCCGTACAGAGAGGTATGGAGATTGCGGTTGAGGAGATCAACGCAGCAGGCGGCATAGGTGGAGTTCAGATTGAGCTGAACTTCCAGGACGATGAGCATGACCCGGAGAAGTCCGTAAACGCATACAATACTCTGAAAGACTGGGGTATGCAGGTACTGGTTGGAAGCGTAACCTCCAATCCCTGCATTGCAGTTGCTGAGCAGAGCTACAACGACAATATGTTCCAGCTTACACCGTCCGGAACAGCAGTAAAGTGCGTACAGTATGACAATGCGTTCCGTATGTGCTTCTCTGACCCCAACCAGGGTCTTGAGTCCGCTAAGTATATTGGCGAGAACAGCCTTGCAACCAAGGTGGCTGTTATCTATGACAGCTCCGATCCCTACTCTGTAGGTATCTATGAGGCATTCCGGGCAGAGGCCGGCAACCAGAATATTGAAATCGTATCTGATGCAGCATTTACCGCTGACAACAAGACTGATTTCTCCACAGCCGTACAGGGTGCAAAGAATGCAGGCGCAGAGCTTCTGTACATGCCTTTCTACTATACAGAGGCTTCTTTGGTACTGGCAGAGTGCAGCAAGCAGAGTTATGCTCCCCTGTTCTTCGGTGTAGACGGAATGGACGGAATTTTGTCCGTAGAGAACTTTGACGCATCCCTGGCAGAGAATCTGATGTACATGGCTCCCTTTGTTCCCAACTCAGATGATGAGCTGGTAAAGAGCTTTGTAACAAAGTACCAGGAGAAGTACAGCGAGGTTCCCAACCAGTTTGCAGCAGATGCTTATGACTGCGTATACGTAGTAAAGGCAGCTATGGAAGAGGCAGGCGTGACTGCTGATATGGATGCATCCGCAATCTGCGATGCCATGAAGACCGCTATGACCACCATCACCTTTGACGGTATCACCGGCAAGGGAATCAGCTGGGAAGCAAGCGGCGAGCCCAACAAGGCTCCTCTGATTGTACAGATCAAGGGCGGCGAGGGAGTTGCGCTGTAAGAATCGGAACAGCCATAGAAAATAAAGCGCCGGTTTTCCTGCGGGGGCTGGCACAATGAAAGAATTTGGACAGAGGAGCCCGCAGGGTTCCTCTGTTTTGTTTTTCGGCTTTTCCACTTGTGCATGCTTGGTATCTATGCTATAATACATTGCAAATTGTGTAGAACTTTAAAGAATAAAGAGGTGTTATGTATGATGGGATTTATATCCTACCTGGTAAACGGAATCAGTCTGGGCAGCGTGTATGCCATTATTGCCCTGGGCTATACCATGGTATACGGAATTGCGAAGATGCTGAACTTTGCCCACGGTGATGTAATTATGATAGGCGGATTTGTAGTGTTTACAACAGTGAGCGGCATGGGACTGCCGCCGATGCTTGGCGTGCTGATTTCCGTGGTGGTCTGTACGGTATTGGGAATGGTGATTGAGCGGATTGCTTATAAGCCTTTACGAGGAGCTTCTAAGCTGGCGGTATTGATTACGGCCATTGGTGTCAGCTATTTTCTGCAGAATGTGGCGCTCCTTATCTATGGCTCCAATACGAAGTCCTTTACTTCCGTGGTGTCTATAGAGCCTCTTTCTCTGGCGGATGGTGCGATTATTATTTCCGGCGAGACAATGGTTACAATTCTTGCGTGTATTGTAATTATGGTTGTACTGACCTCTTTTATCAAGTATTCCAAGTCCGGCCGGGCTATGTTAGCCGTGTCCGAGGACAGCGGAGCGGCCCAGCTTATGGGTGTGAATGTAAATGCAACCATTGCGCTGACCTTTGCCATCGGCTCCGCCCTGGCAGCTATTGCAGGTGTGCTTCTGTGTTCTTCTTATCCGGCCCTGACCCCTTATACGGGAGCGATGCCTGGTATCAAGGCATTTGTTGCGGCGGTATTTGGCGGAATTGGTTCCATACCGGGTGCGTTTATCGGCGGAATTCTGCTGGGTGTGATTGAGATTCTGGGGAAAGCTTACATTTCTTCCCAGCTTGCGGATGCCATTGTGTTTGCAGTATTGATTATTGTGCTGCTGGTAAAGCCTACGGGACTTTTGGGTAAGCAGATTCAGGAGAAAGTGTAGGTGAAGCAGATGAAAGTGAAAGCATTGAGTAAGAATACAAAAAGTAATCTGATTACATACGGCATGGTGATTGCTGCCTATGTAGTGATGGAGATTTTGACGAAAGCCGGGATGGTTTCCAGTCTGCTTCAGGGACTTCTTGTACCCCTGTGTACGTATGTGATTCTGGCGGTATCTTTAAACCTTGTAGTGGGAATCTCCGGAGAATTAAGCCTGGGACATGCGGGATTTATGTGTGTGGGCGCTTTTGCCAGCGCATTTTTCTCCAATTATACCAAGGATGCCATTACGGTCAGCGGACTTCGGTTTTTCCTGGCCCTATTGATTGGTGCGGCGGTAGCAGCGCTGTTTGGCTTTCTGATTGGAATTCCCGTTCTTCGTCTGCGGGGAGATTATCTGGCCATTGTAACTCTGGCCTTTGGAGAGATTATTAAGAATGTCATCAATGTTATTTTCCTGGGACATGACAGCAAGGGCTTTCACATATCCTTTAAGGATGCATTTTCCATGAACATGGAGCCGGACGGGGAGGTGCTGATTAACGGTCCTCAGGGAATTACGGGAACTCCTCATGATTCCTCTTTTCTGATTGGCATTATTTTGATTCTGATTACGCTCTTTATTGTAATTAATATGGTAAATTCCCGCACAGGACGGGCGATTATGGCCATTCGGGATAACCGGATTGCGGCGGAATCCGTGGGAATCCATATTACCAAATATAAGCTGCTGGCTTTTACGGTATCTGCTTCTCTGGCTGGTGTGGCCGGTGTGCTCTATGCTCACAATCTTTCTACTTTGGCGGCGCAGCCCAAGAACTTTGGCTATAATATGTCTATTATGATTCTGGTATTTGTGGTTTTGGGCGGAATCGGGAATATCCGTGGCTCTATCATTGCCGCCGTGGTTCTGACATTGCTGCCGGAGCTCCTTAGAAGCCTTAACGACTACCGTATGCTGATGTATGCCATTGTATTGATAGCGACTATGATCTTTACCTCCAGTCCGGGAGGGCAGGCTTTCAGGGAGCGCTATTCCTTAAAGAAGCTTCTTGGACAGAAGAATCAGGAAGAGGAGGCGAAGTGATATGTCATTATTGGAAGTAAAAGAATTGGGAATTTCTTTCGGAGGTTTACGTGCGGTAGATGATTTTCATATGACCATTGAGCCGGGAGAGCTTTATGGCCTTATAGGGCCCAATGGAGCCGGAAAAACTACGGTGTTTAACCTTTTGACAGGTGTATATAAGCCTACGGACGGCTATATTCTGCTGGACGGGGAGAATATTACAGGGAAGAAGACCATTGAGATCAACCGGCATGGAATCGCAAGAACTTTCCAGAATATTCGTCTGTTTAACGAGCTGACGGTTCTTGATAATGTTAAGGTGGGGCTTCACAATCATCACAGCTATTCTACGCTTACAGGTATCCTGCGTCTGCCGAAATACTATAAGGTGGAGAAAGAGATGGATGAGAGAGCCATGGAGCTGCTGAAAGTTTTTGATCTGGACGGGGAAGCGGATTACAAGGCTTCCAATCTGCCCTATGGTAAGCAGCGTAAGCTGGAGATTGCCAGGGCGCTGGCTACGGAGCCGAAGCTTCTTCTCTTAGATGAGCCGGCGGCAGGCATGAATCCTCAGGAAACCAAGGAGCTGATGAACACCATCCGCTTTGTGCGGGATGAATTTCACATGACCATTCTTCTGATTGAGCATGATATGAAGCTGGTGTCCGGAATCTGCGAAAAGTTGACCGTGCTGAACTTCGGTCAGATTTTGACAGAGGGGGAGACCAGTGAGGTGCTGAACGACCCGAAGGTAATTACGGCATATTTGGGAGAATAGGAGGATACTTGTTATGGCAATGCTGGAAATCAAGGATGTAGAAGTATTTTATGGAATGATTCAGGCCATTAAAGGCGTATCCTTTCAGGTAAATGAGGGCGAGGTCATTGCCCTGATTGGCGCTAACGGAGCGGGAAAGACAACGATTCTTCACAGCATCACGGGCCTGATTGCTCCCAAAAAGGGACAGATTCTATTTGAGGGACAGGATATTACCACCACGCCGGCCCACAAGATTGTGTCTATGGGAATGGCCCATGTGCCGGAGGGACGCCGGGTATTTGCCCAGCTGACTGTGCTGGAGAACTTAAAGATGGGTGCCTTTACACGTAAGGATAAGGAAGAGGTGGAGGAAAGCCTTATTCGTGTTTATAAGCGCTTTCCGCGTCTGGAGGAGAGAAAGAACCAGATGGCTGGAACTCTCTCGGGCGGTGAGCAGCAGATGCTGGCTATGGGCCGGGCGCTTATGTCACGTCCCAGGATTATTCTGATGGATGAGCCGTCTATGGGCCTGTCCCCTATCTTTGTCAATGAGATTTTTGACATTATCCGGGAGGTAAGCGAGGGCGGAACTACGGTTCTTTTAGTGGAGCAGAATGCAAAGAAAGCGCTTTCCATTGCGGATCGCGCCTATGTATTGGAGACCGGCAGGATTGTGCTGGATGGCAAGGCGGAGGAACTTTTGAACGATGATTCGGTGAAGAAAGCTTATCTGGGTGAGTAGGACTTTAAAAACAATGGCATTCCTATGGCAATAGCTGTTGGGAAGCTGGAATGAGAAAGGGTATTTTTCGGGCTTTTAGGCTTGGGAGATATCCTTTTTTGTAATTTTAAGAATTTCTAAAATGCATTGCAGGTTTCATGCCCTGTCAGCTCGCAGCAGGGTATTTTATTATCTGTAGATTGATACTACAGAGAAAGGGGGATTTTATGCAGATGGAGGATGTTTTGAGGTCATATGAAAATGCGCTGTGCAAAGAGGCGCTTGCGTCAGCAACAAGACAGATCTATATTCGGGCGGCGGCAATAGAATTGCCTGAATTGCTCTTATGCTTTGAACGGCTGCAGAAGCCATTGCAGACAGTTGACTTTGTGCTGTTCATACTTTAAAATAAAGAATGATGGAGATTCGGGAAATCTCTAAGTGTGAAGCGTGATATCCCTTGTGGAGAGGTATATTGCGGAACTGGAACAGCAATATACCCGAGACACATAGAAGAATTTACGGACGGAAGCTATTGCGGCCGGAAATTCTTCTTAGGAAGATGTGTGGAGAGGTATATTGCGGAACTGGAATAGAAACAGGAGGCTTGCAGTATGGAAGTAAAGCGTATTTTAGTAGTGGATGACGACACAATGAACTTGAAAAGGACAAAGATGATTCTGGGAAAGACTTATGATGTGGAGCTTGTGGAATCGGGAAGTGAAGCCCTTGAAAAGCTGAGAAGAGAACGGTATGATTTGGTTCTTCTGGATATTGCCATGCCGGAGATGGACGGCATTGAGACATTTGAGCGCATGAAAGCTTCCGCCTACAATGTACCTGTAATTTTTCTGACTGCGTCAGGATTTGAGGATGATGTAAAAAGGGCGATCAATCTGGGAGCAGTGAATTATTTGAAAAAACCATTTTTCCCACAGGAGCTTTTGAAACGGGTTGCAAAGGAGTTTGATAAGGAATGAGAACGGAGGATCAGACTAGTATACATCTTCTTCTGGCTGCCATTGTTACGGTGTTCGGCGTGTTTTTGATCGTGATTACCCTTGCGTTGTCATGGGAATTCTGGATGATTCCTATTATTTTGGTGGGCAATACTATTGTGTGGTGTCTTCATATCGGCAGGTTTGGTTCGGAATCATTTTATAAAAATCTGTGTGCAGGATTGCTGATGATTGGATTCTTTTTCTTCGGGGTGCATGAGAGCAGTCTCTATGATATTCCGGCTGTGGCCTGTATGGTGATCCTGATTTTTTCTATGTTTGATAAAAAGCGGCTGTTGTATATGATGGCCGCCTTGTACGTGGTTGAACTTTTGTATCATTATCTGATTCTGAATACGATTACGTGGGATATGGACCCGCAGGATATAATACGCTTAGGCATTGATGCTGCTGTGATGATTGGTGCGGTATCCATTGCAAGATACCGGATCAAGCGGAGACTGGACGCAAGGAAGCAGTACGATATTGCTTTTGCGGAGTTGGAGGAAGCAGGGCGGCAGAATGCGGTTTTTCTGTCAAATGTATCCCATGAGCTGCGGACGCCCATTAATATGGTTCTTGGGATCAGTGAGGTTGTATTGGAGAAAGAGCTTCCCGGCGAGTTTCGGGAGGATATGCAGTCCATTCAGCTTGCCGGCAAGCGCCTGTCCAATCAGATCAATAATATGCTGGATTATACGGAGATTGTGGAGGGAACGCTGACCGCCACAAAGCAGGAATATATGCTTACCTCGGTCCTCAATGATGTGATTACCATGACGGCCATGCAGGGGGGCAGGCATCAGTTGGAAATGGTGTTTGACATGGACCCGAGAATTCCGGCCGTGCTGATTGGAGATGCTGAAAAGATTTCCCATGTACTTAAGATTCTTCTGGAAAATTCCATCAAGTTTACGGAAGAGGGCGGTATCCATGTGTGTATCGAATGCCGCAGAGAGAGTTATGGTGTTAATCTGGCCATTGATATCTATGATACGGGTATCGGTATGACGGATTCCCAGCTCAATCAGATGTTTGATGATTTTTACCAGGCGGATTCCGGTAGCAGCCGTTTTGCAGGAGGACTGGGGCTTGGGATTCCCATTGCCAGAGGACTTCTGAATTCCATGGGCGGTTTTATTCACTTTGCAAGCAAGGAGAATCAGGGTCTTGAGGCTCATATTACCATTCCCCAGGGGGTGGCGGATGATTCTCCCTCTATTGTGGTTTCCAATCCGGAGCGTCTTTGCATTGCCTGCTACTTCCGGCCTGAGAAATATAGCTGTGATGAGGTGAAAGGCTACTATGACCGAATGATTCTGCATTTGATGGAGGGATTCGGTATTGAGGGCTACCAGGCTCACAATTTTGATGGGCTGGTTAAGTTGCAGAACAGCCATACGCTGACCCATTTATTTATTGCTCAGGCGGAGTATGAGGAGAACAGCGATTACTATGAAGAACTGGCATACAAAATGCGGGTGGTTGTGATCGGGGAAAGAGATTTTGTTCCGGAAAAGGGCAGCAGGCTTTTGATGATTCACAAGCCTTTTTCCGCTATTTCCGTGGCAAATCTGCTGAACGGGGATATGGAAGAAAATGGATTTGTGGGAACTGCAGGCCGCAGGCCGTTTTCCTGTCCGGGTGTTAAGGCTCTGGCAGTTGATGATGAAGAGATGAATCTTGTGGTGGCCAAGGGGGTTCTGGGCAGCTACGGCATCCAGGTGGATACATGTTCAAGCGGAAAAGAGGCCGTGGAGCGTCTGGGAGACGATGACTATGATATGATTTTCCTGGATCACATGATGCCGGGCTTTGACGGTGTGGAGACCCTGCGGCGCATTCGGGAAATTAATAATGGAATGTATCAGGAGCTTCCTGTGGTGGCGCTGACTGCCAATACCATAAGCGGTGCCAGAGAAATGTTCCGCAATGAGGGATTTACGGAATTTATTCCAAAGCCCATTGAGCGCTCGGTTCTGGAGAGAGTGCTGCGCAAGGTGCTGCCGGAGGAAAATATTCAGTATGGTATGGAGGTCCGGCCGGATAAGGTTCGTGAATCTGCAGCAGTTCAGGTTGCGGATGAGCCGGTGCGTCCGGCACGAGAAGCGGCTTCGAAGGTGTCTGTACAGGAGAAAACAGGGAATCAGGAATCCTTGGAGGTGCCTGAGCGCAAAGGACAGTCTGAGAAAAAGCAGGCGCAGAAAGAGCTTCGGCGGAAAAAATCGGAGCGCAGAGAATCCATACAGGAAAAAGCGGTGAAAAAGGAGCCTGTGCGAGAAAAAGCAGTACATAAAGAAACTGTGCAGGAGAAACCTGAGCACAGAGAGACGGTACAGAAAAGTGCAGCGCAAAGGGAACCGATACAGAAGAAACCGGAGCGCAGAGAACCGTTACAAAGAGAAGCTATGCAGGAAAAGCCGGCACAAAGGGAGCCGCTGCGCAGAGAGCCTGAGAGGGAAGAGACCGGTCCAGAGGAAGCCGGTTCGACGGGTATCTCGTTTCTGCAGCTTACGCCCCTTGTGGAGGCCGGCATGAATGTGCGGCTGGGATTGGAGTACTGTTGCGGAGAGAAAGAATTTTATCTGGAAATGCTCCAGACTTTTGCGGAGCAGAGCGAGGCAAAGAAAGCGGAGATTCAGAACTTATTTGAGACCGGCAACTGGGGAGACTATGCCATCAAGGTCCACGCTTTAAAGAGCACCTCACTGACAATCGGAGCGGAGCAGCTTTCGGAAAAGGCCAGGGCTCTGGAGCAGGCAGGACGAAACGGAAACACGGATTACATCCTGCAAAATCATTCCGAGCTTATGCAGATCTATGATAAGGTCTGCAGCAGCATAGGGAAATTAGAATAAAAAACAGCAGGCTTATATACGTGCACAGAAAGAATTGCAGACGCAAGTACTTGAGGGTGGAATTCTTTCTAGATAAAGGTGTATGGGCAAGGGTCTGCGGAACTGGAATAAGACAGCAGACCCTTACCCGTGCACAGAAAGAATTGCAGACGCAAGTACTTGAGGGTGGAATTCTTTCTAGATAAAGGTGTATGGGTAAGGGTCTGCGGAACTGGAATAAGAATAGGAGGCCATTTAGGTGTTGGAAAAATGGTTTGAATTCATCTTTGATCATAAAATCAGTCTGCGGGAGCGCATGTTCCGTGTGGTTACAGGCATTTGTATGCTTGCGCTGATTTTTATCATGCCTATGGGCAGAAGCTGGTTTAATATGTTGCTGCTGGCAGCAAGCCTTGTGACCATGGCATTGGTTGTAAGGTTCAGTATTAAAAAAGAATGTATTAATGGGGGAGCCACTTTTATTACCGTATTGCTTCTGGTACTGTTTCCATTGAGCTTTTTTACGGCCGGAGGATTTTACAGCGGAATGCCCGAGTGGTTTGTGCTCTGTTTTGTTTATATCAGTATTACGCTGGAGGGGAGGCGGAAAGCCGGATTTTTCCTGCTCTGTGCCCTGGAGACGTTGTCATGCTACTATGTGGCCTTTTATTACCCTGAGCTGGTGGCCAAGAACACACAGCGGCATTCCTTTTTTGATTCCGCTGCTTCTGTCATTATGGTAGGCGTGCTGACCAGTGTAATGCTGATGTTTTTAAACAAGCTTTATGAGGAGGAAAATGAGCTCTCAAAGAGGCAGAAAAAGGAGATTGAGGAGCTCAATAAGGCTGAAAATCATTTTTTTGCCAGCATGAGCCATGAGATCCGCACGCCCATTAACACCATTATCGGTTTAAATGAGATTATTCTCAGAGGAGACATTCCCCAGGATGTGGCAGAGAATGCAAGAAATATCCAGGGTGCCAGTAAAATACTTTTGACCCTTATTAATGATATTCTCGATCTGTCCAAGATTAAATCCGGAAAAATGGAGATTGTGAATGTTTCCTATGAGACAGGGGCGCTTTTTTCGGAGATTGTCAATATGATCTGGATCAAGGCCAAGGAAAAGGGGCTGGAGTTCCGTCTCCATGTGGATTCCTCTATTCCCAGCATGCTCTGCGGTGACGAGGTGCGGATTAAGCAGGTTTTGATTAATTTGTTAAATAATGCTTTGAAATATACCAGTGAGGGTTCTATCACCCTTTCCGTCCGCTGTGAGCGCCTGGGGCTTAACCGGGTGCGTGTATGGTATGCGGTGGAGGATACGGGACAGGGTGTGAAAAAGGAAAATATTCCCTACATTTTTAATGCTTTCAAGCGTGTGGATCAGGAGAAAAACCGCCGTATTGAGGGCACCGGGCTGGGCTTGAGCATTGTTCAGCAGCTTGTGGAGCTGATGGGCGGTGAGATCAGTGTCAACAGTGTCTACATGAAAGGCTCTACTTTTATTGTTATGCTGGAGCAGGATATTGTGGATGACAAGGAGCTGGGAACCTTTACGCTGGCTTCCCGGGCAAGGCGGCATGAGGGAAAGCAGTATCAGCAGAGCTTTGAGGCGCCGGAGGCCCATATTCTGGTGGTGGATGACAATGATATGAATCTGATGGTGGTGCGCAAGCTGCTTTCGGAGACAAAGATTCAGCTTGATACGGTTTTAAGTGGTGCCGAGTGTCTTAAAATGACCCAGGAACAGCATTATGATGCGATTTTGATGGATCATCTGATGCCGGAGATGGACGGGATTCAGTGTCTTCACAGGCTCCGCACACAGCCGGGAGGTCTTTGCCAGGATACGCCTGTCATTGCGCTTACGGCCAATGCGGGAAGTGACAATCAGCTTCTTTACAAGAAAGAGGGCTTCAGCGGTTATCTGGCAAAGCCGGTCAGCGGCGCTCTTCTGGAGGCAGCCGTGCTGAGTGTTCTGCCAAAGGAGCTGGTGAATCTGACGGAGGAGGCGGAGCAGTCGGAGATTGGTAAGGATATTCTGATTTTTGAACAGACACAGCGGCTGTCTGTTATGGTTACTACGGACAGTGTGTGTGATCTTCCGGAGGATCTGCGGAAAGAATTCCGCATTTCCGTATGTCCTTATTATGTGTGTACGGATAAGGGGCGGTTTCTGGATGAAGTGGAGCTGAAAGCGGATGAACTGCTGCTGCATATGGCAGAGGGACAGAATGCCCGTTCGGAGGCTCCGTCGGTGGAGGATTATGAGCGGTTTTTTGCGGAAAAGCTGACGGAAGCTCAGAATGTGATTCATATTACCATGGCGAAGCATGCCAGCCAGGGCTATTATAATGCTCTGGAAGCAGCTAAGTCCTTTGAAAATGTGACGGTGCTTGATTCGGGACATCTTTCCAGCAGTCTGGGGCTGAGCGTGCTGTATGCCGCTTCTATGGCGGAGCAGCATGCCACAAAGGCGGAGATTGTAAAGTTGGTTAATGGGCTGAAACGCTATATTTCTTCGGCTTTTATTATTAACAGTACCCATACCATGTGTCAGGCCGGGCAGATTCCCAAGCGGATACAAGTTGTCTGTGACGCCTTGCTTCTGCATCCGGTGATTGAGCTTAAGAAGAGTAAGATGGTTGTGAGCGGCATGGAGATGGGGGATTTTGTGCATATGATTAAGCATTATGTGCGGAAAGTTCTTTTGGATTCCAGGAATATTGACAGGAGGATTTTGTTTATTACTTATGCGGGGCTTGAGGATCGGAGTATTGCTTATATTCAGAAGCTGGTGAAGCAGTATTGTCCCTTTGAACGGGTTTATCTGCAGAAAGCTTCTTCGGCCATTGCCTGTAATTGCGGGTCCGGGTCTTTTGGATTGTTGTTTATGAAGAAGAATGATGTTGCCCGCTCGTTTTTGCAGGCTTCCGGGATGGAGGAAGAGAAGTGAGGGAGGACGGGTCTGCCACAAAATAGGACAGCAGTCATTTCCATATCCTGTTACAATTCGCACCCCTATGAACTAAAAACTTTTTAGAATCTGACATAGGATGTGAATTGTAACAAGGCTGCGGGTCCGGATGGCCGGGAGCCGGAATATTCTATTGCGCTTTGGGAGGAAGTGTGATATGATACTCTCTGTCAGACAAAAATTGACAAACTCTGGAGAGTCTCAGTAAATGGGCGCCGAAGGTGTAACACAGTGCTTTTCCGCCGGAATGCGTGGGAGGGCTGTCTATCTCTCAGGCAAAAGGACAGGGCTTAAATGCAGATGTTCTACTCTTTGGAGGGCTGATAGTATATCGGCTCTTATTTTTGTGCAAAGTTCTGCTTTGGCGGAACAGGTTGTATCCGGTGTACTGACTGTCCGGATGCATAATTTCACAATAAATTAGAAAAGAGAGGGAAAAATCATGTTGGAATTTGTGAAGAGTGCAAACGGGATAATGTGGAGCTATGTGCTTTTGTTTATCCTCTGTGGAACGGGTATCTATTTTACCATTCGTCTTAAGTTTATTCAGGTGCGTAAGTTTGGCGAGGGGTGCCGTCTGGTATTCGGGCATTTTAAGCTGAACGGGGAGAAGCGAGAGCATGGGGAGATGACGCCCCTGCAGTCTCTGGCTACGGCGATTGCGGCCCAGGTGGGTACGGGAAATCTGACGGGAGCGGCTACGGCTCTGATTTCCGGCGGTCCGGGGGCTATTTTCTGGATGTGGGTCAGCGCTTTCTTTGGAATGGCTACGATTTATGGGGAAGCTGCTCTGGCTCAGGAGTATAAGACTACGGAAACCGGGGAGGTTACGGGAGGTCCCGTTTATTATATTCGTCAGGCTTTTAAGGGGACCTTTGGCAAGGTTCTGGCGGGGCTCTTTGCGGTATTTATTATTCTGGCTCTGGGCTTTATGGGGAATATGGTACAGTCCAATTCTATTGGTACGGCTTTTGCAGGAGTGTTTAAGGCCAGGAATATTAATTTGTCTCCGGTTGTGGTGGGGGTAATTCTGGCAGTTTTGGCGTTTTTTGTGTTTATCGGCGGTACGAAGCGTCTGGCGGCAGTTGTGGAGAAAATGGTTCCTTTTATGGCGGCTGTTTATATTGTGGGAAGCCTGCTTTTGATTTGTCTGCATATTACGGCGCTTCCGGCGGCCATCGGTATGATTTTTACAGGGGCATTTCAGCCTCAGGCTGTGGCAGGTGCGGCGGCTGGCATTACGGTCCGGGAGGCGATTCGGTATGGTGTGGCCAGAGGATTGTTTTCCAATGAGGCAGGAATGGGTTCAACACCTCATGCCCATGCCAGGGCAACGGCTAAGAATCCACATGAACAGGGTTTGACGGCTATGATCAGTGTGTTTATTGATACCTTTATTGTGCTGAATCTGACGGTGTTTTCTGTTCTGACTACGGGGGCTATGTCTACGGGCGAGGACGGAATTGCTTTGACGCAGGCGGCGTTTTCTACCAGCTTTCAAGGCTTTGGGGATATTTTTGTGGCAGTGTGTCTTCTGTTCTTTGCATTTTCTACCATTTTGAGCTGGCATTTCTTTGGAGAGGTGAATGTGAAGTATCTCTTTGGACCGAGGGCGGTAAAGGTGTATTCGCTGATTGTTGTGGTGTTTATTGTGGTTGGGTCTACTTTGAAGGTGGAACTGGTGTGGGAGTTGGCGGACTTCTTTAATGGTCTGATGGTAATTCCCAATGCACTGGCGCTTCTGGCTCTCAGCGGCGTGGTGGCGAATATTTGTAAGAAGTTTGGGAAATAAGGAAGAAATGGGGCTGTCTGGTTTACAGGCAGCCTTTTATATAAAGAAGAAAGCTGCCTCTAATGAGACAGCACACGTCCGATTTCCTTTATCTTGCCGTTCTGCGCAGGAATCACATCCGCTCATCCAAGATTTTCGCCCATATAGAAAAGTTTCAGCTCCGGAAAGTCCCCGGCCGCTGGCAAGGAATACCTTGTGTCCGGCATTTTGCAGGGAAAGAAGAGCTGTGGCTGTGCTTTCCGGGATGGTGTGGGTGCAGTGGCTGAAAATTGTGTTGCCGTAATCGATAAAAAAGTATTTTTTCATAAGTTCTCATCATTTTAAAAGGATATCCCGGGAACATGGCATCCTGGGCGCCCGTTTGGGGATGGGCGGAGTTTGTTCCGTAAGATATCTCTGAGTATTTTTTTCATTATAATCTATTTCAATTAAAATGGATACTGGTAAATAATCAAAACCAAAAACAGAGCGCCGGAAAAATGTTTCTTTCTTTCATTGAAATTTTCTGAAAATATGATATAATGAGCGTTAGTGAGGAGAGCATGCGGGCATGTTCAACGAACGGTGATCATGAATGTTAGTGAGGGAAGCATGGCAGGCTGTTAAAGGATACTTTGTTAGCAGCGGTAATCTTGAAGAATTTAGGAGATCCCAATTTTATGAAACGAGTATTGTTAAAATTGAGCGGTGAAGCCCTGGCAGGAGAGAAGCATACGGGCTTTGACGAGGCCACCGTTATCGGCGTGGCGAAGCAGGTAAAGGTTCTGGTGGATGACGGTATCCAGGTGGGGATTGTCATCGGCGGCGGTAATTTCTGGAGGGGCCGTACCAGTGAGAATATTGACCGGACCAAGGCAGATCAGATCGGTATGCTTGCCACAGTGATGAATTGTATTTACGTATCGGAGATCTTTCGCTCCGTAGGCATGGAGACAGAGGTATTTACCCCCTTTGAGTGTGCAGGCTTTGCGAAGCTGTTCACTAAGGATCGGGCCCTCAAGCGGCTGAACCGGGGCTGTGTTACCTTTTTTGCCGGAGGAACGGGACATCCCTATTTCTCTACGGATACCACCACGACCCTTATGGCTATTGAGATCGAGGCGGATGTGATTCTCCTGGCAAAAGCCGTGGACGGCGTTTATGACAGCGATCCCAAGCAGAATCCGGGTGCGGTGAAGTATGATGAGATCTCCATTTCCGATGTGGTGGATCAGCGTCTGGCGGTGATGGATCTGACCGCTTCCATTATGTGCATGGAAAATAAGATGCCCATGATGGTATTTGGACTGGGTGAGAAAGACAGTATTATCAATACGGTAAAGGGGAATTTTACCGGAACAAAAATTACAGTATAAAGCGGAGGGTATTTACCATGGATGAGAGATTAAAAGTATATGAAGAGAAGATGACGAAGTCCTATGATTCCATGCAGAGGGAGTTTATCAGCATTCGGGCAGGCCGGGCAAATCCCCATGTACTGGATAAGATTCGCGTGGACTATTACGGGACGCCCACTCCCTTGCAGCAGGTGGGTAATATTTCCGTGCCGGAGCCTCGCATGCTCCAGATTCAGCCATGGGAGAAGAGTCTCCTGAAAGCTATTGAGAAAGCGATTCTCACCTCCGATATCGGCATCAATCCCACCAATGACGGCTCCATTATCCGTCTGGTGTTCCCGGAGCTTACCGAGGAGCGCAGAAAAGAGCTGGTGAAGGATGTGAAGAAAAAGGGCGAGGCTGCCAAGGTGGCTGTCCGCAACATCCGCCGGGATGCCAATGAGAATCTGAAGAAGATGAACAAGGCAGGGGAGATTTCCGAGGATGATCAAAAGGATCTGGAGACCAAGGTGCAGAAGATGACGGACAAATACATTGCCGATATTGACAAGGCGGTGGATGAGAAGTCCAAGGAGATTCTGACCGTATAGGATTTAAGAGTTTGAACGAATGGGGGAGCTGTGGCAAGGCAAGGTGAGAGATTATGGAAAAAAATTTCACCTTGTTTTGTAGCAGCCCCTTTTTATGCAATAGTAATATCCTTGCAATGCACAAATCAATTTACAGACACATGTACTTGTGGCTGGGAATTGATTTAGGTTAAGGTGTGTTGAAAGGATATTACGGAACTTAAAACAGTAATATCCTTGCAATGCACAAATCAATTTACAGACACATGTACTTGTGGCAGGAAATTGATTTAGGTTAAGGTGTATTGAAAGGATATTACGGAACTTAAAACAGTAATATCCTTGCAATGCACAAATCAATTTACAGACACATGTACTTGTGGCTGGGAATTGATTTAGGTTAAGGTGTGTTGAAAGGATATTACGGAACTTAAAATAGGAGAATTATAATGAAGATACCACAACATGTGGCAATTATTTTAGACGGCAACGGCCGCTGGGCCAAGTCCAAGGGCATGCCCCGGAACTATGGTCACGCTCAGGGAAGCAAAAATGTGGAAACCATATGCCGGGAAGCCTGGAACATAGGGATCAAGTACCTGACGGTATATGCCTTTTCCACCGAAAATTGGAAGCGTCCCCAGGAGGAAGTGGATGCATTGATGAAGCTTCTGCGTAATTACATGAAGACCTGCCTGAAAACTGCCGAAAAAAATCATATGCGTGTTCGTGTAATCGGGGATAAGACAGGGCTGGCAGAGGACATCCGAAAACGAATTGATGAGCTTGAGGAAGCTTCCAAAAACAATGACGGTCTGAATTTCCAGATTGCCATCAATTACGGCAGCCGGGACGAAATGATCCGTGCCATGAAAAAAATGGCGGCGGATCAGGAAAGCGGTCAATTAAAGCCGGAGGATATTTCCGAGGAAACTTTCACATCCTATTTGGATACGGCGGATATTCCGGATCCGGATTTGCTGATTCGAACGAGCGGAGAGCAGCGGCTTTCCAACTTTCTTCTCTGGCAGCTTGCCTATACGGAATTCTATTTTGCTGATGTACATTGGCCTGACTTTACAAAGGATGAACTGATGAAAGCAATCGAGGCTTATAATGGACGTGACAGGCGTTATGGCGGGGTTAAGGAGGAGGCATAGTTGAAGTCATTTTTTACCAGACTTGTCAGTGGAATCATATTGCTGGCGATTATGATTGCAGCCGGGATTTTGGGCGGATGGTTTTTGCTTGGTCTGACACTACTGATTTCTGTGATTGGATATACGGAGTTTGCCAGGGTGTTTCAGCTTGAACGTAGAATTTTTGGAATTTTGGGAGGGATGGTCTCCGTTCTTTATGTGCTGCTGGTTGGAATGGGAGTAAACAGGTATGTGCTGGGGAGTCCGAGTACTCTGGTCTGCCTGCCTTTGCTGCTGTTTGCATACCTCCTTTTGCTTATGGGGATCTATGTATTTACATTTCCCAAATACCGGATTGAGGACGTTATGTCTGCCTTTTTCGGTGTTATCTATGTTCCGGGCATGCTGTCTTTTCTCTACCTGGTTCGGATGTCTGATCTGTTCGGGTACGGAATGGGAATGTCTTTGTATTGGCTGATTTTTATATGCTCCTGGGGCTGTGATACCTGTGCCTATGCGGTGGGAATGCTGATTGGAAAACATAAGCTGGCTCCTGTGCTAAGCCCGAAGAAGTCGATTGAGGGTGCCATAGGAGGAGTTGCGGGTGCGGCACTTCTTGGATTTCTGTACGGAAGCTTTTTTATGGCGGAAAGGGCGGGTGTCTGTGCCCTGCTTTGTGGAGCCGGGGCCGTGCTTTCTCAGATTGGAGACCTGACGGCTTCTGCTATTAAGCGGAATCATGATATTAAGGATTATGGCCATTTGATTCCCGGTCATGGAGGGATCCTCGATCGGTTTGACAGTGTGATTTTTACAGCACCGGTAATATTTGTTCTGGCAATGCTGAGTTTGTAAAAAGATATCTAAAGTGCCCTGGGGCATATATCTTTATGCCCTGAGAAAACGGGCGGATTAAGGAAACACCCTACGGGTATACTTTTATGCCCTGAAAGGATGGGCAGATCAAGGAAACACCCTACGGGTATACCTATATGCCCTGAAAGGATGGGCAGAACAAGGAAAGGAACGGATAAGAATGAAAAGAATTGCTATACTGGGTTCTACCGGATCGATTGGAACACAGACTTTGGAGGTTGCCCGTGAGAATGGAGATCTGGAGATCGTTTCTCTGGCGGCAGGCTCCAATGTGAAAAAGTTAGAAGAGCAGATTCGGGAGTTTTCTCCGAGGCTTGTGGCTGTCTGGACAGAGACGAGTGCAAAAGATCTGCGGGAACGGATTCGGGATCTGGATGTAAGGGTAGTTTCAGGTATGGACGGACTGGTGGAGGTCTGTACCTGTCCGCAAGCGGAGATTGTGGTCACGGCCATTGTGGGAATGATTGGAATTATACCTACCATTGCGGCTATGAAAGCAGGAAAAGACATTGCTTTGGCAAATAAGGAAACTTTGGTGACTGCCGGGCATATGATTATACCATTGGCAGAAGAGACAGGAGTGAAGATTCTTCCGGTGGACAGTGAGCACAGCGCCATTTTCCAGTGCCTGCAGGGAGAGAACCGGGGGCAGCTTAAGAAGATTCTCCTTACGGCATCCGGCGGACCCTTTCGTGGAAAAAAACGCTCGGATTTGACAAAGATTCAGGTGGAGGACGCTCTTCGGCATCCCAACTGGGCTATGGGGCGGAAGATTACCATTGATTCCTCTACGCTGGTTAATAAGGGATTGGAAATGATGGAGGCGAAATGGCTTTTTGGCGTGGAGCCCAGGGATATTCAGATTGTGGTTCAGCCGAAGAGTATTATTCATTCTATGGTGGAGTTTGTGGATGGGGCTGTGATTGCCCAGCTTGGCACGCCGGATATGAAGCTTCCTATTCAGTATGCCCTGTATTATCCGGAGAGGCGGTATTTGCCCGGAGAACGGCTGGATTTTTGGAAGCTGACGGAGATTACCTTTGAGAAGCCGGATATGGAGACTTTCCAAGGGTTAAAGCTTGCCTTTGATGCTGCTGCTGCGGGCGGGTCTATGCCTACGGTGTACAATGCAGCCAATGAACGGGCGGTGAGCAAGTTTCTGGAACGGAAGATTGCCTATTTGGAAATTCCGGAGATTATTGAAGCCAGTATGGAAGTGCATAAGGTGATGCCCAATCCCACGGTGGATGAGATTCTTGAGACGGAACAGACGGTATACGAATTTATTGAAAGCAGGTGGTAAGTTGAAAATCTTACTGGCATTGATTATTTTTAGTTTAATTATTATTATTCATGAGTTGGGGCATTTTCTCCTGGCTAAAAGGGGAGGCATCCGGGTCAATGAGTTTTCCCTTGGCATGGGGCCCCGGATCTTAAGCAAACAGATAGGGGAGACCCGCTATTCTTTAAAACTCCTGCCCTTTGGAGGTTCCTGTATGATGGAGGGAGAGGATGGATATAGTCCGGAGACGGATGCTCCGGGCAGTATGATGGAGCGGACGGAGGTTGTAGATGTACTTTCCGGGGAGAAGAACCGGAGGAGACAGGTAGTGCTGGTAAACGGAATTCCGGAGGATTCCTTTGCGGCAAAGTCTGTCTGGACTCGGATTTCCGTAGTGGCGGCAGGGCCGATTTTCAACTTTATTCTGGCTTTTATTTTGTCCTTGTTTGTGATTGGAAGTATTGGGTATGATGCGCCGGTGGTGGCGGCTTTGACGGAAGATTATCCGGCGGCGGAGGCTGGTATGCAGCCTGGAGATCGGATTGTGAAGATGAATAATACCCGGATTCATGTGTATAGAGAAGTCAGTATGTATGTGCAGATGAATCAGGGGAAGACGGTGGAACTGACCTATGAGAGAGATGGGGAGCGCCATACGGTGATTTTGGAGCCTAAGCAGTCGGAGAGCGGGATGTATTATCTGGGATTCCGGGGTTCCGGGATTCGGACGAAAGGGAATATTCTTAAGACTATTGGATATAGCGCTTATGAGGTGAAGTATTGGATCTCTACTACGATTAAAAGCCTTGGGATGTTGTTTGGCGGCAGTGTGGGAGCGGAGGATATCTCCGGTCCCGTGGGGATTGTGAATGCCATTGGGGATACTTATGAGAGCAGCCGGGCGGATGGGGCTTTTTATGTTTGGCTGAATATGCTTTACATCTCTATTTTGCTTACGGCGAATCTTGGGGTGATGAATCTTCTGCCTTTGCCGGCCCTGGACGGGGGCAGGCTGGTTTTTCTGTTTCTGGAGGCTATTCGGGGAAGAGGGATTGATCCGGAGAAAGAGGGGATGGTGCACTTTGTGGGGCTGATGGTTTTGATGGCTCTTATGGTGTTTGTGATGTTTAATGATTTTCGGAATATTTTAATGTAGGCGGACGGGACTGCCGGAAAATAAGCTGGGAGGCTTATTTTCCGGCAGTCCCTGACTTTGGGGACGGTTATTCGCCGGCAGATTTTTGCTGGAGTTTTTGCTGGATGCTTCGGAAGCGTTCGTGGATGTCTGAGGGGGTTAGGGTTTCGTGGATGTCACAGGTTCCGGCTTTCTGGGCGGTTTCGTAGTACCATTCTTTGTAGTCGAGAATTTCTAAGGTTTCCTTAAGCTGTGTTATCTGGGAGAGAACTTGTTCTCTCTGGCGGCGGAACATGGCCAGGCGTTCGGGGATGGTGGAGTCGCCTTTTTCACACCATTCCATGAAGAGCTTAATGTCTTTGATGGACATGCCGGCTTTTTTCAGGCATTCGATTACAGACAGGGATTCGAAGTCTCTGTCGCTGAACATGCGGATGCCTCCGCTGGAACGCTCTACGAAAGGGAGTAAACCCTCTTTATCGTAATAGCGGAGAGTGGAGGGTGGGATGTTTAGTTTTTTTGCAATTTCTCCTACTGTGTAAAACATGGTTTAACCTCGTTTTTGTGTGTAAAATCAACATATGGATATGGTATGGTATTCATTTAGCTCGAAATGATTGTGCTTTTGACAAGGATTGGTAATTTTTCCTTGACTTAAAGCTGACTTTAAGTTGTAGTATATAAACATAGTTTCATGAATGGTTTGATTATAACTGAAATTACAACAAAAAGTCAAATGCTTGGAAAGGAGAACAGAATTATGGTTTACAAGGATTTTCAAGGCATGAAGCTGTCTGCTCTTGGCATGGGAACGATGCGCCTGCCTGTGGCGGACGGGGATGATGCCAGGATTGACGAGGCTGCTGCTCAGGAGATGGTGGATTATGCCATGGAGCAGGGGATTAATTACTATGATACGGCCTGGGGCTATCACAGCGGCAATTCGGAGCTTGTGATTGGGAGGGCTTTATCTCATTATCCCAGAGAGAAGTATTATCTGGCTACAAAGTTTCCGGGATATGACCTTTCTAATATGGATAAGGTGGAGGAGATTTTTGAGAAGCAGCTTAAGAAATGTGGTGTGGAATATTTTGATTTTTATCTGTTTCACAATGTATGTGAGATGAATATTGATGCTTACCTGGATAGAAAGTATGGGATTTTTGATTATCTGGTGGAGCAGAAAAAGAAAGGACGCATTCGGCATTTGGGATTTTCCGCCCATGGAAGTGTGGAGGTTATGAAGCGCTTTTTGGATGCCTATGGAAGTGAGATGGAGTTCTGCCAGCTCCAGCTTAATTATCTGGATTGGAGCTTCCAGAATGCAAAGGGCAAGGTAGAGCTTTTGAAAGAGTGGAAGCTTCCTGTATGGGTGATGGAGCCGCTGCGGGGAGGAAGGCTTGCCAAGCTTTCGGATGCTGCCGAAGAGAAGCTTTTGGCTCTTCGTCCGGAAGAGAAGATTCCGGCCTGGGCATTCCGTTTCCTGCAGACCATTCCGGAGGTTGCCATGGTTCTTTCCGGTATGTCGGATTTCACGCAGCTTAAGGAGAATTTACATACCTTTGAGACGGAGAAGCCTTTGAATGAGACAGAGAAAGAGACGCTTCTTAAGATTGCGGACGGTCTTCTTGGAGGAACACTGCCTTGTACGGCCTGTCATTATTGTGTGAGTCATTGTCCCCAGGAACTGGATATTCCGAAGCTTCTCAGTCTGTATAATGAGCATTGCTTTACGGGAGGTGGGTTCCTTGCTCCTATGGCATTGGCTGCCGAGCCGGAGGAGAAGAAACCCGGCGCATGTGTTGGATGCAGAAGCTGTGAGGCGGTCTGTCCTCAGGAGCTGAAGATTTCTGAGGCTATGGCAGATTTTGCGGAGAAGCTGAAAGGGTAGTGTAAGGAGAAAAATAGAAATTGCTGATTGTATTTCTGCTTACGGGAATCTGGCATGGAGCAAATTATACCTTACTCATATGGGGCTTCTTTATGCAGTGCTTCTGATTGGAGAGAGGCTGTTTTATTCCGGTGATGACAGCATTTTATTCTGAGTCAGGAGGAAATGGAGGAGTACTTGGGAATGATGAAATGGCTTCAGGAGCTGTGCGACGAGAAAGGGATTCAGCTGCTTCCCGTTGCGGAGAAGGTGATAAAGCTGTTGGAGGAAAATACAAAAACAGATATAGATTTGGTTTGTAATGGATCCGGGCCTTGGCGATTTTCACAAAACCCCTCCCGGGGGATATTGACTTCCTTATACAAGAGTGATAAAATTTGAATTATATAGGGTATCAAAAACATTAAACCCAAGGAGGGACAGATACTATGAGCGTATTAACAGATTTGATTTATGGAGGCTCCAATGCGGTTGCGGGTCTTACCGAGAATGCCGTAAATGATGCCATTGCAAAGCACGGAGAGGATAAAAAGGTCGCAATGCCGGATACGGCATATTTTCTGCCTACCATCTATGCGGCGACAGGCGTGAAAGTAAGTAAGTTAGGCGATCTGCCTGCCTGTGTAGGCGTATTGAAGAGCCTGATTACCAACAAGGAGGATTTGGGCGACGCCCTCAATGCCGGACTTGCTACGGCAGTGGGAGCTGAGATTATCGAGGCTTTAAAGTATGTGGAGAGCGCAGATCCTTACGCAGAGGACAGCGGCATCGGCTTTGTACCAGACCCGATTATCCGTTCTCTGGGCGTTCCGCTGGTAACCGGCGACATCCCCGGCGTGGCTGTTGTACTGGGCAAGGCGGATGAGGCTGCAAATGTAGTGGATGTAGTAAAGGATTATCAGAGCAAGGGTATTATGACTTTCCTGATTGGCGACGTGATTGAGCAGTGCATGGAGGGCGGCGTAAAGATTGGTCTGGACTTCCGTGTGGTTCCTCTGGGACATGACGTTACCTCTGTGATTCATGTAGTTACCGTTGCTATTCGTGCAGCTCTGATTTTTGGTAATGTAACACCGGGAGACCTGCCAGGACTTTTGGCTTATACAAAGGAGAGAGTTCCTGCATTTGTAAATACTTTCGGAGCGCTGAATGAGGTAGTAGTGTCCGCAGGAGCAGGCGCTATCGCACTGGGCTTCCCGGTAGTGGTAGATGTGGATCTGGGCGAGAATCAGGTTCCGGGCGCTCTGGAGTCTGTAACGGATCACGCTGTGACCGTGAAGAAGTCCTTAGAGCTTCGCAATATTAAGATTAAGGTAAAGGAGCTTCCCATTCCGGTTGCATTTGCTTCCGCATTTGAGGGTGAGATTATCCGTAAGGGTGATATGCAGGTTGAGTTCAGTTCCCATAAGCAGCCTACCTGTGAGCTGGTTCAGACAAGAGAGGACAGTGAGGTTGAGGATCACAAGATCACCATTGTTGGCGGCGATCTGGACGCTTTGGAAGCAGGCGGAACTTATGCGCTGGCTACCTTTGTTGAGGTTGCAGGGGCTAAGATGCAGTCTGACTTTGAGTCTGTAATTGAGCGTAAGATTCATGCTTGGTTCAACTATATGGAGGGTGTAATGCACACCGGACAGAGAAATCAGATTCGTGTGCGTATTAATAAGGAAGCTTTTGAAAAGGGCTTAAGGCTTACCCATTTTGCAGAGGTTCTCTATGCAATGATTATGGACGAGTTTGATATTGTTGTGGATAAATGTCAGATTACTATGGTGACGGATGCTGCCAAGGTGCAGGAGATTCTGGACGGAACGGCTATGCCGGCTTATGCATCCAGAGACCAGAGACTGGAGTCCCTAACAGACGAGAGCGTTGATGTATTCTATACCTGTACGCTGTGTCAGTCCTTTGCTCCCTCTCACTGCTGCGTGGTAACGCCTGAGAGACTGGGACTTTGCGGAGCCGTTTCATGGCTGGATGCAAAGGCTACCAAGGAGCTGACACCTACCGGCCCATGCCAGCCTATTTCCAAGGAGGGCTGCGAGGATGAAGTAAAGGGTGTATACCCGGATGTAAATAAGATGGTAGAGCAGGCCACCCAGGGCGCTCTTTCCAAGGTTACGCTGTACTCCATCATGGAAGATCCCATGACCTCCTGCGGATGCTTCGAGTGTATCTGCGGTATTGAGCCATTCTCCAATGGTGTTATCATTGCCAACCGTGAGTATGCCGGCATGACACCTCTTGGAATGACCTTTGGCGAGCTGGCTTCCATGACGGGCGGCGGTGTGCAGACCCCCGGATTTATGGGACATGGAAGACACTTTATTGCTTCCAAGAAGTTTATGAGCGCAGAGGGCGGCTTTGAGCGTATCGTATGGATGCCCAAGGAGCTTAAGGATGACGTGGCTGAACGTTTGAATAAGTCTGCGAAAGAGAAATACGGCATTGACAACTTCTGCGATATGATTGCGGATGAGACCGTTGCTACGGATGAGGAAACCTTGATGGCATTCCTGACTGAGAAAGGACATCCGGTATTAGGATTGGAGCCGATTATGTAATTCATATCAGAATAGTAGTCTCTAATATATCCCTTTAGGCATGCATTATGGTGCACCCGTAAGGTATATTTTTGGGAGACAGAGTTTGCCTATTAGAGGATACCTGTAGGATATGATTTTTAGAAGAAATAGTTAAGTGAAAATTTCCCCCGTTTGCAGTTAAGGAGCTGTGGACGGGGGATTTGTTCCTAGCGTTGAATGAAAGTCTGAAAAGGAATATCAGACTGCCGCAAATAGATTGCCAACAAGATTGAAGAAAGGAATTGCATTTATGGACAAGAGAAAGCTTCATATTATTATGAAAGAATTCGATAATGCGGTGAATACAACAGAGGAAAATATAGAGTATTGGTACGCCAGAGAGTTAATGGAATTATTGGGATATAGTCGTTGGGAGAATTTTGAAAAAGCCATAAAACGTGCAGTGGAATCCTGTGAAACTTCACAAATCGAACCACGAAACCATTTTCGTGAGGTCACGAAAATGGTTCGACTGGGAAGTGGAGCGAAAAGACAGATTAGAGATTATATGCTTACCAGATACGCTTGTTATCTGATAGCAATGAATGGAGATACAAATAAAGAGGAGATTGCCTTTGCACAAAGTTATTTTGCGGTACAGACCAGAAAGCAGGAAGTAATTGAGGAGAGAATTGCCTATATTGAACGGACGCAGGCGAGAGAACGGTTAAAAGAATCGGAAAAAAGATTGTCTCAAAATATTTATGAGCGTGGAATTGATGACAGTGGATTTGTAAGAATTCGCTCTAAAGGAGATCAGGCGTTGTTCGGCGGATACTCTACAAAGGATATGAAAGCAAAGCTAGTAGTCCGTATCGGAAATCCTTGTGCATATTTCCGGTCTATTTCTCCGATAGCACAGGTCAAAAAGCCTCGCCGTAGCACCACTACGTCTGCGTTTTTTGACCTGCACTCCCGGAAAAATATCCTCAGAAATATGCACAAGGATTTCCGATACGGACTACTAGGTGTAAATGATAAGAGACCTTTAGCGGATTTTTTACCTACATTAACAATAGCAGCTAAGAATCTTGCGACAGAAATGACAAATTATAATGTAGAGGAAAAGGATTTACAGGGAGAGAATGCGATTACAATAGAACATGTTCAAAATAATACCGGGATTCGGCAAATGCTTGGCAAGCGAGGAATTAAGCCGGAAGAATTACCGGCGGCAGAGGATATTAGAAAGTTAGAGAGAAGAAATAAAACACAGGATAAGAAAATTATAGAGAAATCAGGGAACTTTGGAGAGAATAATTAGGAGAATAGGCAGGAATTGGGAGATGAAGCTGAACAGGATTGAACAAGATTTTACCATTTGTACGGTTGCTGATGAAAGTGAGATTGATCTCACAAAGGAATTCTGCTTTGTGGGAAAGACGGATGAAGAGATTTCTCTGGTCTGCATGACGGAGGATGTGCCGGAGCATACTTTGCAAAGAGAGGATGGATGGAGAGCTTTTCGGATAGAGGGAGAGCTTGATTTTTCTTTAATTGGGATTTTGGCGGGGATATCTGCCTTGCTTGCAAAGGCCAAGATTGGGATTTTTGTGGTGTCTACTTATCGGACGGATTATGTGCTGGTGAAGAGGGCACAGTATGAGGACGCACTTGAAGTCCTTGCAGGTGCGGGGTATGAGATAAATTAAGGGGACGGAAGATGAAAGGAAACAGATCTTGGGTGAAACTTTTCCTGGGGTTAGTCAGCGGTTTGTGTCTGGGGCTGTTGTGTGCATGTAAAGGGGGAAGCGCTCCGGAAGATGACCCGATTGTGGAAGAAGAACAGACAGAGTATGCTGCTGATTTGGAGAATATGGATACGAAAGAAGAGGCTTCTCAGGGTGAAGACGGACTTTCGGAAGAAGAGAGGGCGATCTACGAGGCATATTTACAAGCGGAATATGCAGGCGAGGAATGGCTTTATGCCTATTGCGATTTTGACGGCGATGGTTCTATGGAGCTCTATATTCGCAGAAAGGATTCGGAACGAAATTTTGGCCGTGTGATGAAATATATCCAGGGCGGTCTGACAAGTGCGGAAAGCGGGGAGATATCAGGAGAATATATAGAAGAATTACTCTGGTCAGAGCTGCCATGGGAAGCATCGGGTGAACAGGAAGAAATGACACATGAGGGTATTTATGCCTATATAGATCAAAATGTGGAAAATCACGAATTCTGGTATCCAGATGAGCAGGCTTTTTTAGAGCAATATGGATTTGCCAATGAGAAGCCGTTCTATGAATACATACTGCCGGATGGTACACAGCGTTTAAAGTTTTATTATAATGAGGAAACACAGCTTGGCTGCGGAATCGATTATTATGAACGGGATCCTTCGGATATTATGACTTCGGGAGCTTGTGGATTTACATTCCAGGGACTGACGGAGGAATGGATTGCAGATGGGCTTTCGGCGGATTATGGCAGATTTGAAACGGTAGGTGGTGATGTGCTTTCGGGGGAAGAAAGCTATGAGGAAATAATTGAGTACGATGGGGCATCCGAACAAGTGTCACATTATGAGGTGGACGGGTCCGTAGAGGAGGGAGAAGAACCGGAGATTTTGCTGTGGATGGATTACCAGTATTATTCCAATGGGAATCTGAAAGAGAGGTTTTACTATCATAATCCACGGATGTTTGGAACATGGTATACCACATGGCAGAGTTATTTTGATACCTGGGGCAGGCTGGAGCATGAGTATATTTATATTACGCACGGATGGCTGGAGTATTATTATTTATATGAGGGTGAGGGGGAAATGCCGGCATATTGTCTTAAGCTGGACAATAATGTTGGATGGTTTATGCCGGAGTTTATGAAATATCAGTGAATCTTGAAAAATGCCACGCAAAGTAGCGGAAAATCCCCACAAGCCACTCTTGCTTTCTTGTTTTGTAATGTGTGGTTTCCTATACTAAAGCTGTAAAAAAGAAAACAAAAAAATATTATGGAACGGGAACAGGAGGATTGACAGATATGACATTTGGTGAAAAATTAAAGTCCATTCGCAAACAGGCAGGAATGTCTCAGGAAAAGCTGGCGGAGAAGCTAGGGGTATCCAGACAGGCGGTTACGAAGTGGGAAACGGATGCAGGGATTCCGGATATTGAAAATATTATGGCGATCTCTGCGCTATTTCATATTTCCATTGATGAATTGCTGTCGAATAGGGTGGCAAAGAGCAGTCAGCCGGATTATCTCTATGAAAGTGTGACGGAGTATGATGTGGATCGTCCCAAGAATTATGATATCAATCTTGGCGGTGCTCATGAGGTATTTTTATCCGGCTGTGAGGGGGAGAAGATTTATGTTCGGCTTGCATCCAATATCCTGCCGACACTGGAACAGGATTTTAAGGTGAGGATTGATGATAACAGAAGCAGTATGGATGTGGATATCAGCCGTAGTAGCACAGTGATGGAAGCCTCCGCAAAAGAAAGTCTGGTGATATTTCTGCAGATTCCAAGGCAATATCTGAAAAAAATGGAGCTTGCAGTAAATGGAGAACGGGTTGAGGTAAGGAATTTGGAATGTGAGGAATTGGAGCTTGATTTGAAAGTGAGGCGGCTAGAGCTTCGGGATGTAGCCGGGCCTGTGGAAATTGACTGTAATCTGGATATGGATATCCGCTGCCATTCTTTAAACGGGGAGATATCCGTGAATCAGATATCGGCATCTTCCCGAATGGGAGTGCCGGCGGGAATAGACTTTGGCGCTGTCTGCAAGGGGATTGGCACCCATATTTTTTATGAGAGAGACGGAAAGAAGGTGGAGAGTTTTTCCAATCGGGAGGCGGAGCAGGTGATTGAATTGAACGGAATCAAGAGTGAGCTTGTGATATATCCTTTGGAGCAGGGGAGATAATTCATATCATTTTCGGAAAACAAATTGCTATGTAGATTACATTATGATAGGATTATGATATACCAAAGAAGATCCGTTACAAATGATGATAAATGATGGAAAAATGGAAATATGATGATATTATTTGATGACGAATACATTTATCCAACTTATGTCGCCGGCAAGGAGAAAGAGACTGAGGAAAGAGCGGAAAGAAAAGCGGAAAAAGAGCAGAAAAGAAAGCAAAATAAGTCACTCGGAAGTTATATGAAAAAGGCAGTTCCCCAGAGGATATTGCAGAGATCCTGGATGTACCCATGGAAGAAATAAAACAATGGCTAGGTTTAGCTTTCGTATAAGGGAACATAAGCAGTTGAAAAGCAGATGATTATGACGAAAATGTGGGGCTTGGGGCTTTATAGTCGATTCCGCATTTTCGTCATATTTTAATATGGGTAATCAATATCTTAATGGACGATAAAAGAGAGGGAACAATGAGCATAAAAAATTATTACAAAGAAGCAGGTGAGGGATTTCCGTTGATTCTGCTTCACGGAAACGGCGAGAATCATGAATATTTCATTCACCAGATCGCCAGATTCTCAAAAACTCACCGGGTACTGGCGTTGGATACCAGAGGGCATGGGAAGACGCCAAGGGGGCATGCACCCTTTACCATTGCACAGTTTGCAGAGGATTTAAAGCTTTTCTTTGATGAGCATAAAATCCAACAGGCGGATATTCTGGGATTTTCCGATGGGGGAAATATTGCTATGGTATTTGCCATGAAGTATCCGGAGTGTGTCTGAAATCTTATTTTAAATGGGGGCAATCTGGATTCAAAGGGAGTAAAGGCTTCTGTGTAGCTTCCTATTACCATAGGATATAGGATTGCAAGCCTCTTTACTTCCAAAAGCCCAAAGGCCCGCCAAAATGCGGAGCTGCTTGGACTGATGGTTCATGATCCCAATGTGAAGCCGGAGGATTTACGGAAAATCAGGGCAAGAACGTTGGTGATTGCGGGAACAAAGGATATGATTAAGCGTTCTCATACGGAATTGATTGCCCGCAGTATCAAGGATGCGGAGCTGGTCTTTTTGGAGGGGGATCATTTTATTGCCAATAAGAGGGCGGAGGCGTTTAATGGGGTGGTGGAGAGGTTTTTGCAATATACGAATTTATGAAATATATTGAGATTAAAAAATAGGCACAATATCTTTTCTATATTTTAAAAGAAATGGAATGGAAGAAAGCCATTTTGCTTGTAGATGGATTTGACCAGATAAAAAACAAATGAGTGCATTCAGATGCAACTGGCTGAAATGGAAGTTGCTGTAACTGTAGCACTCAAATCACTAATCAAATGTTTCAATCCACACATAAAATTTTTATATAAAGATTTCATATGACATAAGCTGATGAATTTTCAACTATATGCATCATAGCATAAAATGTTTTTATAGTAAAGTAAAATTGTTGCCTGGGCTAGTTGTAAAAAAATGAGACGGAAAATCCATCCCACTGTTAAGTTACGCTTTGGGTGGTGAAATATTCTCTTATAACTGTCTCACTTGGGGCTGAGATATGCCCGATCATAATTGTCTCTGTTAAAGGTCGAGATATACCGTTTCTTAAACCAAATTGCATAACTTATATTTAGTATACTCAAATAACATAAAATCAGCAACAGATTTTTTGGAGGTATTTTATTGTAATATAAACCAAAGTATGATATTTTTATATTAATTACTAATCAAATGAAATTTTAAAATAAAACGAAAGGAGAGATGAGGTATTTGAACAATAAAGTATATTCTGTTTCCATGGAGATTGCAGGGAATACAGCTTTATGGACAAGACCCGATAGTGGTGATTCACCCAGTTCTTATGAGGCACCAACCTACTCTGCAGTGCGAGCGTTATTTGAGGGAATACTTTGGGGACCTGCGGTACTAATAATTCCTCGAAAAGTAGAGTTATGTAAGCAGCCACAATACCATACTTATGTAACAAATTATGGGGGTCCATTACGTAGTTCTAAATCAGTAAAAAGTGGAAATAATTATCAACTTTTTGCAACTGTTCTGGTAGATGTGTGCTATCGCCTTTACGCTGATGTGGTGGCAAATCCAAATAAAGAAATGTTACCAGACAAGGCAAGCATATGGGAGCGACGGACAACGTCGCCAGGTCACGCATATCAAGAAATGTTTAATCGCAGATTAAAATGTGGGCAGTCCTACGCCACCCTTTTTCTGGGATGGAGTGAGTTTACTGTGTCCTATGTAGGACCCTTTCGGGAAAAAACTCAAGTGTGTACAGATTTGCCGGATATTCCTATTCCTTCTATGCTCCGAGAGGTGTTTCCGGATGGGTATCGCTCATCATATCGGGCCGTATATGACAATGACTTGTGTATCCACAGGGGAACGTTGGTTTACCCGGAAAGAGGTGCCTGCCTATGATTAACGAATTGTACCAGCTTTCTAATGCAATGGAAAAAGCTGAAATACATGCCCAAAGCTGGCATCGCAAATACAAGCCTATTCCAAATATCAGAGCAAAAGCACCGTGTATACGCATCTCTTTACATCATGGGAAAGTGACCGGTATTTCTGAGGTTGACAGTGAGTTGGGGGCACAGCTGCGTAAATATGGTTCAAATCAAGGCTCATATCCATGTATGAACCTTGTGCCGCTTTATCGGATAACTGACGAGAATGTAAAGAAAAGAATTTCGGAGCTTTTACCGGAAGAACTGGATGATTCCGAAATTGAAATGATAAGAAGCTGGTGTTCAGAGGATAACTGGGGGGCAAAATTTCGAAATAAATATAGGATTTCCATGGAAAGCGTTCCGCAAGAGCTTCAAACTATGCTTGGAACTTTTAGATATAAGCCTTTAGAAATTTTAATGGAAGAAACTTTTGGCTTTCTTAAACCGGAATTGCTACATAAAGAGTTGGAAGATTTATTGTTTCACATGCTACGTCACAAAGAGAATGTAGCACTTGCCCTTTTGGTATTGTTTCATTTTGGAAGCTCCCGGAAAGCGGCAGGGGACGATACGGGTTCTCTTTCTGTTGTGTTTGAAAGTGAGGAATTAATTCATAGGGGTATTCCTGTGGTCAGTGTACGGTTTACGGAAGAATTAAATGCAGCATTGTTAAATGCAGATGCAGCTGAAGAATGCATTACGAAGGACAGTATAACAGATGCATTTGGGATAAGCTTTATGCCAATAGAAGAGCCCATGCCAGAAGTAAAATTGGCGGGAGGATTTGACGTTAAGCTTCGCACAATGTTTAAAGAGCAGTATTGCCAGACACGTTATGGAAGAATTGAAAATGCCAGTTACCCTATTTCTCCGGCTATGCGAAAAAAATTACAGGCAGCATTAAATTGGCTTGGTAGTAGTGAGCAGAGAGAATTGACTTGGATTAATATAGGTAAAAATGAGATTTTATTTGCATATCCTTATGAAATTCCCCAAGGAACGGGAGCTATTAGCTTTATCCGAATGTTTAAAAGGCAGGAAAGTAAAGAAAACTCGTTCGAAACACAGGCAAAGCGGTTTATATTGGAACTGAAACAGGTTCGGAAGCCGGGAACAGATTCACATGCGGAGAACATACGGATATTTATTTTGCGAAAGATTGATAAAGCAAGAACAAAAATAATTTATAGCCGTTTGACGAATGCTTATGAATTGGAACAATGCAGTGAAGAATGGGCGATTGGATGCGGGGACAATTTGCCCAGGTTTTCTTTTGGGTCACCCAAAGTTCCCTTTCCCTTGGAAGTGGCAGATATCCTTAATCGTATATGGAAGCAGGATGGGATATTGGCGAGTAATAAGTTTGAGGCATATCCAAAGTATTATGGTATGAAATTATTGATGGAACAGGAACTGTCAACACAGAAGGACTTGCATATTTTAGTGCAGGGAGCAGCAGCGATTGGGGCTTATTTGAGCAGGCTAAGTATGGAAAACCCGCAAGATCCGATTTGGTGGAAAGTAAAAGATATGCTTGCACTTTTGGGACTGTTACTTTATTGGGAGAATATAAGAAAGGAGCAATATATGGAAGATTATCCTTATATGTATGGGCAATTATTAAAAGCATTTGATGAACTGCATGCATTATATTGTATTGTGGAAAGAGACGGAGAATTGCCGTTACAACTGGCAGGGGGAAGTGTGTTCCAGGCGGCATCAGATGCTCCGGTGCGTACTTTGAATCTTTTAGGGCAACGAATGGGTCCCTATCTTATGTGGGCAAAATCCTATCGGACGAGGGAAGTGGAGAAAAAAAATAAGGAAAGCTGGCGTGCCGGATGGCTGCTTTTTCTGTGTGAGAAAATAGCTCTCAAGATTCATATGCATTGGAAGGAGGAAATCCGGCTAACAGATGCGGAAAAGGCTCAATTGTTTATCGGATATTTAGCAGCTTTTCCCCAAAAGGAGCAGATGGAAGATATAGAACCTATTATTGATAAAATGGAGGAGGAAAGTGAAAATGAATAATGAGATAAAGCGTGCCACAGGTCTTTTGGTTATCGAGGTAGTGAATTCAAATGCCAACGGAGATCCGGATCGTGAGAGCGATCCCCGTCAACGTCCCAATGGCTGTGGAGAAATTTCGCCCGTATCTTTTAAGCGAAAATTGCGTGAATTGGTGGAGGATCATGATGCACCATTTTTTAAATCCTTACCAGATAAATTTCTTCAACATTCAGAACGCTATTGGATTCTTGAGCATAGAGGGCGTGATCGAAAGTTGATTGCTTCGGAAATGGGGACGAATCCCGACAAGTTTATGGAGAGTGAATTTGTACATAAATACTGGGATGCTCGTGTGTTTGGAAATACATTTCTTGAAGATGGGGGAAATAAAGGGTTTATAAAAACCGGTGTTGTGCAGTTTGGCATGGGAGTATCGATTGCTCCAATTAATATACTGCGTCAGACAAACACAAATAAGGCGGGTGTACAGGAAGGAAAAAATGCAGGGATGGCACCGCTGGCATATCGTGTAGTAGAGCATGGAGTGTACTGTATGCCTTTCTTTGTAAATCCTAATTATGCACATAAAAGTGGTTGTACGGCAGAGGATATTGAGCTGTTGAAATTGCTCATTCCGAATGCCTATGATATGAACCGATCTGCAATACGTCCGGATGTCCGTCTTCGCCATGCTTGGTATGTGGAGCATAAAAGCATGTTAGGAAGCTGTCCGGAATATCTTCTTCTGGAAGCATTGACCCCAACACGTATAGATGCGAAGAATGAGCCATCTACCAGTTGGGCCGATTACCAAGATGTGATGGAGCTTCCGGATTCAGTGTTGGAACGAATAGACAATATTGTAGATTTGGTAAATCTGTAATGACTTATCTGGCACATAGTAAAAAAGACAATTCTTCTCCACAGACATATGCGGATCATGTTAAAGGAGTATACATAAGAGCTGTTAAATATGCAAAAGAGGCAGAAGCTTATGCTTGCAAAACAAACGGGTTGCTTCAAAGTGTGGCTGGTAATAGTGCTATTTGGCATGATTTGGGGAAGCTGGATGATGAAAATCAAGCAGTTTTGCAGGGAAAAAGCTTGGGCAGTCATTTACCGGTAAATCATGTGGATGCCGGAGTTGCGGCGTTAATAGAGCAAAAGTGTTCATATTCAGCATTGAATGTCTTTGCACATCACAGAGGACTTCCGGAAATTTGCGAAAATGCTACGTTCAGAGATGAACATCCTGCAATCCGTAAACATGTTGATGAAACTTTAAAAATAATGCTTATACGGCATCGGCAGGAAATAACATTATTGGACAAAGGCCAAGAAGAAGTATATGATTTTAATGGAGAGCCCAATCTGTTATTGCGTATGATGCTATCTTGTCTGGCTGATGCAGATCATATGGATACTGCATTGGCATATGGACAGGCACCGGAAAATGAAGAACTGCCCAAGTTACAAGCAGAAGAAAGACTTGCTTTATTAGACAGCTATGTTTCTGAATTTAGAGGAAATGATGAGCGTAGCAAGCTTCGGAGGAAAATGTATTTTGATTGTCGTAATTCAAAGACAGAAGGAGGATTTGCTGCGTGTGACAGCCCGGTAGGTTCAGGAAAAACTACAGCTATTATGGCACATTTATTGAAACAGGCCATAGACAGAAAATCAAGGCATATTTTTGTGGTTCTTCCTTACACAAGTATTATTACGCAGTCTGTTGATATTTACAGGAAAGTGCTGGTTCTGCCGGGTGAAGAGCCGGAACAGGTAGTAGCAGAACTCCATTATCGTGCGGATTTTCAGGATATGGATGTGCGGTATTTGACATCTCTTTGGCGTGCGCCTATTATTGTAACAACAGCAGTAGCATTTTTTGAAACGTTGGCATCTAATAAGCCTTCTGCTTTGAGGCGGTTGCATGAATTACCAGGCAGTATGATTTTTATAGATGAATCTCATGCTGCTTTGCCGGCAAAGCTTCTTCCGCTTGCATGGCATTGGATGAATGTTCTGGCAGATGAATGGGGCTGCTATTGGGTTTTGGCATCCGGTTCATTAGTTCACTTTTGGGAATTAGAGCCTTTGTGTTCTATAGGTATTGAATGCCCTAAAGTCCCTGAACTTGTTAATGCTTCATTGCATGAAAAATTAATGACATATGAAAAAAATAGGATTGCTTATCGATGGAATCCGGATTCGTTAAGCAGAGAAGAATTATGTGAATGGGTACAAAGTATGCCAGGGCCACGTTTGCTTATTTTAAACACGGTGCAAAGTGCCGCAGTTATTGCAAATGATTTATGCCAGAAGTTCGGTCGTGAATGTGTAGAGCATCTTTCTACGGCGTTAACGGCGTCAGATAGAAGTGCAACAATTGAAAGCGTGAAAGCACGATTGAGAAATATGACAGATAAAGATTGGACTTTGGTGGCGACTTCTTGTGTTGAGGCAGGTGTTGATTTTTCCTTTTGTACAGGTTTCAGAGAAGTTTCGTCATTGTTGTCTCTCCTGCAGGCAGCGGGCAGGATTAATCGTCATGGTAATATTCCATGTGCAGAAATGTGGAGTTTTACTATGCAAAATAATTCTATGCTAAAGGGAAATGATGCATTAGAAGCATCAATTAATGTCTTGACAGACTATTTCAGGAGAAATGTTTCCATTACTCCAGAGCTTAGTACTTCCTTTATGAAAGAAGAAATTGTGTATAATGATATTTGCCTAAAAGCGATGAAGAAAATGTTGGAAGCTGAATGGACCATGCAGTTTGAAACAGTGGCAAAACAGTTTAGGGTGATCGATTCAGATACGGTAACAGTGGTAGTAGATCCGACACTTGCGGCTCGAATTCGGGATGGAAGAGGAGACTGGATTCAACTTCAGAAACATGCAGTATCTATTAGCAGAAAAAAGATAAAGGAATGGGGATTAATAGAGATTGCAAAAGGCGTTTACCAATGGACGTTATCGTATGATTCATTTCTTGGTTATATGGATGGTGTACTTGGGATTGAGCGAGAAAGAAAAGATTTTTTGAATTTTTAACAGAATAAAGAAAAATTCTAAGACACAGTATTTATGAAAATGGGATATTAAAATGATGAAAAGGATTTTAGAAATAATATGTATTTGGAAAGGCTAGATAAATATAAAGAAGAGGATTATCTGATGCTCTCCGGAATTCAACATTTTTCATTTTGCAGAAGACAGTGGGCGCTCATTCATATTGAACAGCAATGGGATGAAAATCTAAGGACTGTAGAGGGAAATATTTTTCACAAAAGGGCTCATGATGGTTATTCATCAGAAAAAAGAAAGGATGTTATCATATCCAGGGGAATGCCGGTATTTTCCCGCACACTTGGAATCAACGGCGTATGTGATATTGTTGAATTTTGCCGAGATGATAAGAGGGGCGTTTCTTTGCATGGCAGAGAAGGCAGATATTTAGTTTATCCGGTAGAATACAAAAAGGGACAGCCGAAAGAGGATGAAGCAGACATTCTTCAGATGGCAGCACAGGCTATGTGTTTGGAGGAAATGCTGGAATGTGAGGTTGAAAAGGGATATTTATTTTATGGAGAAATCCGACGGCGCATAGAGGTATCCTTGAATGAAGAAATCCGGCAGAGGGTGAGAGATACGTTTGGGGAAATGCATCATTATTATGAACGCAGATATACGCCGAAGGTAAAGAGGACGAAAGCCTGTAATGCGTGTTCTTTGAAAGATTTATGTCTTCCAAAATTGATGAAAGAACGATCTGTAAAAGAATATATTTCCAAATGGGTAGAAGAGGAGAACGAGGATTGAAGAAGCTGCTGAATACACTTTATATTACTTCCGCAGACAAATATCTATCTTTAGATGGGGAAAATGTAGTTGTACTGTCTGATAAACAGGAAGTGGGCAGAGTGCCGTTACATAATCTGGAAGCTATTGTGACATTTGGATTTACAGGAGCAAGCCCTGCTTTGATGGGAGCATGTGCGAAAAGGAATGTGTCACTTTCTTTCCTGTCCCAATCAGGGCGTTTTTTGGCCAGGGTTTCAGGAGAAGAGCGGGGAAATGTTCTGTTAAGAAAGAAACAATATTTTCTATCAGAAGATGAGAAAGCCAGTTTGAATATTGCTCAAAATTTCATAATTGGGAAAGTGTTTAATGCCAGATGGGTGCTGGAACGTGCAACACGGGATCATGCGATGCGTCTGGATGTGGAGCGAATGAAAAGAGTTTCCGGGCAATTAAAGAAATCATTAAGTTCTGCCCAAAATTGTGATTCTATAGGAACTTTGCGAGGGATCGAGGGAGAAGCGGCAAGCTTGTATTTTTCCGTATTTGACGAAATGATTTTACAGCAGAAAGAGGATTTTTCTTTTCGTATAAGAAGCAGGCGTCCTCCTTTGGACGCAATAAATGCATTACTTTCTTTTACCTATACTTTGCTGACACATATGTGTGTGGCAGCATTGGAAACGGTGGGAATGGATCCTTATGTGGGATTTATGCATACGGATCGTCCGGGAAGAGCATCTTTGGCTTTGGATTTGATGGAAGAATTGAGGCCGGTGTTTGCAGATAGGTTTGTCCTTTCTTTGATTAATAAGCGGAGGGTATCATCCTCCGGATTTCGGCAGAAAGAAAATGGGGCGGTTATCATGGATGATGATACCAGAAAGAATGTTTTGTCGGCATGGCAGATGCGAAAGCAAGAAGTAATCAAGCATCCCTTTTTAGAAGAAAAGGTAGAATGGGGGATGGTGCCATATACACAGGCATTGCTCCTGGCACGCTATATTCGGGGAGACTTGGATGCATATCCGCCATTTATGTGGAAATAAGAAAATGTTTGGCAGTATGACAAGAAAGTGGTTTTAGGGGGATTGAAATGCTTGTGCTGATTACTTATGATGTAAATACGGAGACGGATGCAGGAAAAAAACGCCTGCGCCGTGTGGCGAAGCAATGTGTGAATTATGGAAAAAGGGTTCAAAACTCAGTTTTTGAATGTGAAATGGATGCAGCTAAATGTAGAGAGGTGAAAGCAATTCTGGAAGAGATTATTGATGTTAAGAAAGATAGTCTGCGTTTTTATTATCTGGGGAACAATTACAAAAATAAAGTGGAGCATATTGGTGTAAAAGAAAGTTTGGATGTGAATGGTCCTTTGATTTTTTAGTGCGAATCGTAAGTGAACATAAAAAGTGTGGGGATTCGCACTGGAATTTGTGGGGGGTTTTGTGGATTTAATTTTTTTAAATATGGTGAATAAGTAGTAAGATTAGTTATTTTTGTGAAAATAGTCAGGAGATTGCTTTTGGGTTGGCATTGTTTTGGCTGTTTTTGCTGTCATCCTCCACACGGAGGATGTGGATTGAAATGCAAAAACGGGGACTGGGTAAATGCAGAAGAATATGTCATCCTCCACACGGAGGATGTGGATTGAAATTAACAAGTTGGTAACTGGCAGACAAAACCCCGTGGGTCATCCTCCACACGGAGGATGTGGATTGAAATGCAAAACGGGCAGGGGCGGCAAACGAAGCAATAGTCATCCTCCACACGGAGGATGTGGATTGAAATAGAACCGCATGAGTTTTTCGGGAACATCGCAATGTGTCATCCTCCACACGGAGGATGTGGATTGAAATCGGGGATATAAGTATAGGAGGAACACTTGGAGCACGTCATCCTCCACACGGAGGATGTGGATTGAAATCATGTTTTGACCCGCAAGGGAGTTATACCGTTGGGTCATCCTCCACACGGAGGATGTGGATTGAAATTGATATTGGTAGCGGAAGTGACAGCGTCACGAACGGTCATCCTCCACACGGAGGATGTGGATTGAAATATTTGATTCGTCTCGGCTTCCTGCCAGCGAAAAAGTCATCCTCCACACGGAGGATGTGGATTGAAATCATTATTACAATCATTACGACGGAGAAGATCATGACGTCATCCTCCACACGGAGGATGTGGATTGAAATTTGCGGTTTCCGACAGGGGAAAACTCCCCTATCAGTCATCCTCCACACGGAGGATGTGGATTGAAATATTGAAGTCTCACCTAACGAATTCCGACGCTACTGTCATCCTCCACACGGAGGATGTGGATTGAAATATCAAATTCATGTCGATACCTGCATCACATGCCGCAGTCATCCTCCACACGGAGGATGTGGATTGAAATCCCTTGCGGATCTTTTCAATGGTCCCATCATCCATGTCATCCTCCACACGGAGGATGTGGATTGAAATCATACTGCCGGACGGATTTTTATGGGATTAGGAGTCATCCTCCACACGGAGGATGTGGATTGAAATTTTGTAGCATATTTAAGCTGCCGGTTCCCGGGCTTGTCATCCTCCACACGGAGGATGTGGATTGAAATTGTCATACACTCTGCACACGTCAAACGGCTCGTGTCATCCTCCACACGGAGGATGTGGATTGAAATTATTTTTGGTAGAATTAGGGGATTTAGGGGGATGTCATCCTCCACACGGAGGATGTGGATTGAAATTTTATGTACACGAATAAAGGTTTTTCAAGGTTTTGTCATCCTCCACACGGAGGATGTGGATTGAAATACAGCTTGCAGAATGCTTTGTTTGCGGCTATTTTGTCATCCTCCACACGGAGGATGTGGATTGAAATCTTGACGCTCTGAACGGAACGGCAGCGGAAGTGTGTCATCCTCCACACGGAGGATGTGGATTGAAATCCTAAAAAACACAAAGTGGGCGGACATTGTGCCGTCATCCTCCACACGGAGGATGTGGATTGAAATCAGTTGTACGTTGGAAGCTCCAGGGCTTTATTTTCGTCATCCTCCACACGGAGGATGTGGATTGAAATCAAAAATTATTTGTACCAACTTAAAGCAAAAGAGTCATCCTCCACACGGAGGATGTGGATTGAAATTGCATACTGTATCGCAGATTGACCGATTATCATGTCATCCTCCACACGGAGGATGTGGATTGAAATACCGCTTGCGGCTCCATGCCAAGCATCTTTTGCAGAGTCATCCTCCACACGGAGGATGTGGATTGAAATACAAGCTATATAGATAGCAATGGAAGATTGCGTGCGTCATCCTCCACACGGAGGATGTGGATTGAAATGATTTTAACTGGTTGAGATAGTATTATTTTCATGTCATCCTCCACACGGAGGATGTGGATTGAAATTCTTGTACCATCTATAAAGACACATTCAAAATATGTCATCCTCCACACGGAGGATGTGGATTGAAATCGGTTCCCGGGCTTGCTATGTTTGGCATGTTACCGTCATCCTCCACACGGAGGATGTGGATTGAAATTAGTTCATCACGGCGTATGTTTTGAACCATCTCCGTCATCCTCCACACGGTGGATTGAAATAATGATATAGGCTGAACCCGAAGCGCAAAACGATTGTCATTCTCCAATGATAGTAATGATAAAGTAGAAATAAAAGATTAAAAAAGGAGACCCACCCCATGGAAGCAACAATCTTAGTAGACAACCTAACAAAAAATAACCTATCCCCCGAATGGGGCCTGTCCGTCTACATAGAATACGGACAACACAAAATCCTCCTGGATACGGGAGCTTCCGGACGCTTTCTGAAAAATGCAGAAGCCATGGGAATCCCTCTTGCAGAGGTAGACTGCGGTGTGCTGTCCCATGCCCATTACGATCACGCAGACGGCATGGGCGATTTCTTCGCCTGCAATCCCAATGCAGTTTTTTACTTAAGAGAGGGAGCAAAGGAGAACTGCTATGGAAAGAAATGGTGCTTTCGCAAGTACATAGGCATTCATCGGGGCTTCTTAAAAACATACCGAGAACGGATAAAATATGTTTCAGGAAATTGCAGGATTCTGCCAGGCGTTACCTTAGTTCCCCATAGCACAAGGGGATTAGAAGAGATCGCAAAACGAGTAAATCTGTATGTAAAAGAGGGAAGAAGGCTCCGGCCGGATTCCTTTTCCCATGAGCAAAGCCTGGTTTTTGACACAGAAAAAGGACTTGTGATTTTCAGTAGCTGCTCTCATGGGGGAGCAGACAACATTATTCGTGAAACTGAGGCCGCATTCCCAGGAAAACGGCTCTATGCTATGTTGGGCGGCTTTCATCTCTACAAATCCTCCGATGCAGAAGTAAGGGCCTTGGCAGAGCGCATCCGAAAGACAGGAATTCAAAAGATTTACACAGGGCACTGTACAGGACAGAGAGCATTTGATATATTAAAGGAAGAACTGGGGGACTGCGCAGAGCAGATCTATACTGGGATGGAAATAGAATTGTAACTTTGACAACGTTCAAAAAGAACAGAAGAATATTCTGCATGATTTCCCTGTTGCTAACATTTAAGTATACGAAACCACATGCATCCCCATTATTACACCACCATAAATGAAAGTCCGTAGTAGCGCATGGGGCATCCCTGAACTCAGTTTTCTGCTGCGCAGAAAAGGGTACTTTCATAGTAAACCGGGAGGAAAGAGATGAAGATAAAAGCAGCTTTTTTTGATATTGACGGAACCTTGATTTCCCATAAGCATGGAAATATTCCGGAAGATACACGAATGGCCCTGGCTCAGCTTCGAGAAAAGGGAGTTCAAATTTTCACCTCTACAGGCAGGCACATTCTGGAATTTGCTCAGCTTCCGATTAATGATATAGCTTTTGACGGTTATGTTCTGCTGAACGGTCAGCTCTGCCTTGATCACAGAAAAGAGGTTTTATCTGGTTCTCCAATTGAAGAACAGGATATTTTGCGCATTCTCCCCCTTTTTGAAAAACAGGAGCTTCCCATTGCCTTTGTGGAAAAAGACAGGATATATATTAATTATATAGATGAAAAAGTGGAGCATGCTCAAAAGGCCATTTCCTCTGAGCTGCCGGATTTGGGGCAATACCATCCGGGAGAGAGGGTATACCTGGTAAATGTATTCTCCGACAGGGAAGAGGCTTATAAAGTATTGGAAGAGATGCCTCATTGTAAGCTTACATGGTGGACAGAGTATGGGACAGATATTATTGCAAAAAGCGGCGGCAAGGTAATGGGAATAAAGCAGATGCTGGAATTCCATGGGATACGGCCAGAGGAGATCATTGCCTTTGGAGACGGGGAAAATGATACAGAAATGCTGGAATTTGCCGGAATTGGCGTGGCTATGGGAAACAGTGAGGATTATGTAAAAGAACGGGCCGATTATGTGACAGACGATGTGGATGCAGGAGGAATCCTCCATGCCCTGCAGCATTTTGGAATTTTGTGAATATTACGGAACTGGAAACAGTAATATTCAGCCAGTGCACAAATCAATTTACAGGCACGCTTTTTGTGGCTGGGAATTGATTTAAACTTGGTGTGCTGGAAGAATATTACGGAACTGGAATAGGAGGACACGATGTTATCATTTGAGAGCGATTACATAGAGGGAGCCCATGAACGGATTTTACAGCGCCTGGCAGAGACTAATCTGGAGCAGCTAAGCGGCTATGGACAAGATCTTTATTGTCAGCGAGCCAAGGAAAAGATACGGGAGGCTTGTGAATGTCCGGAGGCTCAAATTTTCTTTTTGGTGGGCGGTACACAGACCAATACAGTTGCCATTGATGCCTTCTTAAAATCATATGAAGGAGTTGTGGCAGCAAAAACAGGCCATGTGAGCACCCATGAAGCAGGGGCAATCGAATACCACGGCCATAAGGTATTGGAACTTCCGGAGCATCAGGGAAAAATCTGCAAAAAAGAATTGGAAGTCCTATTGAAGAACTTTTGGCAGGATGAGAACCATGAACATATGGTGTTTCCGGGAATGGTTTATATTTCCCATCCCACAGAATATGGCACCCTCTATACAAAGGCGGAATTGGAGGAACTTGCGGCTATATGCCGAAGCTATGAGATCCCCCTTTACATGGACGGCGCCCGTCTGGGGTATGGGCTTATGAGCCGGGATACGGATGTAACTCTTCCTGTGATAGCAGAATACTGTGATGCCTTTTATATTGGCGGAACCAAGGTGGGAGTCTTGTGCGGGGAAGCCCTTGTGTTTACAAAGAAGAATATGCCAAAGCATTTTCTGGCTATTGTAAAGCAGCATGGAGCGCTTCTGGCAAAGGGGCGGCTTTTGGGAATTCAGTTTGATACTTTATTTACAGACGGACTGTACTATGAAATCAGCCGCCATGCTATAGAGATGGCGGAGCTTCTGAAAGAGGGACTGGACCGAAAAGGATATGTCCGCTATCTGGAATCCCCCACCAATCAGCAGTTTGTTGTTTTGGAGAATAAAAAGTACCAGGCTTTGCAAAAAGAGGTTGTTATGGGATTTTGGGAAAAGCCGGATTCGGATCATACCGTTGTCCGTCTTGCTGCAAGCTGGGCAACAAAGCAGGAGGATGTGGAGAGGTTTCTGGAGCTTTTATGAAAGAGCAGGGATTGATTGGATTCTATCTCGAAAAGGGCTTGAACATTTTGTAAATGTATGGTAAACTGTATTTTGTTTGGCTGTAGGAGGTGTGATAATGGGCATTTTGAGGATTATTCTTACAATTGTATTTGTTTTGGTAAGTTTAGGTTTGACTGTAATTGTTTTGATGCAGGAAGGGAAATCAGCAGGTTTGGGTGCTATAGCAGGCGGCAATTCTTTCTGGGAGCAGAATAAGAACCGTTCCACTGAGGGAAAGCTTGTATTGGCGACAAAGATTTTGGCGGCGGCCTTTATTGTACTGGCGCTTTTGCTGAATATGAGTTTTATCTAAAGAAGACAGGTAAAGAAGCACTTCCGGATTTGGCCGAGAGTGCTTTTTTGTTATAATTGGCATCAGCATTTAATTTTTCGTTTTTCTCTAATATTTAGAAAAGTTTTGGAATTTTCCCATAAGATGAAGGCTCTCTGGGTAGAATTTTGTAGTAGAGGTATTAAAATTAGTTTTAACGGAGTGTTTATGGACAATCGGAGTTTGGAAGAAAAGAAAAAAATTATTTATGAATTTATCTGTGATACCCGCTATGTTCCTATGAAGCAGAAGGAGCTGGCTGTATTGCTGCAGGTAGAAAAAGAACGGAGAGCAGAGCTTGCGCAGGCTTTGGAGGCTCTTTTGGCGGAGGGGAAGATTCAGCTTTCAAAACGGGGACGTTATTCAAAAGCAGAGGCAAAGATGGTCACAGGCGTATTTACCAGTCATGCAAAGGGCTTCGGCTTTGTGTCAGTAGAGGATCAGGAAGAGGATATCTTTATTGGAGAGGATGACACCAAGGATGCATTTCTGGGGGATACGGTGCAGGTGGCCCTCAAAGGGAAGTCGGGAGGGAAGCGCCAGGAGGGTGTTATTGTTCAGGTCTTGTCCCATGGCATCACAGAGGTGGTAGGCACCTTTGAGAGAAGCAAAAGCTTTGGCTTTGTAGTGCCGGACAACCAGCGGATTACCAGAGATATTTTTATTCCTCTGGAGTATACCAAAGGGGCGGTTACCGGGCATAAGGTTGTGGCAAAGCTGACGGATTACGGCGCCGGACGGAAGAATCCGGAGGGATGTATAACGGAGATTCTGGGACACAGCAACGATCCGGGTGCAGACATTCTGTCCATTGTTCGAGCCTATCAGATTCCCATGGAATTTCCGGAGAGGGTGTTAAATCAGGCAAAGCGCAATGCAAAACCAGTGTCCGAGGCGGATATGCTGGGACGTCTGGATCTGAGGGATGAAATCTGTGTCACCATTGACGGGGAGGATGCCAAGGATTTGGATGATGCAGTTTCTGTACGGAAGGAAGGAGAGAATTACATCTTAAGTGTGCACATTGCAGATGTAACCAATTATGTCCAGGAGAACAGCGCTTTGGATTGGGAAGCATTCCTTCGGGGAACCAGCGTGTATCTGGTGGATCGGGTAATTCCCATGCTGCCCCACAGTCTTTCCAATGGCATCTGCTCTCTGAATGCGGGGGAGGATCGGCTAACCTTAAGCTGTATTATGACAGTGGATCCAAAGGGGAAAATCATCGATCACACCATAGGGGAGACTGTGATCCGGGTCACAAGGCGGATGAGCTATACCAGTGTAAAGAAGATTCTGGAGGATCGGGACGAAGCGGAATGCAGAGAATACGAAGAGCTGGTTCCTATGTTTGAGGAGATGGACAAGCTTGCAGGGCTTCTTCGCAGACGGCGGAGGAAACGGGGCTCCATTGACTTTGATTTTCCGGAGTCCAAGATTTTACTGGACGAGCTGGGGCTGCCTGTGGAGATTCGTCCCTATGAGCGGAATACGGCTACCAGGATTATTGAGGATTTTATGCTGGCGGCAAATGAGACAGTGGCGGCGGATTACTATTGGCAGGCACAGCCTTTTGTATACAGAGTTCATGAAAAACCGGATGCCAAGCGGCTTCACAAGCTGGGGCTCTTTCTGCGGAACTTTGGATATTCTCTGCGTGTAGGAGGGGATGAGGTGCATCCGGGAGAGATTCAGAAGCTGCTTGATCGGCTGGAGGGAACACCGGAGGAAGCTATGCTGAGCCGGCTGACTCTTCGGGCCATGCAGAAGGCGAAGTATTCTACGGACTGCACCGGGCATTTCGGACTGGCGGCGGAGCAATACTGCCATTTTACATCTCCTATCCGCAGGTATCCGGATCTGCAGATTCACCGGATTATCAAGGAGAATCTGCGGGGGCGCTTAGATGCCGGACGGACGGAGCACTATGAGACGATTCTGCCGCAGGTGGCAAAACATGCCAGCGAGACGGAGCAAAGGGCTGACGAGGCAGAACGGGAGACAGAGAAGCTGAAAAAGGTGGAATATATGGAGCAGCATATTGGGGAAATCTTTGAAGGGGTTATTTCCGGGATTACCCAGTATGGCTTGTATGTGGAGCTGTCCAATACAGTGGAAGGGCTGGTTCATGTGAATTCTCTGGAGGATGACTATTATGAGTATGCGGATGATGCTTATGAGCTTAGAGGGCAGCGAAGCAAAAAGGTCTACCGGCTGGGAGAGCGGGTGCGAATCCGGGTGAAAGGAACAGACAGGTTATGTAGGACGATTGATTTTGAACTTGCATTGAGCACAGGGGAATAACTCACTGGGGAGTAAAGGATATAAAGGAGAATGGGAGATTATGAGTAAGGAAGCAGTAAAATTAATTGCGAATAATAAGAAAGCGTATCATGATTATTTTATAGATGAGACTTATGAGGCTGGTATTTCTTTGGCGGGTACGGAGGTGAAGTCTATCCGTATGGGGAAATGCAGTGTGAAGGAGTCTTTTATTAAGATGGAGAAGGGGGAGCTGTATATCTATGGGATGCATATCAGCCCCTATGAGAAGGGGAATATTTTTAATAAGGATCCGCTTCGGGTGCGCAAGCTTTTGATGCATCGGTATGAGATTAATAAGATTGGCGGTAAGGTGACGGAGAAGGGGTATACGCTGGTGCCGCTTAAGGTTTACTTGAAAGGGAGTTTGGTGAAGGTGGAGATTGGACTGGCCCGAGGGAAGAAGCTTTATGATAAGAGGCAGGATATTGCTAAGAAGGATCAGCGGAGGGAGGCGGAAAAAGAGTTTAAGGTGAAAAATCTTTATTAAGTGGGGCGGACGGGGCCAGCCAAAAAACAGGCCAGCCGACATTTCCATATCCTGGCAATAAGGAATCCTCCCACTTGCGTGAGTCCCTCCTTATTACAACGTTCGGACGGTTCACGCACACTCCATATGCTCTGAACGTACATTACCCTTGGAGGGTTTCGACAGTTATAAGTTATTAAGGGCAATGTTCGTTCATATCATACGGAGTGTGCATGAACAGCCGGACACTTGATATTGGAAATGCCGGCTGGCCTGTTTTTCGGCTGGCCCCTGTTTGTTGGCTGAATAAGGAGATTTTTAAATTTTTTTCATATGGGAGAATGGGATGAATGTTATAAAATGTTATGTTTTTGTTAAAAATGATATATTTTGTTAAAAAACGTGAATTTGGGCTTGATTTCTTATCAGAAAGTATTACAATAGAAATGGAGAGGACAGCTCTTTGCCGGCGTGTCAGTTTTGTCAGTGGGGGATGTCTGTACCAGAAAGGGATATAAGGAGAGGATACCATGATTATCACACAGAAAAAGCCCATTGAAGAATTGATGGCAATGATTGGGGATGCGAAGAAGATCGCAATCCTTGGCTGTGGCAGTTGTGCTACGGCTTGCGCCACGGGCGGCGAGAAGGAGATTGGGGAACTCAAGGCTTACTTGGAGTCCAAAGGAAAGACAGTGGTAGCTGCCGGAATGGCGGATTACTGCTGTATGAACATGGGAGTGAAGACTGCCATGAAGAAGCTGAATGCAGCAGAGCCGGATGCAGTTGTCTGTATGTCCTGCGGTGACGGTGTGCAGGTGGCGGCGAATCATGCCAAGGCGCCGGTTTATCCGTCAAATAACACGATGTTTTTAGGAGAAGCTGTGCGGTTTGGTCTTTTTGAGGAAGCCTGTCATCTCTGCGGAGACTGTATGCTGGGAAGTACGGGAGGTATCTGTCCGATTTCCAGATGTGCCAAGTCCCTGGTAAACGGACCCTGCGGCGGACAGAAGAACGGCAAGTGTGAGGTGAATCCGGAGAATGATTGTGCATGGATTCTGATTTACAAGCGTCTGGAATCTCTGGGAATGCTGGATAAGCTGGCTAAGAGACGTGATGATAAAGGATATGAGAAGGTTTCATATCCCAGAACGATTAATATTAGGGGGAACAAGTAATGGGAATGTTAGAGAAAGCGCTGGAAGGCGGAAAATTTGGTGTAACCGTTGAGATGGCTCCTCCCAAGGGATATGATTTTACTGAACAGATGGAAGCGGCGGAACTTCTGAAAGGCAAGGTACATGGCGTCAATGTAACTGATATGCAGTCTGCCTGTCTGAAGGCTTCTTCCCTGGGACTCTGCATTAAGCTGAAGGAAGCAGGATTGGAGCCGATTATCCAGGTGACAGGCCGTGACCGCAGCCGTATGGGAATTATGGGCGATATGCTTTCTGCGGCGGCTTTTGGAATTGATACAATGCTGGCTTTGACGGGAGATCATCCTATTGTAGGTGACTGTAATCAGTCTAAGCCGGTATATGATTTGGATTCTGTAGGTATTCTTCACATGCTGTCTGTGATGGAAGCGACCGGAACAGACTGCGGCGGAAATGAGCTGCAGGGCGGTGCGCCGGAGTTCTATAAGGGTGCGGCAGTAACCCCGGTTTACGAGCCCCTGTTCCTGCAGATTAATAAGCTTCGCCAGAAGGTAGAGGCTGGAGCGCGTTATATTCAGACCCAGGGTATTTTTGATCTGGAAAGCTTTAAGCGTTTTATGGATGAAGTGGACAAGGCGAATATTAAGACGCATATTATGGCCGGCATCATTCCTTTGAAGGCAGCAGGAATGGCTAAGTACATGAATGAGAACGTGCCGGGAATCGCAGTTCCTCAGGAGATGATTGACCGTCTGGCTGCTGCAGCGGCAGAGGGCAAGGAGAAGGGCGTTAAGGGCCTGCCCACACAGCTTGGCATTGAGATGGCGGCTGAGATGATTGCCAAGATTAAAGACGAAGGTCTCTGTGACGGTGTACATATTATGGCCATTGGTGCGGAGAAGAATGTTCCGAAGATTCTGGAGAAGGCTGGGATTACGATAGAGTAGAGGCTTGCATTTTTTTGCAGAGCTTGTTATGAAGATAGTATCAACAAAACAAATGGGCTGTTGCCAGAGAGAATTAATTCTTCTCTTTGGTGACAGCCTGTTACCTTGATGATTACAGTTAAAAAGGTGTAAAGTCCTTCATATTTCGACAGACCTTACACCTTGTTCTGTGTAACAGTTATACAATTTTATAAATCCAGATCAGTTGTTACAATACCGAATGATTCAAGCTTCGCTTTTAATATTTTTAATTGATAATCAAGTTCTTTTTCGGTATCATTTGCCTTTTTAATACGCTGCAAATTGGTATAATTATCAATTAAATTATTGATCATTTCCTTATCACTTGGCATATAATCACCTGCTTCCTATAATTGTGTATTGTATTATTGTGCTATAAATAGTATAGCATAAATGAGGCAGGAAGTCCATTCATTTAAGATATATGCGTACATTTTCAAGCAACAGTTGAATTGCTTGGCAGCAGCCAAATTAGAAATAAGAAAATTAACAGTATACAAAAGCTGACGTCCAGCTCGGGAGGCAGATATGTTAGGTTCAGTAGGAGTATTTTTATCACAGACCTTTGGCAAGCAATTCTTTTTACAGTATTTTTTTTCCAAGGGTTTGGACAAATTCGGGAATACCGTAGGGAAAAAGCTTTCAAAAGCCGGGCTTAAGGAGCTTTTTGAGGAAACCTACAAGTGTTTATGTGAGGAAAATGGCTGGGAATATGATATTGATGCAGTTTACAATTCCCTGCAAAAGAACAGACTTGGCATAGACAAGTTAAACGATATAGTGTACATAAATAACTTTTTATGCGAAATATTAGGAAAAGACTATCAGGAATATTATGACATAGATATAGCAGAACAGTGGTATCAATGCCTGCGCAGGTGCATGCTGGAGCCAAAGTTTGAAAAGCTTCGGGAGACCTTTCAATTTAAGAAGATAGAGAACCTGGAAGAAAAATTTGACAATTATACAGCAAGTGAAGAAGCCTGGAGAAAAAGGGAAGCTGAGGAAAAAAAGGAAAAGAAAGCGCTCAAACAGAAAAAGGCACAGGAATTTCAGCAGAAATTAGAATTTGAACTGGCGGATAAAGCACTGGATGCCGGAGAATATGAAAAGGCGATAGAAGGATTCCGGAAGGTAAGCATATGGAATACAGATGATCAGATAAAATATATGTGCATTTACAATGAGGCTTACTGCTACGCTGAGCTGGCGGGGGATGCAGAAGGTTATCAGAAAGCCATCCGATTCTTTCAGAAAGCAGAAAAACTGTCAGATCCTTCCAGGGATGATGTGGTACTGCTGTATCGGAATATTGCATTGTTGTTTATTTATCTGGGCGAGGAACAGAACAAAGTTCTTAACTATAAAAAAGCCAATGAATATCTGGAAAAGATTTTACAATGTGCAGGGGAAGAGGATGAATATTATGTCATTGATGTGATTCTGCATATAGCAAGAAATTACATGGATATGTGTGATGAGCTTCCCTTCGACGAGGTAAGAGACAGCCTGCATCTTGCACTGAATCTGATGATGGAAGTATACATGGTGAGCGGAGACGTACTCAGTGAAGAGCACGCATATATATTACTGCATAATATGGGAAGAGTACTTTTCCATCTTGCGGAGAAAGAAGAGCAGCCGCAGCTTCTTAAGCAGGCCAGAGAACTGTACAGAGAAGTTCTGAAGATGAACCTTATAAAAAAGGACAATGAGCGTCTGGCCAGGGTGAATCTGAATATGGGAATGGCGTACCAGTGTGATGCTTCCGAAGAAATAGAGAACTTAAACAAGGCACTGGCCTATTATCAGACAGCCCTTGACCTTTATCAGAGTTCTGAAAAGAAAAGCGCCTGGAATGCATGGAATGTGTGTCTGAATATAGCAGAGGCATGCGGCAGGCTGTATGTGCTGACAAAGGAGAAAAAGTGGTTTGAGAAGGCAGAGAAGCAGCTGCAGGGTATTGCCGATAAGGTGAATGCCGCGCCTGGCAATTCTCTCTATCTCAGGGTCAACCTGTCTTTGATGAAGTTATATAACAACCGGCTTGCATATACAGAGGATGAAGCAGAAAGAGAATATTACCTGGAAAATGCAGAGGCTCTCAGCCGCAAAATAGATGTAATTTTGGAAACGGCAGATTATAAAAAGTATCAATATACCTATCAAATATTGAAAGCAAGGCTCAAACTATACAGGATAGATGAGACAGCAGATGTTCAAATGCTTGTGGATGAGAAGGAAGGATTGAAAAAGCTAAAAGATGCCCTCAGAGACGGCAATGAGCATCTGTATCAGGCGGCAGAGGAAGTAGTGGAGGATTATGAGACAGCGATTGGCTGGGTTAGAGAACGCAATAGATGAGGGGTTATATAAATATGTAACAAATTTTTTTGCTTGAAAGTATAATAATTATGAAGATATCTGCCGATATACGTTATAGAAGTGGATATTTTTACGAAAAGAGTGTAGAAGCATATTCAGAACGCTGTTTTTACAAAAATATTCTTGAAAGCATTAAAAAGATCTATTTCGACGCTTCCATTTCGACAAATTTTTTGATAGAATGAGAATAGTTGTAATAGATAGCCGGCGATTCCTAAATTAAGGAAAGAAATTGTTCGGTTAGGAATATCGAAGCACATGCTTGGAATAGGTATACCATAGAGGGAAGAGACCGTTCGTCTTAAAGCGAAGCAGACTATGGTGTGCTTTTTGAGTGTACAATAGTGCCCGATACATAAAAGGAGTGAATGGATTCATGAGTAAATGGGGAAAATGGTTGAAACGATCCACATTGATGTTGCTGGGGGCTGTCGTGATCAGCAGCTCGGCGGGTATCTCTGCTTTGGCGGCAGATGCGTCTAAGCCGGAGGAACCAGTGGAAAGCACGGAGTCTGCTGGTAATGAGGCGGATGCGGGAAACACTGAGAGCAGTGAGTCTAAAACAGACACAACGCTCATCATTACTAATTTTGCTTCTTTAGATCAAGATATACGGCTCCAGGAATTGGAAGAAGGAGAAGAACCGAACCTTCCGGATAAATTGGATGTAACAGTTGCGATCAAAGAAAATAAAGAAGGCGAAGCAACGACTACTGCAGGAGCAGGTATATCAAATGTAGTTATGACCGTAGGTGAAGTTACTCAGCTTCCGAAAGGTAATACCACGATTAGCGGCCTGACATGGGATATGGTGTCTACTTCTCAAACAAATGACCGTATCACAGATACCTATGTGCCGGTAATGCCAGCGGCAGATGAGTATGGGAACAATCTGGTACTTATGAACACTATGACACAGGTGCCGGTGATTCAGACTACAAGAAGTGTTGTACAAAATGACCAAGATAATACTGCGAATGATACTGGTAGTGCAGGAAGTGAAAATGATATTGTAACTTATGCAGATCCGCCTGATGGAAAACCGGTGCTTGTTAATTATGGAATATATGCGATCGGGCCGGAAAATGGTATAATATGGTCTTCAATTAGCAAGCGTATACAAATTACAACACCAGGAAAGTATCGTATTACAGGTACTTTAACGGATATACCTCTGGATCTCCAATCAACAAATGAACTTATTGAATTAATGCAGCCTGGTACCTATGAAATTATTCTAACAGATTTGAATATTGATATTAGTGATAAGGGATATGGTACTATTTTTTCTATTCCATCAGGCGCAACTGTAAATTTGTCAACGGTGGCTACTGACGTAAATGAAGTAAATTTGACGAATTCTGTTGGAGGATTTGATAGAGTCATTAAAAATGAAGGGATATTAAATATCAATAAAGATGTTAAAATGACCTGTACAGGTGAATTTGAAAATATAGGAACTATGTCAATGAAGGGGGCAAGTGAGATTATCAATAACGGCCCATTTACAAATAGTGGGACAATGACAATATTAGAATCTAGCAAATTAGGGACCTTGGATTTTGCCAATGATGGAAAAATTGAGATTGGAGGAAAGTGGGAAGGTAATAGTTCAAATGTAAGTACTTTGACTGCACAAGGTAGATTTAAAAATGGTAGTGGAAAGACTGTTGTAATTAGCGAGGGCGGTTTGTATGTCAATGAAGGGACTGTTATAAAAGATGACAAGACGAAGGATTGGCTGATTGACAACAGTGGAACAATAGAGTTGCTTAATGGAGGTAGTGCGGAAGCAAGGGATATTATAAACAGAAGTGGTGGAATTATATCTGTTACAGGACAAAATAGTAGCTTGAAGGCTGATAAAGACGGGCAGGTGGGAATTTTAACAAATGAAGGAGAAGTGTCAATTGATGATGGGGCAAAAGCGCAGGTAGGGATGCTTCAGAATAAAAATAAGTTAATTATAGGAAGTAGCTCAGAGAGTTCTGGTGCAGTAACAATTAAGCGTTCTCCAAAACCGGACGATCCGGATAATTACAATTTAAATACAGGAACAATTGTAATTGAATCTGGAAGTGTTTTGGAAAAAGAAGATACGGCTAATGTGACACTTACAAATGACGGCTCCTTAACAATTAAAAATAAAAATTGTTTAGGAACGGGCAATAGGCAAATTAATCTGGCAGGGGGAGGCGAGTTTATTCTTGCCGGGCTCAGTGCGGATATGTTGCATGTCCCTGCAGGATATGAGCTTGCATATAATGGTGAGGTCCGTACGCAGGATGTAGCTGGTAATACGCGTACAGTTGACAGCACAGTAGAGGTAGATGATACGGAAGATTCAGGCGACACGAGTGATACAGATGTTACAGACAGTACAAAAGGTGTAGTTACGATTGACAAAGAATGGCCTTATTCTTTAAATGAAGATATTAAATTTGAAATCAAGGTAATTGCAAAGCTTACAGAGATTAGCCTGTTTAGGGAAGGGAAGTCTGAGGAGTCAACTGGAGACAATTGGAAACCAGGGATAGAGGATGCGGATCCTGTTCCGGGTAATACTACTCATACAGCCATTATGGATGAAATCAGAGATCCGGGAGATTATACACTTGTTTATACAGATACAAAAACCGGTGAGACGGCTTCTGTTGGATTTACAATGACACCATGGAGTATGACTATTAATACAGACAGAGGCGATGATGAGACAGCAAAAGGGATATATGGAGCTGATAAGTCTGCAGTATATGAAAACAAGGAGCGCATTACAGGTAAAGTTCAGGTTGCCATATTTAATGAGAAGGCTGCTAAAGGCGGCAAAACAAATGGAACAGTAACATTGTACTGGAATGCTGTTGATGCAAAAAATCTTGATGATGACACTATAAAGAAAATAAAACCTCTTACAATAGAACTCGATGACAGAGGGGTAGGCACAGTACCCTTTACAATTGAGACGGCGGACCAAGATTATATTTTACCGCCGCAGCTTGATGAAAGTAATCCGGCTTCATGGGATAATGAGGATTGGGCGTATAATCATCCTTACTGTCTGACCGGAGTATATGAGACGGCGGGAGGAAAGGTATATTATTCCGGCAGTCCTGCGACGGATTCTCATCATGTGACGGCTGGCGTTAGTAAGAACTTGGAAGGTTGGTATGCAGATAAAAAATTAATTATTATAAGACGTATATCCACTATTAATTTTACTAGTGATTATTATAGTCTGCCCCATATTTACGATGGCGAGCCTTTACAGATGCCGGTAAAACTCAAAGATGTTATGATTGGAAATACCAATGAGGATGAGCCGGAATATCTGTGGTATAAAGGCACTGAAGCAGCTGTAAATGAGGCATATGATAAAAAGTCGGTTACAGGAGTCTCGGGACTGGATCCTATAACGGATCAATTAAAAGCGGAGGACTTAGAGGCACCCATAGATGCAGGATGGTACATTATTGAAGGGACCTTGCCTTCAACAAAAGAATATATGGGTTCCAAGCAGCTTAAGATCATAAGAATCGAGCCGAGAAATGTCACTGTATCTGTAAAGGACCAGCATAAAGCTTATGGTGCAGATGATCCGGCTTCCTGGCGAGCGTTTGATGTGACAAGTGAGACAAATGATCTTTATGTAATTGAAGGCGGTATTTTGCCCAGAGATGAGAAAAAAATAAAGGGTGATATAGCAAGACAGGACGATAAAGGTGAAGCATGCGGCAGATATGAGATTAAGATTGAAACATATGATGCTGACAGCACCAAGCCTGCAAGGGATAATTACAGATTCACACAGCGTTCAGGTTATTTGACCATTGACCAGCGTGAATTGGACTGGGATACAGAAAAGATGTTTATGGTAATCACAGATGACAATACTGTTTCTGTAGTGGGTGGTTTGAAGACGGAATATCATCTGAACGACGGCGAAGATTTGGAAGCTATTCAGAAAAACCTTGCAGATGATGATGTGCTTGTGGTTTATGATAAACTTGATTTGAGTGCGGATCAGACGAAAGTAACCATTGATAAGCCAAGACTTAGCGGCGTTGCCTGTGATAACTATGTGATTCAAAGCAAGAGTATTCCGGTATCCGTCAGCAATCTGTATAAGGTATCTGTGAAAGCAGGCGGTGTTGATTCTACTACTTTAGAGAAGCTGAAGGATTCAGGATTTGATACTGAAAATCAGATTATAAACGAGATGGAGTCACAGCTTATAGGTCAGGGAGTTCCAAAAGGAAATATTGCAGTATATGATATTCTGCTTACAAAAGCAGATGGAAGCCAGTTGACTGATGAAGAAATAAGAGATTTCCCGTGGGGAGCATTGACTGTTACGGTGCCATATCCAACAGGAACTTCAAGAAGAACTTCCTTTATGGCGGCTCACATGTTTACAGAGGATCTTGCTCTGGATGGTCCTGGCATGAAGCGAGGCAATGTGGAAACACGAAATTGGAGTGAGGTGGCAGCTATGGAAGAAGGTGTTCGCTTCCAGGTAACCAGCTTATCTCCGATTGCGATAGGATGGTCGGCAACAACCGCAACTAATCCGGGTGACACAAATAATCCCAATAATCCCAATAATCCCAATAATCCAAATGACCCGAACGGCGGCACTAATGGTGGTGACGGAAACGGTAATGGAACGAACGGCGGGACTAATAGTGGTGACGGAAATGGTAATGGAAGCACTAATGGTAATGGAACCACTAACGGTAATGGAACCACTAACGGTAATGGAAGCACTAAAGGTAATGGAACCACTACAACGAAGAATGGCACTACAACCACAAAGACAACATCTGCCAAGACGGGTGATACAGCACAGATCGCCTTTTATATGATAGCAACCTTGGTAGCATGTCTGCTGTTGATACTTATCATTGTACTGATAAGGCTTCAGTTCCGTAAAAAAGAATAATTATTAAAGCAATACCTGCCATAGTGCTTTTGCACTGGCAGGTATTTTGCTTATATGTTTTACAAAATGCTCATGCACAAAAGAAGGGATTATATGTGGATATAAAACAGTTTCTTTTTGCATATAAGCTTTACACTTTAGGAGCTGATTGCCTGCATTTTAAGAGGCAGACAAATCATTGAATCCACAGTCCAAAGCTGATATACTATTATCGAATAGGATTATGGATTCAGTTTATATAGGAAAAATTCAGGTAAGAATCTGTATAGAGAGATGAAAGAGGGCATAGGTATGGCAAGGACTGTGGGTATAGGGATTCAAAACTTTGAAAAAATAAGAGATAATAATCTCTTCTATGTGGATAAAACAAAATTTATAAAGGAATGGTGGGAAAATGGGGATGATGTAACTCTGATTACCCGTCCCAGGCGATTTGGAAAAACTTTAACTATGAGTATGACAGAGCAGTTCTTTTCTGTAAAGTATGCAGGGCGGGAGGAATTGTTTCAGGGGCTTACTATTTGGGAGGATGAAAAGTACAGAGAATTGCAGGGGACTTACCCGGTAATAAGCCTTTCTTTTGCCAATGTGAAAGAAAATGGTTATGAAAAGGTTCGCTATAGAATATGCCAGATACTTAGAGATTTATATGTGCAGAATTACTTTCTTTTGGATGGAGAGTTGTTGACGCTGGGGGAAAAGGACTATTTTAATCGGATATCGGAGACCATGAACGAAGAAGATGCTACCATGGCGATTCATTACCTGTCTTCTTTTCTGTCCCGGTATTACGATAAAAAAGTGATAATTCTCCTGGATGAATATGATACACCTATGCAGGAGGCCTATGTAAATGGATATTGGGAGGAACTGGTCTCCTTTACAAGAAGTCTGTTCAATTCGACCTTTAAGACAAACCCCTATCTGGAACGGGCCATTATGACAGGGATAACACGAGTGAGCAGGGAATCGATCTTTTCGGATTTGAATAATCTTGAAGTAGTAACGACTACTTCTGATAAGTATGCGGATAGTTTTGGGTTTACGGAGGAAGAAGTATTTGCGGCATTGGACGAACTTGGAATGTCAGATAGGAGACAGGAGGTTAAAAACTGGTATGATGGTTTTACTTTTGGAAATCATACAGATATTTATAATCCCTGGTCTGTTTTAAACTATTTGGATAAAAGGAAATTAGGAGCATACTGGGCCAATTCCAGCTCCAACAGTCTGGTAGGAAAGCTGATTCGAGAGGGAAGTGCAGATATTAAGCAGGAATTTGAAGACTTGATTTCCGGTCAGTCGATTATAACACCGATAGATGAGCAGATTGTGTATGGGGAACTGAATGGAAGTGAAGAAGGAATCTGGAGTTTGCTGTTGGCCAGCGGATATCTGAAGGTACTTCATTATGAAGAGGACCCGGAATCCGTAGATGTGCCTGATTATGAGCTGACCCTTACAAACCGTGAAGTGAGGCGGATGTTCTGCATCATGGTGCGGGACTGGTTCCGCAAGAGCAGAGGTGAGTACAACAGATTTATTAAGGCTTTGCTGGCAGATGATTTGAAAGCCATGAATTACTATATGAATAAGGTAGCATTGGCTACTTTCAGCAGCTTTGATGTGGGAAATAAACCCTCCGAAATTACGGAGCCGGAGCGTTTTTATCATGGCTTTGTATTGGGGCTTCTGGTGGAACTGGCTGACCGCTATACAGTGACCTCAAATCGTGAAAGCGGTTTTGGCCGGTATGATGTGATGCTGGAGCCGAAGCAGGGGGATGATGGAATTATTCTGGAATTCAAGGTACAGGATCCGGAGGATGAGAAAGAATTATCCGATACGGTAAAGGCAGCTTTGCAGCAGATAGAAGAGAAGAATTACAAGGCCATACTTATAGATAAAGGAGTTCCCAAAGAGAAGATAAGAAAATATGGTTTTGCCTTTTGCGGAAAAAAGGTTCTGATTGGAACAGAGAGTTGAAAATATGGAGAATGTATGGCATGGTTATATTGCCGAAGAACAAAATATGTATTCCAGGAGGTGCCTTTTGCATCTCCTGATTTATTATTCCAGAGAATCAAAGCTTTATTCTCTGATACTATGCAGAAATTTCAGAACCGTTTGAGACAATGCTTTTCCACCAGATTAATAATCTGGTACAGGATCATAGCCATAATACAGAGAATGACAATGGACATCAGCACCATGTCTAGCTGGAAGAGATGAGTGGTGCAGCTGATAGAAAGGCGGATGCGAAAAGGTACTGGATAGCAGGCGGGAACTGTGATAAGATATGGACATAGAGGCATAGAGGCATAGAGGCATAGAGGCATAGAGGCATAGAGGCATAGAGGCATGGAGGTGCAGCATATGGCGAGAACTGTAGGGATTGGACTGCAAAGCTTTGAGACAATACGGGAGAGACAATGTTTTTATGTTGATAAAACAAAGTTTATAAAAGAGTGGTGGGAAAACCAGGATGATGTTACCTTAATTACCCGTCCCAGGCGCTTTGGGAAGACATTAACTATGAGTATGACAGAGCAGTTCTTTTCCGTAAAGTATGCCGGACGAGGAGATCTGTTTGAGGGACTTTCTATCTGGAAGGATGGAAAATACAGAGAGCTGCAGGGAATCTATCCGGTGATTAGCCTGTCTTTTGCTAATGTTAAGGAAAATGGCTACGAAAAGGTTCGCTATCGAATCTGTCAGATACTTCGGGATTTATATGTGCAGAATTATTTTCTGCTGGATGGAGATTTGCTGGCCTCCGGGGAAAAGGACTATTTCAACAGGATATCAGAGACCATGAATGAGGAAGACGCCACCATGAGCCTTCACTATTTATCTTCTTTTCTATCCCGTTATTACAATAAAAAGGTAATTATTCTTCTGGATGAATATGATACTCCTATGCAGGAAGCCTATGTGAATGGATATTGGGAAGAATTGGTATCCTTTACCAGAAGTCTGTTTAATTCGACATTTAAGACGAATCCCTATCTGAACAGGGCTATTATGACAGGAATCTCACAGGTGAGTAGAGAATCTATCTTTTCTGATTTGAATAATCTGGAGGTGGTGACAACTACTTCGGATAAGTATGCCGATTGTTTTGGATTTACGGAGGAAGAGGTATTTGCCTCATTGGATGAATTTGGAATATCAGATAGGAAGCAGGAGGTTAAAAACTGGTATGATGGTTTCACCTTTGGAAGCCATACGGATATTTATAATCCCTGGTCTGTTTTGAATTATTTGGATAAAAGAAAAGTAGGAGCATATTGGGCCAATTCCAGCTCCAACAGCCTGGTAGGAAAACTGATTCGAGAGGGAAACAAAGAGGTTAAGCAAAGGCTTGAGGCCCTGATGCGTGGAGAAACCTTCCGGGTAGAGATTGATGAGCAGATTGTTTATGGGGAATTAAATACAAAAAGAAATTCTGTCTGGAGTCTTCTTCTTGCAAGCGGTTATCTGAAGGCTCTTCAGGTAGAATATATAGAAGCAACAGGCCGCTGGTACTATACTTTGACCCTGACGAATCGGGAAGTACGGATGATGTTTGAGAATATGATTCGGGGATGGTTTTCAGAGCAGGATGAAAACTATAACGATTTTATCAAAGCATTATTGTCGGATGATTTGAAAGCGATGAATTATTATATGAATAAAGTGGCGCTGGCTATATTCAGTACTTTTGATGCAGGAAACAAGCCCTCAGAGACTGCGGAGCCAGAGCGCTTCTACCATGGTTTTGTATTGGGGCTTCTGGTGGAATTGGCTGATCGCTATACAGTGACCTCAAATCGTGAAAGCGGTTTTGGCCGTTATGATGTGATGCTGGAGCCAAAGCAGGATGATGATGGAATTATTTTGGAATTCAAAGTGCAGGATGCGGATGATGAAAAAGAGTTATCTGATACGGTAAAGGCAGCTTTGCGGCAGATAGATGAGCGAAAGTACGAAGCCGCACTTATATCAAAGGGTGTTCCAAAAGAGAAGATACGAAAATATGGGTTTGCTTTTTGTGGGAAAAAGGTTTTGATCGGCTAATGGTGATATTAATAGGGGTGAAGTATGGCGAGAACTGTAGGGATTGGACTGCAAAGCTTTGAAGTCATAAGAGAAGATGATTGTTTCTATGTAGATAAGACAAAGTTTATCAAGGAATGGTGGGAAAATAAAGATAGTGTAACATTGATTGCCCGTCCCAGGCGTTTTGGAAAGACATTGACTATGAGTATGACAGAGCAGTTCTTTTCCATAAAGTATGTCGGACGAAGAGATTTGTTTCAGGGGCTATCTATCTGGGAGGATGAAAAGTACCGGGAATTACAGGGAACATATCCGGTGATTAATCTTTCCTTTGCAGGAGTAAAGGAAAAGGATTACAGAGGGGCTAAGCGTTCTATTAACCAGATCATAGAGGATCTGTATAATAAAAATATTTTTTTGCTTGATGGAGAGCTTTTGACAGAAAATGAGAAAAATTATTTTCAAAGCGTAACCAGTCATATGGAGGACACTACGGCGACATGGGCAATTCATAAGATGTCGGATTTCCTTTCCCGCTATTACAATAAAAAAGTGATTATTCTTCTGGACGAGTATGATACACCTATGCAGGAGGCCTATGTAAATGGGTATTGGGAAGAGTTGGTATCCTTCACTAGAAGTCTGTTTAACACAACTTTTAAGACAAATCCCTACCTGGAACGGGCCATTATGACAGGGATTACAAGAGTGAGCAGGGAATCTATTTTTTCTGATTTAAATAATCTCAAGGCAGTAACAACGACTTCGGATGAATATGCAGATTGCTTTGGTTTTACAGAAACGGAAGTTTTTGCAGCATTGGACGAGTATGAAATGTCCGATAAAAAGCTGGAAGTAAAAAGGTGGTATGATGGATTTACTTTTGGGACCCATACAGATATCTATAATCCTTGGTCTATTATAAATTATTTAGACACAGGGAAGCTTGGGGCTTACTGGGCGAACTCCAGCTCTAACAGTTTGGTAGGAAAGCTGATTCGGGAGGGAGGCGCAGATATAAAGCAGGAATTTGAAGATTTGATTTCCGGCCAGTCTATTATAACACCTATCGATGAGCAGATTGCATATGGGGAACTGGATGGAAACGAGGAGGGAATCTGGAGTCTTTTATTGGCCAGCGGATATCTGAAAGTACTAAATTATGAAGAGGACCCGGAATCCATAGATGCGCCGGACTATGAGCTGGCTCTTACCAACCGCGAAGTAAGGCGGATGTTCTGCATCATGGTACGGGACTGGTTCCGTAAAAGCAGAAGGGAGTACAATGAATTTATCAAGGCCCTGCTGTCAAATGACTTGAAAGCCATGAATTATTATATGAATAAGGTGGCGCTCACTACCTTTAGCAGTTTTGATGTGGGAAATAAACCCTCCGAAATTACAGAGCCGGAGCGCTTCTACCATGGTTTTGTATTGGGGCTTCTGGTGGAATTGGCTGATCGCTATACAGTGACCTCAAATCGTGAAAGCGGTTTTGGCCGTTATGATGTGATGCTGGAGCCAAAGCAGGGGGATGATGGAATTATTCTGGAATTCAAAGTGCAGGATCCGGAGGATGAGAAAGAATTATCCGATACGGTAAAAGCGGCATTGCAGCAGATAGAGGAGAAGAACTATGACGTTGTACTTGTATCAAAAGGAGTCCCAAAAGAAAGGATAAGAAAATATGGATTTGCTTTTTGCGGGAAAAAGGTTTTGATTGGCTGATGGTGATATGAAAATGAACTGGCGCCTGAAGAGGCAGATGCAGGGCTTAGTGAGGAAAGGATAACACAAAAGGTATGGAGATGAAATAATCTGACGGAAAATACCGCAGATTAAAACATCCCATACCTTATTTAATTTGGAGAAAAACTAGGGATTTTGGTTCAGATAAACTAACGAATAACAACTTTTAAGGCATACTCGTCATTTTTGGAAAATTTGGCCCATAAAATTTATGAAAACGAATCGGAAAGATTTTATGGGCCATATAAGAAAGGAAAATGAAACCATGGCAAATGAAAAAAATCGGATTTTAAAGCATATTGCGAGAATTCTTGTGGAAGAGAAGCAAATCACATTCCAGGAACAATTTCGTATATTAGAGCTTCTGCGGAGGAAATAGCCTAGATGGGTGACAGACTGCGCGCCGTTATCTACAACCGCTGCAGCACCGAGGAGGAGAGCCAGAAGGATGCCCTGATAAAGCAGGTCAGAGAATCAGAGGACTGCGTCAAACATCAGGGCTGGCTTCTGGTGGACAGCTATGTGGAGGCTCGGAGTGGAACAACGGCGAAAGGACGAAATGAGTATAACCGTCTGTATCAGGATTTACAGACCGATAAGTTTGATATTATCGTGATCAAATCCTTAGACCGGCTTATGCGGAACACCAAAGACTGGTATCTGTTTTTGGATTGTATGCAGAAGAACGGGAAAAGGCTTTACATGTACCTGGATCATAAGTTTTACACACCGGATGATTCACTGATTATCGGGATCAAGGCGATTCTGGCAGAAGAATACAGCCGGGAATTGAGTAAGAAGATAAACAACGCCCACCGGAATCGCCAGAGAGAGGGCCGCAGTTTTGTCATCACCAATAACACCTATGGAATTCGGAAACTTCCGGATAAAAGCATTGTATTGGATGAACAGGAGGCGGAAATGGTTCGATTGCTATTTCGTCTCTCGGCCGAGGGCTACGGAACCTATAGGATCTCACAGATTTTATATGAGAAAGGTTACCGGAACCATAAAGGTGAGAAAATCAACGCTTCTGTAATAAGGAAGATTATCCGAAATCCCTTGTACAAGGGCGATATAGTTCAGAATCGGGAACATTATGATTTTGAGAGCAAGAGGCAGGTAAAGAATCCGGAAAGTGAATGGCTTATCCATGAAAAGGTAATTCCAGCCATTGTGAATGAAGAACTATTTGAAGCTGCCAATCGCTGTATGGATACCCGTAAAAATGAAAGAAACTGCGGCGGAATTTACCGAAAATACAGCAATAGGGGACAGTATGATTTATCTGGAAAGATGATATGTGGTTTATGTGGTCAGCCCTTTTATCGGACAATTCGTCATAGGACAAAGGAAAAGGTCATTGAGTGGAAATGCAAGAATTACCTGGAAAGCGGAAGAAGACAGCAGAATGGATGTAAAAATATCCATTTGAATGAAAACAAGGTTTTTGCGCTATTGAATAATATTTGTAAAAAGAAGGATGCCAACTTGCAGATTGGGAAGGAGGAATTGTTAAAGGAAACGCTTGCTATTTTAAGGAAAGCTTTGCAAGATAATGGTGTAGAGAAAAAGAAGAATGATTTGCAAAATTACATGAAGCAGATATTGAAGAAGAAAGATATTTTACTACAAAAGCTTTTGGATGGAGTGCTTTCAGACCAGGATTTTAAGCGAAAAAATCAGGAATTTGAGAATCAGCTTGAGAGCATTCGGGAGCAAGAGAAGGAACTTGAGAACCAAATGCGGCAAAATGACCAATTGGAAAGACGAATGGAAGATATTAAGGGGAGATTAGAAGGAGAAATTATCGAAAAGGCAAAGACGGCGGATATGATTGACAGTATTCAAAAAATAGAAGTTTTTCCGGAATATCTGGATATATTCTTTGACTCCTGGACGATTTTGGGATGGGAAGATACGAAGGATGCCAGACTGTTGTCAATCAGAAAAGAAACCGATCAGCTAACTGTTATCCGGATTCCCCAGGAATACGGCACTTCGCCGCAATTTGTAATAGAAGAGGAGAAGAAGAGAATTTTGCAATATATGAAAGAAGAACCTAAAATAACAGCCAAGGCACTTGCCGAAAAAATGGAGGTAAAGCTGTCTAGGATACATAGGCGAATCAATTGTTTAAAAAAGGAAGGAAAAATCCGGTACAGTACTCGCAATGGCAGAGGGTATTGGATAGTTAAAGAAGAGGAAGGTGTCTATTCTTAAGAGTGGGCGCCTTAAACTTTGTAATTGTAAAAAGTCCGGAGATTCGTTGCTCCTTTTGCTATTCGGATACACAATTCTATCGGTTACACGTCCAGTCTAAATATCTGACTCCCATAAATAATCAAATACCCCAGCCCCCGCCGGCTTCCGATAAACTCCCCAATCACTACCCCCACCAGGCAAAGGCCGATATTCACTTTCATGGTATTGATAAAAATAGGAATCGAACTGGGAAGAACCACTTTCCAGAGCACATCACGCCGATTGCCGCCTAAGGTATAGATGAGCTTCACCTTTTCCGGATCCACTTCTGAAAATCCTGTATAGATCGTAAGAATACTGCCAAACACAGCCACAGACATTCCGGCTGCAATGATAGTCTTCATATTAGCTCCCAGCCACACAATCAGAAGCGGGGCCAGAGCAGATTTTGGCAGGCTGTTGAGCACCACCAGATAAGGCTCCAGGACCTTGGAAAGACTATGAAACAGCCACAGTATAACAGCAGTCAGCAGACTGAATAAAAAAACCAAAAGAAAGCTGACCAGAGTTTCCGCCAGAGTAACCCCCATGTGCAGAAAGATAGAATGGTCCGATACCATGGAAACAAACATTCTATAGACTCGGCTGGGGCTGCTGAAAATAAAAGCATCAATCAGATGCAGTCTGGCGCTGGCTTCCCAGATAAGCAGGAAGAAAAGAAAAATAAAAATACGGGCAAAGGTAATAGCCCTAAGCCTGCGTTTTCGATTCTCCAGGAAGCTCTGTTGAGCAAGGGATGGTTCAGCCACTTGTATTCAGCTCCTTCCATATGAGATTAAAATATTCTTTAAATTCCGGTGCATTTCTGGAACGCATGGGTGTGCGGTCCTCCATAGCAAAGGTCACAGGGACCAGCTTCTGCATGCGGCCGGGCCGCTTGGAGAGCACCAGCACCTGATCCGCCATGCTGATAGCCTCCGACAGATCGTGTGTAACCAAAATGGCCGTTTTTTCCTCTTTTTTAATGATAGAGGAAATGTCATCACAGACCGAGAGCCTTGTCTGGTAGTCCAAAGCAGAAAAAGGTTCATCCAAAAGCAGCAGATCCGGTTCCAGCGCCAGAGTGCGTATAAGAGCGGCACGTTGGCGCATTCCTCCGGAAAGCTGGGAGGGCCTTGCATCCTTAAAGGAGGAAAGTCCATAGGTTTCCAGCATAGTGTCCACAGAGGACAGATGATCCGGAGTTAATTTTTTCTGTATTTCCAAACCAAGGGTGACATTGCTGTATACGGTACGCCATTCAAATAAATGATCCTTTTGCAGCATATATCCAATATTAGCGGCGGCCTCTTTAAGAGGCTTTCCAAGAAAAGAGATAGTACCCTCTTCCGGCTCCAAGAGATTGGAGATAAGCGAAAGCAATGTGGATTTTCCGCAGCCGCTGGGCCCCACGATTGCCAGGAAGCTGCCGGCTTCCAGCGTAAAAGAAATATCGGACAGGGCAAGAGTTTCGCCGTTCACGTCATGGTAGGAGTAGCTGACGTGATGAAGCTCCAGTAATGGATTCATAAGCATGCCTCCTATTGTAATATATTGATATTTTATGAGATTGACGGGAATTGGTGCTTTTCTCCTTGGCAGGAAAATAGAAGCCGGATGTTTAATTTGAAAATTAGAGACAATTTTGATGCAATTATGATACACTAATGATGTAAATTTTTCATGGAAGGTTAAGAATAAACCGGTACAACGGCAAGTCAAACTGCCAATAACATCTTGCTTGTTGTACGATTATAGATTTCCGAGTGACAGCATGGAGAGCGTTTTTTGGTAGAATCACAGTTATGCATATGGATGTGACAAACTTACTGAAAAGAACGCTTAAGTAAGAAAAAGAGGGAAAAATATGATACAGATTTTAGTAGTTGAGGACGAGAAACCAATATCCAATCTCATAGCCGTCAATTTAAGAAAAGCAGGCTATTCCTGCCACTGCGTCTTTGACGGCATGGCGGCCGCAGACGCCCTGGACAAAAGCAGATACGATCTGATCCTCCTGGACGTTATGCTTCCCAAGGTAGACGGTTATGAATTGATGAATTATATTGCGCCTTTGGAGATTCCCGTGATTTTTCTCACGGCTAAGGCTTCTGTCACAGATCGGGTAAAGGGCCTTAAGCTGGGAGCGGATGATTATCTCACAAAGCCCTTTGAGATCATTGAGCTTTTGGCACGGGTGGAGACGGTGCTTCGCCGTTATCACAAGACGGAAAATATCTTAACGGTCCATGATTTGGTGATTGATACAGCCTCCCGAATCGTAAAGCGAAATGGGGATCCCATTAATCTTACAAAAAAAGAGTATGAGCTTCTGCTTCTTTTTGTGCGGAACAAAAATGTTGCCCTCTACCGGGAGACTATTTACGAGCGGATCTGGGGCGGAGAATATATGGGCGACAGCCGCACGGTGGATCTCCACGTACAGCGGATGCGCAAAAAAATAGGCTGGGAGGATAAGATCGTCACGGTCTACAAGGTCGGATACAGGCTGGAGGGATAGGCAGGATGAAATTTTCCTGGAAAATGTGTTTTTCAACCATTATGCTGAGCCTTTTCATCTTTAGCATCGGCGGATACGTTCTGATATCCGCCTTATTTCAGTCTACCTACGAACGGGAGATTGCCAATGCGGGGGAAGAGAATCGGATGCTGCAGTATTCCTTTGTGGCATACTGGAGCGCTGCCATACAGGATATGAATTTAAACCGGGAAAATGTGCGGCAGGTGGCAGATGCCATGGTAGAGGGAATGGCCGGAAGTGAGCTGCGGATACGAATATCCGATGGCACAGGACAGATTTTTTATGATAATGCAAAGGCAGATCCAGATAATGGACTTTTGGAGACGATTACAAAGACCAGCCGGGGACATATGCTGCGAAAGACGGAGGATGGCTACGAGCTTCAGACTGCAAGCATGGTCTGTTTAGGAGAGGATCAGTTTTTGTATCTGGAAAGTATTCGAGAGGTGACGGAGCTTTTTGAGGAGAGAGAATCCCAGTATCATATTTACCGGCAGTGGCTTACGGGGCTTTTGATTGTGCAGAGCATTCTCTGCTATCTGATGGCGTCCTGGCTTCTGCGCCCGCTGCGTAGGCTTAGCAGAGCTGCAAAAAGAATGGCAGGAGGCAACTTAAGTGCCAGGGCCCGGATGGAAAGCCGGGATGAGATAGGAGATTTGGCGGCAGACTTTAATCATATGGCGGACAATCTGGAGCAGCAGTTTCAGGAGCTTGAGGATGCGGCCAGACGGCAGGAGGACTTTATCGGGAGCTTTGCCCATGAGCTAAAGACGCCGCTTACCTCCATGATTGGCTATGCGGACATGCTTCGGTCTACGGAGGTAACTCGGGAAGAGCAGTTTGAGGCGGCCAATTATATATTTAAAGAGGGAAAGCGTCTGGAATCCCTTTCTTTCAAGCTTTTGGATCTGATGGTCGTAAAAAATCAGGAGCTGGAATTAAAACCCGTAAAGATCCGCTGGCTGGCGGAGGATATTAAGGGAATGCTTAAGCCCTCCTTAAAAAAAGCCGGGATTGTGCTGAAAGTAATTGTGGAGGACGCCCTCCTGATGCTGGAGCCGGACTTGATGAAGACGGTGCTTCTCAATCTTCTGGACAATGGGCGCAAGGCCATGGACGGAGAAGGAATACTATACCTGCTGGGGCGAAAGGAAGAGGATGGCTATGCCGTCTACGTGCGGGATACGGGGAAAGGCATGCCGGAAGAAGAGCTGTCACGGATTACGGAGGCGTTCTATATGGTAGACAAATCCAGATCCAGGCAGCAGGGAGGCGCAGGACTTGGCCTGGCCATCTGCCTGGAGATTGTAAAAAGGCATGGAGGAACGATGACATTTAAGAGCATTCAGGGAAAAGGAACCATGGTGCGTATTTTCTTGGACGGTAAAGTCACAAAGGCGTACGAGAGGAACTTTCATGAGAGCCCTTTTGAATGAAAGTTTCTCTCATTAAGGGTGTGCCGAAGTGACTTTACCCTTTAGTGCCGTTGCGTAGCAATTTTGATAGGAGGACATATGAAAAATTATATCATTGCAGGATTTCTTCTCCTTTTTCTGTCTGCGGCAAGCCTCTTTCTGCCATCTTACGTAATGGAATGGCAGGATGAGCAGCGGACGGAGAAAAGCCAGGTGGAGGAGGTACAGGAGGTTGTACTAAAGGAGCAGGTTTCCATGACCCTGTCAGAAAAGCTGAAGCTTAGGGAACAGGAGGCCGTGAATGCCCTCAATTTGGTAAACGGTAAAAATTATAATCAGGATACAATCGATGAGCAGGTGCGAAAAGAGATAGGGATTCTGGCGGAGCAGGGGCTTTTGCTTGATTTTGATATGGAGCCATTGAAGGTATCAGAGGCTGTCATATACTTTTATGTGGATATGGAGGATAGTGAACGTTCTATTATGATGTGGGAGGTTTCTGCGGAAACGTTAAAATATCATTTGGTTCTTACTATGGATGATGAAACGGGAAAGATTCTAAGCTTTTCACAGTATGGCTATGATTGGGACGGAGTCTTTGGAGAAGCAGTTGAACAATATGATGCCCAGTCAAGCAGTATATCCATTTCGAAGAGCTCATCGGATTCGTATATAGGAACAGAGGAACTGCAGGAAATGGCAGAACGCTGGGGAGATTATTTGGGATGTGAAGTGACAGAGAGCCATATAACCTGGCTGGGGGAAAGATTTGTATCGGACACGGAAGAATTTGCAATGAGGGTGGAAAATATGATAGTTAAGGGATACACCAGAGAAGAAGCAGAGATGAAAGTAGCCAGTGAATATGGACTTGACATCTCAGAAAGGTTGCTCTATGCAGGTTTGGAGGATGAAAGCGGGCAGATAGGGTATGCTTTGTGGCCGGGAAAATATTTATTTCGCATAGAGCCTATATTGGAGTAAAATATTTTTTAAATTGATGCTTTTTTGATGCAACCCACCTCTATGATAAAAATCAAGAGGTGATGAATATGCGTAGATACAGAGAATATGAGCAGGAAAACAGGGGAGCAAGAAAAAGAAGACGGAAGCAGGCCATGCAGCGGAAAATCTTAGGCTTCTGTGTCTTTACCTTTTTACTGGGAGTATTGTGCGGAAAAATTGTATTTGCCAAAAGCCCGAAAGAAGAATCGGAAAAGATGACGGCTGAATATACAGAAAATACTAAGGAATTGTCAGAACAAAATTCAGACAGCCCTGTTTCCGATGGAATCGCCGGGAATCTGCTGGCAGCAGGAGAAGCGGCCGGCGAGGACAGGGATGAAGCCTGGAAGCTGACACTGGTGAATAAATGGAATCCCATGGAAAACGGCTACAAGCCTGCGGTTGCGGAGATTGAGAACAACTATTATTTTGATGCAAGGGCGGTTGGCTATCTTCAGGAAATGCTGGCGGACGGCCGGAGGGCAGGACTTGACTTTTGGGTCTGCTCGGCATATCGTACCATTGAGAAGCAGACACAGCTTTTTGAAGATAAAGTGCGTCGGGTGACGGCGGAAACAGGACTTACGGGAAAGGCGGCCGAAGAAAAGGCAGGCACGGAGGTGGCTTATCCGGGAACCAGTGAGCACAATCTTGGACTGGCTGTGGATATTGTGGCAAGGGATTATCAGATTCTGGATGAAAAGCAGGCCCGGACAGAGGAAGCCCAGTGGCTTAAGGAGAATTGCTGGAAATACGGCTTCATTCTCCGCTATCCTACCGATAAGACAGAAGAGACGGGAATTATTTTTGAGCCCTGGCATTACCGGTATGTAGGTGAAAAAGCCGCAAAGGAGATTATGGAGCAGGGCATCTGCCTGGAGGAATATCTGAATCGGGTACAGGCTGATTGACGGAGCAGTTTTATGATTTTATGAAACCGAAAGACAGGATTACGGTAAGTTCAGGCAATGACAGACAGAAAAAAACGTATTAGAAGAAAACGCAGGAAAAAAGAAATTAAAAAAATAAAGCGTATGGTGATTGCCTATTCCGTAAGGGCCCTGGCAGTTATGGGTCTGGCGCTTATGGTGATACTGATGATATGCGGCTGTCTGTATATCTATGAGCATGTGTTTCAAAAGAGGAATGTGCAGGAGGCAAATGCCTATTATGGAGCCCTGGCCCATGTGGAGGGAAAGGACAAAGAAACTCTCAGCAGGGCGGAGGCAAGATATACGCTGGTCCTGGATGCAGGACACGGCGGCAATGACGGGGGAACGGAGGAAGGATCTGCCGTAGAAAAGGAGATTAATCTTGCTGTTGCATTGAAAATGAAAGAGCTGCTGGAGGGTGAGGATATTCGTGTTATTCTTACAAGAGATACGGATATTTACGTAGGACTTGACGAGAGAGTCCAACTGGCCAATAAGGAAAATGCGGATTTGTTCGTAAGCCTTCATTGCAACTATTATGATAAAGACAGCTCTGTTTGCGGATTGGAGTGCTATTACCCCAAGGACTCGGAGAGAGGAAAGTATTATGGGGAGAAGCTTATTAGGGAAATGGCGGAACGAAAGAATATCACACCAAGAAATGCAAAACCGGGCAATTATCACATTTTGAGAAATGCGCAGGTTCCGGCGGTATTGGTGGAGATGGGGTATCTTTCCAACTATGGGGAGCGAAAGGAACTGATGTCCGGCGAGTATCAGGAAAAGCTTGCCATAGAGCTTGTAAATGGGATCTTAAAGGGATTTCAGGGTACTTGAGATACATTTCATTTGGGAATTTTCATCGTAAACCCGCATGCACCCCATTGGCGCACCACCATAATTGAAAGTCGGCAGTGGTGCATGGTGCATCCCTGAACTTAGTTTTCTGCTGCGCAGAAAAGGATCTTTCAACGTAAATATGAGACAAGGATGTGTGAGTGCTGTGAATCAGAGAAATTATCAGAGGGAATTGAATCAGACTATAGAGCGGCTTGTAAAAGAGGGGCAGGTGCCCCGGCTTTTACTGCATAGCTGCTGTGCTCCCTGCAGCAGCTATGTGCTGGAATATCTTTCGGAGTATTTTTCTATTACGGTGTTTTATTATAATCCGAATATATTTCCGGCTGAGGAGTATGAAAAACGGGTGAAAGAACAGGAAGCGCTTATCTCCAGGTTGCCGGCAAAGCACAGGATTTCCTTTTTGGAGGGGCCCTATGAGCAGGAGCGGTTTTATGAGATGGCGAAGGGGCTGGAGCTTGAACCGGAAGGCGGGGAGAGGTGCTTCCGATGTTATCACCTGCGGCTTTTGGAGGCGGTCCAGATGGCAAGGGCCGGGGAGTTTGATTATTTTACTACGACTCTTTCTATCAGTCCGTTGAAGGATGCGGGGAAGCTGAATGAGATTGGGGAGAGGCTGGCGAGAGAATATGGTGTTGCATATTTGAACAGTGATTTTAAGAAGCGGGATGGGTATAAGAGATCCATAGAGCTGTCGAAGGAGTATGGGCTTTATCGGCAGGATTACTGCGGGTGTGTGTATTCCCTTCAGGAGAGAAAGAGAGGGGTGTGATACATGGAGGTGCTATGTTATGGAGCGTTTTGAAAGCAAATTTCAGGGCAAAATATACAATAAATATGATTGAATTTCGGTAAAAATAGATAAAATAACGAGAAAATCAAAAAAGTAATTGACATATATGGGAAGAATGATTATAATAAAATCTGTAAACGTTTACAGAATGGAGCAGATAAATGGGCACGATGGGAACAAGCACGTTGAAAGATATTGCAGAAAAGCTGAATCTGTCAGTGGCAACGGTTTCAAGGGCAATTAATAATAAAGAATATGTCAAGGAGGAGACACGGGAAAGAGTTCTTCAGGCTCTCAAGGAATACAATTATGTGCCAAATGAGATTGCCCGTTCTCTAAAGCTTCAATCCAGTAAAACAGTTGCAGTCATTGTACCAGACATATGCGAAACCTTTTTTGGTAAGATTATTAAAGGAATTGAGCGGACTATCGCACATAGAGAATACAGCATCATTGTGGCTGATACGGATGAGAAAAAGGAGAATGAGAAAAGATATCTGGATATGTTTTTTCAGAAACGGATCGATGCTCTGGTATTTGCAACCGTGGATCTGTCCGGAGATTATGTGAAGAATTATTTTTCGTCCTATCCGATAGTTTTTATTGATAATATTCCTGAGCTTAAGGATGTGGATTGCGTAGCCATTGATAATGTAAAAGCCAGCCATATGGCTGTGGAATATCTGATTGAAAGAGGGCATAAAGAGATAGCGGTTATTATAGGCTCTGTGAAAGAAACCACCGGATATGCCAGAAGAGAAGGGTATCTGAATACGCTGAAGCGGCATCATATACCGGTAGATTCGGATTTGATCCAGTATGGGAACTATAAGGAGGATTCCGGATTTCAGTGCATGGAGACTCTGATTAAACAAAGGGAGGAACATCCTTTCAGCGCAGTTTATGTAACCTGTGAAATGATGACCTTTGGAGCAATCAAAGCCATATATGCCAGCGGGCTTCGGATTCCGGAAGATATTTCTTTGGTGGGCTTTGATATTCAGGATAAGGCGAAGCTGATATTTCCGACGATTACAACCGTACGTCAGCCGGAGAGTGTGATTGGGCGGAAGGTAGGAGAGCTCCTTCTAAAACGTTTGGATGAGAAGGACTTGGAGAAAAGAAATTCAGAGAAGATATTGCTGGATCCCTATATGGAAGAGGGAGAAAGCGTAAAAAGAATAAATTAAGAAAAAAGTCCGGCTAAGAAATATCAAGTGTTTATCAGAAATATTTTCTGCCGGATGGTAAGGTCACAAAGGTGCACGAGAGGAACTTTCAAGAGTGCACTTTTGAATGAAAGTTTATCTCATTATGTGTGTGCCCAAGTGACTTTACTCTTTCATGCCGCCTGGCAGCAACTTAAAATCGTAGTAGGAGGAATAAGATGATAGTGAGAAAAGATTTCAAAAAAGAAGCATTTTAAATTTATGTTTTTTTACCTGTTTCTGTAAACGTTTACAGAAACAGGTAAAAAGAAAAGCTGGAATCTCAGGAAAGAGGTGAAATGATTTGCAGGAATATTTACTCAAAATGGAAGGAATATGTAAGGCATTTCCGGGTGTTAAAGCTTTGGATGAGGCAGGTATCCTTGTAAAAAAGGGTGAAGTTCATGCCCTGATGGGAGAAAACGGTGCGGGAAAGTCAACATTGATGAAGATACTGAACGGATTGCTGCAGCCAGATAAAGGTGAAATATGGCTGGAGGGGGAGCAAATTAAGATTGAGAATCCGGCAGCCGCACTGAAAAAGGGCATCGCAATGATTTACCAGGAGCTGAATCCCATTCGGGATATGACGGTTGCGGAAAACATTTTTATTGGCAGAGAATTTGTAAAAGGAATTTTTGTAAATAAAAAGAAGTCCAGGGAGGAGGCAAAGAAACTCCTTGAACGGTTCGGACTTGCGATAGATCCGGGTGCTATGATGCGTTCTCTTTCCATTGCACAAATGCAGATGATAGAGATTATGAAAGCCATTTCATCAGGCGCAAAGCTGATTGTCATGGATGAGCCTACCTCTTCTCTCACGGATGAAGAGATTAAGGTGCTTTTTCAGAAGATAGAGGAGCTGAAGAAGGAACAGGTTTCCGTTATCTACATTTCTCATCGCCTGGAAGAAACCTTTACCATTGCAGACACAGTGACCGTTATGCGTGACGGCAGATACATTGATACCAAAAAGGTAGAGGAGCTTAATAAGAATACCCTCATTCATATGATGGTAGGGCGGGAGCTTTCCAATATGTATCCCAAGGAAGCAGTGGAAATCGGAGAGACGGTTTTGGAGGTGAAAGGCTTAAGCGGCGGGAGGTTTCAGGATGTTTCATTTGAAGTCCGAAAAGGAGAGATCCTTGGATTCTATGGCTTGGTGGGAGCGGGGCGCAGTGAGGTATTCCGCAGAATCTTCGGCATGGATTCCGGCAGCGGCGGGGAAATTCGCCTGGAGGGAAAGGCGCTTTCTATCAGCCGTCCATACCACGCAATACAAGCCGGTATTGTTATGGTGACAGAGGATAGAAAAGAGGACGGCCTGGTTTTGTGCAGATCCATTCAGGAAAACATTGCTCTGCCCAATTTGGAAAAATATAAAAAAGGACCTTTTTTGGATGGTGAGAAGGAGAAGAGGGAGTGCAGGGAGATTGCGGGAAGAATGTCTGTGAAAATGAGCGGCATGCATCAGCTTGCAGGACAGCTTTCCGGCGGAAACCAGCAGAAGGTGGTTCTCTCTAAGTGGCTGATGGAACAGCCCAAGGTTCTCATCCTGGATGAGCCCACCAGAGGAATTGATGTGGGAGCAAAGGCAGAGATTTATACGCTTATGTGTGAATTTGCGAAGCAGGGCCTGGCGATTGTTATGATTTCTTCGGAACTCCCGGAGGTTATGGGCATGAGTGATCGGCTGATTATCATGGGGGAAGGCAAAATCAGGGGAGAGTTTCAGCGTGAGGAATATGCACAGCATGAAATATTGAAGTGTGCTCTGGGAGGAAAGGAGAAGGAAGAAATATGAAAACGGAAGGCAGGATGTTGAAAAAAGAAAATGTAGCATTGTATGTGAGGAATTATGCGTTGGCAGTTATCTTTATCTTTGTCTGTCTGGTATTTGCCATTGCCTCCCCGACGTTTCTGACCATGACCAATATCATAGGCGTTCTGCGTCAGGTATCAGTGAATGGAATTCTGGCAGTAGGGATGATGATGGTAATTATCACAGGGGGAATTGACTTGTCAATAGGTCCCCTGGCTGCCACGGCAGGGGTGGTATCCGCTCTGATTCTTGAAAATAATGAGAATCTGTTGGCTCCGGCTATTCTGGCAGGGATCGTATCTGCAGCTATTGTAAGTATGTGGACGGGAATGCTGGTGGCAAAGATGAGAATAGCGCCCTTTATTGCTTCTCTGTCAACTATGTCCATTGCAAAAGGCGTTGTACTTGTAATTGCGGACGGAGTGCCCCACACAATCAAGGATAAAACTTATACAAATATCGGAAATGGCTTCCTGTGGGATCCGGCTAAGACAGGCGGCTTAAGCATTCCCATTCCCATCGTAATATTTGCGGCTGTTGCCGTCCTGGTTGGGATAGTACTTTATAAAACAAGATATGGCCGTCACATTTATGCGGTCGGAGGAAATGAGCATGCAGCCATTGCATCAGGAGTGAATACGACAAAAGTAAAGTTCTGCACCTATGTATTTAATGGTGTTTTGTGTGGAATTGCAGGCATTGTGCTTGCGGGAAGAATCACATCCGGACAGCCTACGGCGGCTAACGGATATGAGATGGATGCGATTACCGCAGTAATTGTAGGGGGAACAAGCATGACAGGCGGTATAGGCAGAATCAGTGGAACAATTATTGGCGTACTAATAATCGGAGTCCTGAATAATGGACTGGTTCTTATGGGAGTGTCCTCTTATTACCAGCAGATTATCAAAGGCGTCATTATTGCGGCAGCGGTGTTGTTAGATATGAAAACCAAAAAAAATTAGCAAAGGAGAAGGATTATTATGAAGAAGAGATTATTAGGTTTATTGTTGAGCTTAACCCTGGCGGCAGGTATGCTTGCAGGGTGTGGATCTAAGGCCCAGGAGCCGGCAGCACCGGCAGAGAGCGAGCCGGCACAAGAAGAAGCAAAAGAGCCGGCAGAGACACCTGCAGAGGGCAAGGTGTACCGCATTGGGGTATCTACACAGGCATGGAAGTATGAGTTTATTAAGAACATGGTCAATGCACTGAATGCATTGGATGATGAGATGGATAACATTGAACTGATCCTGGTGGACAGTGAAGATTCCGTAGAAAAGCAGTTAAGTGATGTGGATACCATGATTGCCCAAAATGTAGACGGAATTCTCCTGAACTGTTTAAGTCTTGAGGGAAGCTCTGCGGCCGTAGAGGCCTGTAAGAATGCAGGGATCCCGCTGGTAGAGTTTATTTCTTATACGGAAAATGAAGACTATGCCACCTTCGTAGGAACAGACGTAAAATCCTCCGGAATCATGGCGATGGATATGGTAGCAGAGACAATCGGAGAGTCCGGAAAGGTATTTGAGCTTCAGGGAATCGTAGGGCATACGGCACAGATCAACCGTGGAGCCGGAATTGCGGAGGCGTTGGAGAAATATCCGGATATTGAGCTTGTTGAGACTCAGAGCGGTGAGTTTGATAAGAACAAATCTATGGAGGTTGTAGATGCATGGCTGGCAAAATATCCGGCAGGCGAGATTGATGCCATTGTAGCACATAACGATCAGATGGCTTTGGGCGCAATGAACGCTTGTAAGGCTGCTAACAGAACGGAGATCAAGATTGTTGGAATTGATGGTGACGGAGAGGCTCTGCAGGCTGTAATAGATGGAGAGATGGCAGGAACTGTTCTGGATTACTGTGAGGAAGAGTGCAGACTTGCTGTGGAAGAGATGGTAAGCATTTTGGAAGGCAATGAGCCGAAGAAACAGATTCTTGCGGACTATGTTCCGGTTAGCACGGTAGAGAAGGCGCAGGAATTTATGACCCTGCGCTCCGGCGAATAATTTTTAAGGGAAAAGGACACTCCCATAGAACAAAATAGAAAGGAAAGTGGAAAATGAAAATATTGGAAGGTTCCTTTCAGTGTGAAGCAAATACGTTTTGCAGCCAGCGGGCAGGAATTGAAGACTTTGAGAGGTATGACGGGGAAGCGCTGCTGACTAAGATGGCTGCAACACCTATATTCCGGGAGGCGGGTGCACAGGTAGTACCGCTGCTCTACGCAAGCGCTCTGCCAAGCGGAATGGTAACACGGGAAGCGTTTGAATATTATAAAGAGCGTTTTGTGGAAATGATAGAAAGAGAAAAGGATGCAGACGGCATTTACCTGTATCTTCACGGTTCCATGTATGTAGAAGGACTGGGAAGCGGGGAAGAATGGCTGGTAAAAGCAATCCGCCAGGTGACAGGAGAGGGAATTCCCATAGCAATAGCTCTGGATTATCATGCCAATCTGTCAGAGGGGTTTCTTGGGCAGGTAAATGCGGTTCAGGGATTTCGTACCGCTCCTCATACGGATCATGACGATACGGAACGGCGTGCGGCAAGATCGCTCCTTGCATGTATCCAAAAGAATGCATGTCCGCATCCGGCAGTATTTCGGATACCATTTCTGGGAGGTGATGCATCAACTACGGACAAAGAGCCTTTTGTGAGTATTACAAAGCGTCTGCAGGAATTAGATGGAGAAGAAGGAGTCATTTCCTGTGCGTTTTTCAATGGACAGCCATGGTATGATTCCGCCTATACAGGTAACTGTGCGGTCGTTTCCTGCCTGGATTCAAAGCGTGCACAGAAGGAGGCCATGAGCCTGGCAAAGATGTTCTGGGATGGAAGAGAGAATCTGAAACTGGAGCATGCAATGACAGTTAAGGAAGCAGTCAGGGCTTCCCTGGAACAAAAAGAAGGGCTTCTGTTTGTAACAGATTCCGGTGACAATACTACGGCGGGAGCGGATGGAGAAGGTACGCTTTTGCTTAGGGAATATTTGAAAAAAGATACCAAAGGTGTTTTGGTATGCGGTGTTCTTGCCGCAGATGTGGTAAATGACCTGTTAAAGGAAGAGATAGGTACCATAAAAGAAATTTGTTTATGCAAAGGCTGCCGGGAAAAGCAGAGAATTGAGACAACCTGTCAGGTGGTTCTGAAAAAGAAAGGAATCGTTTATGGATGGGCCGGAGATGAGGTAGGAGAAGGAGTTCTGCTGGCGGCGGGGAATACGGATTTGGTGTTAACCAATGCACGTGCGGCATTTACAACTCCGGAGCATTTTGCCAGGATGGGTGTCAGCTTAGAGGATTATCATGTAGTTGTAATTAAAATGGGATATCTTTTCCCAAAACTAAAAACGTTTACGGAAAACTTTATCTTTGCATTAACTCCCGGGGTAAGCAGCAATGACTTTGCGCAATTGGAGTACCAAAGACTGAAGAAAAGGATGTATCCCATTCATATGGATATTACCTGGGAAGAAATTAAAAACCAGCAGGAGGTGAGATTATGAATTTACTTTTACCGGAAGTTAAACAGATGGAATGCAGGGAAGGATATACAAAGACATTTCATGGTTTTTCCTTGTCTGGTGACGCTGCATTTTTGGAAGAAGCACGGGAGATTCTGCCATGGAAGCTTTGGAATTATGAGGAACTGAAAAATGGAAAGGGCAGCATGGAAATAAAGCTTCGGGGGCTTGAACATGCGCCGGGGAAGCCGGAGCCTCTTCCGGAATTATTGGAAACACAGGGTTATGTTTTGGAGATTCAAAGAGAGGAAATTCAGGTGTATGCGGGCACAGTGGAAGGCTTTGCATATGCATTGTCTACATTGAAACAGCTTTTAGAGGAAGAAGACGGATTCCGGCTGCCCCTTACAAGGATCATAGACTGGCCGTCTATTGAGTACAGAAGCCTTTCCACCACATTTGCGTGGTATGCGGGATATGGTCGGTATGGATTTGATATGCAGCTCTGGGGGGTTCCGGAGTGGAAGCAGTTCCTTTGCATCTGTTCTGATTACAAAGTAAACCAGCTTAATCTGTGTTTGTATGGTTATTGGCCGTTTCCCCTAAAGGATTATCCGGAGGCGGAATTTCGGGGAATCCGGATGCGTCTCTGGAACCCAGAAAGTGAAAACTGGGTAGAGGTGGAGTATATGCACCCCAATCTGGCGGAAGAATTTCTTCCGGAACTGATTGCATGGGGGCATAAGCTGGGAATTCGGTTTTATGCATACATTGGTCTTAACAGCTACAGCGGCGGTTATGCCAATGCACATCGGGAAAAACGGATGAAAAAGCCGGCAGACAGTCATTTTATCAATGATTTCGACAGTCTTTGCCTGAGTGATGAGACAACGCTGGAATATCTCAAAAAGAGTATGCGCAATATTGCGGCCCAGGGATTTGACGGAATTGATTTTGAAGAAAGCGAGGAAGCCTATTGGTACTGCGGATGTGAAAAATGTAAGGCTACTTTCTGGAAAGGCGCAAGCACCCCTGAGGAGACGCTGCATGCAGCCAACAGCTTTTTGCTGAAAATTCTTTATCAGGAATTGAAGGAGGCAAATCCCAAGCTTACCATTGGCATTCGGGCCTGGAGACAGCCGCCCCTTGTGCGTTCTGAGGAATTGATTGCAGAGATGAAAGCAAGTGTTCCGGAGGATGTGGTATTGTTCTGGGCGCCTGGCCAATACGTAGAGGATACGGAATTTGATAAATGGATCCAGGCGTTTGGCAGAAAGCGGATTCGGGCGAGAGATACGGAAGCCATTGGTTTTGCCGCAGGTCTGGGAAGGCTCATACGGCCTTGCAGGTGCAATGGACTTCGGACGGAAGAAGAACCGATTACACAGTATATTGAGGAAGACATACGCCAGCATAAAGGATCTGTGGAACGGAATGTGGCTGGAATTAATGGGTATCAGTTTGAATGGTATGGCTTTTTTATGGCATTTTTTGCCCACGCTTATTATAGCTGGGGCGGAAAAAGGGAAACGGATGATTTTTATCATTATGCTCTTGAGGCTGTTTTCGGGGAATTGGCGGAAGATATTTACTTTGTAATGACCCATATGCTTACCATTCATGAAAGCCAGATAAATATTTTTGAGCTGGAGTTTCCTTTTGCAAAAAATAAGGTGGAAAAGAGAGATATTCCGAGAATCCGGGAAGCCATTGAGATCTATCCGGTTTTGATTGAGAAGCTGAATCGCATTATGGAGACGCTGCGGGGGGACAAGCGGCGATCTGCTTTTACACTGCATTTTAAAAAATGGAAAGTATCTGTTGAACGCTGCCGGATAATCTATGATATGGCGCTGGAGTCTTTGAAATATGAAGAGGCTGAGACAAAAGAGGAGAAGCGGCAGCATTTGATGCAGATGTATCTGGACAATGAAAGGGAATTTGCTATTATCCGGGAGAATTATTTTGATGTAAATCCCATTACGGAAACAGGTGTGGCATCTTGTATGATTCCTTATCATGAATTGAAACGGTGTATTTTGAACCGTTTGGATCCGGAGCATAAGCAAGAAGAGCCCATATATCTGGGTGTAGAATCTTTGGGATGGATGTGGTGTGAATGACACGGGTAGGAATTTATTTCAGAGTAAAAGAAGGGCGCAGTGAGGCATATGCCAAAGCCCATGCAAATATCTGGCCCGGGATGCGGGAAGTGCTGAATGAAGCCGGAATTTGCAATTATTCTATTTGGAATCTGGGGGAAATGCTTTTTGCCTATTATGAGGTGGAGGATATGAAGCATATGAATCAGGTTCTTGCATCAAGTGAGATTTATAAAAAATGGCGCATCTATATGGAGGATTTCATTTATATAGAAGATGGCACCGGCCGGAAGGAATGGCCGATGGAAATGGTATTTTTTAATCAGGGGAACAAAGTGTAATTTTATTTTTAAACACAAGGAGAGGAGAAAGAGTATGTCTTATTTTAATCAGGAAGAAACAAACAGGAGGATTCAAAAGATCAGAGACATTCTGACAAAAAGGGGACTGGATGCAGCACTGATTTATTATGATGAGCTGAATATTGCAAATGGCTGGTATCTGACCGGCTGGTGTCCTCAGTTTGAGAAGGGGGCTGTATTGCTGCCGCTTTCCGGAGAGCCGCTGCTTTTGGGAGGACCGGAGAGCGAGCCTTTTGCAAAAATGAGCAGTGCGATTCGGGAAACACGGAATTTCAGTGTTTTCATGGTGCCGGATGAGGAGTATCCCAATGCGACGATTATGGATTTTGAAAAGCTTTATGAGGAGCTGAATCAAAAGGGGATTTCTCTGAAGAAAATCGGTATTGTAGGCACAACAATTATTCCCCATGCGGTATATACACAGTTCGAGGCAGGATTTGCAGGTGTTGAGCTTGAGGATATTACAGATGAGTATGAAGAGCTGCGTTCGCACAAATCCCAGTGGGAACAGGAAAATGTAAAGAAGGCGGTACGACTGTCTTATCAGGCATATCTGGCTATGAAGGACATGGTAAAGCCCGGTGTATATGAGCATGAAATAGCAGCAGCAGGAGAGTTTGAATGCCGGAAGAACGGAGCTAACAGCTTTGCATATGCAACGATTGTGGGAAGCGGTGAGCGCAGCAACGCAGTGGTACCTACGGGTATTAACAAAAAGCTGGAGGAAGGCGAGTGGGTAATGCTTGGAATCGCACCGAGAGTAAATGGCTACGCCGGAACCTTTGGTGAAACGCTTCCGGTATCCGGTACTTATTCAGAGGAACAGAAATGGGCGATCAATGTGCTGAGAAGAGTACTGCGGGCGACCCGTGACATGCTAAAGCCGGGCGTTTCAGGAAAAGAGATTGATGTCCCGGGCCGGGAGATTTTTGAGAAGGAAGGACTTTTGCGGTATCTGGTCTGCCCATTTGCCCATACCATTGGTTTGATGGAAGCGGAGGGACCATTCTACGGACCGAACTCCACAGATGATCTGGAGCCGGGAATGACCGTATGTGTGGATATCAGCTTTTTTGGACATCCCACACTGCATGGGGCAAGAATTGAGACAGGATACCTGATTACGGAGGATGGCTGTGAGCCTATGTGCCCGGAGCTGGATGCCTTATTTGAAGAAGATGTAAACTAGTCCGGCTAAGAGATGTCAAGTATTGAATATAAATTTTTTCAGCTGGACGGTAAAGTCGCAAAGGCACACGAGAGAAAGTTTCATGAGTGCCCTTTCGAATGAAACTTTTTCTCGTTAGGTGTGTGCCGAAGTGACTTTACCCTTTAGTACTGTTGCGTAGCAACTAAAACAGCAGAACGCAGATGGTGCATAGAAGAATTTACGGACACATGTACTTGTGGCCGGAAATTTTTCTTAGTAATGATGTATCATCTGTGTTATGCGGAACTAAAATTAGGAGGAATGAAAATGGAACTTGGAAAAATGACATGGGTTTTCGCAGACGGAGATTTACCGCCCCAGGGAAATGAGGAGCCGTTTGGACACGAGGCGCTGATGGTTGTAAATTATGGGGATACGGATGCGGAGCTGACAATGGATTTGCTTTTTGAGGACAAAGATCCGAAAGAGGGAATCAAGCTTTGCGTGCCGGCAAAGAGGGTAAATTGCTTCCGCATGGATTTCCCTTTGGGAGAAGAAGGATATGAGATTAAGCCGGGGCAATTTGCAGTGATATTAAAGAGCAGTGTGCCGGTAGTGGCAGTATACGGCAGACTGGACAGAAGAAAGGATATGGCTTATTATCCGGTAGCAGGATATAGTGTATAAATAGGTATATCCTGCGGATACCCCGCAATGCATGCCCTTTCAGGGCGGGCGGACTTCGTCTGTTAATATATACCCTACGGGTACCCCATTAATGCATTCCCTTTCGGGGCTGGTGGACTTCATCCATTAAGGTATGATTTTTAGGAGCGTTGCTATATAGGTGAACGGGCACTTATGGAGCAGCGCTCCATTTTATATACAAATCTTGAATACGAATGAAAACTGTGCTATATTGAGGAAAGTTAAAATTACAGGAAGGTTTCATGAGCGGAATGGCAGGAAACGGTTTCTGAGAAAGATGAGGGAATATCTATGGCACAGCTTTGGGGAGGTCGCTTTACAAAGGAGACAGATCAACTGGTCTATAACTTTAACGCATCCATTTCTTTTGACAGAAAGTTTTATAAACAGGACATGCAGGGCAGTATGGCCCATGTGCGGATGCTGGCAAAGCAGGGAATTCTTACGGAGGAAGAACGGGATGTGATTCTGTCCGGTATTGAGGGAATTCTTAAGGATGTGGAGAGCGGAAAGCTTGAGATTACCAGTGAGTATGAGGACATCCACAGCTTTGTGGAGGCGAATCTCATTGACCGCATCGGAGATCCGGGGAAGAAGCTGCATACAGGGCGCAGCCGGAATGATCAGGTGGCTTTGGATATGAAGTTGTATACGAGGGATGAGGTTTGCGAGATTGACGGCCTGGTGCGTGAGCTGCTTGTGATTTTACAGCGGCTGATGGAGGAGCATACAGGAACGGTTATGCCGGGATTTACCCATCTGCAGAAGGCCCAGCCCATTACGTTGGCTCATCATCTGGGGGCTTATTTTGAGATGTTTAAGCGGGATCGGGATCGGCTTTCGGATATCTATGATCGGATGAATTACTGTCCTTTGGGGTCGGGAGCTTTGGCAGGAACTACGTACCCTCTTGACAGAGAGTATACGGCGGAGCTTTTGGACTTTCAGGGGGCTACGCTCAATAGCATGGATTCCGTGTCCGATCGGGACTATCTGATTGAGCTGCTGTCAGCCCTCTCAACAATTATGATGCATTTAAGCCGATTCTCAGAAGAAATCATTATCTGGAATACCAATGAATATCGTTTTGTGGAGATTGATGATGCCTACAGTACGGGAAGCAGTATTATGCCCCAGAAGAAGAATCCGGATATTGCGGAACTGGTACGGGGAAAGACGGGACGTGTCTATGGTGCGCTGATTTCACTGCTTACTACCATGAAAGGGCTTCCTCTTGCTTACAATAAGGATATGCAGGAGGATAAGGAGCTGACCTTTGATGCCTTTGACACGGTGAAAGGATGCCTGGCGTTATTTACGGGGATGCTGGATACCATGAAGTTTCATAAAAATCAGATGGCGGCAAGTGCAAGAAATGGATTTACCAATGCAACGGATGCAGCGGATTATCTGGTGAATCATGGGGTGCCATTCCGGGATGCCCATGGGGTGATTGGACGTCTGGTGCTTTACTGCATTGAGCAGGGGAAAGCCATTGAAGAACTGAGTCTTTCGGAGCTTAAGGAGATTAGTCCTGTGTTTGAGGAGGATGTTTTTGAGGCCATCAGTATGGATACCTGTGTAAATAAACGTCTGACTCTTGGAGCGCCGGGGGAGAAGGCTGTGAAGCAGGTGATTGCGAAGAATAAGGAATGGCTGGAGAAACATCGTTCATTGTAAAGTCAGGTTATTAGAGCAAACTGGCATGTCCAGTTGACTGTTGGAGGTTGATAAGGGGGAGCCGGCGTTCAGCCGGCTTCTTCAGTTGTGAATTTATACCCCATCCCCCAGATGGTCTTAATCAGCTCCCCTTTTTCACCAAGCTTGCTCCGCAGCTTCTTTACATGGGTGTCAATCGTCCGGGCATCTCCAAAATAATCGTAATTCCACACGTTATTCAGAATCTTTTCCCGGGAGAGAGCAATGCCTTCATGTTCCATAAAGTAAGCCAGAAGCTCAAATTCCTTAAAGCTGAGATCCAAAGCAACTCCGTCAAGCGTCACCAGGTGAGCCGCTTTATTCAGTTCAATGCCGCCTGCTGTGAGAACATCGTCCACACTTCTGGTAGTGGTTCGGCGAAGAATGGCTTCAACTCTTGCCACCAGAATCTTAGGGCTGAATGGTTTGGAGATATATTCGTCCACACCCAGCTCAAAGCCCTGAAGCTCGTCCCGTTCGTCTGATTTGGCAGTGAGCATAATAATGGGAACCTTGGAATACTCCCGAATCTCCCGGCAGGTCTGCCAGCCGTCCATTTTGGGCATCATGATATCCAGAATTACCAGTGCAATTCCTTCGGTTTCAAAAAAGAGATCCAGAGCTTCTGCCCCATCACCGGCTTCCAGAACCTCATAATTCTGCTTTACCAGGAAATCCTTTACCAGCTTGCGCATTCTGCTTTCATCATCTACTACCAGGATTTTTAATTTATCCATAAGACAGCCCTCCGCTTATTTCAATATCTGTCCATAGTATAGCAGAGAAATATGTTTCTTTTGTGAACGAACAGAGCGGATTGCGAATATTTATTCCTGCGGGCAACGAGCCAAGCGGACATGCTGGCATGTCCACTTGACTGTGTGCATTATTCTTATGGGACAGTTGGTATGTAATTTGTTCATAAAATTGATTTTTGACTGATTTTGCTCTATAATGAGCAATAGTTAAATGTGAAGGATATAAAGAAAAAGAGATTATATGAGTAAAAATACTGTAAAAGATGTAACTTAAATGGATTTTCCGTTGTAACTGTGAACTGAACAGTTACGAAAAGATTAAAGTATAGAAGGATACCGCATACAATGAAGCATTCTATCAAACGCCAGATGGCGGCTTGTTTTATTGGGGTCATGGCTGTGACGCTTATCTGCTGCTGGCTGGTCAATCGATTTTTTTTAGAGAATTATTATATTGAAAATAAAAAGCATGTGATTCTAAATGCTTATCATGTGCTGAACAATGGTGTGTCTGAGGGAAGGCTGGAGGAAAGTGAATTTATCACAGAACTGGATCAGATCTGCGCCACTGACAATATATCTCTCTTTGTTATGGACACCAGCGGCAATCCCCGCCTTTACAGCAACCGGGATTATAAAACACTCCAAAGAAGGCTTTACGCTTATATTTTTGAACTGGAGACGCCGGAGACGGCCCGGGTGCTGGTACAGGGAGAGGGGTATGTCATCCGGGAGAGCAAGGACTTTTTGACTCAGGCGGACTATCTTGAGCTGATTGGAACTTTGGATTCCGGGGAGCCCTTTATTATGCGTACAGCGGTGGAGAGCATTCGGGAAAGTGCAGAGCTTTCCAGCCGTTTTTTTGCCTATATTGGTGCGGCAGGAATTTTGGTGAGTTCCCTTCTGATTTGGTGGCTGTCCCGGCGGCTGTCCCAGCCCATGATGGAGCTGGCAGAGTTATCTCAACGGATGGCGGATTTGGATTTTAATGCTAAGTTCGTTTCTCACCAGAATAATGAGATTGGCTTTTTAGGACAGCATATGAATCAGCTCTCGGAGACACTGGAGCAGACCATTTCCGAACTTAAGACAGCCAATAATGAGCTGCAGAAGGATATTGAGCATAAGACGCAGATTGATGAGATGCGCAAAGATTTTCTTTCCAATGTATCCCATGAGCTGAAAACGCCAATTGCCTTGATTCAAGGCTATGCGGAAGGATTGAAGGAGTGCATCAATGACGATCCGGAAAGTCGGGACTTTTACTGTGAGGTCATAATGGACGAGGCCGGAAAAATGAATACTATGGTAAAAAACCTTCTTGCCCTGAATCAATTAGAATTTGGAAATGATATAACATCCATGGAGCGGTTTGATATTGCAGATTTAGTGCAAAATGTTCTGAATTCCGTAGGAATCCTCATGGAGCAAAAGGGGATCCATCTGATTTTTAAAACGAATGAACCTCTCTATGTGTGGGCAGATGAGTTTAAGGTAGAGCAGGTGGTGACTAATTACGTCAGCAATGCTATTAATCACTGTGACTATGATAAGATTATAGAGGTGAAGCTTGTAAGAAATGGCGGATCTGTTAGAGTGTCTGTGTTTAACACCGGCAATCCTATACCGGAAAATGATCTGGACAAAATCTGGATTAAGTTTTATAAGGTGGATAAAGCTCGGACCAGAGAGTATGGCGGAAGCGGTATCGGATTGTCTATTGTAAAGGCAGTAATGGAGTCTATGAATAAAGAATATGGCGTGAAAAATTATGACAACGGCGTGGAATTCTGGTTTGAAGTGGATGGTAAAGTGAATTAAGGAAACACCCTACGGGCAAGGTGAATTTGCCGCAAGGCAAAGAGAGGGTGCCCTGGGGCATATCCCTTTATGCACAAAGAGCATGTGCAAATTCAAGGAAAGGAGGCAACGGTATGGTACGAAAGCATTTTTATTTTTCTGGGAGAGTTCAGGGAGTGGGTTTTCGCTTTCAGGCATCTTGGGCGGCCAAGCAATTGGGGTTGACTGGCTGGGTTCGGAATCTGCCTGACGGACGAGTGGAGATGGAGGTTCAGGGAGAGCCTTTTGAGGTAGAGAAGATGGTTGAGCTTCTAAAGGAGGCTATGTATATTCGGATTAACAAAATAGACAGTGCAGATGTGCCTGTGAAGGAAGGGGAGCGGAAGTTCCGCACAGAGTACTGATATCGGCTATCTTAATTTTTCATTAAAATGATTCACAAGCTACATGGGATATGGTAAAATTTCCATAGATATATCCTGTGGGTGAAAGAATTTAAATACAGACAACCCCCATTTCTGCAAAACTATAGAGGAGAGAGGATAAAAGCATGAGAGGTGTCTATACAAATGTAGTAGAGATTCGCCAGAAGATTTTCACGGAAGTGGCCCGCATGGCCTACGAAGGCGGCAACTATTCCCGGATTATTGATCTGCCTTACAAAATCATTCCCGGTGAGGTGGCTACCTATCGGGAGAGCGTGTTTCTGGAGCGGGCTATTGTAGAGGAGCGTCTGCGTCTGGCCATCGGCCTGCCTTTGCGGAAGATGACGGAACATGCTCCCGTGTCTCAGGGCATTGAAGAGAGTGCCATTGCAGAAAAATATTACGATCCGCCCTTGGTAAATATTATTAAATTTGCCTGTCATGCCTGTCCGGATAAAGAGGTACGGGTAACGGATGCCTGTCAGGGCTGTTTGGCTCATCCCTGTAAAGAGGTCTGCCCCAAAGATGCCATTTCCATTGTAAACGGACGCTCTGTGGTAGATCAGGAGAAATGTATCAAGTGCGGAAGATGTATGAAGAACTGTCCCTACGGAGCCATCGTGCAGATGGAACGTCCCTGTGCCAAGGCCTGCGGCGTGGATGCTATTGGTACGGATGAATTCGGCCGGGCCGACATAGATTATGACAAATGCGTTTCCTGCGGCATGTGTCTGGTGAACTGCCCCTTTGGAGCCATTGCGGATAAGAGTCAGATTTTTCAGGTTATTCATGCCATCAAGAGTGACATACCTGTTTATGTAGCCCTTGCTCCGGCTTTTGTAGGCCAATGGGGCAAAGATCTTCCGGCAGAGAAGATCAAAGAAGCATTTCGGCAGCTTGGCTTTGCGGATGTAATGGAGGTGGCTGTGGGAGCGGACCTCTGCACCATAGAGGAAGCAAGGGATTTCCTGGAAGAAGTACCCAAAAAGCAGCCCTTTATGGGAACCTCCTGCTGTCCGGCCTGGTCTGTTATGGCGAAGAAGCTGTATCCTGACTTTGCGCCCTATATTTCCATGGCATTGACGCCGATGGTACTTACCGGCCGTCTTCTGAAAAAAGAGCATCCCGGCTGTAAGGTCGTATTTGTAGGTCCCTGCGCTGCCAAGAAGCTGGAAGCCAGCCGCAGAACCATTCGAAGCGATGTGGACTTTGTTCTCACCTTCGAGGAGGTTATGGGTATGTTTGAGGCAAAGGAAATAGACTTCGGCGCCATTACTCAATCGGAGAATCTGAAAGATGCAAGCGGCGACGGAAGGGGTTTTGCAGTAACCGGAGGTGTGGCTTCTGCAGTAGTGAACTGTATCCATGAGATGGAGCCGGATCGGGAAGTCAAGGTACAGAGCGCTGAGGGTTTAAGAGCTTGCCGGGAAATGCTGGATTTGGCGAAAAAGGGCCAGTACGACGGCTATCTTCTGGAGGGCATGGCCTGTCCGGGCGGCTGCGTAGGCGGAGCCGGAACCTTAAAGAGTCCCACAGCGTCCAAAGGACAGGTAAAGCTCAGCATGAAGAAGGCCGGAAGCCAGAGCGTATTTTCCAGCGGTTATAAAGAGTATTTGGAGATTTTGGAGGAAAAAAATCAATGAAAATCATGATTGCATCGGATATCCATGGAGCGGCAGGCTTTTGCGAAGAGATGCTGGCAGCCTACGATCGGGAGCAGGCAGAAAAGCTGCTCTTATTGGGGGACATACTCTATCACGGTCCCCGGAATGATCTGCCGGAGCAATATGCACCGAAGGAAGTTATTGAAATGTTGAATGCCAGAAAGGAGGAATTTCTGTGCGTTCGGGGAAATTGCGATACGGATGTGGATCAGATGGTGTTGGAATTTCCGATTATGGCGGAATATTGTATTCTCTATGAAAAGGGCAGGATGATTTTTGCCACTCACGGACATATTTTTAATGAGCAGAAGCTTCCCATGCTGAAAAAGGGGGATATTCTGCTTCATGGTCATACTCATGTGCCGGTATGTAAGGAGACAGAGGATTACATTTACTTAAATCCCGGTTCTGTATCGATTCCCAAGGATGGGAGCTGGCATGGGTATCTGGTGCTGGAGGACGGAGTATTTACCTGGAAGGAGCTGGATGGAACTGTTAAGCAGGAGTTTTGCATTTGACAGAAGAGCCATTCGGCAGATTGTTTTGCAAAGACGGACTGTGTTATGGATAAAGGGCAGCATGTTCTTTTATTCAAAGATACTGTCATATAAATGGTTGGTGAGAGAATTTTGGAACAGACAGAACATAGATTGAGGCATAAGCTGCATACGCCTCGATTTTCCAAGGTACAGATTATAGCATTGAGCTTTCTGGGAATTATTCTGGTAGGGATGCTTTTGCTGCTGCTGCCTTTTTCAACCAGAGATGGGCAGAGTACCAGTCTTTTGGATGCAGCATTTACGGCAGTGAGCGCTACCTGCGTAACAGGACTGATTGTCCATGATACGTTTCAGCATTGGACACTTTTCGGACAGCTTGTGATCCTGGTGATGATTCAGCTTGGGGGGTTAGGACTAATGGCCTTCAGCGTCACTTTTTCCCTGCTTCTGCGCCGGAGGATCGGACTTAAGGAGAGAGGGCTTTTACAGGAAAGCGTCAATACCCTGCAGATTGGCGGAATTGTGAAGCTGGTGCGGCAGATACTTCTTGGAACCTTGCTCTTTGAAGGCGTGGGAGCTATCCTTTTATCCCTTCGGTTTGTGAGAGATTTTGGAATAGGGAAGGGTCTCTATTATGGGATCTTTCATTCTGTTTCTGCCTTTTGCAATGGAGGCTTTGATTTGATGGGTGTGCGTCAGGCCGGTAGCTCTATGACTTATTATGCAGGAGATCCGCTGGTGAATCTGACCTTGATTTCATTGATTCTGATTGGCGGAATTGGTTTTCTGGTGTGGGATGATCTGCTGAAGAATAAGTGGCATTTCCGGCAGTACCGCCTTCACACGAAGCTGGTGCTGTCTATGACGGTGATTCTTCTGTTTGGCGGAGCAATACTTTTTTATCTGCTGGAACGGGATGGAATCCTTGCCGGAGAGCCGGTAGGAAAGCAGGTTCTCTTAAGCCTTTTCCAATCGGCCACAACCAGAACGGCAGGTTTTAATACGGCAGATACGGCGGCCTTAAGCGACGGCAGCAAGCTGTGGATGGTGATGCTGATGTTTGTGGGCGGCAATCCCGGATCAACGGCAGGAGGCGTCAAGACCACGACGATGGCGGTTTTGCTGATTTATCTGCGCTCTACCCTGCGGAAAACCAAGGGGGCGGAGGTCTTTGGGCGAAGGCTGGAAGAGGATGTGGTCAAACGTGCGGCGGCCATTTTAACCTTAAGCCTGATGCTGGATCTGTTTGGCACACTGGCGATTACGGCACTGGAGCAGCTTCCGTTGGCGGATGTGCTCTTTGAGGTATGTTCAGCCCTTGGAACCGTGGGGATTTCTGTGGGAATAACAGGAAGCCTGACAGTATTCAGTAAGCTTATCTTAATGTTTCTGATGTACTGCGGCAGGATGGGAAGCTTGACCTTCGCTTTGATTTTTACAGAGAATCGTCAGGCATCTCCGGTACAGAAGCCTACAGAGCGGATTCTGGTGGGGTGACAGAATATTACGGAACTGAAACAGTAATATTGTGTCAATGCACAGATCGATTTACAGACGAATCTTTTGCCGGCTGGAAATTGATCTATATGGAGGTGTATTGACAGAATATTACGGAACTAAAATGGAGAAGTAGAATATGAAATCTATTCTGATGATCGGTATGGGAAAGTTCGGCCATTTGCTTTGCATGAATATGGCTGAATTAGATAATGAAATTATGATTGTGGATGAGGATGAAGAGAGGCTGTCGGATCTGTTGCCGCTGGTGACCAGCGCTCAGATTGGCGACTGCACCAATGTGGAGGTGTTAAAAAGCCTTGGCGTTCGGAACTTTGACGTATGCTTTGTATGCATCAGCGGAAATTTCCAGAACAGCCTGGAGATTACAAGCCTTCTAAAAGAGCTTGGGGCAGGCTATGTGGTGAGCAAGGCGGAACGGGATATACAAGCTAAGTTCTTACTGCGCAACGGAGCAGATGAGGTCATTTATCCGGAACGTGACATTGCAGAGCGTGCAGCAAAGAAATTCAGCTCCAATCATGTTTTTGACTACCTGGAATTGACGGATGACTATGGCATCTATGAGATTCCGCTTCTTCGGGAGTGGATTGGAAAGAGCATCCGGGAGCTTGATTTCCGGGTTCGCTATCAGGTGAGCATTCTTGGAATCAAGACAGGTGAGGATTTGGATTTGCTTCCTTCGGCCGATCATACATTTGAAAAGGAACAGCATCTGATGGTAATTGGAAAGAAGAAGGATGTAGACAGAATTTTGCACAGAATGTAAAAGAGGAAGGGAAGACTTATTAAACGAGAGCAGAATGACAGAACAGGACAGAACAGGAGAATGAGCAGGAGAGAGTGGGAGCGAAGAAAAAAGCAGCGCAGAAGGAAAGTGATTCTGGTGCGGACTCTGGCTATGCTCATCGTACTTTTATTTGGAATCGGAATGGGCTATGGAATTTATGAAATCTATCGGAAGGCAGTCAGGGAACCAGTGGATCCGCCGGAGATGATGGAGGATTATCTTACGGAAAATCCTTATTCCAGACCGGGAGAGAAGCTGGAAAAGGTAAAGAATGTCTTTGTCCACTATACCGCCAATCCGGGGACAAGTGCAGCCCAGAACAGGAGCTATTTTGAAAATCTCAAAGATACGCAGGAAACATCAGCCAGTGCTCATTTTATCATTGGATATGACGGGGAGATTATTCAGTGCATTCCTTTGGAAGAGATTGCCTATGCGGTAAAGGGGCGGAATTATGATTCTGTTTCCATTGAGTGCTGCTATTTGTCAGAGGATGGGAAGTTTACGGATGCAACTTATCAGTCATTGATTCATCTGGTAAATTGGCTGTTGTACGAATATGATTTGAGACCGAAGGATGTGCTGCGCCACTATGATGAGGGCGGTAAGCTTTGCCCCCTGTATTATGTAGAGCATGAGGATGCGTGGAAGGAATTTGTATCAGAGTTAAAATAATTTTAACAGTTCAGTATTTTCACAGTTACAAATAATTCACATTATTTGGTTCACATAAATCTCTTGAAAATCTTGAAATATAAAAGGCTGGCAGTTATAATAAAAAATAGTACATAGAAACTAAGCGGCGCTGCTATACAGCATTGCAGCAATAAATATACAAATTTAGTGAGGATAGAATGAAGAAAATAAAAAAAATACATATCAGGGCCATAGCGGCTGCGCTGACTGTATGTCTCTGCTTTTCCATACAGGCATCAGCTACTGAGGCGGATCTGAAAAAGCAGCAGAAGGAGACCCAGCGTCAATTGGATGAGATCAACAACCAGATGAAGACTATTGAGAGTCAGCAAAGGGCAGTGCTGGCGGAGATTGATTCACTGGGTTCGGATCTTATGGAGCTGGTGATGAATCTGGAGATCCTGGAGGCGGACTTGGAGCTGAAGCAGGAGGAACTGGAACAGGCAAAGGCGGACTATGAGGCGGCCAAGAAGCGGGAAGAAGAACAGTATGAGGCTATGAAGCTTCGGATTCAATATATCTATGAAGAAGGGGAGGGCAGCTATTTAACCATGTTTTTGGAGGCCAGCAGCTTTGCGGACTTCTTAAACCGGCAGGAATATGCTCATGAAATTCACAAGCAGGACAGAGAGATGCTGACGGCTTATCAGGAGACCCGGGCTCAGGTTGCAGAGCTTCGGGATCAGCTGGAGCAGGAGAAGGCCGAGATGGAGACCCTTCAGGCAGAGTATGAGGAGGAAAAGGCAGCAGTAGAGAGCACACTGGCCCAGAAAAAGGCTCAGGAGGCTGATTATGAAAATCAGCTTGCCAGTGCTCAGGCTAAAGCAAAGGAATATAAGAATAAGATTAAGGAGCAGACAGCTCAGCTGAAGAAGCTGGAGGCAGAGCGCAGGAGAAGAGAGGCTGAGGCGGCTGCGGCAGCTGCAGCCGCAGCTGCGGCTAATAGCGGAGGTACTACCGGGACAATCACTGGAGGAGCGACTTCTGCCGGAAATACAGGTGGAAGCACCGGCGGAAGTGCAGGCGGAAACACCGGCGGAAGTACAGGCGGAAACACCGGCGGAGGAACGACTGTAAGCGGCAACAGCTCCAAAGGCAGGGATATTGCCAATTTTGCCTTGCGATATGTAGGAAATCCGTATGTGTCAGGAGGGACAAGTCTTACAAACGGAGCGGATTGTTCGGGCTTTACGCAGGCAGTATTCCGAAATTTTGGAATCTCTATTCCAAGAACATCGGATTCACAGGGGCGCGGCGGCCGGGAGGTCAGCTATTCAGAAGCTCAGGCTGGAGATATTATTTATTATGGCGGTCATGTAGCCATTTACTTAGGAGGCGGACGGATCGTTCATGCAAGTACGCCTGCTACCGGAATTAAGACAGAGAATGCTTTGTACCGGTCTATCCGGTCGGTGCGCAGATATTATTAGAAAATCGTTTGGCCTGAAGAGACATGTGCGCATGGAATATCTGTAGGATATGAATATAGGAGCGTTTAGGAAACCGTGAAGTGTGTGAAGCTTTGCGGTTTCTTTTTTCACTTTTTTAGAGAAAACGCAGAAAACATATTGACAATAATATATATATATGATATATACATTATAACAGATATGAACACATATACTCTTTGGTATACATACCTGTATTTCTGCGCAGAACATAAGAGGTGAAAGATGAACATTATAATCAGCAATTCCAGCGGAAAACCCATTTACGAACAGATCACCGCTCAGATCAAGGCCATGGTTATGAACGGCGCCTTAAGTCCCGGCGATCCCCTGCCCTCCATGCGTCTTCTGGCCAAGGAGCTTCGGATCAGCGTGATTACCACCAAGCGGGCTTACGAGGAGCTGGAGCGAGACGGTTTTATTACCACCATTGTGGGAAAAGGCAGCTTCGTTCGTGAGGCGGATCGGGAATTTGTCAAGGAGGAGCAGCTTAAGGCGGTGGAACACCATCTGCAGGCAGCCATAGACACGGCCAGACAGTATGGAATGTCACAGGAAGAACTGATAGAGGTTGTAAAAATGCTGTATGAGGAGATGTAGATTATGGAATATGCAATTGAAGTAAACGGACTGACCAAGCACTACAAAGATTTTACACTGGACAATGTGAGCTTTCAGGTACCGTCTGGCTCTATCGTAGGATTTATCGGAGAAAACGGAGCAGGCAAGAGTACCACCATCAAGGCGATTCTTGACTTGATTCAGGCAGATTCCGGAAGCATACGAATCCTGGGAAAAGAGAACGGTATGAGGGATCGGGAGCTGAAAGAACAGATTGGAGTAGTCTTTGATGAGAGCTATTTTCCGGATAACCTGAATATAAAAAATGTGGACACCATGATGCGGCAGATTTTCCGTCAGTGGGAGAGCGGGGTTTTTCGGGATTACTGTAAGAGATTTGAACTGGCGGAGGGGAAGCCTGTGAAAGATTTCTCCAGAGGAATGAAGATGAAGCTGTCCATTGCGGTGGCTCTCTCCCATCATACAAAGCTTTTGATTCTGGATGAAGCCACCAGCGGTTTGGATCCCATCGTCCGAAATGAGATTCTTGATATCTTTTTGGAGTTTATTCAGGAGGAGGATCATACGATATTTCTTTCCTCCCACATTACCAGTGATATTGAGAAAATTTCCGATTACATTCTGCTGATTCACAAGGGGAAGCTTCTGTTTTTTGAAAATAAGGACACCCTTATTTATGACTATGGGCTCATCCGCTGCGGTGAAGAAGATTTTGCAAGGCTGGACAGCTCTTTCGTGCTGGGAATGCAGAAGAACCGCTTTGAAGTGGAGGCATTGGTAAAGAACCGCAGGGAGCTTGAGAATCAGTATCCGAATCTGGTGATAGATCGGGTTTCTATTGAAGATATTCTGTTATATACGGTAAAAGGCATGGAAGCCAGGGAGCTTTAATCAGTTGCAATCCTGTGGGCGTAAGGAAATTCAGAATAGGAGGCGGAATAGTAATGAAAGGTTTACTGTTAAAAGATATTTACAATTTAAAACGGCTGGGAAAGCAGTATGTAATCACTTGTGCCGGAATGATGGTTTGGAGCGGATTTATGAAGAACTATTCTTTCTTTCCCATGATGATTATGTTATGCGGCGTTATGTCGGTGATAAGCAGCTTTAGCTTTGATGAGGCGGCTCATTTTGAAAAATATGCCCTGACTCTTCCCGTCACGAAGAAGAATCTGGTACAGTCCAAGTATGTGCTTCTTTTGGCATTTCTTGCAGGCGCTTTTGTGATAGGAATACTCGGCAGTCTTTTGATGAGTCTGGTGCTGGAAGGCGGGATTGATGAGCTGGCGGAGCAGCTTGTAAGCGCAGCATCGGTAGCATGCCTTTTCCTGCTTGCCTTTTCTACTATGATTCCGATAATTTTTAAGCTGGGAGTGGAAAAAGGGCGGATGCTTTTGGTCGCTATCTACATGGGAATTTTTGTCTTTGTTTGGGGAGGGATTTATCTGCTGAAAGATCTTGGAATCCGGATTTCCGACAGTACTGTTTCAAAGTTTAGCGGTATTGGTGCGGCTGTAATCCTTGTGTTTCTTTTTATAAGCTATCGGGTTTCGGTAAAGATTGTGGAAAAGAAGGAATGGTAAGGATTAGAGGAAAATAAAAAAAGCCCCGCAGGAATTATGGCTTAATCATGCCATAGGTTTCTGCGGGGCTTTTATCCTTACTGCACCAAGAATTGAACATTATTTTACAGTGGAAGCAGAAGCTGTGAAACTGCAATAGCGGTGGCCCCAATATATTTTTTGTCGGAAAATGGCTGGTTTTTGATACACAGGTCAGGGGGGAGCATAGGATTAATCTGGTAAAGCTGCTCTGTAAACAATCTTGTAATGGAATCATGTTCAAAGAGATCCCCCATAAGAACAAGCTTATCCGGGGCCAATATATGGATGGCATTATTGGTAACTGAAGCCAGAGCGTGGGCGCAGGTGGTGAGAAAGCTCCAGAGCACACAGGAATCACTTGCCCCATCCAGATATTGTGACAGATTCCCACGGGATGGAGCTCCAATCGTCTCCATCAGACGGGCAAGCTCTCCGGCCGGAGAGGATATGGTATTCTTTTGAATAAATTCTACAATTGCATCAGCCGAGATAGAAGGCTCTAAGCATCCGGTTCGTCCGCAATTGCATTTTTTCCCATTCTTTTCTGTAATCTGATTGTGTCCAATCTCCGTAGACTGGTAGTTATAACCCTTGTAGACCTGCCCCCGGATGGCCATGGCAGATCCGACTCCGGGCCCCCATTTCAGCATTAAAATATTCTGGGCTGTTGCCGCAATATTCGTGTACAGAAGTTCACTGAGAAGGTATGCGCATACATTGCTTTCCACAGCCGTCCGGAAAGGAAATTCTTCTTCAAAGTATTGTTTAATTGGAATCGCCTGTTCGAATAGACGGAAGGGATGCAGGGCAATGCCCTCATCCTGGTTTACCGGTCCTATGATTGTAACACCTGCTCCTAAAATCTTATCCGTAGAAATGGATGATTCCCAGAGCATTTTAATACATTCCTTTGCAATCCAACAATCTTTCCCTTTGAAAAATCTCAGGAAGCCTTTGAATTTGCTTTTGAGCAGAGAAATAAGGTGTTGAAGACAGTGATTAAGATGTTTGAATAGGTAAAGTCGCAAAGGCGCACGAGAGAAATTTTCATGAGTGCCCTTTCGAATGAAAGTTTCTCTCATTACCTGTGTGCCGAAGTGACTTTACCCTTTCGTACCGTTGCGCAGCAACTATAACTTAAGATAGGAGGAACTTTTGGCTATGATGTGGGAGTATTTGCAGCCTGTAACCATACGGTTTGGCGAGGGCGCAGCAGGTGAACTTAAGCAGGCGGCAAAGGATCTGGGCTGCAGTAGAGGACTTTTGGTCAGCGATCCGTTTTTTATGAAAAGCGGCCTTGCAGAAAAAATTGTGGAAGCAAGTGAAGGTGTTTTGACGGGAATTTACAGTCAGGTATCACCCAACCCGGAGGTTGCGGAGGTAGATGCCTGTGCAAAACAGATTCGGGAGAGCGAGATTGATTTTCTTGTGGCTTTAGGCGGAGGAAGCGCCTTAGACTGCGCAAAGGCGGCAGGGTCCATCTGCTTTACGGAGGATTCCATCCGTAAATATCATGGAACGGGCGAGCCTATGCCAGAGAAGCATCTGCCTTTGATTGCAATTCCGACAACGGCAGGAACAGGCAGTGAAGTGACCTGTGTGGCAGTACTGAGTGATAAAGAATTGGGAAAGAAGGGCCCCATTGTATCCAATGGATTTTATCCTTCTATTGCATTGATTGATCCGGAGCTTACTTATACGCTTCCCCCTTATATGACAGCAAGTACAGGAATTGATGTACTATGCCATGCACTGGAGGGCTTTTGGAGTAAGGGACATCAGCCGATCTGTGATGCATTTGCACTGCATGCCTGCAGGCTTGTATTCCAATATTTAAGAATAGCCTGTAAGGAGCCTGAGAATAAGGAGGCACGCAGGAAGATGGCAGAGGCTTCTGTGATTGCAGGGCTTGCTTTTACCTTGCCCAAGACGACCAGCTCACACGCCTGCTCTTTCCCGCTTACGAATCTATTGCATATTCCCCACGGGGAAGCCTGCGGATTGACCCTGGATTACTTTGCCCGAATCAATGCAGATGCTCAGGAAGGAAGAGTGCATGGGTTTGCAAAGGAGCTGGGCTTTAGGGATATGTATGATATGGCGGATGCCATTCACCAGTTAAAGGCGGATATTGGACTTCGGACAGATCTGAAGGAATTTCATTTGACAGATGAGCAGGTGGCGGAGCTGGTGAGAATCAGCAGACATCCGAACCTGTATAATAATCCGGTGGATATCACAGATGAAATGCTGGATGAGATGTATCAGTCTATGCGGCAGTAAAAATGTTTGCAAACCTTTCAGATAGAACCCGTTTTGCTGATTGAAAGGCGGAAAAAAGGCGAGAAAATACTTGGTTAAGTGATTCCCGCCTTTTTTCCATTTGGAATAAATATGTTATGTATGTTCTTTCAATATAAATTATGGTAAACCAGGAATGGGAAGGAAGCAGAGTAAGAAATTATTAAGAATTTTTTTCCCAAATCACTTGCTTATAGGCATCTTTTACTATATACTGTAGTAGAAATTGAGTTTTTTTCATAGATATTGAGGAAAAGAGATTGAGAGCAAATGACAAGAAGACAGAAAAAAAGACTGATAAATTTCCTGGCAGGTGTACTTTGCTTCCTTTGTCTGGGAATGGTCATAGGAACTGTGTATGCAGGCAATCTGAACCGTGATGCCGCCAAAGCACAGGCAGCAGAGCAGGAAGAAAAGCTGGAGAAAAAGACTGTTCCGGTGGCAGAGACGGAGGATGAGACAAAAGAGGAAGAGGAGATTCTGGAGGAGAACCTCCCAGATGACTGGAATCTGATTCTTGTGAACCGGACACATCCCCTTCCGGATGATTTTGAAGTAGAATTAAAGAGTATTGGAGGCGGACACAAGATTGATGCCCGGGCTTATGATGATTATATGGCTATGGTGCAGGCAGCCCGTAAGGATGGAGCCTACATATATGTAACCTCATCTTATCGGACCATGGACAAGCAGATAGCCCTTCATGAAGCGAAGATTGAAGAAGGCGTAATGATGGATTATTCCTATGCGGAAGCCAAGGAACGGGCAGCTGAAGTTGTGGCGGTTCCCGGAACCAGTGAGCATCAGGCAGGGCTGGCTCTGGACTTTGTATCTGCCGAGTATCGAAGATTAGATGAGAAGCAGGAACAGACCAAAGGCTTTCAGTGGCTGAAGGAAAACTGCTATGATTATGGTTTTATATTGAGATATCCCAATGGAAAGACTGAGGTTACAGGAATTATTTATGAACCCTGGCATTTTCGCTATGTGGGAAAGAAAGCAGCCTTGGAGATAAAAGAAAGCGGTCAGACCCTGGAGGAATACCTGGGGGCCATCCCCATTTCCAAAGGGACACCGGTGGAATATGACAGTTCTATGGCGGATAGGAAGAAACAGACGGGCAAATCAAATACAACTGCGCCCGTACAGGAGACGGTTCCGGAAAATGTGATGCCGCCGGAAGGCAGCGAAGGAGACGGGGGAGCGAATTACAGCAATCCGGCGCAGTCTGAGCCTCAAGTACCGTCAGCACCCGCAGTTCCGCCGGCTGAAGAAACACCTGTAGTTCCGGTTGAACCAGTACAGCCGCAGCCAGTGGAGCCGGTTGAGCCAGTGGAGCCCCAACCGGAGCAGCCGCCGGAGATACCGGCAGAGCCACAGCCAGAGATTCCTCAGCCGGAGGTTCCGGCAGAACCTGAGCCCCAGCCGGAGGTTCCGGCAGAACCTGAGTCCCAGCCGGAGGTACCACAGGAATCCATATAGCAGTATAAGTTTGAATTTTAGGAATGCATTCTAAGTCCCTCATCCAATACCCTGACAGTAAGTATTTGGATGGGGGATTTTGTGGGAAAGTAAAAATACGGCACTTTAACATAAAATGTGCAAAGTATTAAAATTTTGTGAAATAAGACAGTAAACTTGGAAATAGATGAAAAATGTGGTAGGATGAAGGGGAACAGGAGAGAAAGGAATATGTTACGGAAGATATTAAAGCTGCTTACAAGCAGACTGGTGTTTTTTGGAATATTGCTGTTGCTTCAACTTGTGTGGTTTCTGACTTTTTTGACCAGGCTGCTTACATATTCTACAGCCATCTCCATTATATTTACAGTATTGAGTCTGCTGGCAGTGCTTTGGATTATTCACCGAGGCGAGAACCCGGCTTATCAGATGGCATGGATCATTTTTATTCTGGTATTTCCATTGCTGGGCGGCCTGTTTTATCTTTTTGTAGGCAATAAACAGCCCTCAAAGAAGATGCGCCGGAAGCTGGAAGCAGAGCAGAAGCGTACGAAGGAAGCCTTGATTCAGGAAGAGGCAGTTTTAAAGGGGGTGCAGCAGACAGATGCCCGAATGAAGGGACAGTTTGCCTATATGTCACAGACCTGCGGTTTTCCCGTATATCGGAATACGCAGGCCAGCTACTTCAGTCTGGGCGATGAACTGTTTCCGAAGCTTTTAGAAGAGCTTAAGAAGGCGGAACATTTCATTTTTATGGAATACTTTATCGTGGAAAAAGGCCGGATGTGGGACAGCATTTTGGAGATTCTGGAGGAAAAAGCAGCAGCAGGACTGGATGTACGCTTTCTCTATGATGACTTGGGAAGTGTTTCCCTGCTTCCGCCAGGGTATGATCGGCAGTTGGAGGCCAAAGGGATTCGCTGCATGGCATTTAATCCGTTTATTCCTCTCTGGTCACTGGTGATGAATAACCGAGACCATCGGAAGATTACGGTGATTGACGGACATACGGCTTTCAGCGGCGGTGTGAATCTGGCGGATGAGTATATCAATGAGAAAATGCGTTTTGGTCACTGGAAGGATACGGGCTTTATGCTGAAAGGCGAGGCTGTATGGAATTATACAGTGATGTTCTTACAGATGTGGAATGCGTTTCGCAAAACGGATGTTTCTTATGAAGCTTTTCGGCCAAAATGCTACCATCCGGAACCATTTGAGTCTGACGGCTTTGTGCAGCCCTATGGGGATTCGCCGCTGGACGATGAGATTGCGGCCGAGAATGTTTATCTGAATATTTTAAATCAGGCAAGGGATTATGTGTACATTTTTACCCCATATCTGATTATTGATCATGAGATGGATACGGCTCTGCGTCTGGCGGCCAAACGAGGAGTGGATGTGCGGATTGTTACCCCTGGAATACCGGATAAAAAGGTGATATTTCAACTGACCCGTTCCTATTATCCCTCTCTGTTAAAAGACGGAGTACATATTTATGAATATACGCCGGGATTTCTTCATGCCAAGTCCTATGTCTGTGATGACGAGACGGCAGTGGTGGGGACCATCAATATGGACTTCCGGAGTCTATATCTGCATTTTGAGTGCGGTACGCTGTTTTACAGGAATTCCATTGTGGCGGATGTGAAGCAGGATTGCCTGCAAACCATAGAGCAGAGCCGGGAGATTCAGCTAAGGGATACGAGGCAGGGATTTTTCGGCAGCCTGTTCTGCGCTGTTTTGCGAGTATTGGCACCGCTGCTGTAAAAATCGAATAAAGATGTACAAATAATATTCTGCGGAACGAATAATAGAAAGGAACGAACCAATGAACATATTGTTTTTTCTGAAGCCTAAGGGTGAGCTTGCCTATCTCTATGACGACAGTACCTTGCGTCAGGGGCTTGAGAAGCTGGAGAGAAGCGGATTTACAGCAATTCCTCTGATTAATCGAAATGGTGAGTACATAGGAACCATCACAGAGGGGGATATGCTCTGGACTTTGAAAAATAAGTTTTCGCTGGATCTGCGTGCGGCGGAGGATGTGTCGATTCAGACAGTGAGGCGCAGGGCAAGGTTTGAGCCGATTTCCATTGATTCCAATATTGAGGATTTGTTTTCGAAAGCCATGAATCAGAATTTTGTACCGGTGATTGATGACAAACAGATTTTTATCGGGATTGTGACCCGGAAGGATATTATGGGCTTTTGTTATCGAGAGTTCATTTCCGTGAAGAACGAGACAAAGTCAGGCTTGTAATAAAATAGATAGAAAAATAACAGGGCTGGCACAAAGTAAGAAGGAAGGTTTTTCCAGAATGTTGATATGGAAAGCCGTAGGGGTTACTTTGTGCCAGTCTTTTTATGTGCATACACAGATATAGGATAATTCCAGGCTTTTGACAGATGATTCAGCCTATGCCAGTTCTTCCCATTGTTCGTAGAGGAGCTCCAGACGCCTGGCTATAGCCTCCTTTTCCTGATGAAGCTTTAAGCACTCGGCAGTGCTGGTATAGATTTCTTCCTGGGTAAGCAGTTCGTCGATTTCCTGATCTCTGGTTTCCAGTTCAAAAATCTCTGCCTCCGTCTTTTTTAAATCGTTTTCCCGTTTTCGAATTCGGGCCTGTTCTTCTTTTTGCTGCTTCCAGTCCAGCTTTCCGGCAGAGGAGGCTTCGGATTTGGAACTGCCGCTATTTTCAGAGACAGGTGTCAGCGCCTCCCGCTTTTCCAGATAATAGTCGTAATTGCCGATATAATTCACTAATTGACGTTCTGTCAGATCCAGAATTCGGGTAGCGGTGGTATTGATAAAATAGCGGTCGTGGGACACATACAGTACAGTACCCGTATAACGGTTCAGGGCTTCCTCCAGAATCTCCTTAGACACAATATCTAAATGGTTGGTAGGTTCGTCCAGAATTAAAAAGTTGGCTTCAGAAAGCATGAGCTTTGCAAGGGAAACACGTCCCCGTTCGCCGCCGCTCAAATCCCCGATTCGTTTGAACACGTCATCTCCTGTAAAGAGAAAGGTTGCCAGAGTGCTGCGGATCTTGGTATTGTCCAGATTCGGGTAGGCATCGGAGATTTCTTCGAAAAGAGTTTTCTCCATATGAAGTACATGATGCTCCTGATCGTAGTAACCGATCTTTACCTTGGCGCCCAGACAAAAGGAGCCTTGGTCTGCATCCAGAAGTCCATTCAGGATCTTCAGGATTGTGGTTTTTCCGGTTCCGTTATTTCCGATTAATGCTACCCGTTCGCCCCGTTTTAGCTCAAAATTCAGATCTGTAAAAAGGGTTAGAGGGCCGAAGGATTTGGAAAGTCCTTCTACAGTAAGCACATCTTTTCCGCTTACAATCTCAGGTTCCAGGCAAAAGTGCATCTCAGAGCGGACTTCCGCAGGTTTTTCCAGAACTTGGATTTTATCCAGCATTTTTTCCCGGCTTTCTGCACGCCGGATGGATTTTTCACGGTTAAAGGATTTTAGTTTTGCAATAACTTCCTCCTGATGCCTGATTTCTTTTTGCTGATTCAGCCATGCACTCATCAAAGCCTCGCGAAGCTGAGACTTTTTGGCGGCATAATCTGAGTAATTCCCCTGAAAGGCGGTTACTTGTCCATTATCAATCTCAATCACTTTTGTGACAACCCGATTTAGGAAATATCGATCGTGTGCCACGATAATTACGGCTCCATCGTAGTTCAAAAGAAAGGTTTCCAGCCAGGCGATGGAGGCCATATCCAGATGGTTAGTAGGCTCGTCAAGGAGAATGATATCCGGGCGGGAGAGCAAAAGCTTTCCCAGGGAAACTCTTGTTTTTTGACCTCCAGAGAGGGTATTTACCTGTTTTTCAAAATCTTCCTCCGAAAAGCCCAGTCCCTTTAGAACACCAATGACTTCGCTTTTGTAGGCATAGCCGTTTTTTTGTTCAAATTCGTGATTGAGACGGGTGTAGGTGTCTAAAGCTGTCTTAAGGGCGCTGCCCTCCAATGATTTCATCTCCTGTTCCAGAGTGCGGATGCGGCTTTCCAGATCGATTACTTCACGCTTCATCTCTAAAAGCTCTTGATAGATGGTGCGTTGGCTTTCCAAATCCTGGTGCTGGGCCAGATATCCCAGCGTGCGTCCTTTTGCCAGCACTACCTCGCCGGAATCCGGCGTGAGCTCATGAACAATGATTTTCAGCAGGGTGGATTTGCCTGCGCCGTTAATGCCCACGATGGCGGCCTTTTCACGCTCTTCTATATGAAAGGATGCATCCTTTAAAATTACGTTGGTGCCAAATGAATGATGGATGCTCTGACATGCCAGTATCATAGTAAATAAAACCTCTGCTTTCCTGTATCTGCCCTTAAAGGACACGGTTATTTTTTATTATAACGGAAGCCGGGGAAAAGTCAAATAGTTTGTGAAAAATCCTACAAAGTCATTGACAACCCTCTGGGCGGCCGATATAATAAAAACAGAAAAATATGTGACGGGACGGTGTTTCAATGGAAGAACGGGAAATCTCAAAAGCAGTCATCAAAAGGCTTCCGCGTTACTACCGATACCTGGGTGAGATTATGGAAAGCGGCGTGGAGCGTATTTCCTCTGGGGAGCTGAGCGACCGGATGCATGTGACGGCATCCCAGATCCGGCAGGATCTGAATAATTTCGGCGGTTTTGGGCAGCAGGGCTACGGATACAACGTTGCGCATCTGTATGAAGAGATTGGAAAGATCCTGGGACTGGACAAGAAGTACAATATGATCATTATAGGAGGCGGCAATCTGGGTCAGGCCTTGGCAAACTACGTATCCTTTGAAAAAAGAGGTTTTGTGATCAAAGGAATCTTTGATGTGAATCCTGTATTAAAGGGCTTAAGCGTCCGGGGAATTCAGATTTATATGATGGAGGATCTGGAGGACTTTATTCGAGAGCAGGACATTCAGATAGCAACTTTGACGCTGCCTAAGTCTAAAGCGGCGGAGACGGCTGAGCTTTTGGTGAGGTACGGCATCAAGGCTATCTGGAATTTCGCTCATGTGGATCTGCAGGTTCCGGAGGATGTGCTGGTGGAGAACGTACATTTATCTGAGAGCTTGATGCAGCTGTCTTATAATATCAATCGGTATGAAAAGGAGCATTCTTAGAAAATAGTAAGGGGACTTAAAAGTCAGGCAGGCTTTTGGTTCCCTTTTGTTACTGTTGAGAGCAACTTTCTTTTCGTGTGCGGCAAATATGGTTCGGGAGTGGCTGTGAATCCCAATAGACATATAATATAGTTAGAAGGGAAGAAAAATGATGAATTCATATACACGTATAGGTGCTTTTGTGGATCTGGATGCCATAGAAGCGAATTTAGATGAGATCAAGGCCGGACTGTCTGAAAATACCAAGGTGACGGCTGTTGTGAAGACAGATGCCTATGGCCATGGGGCCAGGGCGATTGCACTTCATGTGGAAAAGAAGGAATACCTGTGGGGCTTTGCAGTGGCCATGCTGGAGGAGGCTCTGGAGCTAAAAAGGGCAGGCATTCGAAAGCCGCTGCTGATTCTGGGGTATGTATATCCGGAGGACTGTGAAAAGATTGCCGGGCTTTTGGAGGAAGAGATGGAAGCAGATGGAAGCTTCTGCTCACAGATCCGTCCTGCTGTGTACACCTTAGAGACAGGGAAGGCTTTGTCTGCTGCGGCAGTGAAGCAGAGTGCTTTGTTGGGAAAAGATATTGTGATACCAGTGCATATCAAAATAGATACAGGCATGAGCCGCATTGGTTTTCCGGATACAAAGAAAACCATTGAGGAGATTCGGGAGATAGGGCGGATGCCGGGGATTCGGCTGGAGGGATTATTTACCCATTTTGCCAGGGCGGATGAGAGCGACAAAACCTCTGCGAAAAGCCAGATTGCCCGTTTTCAGGCATTTGAGGAAGCATGTCGTCAGGAAGGGCTTATTTTTCCCATCCGTCATTGTTCCAACAGTGCAGGCATTATGGAGTTAAAGGAAGCTCAGTGGGATATGGTTCGGGCCGGAATTATTCTTTACGGACTCTATCCTTCCAGGGAAGTCTGCATGGATGAGCTAATCCTAAAGCCTGCTATGGAATTGAAAAGCCGTATTGTTCACATGAAAGAGATTGTGCCAGGAACGGAGGTCAGCTATGGAGGAATCTATCAGGCGGATTCCCCCCGACGCATTGCCACGATTCCGGTGGGGTATGGGGATGGTTATCCCAGAAGCCTTTCCAATAAAGGCTATGTGTTGGTCTGCGGAAAGAAGGCGCCGATTCGAGGCCGGGTGTGCATGGATCAGATGATGGTGGATGTGACAGAGATTCCGGAGGCGGAGATGGGAATGGAGGTTACTCTTTTTGGAAGGGATGGGGATGCAAATCTTTCGCTGGAAGTTCTATGTGATCTTTCCGGACGTTTTAATTATGAGTTTGTCTGTGATATAAATAAACGGGTACCCAGAATATATAATCACAAAGAGGTAAATTAAGATATCTCAATTAGCTTGGGCAGAACAGTAATATGAATACTTCCGATTTTTTTGGAAATACTTCCGATAAGGCTGGGATACATCAGCCAAAAGAATTTCAGGAAATCGGAGTGTGAGAAGATTGATAATCAGGCGAGGAGACATTTATTATGCAGACCTTCGGCCTGTGGTAGGCTCGGAACAGGGAGGCATTCGGCCGGTTCTGGTGATTCAGAACGACACGGGAAACCGCCACAGCCCTACCGTGATTGTGGCAGCTATTACCTCAAAGATGAATAAAGCGAAGCTTCCTACCCATGTAGAGCTGAGTACCAGACAGTGCCAGATTGTAAAGGATTCGGTGATTTTGTTAGAACAACTGCGGACCATTGACAAGCAGCGGCTTCGCGATAAGGTCTGCCATCTGGATGAAAGGCTGCTGGAAAAGGTAAATGAAGCCTTGCGGGTAAGCCTGGAGCTGGATACATAATGCTTGCCATCCCGGAAATTTAATGCTAAAATAGATAAGAACGTCTGCCCGCAGGAGGGTGCGGACAAAAGAACTAAAGGAAGAGGAGTGTTAAGCTATGTCAGGACATTCAAAGTTTGCCAATATAAAACATAAGAAGGAAAAGAATGATGCCGCTAGAGGCAAGATTTTTACGATTATCGGACGTGAGATTGCAGTGGCAGTTAAGGAGGGCGGTGCAGATCCGGCCAATAACAGCCGCCTCCGGGACGTAATTGCCAAGGCAAAGGCCAACAATATGCCCAACGATACCATTGAACGGGGCATCAAGAAGGCAGCAGGCAATGCAAGCGCCGTTAATTATGAGTATGTATCCTATGAAGGCTATGGCCCCAGCGGAATTGCTATTATTGTGGATGCATTGACTGACAATAAGAATCGGACTGCGGCCAACGTCCGGAGTGCCTTCACCAAGGGAAACGGTTCTGTAGGAACCCAGGGCTGTGTGTCCTATATGTTTGACAAGAAAGGGCAGATCATCATTGACCGGGAGGAATGTGAGACGGATCCGGATGATTTGATGATGCTGGCATTGGACGCGGGGGCAGAGGATTTTTCAGAGGAAGAGGACAGCTTCGAGATTATCACAGATCCCGATGCGTTCAGTCAGGTGCGCCAGGCATTGGAGGCTGAGGGGATTGTGATGGCAGAGGCCGAGGTTACGATGATTCCACAGACTTATGTATCATTGACAGATGAAAATGATATCAAAAATCTACAGAAAACCTTGGATCTTTTGGACGAGGACGATGATGTTCAGAATGTGTACCACAATTGGGACGAATAAATAAGACAGTAGATAAAGGTGTATCATCCAGATACTACGGAACAGGAATAGGAGAAAAAAGATGGATGTCGTAGCATACGGTGAATATTATAATAAGGCTATGCAGGGAATAGAGGACATGCTTTTTCAAGCAGGCAATCCTTTGTCTTCTTTTAAAAAGAATCTTTATGCAGAGGCTTTTCAGGCTTATCTTCGCAAATACATAGAAGTGATTGATGCCATTGAGAAGGTTTATGTAAAGGAAGACGGCGTGGACGAGGAGTGGCTTTTGAAGCTTGCGGATCATTTGGTGGAACAGGCAGCCGTTGAATTAGAACGGATTCCCAAAAAGGGAAAGCGCAGCGAGCAACTGGTGAATTATAATATGACCCTTGCAGTATATATGTTTCCGGCTATCCTGGAACAGAAGGGACAGTCGGCAGAGCCCTTAACAGACTGCCTTGTGGAGAAATGGAACGCAGCCTTTAAAACTTCTGTAGGCAAAGCCAGCTATGAAAAGATTGAGAGCGGTTTTCAGAAGAAGCTGTGTTATATTACTACTGCTGTGTGTGAGAGTCAGGGAAAGGCAGACGATTGTTATGAGCTTACACTTCTTCGGGATTATCGGGATCGGTATCTGCTTTCCACACCGGAGGGAGCAGAGCTTGTAAGAGAGTATTACAACATTGCGCCTACCATTGTAAGCCGTATTGCCCGGTCGGAAGCGCCGGGACAAGTCTATAAAGAGATCTGGAGGAATTATCTGGCGCCCTGTATCGGGATGATTGAAGAAGGGAAGCCGGAGGAATGCCGGGAACGGTATATGGCTATGGTGTACGATCTGAAAGGAAGGTATATGGCATGAGGCAGGATACCATCTGCGTACAGGGCGGCTGGAAGCCGAAAAAGGGAGAGCCGAGAGTCCTTCCCATCTATCAGAGTACTACTTTTAAATATGATACTACTGAGGAAATGGGACGCCTTTTCGCTTTGGAGGATAACGGGTATTTTTATACACGCTTGCAGAATCCGACAAATGATTGTGTGGCTGCGAAGATTGCAGAGCTGGAAGGCGGCGTGGCGGCTATGCTCACTTCTTCCGGACAGGCAGCGAATTTCTATGCAGTGACCAATATTTGTGAGGCGGGAGACCATCTGGTTTGTTCGGCTAAGGTATATGGCGGAACTTTTAATTTGTATGCGGCTACCTTGAAGAAGATGGGGATGGAATGTACCTTTGTGGATCCGGATGCATCAAAGGAAGAGATTGAAGCAGCTTTTCGTCCCAATACCAAAGCGGTAGTGGGAGAGACGATTGCCAATCCGGCTTTGACGGTTTTGGACATTGAAAAGTTTGCCCGTGCAGCCCATGCTCATGGCTGCCCGCTGATTGTGGATAATACCTTTGCAACCCCCATTAATTGCCGTCCTTTTGAGTGGGGAGCGGATATCGTCACGCATTCTACGACTAAGTATATGGATGGACATGCTATGGCAGTGGGCGGCTGTATCGTGGACAGCGGTAATTTTGACTGGGATTCCCATAAGGATAAGTTTCCGGGGCTGACTACGCCGGATCCCACTTATCATGGGGTGACCTATACCCGGCAGTTTGGAAAGCTGGCTTATATTACCAAGGCTACGGCTCAGCTTATGAGGGATTTGGGAAGTATTCCCTCTCCTATGAATGCATTTCTTTTGAATGTAGGTCTGGAGACGCTGGCGCTGCGGGTGGAGCGTCATTGCAGCAATGCAAAGGCCGCAGCGGAGTTTTTGCATAACCATGAGAAGGTTGAATTTGTGAATTTTGCAGGATTGAAGGAAGATCCTTATTATGAGTTGGCCCAGAAGTATATGCCGAATGGCACCTGCGGCGTGATTTCCTTTGGCTTGAAGGGCGGCAGAGAGGAGGCTGTGCGGTTTATGGACAGCTTAAAGCTGGCAGCCATCGTGACCCATGTGGCGGATGCACGTACCTGTGTCCTTCATCCGGCCAGCCATACCCATCGTCAGATGACGGATGAGCAGCTTGCCAAGGCAGGCGTAACGCCGGGAATGATTCGGCTTTCTGTGGGGATTGAGAATCCGGAGGATATTATTGAGGATTTGGAGCAGGCTTTAAAGCAGGCTTAAAGTCCGGTAATTTACTTCCGGCCTGTTGCTTATGATTTTATTTTGTGAGCTGATTGCGGATATTTCATTAGGAGTATAACGAATAAAAACCGGTCTTGTTTTCCATACTAATACAAAAACGTATGGAAGCGAGGCTGGTTTTTTATGGGTAAGGAGAAAAAGGAAAAGAATCAGAATAAGGAGGAAAATCAGACGGGAGAGAAGCAGGAGCAACAGGATAAGCAGGTAGAGGAATATGGACAGCTTACTCTGGAGGATGGGGATGCCAAGATTCATTTGCTGAATATTATCGGAGAGATTGAGGGGCATGAATGCCTGCCTTCTAATTCTAAAACCACCAAGTATGAACATGTGATTCCTCAGCTTGCGGCTGTGGAGGACAGTAAGACGATTCAGGGGCTGCTGGTTCTTATTAATACGGTGGGAGGGGATGTGGAGTCAGGTCTTGCCATTGCAGAGATGATTGCATCTTTGAGTAAGCCTACGGTTTCTCTGGTTCTTGGGGGGAGCCATTCCATTGGGGTACCCCTGGCTGTGTCTACGGATTATTCTTTTATTGTTCCTACAGGGACTATGATGATTCATCCGGTGCGTATGACGGGGTTGATTATCGGGGTGGCTCAGACCTTCGATTATTTTCAGAAGATTCAGGATCGGATTGCCGGGTTTATTACGCAGCACAGCGGGATTTCGGAGGAGCGGCTGTTAAAGCTGATGCTGGAGACGGGGGAACTTACAAAGGATGTGGGATCTGTGCTGGTGGGAAGACAGGCTGTGGAGGAAGGGATTATTGACGAGGTTGGGGGGATTCGGGATGCGTTTGGAAAATTGCGGGAGATGATAGAAGAGGGGTGAGGACGGACGTCTCCGAGTAAGAAAATAGCTTCTGCTCCGGAGGGCTGACACGCCGGAGCAGAAGCTATTTTCTTACTCGGCGGTTGGTTGTCTTGTGAGGATGATGTGTGGGTATGGTGTATGTAAAATGTATGGATATGTATGGAGACTGCAGAGAGTGGGCAGTCTTTTCTGTATATGGCGGCGAGGTGATAGAAGTCTTAAAAATTTTATTTGCCAAATCCTGGAAAATCCTGTATACTGATTCTATCGAAGGATTCTGAGAAGTTTCAGACGTTTCTGTCAAAGAAATCCAAGAGATGATAACAAACTGCAGAAAGAAAGATATTGTATCAGGTGAGGAATTCTTTTATAATAAGAGCATACATACTGCTGACGGTATCTTTCTTACAGGAAATACTTTACAGGTATCCCTTTATGCACAAAAACATGTGCAATTTAAAGAAATACCTTACAGGTATCCCTCTATGCACAAAAACATGTGCAATTTAAGGAAAGGAGAAGGCGGTATGGGTAATGAGGAAACATTTTTAATGAAACCAAAGGTGGATTTCTGTTTCAAGGAATTAATGGAGGATGCAGAAATCCGAAGGGGATTTATCTCTGCATTGTTGGGAGTGGAACCAAGGGAAATTGAGAGGACAGAGCTTCTTCCCACTTTTTTAAGGAAGGAGCACTCCGAGGATAAGCTGGGGATTTTAGATATCCGCATTTTTATTTGTGAACAGTTAGCTGAGGAAGGAGAAGATTCAACCGGAAAGAGGCAAATGGATTTGGAGATTCAGATAGCACCCTTTCCGGCCTGGCCGGAGCGGTCCCTGTTCTATCTGGCAAAGATGTATACTGGGTTGATTCAGAAAGGCCAGGATTATGATGTACTGCAGAAATGTATTCATGTGGGGATTCTGGATTTTACTCTTTTTGATGAAGACGAGGAATTCTATTCCCGCTTTCATCTCTGGGAGGATAGCAGACGGCGGATGTATACAGATAAGCTGGAGATCCATATCCTGGAGCTGACGAAGCTGAAAAGGAGAGAATATCCGGAGACAGAGCTATTGAACTGGGCTCGCTTTTTCAATGCGGAAAAGAAGGAGGAGTTTGAGATGGCAGCAGGTACAAGTCAATATATAGAAAGAGCTTATGAGAGACTGAATGTTCTCAGTGCCGATGAGGAGAAACGCCTGGAGTATGAAGCCAGGGAAAAGGCGATTCGGGATCATAATTATCTGATGACGACAAATCTGGAACTTGGCCGGAAGAAGGGGTTTGAGCAGGGAAAAAAAGCAGGGTTGGAAGAGGGACGCAGGGAAGGTCTGGAGGAAGGTCTGGAGAAAGGCTTGAAGGAAGGTTTGGAGAAAGGCTTGGAAGAAGGTCTGGAGAAAGGCTTAGAGCAGGGAGTGAAGGTTTTTATAGAACTTTGTCAGGATACTTTCTCAAGAGAAGAAACTGCTGTCAGATTGATTCGGAAGCTTTCTCTATCCTCTGAATCAGCGGAAGAATACCTGGAAAAATACTGGGTGCAGGAAACATAAATTTAAAAAGTTACAATTCTCAACAACACTTTAAGAAAGCCTTAAGCTCTCTTTTAAAGTGAAGGTCTTGTCAAACTTCTGAAAAAGAGTTATACTGATACCAGTCCAAGAGGCACACCAGACAGGGAGGTTTTGCAATGATTGAGGCAACCAGTTGTGGCGGTGTGGTAATATTTCGGGGGAAGATTCTGCTTTTGTACAAGAATTACAAGAATCGGTATGAGGGCTGGGTGCTTCCCAAGGGAACTGTAGAGCCGGGTGAGGAGTTTAAGGACACGGCGATTCGGGAGGTTCGGGAGGAGACAGGCGTAGACGCTTCCATTATTAAATATATCGGGAAAAGCCAGTATTCTTTTTCAGTGCCGGAGGATACGGTGGAGAAGGATGTCCACTGGTATCTGATGATGGCGGACAACTATTACAGTAAACCACAGCGTGAGGAATTTTTTGTAGATTCAGGTTATTATAAGTTCCACGAGGCGTATCATCTGCTGAAGTTTTCCAATGAAAAGCAGATTTTAGAACGGGCCTACAATGAATATCTGGATCTGAAAAAGAGTAATCTTTGGGGAAATAAAAAGTATTTTTAAAGGAATACCGCAAAATAAATCCTGTTCTTGCGTTTTGCGGTATTCCTTTCGTGCTTTGGAAGATACATTTTTTTACAGTTCCCCCGGAATCCGTATTAGAAAGGCAAATGCAGTATGAGGTGGGCGAAGGAACTCTATCTGAGTGAAAGGACAGCCAAAAAAAAGGACAAGATTATCCGAAAGGCGGACAGAGGTGTTGGAATGGTCAGTATCTACTTTATTTCGCTGGCATCCAATGAGCAGAATCTGTTCGATATCTTTCATGCCGCTCATTTAAAGCAGCCGGCTTTTTACAAGCAGAATCCGTTTGTTGTGGGAATAGCCTCCGATTATGAGGAAGCACTGGAGATGACCCGGCAGATGGTGGAGGATATTTACCGAGAGACTGGAGGCTTTCGGGCCAGAGAATATTTTGGGGCGGAAGAATAGACAGGAAATTTGCCGGAAATATTTTTTTGCTAGATGGTAAAGTCACAAAGGCGCACAAGAGGAACTTTCATGAGTGCCCTTTCGAATGAAAGTTTCTCTCATTACAGGTGTGTCGAAGCGACTTTACCCTTTCGTGCTATCACGCAGTGATTTAAATAGGAGAACCGGATGCTACATGTATTTTTAGTTATATTGAAAATAATTGGTCTTATTCTGGCAGTGCTTTTGGGGCTGCTGCTTTTGATTCTGCTTTTGGTGCTTTTTGTACCGATTCGCTATAAAGGGAAGCTTTTAAAGGAGAAGGAGTTGGAAGCAACGGCCAGGGTAAGCTGGCTTCTGCATATGGTCAGTGTTCCGATAACCTTTCGGCACGGTGTCCTTTCCGTGAGAATTAAGTTCTTTGGAATTACGGTGAAAACGCTGATGGAGGATGAGGAAGAACTTGAAAGAGATGCAGAAGAGCTGTTCCATGATGCAAAGGATGCGGCTGCCAGGGGAGAAGAAGATATAGAGGAGATGGAAGGACAGGAAGCTCCTCTGCCGGATAGTTCCGGTGAAGAAACGGGCAATCATACTGTTTTAGAAGACGAGGAGAAAAAGGAGCATATTCCAAAGGAAACTGCAGAAGGTGAAAAGGCAGAAGACAGAACAGAATCTGATTGGGATGAAGAAGAGGAAGAGCTTTCCAAATTGGATGGACCCGGGGAGGAAAATGGCGGCTTCATAAAAAGAATATTTGCTAAGATAAAGGCATTTTTCCTTAAGATTTTTGGAATATGGAAAAAAATTAAAAATCTCAAATATACATTCCGCAGATTCTGTGGTAAAATAAAAAGAAGCATTCGGAAATATCAGGATACCAAGGAATTTTTGCTGGACCAGCGCACGAAAGGAGCAATGAAAAAGTCTTTGGAGCAGGGAAAGCTTCTGATAGGAAAGCTTCTGCCGAGAAAAATACAAGGAGAGCTTCGGTTTGGTACGGAGGATCCGGCGCTTACAGGGGAAATTTTGGGCGGCATCAGTATATTCTATCCGATTTTTATGGATAATGTTAAGGTATACCCGGATTTTGAGAAGAGTATTCTGAAAGGGGAGCTGTTTGTAAAAGGGCGTTTTCAGCTCATGACGGCGGCTTTGGTTTTATGGAGGCTTTGGAGAGATAAAAATATCCGATATGTTTATCATAAATTCCGCCATGAGGAATAAGCATATGCTTTGCTTGACTTGGCCCGGCTATTAAGCAGTCAGTACAGAAAAGAGAAAACAGGAACAGCAATTAGAATAAGATTGAAACTTCAATAAGGAGGATTTGCGCCATGAACAATAATTTTGACACAACCGTACAATCTCTGTTTAAGGGAATGGACAGCTTTATTACAACAAAGACGGTGGTAGGAGATGCCGTTACTGTTGGGGATACGATTATTCTTCCACTGGTAGATGTATCTTTTGGCGTGGCGGCCGGAGCCTTTGCAGGAGATAAGAAGCAGAACGCCGGAGGGGGCATGGGTGCAAAGATTTCTCCAAGCGCCATTCTGGTAATATCCGGCGGCGTGACCAAGCTGGTGAATGTGAAGAACCAGGATACGGTGACGAAGATTCTGGATATGGTGCCGGATTTTGTGAATAAGTTTACAGGTGGGAAGAAGGAGAGCAGCCCTGTGGCTGATGCTATCCAGGATGCGGTGGATGTGATTGAGAAGGAAGAGACTGAGGAGTAACTTTGAGTAGCACAGCAACCAATAGGAAATATACAGAATTTTAGAAAAGGGCGGCAGGTATCTGCCAGCCCTTTCTCTGCATATAATAGGGTGAGAACTTTTTTGCCAGGAGCCTTTATGAAACAATTGCTTGGATTTGTCATGTTCTGGATAGGGGTTGGAATACTGACTACCTTTTTTATGCCCGTGCAGGGATGGTTTGTGCGTGCTCTGGCGGCTTTTTCCCTGATGCTGGTGGGTTATAATCTATTTTCTTCCGATGGAAAATGCGGAAAATAGCAGTAAATCTTCGCAGTTTCTTAAGAAAATTTAAATATTTGTAACAAATACTTCCCTTTTATGTAAAAATATTGTAAAATATGAAAGATATACAAAAGTGGGGGTCGAAAAATGTCTGTGACAATGCTAAAGCGTATTGCCCTGACGGCAATGGTAATTAACTATATCGGAGCATTTATACCGGGGATGCCTGTCTGGTTCCAGTGGATTGGACGGCTGGCCGCACCCTTGTTTTTTTATGCTATGGCTTGGAGCCTGGATAAAACCAAAGATAAGAAGCTGTATTTTAAACGGCTCTATGTATGCAGTGTGGCCATGGCTGTGGTCAATCTGATTCTCTCCATTGTGGTTCAGAAGACAGGGCTTATGACAACTGTGACAAATAATATTTTTGCTACGCTTTTTGCGGGTGCTTTCTTTATTGAGGTCATGGAGTTTGGACGTGAGCATCCAAAACGGAAATGGCGTATGTGGTTTATCTATGGCTTTTGGCAGATTGCTTTTGCAGGGCTGTGGGCTGCTCTCTATGAGCTTGTGGAGGTTCCCTATGCTGTCTTGAATCTGCTGTCAGCTGTCTGCGGCAGCGCTTTGACCTGCGAAGGTGCTTTTCTTTTTGTCCTTATGGGTGCGCTGTTCTATTATACCAAGGAGGATAAAGGGAAGCTTGCCCTTGGGTATCTGATTTTCTGCCTTGTATTTTTTCTCAATTCTGCTTTTGGAATCTGGGGCAGGTTTTTTATGCTGATAGGGAGCGATGTGCTTGTAGCCTTTATGGAGGTTATAACCGGGCTTGTGCTTTGGGGAGCATCATTCCGATCACTTTTTGACTTTTCTCATATGCTGAATAATGATTTTCAGTGGATGATGATTGCAGCGCTGCCATTGCTGTTATGCTGCAACGGAAAATGCGTACGGTATAAAAAGTATTTTTATTATATCTTCTATCCGGTGCATGTGTATTTGTTATGGTTTTTGGGTGTTGTGATTCTAAGGTAGGGAGAATAAGCAGAACAATAAAATGGAAGGGCTGTCGGGAAATAAGACATCAGCCCTTCTTTTTGATAATTCAGATGCAGTTTTTCGTTAATAGTCATTCAATATTGACATTTAATACTTTGCCAAAGCAAAAAGCTCATAGCCAGCTGCGAAGCGTACACCATTTTCGATCCTGCTGACGAAGGAGTATGACATTATTTGTTATATATTTTAGAATGGGTGGATATTAGATTTGGTCCTCAATGGAACTGTAAAAATATTGAATGCATATTTTTTTAAAAAATATCCCCCAGGGTGGCTTGTGAACATTTTAACGCATGTGTATAATCAAAGATGTCAATTGGCAGGCACAGGATGAAAGATGACAGCGAGGTGTTATACACATGAAAAATAAATGGATTTCTATTATGATAGCGGCAGTAATGTCCATAAGCTTACTCACAGCCTGCGGTTCGAATTTGGAAGCCCCCCAGGGGGATGAGACGCAGCAGGAAAATCAGGAGGGACAAAAAGCCCCGGAGGGTGAAGCTAAGGATTCCGTGATTGTAGTCATGGGACCTACCTCAGAGCCGGAGGCAGGCTTTGATCCCGCTTACGGCTGGGGCGCCGGTGAGCACGTCCATGAGCCCCTGATTCAAAGCACACTGACAGTTACGAATCCGGATCTTTCCATTGGCTATGATTTGGCCACGGATATGCAGGTGAGCGAGGATGGAATGACCTGGACGGTAACTATCCGGGACGATGTGAAGTTTACGGACGGAGAACCTTTGACAGCTTCCGATGTGGCATTTACTTACAATACGGTGAAAGAAATAAGCTCCGTCAATGATTTTACCATGCTGAAAGAGGCAGTGGCCGTGGATGATACTACGGTAGAGTTTCATATGGCACAGGCATATTCCATATGGCCTTATACCATGGCCATTGTGGGAATTGTGCCGGAGCATGCTTACGGCCCCGACTATGGTGAGAATCCCATCGGATCCGGGCGGTATATCATGAAGCAGTGGGACAAGGGACAGCAGATTATCTTTGAGGCCAATCCGGACTATTACGGTGAGGAAATAAAGATGAAGCGAGTTACCGTTGTATTTATGGAGGAGGATGCGGCTTTTGCGGCGGCAAAGGCAGGACAGGCAGATCTGGCATATACGGCGGCAGCCTACTCGGATCAGAATATAGACGGCTATGAGCTTCTTTCCTTTGAGTCGGTGGACAACCGGGGCTTTAATCTTCCGGCAGTACCCGCAGGAACCGGTGAAAATGGAAATGCCGTTGGAAATGATTTCACCAGTGATGTGCAGGTTCGCAGGGCCATTAATATCGGTCTTGACCGGCAGGAAATGCTGAACAATGTTCTGAACGGTTACGGAACGCCTGCCTACAGCGTCTGCGATAAGATGCCCTGGTATAACAGTGAGGCCGAGGTGGAATATAATCCGGAGGAAGCAAAGGCGATACTTGAGCAGGCCGGGTGGAGCGAGGGTACGGATGGCATTCGGGAAAAGGATGGCGTAAGAGCAGCTTTCAATCTCTTATATCCGGCCAGCGACTCTCTGCGTCAGGCATTGGCGGCGGATACCCAGAACCAGTTAAAGGAGCTTGGAATAGAGGTTACCATAGAGGGCGTAGGCTGGGATACGGCTTACGATCGTGCGCAGGCAGAGCCTTTGATGTGGGGATGGGGAGCCCATTCTCCTATGGAGCTGTATAATATTTATCATACTTTGGAAAATGGTTCCGCAGAATATTCTCCCTATTCCAATGAAACGGTTGACAAATACATGGATGAAGCCCTGGCGGCCAGCGATCTGGACAGTTCCTATGAGTTTTGGCAAAAAGCACAGTGGGATGGAACAACCGGAATTACACAGGAGGGAGATATCCCCTGGATTTGGCTTGTGAATGTGGATCATCTGTACTGGTCAAGGGAAAATCTGAAAGTGGCAGAGCAGAAGCTGCATCCCCATGGACATGGCTGGTCTATTGTTAATAATGTGGATCAGTGGATGTGGCAGTAAGTGTTTACAATAATAAGCTAACCCATTATAACCAATTATAAAAGCAAAGCAGGAGCTGCTTTAGGCGGCTCCACTTTGTGCGTTTATATGGAATGGTGGGGCATTTGGAATTCACCAAGTTTTTGGCAAGGGCGTTATCCTGTAATAGGAGGAACTGACAGATGAAATTAGATGAAAAAGATCCATCTGCAAATATAGGAAATACCCAAAGGGTATCCCTTTATGCACGCAAAACATGTGCAAATATAGGAAAGCAGGCCATTCGGATGTTTCTGCTGCTCATATGTGTCAGCATGGCGGCATTTTTTCTGGTATCCCTGTCTCCGGTAGATCCCCTGCAGGCCAATGTGGGTCAGGCGGCATTAGGAAGCATGAGTCAGGAGCAGATTGCGAAGCTCAATGCTTATTGGGGTGTGGGTGAGCCCCCGGCGGAGCGCTTTCTTGCATGGGCTTCGGATTTTTTTCGGGGAGATATGGGGATTTCCCTCCTGTATCGGCGGCCCGTATCGGAAGTGATTAGTGTTAAATTTGTCAATTCTATCTGGCTTCTTGCTATTGCCTGGGTGATTTCCGGCGTGATGGGCTTCTGTCTGGGAGCTTTGGCAGGGATGAAGCGCGGGACATGGGTGGATAAGGCCATACGTGGATATTCTCTTTTGATCGCCAGCACTCCGGCGTTCTGGCTTGCTTTGGTACTCCTTATGATTTTTGCAGTCTGGCTTCAGGTTCTTCCGGTAGGCTTAAGTGTCCCCATTGGCATGGAGGCCGCAGGCGTCACCCTGGCAGATCGGATTCGTCATGGGATTCTTCCTGCCCTTACATTAAGCATCACCGGGATTTCCAATATTACTTTGCATACCAGAGAGAAAATGATTGACATTATGGAGAGCGACTATGTGCTTTTTGCAAGAGCGAGAGGGGAGAGCAATTGGAGCATTTTTAAAAATCACGGTTTTCGAAATGTGATTCTTCCCGCATTGACTCTGCAATTTGCTTCCATCAGTGAGATTTTTGGCGGCTCTGTCCTGGTGGAGGAGATATTTTCCTACCCCGGACTTGGTCAGGCTGCGGTCACGGCAGGGATTGGAAGTGATGTTCCCCTGCTTCTTGGAATTACGGTAATCAGTGCGGCGATTGTATTTGGGGGCAATCTGATTGCGAATATTTTGTACGGAATCGTAGATCCCCGTATTCGCAGGGGAGGTGCAGGGCTGTGAGACGGATGAACGGAAGAGAGCGTACGGTACTTTTGTTTGGCATGGCATTGCTGTTTTTGGCCTTGATTACCATAGCAGGGCAGATCTTTGCCAAGGCAGCTATGGAGACGGATTTTTCCAGAAAGAACCTGTCTCCCTGTTGGGAATATTTATTTGGTACAGACTGGATGGGACGTGATGTGTTTGTGCGCACCCTTACGGGCTTGTCTATGAGTATTCGCATCGGGCTTTTGGCAGCAGGGGTCAGCGCACTCCTGGCTTTGGCGCTGGGAATTCTCTCGGCTGCCATGGGAAAGGCTGTAGATTCCATTGTCACCTGGATTATCGATCTGGTTATGGGAATTCCTCATATTTTGCTGCTGATTCTCATTTCCTATGCCTGCGGAAAGGGCTTTAAGGGAGTGGTGATAGGAGTGTCCCTCACCCACTGGACTTCTTTGGCAAGGCTGATTCGGGGTGAGGTCTTGCAGTTAAAGGAAGCTGCGTATATAAAGGCGGCGAAAAAGCTTGGCATGAGTCCCTGGCGGATTGCCTGGAAGCATATGGTTCCTCACTTGTTTCCTCAGTTTTTGGTGGGATTGATTCTTTTGTTTCCCCATGCGATTCTCCATGAGGCAAGCATCACCTTTCTGGGATTTGGTCTGTCCCCGGAGCAGCCGGCTATTGGGGTGATATTGTCAGAGAGCATGCAGTATCTGGCCATGGGAAAGTGGTGGCTGGCGCTGTTTCCGGGGCTTTTGCTGGTATTGACGGTGGTGCTGTTTGATGTGGCAGGTGAGAGCCTGCGGAAGCTCCTGGATCCGGGCAGCGCACATGTATAAAACAGATTTGGGTGTACTGTTTGAGAGGGACGGAACTGGAATAGGAGACATAGTAGCAGATGGTAGAAAAGAAGATTATATTAGATATACAAAATTTATCCATTTCTTTTCAGCAATATGACAAGGGCTTTGCAAGAACGGATTTGGATGTGATTCGGGATCTGAATGTAACCATTCATGAGGGCGAAATGGTGGCGGTGGTAGGCTCCAGCGGCTCCGGAAAAAGTCTGCTGGCCCATGGAATCCTGGGGATTCTTCCCTACAATGGAGTGCTTGGCGGTACCATCCTTTATGATGGGGAGGAACTGACACAAAAGCGGAAGGAAGCGCTTCGGGGAAATGAGATTGTTCTGGTTCCCCAGAGTGTGGCATTCTTAGATCCGCTTATGAAGATAGGTCCTCAGATCCGAAAGGGAAAAAAGGATCCGGCATCCAGGGAAAAACTGAACCAGATCTTTGAGGGCTATCATCTAAAGCAGGAGGTTCAGGAGCTTTATCCCTTTGAACTGTCCGGGGGAATGAATCGGCGTGTGCTGGTTTCTACGGCTATGATGGGCAATCCCCGCCTGGTAATTGCGGATGAGCCCACGCCGGGGCTTCATATGAAGATGGTGCGCCGGGTGATGAGCCATTTCCGGGAATTAGCGGATCAGGGGGCAGGGGTTCTCTTGATTACCCATGATCTGGAGCAGGCTCTGGAGGTAGCTGACCGGGTGGTGGTGTTCTATGCGGGCACTACGGTGGAGGATGCGGATGTAAGGGATTTTGATAAGGAGGAAACCCTGCGGCATCCCTACTCCAAGGCTTTGTGGCGAGCGCTTCCTCAGAATGGATTTCAGTTTATCGGGGGAACACAGCCTTATGTGAAGGATATGCCAAAGGGCTGTCCTTTTGGTCCCAGGTGCGACAAGTATTGTGAGAAGTGTAAAGGGGAGATTCCCTATCGTAAACTCCGAGGCGGTAAGGTTCGCTGCTTGTATGCGGAACCATAATCAGCAGGACTATAAATAGGAGAATTCAGATGGTATTGGAAGCAAAACATATTTCTTTTCGCTATGGAACGGATAGCAGACAGATTTTAAATGATTTCAGCCTGAAGCTGACCCAGGAGGAACGGGTGGGACTTATTGCCCCCAGCGGCTTTGGAAAGACTACTTTCTGTAAGATTCTGGCAGGCTATGAAAAGCCGGATGAGGGGGAGGTCCTTTTGGACGGACATTCCCTGGCTGAGTATAAAGGCTATTGCCCGGTGCAGATGATCTGGCAGCATCCGGAAATGGTAGTCAATCCCCGTCTTCGGATGAAAGAGGTTCTGGCAGAGGGCGATAAGCTGGAGCAGCGAGTGATTGAGGGGCTTGGGATTGAGCCGGATTGGCTGAACCGATATCCGGCGGAGCTTTCCGGCGGTGAGCTTCAAAGATTTTGTATAGCAAGGGCTTTGGGAGCGGGGACGCGGTTTGTTCTGGCGGATGAGATTAGTACTATGCTGGATCTCATTACCCAGAGTCAGATCTGGAGCTTTCTGGTTCAGGAGGTGGAGAGCCGGGGGATTGGGCTTTTGGCAGTGAGCCACAGCACCCCGCTTTTAGAGCAGGTCTGCACCCGGATGGAGGATTTGGAGAAAACGGAATAAAGGGAAGAAGTGTTAACTGGAAAAAAATAGTCTTTTTTTATCTTGTCATTTGCGGTATACTATAAAAAAGCGTGGACAGAGGTATATTTTTTCTGACGGGCAAATATAAACAATAGGAAATACCCTACGGGTATCCCTCTATACACAAAAAAGCATGTGCAGATCAAAGAAACACCCTACGGGTATCCCTCTATGCACAAAAAAGCATGTGCAGATCAAAGAAACACCCTGCGGGTATCCCTCTATGCACAAAAAAGCATGTGCAGATCAAAGAAACACCCTACGGGTATCCCTCTATGCACATAAAACATGTGCAGATCAAAGAAAGGAGAATTTTTATGGCACTTATAGAGGTAACGGAGCAGAATTTTGAGCAGGAAGTATTGAAATCAGATATTCCGGTTTTAGTGGATTTCTGGGCAACCTGGTGTGGTCCCTGCAGGATGCAGGCGCCCATTGTAGATGAGCTTTCCGGGGAGGTAAGCAGTGTAAAGTTTGCCAAGCTGGATGTGGATGCAAACGGCAGACTGGCACAGCAGTATGGGGTAATGAATATTCCCACCCTGCTTGTATTTAAAGAGGGAAAGGTAGCAGGGAGCGCCGTAGGGCTTCAGTCCAAGGAGAGCTTACGGGAGCTGCTTGGCTTATAAGTCTTAAGTATAGGAATTGAGATGGAGAAAATGATATCATGATGTATGATGCGGTGATGATCGGGAGCGGTCCGGCAGGCCTGTCGGCGGCGCTCTACACAAGCCGGGCAAATTTAAAGACTCTTGTAATCGGCAAAGACCGAGGCGCTTTGGAAAAGGCGGATCGAATTGAGAACTATTTTGGAATGGCTGAGCCCATATCCGGCTGCGAGCTGGTGGAGAATACAAAGACTCAGGCCAGGAATCTCGGTGTGGAGCTGGCAGAGGATGAGATTTTCCATATCTCCTGGAACGGTCATTTTATTTTGGAGGGGAAAAATGGAATTTATGAGACTCTGGCTGTGCTTCTGGCCACAGGAACCGGAAGAAAAACTTTGAAGATAAAGGGCTTAAAGGAACTGGAGGGCAGAGGTGTCAGCTACTGCGCTATCTGTGATGCCTTTTTCTACCGGGATAAAGAGGTGGCTGTTCTTGGCAATGAAGCCTATGCCGTCCATGAGCTGAGCCAGCTTCTTCCGGTGGTGAAGTCCGTTACGCTTTTGACCAACGGGCAGGAGCTCAAGGCTGAGGTGCCGGAGGGTGTTCATATTATCCGGGAACCGGTTATTTCCGTAGACGGAGCGGAACGTGTGGAGGGCGTGACTTTTGCAGATGGAAGCAGCCTTTCGGCAGAAGGACTTTTTGTAGCCCTTGGAAGTGCAGGAGCCATGGAGCTGGCAAAAAAGGCAGGAGCATTTACCGAGGGGCAGAATATCAAGGTAAATGAGCGGATGGAAACGAATGTTCCGGGCCTGTATGCGGCCGGGGACTGTATTGGCGGTCTTTTGCAGATTTCCACTGCCGTGGGAGAGGGGGCACAGGCGGCTATGTCTATGATTCCCTTTGTGCGGAAGCAGAGGAAGGAAGTGTAAAAAAATAATGCTCTCAGCAGCTCAAAGGCTGCTGGGTGCATTATAAAATCAATGCTATATGCCAGAGTTTATTCTTGCAGATAATAAACCATATATACATGTTTGAATGTTTTCTCTTAGTTAGAGCCGGACAGCATATTCCAATTTAACGTCTGTATATCTTTTAAAACGGATTCCAGTATCGCCCCCCATTTATAAACTGAAGCGCAATAGAAATACCAATCAGTACAAAACCTAAGATAATAGTAGTATAATCCAGACCAGTAAACTTCCGCTCCCGATACCAAGTCCGCCTGGACTTCTTGCCGAAGCAGCGAAGTTCCATGGCATTGGAAACTACCTCAATCCGCTCCATGCTGGACAGAATCAAAGGCATAAGAATAGCGGCAGCCCCTTTCAGCCTTTTCACCAGACTTTCTTTTCCTGACAGCTCCACGCCCCGGGCCTGCTGCGCCAGAGAAATAGTGTGAAATTCGTCCAGAACGTCCGGAATATAGCGCAGGGCCAGAGATACGGAATAGGAAACCTTGTAGCTGACACCGATTTTATTCAGGGATGCAGCGAATTCGCTTGGCTGTGTGGTGGAGATAAAAAGAATCACCACCGGAATGGTTGCTGTGTATTTTAAAATTACATTTGCATGATAAAGAAGCTGCTGTACAGTAATGCTGTACCTCCCGATAATGTGAAACAGCTCAGTTCGGGTATCATAGATGCTTATCCCATGCTCCGGGGAGAAAAGATAGATCAAAAGGTTATTCATAACCAGAAATACTAAAGAGAAAATAAGGATAACCTTAACATCGCTTACTTTGATTTTTGATACTTTGAACAGAACCAGCGCAGCAATGGTCAGCAGGATAAGATATCTGGTATCAAAGGTAATCATAGCTGCAAGAACCCAGCAGAGCATGCAGGCCAGCTTGGAGGCTCCGGTTAATTTGTGAATGGGAGAAACGCGGTCTATGTAATTAAATAGCTGAATCATTTTCGTACCTCCTCCTCTTCATAGTCTATAAAGTGCTGAACGAATACATTAGGGTCCTCAATTCCGCACAAAAGCGCCAGATCATAAAGGGAGGTTTCTTTCAGATTCGCACGCTTGATAATATCCGGATTGGTCAGAATGTTGGCAGAGGTATCGTCTGCAATCACCTGTCCCCCTGAGAAGACAATAGCTCTCTGAGCGTATTCCAGCATGAGATGCATGTCATGAGTAATCATAACTACCGTGATTCCCCGGTTGTGAAGCTCTTTCAGGAATTCCATGATCTCCGTATAATGACGGTAATCCTGTCCTGCCGTAGGCTCGTCCAGAATAATCATCTGGGGATCGAGGGCCAGAATGGAGGCAATGGTAACACGCTTTTTCTGTCCAAAGCTTAAGGCAGATACCGGCCATTTCCGGAAAGGATACAGGCCGCAGATTTTTAATACTTCTTCTACCTTTGCTGTGACGGTGTCTTCCGGCACTTGTCTCTGGCGAAGTCCAAAGGCCACCTCGTCAAAGATCATGGTCTTGGAAATCATCTGGTTGGGATTCTGCATCACATAGCCAATGCGATCCGCACGCTCCTTGATGCTGTAGTTCATCATATCCTCACCCTGGAATGTAAGAGTGCCGGACTGCTGCTTTTCAAAACCGCAGATAACCTTGGAAAATGTAGACTTACCGGCTCCGTTTGTTCCTACAATCGCCAGAAGTTCCCCTTTGGCGGCTGCGGCGCTGATTCCCTTTAGGGCATGGAAGCCGTTTTCATAAGTGAAATCAATTCCGTCAGCCCGAAGCAGAATATCCGGTTCATCCTTTTTTTTCTTTTCCTTTCGGCTGTGATACCAATCACGGACTGCTGCCGTTTCCTCATCTGACAGGGTAAGGCTGTGGATGCTGTGGGGCTTACACTTTGGAGTAATGGTCATTCCGGCGTATTTGAGAGCTGTTAAGTATAAGGGCTCCCGGATTCCGTTTTCCAGAAGAAGATTGGTGGAGAGAAGTTCGTCAGGAGCTTGAACAGCCGCAATTTCTCCATTTTTCATGAGTACAATCCGATCTACGTCACGCCACAGCACATCTTCCAAACGGTGCTCTACAATGATTACAGCTGCTCCTGTTTCCTTTTGAATCTGATCAATGATCTCAATGGCACGTTTTCCGGTAGCCGGGTCAAGATTGGCTAAAGGTTCGTCAAAGAGAAGAATTTCCACCTGATTTACCATGACCCCTGCCATGGAAACCCGCTGCTTTTGTCCGCCGGAGAGAGCATCGGGAGCATGCTCCAAGTGGTCGGCAATTCCTACCTTTCGGGCCGCCTGAAGAACTTCTCTTTTCATATCCTCCTGATTTACACAGGCATTTTCCAGAGCAAAGGCAATATCCTCCGCAACAGTTAATCCAATAAACTGTCCGTCCAGATCTTGAAGGACGGTTCCGATGGTTTTGGATATCTCGAAAATACTTTCATTTTTCGTTTCCTTGCCATGTATGGTCAGAGTTCCGGTAGATACTCCGGAATAGGCAAAGGGAATCAGCCCGTTCATACAGTGGGTGAGGGTGGATTTGCCGCAGCCGGAAGGGCCGGCAATGAGAAGCTTTTCTCCCGGATAAATCTTCAGATTGATGTTTTTCAGAGTCGGCTCTGCCTGGGCATCGTACTGGAAACTGAAATTTTCAAATTTTATAATCGGTTCTTTCACCTGTACCTCCTTTTCGATTGCTGGACATTGTCAGACAGTATAACTCATACGAAATATCTTAAGGCATGGCGTGAAACATAAAGTTGTTTCGCAGGGATTATACGAATAACAGGCATTCCAGAATCGAGATGTATGGTTCATAACAATTAAGAAAGGCTGCCGCAAAATAAGACAGCGGATTTTTTGATCCAAATGCCTTACTTTGGGACAGCCTTTTCCGTATATTTTATTTTTCTGCTTTTAAGGACCCCTTTTTCGCTCTTGTAGATGCATAAGCAAAGCACAAAATAGTGCCTACAATTGCTGTTGACAGAATATTTCCAACGCTGCCTACTGCGCCCTGAAGAAAGATTTTTTCTGCAGGCTCGTCATAGATCAGAATATCCAGGCCAGGTGCAATAAGACCCCATGCAATCAAATGCGCAATAATCTGTACTATATTAAAGATAATAACGCCTTTTACACCAAAATCACCTTTGGACAATTTCAGTTTGTAGCCTAAGAAGCCCATAACCAGACCGAAAAATGCGCTCCCTGCGATCCAGCTCCACCAAACCCCCCAGCCGCTTGCAAGGTCGCTTAAGAAGTGGCCGATAAGACTCATAAGGAAGCCTGCTGCCGGGCCGAACAGCATAGCCATCACTGCCACAACGGGGTAGTGTACGCTGATCTTCAGATTGGGCGCCGGTGTGGGAATTGCCACATAGCTGCTCAGTACGAAAAACAGTGCTGCGCCGATTCCGGTTGCTACGATTGTTTTTACTGAGAAATTCTTCATTTGTAACTCTCCTTTTCCCTCTTGATAGTTTGGAATACTCGTACAAATTTAGCATCATATACCTTATAGGCATCATGTAATACATACCCTGCGGAGGCAGCGGACCTCATCCTTAAAGGTTTATTCCTGTGGGCAATGAGCCAAGCGGACGTGCTTGCACGTCCATTTGGCGACTGCCGCAGGGGTCAAATACCCCGCAGCTCTGCTGCGCTACAAGCTTGATGCCCCGTCAGCTTGCTGCGGGGTATTTGACTTTGCAGGAGTACTCTTAGGTATATAAATTTATATTACAAAGGCTTAAGGCCTTTTGCAACCTTATTCCTGCGGGTACCTGACTATATAGGGGGATATACAGCCTGGTACAGTGAGGGCATTATCCTCTGGGATCCTTTCGAATCTCAATATGCCAGCTGTTGCCGGTTCCGATATTATAAGCCTTGGCAAAGCTTCCCTGATTGATGGCGACTGCCATACAGTTCAGAGAATTCATATAGACCAGAGGTTCGCCTACATATACATCTGCAAAGGAGTGGGCATAGACCATGGTATTTCGGTACAGGGTTCTGGTATCATTGGAGATCTGTACTTCTACACGCTCGCCAAAATCAATGCCGAGGGTTTTAAACAGTTCTATGGGAATATTCGTCCACAGGCTTCCAAACCGAACATCCAGTACGTCGATGGTGCCTGCCGCGCCTCCGTCCGAAGTTTCTTTGGCCGGAATGGTAGGCAGTTCCAGAATGGTGGAGGGATCGATTTCTTCTCCTACCTGCTCAAAAGTAATCGTACCGGCAGCAAGTCTGGCGCCTGTAAAAGCATAGACGTCCCGGCCATGGAAAGTATAGGATTCCTCAGAACCGGAACGGCGGTTAACTGTTTCATCAATAATACGGGCCGCCTCAATTCCGGGGTTTCGCTTTACAAAGGTCAGAGTGCCGTTGTCCGGAGTTACTACATACTGCCCGGTCTTTGTCTTGGCGACAATGCTTCTTCTGGTGGAACCTACTCCCGGATCTACCACCGATACGAATACAGTGCCCTCCGGCCAGTAGCTTACAGTCTGAATCAGACGATAGCTGGCCTCCCAGGTGTTGTAGGGTTCAATTCCATGGGTGAGATCGTAAATCTTTAAATCCGGTGATACACCGTAGGCAACACCGTACATAGCGCTTACGGCGCCGTCCTGCATTCCGAAATCTGTCTGGAACACCAAGGCTCCTTTTACCATATTCATCACCTCTTTCTTTTATATTTTTCTTAATTTTGTTATTAAATCTGTCATCAGCGGATCACGTTCCATCCGATATACGTACCGCATGGAATGGCGTCCTTCTGTGAAATGATATCTGCCCTGGCTGGTAATCTTCGGACAGGGAACCGTTCGTTCTTTCATAAATCGCTGATTGTCATTGAGAAGCCACGCCACAGCCGCCACATCCCAAATAGCCTTTGTCCACATAGGAGTTTCGGCCCATTCTTCCACAGAGGCGATGGCATGGGAAGCCAGATAATCTGTAAGAGGACTGTGCCCTTTCAGATATACTTCCAGCTCCGGTTTGCTGATGGAGAAGCTTTCCACAACACCCCAGCAGGGAAGCTGTACCAGAGGAACACCGCTGTCAAAAAGCACCTGTGCTGCAGGAATATCCTCCATAAGGTTAAATTCTTCTATTTCCGAACAGTGAAATCCGCTTCCTCCAAGCCAGATAACCACAATGCGCTCTCGTATGGAGGGTTCCAGAAGAATGGCAGATGCAAGATTGGTAGCTGCCGCAATTCCGATTACATATAAGGGATGTTCCTTTGAATGCTGGAGGGCACGCTCAATCAAATCTTGGGCGGCTTCCGATTTTGCAGGCTCATTTCTGTCTTTCAGAAAATGCTCTGCACCTGGAAATACTCGTTCTCTGTATTTTGGCGCCTCAGCCAGATTCAGAATATTCAGAATCTCATCATAGCTTTTCTCCATTCCTGTTTTTGGGGAATCCGCTTTTTCATTGAAGAAAGGGGCCGCATAGATGGCCTGTAGACGAAGCTTTTCCTGATTGCGTATTAGATAGGCCAGAGCGAATTGATCATCAACTTCATTGAAAGCATCGGTGTCCAAAACCACATCTACCGGATATGTGGGATATTCGAGCATCTGAAGCCGCAGGGTTTCTTCCAAAAACAGCACCTCCCTGGTTTTGTAATATCTTAAAAATACTGTTTTAAAACCAATGCCTAAATTTTGTGGAATTTATGTAAAAAAATAGAAAAAAATAAACTTCTTGTAGCATTTATACCATGGAACCGGCAAGATGTCAATTGGTTTATTTTTATTAAAAAATGACTTGTGGCAGCCTCCGGAATGTAGTATGATAAGGGAAACATATGTTTGCAAAATGCTGTGGGAAAAGGGCAGGGTGATAGGAAATGATGGAACAGCTAAGCCTGTTTGACGATCGGGAACAAAGTGCGCCGCTGGCCAGCCGTCTAAGGCCGGAAAGTCTGGATGAATATGTAGGGCAAAGACATTTAATCGGGGAGGGGAAAATCCTGCGGAGGTTAATCGAGAGGGATCAGGTATCTTCTATGATTTTCTGGGGTCCTCCGGGAGTGGGAAAGACGACTCTGGCAAGGATTATCGCTAAACAGACACGGGCGGAGTTTGTAGAATTCAGCGCAGTAACCAGCGGAATTAAGGAAGTAAAGGAAGTGATGAATCAGGCAGAGCAGAATCGCAGAATGGGGATTCGCACCCTTTTGTTTACAGATGAGATTCATCGTTTCAACAAGGCTCAGCAGGATGCATTTCTGCCTTTTGTGGAGAAAGGCAGCATTGTTCTGGTAGGGGCAACCACGGAGAATCCCTCCTTTGAGATTAATTCCGCTCTCTTATCACGCTGTAAGGTTTTTATTTTAAAGGCCCTGGAGGAAAAAGATCTGATGGCTCTTCTTTGCCATGCATTAAAAAGTCCCAAGGGCTTTGGCAATCTGGATATATTAATAGAAGAAACACAGTTGAAAGCCATTGCCCGATTTGCCAATGGTGATGCAAGAACGGCGCTAAATACGCTGGAAATGGCTGTTTTGAATGGAAAAATGAATGAAAAGGGAGTGCTCTGTGTAGATTCGGAGCTTTTGGCCCAGTGTATGAACCGGCGTTCCCTTTTGTACGATAAAAATGGAGAGGAGCATTACAATTTGATTTCCGCACTCCATAAGTCCATGCGCAACAGCGATCCGGATGCGGCGGTTTACTGGATGCACCGGATGCTGGACGGAGGAGAGGAGCCTTTGTATATTGCAAGGAGGCTGATACGGTTTGCCAGTGAGGATGTGGGAATGGCGGATTCCGGAGCTCTTTCTCTGGCGGTTTCAGTCTATCAGGCCTGTCATTTTCTGGGAATTCCGGAATGTGATGTGCATCTGACCCATGCAGTCGTGTATCTTTCCATGGCTCCCAAGTCCAATGCCCTTTACCAGGCTTGTGAGGCATGCAAGACGGATGTGCGTGAGCTTCCGGCGGAGCCTGTGCCATTGCAGATCTGCAATGGGCCCACGAATCTTATGAAAGAGCTTCATTATGGGGAAGGATATATTTATGCTCATGATACGGAAGAAAAGCTGAGCAGAATGGAGTGTCTGCCGGAGGCTTTGGCAGGGAGGAGGTATTACCATCCCACAGAGCAGGGACAGGAGCGGCAGGTGAAGGAAAGGCTTGAGGAAATATTGAGGTGGAAAAATGAAAAGTCCAAGGCATAAAGTGCGCAAATCTGCAAAAAGATTAGGCTTAAATGTGGTAGAAGTGCATAAAAATAAAATAGAACTTGAATAATATGAAAAATAGTGATAATATATGCAATGAATATGCATAATAATTCAAAACCGTAAATGCAGAATATGAGGTGCACAGTGTCCTGCTTCTTATAGCCGCTCGACCAAGGAGCATGAGGTTATTGGAAAAATGTAAACAGGATACGGAAGAATTAGAGAAGAAAGCTTAAAGCAGAGAGGATAGAGGAAATTATGATTAAAGTAGGAATTATTGGATCAACCGGATACGCAGGCGGGGAACTGGTGCGAATCCTGACAGGGCATAAGGAAGCGGAGATTAAATGGTATGGTTCCCGAAGCTACATAGATAAGAAGTATGCCCAGGTTTATCAAAACATGTTCCAGATTGTGGATGACAAATGTATGGACGACAATATGGAGGAGCTGTCCAGGGAGGTGGATGTGATTTTCACTGCCACTCCACAGGGGCTTTGCGCATCTCTGGTAAATGAAGAGATTCTGTCACGGACAAAGATTGTGGACTTGAGCGCAGATTTTCGAATCAAGGATGTTAAGGTATATGAGCAGTGGTATGGGATCACCCATCCTACACCCGGGTATATACCGGAAGCAGTTTACGGTCTCTGTGAGATTAACCGGGAGGATATAAGAAAGGCAAGGCTGATTGCCAATCCCGGATGTTATCCTACCTGTACCACACTTTCCATTTATCCCTTGTTAAAGGAAGGGCTCATTGCGCCAAATACGATCATTGTGGATGCCAAGTCCGGAACATCCGGAGCAGGCCGTGGAGCCAAGGTGGACAATCTGTTCTGTGAGGTGAATGAAAATATCAAGGCTTATGGTGTGGCAGCCCATCGCCACACTCCGGAGATTGAGGAACAGTTAGGCTATGCGGCCGGGGAGCCGCTTAAGATTAATTTCACGCCGCATCTGGTGCCTATGAACCGGGGAATACTGATTACGGCTTATGCTTCTCTGAAAAAGGAGACTTCTTATGAAGAGGTAAAAGCGGCTTATGACAAATATTATGCTTCCGAGCAGTTTGTACGGGTACTGGAGCAGGATGTATGCCCTCAGACAAAATGGGTGGAGGGCAGCAATTATGTGGATGTGAATTTTAAGCTGGATCCCAGAACGAACCGGATTATTATGATGGGGGCTATGGATAATCTGGTAAAAGGAGCAGCCGGTCAGGCAGTTCAGAATATGAATCTGATGTTTGGAATAAAGGAGAGCGAGGGACTTAATCTGGTTCCGATGTTTCCGTAGTTTTACTAGAAAGGAATGGCAAAAAACATGACAATCCGAACAATGACAATCGAAGATTATGACGGTGTATATGAGCTTTGGATGACAATCAAAGGTTTTGCCATTCGAAGCATTGACGATTCCAGAGTGGGTGTGGAGCGTTTTCTTCGCCGGAATCCGGATACCAGTGTGGTTGCTCTGGAGGATGGAAAGGTGGTAGGGAGCATCCTCTGCGGCCATGACGGGCGGCGTGGCTGTCTGTACCATGTGTGCGTACATGGGGATTATCGGATGAGGGGAATCGGCAAGGCGATGGTAGTGTATGCCATGAATGCGCTGAGAAAAGAGCAGATCAGCAAGGTATCCCTGATCGCATTTACCCAAAATGACATTGGAAATGCTTTTTGGAACCGAATTGGCTGGACAAAACGGCAGGATTTGAATTATTATGATTTTGTGCTGAATGAAAAGAATATTGAGGAGTTCAATAAATAATTGGGCCGGGAATCGGGAGCTTTTAGAATACAAGACAAACTATACAGAAAATGGAGAATTAGATTATGAAAGATATAAAAACCATTTCAGGCGGCGTGACAGCGGCAAAAGGATTTGAGGCAGCAGCAGCGGCAGCGGAGATCAAATATAAGGGGCGCACGGATATGGCCCTTATCTACAGCGAGACGCCCTGTCAGGCAGCGGGAACCTTTACCACCAATGTAGTAAAAGCTGCTCCTGTAAAATGGGATCAGAAGATTGTGGCCGAGTCTCCCTTTGTTCAGGCAGTGGTTGTCAATTCCGGAATTGCAAACGCCTGCACGGGAGCGGAAGGGTATGGGTATTGCAAGGATACAGCTAGAGAGTGTGCCAGGGTGCTGGATGTGCCGGAGGATGCCGTATTGGTAGCTTCCACAGGCGTGATCGGCATGCAGCTTCCTATGGAACGTCTGAAAAAGGGAATCACTTTATTAAAGGAAGCAAAGGGCAGCACTGCAGAGCACGGTACGGCGGCGGCCAAGGCAATTATGACTACGGATACAGTGCATAAGGAGATTGCGGTTCAGACAGAGATCGGCGGAAAAACAGTGACCATCGGCGGAATGTGCAAGGGCTCTGGTATGATACATCCCAATATGTGCACCATGCTTGCCTTTGTGACCACGGACGTCTGCATTTCCAAGGAAATGCTGCAAAAGGCTGTGAGCGAGGATGTAAAGGATACTTTCAATATGATTTCTGTGGACGGAGATACCTCCACCAATGATACATTGCTGGTTCTGGCCAACAAAGCGGCAGGAAATCCGGAGATAGCAGAGGAAAATGAGGACTTCAGGCAGTTTGCGGCTGCTCTTAATATAGTCAATACTTATCTTGCAAAGAAAATGGCAGGGGATGGGGAAGGAGCCACAGCCCTTTTTGAAGTAAAGATTGTGGGTGCAAAGACAAAGGAGGATGCAGTGACCTTAAGTAAGTCTGTGGTGACCTCCAGCCTGGTGAAAGCGGCCATCTATGGTCATGATGCCAACTGGGGGCGGATTCTTTGTGCTATGGGTTATTCCGGCGTACAGTTTGATCCGGAGAAAGTGGATCTGTTCTTTGAGAGTAAGGCAGGAAGGCTTCAGATTATAGAAAACGGCGTTGCAGTGGATTACAGTGAAAAGGAGGCTACCCGGATTTTGTCGGAGCCGGAGGTGACAGCTTTGGCGGATGTGAAGATGGGGGATGCTGCGGCTGCGGCGTGGGGATGTGATCTCACGTATGATTATGTGAAGATTAATGCGGATTATCGGTCATAACAGAATGAATAGGGGAAAATATGTGAAAAGAGGCCAGTTCGTTAAGAACTGGCTTTTCCGCTGCTGGGTATGATTTAGATTTTGATTTAAATGCACCTTTTTATGTTGCTTTTCGAGATCCTACGACTCCTAATTTTCTTCCAAAAACCGCAGGATATCAACGGCTTTGGGCGGACATCCCTTTAAAAAATCAGAACAGCAGGAAGTACAATTCCCTATACCGATTTTTCCGGGACAATTTTTCCAGCCCTGGCCGATGGAGACAGGAGAGGCATTCTTTTTAAGCTTTCCGGCTTGGCGTAAACGGTCTAGTGCATAGATAAGGGAACCATAACAAGCGGAGCAGGCATCCTTGGGAGCAGTATATCCGGCCAGAGCTTCTACCCGGCGTGTGAATCTGGGACGGGAGTCAGTAAAAGTATCTTGATTCAGCAAAATTACATTTGCTTTCGAGGTGTCGGCACAACCTACCCCCAGACGCTCTGCCATAGTAATATAGGGCACTTCATCTACGGAATGCCCCATAGAATCGCAAACATAGGCATCACAAAGGACTGGATCCCAAAAGCCCAGGATTCGGTTCATGGTTACAGGATTGCCGCCCTCTTCAAAATCCAGATCCCCACAGATATTGTCTACCAATATAAAATCATTGCGGGCAACTGTGTTTAAGTGAGCAATAGGCTTATGGAGACCCAACGTATGAAATCTGCGTTTTTCAGAATTGGGAATCACACCTTTATTATTCTTAAGGGCGCAGGTGATAGTAGTTTGACAATGCCCCTTAAGAACTGGAAGATTAATCATAAAGTCCACATTCATTGCAGCATCACATACATTGATTTGCATTCCTTTTGCATCATAGGTATGATAGCTGTCCTTTTGGAGATCCACAAAGGGGATACCATAGGCATCACAGATGCGGTCATAGCCAAATGCATGGAAGGAACGAGAGGTACGCTCTCCAACCCAGGAGCTTTCCATCACTGTAATGTGAGAAAAACCATGTTTTTGCAGATATTCAATGGTTCCAGCGGTTAGCTCTCCATGAGTGGTGGCTCCAAGGGAAGGATCCTTGGCACAGATCAGGTTTGGTTTTAATCCAATATGTTTTTTGGTGCTGCCAATAGCTGCTGCCAGCTCTGCAGCTTCCAAAAGCTGCAAGGTCATTTCCTTATAGTTTGTTCCGTGAATAATGAAAATATCTTTTTTGTTCATAGGTATCATAACCTCCTGTTCTGATTATATAATAGTTTATATTTTCTGGCAAATGGAAGGAGAGCGTTTATATAATTTAGCCTGTTGTGCCGCTTAAATAACCAGTGCTGCATTCTTTGCACAAAGTACTAAAAAAGCCCCAAATATATCTATGAAATTGGTGAGCCAGTTCATAAGCTTTGGGAAAAATTTGATGTAAGGATAGGGGAGAAAATAGGAAAATTAGTAGAAAAAGATATAAATAAGTTCGTAGAGTAACCTGCTCTACGAATTTATTTTTGTGTTTAACGTTTATTATTATAACCAGATCTAGAATTATTTTCAATATAAATTATAAATTTTCGTCGGATTCGTCGGTTTACTCTTTTATAATCCCTGTTTTCTAGTAGATTTTTTGAAGCAATGTGCACTTTGGACATGCAGTCACGTAAAAAAATTACAAAATTTCCCAAAAAAGTCTTATATTCTCCTTTCGATTTCGTAGAGCAGGTTACTCTACGAAAAAATGCAGAAGCAGCAAGGCTCTTAGATACTGAAAGAGCTGCGGTACAGAAAGGGGTCCTTGATATCTGGTATGTGCTTTATTGTCCGAATCAAAAGGAAGAAGATCTGCTCTATGCCTGTAAGCAGCATTTGACCGGAGCGGCTCTTAAGGATGCCTTTGTGTTCACCTATGACCGCATGCGGCGGTACGGCGGTGCCTGGCATCTGGAGCGGCAGCTGTTGTTTCCTCATTATCTGTTCCTAGAGAGCAAAGACGAAGAGGAGCTGGCGGAAGAATTAAAGAGGTATTCCCCTGTGTTTTCGGTGTTTGAGAGCGGCGGAAAGCTGATTCGGGTGGAGCCGGAGGAAGAGGAGCTCCTGCGGATGCTCTGCGGAGAGGGCCATCACTCGCAGATGTCCCGGGGATATATCCGGGATGGACAGACCGTAGTGACGGAAGGGCCGCTTCGGGGCAGGGAGAATCTGATCCGGAGGATTGACCGGCATAAGAGGATTGCCCGGGTGGGAATGCCGTCTGCGGGACGCCTTCGGGAGATGCAGGTTGGGTTGGAGATTGTGTCGAAGAGCTAGTACAACCTTGCACAAATAACAGTGAGTTCTGCACTTGCTATCTATGCGATGCTGTACTAGAGAAAAAGCATCATACCTGCTCTGCAGTTTAGACTGCGGAGCAGGTAGAAGTGTGTAATAAGGAAAAAGATTGATTTGGGGTATGGGCCGCAAAATGGCGAAGCATGCCCATTTTCAGGAAAAACATTTAGCTAATATATGCAGGTTTCTCTGATGTATCGCCATGAAAGGAAAATTGGGATATGTGGTATGCTATACAGACGCTTACAGGCAAGGAAGAAAGAGCAATAAAAGAGATTGAGAAGATGGTAGACCGCCGAGTGTATGAAAAGTGCTTTTTACTGAAGCGGGAAGCGGTCTGGCGCATTCAGGGGACATGCAAAATACACATAGAACCTCTTTTCCCAGGCTATATTTTTGTCCGAACACAGAATCCTGGAGAATTCTGCAGGCAGTTAAAAGCAGTTCCGGAGTATACAAGGATTTTAGGGAAAGAAGAAAGTGGATTTTATCCTGTTTCTGAAGACGAGGAACTGTTTCTAAAGCGATTGCTGAATAAAGATACCGAGGATACAGTACGGCTCTCACCGGCAATTGTGGATGAAGATGGAACGATTACAGGATGCGGCAAGCCTCTTAAGCCGTATCTGGAATATATGATTAAGAAGAGGATTCGTTTAAGATATGTGATCATTCGTGTTCATTTATTTGGCAGGGACAGGGAGATTCTGCTTGGAATAAAGCTGGAGGGAGACTGATGCATTCTGAAATAATGTCTGATTCATAAGCGATAAAGCAGGCAGGGATCCATGTATATATGTCTGCCTGCAATAGTATAGAAGAAAAGGAACAAAGTAATTATGGTAATTGAAAGATTTCCGGAAAAAGTGTGGCTTTCCTCGCCGACCATGCACGGGGATGAAAAGAAATATATGCTCGAAGCCTATGAAACCAACTGGATGAGCACGGTGGGGGAAAATATCAACGAATTGGAGCGCCTGCTCAGCGGATATATCGGTATCGAACACGGTGTGGCGTTAAGCAGCGGCACGGCGGCCCTTCATCTGGCGGTGAAGCTGGCGGCGGAGCGGTTATACGGCAGTAGTTCAGGGGTATCTACACCGGACGGGCTTGGCAGGGGTGGCAGTCTCTATGGGCGCCGGGTGTTTTGCTCGGATATGACCTTTGACGCTACGGTGAATCCTGTTGTTTATGAGGGCGGGGAGCCAGTGTTCATAGATACGGAATATGATACCTGGAATATGTCTCCGGAGGCATTGGAACAGGCTTTTCAATTGTATCCGGATGTGAAGCTTGTAATTGTGGCACACCTTTATGGGACGCCAGGAAAGATAGAGGAAATTCGGGCGATTTGTGATGCTCATAAGGCACTTCTGATTGAGGATGCGGCAGAATCCCTGGGTGCGACGTATCGGGGCAGGCAGACGGGGGTGTTTGGGGACTATAGTATTATCAGTTTTAACGGAAATAAGATTATTACGGGATCTTCCGGGGGAATGCTTTTATGCCATTCACAGGAGGATGCGAATAAGGCAAGGAAATGGAGCACTCAGAGCAGAGAGGCGGCACCCTGGTATCAGCATGAGGAGCTGGGGTATAACTACCGCATGAGCAATGTGATTGCCGGTGTAGTCAGAGGGCAGTTCGGATATCTTTCGGAGCATATTGAGCAGAAACGGAAGATTTATGAGAGGTATCGGGAAGGATTTCGGGATCTGCCTGTAAGGATGAATCCCTATGATGAGTTGTCCAGTCAGCCGAATTTCTGGCTGAGCTGCCTTTTGATAGATAAGGATGCCATGTGCGAGAGTGTGAGATCCGAGAATCGGTTTTTCTATAAGAGTGAAAACGGGAAGTCGTGTCCGGATGAGATATTAGAGGCGCTCGGGAATCTGAATGCGGAGGGGAGACCAATCTGGAAACCTATGCATATGCAGCCGGTGTACAGAAGTCATGGGTTTGTCACTGCAAGTGGGAACGGACGGGCGAAGAGTAATGCTTATATTAAGGAAATGGAAGCTGTGGATGTGGGAGCAGATATTTTTCGGAGAGGGCTGTGTTTGCCTTCGGATAATAAGATGACGGAAGAGCAGCAGGATGTAATTATTGAAATAATTCACAGGTGTTTTGCATGAAAAGGGTAGTGAGATTTATAACCGCTCTGGGAGTGGCTTCTTTTACTCTGGGAATTGTTATAAGCTTATTTGAGAAAAGGAAAGACAAAACGGACAAGAGAGAGGATCACCATCCGTTTTACGGCTTTTATGAAGCATATTTTAAGCGCCCTTTGGATTTTGCCTTGGCATTTCTGGCGTTGGTTTTTCTGGCACCGGTTTTGATGGTTACTGCAGTGCTGGTAAGGGTGAAGCTGGGCTCTCCTGTTATTTTTTCACAGGAACGTCCGGGAAAGGATGGGCGGATATTCAAGCTTTATAAATTCAGAACCATGACAGAGGAAAAGGGAGCAGACGGAAAGCTTCTCCCTGACGAGGAAAGACTTACGGATTTTGGAAAAAAGCTGAGGAGCAGTTCTTTGGATGAACTGCCGGAGTTTTTTAATATTCTGGCTGGGGACATGTCTTTTGTGGGACCGAGGCCTCTTATGACGGAATATCTTCCGTACTATACAAAGCGGGAACAGCACAGACATGATGTGCGGCCCGGATTGACAGGACTGGCACAGGTAAATGGGAGAAGCTTTATTTCCTGGGAAGAAATATTTTCTTATGATTTGCAATATGCAGAAAAAGTGACACTGAGGAATGACATTGCGATTATCCTGGCAACCGTCAGTAAAGTATTGAAAAAAGAAAATATTGCAGACGCTTCGGCTGTAGAGCAGGATTCGGATGGACAGTGGTATGTACAAGTAAATGGCAGGAAACTGCGCCTGCATCAGCCGTTGAATCTGGAAAGAAGGAATATTCATGCTGAGAGAGATTGGCAGTAACTTTTGGATGGATCCCACTGACAGATATGATGAGGCGGTTAACATTACACCAGAAATGTTTGGAATAAGGGGGAGCGATTATACATGGCTCTCTACAGGACGCTCTGCTATATCTATGGCAATCGATGAGGTAGAAAAGCGAAATCCTTGCATAGAACGTATTGCATTAGTACCTTCCTATACGTGTGATACGGTAATTGCTCCATTTTTACAGGCCGATTATAAAGTGGAAACTCTTGCAGTGGATGGACGGCTCTGCATAAAGGGCGGGGAACTGCTGGATGCGGCAAAAAATGCAAATGCCGGTATTATACTGCTTCATCACTATTTTGGATTTAACACAATACCAGGATGGAAGGATGTAAAGAAAAAAATCGAAGCTCTAGGCATAGTGGTTATTGAAGATCGGACACAATGCCTGTATAGCAGTTTCGAAACGCTGGATGCGGATTATGTTGTAGGAAGTATAAGAAAATGGCATGGTGTTCCGGATGGAGGCTTTCTTGTCTGCAGGGAAGGGAGTCTGAGTAATAAACCCGAAGAATCGGATTTGATTTTAGAGCAGGCAAAAAAGAAAGCAGCAATTTTGAAATATAATTATTTGTATCATCAACAGGGGACAAAAGATCAATTTTTGGATGCTTTTGCAAAAGCAGAAAGTATTCTGGACATTCAGACAAAAAGATATGCAATAAGCGATACGTCTCTGCAGATGCAGGCATGTCTGGATGCAGAAGGACTAAAGGAAAAAAGAAGACAAAATTATGCATATCTGTTGGAGCATCTTACAGGTATGGAAAGCATATCCTTTCTGTTTCCGGAACTACCGAAAGAAATAACGCCATTGTACTGTCCGATACTCACTATGGATAGGGTAAGAGTTCAAAGCCATTTAAGGGATTCTGCCATTTATGCTCCTGTTATCTGGCCAAAAAGTGAAAAATTGCCTGAAATAAATGGAAAGGCAGATGTCTTGTATACAAGTATGCTGTGCATTCCGATTGACCAGAGATACGGAAGTGAAGAGATGAAGAAAATAACAGAGTGTTTATATAGATGCTTTGAGTAACGGGGAATCGAAAATGAAGATAGAATGCTTAGACGAAATAAAGACAGGATGGATGACTTGGGAAGAGATTCAGCCGTATAAAGAGCAGCTGATAGATTTGGAGCTTGAATTAATGATCCAATATCATTATCCGGATTGGGATATTCCGCGTTCATATCCGGAACAGAAGGTGTGTGAATTAGAGCAGCATATAAAGAATGGAAACACATTTTTTTGGGGTGCAGTATCACGAGGGATGCTGATGGGATATTATTGGGCATATACTGCGCCATTTATAAATAAAAAGCGTTGGTGTCTGCGCTCTGTAATATTTAGAAAAGAATGCCAGGGTATGGGATTGGGAGGAATGGCAATTAGGGAAGGATTGCAAAAAGCAAAATCAATAGGTTGTGATGAGGCTGTAACGGAGTATGTGCCTGTAAATACAAATGCTGCCAGAGTATATGAGAAAGCAGGATATGAAATATCAAGGATAGAGGTCGTAAAGAAATTGGAGGATAAAGAAATGTCTGAAGAAAAGACCAAGGAAAAGAAAGTATTGGGGGGGTAATAGTAAAAATGACTGCTGATATGTGTGAACAATATCATACCATATTAGCAGAATTTTATTATAAAAACATGAAATCCTGTGTTTTTACAGAGGCATACGTATTTGCCGAAGCAGAGAATAAAATTAAGGAGTTGGTAACATATCTCAAAGAAGGGGAGGCTTATGTATTTGGTTATTTAGCTGATAACCAGTTGGTTGGCTATGTATGGGGATACATTCACAACTTTCGTGAAGAACAAAGAATCTATGTGAACGAGATACATGTTAAGGAAGAATGGAGATCTTGCGGGATAGGAAAACAATTACTGAATGAGATAGAAAAAGAGGCAGAGATTCATAAGATTAAAGCACTGTACATTCATGCGGAGGCAGGTAATGAGAAAGCTATTAAATTATATAAAAAAGAAGGATTTAAAATAGAACGGGTACAATTGAGGAAGTCATTGTAAAGAGAAAAGAGTATAATAACCCAGATATTAAGGGAAGGAGAGTTATGGACAAGATTGCAATCATTGGTTCCGGCATTCTTGCTAAAGCGATTGCAGAACGCGCCAGGGAATTGAATATAGAGTCACATTGCTTTTCGTGGGACAGCCACGACATCGCATGTTCTTTTGTAGATTTCTTTCATCAAGTTAATATCTTTGAGGTAGATGAGATAACAGAAATTTGCAGAAAGGAAGGAATTTATGGTGTTATAGCAACAACCGAACTGACGATCCTTCCGGCGGCAAAGATAGCGGACAGGCTGGGATTGAATGGAAATCCGATCTGTGTGTCGGAGAAAATTACAAATAAATATGTGACAAGAGATAAGGTAAGGAATGTGGAGCTTATGAAGCAGCCGAAATACTGCGAATATGTATCCGGGAATATTCCAAAGATAGACGGCTATCCGGTTATTGTTAAGCCGGTAGCGGCAGGCGGAAAAAGAGGAATTCATGTTGTTTACTCAAAGGACGAAATTGCGGATGCAGTAACAGATGCCCTCAGCTATTCTAAGGTTGATGGAGTTTTGATTGAAGAGTATCTTGCCAGGGGCAGGGAATATTCTGTCGAAAGTCTTTCATATAAAGGTAAGCATTATGTTGTTCAGGTTACCCAGAAAGACAGCTCAGGGCCTCCGCACTGCAATGAACTCGGACATCATCAGCCGGCAGAATTGGAAGCCGGAATGCGTGGCAAGATAGATAAAGCCATTTCTGAAATGTTGACAGCAGTAGGGATTATGAACGGGCCATGCCACACGGAAATTAAGATTATCGGTGATGACATCTATTTGATTGAAATAAACGGAAGGCCCGGAGGTGATCACATAACAGAACCTCTGACAGAACTGAGTACCGGATATCCTTTTCTCTCTGCCATTATATGGATTGCGTTAAACCAGTTTGAAGGACATGAGCCGGTCCGTTTGGAAGAGAACTATTGCGGAATTTATTTTGTGACAGAAGAAACGGCATATCTGAAACCGCTGTTTGACAGGTGTGAAGAATATTCATGGCTGTATAAAAAGAACAAAATAAGTGATGAGCCATCCAGGATTGTTTTCAATGATGAAGACAATCTTAATTATTTTATTTATTTCAGCAGAGATAAAAAACCGGATATTGCCGGGTTATTGGGGTGAAAGATGCTTTCTGTATATACACTGGAACAGTCACAGGAATGGGATGCTGTGGTTCGTTCATTTGCAGATTATGACGCTTATTATCTTAGCGGTTATGTAAAGGCCTTCCAGATTCACGGAGATGGAGAGCCTCTTTTATTTTATTATGAAGACAGTAAGATAAGAGGCATTAATGTAGTAATGAAACGTGATATTGGGAGAGACAGGCATTTTATAGGAAAGATAGAAGAAAATCGGTATTATGATTTTTCCACTCCCTATGGATATGGAGGATGGCTGACAGAGGGGACGGATATAAGAGGTCTTGGGGAAGTGTATATAGAATGGTGCCAGAGAAATGGGATCATAAGCGAATTTGTAAGATTTCATCCGGTGCTTAAAAATCATACGCCGGTCAGCAGCATGTATGAAGTAATTTCTCTTGGAGAAACAGTAACTATGGATCTGGCTTCTCCGGAAGTAATCTGGGCTAATATAACAAGCAAAAATCGGAACATGATCCGAAAGGCAGAGAAAAATGAAGTGCGGATCTATAATGGCCGCTATCCGGACATTTACAGAAAATTCCGTGAAATTTACGATCGAACTATGGATAAGGATCATGCGGAAAAATATTACTATTTTGGGGATGAATTTTATGAAAGCTTACTGAATGATTTCCCGCAGAATGCCCAAGTATTTTATGCAGAATGTGAAGGAAAGGTGATAGCGGCATCGATTATGCTTATGGCAAACGGAAGAATGAACTATCATCTCTCCGGCTCAGTGAAGGAATATGCGAAGCTTGCGCCAACCAACCTGCTTCTTTATGAGGCGGCACTGTGGGGGTGTATGAATGGCTGTAAAACATTGTATCTCGGCGGCGGAGTAGGGAGCGGAGAGGATAGCCTTTTCAAGTTTAAGAAGGCATTTTATCGTGGGGAGCAGTTAAACCGCTTTTTTATAGGAAGAAAAATATTTGATGAAAATCAGTATCAGTTTCTTTGTGAGTTGAGAAAACTGGAAGAAAAGACAGAATATTTTCCGAAGTACCGTGCATGAGCTGAATGGTATTGAATACAAGATATCAAGATATTTTTCAAAATGGAGAACAAAATGAAACAAAAGGTTATATGGCTAGTCAATCAATATGCAGCGCCAGTGCAGAAAAGAACAAGGCAGACTGTATTAAGCCAACATTTAGAAAAACAAGGATATAAGGTCTATATTCTTTGCGGGAGCAAAATTCATGGTGCGGATGACAATCTTATAAGAGATAAGCATGCGTATACAAAAGTAAAATTTGATGGTGCAAGGTTTATTGTTATCCGCATTTCTGATTACAGCAGCCAGATAAAGAGAGTTCTTGTTTCCATTGAGTTCCAGAGAAGAATATGGAGGTTACGTAATCAGCTGCCTAAGCCTGATGTGATTGTCAGTGATTTTGCAGGATTATTTGGAAATGTGTTCTTGAAGTGGAAGAAGGCTTATGGTACCAGGATTATTTATGATGTCCTTGATTTGTGGCCGGAGGACTTTTTAGATGTAGGTTTTCTGAAGAAAAATAGTATTCCGGCAAAGATTCTATTTGGCATGGAGCATAAAGCATATCGGGAAGCAGATAATCTCATATTCTCTATGGATGGAGGAAGAGATTATGTTATGGAAAAAGGATGGGATATTGGCAGCGGCGGCGATGTGGATCTTAATAAGATAGGGGCGCTTAACAATGGTGTGGATCTTGAAGCAGTGGATAGAAACCGTGAAGAATTTGTAGTTCATGATACTGATTTGGAATCAGGAAAATTTAAGGTCATTTATCTTGGCTCCATACGCAGGGCAAATAATGTTGATCTGATTGTTGAGGCGGCAAAGATACTGCAGCAGCAGGGAGTAGAAAACATCATAATACTTATCTATGGAGATGGTGACTATCGTGAAAATCTGGAGAACAAGGCTGCTCGCTTAAAGCTCTCCAATATCAAGTTTAAAGGAAAACTTGATGTAGAATATGCGCCATATGTATTGTCTCGCTGTGATTTGAACTTGTTTAATTTTATGAATGCTCCAATCTGCAGGTTTGGTCTCAGTCCTAACAAGCTTTTCATGTATTTTGCCAGTGGAAGGCCGGTTTTATCTATGGTACGTCCCAAATATGAACTGGTAGAGAGCAGGGAATGCGGCATCGTTACTGACAATACCCCGCAGGCTGTTGCAGAAGGAATTGTCCGGTTTAGCCAGATGGATAAAACAGAGTATGAGAAGTATTGTAAAAACTGTCGCTTAGTAGCGGAGGAATACGATTACAAAAATCTGGTGAGGGTTTTAATCAATCAGATAGAAGGAAAATTTTCATGAATATTTTGTTGATAACGCAGATTTATCCGGAACCGGATGACGGCAAGGGATATGAGGCAACTAAGACAGTTGAGTATTTTGCCAGGGAATGGGTTGAGGCAGGGCATAAGGTTGTTGTAATGCACTGTCCAAGCCGATTTCCCTTTTTTTATTATATAATGCCCAGATTTTTGAAGAATCAAATTGGAAAACGTACAAGAATTTTGATTCCAACCTGGTCTTCAGCAAAACAAATTAGCAGGAGGGAAGATGGAATACAGATATACCGTGAACCAATGAAAAAATGGATTCCATCCCAAGCATATTCAAAACATGCAATGGAGAATCAATGCTGTAAGATTAAAGAAAGATTAAATGAAATCAGCTTTAAACCAGATTTAATAGCAGGGCATTTTAGTAATCCAGGAGTAGAACTGGTGGGCAGATTAAGCGAATCCTATCATGCGATGTCATCTATTGTATTTCACCATGACTGTACAACCAGAACTATAAAAAAATACCGGATTAAAGAGAATATTGGAAGAATTAATGCAGTGGGAGCAAGATCGATTATTGAAGCAGCAAGTATTAAAGAAATGTTGGAATTGAAAGAACAGCCATTTATATGCTACTCGGGTGTCCCTAATGATGCGGTGGATGTCAGCGAGAAGGTATGTTTAAAACAGGAATATAAAGAAGAGATTCGATTTTTATATGTTGGCAGCTTGATACAACAGAAGCATGCAGATGCAGTGATAAAGGCATATTCAAGGATTAAAGGAGATTATGTCGATAGAAAACTGTCGTTAAAGATTATTGGAAGAGGATTGGAAGAGGAAACATTGAAAGAACTGGCGCAGCAGCTGGGAGTTTCTGAGACAGTCCATTTTATGGGAAGGCTGCCACGAAGAGATGTACTGCAAGAAATGAAGAAAGCCCATATTTTTACTATGATAAGTGATGACGAGACGTTTGGAATGGTTTACTTGGAAGCAATGCTGCAGGGATGCTTGGTTATTGCATCTAAAGGCGGGGGCTTTGATGGGATTATTAAAAATGGCGTCAATGGTTTTCTGTGTGAGGCAGGAGATGCAGATAAGCTGAAACAGATTTATGAACAAATTGCAAAACTTAATACAGAAGAGCGGAATCATATCGGACAGAAGGCAATTAACACAGCAATACAATTTTCAGAAAAGGCTGTGGCTGAGCGGTATCTTAATGACGTAATAGAAAGAAATAAGAAGAGGCAGAGTACAATATGAATGTTCAATTTTCAGTTCTAGAAAAACAGTATAAAAAATATCAGAAGGAATACGAAGAAGCGGCACTGAGAGCCATGCGTTCAGGGTGGTATATTCTTGGAAGCGAATTAGAGAAATTTGAAAGGAAATTTGCGGCATTTCATAATGTGAAAAACTGTATGGGTGTGGGGAATGGTCTGGATGCGCTCAGACTTGCAGTGAAGGCTATGGGAATTGGCGCAGGCGATGAAGTAATTGTGCCGGCAAATACTTATATTGCTACGGCTCTTGCAGTATCCGAAGCAGGAGCCATCCCCGTGTTTGTTGATGCAGATATATTTTTCGGATTAAATACAGAATTATTGGAAGATGCAGTTACAGATAAAACAAAAGCAATTATGGCAGTGCATCTTTACGGGCAGCCCTGTGAAATGGATAAGATTCTTGACATAGCATTAAAATACAACCTTCGGGTAATAGAGGACTGTGCTCAGGCACATGGTGCAGCATATAAGGGAAAACCGATAGGTACATTTGGAGATGCAGGGTGTTTTAGCTTTTACCCGACAAAACCTGTCGGTGCATTAGGAGATGCAGGTGCTGTAATTACAAATGACGATATATTGAGCGATAAAATTCGGATGCTTCGAAATTACGGCAGCCGTATAAAATATCAGCATGAAATTTTAGGTGTGAATTCCAGAATGGATGAAATTCAGGCGGCAGTTTTAGATGTTGCGTTGAAATATGTGAACCAGGGCAACAGGGAACGGAAAGACATTGCGTCAGCTTACTTGAATGGTATACAGAATCCGAAGATAAGTATTCCTAGAATAAGATCGGAATCAGACCATGTTTTTCATGTGTTTCCAATTTTATGTGATGAGAGGGACAGGCTTTACAGCTTTCTGGAGGAACATGATATTCATACACAGATACATTATCCGATACCTTGTCATTTGGCAGAGTGTTATAAAGAGCTGGGTTATAAGGCAGGAGATATTCCAAGAGCAGAGTATTATGCAGCTGCCGAGTTAAGCCTTCCTATCTATGTTGGTATGACTATGGAAGAGGCTGAGTATGTCATTGATGTGATAAATAGATTTAAATAAATACAGATACATGTTTGCTGTGGGGAATGATAAGTGAAATTAAGAGAGTTAGAGATGAGGGATGTACCACGCATTTTGGAGTGGATGCATGATAAAAGTGTAACAAAAGATTTGAAAACAAATTTTTCCGTATTTACCATGGAGGATGTGGAGAGATTCATCCTTCAGAGCAGGGATACACATCTCAATCTGCATAAGGCCATTGTATCAGATCTGGACGAATATATGGGTACAGTAAGCCTCAAGGAGATTAATCAAAAGGGTGGAAGTGCCGAGTTTGCCATTACAGTGCGCAGTGATGCTATGACAAAAGGCTATTCTTGGTTCGGAATGACAGAAATGCTTGATCTTGCGTTTTCAGAATTAGGACTTTCGAGCGTTTACTGGTGTGTATCACGTAAAAATGAACGGGCAGTTCATTTTTATGATAAACACCATTTTCATGAGGCAGTGGATATCCCACAGAATATATTAAAAAGATACGAAGGGCTTGATAACCTCAAATGGTATTCGGTACTTGCAGGTGATGATTATCACAGTGAGGTTTATAATCATAAGACCATTGCCGGATGTAAAATTGTATCAATAAAGACGATTCCTACAGTAGGAGCTGGGGAATTGTCTTTTTTTGAAGCGGAGACGGACATCCCATTCCAGATTAAGAGGATCTATTATATATCAAAGGTTCCGGAAGGGATACGAAGAGGATTCCATGCACATAAGGAATTAAAGCAGATGCTATTCTGTCCATATGGAAAGATTCATCTTGTACTGGACAATGGAAATGGGAGAGAAGAGATTACACTCAGCGATCCATCTGTCGGCATTGTAATTGAACAACCTGTTTGGAGGGAAATGCTCTGGATGGAGAAGGATTCTGTATTGTGTGTGGCGGCTTCTGAACATTACAAGGCAGAGGATTATATCAGAGATCGGACTCAGTTTGACATATATATAAAGAAAGCAAAAACAGAAAATGAAGGAGTTGAGGCTGATGCAGCTATCTAAACGCATATATGAGGATTATCTAAAAAAAAGCCGCCTGTCATATTATGAACATTTGCTTTATTATGCGAAGGAGCGAGGATACATGATGACTGGGGTATTGGGGTTTTACAGAATGCTGCAGGACCATGATTTTGATTTTACAAAAGGCAAAAAAGTTAAAGTTCTCATTAATCGCCATGATATAGATACATCACCAAAGGTTGCATATCAGATGTTTCAAATTGAACAAATGGTTTATGGGAAACAGGGAAGTACAACTTATTATTTTAGAAATTCAACGGTTGATAAGAAGATTATAAAAGAGATTGAACAGTATGGCTATGAAACAGGATATCATTATGAAGAAATTGCTGATTATGAGAAGGAGCATAGAATAAAAAATAAAGAGTTATTATTTGAACATTTACCACAGATAAGGGAGAAATTTTTAAATGATTTGGAAAGTTATAGAAGTCTTACAGAAACACAAAGTTTGTCCATAGCAAGTCACGGAGATTTTATTAATACAAAATATCAGATGCAAAATACTTTAATATTGGAGGATGAAAGCACAAGGCAGAAGTCTGGAATTGAAGTAGAAGCGTATGATGAAAGTATGACAAAATATATTGAGGCACGATTTGCGGATCAGATGCTGCTTGAAAAATTTTACGGGGAAGTTATTAGGGCAATGAGACAAGAAATTAGTGTCATTATGATTTTGACACACCCCAGAAATTGGAAGGTAGATATTATTGCTAATACAAAAGAAAACTTGAAACGGGCTATACAAGGAAGCAAATATAGGTTTTGAACTTCGAAAGTGAATCTGACACCTGTTGAGGTGTAAACAGAATTTATATAAAGATTTCGGATTTGCATGAAGGAGACCAAGTTATAATATGATTTTTGAACAGAAACAATATGATAAAAGTGCGGGTAGAATACTTTCTTTTTTCTTTATTATTAATGTTGTAAATATTTTTATAAAACAAAATGTATCTATATCTTTTATAAATAGATATTTAACTCCATTTTTGGGTTGCCTATATATATTTTATTTAATAAAGGAAAAGAAGTACGTAAAAAAAGTATTTTTGAGGCTTATACTGGCAGAAATATTTTTTGTTTTGCTTATAGGGATGAGTGCACTTCGTTATCCGGATAGTATTGGAAGCATAATTAAAAGAAGTCTCTGGATTGTTATGTTTTGTGTTCCGCTTGCAGTTATTTCTACTAAAGTTAAAGACTATAAGATTTTTATAGATCAAACGAATGCAGCAAATATGTTTGTAATGATTCTATGTGTACTTTCATGGTTGTTAACAATGAGGCAGGATGGCCATTTCACATATGGAAATTATAACATGGTAATTGGATATACACTTTTATTTCCTCTTTTTTACCATGTAGTGAAAGGCTGCAAAGAAAAGAAATATTTGATTTTTGCATTTTTAGAGGCAGTGGTCGTCATTACTTATGGTTCAAGGGGACAATTGTTTTGCATAATAGTTTTTAGTAGTCTTTTTACTTTAAAAGGAATAAAAACTGATAAAAGGGTTTTAGCTCTCATTTTACTTGTTATTTTTGCCGGCTTAAGTGCTATTTTTTACCAGGAATTTATAGGGGGCATAGCTTCAATAATTGACAAAATTGGTTCAAGAACGTTGAGTATGCTTCTTCGGGGACGAATTACGTATGGAACAGGAAGGGTAGAAATATGGGCGCAGTCATGGGAAAGGATACTGCAGAAACCATTTTTGGGATGGGGCATTTGTGGAGAATTGGCATATATGACATCATCCCCACACAATATATTTTTAGAAATTATGCTGCATTATGGAATTATTTTTGGAACAGTAATAAATTTGTGGATGATAGGATTTATTATAAAGTTTCTTTTGGGCAGAAAATTAAACACAGAACTTTTAATTATGTTCTGCAGTTCTTTTATTCCCTTACTTTTATCAAATACCTATACAGAAACTCCGGTTTTTTGGGTGTTAGCTATATTGAGCAGTAAAAAAATAAAATAATTTATATAATGAGGTACTTATGAAGGTTCTGTTGCTTTTTCCCCGTTTCGGAATAGGCGGGATTGCAAAATCTATGTCTTTCGTTGCAAATATTTGTGCGAAGGCTTTCATGGATGTTACATGCGTTTCAATGTCGAATGAGGAGGTACTGATAGAATTACCAGAGAAAGCGAAAAAAGTTTATATTAATTATAAGGAAACAGGAAAGAGGTTTGAACTCATAATTAATAAAATATATTTTCTTTTAGCTTTTCGACAATTGATAAGGAAGGAAAGACCAGATGTAATAGTTTCTTTTGGAACTGATTATGTAAGAATTGTGACGTTTGCAACAATTGGACTAAAAATAAATATTATAGGTTCTGAAAGGGGAAATCCATTTATATATACAAAAAGACAAAAAAAGAAGTATATTTACGCAATGAAAAAGTGTTATGCTGTGGTGTTTCAGACAGAACAGGCAAAGAATTTTTACCCACTTGAAATAAAGGAAAAAAGTATTATTCTTCCAAATCCTTGTGTAATAAAAGAACATTTACAAAAAAAAGTAAACTGTAAAAGTAGAAATGTAATTCTTGTATTTTCCAGACTGAGTGAAGAAAAAAATATTGCTGGCATTGTGCGTGCATTTGCAAAAGCACAACGCCAATTAACGGATTTTGAACTTCATATTTATGGCAAAGGGCCAGAAAAAGCAAATATAAAAACCCTTATCAGTGAAAAGAATATCAAGAATATTTATTTGTTTGATGAGGTGGCAAATGTATTTGATTATGAATCCGGTTGCAGAATGTTTGTTTTAAATTCTATAACGGAAGGATTTCCAAATGCTTTGATAGAAGCTATGTTAGAAGGAATTCCATGTATTGCGTCAGATTGTCCTTCTGGCGGAGTTAGGTTTCTTTCTGATGATGGAAGGCGGGTACACCTTATTCCGGTAAATGATGAAGATGCTCTTGCTCAGGCAATGGTGAAGGTGGCAACAGATAACGAATATGCCAACTCCTTGGTAGAAAAAGCAAGAGAAATAGAGTTCGTGTTAAATCCAGATAAAATAGGAAAAGAATGGATAAAGCTTATTAAAGGGGCGGCTAATGGTAAAGCATTTAAAAAGAAAGCTGATTGAAATTAATGCCAAGAGAATAATAAGAGGATGGGAACATGATTTCCGTAAATTGTCAGAGAAAAAAGATATTAAGAAGATGGAGATTATGCCTAAGTTAGATATAAATCAATTGTTTCTCGTTCCTCATGCAGATGATGAGTTGTTGGCCGGGTATGCTTTGACATGTCTGCAAAAGGAGAAGTTAATATTAGCGTATTCTGGATTGACTGGCTTGGATACAAGAGATGAAAACAAACGAATAAGAAAAAAAGAATATGATAAGTACTGCAGTATAATGCAATGCAGAACAATAGATCTGAATGAGAACAATTTGCTGAATACTATTATTAGTCGAGAAAATATTAATGTAATCTACCTGCCTTCTGTAATTGACTGGCATCCGGAACATAGAAAAATGAATTATGATTTATTAGAAGCGCTATCAGAAGAGAAAGTCAGCAATATTCGGATTATGTGGTATTCAGTAACTGTTCCGATAGAATATAAAAGAAGGTATATGGTTCCAATGACTAAGAGAGAACATCGAGAGAAATATGAAATTTTTAAAAAGGTTTATTTGTCGCAAAGTTGTATACCTTTGCAGAGATTTCAATTACAGGATCGATTAAATGGATTGAGCGGCGGACAGTATTCAGCAGAATGTTTAGTAGAGATTAAATTCTCCTTATGGAAAAATATGGTAGAAATACTTAAGAAACTAGAGCCGGATAAGGGATTGGTACATGATTTTAATAAATTGAAGAGAAAAATAGATTCTATTTCTGGAATTAGAAAAAAATCAGAAAAATTTTATGAAATATTGATGGAGACAAAAGTATAATGAATAAAGAGAGAAGAGGGAGCAGTCGGTTATTATTCGGCAACTCGATTTTTTATGTGGTTGCGGATTTCTTGTCGAGAGGGCTTCATTTTATTCTTCTACCTATATATACAATATTCTTAACCACAGAAGATTATGGAATACAGAATATTATTACAAGCTTTAACTCTGTAATGTGTTATGTTATTTTATTATGTCTGGATTCGGCGGCGTTAAGGTTTTATTCGGAGTATAAAGATGATAAATATACTATGAAGCGCTTTTACGGAACAGCAATGAGTATTATATGCTTTTTTGCGGTAGCTGTTGTTATAGGATGCATTTTTTTGCAAGGAATTCTGTCAAAGCTGGTTTTTAAAGGGATTGAATTCTATCCATATGTAATTCTTGGATTGACTATATTGGTTTTGGATTCGATTTATACTTTGCATCGCCGGATACTGGAAGCACAGCAAAAAGGAAAAACTGTAGCAGTTGTAGGTTTTTTGGCAGTGCTTTTTTCGTCAATCATTACGCTTGTTATGATTGGTGTCTTTAAACTTGGTATCTATGGGGTACTTATAGCAACTTTATGTACCAGTCTGGCAACAGTTTGTTTTGCGGTTATTGATATCAAAAAAAATGATATGCTGACAGTCTGTTTTGACAAAATATTGGCAAAAAAAATGTTGTCATATTCTCTTCCTTTAATACCACATCAGATCTCAGGATATTTGGCTACGTTGATTTCAAAAATTTTTTTGAATACGTCAAATAGTTTGTCTACTGTAGGGCTCTATGGGATTGCAACACAATTCTCATCTGTAGTGGACTTGTTTCAAGATTCGGTTTCTCGTGCATACAGACCGTGGCTTTTTGAAAAGTTAGAAAATAAAGATGTTTTGCAAAAACTGGAGATACAGAATATTAGCACACTTTTAATCAGTTTGTATACAGTGATTTATGTAGGCTTAGGGCTTTTTGCCCAAGAAATCATTTTATTTATGACGGCCAGTAATTATCATAGCGCTTGGCGTGTTGTCCCGATTCTTGTAGTGGCTATGTCATTTAGATCAGTTTATTATTTCTATTTGGCACAGTGCTTATACTACACTCGAACTTCCAATAAAATTTTTATAGCGTCAATAACAGCAAATCTATCTAATATAGTGGCAGCCTCCGTTCTGGTTCCAAAGTATGGAATGTATGGCAGTGCTATGGCCTCTCTTATTTCTATTGTTATCAACACATGCATTATGATTATATTAAATAAACCAAATGGTGATATCGGTTATAAACTTTTGGATTTGTTAAGTCGAATTTTTGTTTCTTGGATATTTATTTTTGTAGGGATTATACCTTGCTATATTTATTCTGAAAGCGGGATTCAGATTTTACTATTTTTCTATAAAATAATAGTTGCATGCTTGTACTTGTTTTGGCTATGGATACAGAACAGAAAAAAGATTTATATGTATACAGAAACAAGCAGTATTCTGGAGCTGGTAAAAAAGATTCGAAGGCGGTAAGTATGAAATATAAGAAAGTGGGTTTAATAACATTTTATGAGTCTGATAATTTCGGCACATGTCTGCAGGCATATGCGCTTTGTAATGCAATAAATAATTTGGGGTATACATGCGAGATTATATGCTTTAATCGTTATGAAAATTCTCCGGTCAGAAACAATAGCAAATTAGAGACAATAAAAATACTTGGGGTAAAGAAAATTATAGATATTTTATTAAGTAAACGAATTATTGAAAACCAAAAAGAAAAATTCCGTTTATTTCGGGCTGCTTATATGCACTTGTCAGAACAAGAGTATAGTTCAATTAGGGAGTTGGAAAAAACTTCAAAGGATTATGAAGCATTTATAGTAGGAAGCGATATGGTATGGTCTTGGGAATCAAGGCCTTTTTTAGATATTTATTTTTTGAAATTTGCTCCTATGGGAAAAAGGATCGCATATGCTCCATCTTTTGGAAATACAGAGTTTAATGAAAAAATGAATGAATATTATATGCAGGCCATTGCTGGAATAGATTTTATATCTTGCAGGGATAGAAAGGGTGCTGAATATATTAGAAACATTCTGGGAAAAAAATGTGAGCTTGTTTTGGATCCAACGTTTTTATTAGAGGGCGATGAGTGGAAGAAAACTTTTTTTCTTAAAAAGAAAAAAAGTTTAAAGAGAACCGTACTAATTTATATGTTTGGAAAAATACCTCCAAATACATTTAAAGAGATCAAGAAAAAAGTTAAAGGAAAATGGGAAATCCGTTTTATACCAGAAGGTTTCAGGCAATATTGTTGTGAGAAAAAACATGGAAATGCAGTTTTTGGCCCAATTGATTTTTTGGAAAGCTATTATAATGCGGATATGATTATTACAAATACATTTCATGGCTTAGTTTTTGCAATGATTTTTGAAAAACCATTTGTTTTGTTTCATAGAGAGGGAAAGGAACACTGGCATCAACATGAGGAAAGAATGACTTCGTTATTGGAGCAAATGGGGCTATCAGACAGATACCTGGAAGTGGGGGATGAATTGAAAAAAGAATTTTTCGAATTGGATTATACAGAATTAAAAAAGAAGCTTGAAGATATGAAAAGTGAGTCAATGGAGTACTTAAAACGTTCAGTTTGTTCGGTAGTGAAAGGATAAAAAATGCAAGCATGAAAATAAAGAATATAGAGAGTATTGTGAAAAATAAGAATTGTACAGGCTGTGGTGTGTGTCAATTAATGTGTCAAACAGGTGCAATATCATTTGAGGAAGACTGTGAGGGATTTAAAAGTCCTCGGATTGCTGCCTCAAAATGTATAGGCTGTGGTGTATGTCTTCGTAAATGTCCATCGGAAGTACCAGTTAAGAGACACTCTGTTAAATTGGGAGAATTTTATATTGTACAAAGTAAAGAGCATTGGAAGGTTAAAAAAAGTGCGTCTGGCGGGGTGTTCTATACTATAGCAAAATATTTTATCAATGAACTTCAAGGGGTTGTTTTTGGAGTTGCCTTTGACAAAGACAATATTGCAAAACATATATATACAGAGCGGCTGGCAGAATTGCCCAAAATGCAAAATTCAAAATATGTTCAGAGTGATTTGGGTAATTCTTTCAAAATGGTAAAGAAGTTTTTGAAAGATGGGAGGTATGTACTTTTTAGCGGTACACCATGTCAGGTGGCTGGGCTATATGCCTATTTGAGAAAGTCAGAAGAGCGGTTATTTACGGCAGATATTATTTGTCACGGTGTATCCAGCCCAAGGCTTTTACAAAAGCAGATAGAAGAATATTCACATTTGCGCAAAGGGAAAATACAGGGGATCTTTTTCCGGCATAAACATTTTTTGTTTCCGTCTGAAAGCTTATTCTATATGGTGATGAAGGTAAAATATGGTTTACCTATTGTAAGAAATCCAAATGATACTCCTTATTTTAATATATTTTTAAAGGGTCTTGGATTTCGCGAGAGTTGTTACAATTGCCAATATGCAAATGAGAATAGAGTTGGCGATTTTACAATGGGGGATTGTGACAGCCACCGCTTATATCCACAATTTCATCCAAATGAATCAAATTCAAGCTTAATGCTTAATAGCGTAAAAGCAAAAGAAATGTGGAATAAAAAATTACATTACTTGTTTGATTCACAGCCGCTTGATATTGCTAAAGAAATAGAATATAATAAACAGCTTCATTCCCCGTCAGCACGCCCTGATATTAGGGATAAAATATATTGCGAATTGCAAGAACTGCCATGGGGAGAATTTGCTAAGAAATATGCCAGGCAACCGACTACTGTCATGAAAGCACGGTCGTACCTGGCTCTTGTTATGCCTTTTTTCATAATAAAGGTTTGGAGTAAGAGAAATGAACAAAAAAACATATAAAGAATTTCTTGAAACAGATGTATATAAAGGTGAAAAAAGAATTTTTATGAAATTATTTGCAAAGTATTTTAATCCCGTGACAAATGCGGCGTTTTTATTCCGAAAGATGCAATACATGAATTCTCAAAAAGGTATTATTGCTAAAATACAGACAGTCTTGTTAAGGAAAGAACTGGCAGAGAAATATGGAATTTTAGCTTCGCCAGAAGCGATAATTGGTAAGTACCTTAGATTTGTACACCCTACCTCAATTGTTATTGGGAGACATGTAGTTGCAGGGGAACACCTTTCACTGTATCAGAACACGACTTTGGGAGGAGCGCATTTAGGTGATGTTAATAAAGGTAATCAGCCGGTTGTGGGAAATAATGTAACGCTTTTTGCAAATAGCCTGGCACTTGGAAATATAACAATAGGTGATGATGTAATAATTGGTGCGAATTCTCTATTGCTTAAATCTGTTCCGTCAGGTGTTGTATGTGTTGGAACACCAGCCAGATATATAAAGAAGATAGAGAGTAATAAGGAAGGTTAATTGAAAAATGTATACAAAGTTGTATGAAGAGTTAACAAACAGACAGAAGAAGCTGTCACTTGTCGGGCTTGGGTATGTTGGTATGCCAATTGCAGTTGCATTTGCAGAGCATGTAGATGTAGTAGGATTTGATTTAAATAAGGAAAAAATAGATCTATATAAAAGAGGAATTGATCCAACAAAAGAAGTTGGTAATCAAATAATTAAGAGCACATCTGTAGATTTTACGGCCGATGAAAAAAAGCTTAGAGAAGCAAAATTTCATATTGTTGCAGTTCCTACACCTGTTAATGCGGATCATACTCCAGATTTAAATCCTTTAAAGAATGCCAGCAGAATTCTTGGAAGGAATCTCATGAAAAATTCAGTTGTGGTTTTTGAGTCTACAGTTTATCCGGGAGTCACAGAAGAAATTTGTGTGCCTATTTTGGAGAAAGAAAGTGGATTAAAATGTGGTACGGATTTTAAAGTGGGATATAGTCCAGAGCGTATTAATCCAGGAGATAAAATACATCGCTTGGAGACTATTAAAAAAATTGTATCAGGAATGGATAAAGAGACATTAGAAGTCATATCAAAAGTTTATGGATTGGTTGTGAAAGCAGGAGTGTATCAAGCAGAGTCTATTAAAGTTGCTGAAGCAGCAAAAGTAATAGAGAATAGTCAGCGTGACATTAATATTGCTTTTATGAATGAGCTTTCCATTATATTCAATAAAATGGGAATTGATACGAAAGCTGTCCTTAAAGCCGCAGAGACGAAATGGAATTTTTTGAATTTTTATCCAGGACTTGTGGGAGGGCATTGTATTGGTGTAGACCCTTATTACCTGACATATAAAGCCGAGAAACTTGGCTATCATAGTCAGGTTATTTTATCTGGGCGCCGTATCAATGATGATATGGGAAAATATATAGCTGAAAATTGTGTGAAAAGTTTAATTGCGGCAGATAAACCTGTAAAAAATGCAAAGGTAGCAATTTTGGGCTTTACATTTAAAGAAAATTGTCCAGATATACGTAATACGAAAATTATTGATATTGTGAATGAATTGAAGGAATATGACATTACTCCACATATAGTAGATCCTCAAGCTGATGCAAATGAAACCTGGAAAATTTATAACATTAAGCTTGAAGATATAAAAGAGATAGAAAGTATGGACGCAGTTATTCTTGCTGTTGCTCATGATGAGTTTACCAGAATACAAAAGTACAATATAGACTCTTTCTATGGGGAAGGTAAGAAAGTATTAATTGATGTGAAAGGAATCCTTCCGCGTAGAGAGTATGAATATGCGGGATATATTTATTGGAGGTTGTAAGTATGGGCTATAAGAATATAAAATTTCCAGCAAAGAGTATATTTCTCGTTACTGGAGGTGCAGGTTTTATTGGATCAAATCTTTGTGAAGCTATATTAGCATTGGGTTATAAAGTGCGTTGTTTAGACAATCTTACTACAGGAAAGCATGAAAATATTGCACCATTTGAGGAAGATCCTAATTATGAATTTATAAAAGGAGATATAAGAGAATTGCAGGTATGTATAGATGCATGCAAAGGCGTCGATTATGTATTGCATCAGGCGGCATGGGGGAGTGTTCCAAGATCCATAGAAATGCCGCTGTTCTATTGTGAGAACAATATTACCGGAACATTGAATATGCTAGAAGCAGCAAAGCAAAATAATGTAAAAAAATTTGTTTATGCAAGCAGTTCTTCTGTTTATGGAGATGAACCTGATTTGCCTAAAAAAGAAGGATGCGAAGGGAACTTACTATCACCTTATGCAGTATCAAAACGTGCGGATGAGGAATGGGCAAAACAGTACACACAGCATTATGGGTTAGATACCTACGGACTTCGGTATTTTAATGTGTTTGGGAGGCGGCAGGATCCGGATAGTGCATATGCGGCAGTTATCCCTAAATTTATTAAGCAGTTATTGAATAATGAAATCCCTACAATAAATGGTGACGGAAAACAAAGTAGGGATTTCACATATATTGAAAATGTAATTGAAGCAAACCTGAAGGCATGCATGGCAGAACATGAAGCGGCAGGAGAGGCATATAATATTGCGTTTGGCGGCAGGGAATATTTATTAGATATTTATTATGGATTAGTGGATGCTTTAGAGGTAAAGGACGAAATGGGAAACCGCCCGGAGCCAAAGTTTGGTCCAGATCGTGCAGGAGATATTAAGCATTCAAATGCAGATATAAGCAAAGCGAAAGAAAAGATCGGATATGCTCCCGACTGGAGTTTTGAAAAGGGAATAAATGCGGCAATTGAGTGGTATAAGGAGAATTTATAAGGGATGAATAAAAAAACGGGAGAAAATACAGGATTACTGTTACGCATTATGTGGACAATAGTGTATTTTTCTGCCATGAGTATTACAGGACATGCTTCATGTTGGTTTAATATGGTTCTTAGCGTTTTTAATTTTTATATTGTACAAATAAATTTTTCTAAGATGTTTAGTTATGGAAAAGAAAATATTGTGAAGGTAGGTATATTAAATTTTGTATTCACATTCAGCCTTGTGGGAAACAATTTGTTTTTGTACCCCATCGGTGAACACAATATTCTCTATTTCCTTTATTATGGAATAGATTATCTTTTGTTAATTCCGCAGACAATTTCAATTTTGTACAAATTGGAGAATTTGTCCTTGCGAGATGGTAAAGCAGGATTAAGCCGGAAAATCTATTTTATATATTTTTTTTGTGGCTTTTTGGTGATAGAACTGGTATATATGATTGCTCTGAATCCAGGAATTGTTTCATGGGATGATTATCATGTGATTGCCGAGGCTAAAGGGCTGATGGGAATAAGAGAGTATGAGGGATTGTTCTATATTTATCTAAAAAGATTTCTTTTATGGATCTGTGATGAAATATGGTTTTTGGTTTTGGTACAAATTATCTGGGGTGATGTGATTTTTTCAATAATTATTTCGTATTTTATCAAAGAAATAGATGGATACATTAATTGGAAGTACTCAATATTAGCAGCACTTTTTATTATGACCTTGCCGAATAATTCATCTTTAATTGTTACTTTGAGTAAAGATGTACCATGGGCGGTTTGCTTTATATGGCTGATTTATTCTATTATCCGCTTAAAATGGGAAGAAGAAATACGGTGGTATATCATTGTAGAATTTGCTGTATCAATGTCCTTATGTTGGCTCATAAGGCAAAATGGATTAATTGTAGTTCCTTTTACAGCAGTTGGATGTCTTATAATTTTTAAAAGGAAAAAAAGAATAGCGAAAGGGATACTTCTAGCAATTGGATTGATTGTATTAGGTGAATCCATTACAAGGGCAGAGTCATATGAAAGTACACCAAAGGGTATGAAGTATATTGCTATGTTTGAGGATTTACTTGGTGTGTATTACAGCAATGGGGATATGTGCGAAAATGCTAGAGATATGGTTGAAAATGTCATTACATCTGAGTTTAAGGAGCAATACGATCCATATTGGGCAGTGTATGAAACATGGCGAGAACCATTGGGGAAAATCCCTATAAATGAGTTTATAGGAAATTATGTGTGTACATTTTTTCGTAACCCGGTTCGAATGTTGGAATCAGTTTTGTTGCGGCTTGATATGTTATGGGATATTTCCTTGGGAGTCAATGGAATAGAAACATGGCAGTGGCAGACATATATGTTAACGGAAAAATGGAAGGAATTGGTTCCGGAACGTATGGAAAATATTTTTACCACTGTAGTAGAAGAAATTGGCAGCAAGACAACAAAAGAACCTTTTAAAGAAATATTATGGAGAGTAGGAATTTGGCTTCAATGTAGTTTTTTTACAATGGCAGTCTTGATAAAATGGAATCGCAGAAATATTGTTTGCTTTATTCCTCTTGGAGCTTTGATAGTGTTTTACGTTCTGGCTTTGGGCTGGGAACATTACAGGTATTTTTGGTGCATTTATCTGGCAGCATTACTGTATTTATTGATGTATCTTCAAAATAAAGTAAGGATTATAGAACGAGAAAAAATATATGGAAGGTAACTATTCAGGACCCCTGATAGAGTCCATGTGAATTTTTGTGAAAAACAGAGAAAATGAAAAAACTGTTTTCACCTAATTTACCTCCTGTTGGTGGATAAGCAACCAATGATTAATCAGTTATTTCCAGCTTTGTGGATTACTGATTCTAATTCATCTTTATTGGTGTTTCAAACCCGATTTTTATCGGTTTTTGAATGAAACAGCATCAATCCCCCAGCTGAGCTGGGGGAATAACAGATGCAAGTGGCGGTGAACGGAGTACAAAAAATTACCCCCGTTGTATAATAGAAGTAGGTCTAGCAAACCGCTCTAAAGACAACGGAGGCAAATCCATATGGACGATAATAGTTTAGCACATAGTCGGTACAATTGCACGTACCATATTGTATTTATTCCGAAATATCGTAGGAAAGCGATGTTTGGAGAGTTAAGGAAAGAGGTAGGAGAGATACTGGGAAGGGTGTGTAGAATGGAAGGAGTAACAATCATAAAGGCGGCTGCACTTCCCGAACATGTGCATATGTATGTATCAATCCCGCCTAAGTTGAGCGTATCAAAGGCCGTAGGCCTTATTAAAGGCAAGAGTGCGCTTATGATATTTGACAGACATCCAGAATATAGAGAGAAAGGGAATCGTCATTTCTGGGCAAGAGGATATTATTGCGAGACGGTCGGTAATGTAAATGAAGAGACGATAAAGAAGTATATTCAGGAACAGTACGAAAGAGATAGGATGGAGCATTAAAAGAGAGCCGCTTTTAAGCAGCCTACCAGTAAAGAAACAGCGGTTTGCTAGACCGCCTTTAGGCGGAAATGCAAAGGTCTTGCCCCAGGGGGGCTTCCCCATTCCACCAACTGAGCTGGTGGTTGGGCCCTTGGGCGGTGAATAGTTACAAATATTCTTTATATATGTCCGAATAAGAAGAAATACATTGTAAAAGGTGAATGTACAGATACATCAACTTGTGCTTCCTGTGTACTTGAGCTTTTTTATTTATGCTTTAAAAAAGAAAACCATAGATATATTAGGCGCCCTATAGCCAAAGAGGATATATTTCATTGCTTATTGGTTATGTTGAAATATACAAAATTTAAGACGGGAGGCAAGAGAAAGGATTCTTTCTTTAATAAAGGAAGGAGATATAATTATAGCAATAACAGCCTTCGATTATATGCATAAATTATACGAAATTGATGGAGAATTATATAACGAAATTTTAGGCTGTTGTTAAAACTTGACGGGAAAGGAGAATGGTATTCCGAAAATGAGAAGACGTGCAAGACATTTGAAGGATACGTTAGGATTGGCTCCAAATGTTGGTAAAAAGTAGAATTATTGTCTGTATAATGGGGTTAAAACACTTACCTTCTAGGCAAAACCTTTAGGTCAACTACACACCTCGAAGTTTAGAAAAAAATAGGGATACTAAACTTGAGGTGAAGGTGGAAAACTATAGGAAATCGGCACGCTGTACATATGATATAAAATATCATATTGTATGAATAACAAAATATCGAAAACCTGTATTGATAGGAAAGGTTGTGTTAAGGACAAGAGAATTAATGCGAAAAATATGCCAGATAAATAAAGTGGAAATACTGGACTATAAAAATCCCAAGAAGAAAATCTAGGAATCCCCAAAGATTTATGGTATCCTAAAATAAAATACCAAAATATGACATACAGAACCATAAGAAAAAGGGGAGAACACAAATGAGCTATGAAGAACTGTCCTTAACCGGATTTATAAATGAAATGAAGGATGTCTCCGTAGGCCCCCATGCAAGAAAATTTTGCTTCGTCTTAGGGGCAGGGGCGTCCATTACATCCGGAATAAAGTCAGGCCAGGAGCTTGTAAACATATGGGACAAAGAACTGCTGGAGAGAAACAGGGATAGTCATTTAAAATGGAAAAAGGATTTAAAAATAAACGATTCCAACAAATACAGCTTTTACAGCCAATATTATGAAAGGCGTTTTAAACGTCAGCCCATGGATGGGTATAATTATTTGGAAAAACTGATGGAGCATGCAAAGCCAAGCATTGGATATGTAATGCTTTCGTATATGCTGACGCAGACGGAGCATAACGTTGTAATCACCACAAACTTTGATCATCTGACAGAAGACGCTGTAAATTACTACACACAGACAATACCGCTCATCATAGGACATGAGACATTGGCCCATTATATAGGCAGGCAGATCAGAAGGCCCACAATTATAAAAATACACAGGGATCTTCTTTTTGATCCGAAGAATAGAACGGACGAATTGGAAAAGCTGCATAAAAACTGGGAGGAAGCATTGGGGATCGTATTTTCCGAGTATCATCCTGTTTTTATAGGATATGCAGGAAATGATAAGAGCCTTATGAATTTTTTGCTGGAGAATAAGGAGAGATTTTCAAGAGACGAATGGAGATTCCCTTACTGGATGCTTTATAAGACGGACGAGGTAAATGCCGAGGTGATGCAGTTTCTGGAAGCGGCCAATGGATATCTGATTAAGCAGAATGGATTCGATAAGGTTTTGTATTTGCTGGGAGCTGAATTTGAGTGCAAATTGCCTTTAAAGGAAGACTTCATCAACGATGCCGAAAAGCGGTTTCAGATGCTGGCAAATGCGATTGACGAGTTTACTGAGAAATCAATCCGGAAAGAGGATATGCCCCAGGAGGAAAAAGAGCCTGACGAAGAAATGGACCAGGCAGTTCGGAAAATTACCAATCAGACAAAATTGCAGGGGATGTACAGAAGGGCAGTTGAACTGCACAATGCTGAGAAAAATAAAGAGGCAATAGAACTGGAACAGCAGCTTCTGGAGTTTGAGCCGGACAATGCCAGATACCGTTATCTTTTGGGCTTAACTTTACAGCAAATGGGGCGTTATGAGGAATCATTAGATGAACTTCAGAGAGCATTGGAGCTTGATCCGGATAATGCAGAATACAACTACAGCCTTGGTGTAACCTTTTTTGAATTAGACCGTTACAATGAGGATTTGGAGGCGACAAGAAGAGCATTGGAATTTGACCCGGATAATGCGGAATATCACTATGAACTCGGAAAAACATTATACGCATTGGAACGTTATGAGGAAGATTTGAGAGAAACAAGAAAAGCATTGGAACTCGATCCGGACAATGCAGAGTATCACTGGAGCTTGGGATGCACTCTAAAAAGGCTGAAGCGCTATAAGGAGGCACAAAAGGCAATGCAGAAGGCTTTAGAATTGGAGCCTGACAATGAACAGTATCAGGCTGATCTTGAAAAGATAAAAAATGAAAAATTTGGTTGAAATAAGCCGGATTCGTTGCTGTGACCAGCAGCCTAACCGTTTGCTGTTATATGAGTTGCATTTCTATGCTCTTTAGGAGAGCAATCATAAAACCGCCGGAACATTTTTGAGAAATGGCTGGGGCTGTCAAAGCCGCACAAAAGAGCAATCTCCGAAATGCTTTTTTCCGGTTCCCGCAAAAGGCGTTCGGCACCCTGCATAACTCTGTATTTTAACAGATATTGCATGGGAGGAAGCTGAATATTTCTTTTAAAACAGCGCAGGCATTCACGCTCTCCGATATCTGCGGCCTTTGCGATATCCGACAGCAGAACAGGCTCGGAAAAATGTGTGTGTATGTACTTAAGCATAATCCGGATGCGGAGCTGATCCGGATTTGCCCCTGTTTCCTTTGGAACGGCTTTCGGTTCAAAGTGTTCATACAGAAAATAGCATATTTGAGAGAGGGCTGTTCTCACGGTAAATTCAAATCCGGGCGTATCACAGGCAAGAGCCTCGAAAGCCTGAAGAAAAGAGGATGTTTGATGAGGATGTGCTTCCTTTTGAAACAAAAAGCCGTCAAAGAGTGTGTCTGCCGTAAGGGGAGACAGATATTTTGTGGCAAATGCGGAATCGCTGGTTCCGGTAATCAGTCGGGTATGAAAGACCAGGGACAGGAGCTGACACTTGGGAAAAGCAGATGCCGTATGGAGAATATTGGAATTGATTACAATGCAGTCTCCCTGGGTGAGCAAAAAGCTTTTGGTTGGAACCCGAAACCTTATAGAGCCGCTTTTTACATAGGCAATTTCCAGCTCTTCATGCCAGTGCCAGGGAATGGTTTGCTCAGGCTTGTCTGTATAAAATCCCTTATAAGCGGCACAGGGAAAACCCGGAGTGCCGTGGGGATGCAATTCTTTTTGCATATTGTTCAAATTCAACCCACATGTTTGTAATCCCATAAAAAATCCCCCCCGATAATTTCCAAAGCTTAATGAAACGGCATTGGGTAATTTCGCATTGTTTAAACAGCGCTGTTGAAAATAGTGGTCGTTTTTGTTACATTATAAGTCGAAAAAAGCATTGTTTCAACCCGGAAAAGGCGGTATTTTTATAGATATAGAAATTTGGAAAAGAGACGATTAACATGGGACAAAACGCACTTTCGCTTCAAAGCTCCGTGGTGGGCAGCCATGCGGTTGAAATTATTAACGGGCTGGCATGCAGTGGACTGTTTTCGGCGGAAGCTTCCCTGTCAGGGGTATATGGGGCTTTTGAGGTATCCAAAGGAAGAGCTTGATCTATGGAGGTAAAAAATGGTTGATTTACATATGCACAGCAATTACAGTGATGACGGAGAGTTTACGCCCCTTGATCTGGCGGAGAAATGCGTAGCTTGGGGAGTAGAGCTGATGGCTGTCACGGATCACAACTGCGCCTGCGCAAATCAGGAAGTAAAAGAAGCGGCAAAGGAACGGGGAATCCGTTATATTTCAGGAATTGAGATTGATTGTACCTATGAGGGAGCGAATTTTCATGTGCTGGGATACGGTATAGATGATGCGTCCCCGGATTTTGCCAGGGTGGAGGAAAATATCAGATCTCAGGTTCGAAATGCTTCCATAGAAATGCTCGCCAAGACAAGAAAGATGGGGTTTATGGTGGAAGAAAGGGAAATGCGGCAGCTTTCTGAAGGGAGCCGCTGGCCGGATTCCTGGACAGGAGAGATGTTTGCGGAGGTTCTTCTTGCAAAGCCGGAATACAGAGAACATCCTCTGCTTTTGCCTTATCGGGAGGGCGGAACCAGGGCGGATAATGCTCTGGTGAACTTTTACTGGGATTTTTATTCTCAGGGAAAGCCCTGCCATGCGGATATTTTGATACCGGAAATGAAAGATATCATAGATATCATCCATCAAAACCACGGTCTAGCGGTTCTGGCCCACCCCTGCGTCAACCTGAAAGGACGGGAGCAGCTTCTTGGCGGAATCATAGGTTTGGGGATAGACGGGATCGAAGCTTTCAGCAGTTACCATACGCCAGAGCAGGCTTTGGAGCGTGTGGAGCAGGCAAGGGCTTATGGGCTGTTCTACACCTGCGGCAGTGATTTTCACGGAAAGACAAAGCCGGCCATTTGCCTGGGAGGGCATGGATGCAAAGCGCCGAAGGAAGAACTTGAACGGGAATTGGAGAAGCTGATGGAGAAAGCGCTGTGAGTGTTCGCTGATTTTGATTGAAAAGTCAGCTTGCTTTTACAAGTTTTAAGATGCTTTTATGGAAAACCCGGTTGACAATCTCGAAATCTACAGATATAATGTCCCTAGTATCTGACAGATATCCATTACAATTTTATCATTGCAAAAGCATGGACGGGAACAAGTAGAGAGCAGTGACACCGGACAGAAAGCAGCCGGATGATGAGAGGCACACGGAAAGCCTGCTTTTGAATACATCCCTGAGCTTCACACCAAACGGAGTAATATTCTAAATTAACTCCAAGTAGGCTGTGACGGAACCCTGCACACGTTATCGTGCTAGAGTGTTTTGAAGCACTTGAAGAGGTAAGCGGCGTGAGCCGTTTATAAAAAAAGGTGGTAACACGAGTATAACCCTCGTCCTTTTATTAGGACGGGGGTTTTTTGCGCATTGGCAATGAGCCGGGCAGCGAAGCGGAATCAAGCGGCCCGGCGGGGTAAATTTAAAATCAAAGAAAACAATCAAAAGGAGAACAAACCAATGTCACAAAACGTATACGACATCCTGATGGAGCGCGGCTTCATCGAACAATGTACCCACCCGGAGGAGGTAAGGGAGCTTCTGGGAGGCAGTGAGCCGGTAACCTTTTACATCGGCTTTGATGCAACGGCGGACAGCCTGACGGCAGGACATTTCCTGACGATTATGGCTATGATGCATATGCAGAGGGCAGGCCACAGGCCGATTGCCCTTCTTGGCGGCGGTACTACAATGGTAGGAGATCCATCCGGAAAATCCGATATGAGAAAGGTTATGACCAAGGAAACCATTGAGCACAATGCGGAGTGTTTTCGTAAGCAATTTTCTCATTTTCTGAATTTTGAGGATGACAAGGCGATTCTGGCCAACAATGCGGACTGGCTGCTGAATCTGAACTATGTGGAGTTCCTGCGGGAAGTAGGCGCTCATTTTTCCGTAAACCGAATGCTGACAGCCGAGTGCTATAAGCAGAGAATGGAGAAAGGATTGACTTTCTTTGAATTTAACTACATGATTATGCAGTCCTATGATTTCCTGAAGCTGAATCAATTGTACGGCTGCCAGATGCAGCTTGGCGGCAATGATCAGTGGTCCAATATCATCGGCGGCGTGGAGCTGATTAGAAGAAAAGAGAACAAGCCGGCCTATGGTCTGACCTTTAAGCTCTTGACTACCAGCGAGGGCATTAAGATGGGCAAGACTATGAAGGGAGCTGTGTGGCTTGACCCAAAGAAGACCTCTCCCTACGAGTTCTATCAGTACTGGAGAAACATTGAGGATGTGAAAGTGGAGGAATGCCTGGGACTTCTGACGTTCCTGCCCATGGATGAGGTGCGCCGTCTGGGAGCTTTGGAGGGCGCCGAGATTAACCATGCCAAGGAAGTGCTTGCCTATGAGATTACCAGGATTGTTCATGGGGAGGAAGAGGCAAAGAAAGCCCAGGATGCCGCAAAGGCACTCTTTGTAAGCGGCGGCAAGACGGATGATATGCCTACGACGGCTTACCCGAAAGCAGATTTGGAAGCAGGCAAGGATATCCTTTCTCTGTTGGTTGAGACTAAGCTTGCGCCGACCCGTTCGGAGGCCCGCCGTCTGGTGCGGCAGGGCGGCGTCACCGTCAATGATGAAAAGGTGACGGATGTTTACAAGAGCTTTACCACGGCCGATTTGGACAGTGACGGTGCATTGATCATCCGCAAAGGGAAAAAGGCATACCATAAGGTTGTTGAGGAATCATAATTTTCTTATCTTTTGAAAGGTATAAGGTCTATGGAAAAAAAGTTGACCATCCGTGATATTGCAGATATGTCGGGCGTGGCAAAGAGTACGGTGTCCCGGTATTTGAATGGGGGAAGCGTCCGGGCGGAAACAGGCCAGAAGATAAAGAAAGTGATAGAAGCACATAATTATGAGCCGAATGTATTTGCACGTCTCAGTGCAAAGAACAGCCGGATTGTGGGGCTGATTGTTCCCGGATTTGATTCGATTGTGACACCGGGACTGGTAGAACTTATCGTTGCGTATTTGAAACGCTATGACTACACGCCTTTGATTATGCATACGGGAGACGTTCTGGCGGAGGAAATCAAAAGCATCGAGCGATTGACGAACATGAATGCGGACGGCATCATGGTTCTGGCTTCCGGAATTACCGAGCAGCACCGGGCGGCGGTGGAAAAAGCCAACATACCGGTTCTGTTTTTGGGACAAAGGTATATGCAGGGAAATTCCGTAATCAATGACGATTACCATGCGGGCCTGGAGCTTGGGCGTTATCTCGGAGCAAAAGGGGCCAGCAGGGTAGCAGGGCTCTGGGTCGGTGAAAAGGATATTGCCGTGGGAAAAGAACGGAAACGGGGAGTTGTGGACGGACTTGGCGAATTTGGAGTCCGGGAGATTGAATTTCTGGAGACCAGTTTTTTCTACCGGGACGCAGTAAGAGCAGCGGAAGAGCTCTTTGCCCGCAAAGAGTGGCCGGATACGGTAGTCTGTGCAACAGATCGGATTGCGGAGGGTGTGTACAAGGTGTTATATCAGAAGCAGGCGAGGATACCGGAGGATGTTTCCGTAACCGGCTTTGGAGATTATGAGACCAGTGAGATTTTGTGCCCTCCCCTTACCACCATCCGCTTGAATCTGGAGAACTGGGGAGAAATCAGTGCGGAGACAATGCTTCAGATGATCCAGGGGAAACCGGTGAGCAAGCTACAGGTGAATTCCTATGAACTGATCGAGAGAAGCAGTGTGGCGGACAGAGGACAAAACAGAATATAGGGGATGACAGAATATAACAAAGGGGCTGCCGGGAAATGAGACAGAAATGGCTGATGTCTTATTTCCCGGCAGCCCCTGTTTGTTTGAATCTCTTTTTTGTAAATTCTGTATAAAGTTATGAGATTTTAAGAAACCGGTTCCTGTAATATTATTGTAATTATACTATTGACATTTAAAAATATTTTATTTATAATAATTTCTAAATGGAACCGGTTCCAAAAAATGTGTTGCATAGCAACTTAAAACAGCAATACCCTGACAGTGCCAGAACGATTTATGGACACAGCCCCAAGTGGCCATAAATTGTTCTAGATAAGTTGTGCTGGAAAGGGTATTGCGGAACTTAAAATGGGAGGGAATGAAATGGGTAAAAGAGAAGAATACCTGGAGATTTCAAAGGAAATCACAAAACTGGTTGGCGGCATGGACAATATTCAGGGAACGGCACATTGTGCAACCCGTCTGCGGATTGTACTAAAGGACGACAGCCAGGCGGACCTAAAGAAGCTTGAAAATGTCAGCAAGGTAAAGGGAGCCTTTGTTGCGGGAAATCAGCTTCAGTTGATTTTCGGGGCAGGTCTTGTGAATGATGTGTATGAGGTTTTTGCGGAATATACGCATACGCAGAATATGTCCCTTGGAGATCTGAAAGAGCAGAGTGCGAAGAAACAGAATCCGGTGCAGGCCGTGATCAAAGCTCTGTCAGATGTGTTTATCGGAATTATGCCTGCGATTTTGGCGGCCGCACTTCTCATGGGGATTACCGGAGTGCTTGGAAATATGGAGATGGTGAAAAGCAATGAGAGCCTGTATGCGTTAAATAAGCTTACGAGCCTGGCGTCCACCGGGATCTTTGCGATTCTGCCCATGGCAGTTTGCTACTCCGCAGTAAAACGGTTTGGCGGCAATCCGGTTCTGGGTATGGTGGTAGGAGCCATTATGCTGGATTCCTCTCTGGCAAATGCATATTCCGTGGGATCCGGAACAGTCGTGCCCGAGGTTCTCCATCTGTTCGGCCTGAATGTTGCACTGGTCGGTTTTCAGGGAGGAATTATTATCGCATTGATGATGGGCTTTGTGGTTGCAAAGCTGGATCAATTTTTCAACAAGAAAGTTCCGGATTCCATCAAACTGTTGGTGGCACCTATGCTGACGGTATTTCTTTCTACAGTCCTTTTATTTACCTGCATCGGGCCTGTGGGCAGAATTCTTTCCAACGGCATCACGGGGGGACTGGTATGGGCCACGGAGCATCTGGGCGTCTTCGGATATGCACTGTTTGCAGGACTTCAGCAGATCATCGTAATTACCGGACTTCACCACATTATCGGAGCCGTGGAGGCCCAATTGATTGCCACAACTGGCCTGAACTTTATCAATCCCCTTATGTCGGTGGCTTTGATGGGACAGGGCGGAGCCGTTCTCGGCTATCTGGTGCTGAACTGGAAAAATGTGAAAGCAAGGGAGCTTTGCATCCCCAGCTTTTGTTCCACCCTGTTTGGCATCAGTGAGCCTGCCATTTTTGGTGTGAATCTGAGATACCGCTATCCCCTGGCGGGCGGATGTCTCGGCGGAGCCATCGCAGGTGCCTATGTGTATTTTGCCAATCTGACCTCACTGGGCTTTGGAACTACGGCCCTGCCGGGCATTGCCATTGTAAATCCAGCCTCCAACGGCTATGTTCATTATATTGTGGCTCATGTAATTGCATTGACCTGCGGCTTTGTATTTGCAGCCCTTTTCGGCAGATTTGCAGGCCGGAAACAGGAAGAGCAGGAAGAAGAAACCAGAGAAAATCCGGCTGAGAAAGTGGAAGAAGAGAAAGAGAAGTTCACAGGAAGAATTGAGCTGACAGCACCGGCAAAAGGCAGGGTGTGTCCGGTTGCGGAATCTACGGATCCCACGTTCTCCCAAAAGGTTATGGGAGACGGCGTTGTGGTTTTCCCGGAAAAGGGAGAGGTTCAGGCCCCCTGTGACGCAGTGATTGCCTTTACATATCCGGGCGGCCATGCCCTGGGACTGGAGCTGGCGGACGGCTCATCTATTTTGCTTCACTGTGGAGTTGATACGGTAAATCTACAGGGAGAGGGCTTTGATGTATTGGTAAAAGAGGGCCAAAGGGTTGCAAAGGGAGAGCTGCTGCTGCGTTTTGACAAAGCTTTAATTGAAAAGGCGGGCTATTCCAGCGAGGTCCTGATGATTGTTTCGGAGGTGGCCGACGGACGGAAGCTGGAAGTGGCGGACGCAGATTCCATGACAGACAATGGAACTGTAGCGGTATTGTTATAACAGAACGGAAAGAGGAAGCAGGATGGACAGAGAATTCTATGCAAGGGAATATCCGAATTACAAAGCCATGCGGAAGCGGGCGGGGATGGATAAAAACAGGCTGAAGCTTCATCTGATGCCGCCCTCGGGATGGATGAACGATCCCAACGGACTGTGCCAGTTTCAGGGAGTATATCATATTTATTTCCAGTATACACCTTTTTTGGCCGGCTGGGGCTTGAAGCTATGGGGACATTACACCACCCGGGATTGGATTCATTTTCAGGAGGAGGAGCCTTTTCTCTTTCCGGACTGCCCCTGGGATCGGGACGGTGTTTACAGTGGTTCCGCTTTTGTTAAGGATGGCGAGCTGCACTATTTTTATACGGGAAATGTAAAGCTGACAGACAGGGCGTATGACTATGTAATGGAGGGGCGGGAGCAGAACACCATTCATGTGAAAAGCCGTGACGGGATGGAGACGGGAGAAAAGCAGCTGGTGTTAACCCATAAGGATTACCCCGAGGATATGTCCAAGCATGTTCGGGATCCGAAGATTTTCTGCCAGAATGGAGTCTATTATATGCTTCTGGGAGCAAGGAATGGGAAAGACGAGGGCTGTGTCCTGCTGTTTTGGTCCCGGGACCTGGAGCACTGGAGTTATTTTGATCGGATTGTATCCAAAGAACCCTTTGGATATATGTGGGAATGTCCGGATCTGTTTGAGCTGGGAGGGAGGGCCTTTTTGCTGGCCTGCCCTCAGGGTCTTCCCAAGGGGGAGCATTGCCGTCAGAATGTATATCAGTGCGGTTATTTTCCCATAGAGTTGGATTTGGAGCATAGGGAGTATCATTTGGGGGAATTTGCCGAGCTTGACAGGGGCTTTGATTTTTATGCGGCCCAGAGCTTTGAGGATGACAGAGGACGGAGAATCCTCCTTGGATGGATGGGAATGCCGGATGCGGATTATGACAGGGATCCTACGGTGGAATGGGACTGGATTCACGCAATGGCCCTGCCCAGGGTATTGAGCTGCTTTGACGGAAAGCTGATTCAGCAGCCCTTAGAAGAGATGAGAGAACTGCGTAAGAATAAGAGGGAAGCTTTGATTCGGGACTTTGGGATTCAAAAGACAGAGGATTGCTGTTTTGAAATGAGAATTGTTTTCGAAGAGCAGACGCAGGCCATGGCTCTTTGGCTTCGGGAAGATGTATCGCTCAGCTATCAGGGAGAGATTCTTACGCTCTCCCTGGGAGAAAGCGGGTATGGAAGAAAGAGCCGCACGGTCAGGCTTAAGTGTCTTAGAAATCTTACAATATTTTCGGATACCTCATCCATTGAAATCTTTATCAATGATGGGGAGGAGGCGATGACCACACGGGTGTTCAGCCAAAGCTTAAGACAGAATGTGTGGTTTGCGGATCCGGTTTTGGATGGAAAGGCAGAGTTTTATGAGCTTCAGGGGCTGAAAGTGCACTATAGATCCATTTCCTCTCGCAGAATCGAATAAATACAGTAGGAATGCACCTGGCCGTTCTTATAGATACCGTTTCGCATGGTGCCCTCATAAGTAAAGCCTGCTTTTTCCAGAACACCTCTTGATCCGGTATTATAGGCAAAGGGTTCCGCAGAAATGCGGATAATGTCAAAGGTCTGAAACGCTTCCCGGCAAATGATTTGCACGGCCTGAGACATAATGCCCTGCCGCCAATATTCTTCCGAAAGCCAGTAGCCCAATTCACCGGATTTCTCGTATACATCATTCAGGAGCGTGACTGCAATGCACCCGGCGGCTTTCCCCTCCACTTCAATGGCCCATGTGAACCCATGGCTGTCTCCCTTGGAAATGCAGTCGTTGATGAACCAGTTGGCATCCTCAAGGGTATAGGGATTGGGAAAGACATTGCGCAGGTTGGCGGCGATCTTCGGATTGTCCGCAGCTTTGGCAAGGGCTTTGGCGTCTTCTGTTCTCCAGTGTCTTAGTTGAAAGTTCATATTAATAATCTCCTTTTAAAAACGTTCCAAATGTCTTTTTCAAATAATACAGCAAATAGCTCCTTTTATCAATAAAATATTGTTGTAACACTTTACATTAAAACGTCCCTTTCCGGTATGCGGAGGGAGACACGGAAAATTCCTTTTTAAATAGTTTGGAAAAAGCCAGCGCATCCTCAAAGCCCAAAGATTCCGCAACAACGGCCACCGGAAGCTGAGTGGACTTAAGCAGTCCGCAGGCTTTCTTAAGCTTTAGCTCTATGAGGTATTGCTTGGACGGAATTCCAAACTGTTCCCGGAAAATCCGTGTCATGTAATGGGGGTGAAAGCCCAGCTCCGAAGCCACATCCTTTAATTTCAAGTTTTTGAAATAATTCATATCCAGATAAAAGCGTATCTTATCCGCCCCGTTGCGGCGGCCCCACTCCTGCTCCTGGAATGCAATATCCGAAAATAAGTAGGACATAATACGCAGTAAAATGCTGTTAACTGCAAAATAGCTGCTGGTAGTGTCATCCTGAAAGGTGAGCAGCTCCAGGATGGCAGTTTCGTATTTTTCTGCTGAAAGGCCACGGATGATATAGATTTCCTCCGTGGATGTCATAATATGACGAAGATAATTTTCGGCCTGAATGCCCAGAAAGCAGACCCAGGCATAGGTCCATGGCTCATCCCTGGAGGCTTCATAATAGGCCACCTGTCCTGCCGGTATCAAAAAGGCATCGCCTGAAGCTGCATGGAACACATGATCACCGATATGCAGCTCCCCCTGGCCCCTTAAAACAAAGTGAATCAAATTATAGGGCCTGACCCGGGGACCATAATTCTGTCCGGGGCTGCAGGCTTCATGCCCGGCACTGTAAAGTGTAAGATCTGAGTTGGATTTAAACAGCAGTGAATGATGGGTCTCTTTATATTCTCGCATAAAATCTCCCTGTTCCCCTTTTTCATATGAAGCAACCCCCAGGTATCAGGAGCTAAGATCTCTTTGGCCCAGGCATCCTATCATGAGTTTAAGCTAAAAATAGGTAAAGGCTTCGGTAAAGTCATCTTTTTATTTAAAGAATAACACAAAAAGTGTGTTTTTTCCATATTTATTTTTGGAAATGATATGGAAGAACGGGGTGAAATCTAGTTTAATAGAAGCATGAAAGTCAAGTACCCCACAGGAGGATGAATATGGGACCTGATAAGAAACAGCAGTACCACCTTGAGCCGCCCAAGGGGCTTATGAATGACCCCAACGGCCTTGTCTGGTTTCGGGACAGATATTATGTGTTTTTTCAATGGAATCGGTATAAAAAGGATCATTCCCATAAGGAGTGGGGGATGTTCTGGTCCAGGGATCTGATAAACTGGGAATTTCGGGGAGGGGCGATTCAGCCGGGCGATACCTATGACCGCTCAGGAGTCCATTCCGGAAGCTGTCTTGAGATTGACGGAAAGCTTTGCGCTTTTTATACGGGAAGCCGAAAGGACAGTCAGGGAAAACGCAACAGCACACAATGCCTTGCTGTGAGCCAGGACGGACTGCATTTTGAAAAGAAAGGTGTGGTTCTTTCAACTCCCAAGGGCTTTACCCAGCATTTTCGGGATCCAAAGGTTTTTCGGACGAAAAAAAACGGCTATTACATGGTACTGGGCGGACAGAAAGAGAACGGAAAGGGCTCCGTAGTTCTGGGAAGCTCAGAGGACGGGCTTCAGTGGAGGTATTCTCATATACTGGCTGAGGCAAAGGAGCACGAAATGATTGAGTGTCCGGATTTGTTCGCCCTGGATGGACAGTATGTGCTGCTGTATTGCCTGCAGAGACGGAACAATGAGGAGGATCAGGTGATTTCCGCCCATTCCGCCTATCAGCTGGTTTCCTTTGATGAGGATACGGGCCAGCTTAGGAGCGGGGATTTGGAACATGGCTATGAGACGCTGGAATCCGGTTTTGACTTCTTTGCGCCCCAGACCTTTGAAGCCCCGGACGGGCGGCGGATTCTCTTTGGGTGGATGTCACGGATGGAGGAAGAGGAGCAGGAAAACAGCTTTGGCCAGGGAGATCCCCGGATTCACTGTCTGACCATTCCCAGAGAGTTGGAGCTTCGGGATGGAAAGCTGTATCAGAGACCGCTTCGTGAGTTATACGGGCTGCTTGGGCAGGAATATGAAGTTAAACGGACCGGAGAAAATAGTTGTATGGTGCGGCCTGAGCGGCGGACATGGCATTTGAAGCTTCAGGCAATCTCCCATGGGGCATTTTCATCAGAGCTGCATTTGAATCTGGGTGAGACCGAACTTCACTGGGTCGGACGGAGGCTGGTATTCACTCGCCGGAACTGGGTGAGGGATGAACAAGAAATCCGCAGCCGGATCCTTGAGAGACTGGAAGAGATCGAGATTTGGTCGGATGTTTCCAGCGTAGAGGTATTTTTAAACGGCGGAGAGGCAGTATTTTCCGCAAGGGTATTTCCCATGACGGAGCCGGCCGTGGTGATTGACGGGATGGATGAGAGAGCAAAGCTTACGGTTCGGGGAATGATATAAAATACCGGTATCCCGGACGGCGCCGGAAATTGTTTCATAGAGAGGGCTCCTAAAAAGGGTACTGAAAAATTAAAAATGAGGAGGAGATTCAAAATGACGGAACAAGAATTGGCTTCGAAGATCGTAGAACTGACCGGCGGTAAGGAAAACATTTCCACTGTCCGGCACTGTGCCACACGTCTGCGCATTGTTGTGATTGACAGGGAAAAGATTGACACGGACGCAGTGGAGAATCTGGAGAGGGTTAAGGGCTCCTTTTTCAACTCGGGACAGTATCAGATTATTCTGGGTACGGGTCTGGTAAACCGTATCTATGACGAGGTAATTAAGATTACCGGAGATCCGGATGCCGGTGCAAAGGGCGGCAAGGAGGAAGCGCCTGTGTACGGAAATAAGTTCCAGAGGGCCGTCCGCATGTTTTCCGATGTGTTTGTGCCAGTAATTCCCGTACTGGTGGCTACAGGTCTGTTTATGGGGCTTCGGGGGCTTCTGACACAGGAGGCGGTTCTGTCGCTTTTTGGAATGACGCCCGGGGATGTTCCTCAGGCGCTGCTTACATACACGCAGATTCTTACGGATACGGCATTTGCATTCCTGCCTGCGCTGGTATGTTGGTCCACGTTCCGCAACTTTGGCGGCAGCCCTGTGATCGGCATTGTGCTTGGCCTGATGCTGGTAAGCCCCAGTCTTCCCAGCGCCTACGATGTGGGATCCGGGGCAGCGGAGCCTTTGATTTTCTTCGGCTTTCTTCGGGTGGCAGGTTATCAGGGCTCGGTGCTTCCGGCCTTTGCTACAGGCATTCTTACCGCAAAGTTTGAAAAGTTCCTCCGCCGCCATGTGCCGGATGCGGTTGATTTGATCGTGACGCCTTTTGTGACTCTTTTGGCGGGCTCGGCTCTTGCCATGTTCTGTATCGGGCCGGTGCTTCACATGGTAGAAAATGTGGTATTATTCTGGTAAATGTGGTTTCCTTTGGGGCGGCATTTGCGCTTACATGGTTCTTTGGCTTTAGTGACAAGACGGGGGAAGAGAAAAAGGCTGTTAAGACCGAAAAGTCCAATTCCCTGCCTGAGCCTGAAAAGACGGCTAAAATCGGCGCAGTGGTAACCGGAACCTATGTACCGATGGCAGAGATTACTGACCAGGTGTTTGCGCAGGGAGTGCTGGGACAGTGCTGCGGAATTAAGCCGGATGAGGGCAAGGTTTATGCGCCTTTTGACGGGACGGTTACCCAGGTGGCGGATACGAAGCATGCGATTGGACTTCAGGGGCCGAAAGGCGTGGAGCTGCTGATTCATGTGGGACTTGACACGGTGGATATGAACGGCCAGGGCTTTGATGTTCAGGTGAAGGAGGAGCAGGAGGTCCGTAAGGGACAGTTGCTGCTGACGATGGATTTGAAGCAGATCGCAGAGGCGGGGCATCCGGATGTGGTGATGATGGCTGTGACTAACAGTGATGATTATGAGGACCTAAGGTGGACTGCCGGCGGCAGGGTTGCGGCTGGTGAGGATGTGGCTGAGGTAGGTTAAAAATATTTTTTGAAAGCGGAGTATCGTACCAAAGTTAGGGGCTGCGGCAGCTGCCTGATGGTGTTGGTGAAGTACTCCGCTTTTTATACCTTTTATTAAAGTAAATTTTGCTAGAAATAACCGAAATTCTGTAGTATAATGAAAAAGTCCTAATAAAAATTGAAAAAATAATCTAATGTTTTATTTATATATGCCGATATATACAATAACGGAGCTGAAAATGAGCGCTCCAGCAGATATTTATGTTTTGCGGACAAAGTTTCGCAGAAATAAATATAAAAGTTATTCCAGGAGGTATCAAACGTGTCAAACACAGAGCCAAAGAACAACGTAGAGGCAAAGAAGAAGGGAGGGAAAATTGTTCTTATCATATGCATTTTGATTATCCTGGCCTTGATAGGCGTTGTGATCTATCTGTTGCTGAACAAGGATGGTGAAGAGCAGGGACGCCGCAATGTGGTAGTCAATGAGGACAATGTGGATAAGATCATTGAGCAGATGCAGGACAGCGAAAGAGTTGCTGACGGTTACTACGAGATGACCATGAATTCCACTTGGTATTTTGAGAATGGTACCGCAGCGTCGGACAATGCATATGTAGAGAATACGGTGACGAATACCAACTCGGTGTACTTTGATATCGTGCGTTCTGATACGGGGGAGACAATCTTTGAATCACCCATTATTCCGGTGGGGAGTCATATGGAGGGAATCACTCTGGATAAGGACTTGGATGCCGGAACGTATGATTGCGTTCTTATTTATCATTTGTTGGATGAAGAAAATGAGAATGATATCAGTACAGTGCGGGTGAGTGTAACGATTGTTATTGAGAATTAAAGGAATTGGATGTATTTTCAAGGAGGATATGATAATGAGAAATTATAAGAAGGTTTTGGCAGCCACATTGGCAATGGCTATGGTAGCAGGTAATTCCGTACTGGCAGCGGCTCCGGGAAACAGCTATATGACTGGCAGTAACGTTGATAAAGTAACAAGCAGTGATACACAGGGAACTGTTTCAGGCGGAGGCCAGATGGAAGGTCAGGTTAGTAAGGATGTTTTCTGTGTGACTGTTCCTACACAGATTACTGATGCAGGCGGTGCGTCTACTTATGATGGCTTTACTTTTGTAATGGATCCGCAGAAGCTCATTACAGCGACACAAGCTACCAAATATGTGGATGCAACTACACCATTAGCAAAGGGTTTTGTAGAGGGTAAGACTTTATACTTTACAAAGAGAACAGATGAGATATTGGATAATGTCAGTGATTATGCTCTGATTACCAATAAGAGCAGTATAGCTGTTGATATTGCAATAAAAGCTGTAATGAAAAATCACACTGGTATCACAATGTCCTCGTCGGATGAATTTGAAGACGATAGTGTAAGCATGTATATGGCAGTGATTGGAAACGGGAAAGAAACAGCAATTGGAGAGACCAGTGCAGCGGAAGTTGCAGGGACGATTCCTGCAGCAGGAGATGGTGCATATGAAATAGCGTATGATGATACTGCTGGTGATTATGAGTATAAGCTGGTAGGAACAGATCCGTCTCTCTTCTCAACATATGAGTTTGCCTTGACGGGTTCTTGCAGTGAGGGTGAAGGCTGGTTGGATCTTCCTTCTACTGTAGCTCCTGAGGTAGAGTTGACATGGAAGGTTGAGCCTTCAACGGCTCCGACAGAAGCAGCTCCGTCTCTTGCACAGACATCATTTGCAAGACCGGCTAGTGGAGATTTGGACATAGCTGTTAATTTGGGCGCAGGCGATCTGGCAGCAACGGGAATTACTTCTATTTCATTCATAAATCCGACAACAAGTGCTGAGCAGATTGTAAAAGACACAAATTACACATTTGCAGATGGTACATTGACATTAAAGTCAAATCTTTTTCTTAATTTGACAGCAGATCGTACTTATACAATTACGTTTAATGACGATGCAAAGACTACGGTTCAGTTTACAATTACAATTTAAGTGTGTTTGAAGTATAAAAGTTGATTTATGACTGATAGAGAAGAGATACTTTGTAGTATCTCTTCTCTTCAAAAGAAGTATATGAGTAAAGAATGAGGACAGGATGGTTTTAAGGGAGAGGGCGATGTGGATTTTGTAAAAGCTTCTTTTTTGGACGTGATTTGTGAAGATGAGTATTTGTGGATTTTTGATAATTTGATACAGGCTATTTGTCGAATAGATATTGATAGCTTTGAAATGGAAGTAGTATCTTGCTACAGGAAAGAAGAGCGATTTGCTGCTCGAAGAATATTTTTATTTCAAGATAAATTTTATCTGGTAACAGAGAATTCGCTAAAGATTTTAGTATTTGATAGAAAAAAACAGGGAGAAGATTCAGGCTTTTATTTACAGGAACCCTCTATATTGTACGAAATGTCAAGGCCATATATGACATTTATGCATGAGAGTTGTATTTATTTTTTCCCTAGATATATAGATGGAGAAGTTATTTGCTTTGAATTATTAACAAAGAAGTATATAAAAAAGAAATTATATGAGTGCATTAGAAGAACAAAAATAAGCAATAATGATTTGCGTATCAGATATCCTGGCTATTATAAAGGGGTAGTGAGTTTTACTTTGCATAATACAAAATATTATGTGGAATGCAATCTAAATGATGATAAAGTAATTATAAATGAATCAGAGTTTAATAATATTATTCTGAATAGTTGTTGTTATGATGGAAAAGAAATTTGGCTGACAGAATTGGACAGCAGCAATGTTACTTGCATGGGCAGGAGGATTGAGAGGTTACCAAAAGAACAGGGTTATTCCAGAATTTATCCGTTAGAGGATGGTGTTATCATATTTCCGGATAATGGTAATAAGTTGGTTTATGTCGAAAAAGGGACTTTTAAAGTGGCAGTAATGCAGATACCTTTGTTGGAAAATGAAAAGCAACATATACGATTGGATTGCTGTGAGAATAGCAATTTTGTTTTTTTGTTTTCGAGGAATGAACATATAGATGGATTCTTTCTCGTGAATAAGAGAACTTTTGAAGTAAAACGTGTTCATTTAAAATGTGCAAATTATCTAAAAAAATGTTTTGAATTTGAAAAGATTATAATAAATGAAGATGAGTTTAAAGATTTAATAAAGCTTATACAATTTAGCAAAGAAAGAGTTAATGTTTTATACACTGGAGAAGGCGTTATGGCTGATGCAGGTAAAGCGATATGGGGGGCCATAAGGTAGAAAACCAGAGAGTTGGAAAGATTAAAAAGGAGAAGCGCTTTATGGAACACAAGTGTAAAAGGATGATTGCAGGTATTTTGGCAGCAACAATAATAATGAGTGGCTCTGTTTCATTTGATTCTAGAGCGACGGGCGGCAGTACAGGTGGGTCTGGCGGGATGGAAGGTGTGCTGTCAGATGTATTTAGTGTTGTGGTTCCAACAGAGGCAAATCGTCCTGCAAATGAGAATACGCTTTACACAAGTGCATTTGATTTTATCTTAGATCCAAAAGGCCTTGCTTCAGCAGCAGGCGGTTCTCTTGTTGGCAAAAACCTAGAACCCAATGCAAGTGTATATTTTGAAAACTTAGAGCAAGATGCTGCTTATGATTATAGCAGTACAAGCGATGGGTTTACTGTAATTAATAAAGGTATGGTTGATGTTGATGTCACGTTAGAGGCTACTCTTACAGGGATGGATGGCGTTCGGCTAATTGGGGATAAAAACTTTGTGGATGATATGAGTGCCAGTGTTTATCTTGCATTGACGGACAGTAAGGGGAAGACTTCGGCGGTTGATAAATTTGGTGCTGCTATAAAGACAACCTTGAAAGGGCAGCCAAATGGATATAAGGCGACATATAATCATTCGACAGGTAAGTATGAGTATCAGATAAAAAGTGATGTTGAGCTGTTGAAAGATAATATTAAGTTTGTAGATTATACATTTCGGTTGACAGGAGCCTGTAATTCAGCGAATTCCTGGTTTAAATTGTCTGGTTATTTGGAACCATTGATTAGTGTTGAATGGCATGTTGCGGCTCGTCCTAAAAATCTGGCTCCATCAATTGTAAAGACCTCTTATGTTATGAACGTTGGTAAGGCGCTTTTTGTTGATGTGGATCTGGGGGCAGGAAATTTAGCAGCTACAGGTATTAGCTCAATTACTTATACAAACTCTTCGGGGACGATGAGTACATTGGCAGACAGTAATTATGTATTTGAAGATGGTGTATTGAGATTTAGAGCTTCCTATATCTCCAGTGTGCTTAGAGAAGGTGTTAAGCAGCGAGATTATACAATTACTTTTAATGATGGGGCAAGAACTGGGAAAGTAGTTAAATTAGTTGCAAATGATGATATAGCTCCATCCATTGCTCAAACAAAATATAGTATGACTTCTGGACAGTCTATTGATGTGGATATGGATTTAGGTGCAGGAGCTCTGGGAGCAAGTGGCATTACTTCTATTACGTTTATTAATTCGTCTGGAGCGACACAAACTCTGAAAACCGATAAATATACATTTACAAATGGTGTGTTGACATTTAATGCTCTTTACATTGATATGATGCTAAGTAATGGTATTGCATCACGCACACATGTTATTACTTTGAATGATAATGCCAAAACTCAGTTTTCAGTTACATTAGCGGTAGATGGGACAGAGCCATCTATTGCCCAGACGGAGTATAGGATGGAAAGAGGAACGGATGTTGATGTGGCAGTAGATTTGGGTACTGATTCATTGGCAGCATCAGGAATAAGTTCCATTACATTTACGCCTCCGGCTGGCGGAACTAAGACTTTACAAACTGACAAATATACATTTGCCAATGGTGTACTCACATTTAAAGCAGACTTTATTAATATGCTGTTTAATAGCGGTGTTGCATCACGAGCTTTTACAGTCAATTTTAATAATGTTACAACAACATCAGTAGTGATTACATTAACTGCTGATGATATTGAACCCTCTAATGCAGATGTTAGCAGTTTTATTAACAGTGGTCAGCCTATTACAGTGAATGTGGATTTGGGTTCAGGAACAGTAGGGGCAACTGGAATTAAGTCAATTACTTTTATAAATCCGACTGGTGCTGAGAAGACCTTGCAGACGGATAAATATACATTTGCAGATGGGGTGCTTACATTTGAAGCTGCTTATATTGACATGTTATTAAGTAATGGTGTAACGTCCCGTACCCATGTAGTCACTTTAAATAATAAGTTAGAAACGAAAATGAAAATCACATTGGAGGTGGACGGAACAGGGCCAGCTATTGCACAGGCAGATTATACTATGGATCGAGGGAAGAGCATTGATGTGCCAGTGGATTTAGGCACTAAAGCGTTGGCGGCAACTGGAATTAGTACTATAACGTTTGTATCTCCGGCTGGTGAGGTTAAGACTTTATTAACTGATAAATATACATTTTCAAACAGTGTATTTACGTTCAAAGACAGTTTCATTGATATGTTGCTTAATAATAGTGTTGTATCACGAACTTTTACAATTACCTTTAATGATATGGCCAAAACACAGGCAAAGGTTACATTAAAGGCACCGGATGTGGCCCCGACTATTGATGTAAAAGAGTATACAATGGTTAATAATCAGCCGCTTAATATTAAAGTGGATCTTGGTTCAGGTTCTATAGGGGCAACTGGTATTAAATCAATCACATATATGGATGGAACTAAGCAAAAAACAGTTCCCACTACTTATTATACATTTGCAGATGGAATATTGAAGCTCAGAGCTTCTTATGTTAATGGAGTAATCAGTGCTGGGATTACATCACGTGATTATACAATTACTTTTAATGATACAAATGGGACGAAGGAAGTAATTAAGTTGCAAAAGTAATTGAAGTTTTTGGCAAGAAAAAGGGGTACTTTAAAGTACCTCTTTTTTGCAGAATCAGTGTAGAACAGGGCGGAAGGAAAATAAAAAATTGCGGATTGTTTTTTGGGGAACAGGGAATACGGCAAAGAAATATATAGATCGAATAAAAAGATTATCAGACCGATTTGAAGTTGTGGCATTTACTGATAGTTGTCAGAATGACAATAACACTTGTTTTTGCTGGGAAGGGTTTAAATTGATAGCCCCCAAAGCGATTTGTGAGCTTGATGTGGACCTCCTTTGTATTTTAAGTATTTGGGAATGGGAAATACGTAGGACAATTTATGAAGAAAGGGTGTTTGATTTATCGAGGATTATAAGCTTCCATGAGATTTGCATGATGGATTCTTTTGATATGGAATTGGATATTTGTTATGAAAAGGAATTGGAAAATATGCATCCGCAACAAAAAGAATCGGCAGAAATGTGGAGAGATTATGAATATCTTAAAAGAAAGTATTCCTATGTGTTGTGTGATAAGTGCTATTGGAAGATAGAAGCAAAGAGAAAGGCTTATTTTGAAAAAGATATAAGACCGATTTGGATTCTTTGGTTACAAGGAATGGATCGGGCTCCGGAATTGGTAGAAATCTGCATTCGATCTTTAAAAAGAGCATTGGGAGATAAAGAATTTATCTGTCTGTTAGATGCAGAGAATGTATGGAATTATATTGATCTGCCTGACTATATAGTACAAAAATGGGAAAATGGAGTAATAAGCAATACCCATTTTTCAGATCTTATCAGACTGCGCCTTTTAAATGTTTATGGCGGCATATGGATAGATGCAACCGTGTATTTTACAGGAAGCAAATTGCCGGATTATATGAAAAACAGCAAATTATTTATGTTCAATATGCGGGAACATTGGAGTGTGTGTACAGAACCCAGGATAGCGGCAAACTGGCTGATATCTGCTCAGTCTGAAAATAAGATGCTGATTATTTTAGAAGCATTGTTGCATGAGTATTGGAAAAGAGAGAACAGAGCGATAAATTATTATTTTTTTCATATATTCTGGACAATGGTAGTGGAGTGTAGGCCAAAGGAATGGGAACAGGTGGAAAATGTTATAAGAGATCCGGCTCAACTATTAAATGGGAAATTAACCAAAGAATTTCAGGAAGATTCTTTCGAATATTTAAAACAGATGTCAGATATTCATAAGCTTTCTTATAAGGAGGCCTATATGGATGCTGGAAAAAACAGTTTTTGGGCTAAATTATGCGAGATAGACAGGAGGAACAGGTAATGGAGCATACGTTATTGATACACATAGGAATAAGCAAAACAGGGACAAGTGCGCTGCAGACTTTTTTGTACGAGAATATGGAAAAATTAGAGGAATATGGATGGCGCTATCCGGATTTAAATAAGGAACTGTTTGGGCTTCAATTTCTTACATTTGGAAAAGAAATAAACGGAAGTGTTTTCTATAAGGAAAGAGAAAAACTGGATACCGAAGCAGAAAATTGGAATAAGGCGTGGGAACGAGTACTGGAGCATTTAAAAACTAAAAATGTAATAATATCGGATGAGAGAATATGTGTCTGGGATACAAACAAATTTCTTACTGCAGCGAAAGAGAAGTATGACAATATTAAGGTTATTATTTATTTAAGACGTCAGGATAGGGCAATTGAATCCTTTTGGAATCAGAGAGTAAAAAATCCGGTGGGATGCGGACAAATATTCCAGGAATTTATACATTTCGACGGCTGTGCAGAATGTGCCCCATATCATTATAAAAGACAGTTAGATGATATAAGTAATATTGTTGGTAAAGAAAATCTTATTGTAAGAGTATATGAAAAAGGACAGCTTTGTGGGGAAAAGCATAATACAGAGTCAGATTTTTTGTCGTCTATTGGAATAGAACCAGACTGGGAACAATGGAAAAGGTGTGTTCCTCAAAATCTTAGATTAGGTGAAAATTATCTTGAGATTAAAAGAATTTTTAATTCCATACTTGATGAGGGAGATGTGGAACAAGGAATATCATCTATGTTATGTTTTGAGAAATTATCGCAGAATTTTTGCTGTGAGGAAAAAGAAAAGGGATGTTTTACTATAGAAGAACGGGAAAAGTTTTTAAAACAGTTTGAAGCAGAAAATGAAGAAATTGCAAGGGAATATCTGCATAGAAATGATGGGATTTTGTTCTATGATGACAGGAAGGATTACCCTTTATATGAATATTCTTATACTTCATTTGAGCAGGATATGATAAGAGTATTTTCTGCTTTGATAAATAATCAGAGCAGAGAACTTCAGCGTTTGGAAAAGCACAACTCTTTTCTGGCAGAGAAGCTTATGCTGTTTAACAACTCAAATGGCAAGAGATTGCTACTTTTTGGAGCAGGGCATAAATGCAGAAAACTTTTGGATGAATTGAGAACTCCTGTTACTTTAATTGTGGATAATGATGAAACAAAAAGCGGTAAAAGTTTACAAAAAGTTCCTATTGTTTTTACGGAACAAGTAAAGGATTGGTCTGACTATTTTATAATTGTAACTTGTGCAGAAACAGAGGAGATAGAACAACAATTGCAGGGGTTCGGATTAGAGAAAGAAAAAGACTATGTAGTTGCTAAGGATTACTTTATATATTATTGATCGTAGTTTGTAAGTGACAGTATTTTTTAAACAGAGAGTTTAGAGGGAAAAATATGAAAAAGCTAATTATGGTTTTAGGAATGCATAGAAGTGGTACTTCAGTTGTAACCCAATTATGTCAATGCATGGGTGGTTATTTAGGTGAGGAAGATGAATTGATAACTGCAAGCAAAGATAATCCGGATGGTTATTTTGAGAATAAAGATATAACGTGTATAGATGATGAAATATTGCACTTGGCTGGACGGGAATGGTATAGTTTAGGAATGTTGGAGGCGGATTACGACTATACTCAGCTTGCAAAAGTAATGGCAGAGTTAAGGTCAAGTATTCAAAAGCTTCTAAAAAGAGGGAATATCGTTACGATTAAAGATCCGAGAACTGCTGTTCTGCTTCCTGTGTGGGAGAAAATTTTAGGTGAATTAGAGGTTGAGGTCCATTATATCTGGGTGTTTAGAAATCCATTGGAGGTGGCAGAGTCATTACGAAAAAGGGACGGATATAGTAGAGAGCATGGGGTATTGCTTTGGGCCTATTACAATCTTAGTATATTGAACTACCTTAAAAGAAAAGAGTATAAATTGGTTCACTATAGGGATCTATTAGAAAATGTGCAGATAATTGAGGAATTAAATCAATTGTTTGGCAGTGAGACAGATGAAAGCTTAAAATATAAACAGGAACGTATTATAAAAAGAGGATATTGTCACTCGGAGTATTCAGTACAGGACGTATGGGATATACAAGACAAACTGGTTTCAGATTTTTATTGCTCATTGTTAAAAAATGAAGGACTGGAACAAAAGATATTGGATTGGGAGAAACAGTATACAGAAAGAATTCCACAAGAAAAGGAAAGATATATTGATTATGATGTATTAGATAATAACAGTTCTTTGAAGGAAAAAGATATAGTTATCTATGGAGCGGGAAAATGTGGTAAGCAGGTTGCGGGAATGCTGCAGCAGATGGGATTCAGGTATGACTTTTGTGATAAAGATATTCATAAGCAAGGTACGCTTCTTATGGGGGGACATGTTTTATCAATTGAAGATGTAAAAGAAAAAGAAAAACTTTGTTTTATTATTGCAATTGAAAAAGAAAGCTTGAAAAAAGAGATTGAGCAAACACTGTTATGTGTAAAAAAAGCAAGTTTTCTTTCATCTTTTGCAGTACAGCTCTTATCAAAATGTTTTATATGTGAAAATACTGTTTTGGAAACGAAAGCAGAGATATTTTCTTCCGGATATAAAAGGATGGTGTCGCAGTGGGGGATGATTAAAGATGCTTGTAAATACCCTGTACTGGTTTACCAAGGTGGAAAAGTAGGTTCATTGACAGTTTCACAAAGCTTATGGAAGGCTGGTGTAAAGAACACACATATACATGGATTCTTTTTTAAAAATGATATAGTTGCCGAATTACTACTTAAAGACTGGTATAGAGATTTTGTAAAAAGTTCAAGTATTTACCAATTTCATTCACCGGAATATGCAAAATATGTAAAGGATGAAATGAAAGGTAAAAAGATTATCACAATGGTACGAGAACCTATAGCGGTTGACCTATCTAGAGTGTTCCAATGGATAGGGACAGGAATTGCGGATAGCTATCTGAGACAACAACTAAAACAAGGAAAGACCTTCTTGGAGATTGTTTATACACTTATGATGCGGATTCAGGATCGAGTTTTTATCTGGTTTGATGAAGAACTTAAGGAATTGTGCGGAGTTGATGTTTTTGCATATCCTTTTGATAAAGAAAAAGGATATGTGCGTATCAAAGAAAATGGTGTGGAAATATTGCTTATGAAGGCAGAAAAACTATCTCAAATGACAGAGGTAATTCGCAAATTTACAGGTAATCAACAGTTGGAATTGAAGAACCAGAATGTGGGAAAGGACAAAGAGTACGCTCATATCTACGAAGAAGTAAAGAAGAAACTTGAAATTCCGAGAGAGTATGCAGAGCATTATTATAGAAATAATCCATATATGGATCATTTCTATACAGAAGAAGAGAAGAAAAACTTTTATAAAAAATGGATGAAAAACATAAAAGATTAAGAATTATTAAACAAATTAGTCAATGCATAGAAAAGTGGGAACGTGAAGAGTATGATTTGGTATTGGGAAAAGGATACTCATTGGATAAAAGAAAATTGGAGAGAGCACTATGAGATGTAAAGGCTTAAGGCTGCTGTGCGGGAGTGTGCTGAGCGGTGTGGCAGTGGGATATCTGATAAATGCTTATTGGGCAAAGAGGCAGAAAGTTTTACAACAACAGGAAGAAAAGCTCCAAGACCATTACTGGCTGTTAAATCATTGGTTAGAGTTTAAAAATGAGGGAAAAACGGCGGCTTCCTATTTTGAGGATATGGGCTATCATCATATAGCTATTTATGGAATGTCCGATTTGGCTAACCGTCTTATGGAGGACTTGGAGGGAAGCTCCATTCAGATTGATTATGGAATTGATCGCGATATCTGCTGTTCGAGCGCAAGAATATCAGATATTTATTTTCCGGAGGATGAGCTTCCAAAGGCAGATGCTATTGTAGTTACACCATATTCGGCAATGGAATCTATCAGTGCGATGCTTAAGAGTAAAGTAGACTGCCCGGTTATTTCCTTGGAAGAGGTTGTATGGAGTGTATAAAAATGAAAATGATTGCAATGTACTTACCACAGTTTCATGAAATTCCTGAAAATAATGATGCCTGGGGAAAAGGATTTACGGAGTGGGTAAATGTGAAAAAAGCAAAGCCCTTATTTTTCGGACATAATCAGCCGCGGATTCCTTTGCATAATCATTATTATAATCTTTTGGATAAGGGCGTGTTGGAAGGACAGACTGCGTTGGCAAAGCGGGCAGGTATCTATGGATTTTGCTTTTATCATTATTGGTTTCATGGCAGGATGGTCTTGGAAAAGCCGGTTCAGATGCTTTTGGATAACAATAAGATAGATTTTCATTATTGTTTTTCCTGGGCTAATGAGCCTTGGACAAAAACCTGGCATGGCGCAGGAGGTAATAAGGAGATTTTGATTCCGCAGACCTATGGAAAAGAGGATGAATGGCAGGAGCATTATAATTATTTCAGGCCTTTTTTTATGGATGAACGGTATATTAAGGAGGGAAACTGTCCGGTTCTGTTGATTTACCGTCTGCGGAATATACCCCATTTTAATGATATGATTCGCTTTTGGAATGAATGTGCCCGTGGGGATGGATTTTCCGGAATATTTGTGGTTTCTATGAATAAAAGCCGGGAACATGTGGCAATGAGCCGTTTGGTAAATGCGTCAGTGGATTTTGAACCCAATAGAACAAAATCAGATTTACTTGAAACACCGTCCTGCCTGCCTGTAAAGGCAGAAGGGAGTCTCTGGTGGAATTGGTTTGCCATGAAACGTATTGATTATAAGCTCTTAAATGAAAAGATGCTTCATACTACACATGAAAAAAATCATTTTCGCATGGTATTTGCAGACTTTGATGATTCTCCTCGGAGAAATACAAGGGCCGTGGTTATGAAGGGGAGTACGCCCAAGCGGTTTGGAAGATATTTGAGGAGAACCTTGCAACTGAGCCGGCAGGAGGGAAATGATTATGTGTTTTTAAATGCATGGAATGAATGGGGAGAGGGAAACTACCTGGAGCCGGACGTAAGGCATGGCTATAAATATTTGAAGGAGATAAAAGCCGCCTTAGAATACCAGGGAAAGGAAATTTGAGAACTATGGATAATAAAAATCCTTTAGTTAGTATTGTTGTACCTGTATATAATGTATCTCTCTATATAGAAAAGTGTATCAAAAGTATACAGGAACAAAGTTATGAAAACTTGGATATTATCCTTATAGATGATGGTTCCACAGATGGAACATCAGAAATTTGCGATAAAATCGCTGAAAATGATATGAGAATAAAAGTAGTTCATCAAAAGAATTCCGGAGTTGTCAGGGCAAGGAAGAGGGGCGTAGAGTTAGCAAAAGGAAAATATATTTCTTTTGTTGACGGAGATGATTGGATTGAACCGGATATGATCAAGTTTATGCTGAATAATATCAGAGAAGCGGAGATTCTTTCCCTGGGAGTTTATGAGGAAGTTGCACCGGATAATATTGCGGTAAGATATGACGAATTTCCGGAAGGACTGTATATAGGTGAATCACAAATTGCTGAAATATTAAGGAATATGATTTATGATTTTGCCCAAGACCGTTTGCAGAGATTGACGCCTTGGGGATGGAATAAACTTTTTTTGAGTGTTCTGATTAAAAAAATTTATCAGGAAATAGATCCTGAGATTACGATTGCAGAAGATACGGTGTTCGTCTATAAATGTTTATTAAGGTGCAAATCGATAGTTATCAGCCATAATTGCTTCTATCATTACCAATATCGGGAAGAATCTGCCGTACATACGGCGAATCCTCATATGTTGATTAGCATTAATAAAATTTATCTTGCACTGTATACTGAATTTAACAAGCATCCAATGAGTGAATCCCTGCTTCTTCAACTGCAGAAGTGGGTTTTGCTGATGGATTATTGGGCTGTTAATATTTATTCGGGCTTTGATAAACGAATCTATATTCCGGAATTTGTTGCGAATCTTTCCGGTTTAGAAAATAAAAAGATAATATTATATGGGGCGGGAAAAGTAGGAAAGACGGCATATGAACAACTTAAAAAATTTGGTTATAATATTGTGTCATGGGTAGATAAAAATTTTAAATATTATCAGAATATAAATTTGCCGGTTACAACACCTCATAGATTAGCAGATAAAGACTTTGATTTGATTTACATCGCTGTCAGTGATCAGGAAGTAGCAGAGAAAATAAAAATGGAGTTATTGGCAAAAGGAATTCCGTACAATAAGTTAATATGGAAAGAACCTATGAAGATTTTTGATTATAGCGAATGCCGAAGAATGAAAGGGTTAAGCTGAAATGAGGATATTATTGTATAACTGGATACCATTTGATGACAAGAATGGACGAGGCGGAGGAGTAACGGTATATTTAAAGAATTTAATTGATGAAATGGTGAAAGAATATAGCTCCAACATAGAGGTGTTTTTTTTATCTTCCGGTTGTTATTATGATATATATAATGAAGAAACGAGAGTTGAAGAAACATCAAATGTTTACGGGAAAAAATGCAGGACTTTTTCAATTATCAATTCTCCCGTATTTTCGCCGGGCTATCTGTCATTTTATTATTTGGACAAGGTATTATATGACGAAACATTGAAAGATGTATTTTACAAATTTTTAAATGAATATGGACCCTTTGATGCTGTACATTTTCATAATTTAGAAGGTGTGTCAATTCAGCTTTTGGCATGCAAAAAAGATTATCCGAAAATAAAGTTTATCTATACGCTGCATAATTATTACCCGTTCTGCCCCCAGATTAATTTATGGAAGGAAGAGCGACGTAACTGTAATATTCAGGATACGGGTGAGATCTGTATGAAATGTATGGATCAGCATGTACCGGCGGAAAAGCTCAGACGTAAGATGGCAATGACCTACAACCTTGTAAAAAATCCGTCGGAGAACTTAGCCAAAGCATATAAATATTGCGGAAGTCAATTGGACAGCTATTTTGAAAAATTTGAAAAGAGTGATTTGTCAGAAGAGGATTATAAACGTGTAGTGGATGCGCTAAAACAATTTAGACAATATTTTGTAGAGATGATTAATACAAATATAGATCTTGTGTTAGCTGTTTCGGAAAGAGTCCGTGAAATTGCCATAAGAATGGGAATTCAAAAAGAACGATTGACTGTTTCCTATATAGGAACTAAAGCGGCTGATTTTGCATTAAACCATGCAAATTGCACCTGTTTAAAAAAGGAACCTTTTTCTTTAATATATATGGGATATCAACGCATAGATAAGGGGTATTATTTTTTGGCGGAGGTTTTAAATAATATGCCGGAAGCTATAGCAAAAAAAATAGATGTTACGCTTTTGGCAAAGAAATATCCTAATTCGAAATATAAAGATACACAGATAAATGAAGACAAATTTCATTCATTTATTGCAAAGGATGGTTATTTAAAAGATGAAATGCAGTCGTTATTAATGAATAAGCATTTGGGAATTATCCCGGTTTTATGGGAAGATAATTTGCCACAAGTAGCTATTGAGATGACAGCTTATGGTGTACCGATACTAACATCTGATTTAGGAGGCGCTTCGGAGCTATGCGGCGATAAGGCATTTGTTTTCCATGCAGGTGATGTTAATGATTGTATCAATAAAATTATCAATTTTGTTTCCCATCCGGAAATATTGGAAAAGTATTGGGAGAACTATAAAGGGCTTAAAACAATGAAGGAACATTTAAAAGAACTAATAGAGCATTGGAGCTGAATCACAAATCAAGGCATGTAGGAAAGACTATTAGAAAGATTGTATGGCATGGTGCAGGGCAAATAAATGAAAATAAATCAGGGACAATATGAATCTATAATAATATATGGGATCGGGCAGTATTTTGAAAGTATTAAAGAAGACTTATTTCAATATGTAGAGCCTGACTATTTGTGCGACAGAAAATGGGATGATGATGTACCAAGTAGTTATCATGGCATACCAATTATAAAGAGAAAAGAACTGCCTCATTTAAAAAACAGCTTAATAATTATAACAACAGGTTCCCCCTGGATAACGGCTTCTATAAAAAATGAATTAAAGCTGGAGGAAGCATCTGTAATACATGCAAATGAAGTTCTTGGAAGACCTAAAAGTATAACAGGTAAGGAATTGAAAGAAGCTTCCCATAAGGGGTATTATCAGGATATATGGGAAAATCGCATCTACTTTAACGAGACAGTCCCAAATTCAATTATAATAAATTTTTTAGGGAAAAATAATACGCTGGAGATAGGTACTAATGTGACGGTAAATAATCTGAAAATTTCCTTTGGAAATGGCGGAAGGTGCAGTATTGGGGAAAGAACAGAGGTGATGGGAGCAAATTTTGCGGTATCAGGAGCAAGTTTGAAGATTGGAAGAGACTGTTTGCTTTCCTTTGGAGTATTTATACGAAATCATGATTCACATCATATTTTTGATGTTCATACACATGAAAGAATTAATTATCCTAAAGATATTGTAATTGATGATCATGTATGGATCGGACAAAATGCGATTATCCTGCCAGGCGCTGGAATAGGCAGGAATTCCATTGTAGGAGCCGGAACGGTTACTTCCGGCCAGTTTGGCGAAAATCTAATTATTGCAGGGTGTCCGGCAAGAGTGATTCGCAAACAGGTATGTTGGAGCAGAGAGGATACGGCTTATTTTAGTTATGATACATTGGAAGAGTGTGCATCTCAGGAGGCGCTTAAATATCTATGAAAGATAACAACTGAATAAAGGCTTTACACCTTTCAAGCGATCCATTATAATATCAAGTAACAATACATTATAATAGAGTAACGAGAAGGTGATGAAGATATGACAGAAAAAGAAATGATAAAGGTATCTATAGAAGAGTTTTCCAGGCTTCAAAGTTATATGCTTGCAACTGAGAAAGATTCGAATGGTTACAAACTCATGAAAGAGCGTTACATTGAGTTAAAAGTAATTTTAACTTCTTTTGGCATCAATCTAACAGAGATAGACAGGATCAAAGAATAGCTCTGCAAACAAATCAAACAGCATGAAAGCATGGTGTAAAGCCTTTGTTGGATTATTAAGGGGCTTTACACTTTTTGATTTTTTAAAGGAGAATCCATATGACAGAAAGAAAAACAAACACCCACTTAGACGCCCTTGAGGCAGAAGCCATTTACATCATAAGAGAAGTAGCGGCGGAGTGCGAAAAGCCGGTAATGCTCTACTCCATTGGAAAGGACAGCTCGGTGATGCTTCACCTGGCACTGAAAGCATTCTATCCCGAGAAGCCCCCTTTCCCCTTTCTTCACATTGACACTACATGGAAGTTCAAGGATATGATCGCTTTCCGTGACCGGATTGCAAAGGAAAAAGGCATCGAAATGTTGGTTTACACCAACGAGGAGGGCGTACGCCAGGGCATCAATCCCTTTGATCACGGCTCTGCCTACACAGACATCATGAAAACTCAGGCATTAAAGCAGGCCCTTACCAAATACGGTTTTACGGCAGCCTTCGGCGGCGGCCGCCGGGATGAGGAGAAGTCCAGAGCTAAGGAGAGAATATTCTCCTTCCGCAACAGTGAACAGGCATGGGACCCCAAGAATCAGCGGCCGGAGATGTGGAAGCAGTATAACACGCAGCTTCACAAGGGCGAGAGCATCCGGGTATTTCCCATTTCCAACTGGACAGAGAAGGATATCTGGCAGTACATTGAGAGGGAAAAGATAGAGATTGTGCCCCTGTACTTTGCAAAAGAACGCCCGGTGGTGTATCGGGACGGCAATATTATCATGGTGGATGACGACAGGATGCGGATGCGCCTTCTTCCGGAAGAGCAGATAGAACAAAAAAGTGTCCGCTTCCGGACCCTGGGCTGCTATCCTCTGACCGGCGGCGTGGAATCTACGGCAGACACCCTGGAAGAGATTGTAAAGGAAACCCTTGGAGCAGTGACCTCCGAGCGGACAAGCCGGGTGATTGATCATGAGGCGGCAGGAAGTATGGAAAGACGTAAGCGGGAGGGATATTTCTAATATGAACGGACTACTAAAATTTATTACCTGCGGAAGTGTGGACGATGGAAAATCAACGCTGATTGGGCATATGCTGTATGATGCCAAGCTGCTTTTTGCGGATCAGGAACGTGCCCTGGAGCTTGACAGCAAGGTGGGAAGCCGTGAGGGTGAGATTGATTATTCTCTGCTGCTGGACGGACTGATGGCGGAGAGGGAGCAGGGAATCACCATTGACGTGGCATACCGGTATTTTACCACGGAGAAAAGGAGCTTTATTGTTGCCGATACCCCCGGTCATGAGGAATATACCCGAAATATGGCAGTGGGAGCCTCCTTTGCGGATCTGGCGGTCATTCTTGTGGATGCGTCTCAGGGAATCCTGGTACAGACCAGGCGCCATGCCAGAATCTGTGCACTTATGGGAATCCGGCATTTTGTATTTGCCGTAAATAAGATGGATCTGGTGCGCTATGATCAAAAGATCTATCGAAGGATCGAAAAGGATATTAAAAAGCTGGCAGTGGATCTGGAGCTTGACCATGTGAATGTGATTCCGGTTTCAGCCACAGAGGGGGATAATGTTACCTTAAAGTCACCCAGTATGCCATGGTACCAGGGAAAGACCCTCCTTGGACATCTGGAAACGGTGGATGTGGAGGATGAGACGGAGGAACAGGGCTTTGTTCTGCCTGTTCAGAGGGTCTGCAGGCCCAACCATACTTTCCGTGGATTTCAGGGGCAGATTGAATCCGGAACGGTTAAAAGGGGAGATGGGATCACCGTTCTGCCAAGCAGGGAGAAAGCTATCGTGCAGTCGATTCTGGTAACGGATCAGGAGGCTTCGGAGGCTTCTGCGGGACAGGCGGTGACTGTTACCCTTGACAGGGAAATTGATGTTTCCCGGGGATGCATCCTTGTGAAGGATGCGGACTTGATTGTGAGCAGTATGTTTACGGCGACGATTCTCTGGATGGATGACGTAGAGCTGACCCAGGGAAAGAATTTTCTGGTTAAGATAGGGACAAAGCTTATTCCTGCGGCCGTTATGGATATCAAGTATCGTGTCGATATTAATACGGGAGAACATCTGGCCGCAACCCATTTATACAAAAATGAGATTGCAGTCTGCGATATTGCGGCAGCAGATGAAATCGTGTATGATACGTTCCGAAAGCATAAGGGAGTTGGAAGCTTTATCCTGATTGACCGGGTAACCAATATGACCTCTGCCTGCGGCGTGGTGGAGCATTCCCTAAGGAGATCCGAAAATATCGTGTGGCAGAAGCTGGATATCACACGGGAGATCCGGGCCGGCAAGATGGGACAGAAGCCTTTGACCTTATGGTTTACGGGGCTTTCCGGTTCCGGAAAATCTGCGCTGGCCAATGAGCTTGAAAAGCGTCTGAGCGTTGCCGGAAGGTTCACCATGCTTCTGGACGGAGACAATATCCGTATGGGGCTTAATAAGAATCTTGGATTTGAGCCGGAGGATCGAATCGAGAATATAAGAAGAATTGCGGAAGTGGCCCGGCTTATGAATGATGCGGGACTGATTGTTCTTACCGCATTTATCTCTCCTTTTGCCAGCGACAGGCAGAACGCAAGAGACATTATCGGAGAGGGAAATTTTGTTGAGATCTATGTGAGCACTCCTTTGGAGGAATGTGAGCGCAGGGATATCAAGGGTCTCTACCGGAAAGCCAGGGATGGCAGAATCCCTAATTTTACGGGTATTTCAAGTCCTTATGAAGTGCCTGAAAAAGCAGAGATTGTCATAGATACAAGCAAACAGTCCATTGAGGAATCCGTGGACATAGTACTTGAGGCACTGGAAAAGTATTTTTAGTATTATTCATGGCTATTTTAAATCTCCACGCCAATTACTTTGCTGATTGGCGTGGAGATCGCAGAGTAATACGGCTTATATATGGAAACAACTGTCTCTTTCCATGATGTGACACGGGAATTCCACACGCAGCTTTTCCGCATGTCCGTGCAGAATCCGATCATGCAGTATCTGTACGGCCATATGAGCCATAGTCTCTCTGGGGATATGAACGGTTGTAAGCAGCGGCTTCGTCATCTGGGCTTCATCCGTGTCATCAATAGCAATGACTGAGATTTTCCTGTTTCGCTGCTTCTTATGGACGTGCAGTGCTTCCAAGGCTCCCACGGCAGTGATATCATTTGCGCATAAGACAGCGGTTAGCTCCGTATCTTCAAGGAGCCGTTCCATAGCCTGAAACCCTTCTTCCTTTGACTGATCCGTAGGGATAATGCAGGAGTAATCAATGGGGAGATGATGGTTGATCATGGTCTCACAGTATCCTATATAACGGCTCTCATAAGAGCAGTCTCCGATATATCCGATTTTTCGATGACCCTTTTGGATTAGATAGGTGACGGCGGCTTGGGCGGCTTTTTGACCATCGCATACGATTTCATCGATTTCAAAATTCATCGGATTTCTCCAGATTCCAACTAAATTTTGCGTAAGATTTGAAAGGGTGTGTATTATTTTTGAGGAACATCGCCCAAGAATGACGGCGCCGTCACAGGTAAGAGATTTTTGGCGGACAACATCGTTCTGGGTAATGATGCATTCGGTAGTGAATCCTTTCTTAAATGTTTCAATCTCAAGATTGCGGTAAAGATCTCTGAAAAAGGGGTCCTGTTCCAAGGTTTTTACTCTTGCCAGAACAATTAGTATATGCAGCTTTTTTTCCTGGCCAGACTGGCCGGACTTCAGGTTTCGGGCGGAAACATTTGGCACGTAATTAATTTCGTGAGCCGCTTTCCAGATTTTTGCTTTCAATTCCTCCGATGCACAGGTGGCATAATTATTGTTTAAAACTCTTGAAACGGTGGAGGTGGAAGTGCCGGCCATTTCGGCAATCTTTTTTAAGGACATGATTTACTCCTTTGTTTACACAAACGTTTGTGAAATGAGAGGTTGAAAGGGAGCGGATTTTGTGCTAACATCTTTATGTGAAATATATTATATCTTATTTTTAAGGATTTTCAATAGCTTTATTCCTGCGGGCAACGAGCCAAGCGGACATGCTAGCATGTCCATTTGGCGACTGCCGCAAGGGTCAAATACCCCGCAGCTTGCTGCGGGGTATTTGACTTAGACAAACGTTTGTGTAAATTGAAAATATCTGCAATATATTTCAGAAAGATTTGTTATAGCGAGGAGTGATTGAAGCATGAAAGAAAGAACTATGAAAAAAAGGACCACAGCAGGGGCGCTGATTATAGCAATGGTGTTTTTGGCCCTGTTGGCCGGATGCGGGAAGAGCTCCAAGACGGGTGACAACAAGGGCATGGAGCTTTTGAATGTTTCTTATGATCCCACCAGAGAATTTTATGCAAAGTATAATGAACTGTTTTCGGAATATTGGAAAGATAAGACGGGCGAGGAGATAACGGTAACGCAGTCTCATGGCGGCTCCGGCTCCCAGGCACGTTCCGTAATTGAGGGAAATGAGGCGGATGTGGTGACCCTGGCCCTGGCCCATGACGTTACGGCTATTGAAGAGGCTGGGCTTATTGAAAAGGGCTGGATTGAAGAGTTTGACGGCAACAGTGCGCCCTATACATCCACCATTGTATTTCTGGTTCGGAAAGGGAATGAAAAGGGGATTCAGGATTGGGACGATCTGGTGAAGGACGGCGTTGAGGTAATCACCCCCAATCCCAAAACATCAGGCGGTGCCTGCTGGAATTTCCTTGCGGCCTGGGCTTATGAGCAGAAGCAGAACGGCGGGGACGAGGAAGCTGCCAAAGCCTTTTTGAAGAAATTGTATGAAAATGTACTGGTTCTGGATTCCGGCGCCAGAGGAGCCACCAATACCTTTGTGGAAAACGGGCAGGGGGATGTGCTGATTGCATGGGAAAATGAGGCATACCTCTCTATGGAGCAGTATCCGGGAGAGTATGAGATTGTAGCGCCCAGCATCAGTATTCTGGCGGAGCCGTCCGTGGCGGTGGTAGACAGCAATGCAAAGGATCATGGGACAGAGGAACTTTCTAAAGCTTATCTGGAATATCTGTATAGCGCTGATGCCCAGCGACTGGCAGGGGAGAATTATTACCGGCCCTCCGATCAAGAGATTCTTAAGGAGTTTTCTGACCAGTTTAATCTTGATATGGATTTGGTTACTATTGATGATTTTGGCGGATGGAATGCGGCATATGATACATATTTTAACGATGGTGCGGTGTTTGACCAGATTTATGGAAGTTAGGAAAGGGCCCGTTGCTTTATGGAACAGCAGATTGTAAAAGTAAAGAATAAAAAGGGAGTTCGAGTGATTCCGGGCTTTGGACTTTCTTTGGGAGTGACACTTACCATGCTGAGCTGTCTGGTGCTGATCCCTTTGGCATCCATTTTTTTAAGTGCCGGTCAGCTTGGATTTCGGGAGTTCCTTGCGGTGGTTACTGCCCGCCAGATTGTCTCCGGTTATATAGTCAGTCTCTCCTGTGCTTTTTTTGCTGCGGTGGTCAATGGGGTGTTTGGGCTGATTCTTGCATGGGTGCTGGTGCGGTATGATTTTCCGGGGAAACGGCTTATGGACGGACTGATCGAGCTGCCCTTTGCTCTTCCTACGGCAGTGGCGGGAATTTCCCTTACGTTTCTTTACTCGGATAAGGGATGGGTCGGAGCGCTGTTTGATAAGGCGGGAATCCGAATTGCATATACCCGTATTGGGATTACCATAGCCATGGTATTTGTAGGAATTCCTTTTGTGGTCAGGTCCGTGCAGCCGGTACTGGAGAAGCTGGATCGGCAGTATGAGGAAGCGGCCATGACCCTTGGGGCAGGCAGAACGTATACCTTTTTTCGGGTGATTCTGCCGGAGCTTTTTCCGGCATTGTTGGCCGGGTTTGGGCTTGCGTTTGCAAGGGGAATTGGAGAATATGGAAGCGTTGTATTTATTGCCGGCAATATTCCCTATAAGACGCAGATTGCGCCCCTTTTGATTATGACGAAGCTGGAGCAGTATAAGTATGCGGATGCCACGGCCATTGCCCTGGTGCTGCTTCTGCTTTCGTTTGTGCTGATGTTTTTGATTAATTCCGCACAGATTTATATGCAGAGGTTCAGCAAATCATAGCAGATTTCATACCCGTGAGTTGTAAGGGATATTACGGAACTGGAATAGTCCAGCTAAAAAATGTCAAGTGTTTTTAAGAAATATTTTATGCTGGACGGTAAAGTCGCAAAGGCACACGAGAGGAACTTTCATGAGTGTCCTTTCGAATGAAAGTTTCTCTCATTACAGGTGTGCCGAAGTGACTTTACCCTTTCGTACCGTTGTGTAGCAACTTAAAACAGCAATGTCCCGAGTGGACCAGAAGGATTTGCAGACGCATGCTTTAAGCGGCTGGAAATCCTTCTAAGAAGGCGGGCCGGGAGAGGACATTGCGGAACTTAAAATAGGAGGATTGTGATGTCAAAAAAGGCGGAGAGAACCTATGAGCAGGATGTGGTGGGGGATGATATTAATTCCATACGGAAAGTAATAGAGCCGCCCCGGAGGGATTCGGATCAGGCCGTAAAGTATATATTGATAGGTATAAGCGTTATGTTCCTGTTTTTCATGTTGGTTCTGCCGCTCTTAGTGGTAGCCGCCAACGCTCTGCGGGATGGATGGAATGCATACAGGGAAGCGGTTTTCGATGAATATACCGTGAAGGCGCTTAAGCTGACCTTGCTGGCAACCTTGTGTGCCGTTGCGGTAAATACCGTATTTGGAATTTTTGCTTCTTATCTCTTATCGAAATATTATTTTAAGGGCAGGCAGCTACTGGCAACCTTGATTGATATTCCCTTTTCTATTTCTCCGGTTATTGCGGGCCTTCTGTTTATTCTGACCTTTGGAAATGTGGGATGGATGGGAAGCTTTTTAAAGGCAAATGATATTAAGATTGTATTTGCCGTGCCTGGCGTGATCCTGGCTACTGTCTTTGTGACCCTTCCCTTTGTGTTCCGGGAACTGTTTCCGGTGATGAATGCCCAGGGAAAGGATGAGGAGGAAGCGGCGGCGCTTATGGGAGCAGGCGGCTTTACGATTTTTCGGCGGATTACGTTTCCTCATATTAAATGGGCGCTGCTGTATGGTGTGATTTTGTGTACGGCCCGGGCTATGGGAGAGTTTGGAGCCGTTTCAGTCATATCGGGGCATTTGAGAGGAAAAACCAATACGCTTCCTCTTCATGTGGAGATTCTTTATAATGAATTCAATACTACGGCGGCTTTTGCGGTTTCTTCTATATTAGTGATTCTGGCGGTGCTGATCCTGATAGCAAGAAATCTTGTGGAGTGGAAGAGAAAGTAAGCGGACTATGGAGCTTTATAATGGAGAGTATTTGTTATGTATGTGGAAATGAGGCATGTGAATAAAACCTTTGACGGCTTTCACGCATCCAGAGATGTGTCCTTTGGAATAGAGAAAGGGCATATGGCGGCGCTTTTAGGACCCAGCGGAAGCGGGAAAACTACGATCTTAAGAATGATTGCCGGATTGGATCGGCCGGATTCCGGGGATATTCTGATCAATGGAGTTCGGGTGAATGATTTGCAGGGAAGCAAACGGGGAATTGGCTTTGTCTTTCAGAATTACGCACTGTTTCGCTATATGACTGTGGCAGATAACATTGCTTTCGGACTGCAGGTTCAGAAAAAAGGCAAGGCAGAGATAAAAGAACGGGTGGAGGAGCTTTTGGAATTGATTTCCATGCAGGATTTTGGAAAGCGCTATCCTCATCAGCTATCCGGCGGACAGCGCCAGCGTGTGGCATTTGCCCGGGCGTTGGCTCCGAAGCCACAGCTTCTTCTGCTGGACGAACCCTTTGCGGCGATTGATGCCAAGGTGCGGGGGGAGCTGCGTACCTGGCTTCGGAATATGATTGGCAGAGTGGGCATTACCAGTATATTTGTCACCCATGATCAGGAGGAAGCGATGGAGGTGGCCAATGCGATTCTGATTATCAATGAGGGAAGCATCGAGCAAATCGGCACGCCGGAGGAGATCTGCCGCCATCCTAAGACGGAGTTTGTGGCTGACTTTATTGATGCGAAGCGGTTTGAGGCACTTATGGCTCTCAGGGGATAGCGGGATGTTACGGAACTTTAAATAGGAGGATTTTGAGATAATATGGAATGGATGAAGGAGCTTGAGACTGCAAAGGAGGCGGCTGTTCGGGCGGGAAAAGCAATTATGGAGATTTATAATGCTGCCGATCCAATTAAAGTAGAGTATAAAGGGGATCATTCGCCCCTGACAGAGGCAGATAAAGCGGCCAATCAGATTATTGTGGAGGCCCTTAGAAGCGGCTTTCCCCAATATGCGGTTTTGTCGGAGGAAGAGAAGGATAATAAGTCAAGACTGGAGAATGCATACTGCTTTGTGGTAGATCCCTTGGATGGGACCAAGGAATTTTTGAAGAGAAACGGGCAGTTTACGGTGAACATTGCCCTGGCATATGAGCATGAATCGGTTATGGGCGTTATCTATGTGCCGGTGACGGGAGATCTGTATTATGCGGCGAAAGGATATGGAGCCTATAAAAAGGATTCGGAAGGCAGGGCTGAAAAGCTGTCGGTGTCAGACAATGTGGATACGGCCTCTCTTCGTGTGGTGGCCAGCAATTCCCATGAGTGTGCGCAGATGAGTGAGCTAATAGAGAAATATCAGTTTAAGAATCTGGTGAAGATGGGAAGTTCTCTGAAAGGATGCCTGATTGCGGAGAATAAGGCGGATGTGTATTACCGGTTTAATCCGACTATGGAATGGGATACTGCGGCCATGCAGTGCATTGCGGAGGAAGCCGGGGCTATTTTTAGGCAGATGGATGGCTCTGTTATGACTTATAACAGGGAGGATAGTTTGAATTCAAAAGGGTTTTATGTGATTAATCGGGTGGAGAATTTGTTGGTTTAGCTTGGCCCGGTTAAAAGGAAAATCATTGAATCGGCAGCCCGAAGTTGTTATACTATAAATAGCCGGGGGCAGCCTTTTTGAATATGGGCATAGATGAATGGAATAGGAATTTAAACTAAGAAGAGGATAAAGAAATGAACCTAAGAGAATTTACGGAAATCGTAGACAGCAAAGCAAAAGAAATGAGTAAGGAAAACCTTCAAATGGCGTTTCACAGCCTTGCACGCAAGGTTCCGGAAAAACAGCGTGCAGAATTTATAAAAATAATGGAGGGAGCAGCGAAGAATAAGACAGCAACGGGAAAGGAAGGTACTCTTGAAGCCATAGTAAAGAAGCAGGACGAAGAAGAGATACAAAAGGAATATGCCCGGCTGAAGGAACAATTTGAGAAAATTGAAGAAGAAGAGCTTTATTTTTATGCTGAGGGGTATGAAGATTATTCTTCCGGATATTGGGATGCAGACTGGGTATATGAATATGAAGATCCGCAAGGCATTGGACGTATCTATGAGGAGGCTGCGATGCTGCTGCAGCGAAGTGTAAATGACAAATGTTATGGGGTAGCTGTGGATCTATTTGAGCTGCTCATTGGAACAGAAGTATCTGTGCAGGATCAGGGGGACTGTTTCACACTGGAACTGAAAGAAATGGTAGATGAGCATTTGACTTCTGTGGATTGTGAACTTTTGGCACAATATGTGTTATATGCTGTATATCAGATGAATACGGCAGAGAAACGGCCAAAAGTTTTGTATCAATATTGTACACAGCCGCTTTTTCGAAATATACAATTGGAAAAAGTACTGTCATTAGGCGGCGAAGAATTAGAAGAACTTCCGCAATTCTGGGATGCATGGATCGACCTCTTGAACAATGAGGAAGGAGATACGGCAGGGAGGCTTTTGAGGGAAGCAGTTCTGTATCAGAAAAATGAGACGGAGATGATAGAAGCAGCTCGCAAAGCAGCACAAAAACATCCATCTCTTTACCTTGCAGTGTTGGAGTATCTGGAGGACAGACATAAGAGTGACAGGCAGCTTACAGTTGGAAAAGAAGCTGTAGAGACCATTGATAAGAACCTTAAGGTGCGCAGTGAGATTGCACTGAAAACGGCAGAAGCAGCCTTGGAGACAGGTGAAGAAAATGCGGCAGAGATATACCGGATGGAGGCATTCGTATCTAACAGTACACCATTAAATTATCTGAGAGTGGCGGCAGAAAGTTCTGAACCGAACTTATACAGGGAGCGGGCGTCAGAGATCATTAATTCACTGGCTTCTTCCGAAGGAATGGACAGATATGGGAATACTGTAAATAAGGAACGAGAGTATAACAGTTTATCAGAAAATGACAGAAAAATTATGGGTTTTTTGACAGGTGATTTTGCGGCATCTATGGAAGAATGCATAAAGATAAAGAAAGGACTTGGATGGTCAGGAAGATTCATTAAAACAGGGATTCCTCTGTTCCTTTTGCTACTGTTAAACTCGGATCAGCTTCAGGCAGGCTGCCGGGAAATGGCCAGGCAGGCATCCGTTTCTTTGAGATTTCAAAGGGAAGAATATGTAAAAGGCACAGCATCTTATCGGATGGAAATAAAAGATTCCGGAAAGAGTAAAGGCGATACAGATGCTTTTTGGGAATGTTTTCAGCACTGGAAAGAGGTATATGCGCAAGAAGTAACAAAGGAACAGACCGGAGATTATCTGGCGGCTTTAGAAAAAATGATTGATAAACGTGTGCATGGAATTGTATCGGGTCAGCACCGTAATCATTATGAAAGTGTGGCAGCTTTGGCAGCAGCTCTTGGGGAAGTGAAGGAATCAAGAGGAGAAGCGGGAGCAAAGGAAATACAGCTTCAAAAATACCGGGAAGAATTCCCCAGACATTCAGCCCTGCATGGAGAGCTGAGAAGCTATGGGATGACAGATATGCGGAAAAAGAAAAGGCTTTGATTTGATAACAAAGTTAACTTTTTTTCTCCATCTATATTGACGAATCTTTGTATCTATGATAGAATAGAACATAAGTTCGAAAAAAGGAGGAGATATATGGACAAACTCAAAGGGAGTATGGAAGCGCTCAGCTCCATGCAGGTTACGGCAGATATGGAGGGCCTGGATGCACAGAGCAAGGCTGTTCTGCATAGCAAAGAGGTGCTGGCAGTAATTTTGCAAGAGGTCATAGAAGAGTACAAAGGATATAGTCGGAAAGAAATTATGAGTTTTATAGATTCAGATTCTATGAGCGATTTAAAAGAAGTTTCTGCCGGAAGAAGCAATACACAGGTTCAGGGTGATAATGCAGAGTTTGTTCAGTTGAATGAGAAGGTTTCACGATTTGATTTGGTGTTTCGAGCAAAGAATCCTTTGCTTTCTAAAGAGGATGTGCAGATCAGCCTGCATGTGGATATAGAGTCACAGAAGACCTATCGGCCAGGTTATCCTCTTGAAAAGCGTGGAATTTATTATTTGGCAAGACAACTATCATTGCAATTGTCTCTGGCTGCAGAGAATACGGATTACGGAGCGCTGGAGAAGTGTTATGGTATTTGGATCTGTCGGGATGATATTCCAAAAGAAGCTCAATATAGTATATCAGTATATGAAGTGGCTAATACAAAGAATACCAGAATACATACTGTGGAAAAAGAGAATTATGATTTGATGACACTGGTTGTTATTAAGCTTGGTTCGAAGATATATGATGGAATAGAGGAAGATGATGGATATGAACTTCTGCGCTTTCTGAATGCGCTTATGTATCCGCACAAGGATGACTTTATGGATACAATTTCGGAGTATATTGATTTTTCTGAGAATGAAGAATTGTGGAAGGAGGTAACACATATGGGAGGGCTGGGCCAGAGTATATTGGAAGAGGGAATGGAACAGGGAATAGAACAAGGGATAGAACAAGGAATAGAACAAGGAATAGAACAAGGAATACAAGCATTGATTCAGGACAATTTAGAGGAACAGATCACAAGAGAAAGAATCCTTATAAAGCTTCAAAAGCATTTCGGCCTGACAGAAGAAAAGTCTGTGCAGTATTATGAAAAGTTTGCTGCTTCTTATGATGGGAACCTGTAATGTTATGCATATTAAAAAATGATAAAGAATTAAAGAAAAGACTGGTACAGCCAATAATTAATATTTGCTGTACTAGTCTTTTTTTAAGTTTGTCCTCATATACTTTCCTAAGAGGTGAGACAATGAAAGACAGGAACAAAATCATATGCTTTTTTTCCGGGCATATCCGGGAAATTTTGGAGCAGGCCAGGTTGGATTTTGAAAAACTGCAGGAAATCCGGCTCCGGGCGGAGAAGCCTTTTTTGATTCGTCTGGATGGTGAAGAATACTTTTTGTCCGAACATGGGAAAGTTTTGAAAGAACCGGGGAATGCCTGGGCAGTGACACAAAAGGAAATTCGGGAAACGATGGAGCTTGTGGGAAAATACTCCCTCTATGCCTATGAAGATGAATTGAAACAAGGTTATTTGACGCTTCAGGGGGGACATCGGCTGGGGATATCCGGAAAAGCCGTTCTGGAGGGGGACAAGGTGAAAAGCATTCGTTATATCTCATGTCTCAATCTCCGTTTGTCCCATCAGATTATCGGCTGTGGGGACAAGGTGTTGCCCTGCCTTTATGATAAGGCAGGACTTAAGCATACATTGATTATTTCACCTCCTCGATGCGGAAAAACCACACTGCTTCGGGATCTGATCCGGCAAATATCCAATGGAAGCAGGGAACTGCCGGGACAGACAGTGGGGGTGGTGGATGAGCGTTCTGAGATCTGCGGCTGCTGCCAGGGGATTCCGGCGAATGATATAGGCATCCGTACAGATGTAATGGATGCCTGTCCGAAAGCGGAGGGAATGATGATGATGATTCGTTCCATGGCCCCGGAGGTGTTGGCAGTGGACGAGATTGGCGGCGAGAAGGATATAAGCGCTTTGGAGACGGCTTTGTTTTGCGGCTGTCGTCTTCTTGCCACGGTTCACGGCAGTTCCTTGGAGGATATTCGTTCCAAACCTCTTCTTCGGCGGCTGGTGGAGGAACAAATATTTGAGCGCTATGTGGTTTTATACAATTTGCCCGCTCCAAAGGAGCATGAATTACGGGATGCCCATGGGGCGGATAATCGGATACGAACAGGCATGATTCGGCACATTCTGGATGAAAGGGGGATGAGCTTATGCTAAAGGGGATTGGCGCATTGCTGATTCTGGCTTCCGCTGCAGGAATCGGTGCCAGCTTCAGTAGCGATTTAAAGGGACGCTGCATGGAGCTTCGGTTATTGAAACAGATGATTTATATGTTAAGGGGAGAGATTAAATATACAAAGACACCTTTGCCGGAGGCATTTTCCAGTATTGCGGTTCGCATGAAAGAGCCTTTCGGCAGCTTTTTGGAACAGACGGCAGAGCAGATGGGGAGCATGGAGGGGCAAAGCTTTGGGGAACTGTGGCAGAAGCAGATTAAGCGTTGGCTTTCCGATACTCATTTGAAAAAGGGGGACAAGGAGCAGCTTGGAAGCTTAGGAGAGGTTCTGGGATATCTGGACCTGGAAATGCAGCTTTCCTCCATTGATCTTTATCTGGATCAGCTTGAACTTTGCATTCGGGAGGCTCAGGAAGCGGCACAGACAAAACGGAAATTATACCAGAGCTTAGGAGTGGCCGGAGGCATTTTCCTGGTCATTCTGCTGGTGTAAATGGAGGAACTTATGAGCGTTAATCTCATATTTAAAATTGCGGCGGTTGGAATCCTGGTCTCTGTGCTGAGCCAGATTCTAAAGCACAGCGGACGGGAGGAGCAGGCATTTTTGACCAGCCTTGCGGGCCTGGTATTGGTGCTGTTCTGGATTCTTCCCTACATTTTTGATTTGTTTGATACCATGCAGCGCCTTTTTGCGTTGTAGATATTACGGAACTAAAAACAGTAATATCACTTACAGTGCCAGAAGGATTTGCGGACGCATGTTTTTGCGGCCGGAAATTCTTCTAGATGAGTGGTGCTGTAAGTGGTATTACGGAACTAAAATAGAGGTGATATTATGCTTCAGGCAGCCATGATTGGAATTGCCGGCGTTTTGCTGGCGCTTCAGATAAAAGCGGTAAAACCGGAATTTTCCGTCTATCTGAGCATTGCTACCAGCGTATTTCTGCTGCTTTTAGCAGTTCAGAAGCTGGAGATTGTGGTAGAGAGCGTAAAGCTGATTCAAAGCTCCATTTCCATCCAAAGCTCTTACATACAAGCGCTGCTTAAAATCATAGGCATTACCTATATATCGGAATTTGCCGCAGACATCTGCCGGGATGCAGGGTATGGGGCTATTGCCGGACAGATTGGAGTATTCAGCAAGCTTTCGATCCTAGCTGTCAGTATGCCTATCATCACGGCTCTCTTAGATACCATTCATGGATTTTTGGGAACATAAAGATGGAAAAGAAATGGAAAAATATACCACATTTTAGATTTTGCGCTCTCCTGTCGGGCATCCTGTTTTTGGGCTTTCTCATACCGCTTAATGTCCGGGCCGAAGACTTTTCTATGATAGATGAGTTAGATTTTAACGAAATAGAAGAATCGGTGGATGAGATTTTGGGAGGGGAATTCCAGTTTAAGAATACGGTGCTGGAGCTTTTGCAGGGAGGACGATCCCTGACTTTGGAGAACTTCGTGACGGCCGTAGTGGAACAGATGGGAGATAATTGGCAGACAGAAAAGCATTTGATGCTTTCTATTTTGCTCCTTGCAATTGCAGCGGCTCTCATGTCTAATTTTTCCAATATTTTCCAGAACCAGCAGATTGCGGAGGTAAGCTTTGAGATTACTTATCTATTGCTGTTTTTGATATTATTGCAGATTTTTTCTGGGGCAATGGAGATTGCCGGGGAAGTGCTCCTGGGGATTCAGAATTTTATGAATGTGCTGGTTCCGGCTTTTTGCCTTGCGGTGACGATGGCATCCGGAAGTACCACGGCTCTGGTATTTTATGAATTTTTCCTGGGGCTTATTTATTTCATTCAGAGACTGATTCAAAACGGGCTGATGGCTTTGATTCAGATCCATGTGATTCTCGTCTTTGTAAACCATCTGACGAAGGATGAGTATCTGTCCCAGATGAAAGAAATGACATCAAAGGTCACAGTATGGCTGCTGAAATCCATGCTTGCAGTGGTGATTGGCTTTAATACGATACAGGGAATTTTGAATCCGGCAGTAGATTCTTTGAAAACTACCTTATTCAGCCGGGCGGCGGAGATGATTCCGGGAATCGGCAATATCGCCGGTTCCGTAACGGACGTGGTGCTGGGATCTTCCGTTCTTATAAAAAATGGCATCGGCGTTGCGGCTCTGGTAGTACTTGTGCTTATCTGCCTGATGCCTTTGGCAAAGCTTGGGATGCTGGTACTGATTCTGGAACTGGCGGCTGCGCTCATTCAGCCGGTATCGGATAAACGGATGATCGGCTGTGTGTCCGGAGTGGGAGAGGGAATCCGCCTGCTGTTTCGGGTAGTATTTACTACGGTAGTTTTGTTTATGCTGACCATTGCAGTTGTGACTGTGTCAGTAAGGGGATGAAAAGGAGGGCTGGAATATAAAAAATTTATTATTTGGCTGGATACAGGATATTGCGTTTTATACTCTTTTGATGGTGGTAGTGCTTCATGTGCTGCCGGAGAAAAACCAGCGGAAATATTTACAATTTTTTATGGGAATTGTTTTGATGATCCTTGTAATGTCCCCCCTGCTGTCAGCCTTGGGATTAGATCGGCAGTTGGATAAGACCTATGCCAGACAGACCTATGACAGGGAGCTTCAGGAATTTTTAGAAAGGCAGGAGGCTGTTGAGGAAGAGTATCAGCGGTACATGGAGGAGAAGCTTTATGAAGCCCGGGATGAGGCGGAAAGCTTAAAGGAAGAACAGAGGGAACAGGAGGGGCAGGAGGAAAGATTGGTCCCTCAGGGAGGAGACGAGAGTGGAATTCCTGAAATCCATATTGAAATCGGAAAACCGGAAGAGGATTAAAAAGCCAAAAAAGGATCAACTGGTGATTCTCCTGCTCTTTGGCGTTCTTTTGCTGGTGATTGCCATTCCTGTGGAACCTAAGAAAGAGAAGCAGGGAGAAAAAGAAACGGCCCAGGAGGGAGAGGGCGCTTTAGAGGGAACGAAAGAGACGTTTTCGTCCGATTCTTATGAACGGCAGCAGGAGCAACGCTTAAAGGAAGTTTTAGAGAAAGTGGAGGGGGTAGGCAGGGTAGATGTGATGATTACCCTGCGTGCTTCCGCCCAGAAAGTGGTGGAGAAAGATGCACCCTCCAGAAGTCAGAGAGTAGAAGAGACGGACTCTCAGGGAGGAAGCCGGACGACAGAGGAAAATGAGAAAGAAGAGGCCACTGTTTATGAGGAAGGGGAAGACGGAATAAGAACGCCTTATGTGATTCAGGAATTGGAGCCTGCAGTGGAGGGGGTCATCGTGATTGCCGAGGGCGGCGGAAATCCAACGGTAAAACAGAATATTCTGGAGGCCATTCAGGCATTATTTCCTGTGGAGGCACATAAAATAAAAATAATGAAGATGGAGGGTTCAAAGTGAAGAACATATTCAAGAAAAACCAGATGATCATTACCGCACTTGCTATTATGATTGCGGTAGCAGGGTACTTAAACTATTCCGGAAGCAAGCTTGACTCTGCCAGCATTACGGCAGGATCGGGGGCAGCCACAAAAGAGGATGACGATAACATTGCAGCAGATATTTCCGCAGAGGATCTGTATGCCGAGACCGGGCTTGAGGAACTGCAGTTTGCGGACGGCGATATTGCAAGCCTGGATCAGGATGCATCGGATCTGGATACGGCTGAACTGGGAGAAGATGAGAATCCAGGAGAGGCCGTACTGGCAAGCTCCACATCGGGGGTAGGCTTTTCTGCTGAGGCGAAGGTGACGAGAGAGCAGCTTCGTTCTAAGAATAAGGAGATTCTTCTGGAGGTTATCAACAATGCGAATATTTCCGATGCCCAGAAGCAGGAGGCTATTGACAGCATGATAGCCCTGACAGACGTTGCGGAGCGGGAATCTGCCGCAGAGATACTGCTTCAGGCCAAAGGCTTTGAGGATGCTGTGGTAAGCATCACGGACGGGCAGGTGGATGTGGTTGTGAATATGGCGGAGATAGACGACGCAGGCCGGGCGCAGATCGAGGATATTGTGAAGCGCAAGACCGGAATCTCCGGAGAAAATATTGTAATTACGCCTATGGCAGAAGCGGAGTAAAAAGGACGGCGGTGTGGATTCTTAAAAGGGGAATCTTACACCGCCGGAATTTTATGAGGAGGGCAATGAGCTATAGGGGTAAATTTTAAAGAATTGGAACCTGGCAGGATATTGCCGGGTTTTTGTTTTTAGGGGGGGGGTGTGACAGAAAACTGCATACGGGAATATTTGACGAATGAGGAAAAGTCCGCTATGATAATAGATAGCTTTTTTGATTGTCTGTGGAGAGGCATGGGCAATTGAATGTTTATATGAAGTATGCTTTGAGCAGTCTTAAAAAGCATTGGAAGAGATTTGGGAAAAGAAAAAAGAACAGGAGTACAAACTATGGCAGGTTCAATATTTGGAAAACATTTTTGTATTTCAACCTGGGGAGAGTCCCACGGAAAGGCAATCGGCGTGGTGGTAGACGGATGCCCCGCAGGTCTTGCCATCACAGAAGAGGATATTCAGCAATATCTGAACCGCAGAAAACCGGGGCAGTCCCGATATACCACCAGCCGCACTGAGGCGGATCAGGTGGAAATTCTTTCAGGAGTTTTCGAGGGAATGACCACAGGAACCCCCATTTCCCTGATGGTAAGAAATACCTCCCAGCGTTCCGGAGATTACAGTGAGATAGCTTCCTGCTATCGTCCGGGACATGCGGATTATACCTTTGATGAGAAATACGGCTTTCGGGACTATCGGGGCGGCGGCCGTTCCTCCGGCAGGGAGACCATTGGACGGGTAGCAGCAGGGGCGATTGCGGCAAAGCTTCTTAAGGAATTGGGAATTCATCTATGCGCCTATGCCAGCGCCATTGGCCCGGTGGAAATCGACAGGGAGCGGTTTTCGGAGGAAGTCATCTGGGAAAATGCATTTTTTATGCCGGATGCCCGGGCGGCAGAGCAGGCGGCGGCTTATCTTCATGAGTGTATGAAAGAACAGGATTCTTCCGGCGGTATCATTGAGTGTGTAGTCAGGGGGCTTCCGGCAGGCTTAGGCGAGCCTTGCTTTGACAAGCTGGATGCCAATCTTGCAAAGGCCATACTTTCCATTGGTGCGGTGAAAGGCTTTGAGATAGGAGACGGTTTTGGAGCAGCCAAGGCGAAAGGAAGCAAAAACAACGATGCCTTTGTGTGCCGGGAACAGAAGGTTTCCAAGAAGACCAACCATGCAGGCGGCACCTTAGGAGGGATCAGCGACGGAAGCCATCTGGTGTTCCGGGCGGCCATTAAGCCTACGCCATCCATCAGTGCACTTCAGCATACGGTGAATAAAAAAGGGGAAAACATTGAGGTCAGCATCCGGGGACGCCACGATCCGGTGATTGTACCAAGAGCAGTGGTTGTGGTAGAATCCATGGCAGCCCTCGTTCTGGCAGACGCCCTGCTGGAGGGGATGGGGGCGAAAATGGAGTATTTGCAGAAGATTTGGGAACGGTAAAGTTGCAAAGGCACACGAGAGGAACTTTCATGAGTACCCTTTCGAATGAAAGTTTCTCTCATTACAGGTGTGTCGAAGCGACTTTATCCTTTCGTGCTATCACGCAGTGATTTTGAACAGTAATATCCTGTCTATGCACAAATCAATTTACAGACGCATGTATCTGCGGCTGGGAATTGATTTATATGAGGGTGTATGGACAGGATATTACGGAACTGGACTAGGAGGAAAAGATGAAATATGTAATTGCAGGCTCCGGCACCGTAGGAGGAAGCTGTCTTTGTATGTGTAAAGGGATATTCTCTGGGGGAGGCCATGGAGCTTGGACTGCAGGAGGACATTGCAGAGGCCAACCTGAAGGTTCTGGCAGACTTAAGTCCCGCAGGAACCTCCATGCAGCGGGATATTGCCAAAGGCGGGGCTTCGGAGATTGAGGGATTGGTCTATGGCGTGGAGAAAATGGCTTCTGCCTATGGTGTGGACATGCCTGTATATAAGAGGATAATTGATGAATTGAAAGCAAGAGGGCTGAAATAAATGTATCGAATACTGAAAAAGGATGGAAATGCAAAGCGCGGGGAACTGACTACCGTTCATGGGTCAGTGCAGACACCGGTATTTATGAATGTAGGTACGGCGGCCGCCATTAAGGGGGCGGTTGCAACATCGGATTTGGAGGGGATTGGCACCCAGATTGAGCTGTCCAATACCTATCATCTTCATGTGCGTCCGGGGGATGAGATTGTAAAAAAACTTGGAGGTTTACATAAATTCATGTCCTGGGACAAGCCTGTTCTTACGGATTCCGGCGGGTTTCAGGTGTTTTCCCTTGCCTCGCTGCGGAAGATTAAGGAGGAAGGTGTATATTTTCACTCTCATGTAGACGGGCGGAAGATTTTTATGGGGCCGGAGGAGAGTATGCGGATTCAGTCCAACCTGGCTTCCACCATTGCCATGGCCTTTGACGAGTGTGCGCCGGCATTGGCGGAACGGGATTATGTGGAGCGATCCGTGGCCCGGACAACCCGGTGGCTTGGGAGGTGTAAGGCGGAAATGAAGCGGCTGAATAGTCTTCCCGATACCATCAACCGGGAACAGCTTCTTTTTGGTATCAATCAGGGAGCTATTTTTGCAGATATCCGCATAGAGCATGCCAAGGAGATTGCGGAGATGGAGCTGGACGGCTACGCCATCGGCGGCCTGGCCGTGGGTGAGACCCATGAGGAGATGTATCATATTATTGAAGAGACAGTGCCGTATCTTCCGGAGAATAAGCCCACCTACCTGATGGGAGTGGGAACTCCGGCCAATATTCTGGAAGCTGTGGAACGGGGGGTGGATTTCTTTGACTGTGTATACCCCAGCCGGAATGGCCGTCATGGACATCTCTACACCAACTATGGAAAGATCAATCTTTTTAATGCAAAATATGAGCTGGATGACAGACCTATTGAGGAGGGCTGCCAGTGTCCGGCCTGCCGACGCTACAGCAGGGCGTATATCCGCCACCTTTTGAAAGCAAAAGAGATGCTGGGAATGCGTCTCTGTGTGCTTCATAACCTGTATTTCTACAATACCATGATGACGGAGATCCGTACGGCCATTGAGGAAGAGCGCTATGGGGCATATAAGAAAGAGAAGCTGGAGCGGATGAGCGGAATGACCTAAACAAAACCAATACCAGATAACATCTATGGTGCAGATTTAAAAATAAAATATTTACTGCTTGTCATATAGTTTTAAATACTATATAATAAGTTGTGAGGTGATTGGTATGACAATGGATGTACAAAATATTTTAAAAGACATTTTAGATAATCTGGATCGGATGGATCATATCCGTCCGGAGGATGTACCGGGAATTGATCTGTATATGGATCAGGTTACAACATTTATGGATCGGCAGCTTCAAGCATCCAAGCGCTACGAGGATGACAAGATCCTGACAAAAACCATGATCAACAACTATGCCAAGAACAACCTGCTTCCTCCGCCGGAGAAGAAAAAATATTCCAAGGAGCACCTGCTTCTATTGATTTTTATTTATTATTTTAAAAATATTTTGTCCATCAGTGATATTCACAGTCTGTTTGCTCCGCTGACAGAGAAGTACTTTCACACAGGCCATGCCATTCAGCTGGAGCAGATTTATGATGAGGTATTCAGCCTGGAGAAAGCACAGATTGAGACATTGAAGGAGGATCTTCGTTCAAAATATCAGATTGCAGGAGAAACCTTCAAAGATGCTTCCAGTGAGGACAAGGATTTTCTGGAGCTCTTTTCCTTTATCTGTATGCTGAGTTTGGATGTATACATGAAAAAGCATGTCATTGAGAAGCTGATCGATCAGCTTCCGGAACCGGAAAAGAAAGGCAAGAAAAAAGGAGCCGAGTCTCAATAAAATACTGGCTTCTGCAGCGAGTGATACCATAAAGCCAGAATACTTGTCAGATAATGGAACGGCAAAAATAAGAGGCAGTTTGGAGATAATCATTTTGATTACTTCCAAACTGCCTCTTTGATGTACTTTTAAAGCTCTTGTGTCTCCAGATATTCCATGTACTTGGCGACCATAAGGGCAATCTGGAATACCAGAGCATTCTCGAAAATCCGGATATCCAGCCCGGTTGTCTTCTCCAGTTTTTCTAAGCGGTATACCAGGGTATTGCGGTGTACAAATAACTGGCGGGCTGTTTCCGAAACATTCAGGTTATTTTCAAAAAACTTCTCAATGGTAGTCAGAGTTTCTTCGTCAAAGGTATTGGGCAGATTTTCCCCTAAAACCTCTACCATAAACATCCTGCACAGGGACAGAGGAAGCTGGTAAATCAACCGTCCAAGTCCTAAGGTATGGTAGGCAACCACTGTCTTTTCCGGATAGAAGATTTCACCTACATCCATAGCCATCCGTGCTTCTTTGTAAGATTTGGAGACATCCTTAAGCTGACTCACAATTGTTCCATAGGACACACGCACAGTGCTCAGCATATCCACTAACAGGCGTGCAGTTTTTTCCAGTTCCTCATAGCCGTCCTGATCACTCAGCTCCTTTACTACTACAATATTTTTCTCATCTACAGCCGTGATAACATCCTGAGAATCTGGTGCAAATGCGCTGCGTACAGATTCCATGGTGATAATATCCTCATCCGTGTTTGTCTCTACCAGATACACGACCCGCAGGGTATCCTGATTGATATGCAGTTTTTTAGCCTGATTGCTGATGTCCACCAGAAGCAGGTTATCAAGAAGCAGATTCTGGATAAAATTATTGCGGTCAAAACGCTGCTTATAAGCCACGATCAGTCCCTCAATCTGCTTCACAGTCACCTTGCCGATCATATAGGCATCATCGCCGGTCCCTTTTGTCAAAAGAACATAGCTTAATTGTCCTTCATCATAAATCTTAAAGAAGTGATATCCCTGAAAGCTCTGGCTTTCCGCCGGGGAAGCAGCAAATACATCAAGGATTTCTTTGGAAATCTCTGACGGCTCGAAGGTAGATGCCGCCAGACTGCCGCTTATATCCAAAACGCATAAGTCAATTCTTGTAATTCCCCGTAAGTCGTCAATGGTTGTCTGAATAATCTGATTGGAAATCATAGGTCTGTCCCCCTGAATCTAGTAAGATTTTTGCAAAGCTTTTGCCAGTATGCACAAAGAATTGGCCTTTTACGGGATATATTATAAGATTTTTTGGATAAAAAGTAAAGATGACCGCTCAATATTCTTGGATTTTTTACGAATTGCCGGGATTTAAATCCTGACAGGCAGTAAAGTTTTACTTTTTTGCTGTAATATAATTGACAAATACTGGAAAATAGATTATAGTACAAAACAGGACGATACAGTCATTCGAAGATTCGGGGAATTCCTCCCTGCTTCCTGTGAGATCCGTCCCAATTCTTTTTTATTCCACAATCGTTTAAAAAGTATGGAGCTCAGACAGAAAGGAGTAGTACAAATTTATGAAAAGAAAATGGAAAGAGCGGCTGAAAAAGGCAGGCATCCTGCTTCTTTTAGCTGCAGTGCTTGCTCAGACAGCAAACGCTTATGTCTATGCAGGAACAGAAGTAAATACGGCAGAAAGTCAGAGACAAAAAGAAGATACAGAAGCTGAGAAAAATGCAAAATCAGAGAAAAACACAGAAGACGAAAAAAATGCAGAAGATGAAGAGGATACAAAAACAGGAAATGCCGTGGAAACAGAGAAAGATGCAAAAGAAGAAAAGGGCATGGAATCTGAAAAAAAATCAGAAACAGAAAAAAATACAGAAATTATAGAAGGTATCCAAGACAAAAAAGATTCAGAGAGCTTAAAAGATATAGAAACAAGCAAAAATACAGAAGCCGGAGAAGACATGGAATTAGAGGAAAATGCAGAATCCGGAAAAGACACAGGCATGGAAAATAATACAGAATCCAAGGAAGATACAAAGGAAAGTATAGAAGGTACAGCAAAGGAAGCAGTGCAGGAGGCAGCAGAGGAAATTGCGGCTTCACAGCGGCAAAAAGAACAGTATCATTTTCAGGAAGGAAATGTAGAGAGTATTCAGCAATGGATGAAGCTCTATCTGCCAGAGGGTTACAGAGATATTCTTTTGAGAGAAAAAGCTTGGTGGGAAGCTCTCTATGACTATGAACGTGATTTGGCTGAATTCATTCAGTCATCTTTGGTAGAATTGGATCCATATGTATATGGTGGGCAGGACTTGGCCCAGATTCTATCTATATTGGAGCAGGGAGTTTCAGCTGCGGCATTTTTTGAGGGAACTATATTTCAGATATTGGAACTCTCAGATCTGCAGGAATTACAGGCGGACGGCTGGACTCTGGATCAGGTATATGAATTTCTTGCAGCATTCTTAGAAGAAGACATGGAAAGTGAGCTCTATAGAAGCTGGCAGGCAGGGATGGAAGACGGTGAGGAGGGGCGTTTTGACAGCCTTCTCAATGCCGCAGAAAAAATTCTGACGGATCTGGGAATGGTGCAAACCTATTCTGCAGCATCCGGCGTGCTGGAGGCAGGAGACAAGGTTGCCAGTCTGTCTGTTTCAGCTACCGGATATTCCGGAACCGGACATGGAACCATCTATAAGCTGACCCTGGGAGGAGAGCCTGCCCTGTGCTTAAGCATGGGAAAATCGGCCCGAAACGGATACAAATATTTTGCAGAAGATGGTTCCTATGACTCAAAACAAGGGGGGATCGGCTATCTGATAAGCTATGCGTCTCTGTCCGGCAAGTATTACGCAGTAGTTCAGATAGCAGCTTGGCTGTACCTTCAATCTTCCTCTCTTTCTCAAAATCAGGTTATCAGCCGTGCAGTGTCCATGCTCAATACTTCTTCTGACGAGGCTTCCAATATGGCGGAGATGGTATGGGATTACTATCAGGGAGCATGTCATCACTCCAACACATATTATGCGTATCACTCGGCTAACAGCAGCGCCCAGACAGCAGGTGTCCGCAGTAAAGCTTCCGCAAGCATTTATCAGCCGGGGACCGGCGGAGGCGGAGAAGAGCCGGACATTCCGGAAGTCCCAAAGGTTGAACCGGAATTCTCTTCCATAGAAGATTCCATTGCCGTATCCTATGGAGTTCAGGTGAAAAAGACAGATTGGCAGACCAAAGTGGGATTGGCAGGCTGCGTGATCGACATTTTTGAAAATGGGGAAAAGGCTGCTTCGGTTACTACAGATATCAATGGAGAAGCTTCTTGGAGCACCAGCAAATCTGCATCCTATCGTGCAAGCTATTGCAGCAACTATGACGAATTGACGCCGGAGCAACAGGCGGAAATTGACGGCCACACCTCTATGCGCAAAGCTCAGGCAGAGATTGACGCCCAAAAGGAAGCATTTGCCGCAGTAAGCTATACCTATAGCATCCGGGAGGTAACGGCCCCCGCTGGTTATGTGTGGCAGGCCAACGAAGCTTCCAGAGCCGTATCGGGAAATGGAACAGCCGATTTCCATCTGACCAACGAGCGCACACTGGGGAGCGTGGAACTGGTCAAATATGACACAGAAACTGAGAGCGGCATTGCCCAGGGAGATGCGGACCTGAAAGGAGCTGTGTATGGAATCTATGCAGCAGAAAATATTATTCACGGGGATCGAAAAACAGGAATTCTGTTCCGCAAGGATGCACTGGTAGCCAGGGCCACTGTAGGCCGCTCGCCTAAACAGGACAAAGACGGCTATATTCTGAACACAGACGGAAGCCGTCATATAGCCAATCCGTCAGGAACCATTGCCTATGTGGAGACGCCGGGGAAGACGGCTTTCGGAGATCTGGAGCTGGGAAGCTACTATATTCGTGAGCTTACACCCCCTGAAGGCTATATGCTGGATGAGGCTCGTTATCCGGCCGCCTTTACCTACAAAAATCAGATGACCAGAGTAGAGGTTCGGAATGAACAGGCAAAGGATGCGGATAATCAGCTGACAGCGGATAATCAAAGCAGCTCCCACACCATCTATTCCGGCGATTATGTAATGAAACAGGGAATTCAGATTTTAAAGACCTCAGATAACGGATATCAGACAGAACTCTCAAATATGGCCGGAGCAGGATTTTCCGTCTACCGAATCCGGGAGCTCTCCAAAGTGAAGGATGGAACCCTTGCTGCCGTAAATGGTATCTGGGGCAGCGACGATATTTCTTCCTTTTGGGAATATGATTTTACAAATGAACCAAAAGCTGTGGTCTACAAGCGCTCAGGTCAGGAGCAATGGACAGCAGGGGACAGGAAATGGCTTGTGTCCGCAGGGGGCGTCAACCGCTATCAGGTGGCAGAGATGTTCACGGATAAAGAAGGACATATTGAGACACCGGAGCTGCCCTACGGAACCTATGTGATTGCAGAGACTACCACACCGGAGGGACATGTGATGGCAAAGCCTTTTATCGTTCATATTTCTCAGGATGGAGGCGTCCTTTACACAGACACTCGAAAACAGACAGTGGAAAAAACCTATACGTCTGCAGAAGGAATTCGCTACGGTGATCACAAAAATACAAAGGATCGGGAAGGAAGAATTCTTCAAAAGCCGCGGATGATCAACAATCGGATAACCACTGCTTATCTGCGGATTGTGAAGGCAGATGAAGAATTTTTGGTACAGCCGGGAGCTTACATAAAGGCGGATGAAATGGTGCGGGGAACTGTTTTGAAGGAGGGCGCCGAGTATCGCCTTCGGTGTCTCACCAAGGAGGCCAGCTTGGACAGCTTAAAAGCTCTCAATTGGAAAATGGATTCGGAAGGATATCTGAGCTTTTATAATCTCAGTGAAAAAGTTCTGACCGGAACAGAGGAATATCCTTTTACTACATCCTTTTTGAAAGAAGCAGGCAAAGTTACGGACTGTTATATTACCCTGCCCCGAGAACTGCCTGTGGGAACCTATGAGCTTACAGAATTGACAGCCCCTGAGGGGTACGTGGTTAATGGAAGGGAGCAGGCAGTAAAGGATACAAGTACAGAGGGACAAAATGGCTATGAGCTTGTGGGGACTTCCAGGGAAAGGACTATTTTTGCTATTGAAAATGGATCGGTATATCCGGACGGGCAGATGGGAGTGAGCAAATACGCCATCTGTGATGCCTATGGTAATCTTACGGTGACCGTTTTGCAGAAAAATCAGGAGCAGAAGGGAATCATTGAGATCTATAAGCATGGAGAGCAGCTGGCAGGTACAGGGGAGGATACAAAAACTCTTCTGGACAAGCTGGTATCAGAGCCTTTCCGCTATCTAAAGCTGGAGGATATTGCCATGCATAAGGATGTAACTTTTTCTTATGAGGATGCGCCTGTTGAGGGTGCGGGCTTTCAGATTGTGGCGGCAGAGGATATCTACAGCCAGGAAATAGATTTGAAACTGCTTAAGGAATACGGGATAGATCCGGAACCCTACCGCATTTGGAAAAAGGGTGATGTGGCAGCAGAGGTAACGACAGACCGAAATGGATACGCTTATGCTTCCGGGCTGTATATTGGGAAATATAAGATTCGGGAGACTGTTGCAGGATCTGGTTTTGTGCTGAATACTGCAGAAGAGGAGTTTGCCATTACACCTCAGAGGCAGACAGTCAGCTTCGATATCAAACATGCTGATTATAAAAATGAGCGTCAGCGGTTAAAGATCAAGGTGGTAAAAAAGGATCGGGATTCCGGAAAATGTTTGCAGGGAGCCATCTGCGGCCTTTATGCAGGGGAGGATATCTATACTGGAATTGTGTACAGTGAGGAAAAAAATGCCTGGATTCTTCGGGAGGAACCAGTTCTGCTGTTTCCGGAAGGAACTTTGATTGCTGCATGCATAACAGATCTTGATGGGAATGGAGTATTTGATGAAGATCTGCCTCTTGGCCGCTATGAAGTTCGAGAATTGGAAGCGCCTGTCGGTTATCTTCAATCAGAAGAGGTTTTGTCGGTAGACGGAAGCTATGAAAGCGAAAAGGGCGGTCAGAAGACAGATATACAGGAACATGTGGTAGTTTTGGAAAACCAGATTACGAGAGTGCGTTTTCGGAAGCTGGATCTGACGGATGGACAGGAACTGGCAGGAGCCCTGCTGGAAGTATGGGAGCTGCCTTTTGCGGAAAAAGATTTTTTTGCTGCATCGGAAGGTGAACGAGAACAAAAACCGGATTTAGAGCCGGGTACAGAGGTTATCAAAGACTCCTGGATCTCTACGGGGCCGGCCAGAATGCTCCATATGACAGAAGGACTGCAGCTGGGGCGGGTCTACGCATTTCGGGAGGCAGAGCCGGCGCCTGGGTATGTGACAGCAGAGGATGTTCATTTCCGGCTGGAACAGGCCCGGGATACAGAAGGGAAGCTGTTAGATGCAATAGAGATCTATTTGGTGGATTCTCAGGAAGAGGAGCAGCAGAATGATACGGATATTTCAATAACAGCAGATGAAGAAGGATCGGGCTCAAAACCGGAGGGACAGGAAGTGCAGATACCGGAGAAGGAAGATAGCGAGACTGAAGAAACGGATAAGAGAACGGAGGATGAGAATGCAGAGCCTGTCAAAATAGAGGTTGTGGAAATGGAGGATGATGTGACAAAGGTTCAGATCAGCAAGAAGGATATTACAACAAGAGAGGAGCTTCCGGGAGCACTGTTAGAGCTTTATGATGAGAATCAAGTTTTGGTAGAAACCTGGGTGAGTACCAATACTCCTCATTATATAGAGCGGCTTCCGATTGGAACCTATCGGCTGGTAGAGAAGGAAGCGCCTTCTGGGTATGGTTATGCAGAGGATGTGATTTTCCAAATTCTGGATACGGATGAGGTTCAGACAGTGGAGATGCTGGATGATTTTCCAAAAGAAGATGAACCGGAAACTCCAAAGGAAACACCCGGCAGGCCAGTGGAAGAAAGTAATCATTCAGGAGGCGGCTCTGGAAATCACGAGCCGGAAGCTTTGCCTTGGGAGGTGGGCGCTCCAAAGCTTGGCGATGGCAGCAGGCTCGAAACGTATCTTTTCGTTTTTTTACTTCTGTTAGCAGTAATCACTGCTGGAATTTTCCGATATAGAGCGAATGAGGATGAATAAGGAAATACATTTGCTCCCGGCTTGTAAAGTCAGGAGGTTTATGGTAGTATAGGTGCAGGAAATGTGTAAAGTTTTGGAAAGCAATATACAAAAGAAAACGGCTGGATAGCAGAGAGGAACGGCATGGGAAGTCAACTGGACAAAGTGATTATGAGTCTCAGCGGAGATGATTTGTGGAAAATGTTGGAACGGCACCAGAGAAAAACTTTTTATACAGCAAAAAATCTTCCTTTTACCTACGAGATACGTGGGGGAGAGATGTTCGTGGATCGCAGATCCAAATCCATCACCAAGGCCACTTTTTGCCGGGCTTTGGAGCGGATCAAAGAGGCTCCGGAGAAGATCACAGGTCCCAAGTCCCTGAATGTCTTTGGCGCACCGTATATTTTCGCACTTTTGCGGAGCCTGTCTGAGAAGCTGTCAGAGAATTAAAAAAATGTTTGAAGCATATAGATATTTGTGATATACTATATCCAAATCCTAACACATATCCCTTCGGGGTGGATGAACTTCGTTCAATAAGGTATAAAGAGGTGATTGTTATGGATATTGCAGCATTATCATCTTCCATGTCGTACAGCCGGTTGCAAATGAATGTAGGCTATGCTGTGGCAGCAAAGGCTATGGATCAGGTGGAACAGACCAGTGCAGAACTGCTGGAGATGTTAGAGGCAGCTATTCCATCGGATCTGGGGCAGCATATCGACATACGCGCATAGGACAGAGAGAAAGAGGTCAGGGGCTTTACCTTGACTTCTTTTTTTATAAAAGTGCATTCATATCATTGACAAGGCAACCGTGTTCAGAATATGATAATACAATGAGTGTTAACGATGTAGTCAAATGGACATGCCAGCATGTCCGCTTGGCTCGTTGCCCGCAGAAATAAATGCTATTGAGAAGAATTGGGAGTGGATAGTGGAAAAACCATTTGATGAAGATGAGGATGAGATGCGCCGCCGGATGCGGCGAATGAAAAGAAGGCAGGCGATAAGGCGCAGAAAAAGAAGACAGGCCCTGATGCGCCGGATTATGAAAACCGGAATTGCATTTGTTATGATGGGGCTTCTGCTGTTAGTGATGAGAACAGTATGGAGAAAGATAAATCCGGAACGAAAGGCTGCGGCAAATATCGGGCAGGAGTTTTTAGCAAAGACAGGTAAGAAGGAGCAGAGAAACGGTCTGTGGGCTCTGGGGCAGAATATTTTGGAAGATAATGGACAAAAGGAACCGGAGGACGGTGAAAAAGTGCAGCAGCTCTTTCAGTATGAAGCCACAGAGGATACGCATGCCTTGGGAGAGGATGAGATTACCAGCAGCTATGCCGTTTTTGTGGATACGGAGAGTGACACGATTCTGGCGTCCAGAGATGCTTTCAGCCGTATGGTCCCGGCGTCAATGACCAAGGTGCTGACAGCTCTGATTGCGGCGGAGCATGTTGAGAATTGGGACGACAAGTTTACAATCACCATTGACATTACGGATTACAGCTTCCAAAACCACTGCAGCAATGCCGGCTTTGACAGAGATGAGACTGTCACCATACGGGATCTGATATACGGGGCGATATTGCCCTCCGGGGCCGATGCGTCGTTAGGATTGGCCGTCTATGTGGCAGGCTCCCAGGAGGCGTTTGTGGAGCTGATGAATGAGAAGCTTGAGGAACTGGGATTGTCTGAGACGTCGCATTTTACGAATTGTGTAGGAATCTATGATGTCAATCATTACACTACGGCTTATGATATGGCAGTAATTATGGAGGCTGCTATCCAAAATGAGATGTGCAGAGAGGTATTTTCAACCCGCATCTACACCACCTCCGTCACCGAACAGCATCCGGAGGGGATAGAGATGTCCAATTGGTTTGTGCGGCGCATAGAGGACAAGGAGACCAATGGGATCATGGTCTATGGAAAGACCGGTTATGTGGATGAGTCGGGAAGCTGCGCAGTAAGCTTCGGGACCAATGAGAACGGCAGAACTTATATCTGTGTGACGGCCAATTCGGGCAGTAAATGGTGGTGCATCGACGATCATGCAAAGCTGTATCTGGAGCTTACGGAATAGTAGGGCAATATCTATTGCCGAAAGCAGGCTTTTTCTATGCTTTGTATTCTGAAGAGGTTGTCTTATAGGGGCAGCCGAATTACCACAGACCGGCACACATCCTTCAAAAGCTCAAATTCTATAGTCCCCTGGTGAGCCTCCAGAATCTGCTTTACAATGCGAAGCCCCATGACGTGGGGAAGGGAGCCGTTCTTGTCCACGGCTTCGGTGCGATACAGGGCTTTTACTACCTGGACCGGAATGCCCCTTCCGGTGTCAGAAAAAGTAAGCCCCAGAGAATTCCCTTTTAGCTTTCCCCGGATTTGGATGTGACAGCCTTCAGGGTTATGGCGGATGCTGTTGTCGGTCAGATTGCGGAAGGCCCGAAGCAGAAGGTCCGGATCGCCTTTTAAGGTAATCCCTTCCAGGCCGGAATCCAACGCAAGTTCCAGGGACCACTCTTCCTCCAGACCATGGTTATAGTAGGAGGCAATCAGACTGCGGAGCAGGGCCGCAGGGGTGTAAGTTTTTATTTGTAAGGGATAGGAATCGTACTCCAGGCGGGAGGTGAGATTCAGATCCGCAATCAGACGTTTGATGAGAAGGCTGTTTTCCCGAATGGAGACAGCCTCTTTTCGTTCCTCGTCATCCAAATGGGGGCTTTCTGCAAGACTGTCGCTAAAGCCGAGTATGAGGGACAGAGGGGTGCGGATGTCATGGGAAACGCCTGCGATCCAGTTAGTTCTTGCATTGTCACGCTTTTCCAGGGCTTTTCGCTGGAAAATGAGGGTGGCGGAAGCCTCGTTAAGCTTTCCTGCCAGACCGCCTACAATGCCTTGCTCGGCCAGGCCGAGAGCCTTATCCTCGGTTAGCTGCTCGATTCCGTTTACCAGAGGCTTTAGGGAGGTGTAAAAGCGCTGTCCAAAGAGGATGGCAAAGGTGAAAATCAGTAGCAGGTTGGTGAGCAGAACCAGCAGCAGGTAGGAGGGGATAGCATTGAGAAAGCCTTCCTGGAATTCAAGCGAATATTTCCACATGGAATGGCGGGGAGCGGCCGTCACAAAGAGACCGTCCGGGCGTGTGTAGACCTTTACGGGATAGTCCTGTAGGTACCACCGTGTGAAGGAGGCTACCTGGGTGAGAGAGTAGGAGAGGGGGATCTCGTCCGGAAGGTTCCGGCTCCAGATGACCTGCCCCTCCTGGTTAATCAGCATGGCAAAGGCCAGATTTTCATCGATCTGTTTTTCGGCGGCTTCCGTAAGTACGTATTGTCCATGCTCCAGGGTCAGTTGATCGGACAGGGCATCGATTCGGGAGGACTGGTAATCTTTTGCCGCTTTGTATCCGAATTGGTTTAGGAGAAAGAGAAATATAAGCATTAGATTGAGCATAAAAATAAGGATGCTTATGAAGGAAGCAGTGAGAATGTAACGGCGGTATATTTTGAGAAGATCCTTCATGGGGTGTCCTTTCTGTGTTTCTTTGTTCCAAAGGTATTTTTGGGGCTTTATAATTGGAAAAGCATTCTGTGCAATTGTCCCGGCTATGCCAGCCGGTAGCCGATGCCCCTGGCGGTAAGAAGCCATTTGGGATGGGAAGGGTCCTCTTCAAGCTTTTCACGGAGACGCCGTATGTGGACCATCAGTGTATTTTCATAAGTGTAGTAGCCGTCGCCCCATACGGCGTCGCAGAGGGCGTCAAAGGTTACGATCCGGCCTCGGTTCTCCCAGAGCTTTTTTAAAATGAGCAGTTCCTTGGCGGTAAGAGCCGTTTCTCCTTGGTTGGTTTCAACGGTTCCACGATCAAAATGGACGGTGCGTGGTCCAAGGTTCAGGCTTTGGGCTTCAGGCAGGGCAGAGCGGCCGGATAGGTAGGTTCTGCGGATGATGGCACTGATTCTTAAAATGAGTTCCTTGGGCAGAAAGGGCTTGGTCAGATAGTCGTCCGCACCAAGGCCCAGACCTAAGAGGCGGTCGTTGTCCTCATCACGGGCGGAGAGAAAGAGGATGGGAATATCCGCCTTTGCACGTATTTCCTGGAATAAGGAGAAGCCATTTCCGTCAGGAAGCATGACATCCAGGATGATGAGATCCGGCAGTGCGTCTGCGAGGGCTTCTCTGGCTTTACGGCAGCAGGAAGCGGTGGTTAGATTGGCAAAGCCTTCCTTGGTCAGCATATGGGTCAGCATGGAAAGGAGTTCTTGGTTGTCGTCTATTAATAGGATTTTGCATTCGTATATGTGGGTCATAGGGGCCTCCTGGTTTTTTGTGATTATCCTCCCTGTTATATTGTAGTGTCGTATTTTTTCAACCTAATTATAAAACAAAACTGGAGAGATTTCCGTCTTTTTTGAAAAAATTAAGGTAAATGTAAGGCATACGTCACCCCCATGTAAGGTGGAGGACGTATGCTTTTTTTAGATTACGGAACTTCAAACAGTAATGCCGCTTCCGGTGCACAAATCGATTTACAGACACATGCTGCTGTGGCTGGAAATTGATTTAGGTAAGGGTGTACAGGAAGGGGGATTACGGAACTTCAAACAGTAATGCCGCTTCCGGTGCACAAATCGATTTACAGACACATGTTGCTGTGGCTGGAAATTGATTTAGGTAAGGGTGTACAGGAAGGGGGATTACGGAACTTTAATGGGAGGAACATATGGAATATATGGTTGAAACAAAGGGCTTGACGAAGCAATACGGCAGCAAGGAGGTGGTGAAGGATGTGGACTTAAAGGTTCCAAAAGCTCACGTCTACGGTTTTATGGGGCCCAACGGAGCCGGAAAAAGCACCACTCTTAAGATGCTTCTGGGTCTGATTCAAATCAGCGCCGGCCAGGTTACCATTGGCGGCGAGACTGTTAATCGGAAAAACCGCATTGCCATCCTAAAGGAGACTGGCTCTCTCATTGAGTCGCCCTCCTACTACGGTCATCTCACCGGACGGGAGAATCTGGAGATTGTGCGGACTTTAAAGAGGGTGCCGGAACAGGAGATTACCCAGGTTCTAAAGCTGGTACGGATGGAGGAGCAGCAGAACAAAAAGGTACGGGAGTATTCCCTTGGCATGAAGCAGCGTCTTGGCCTGGCCGAAGCGCTTCTCGGCCGGCCGGATCTGCTGATTCTCGACGAACCGACAAATGGTCTCGATCCGGCAGGCATCCAGGAAATCCGTGAGCTGATCCGAGAACTTCCGGGGCGCATGGGCATGACAGTACTGGTGTCCAGCCATCTTTTGGGGGAAATGGATCAGATGGCGGATTATGTAGGCATTATTAACCACGGGCATCTGATTTTTCAGGATAGGCTGGAGGCCCTTCATGAACACAGCAGAGGAAGCTTGCGGTTGTGTGTGATGAATCAGTCTGTAGCCCTGGAAATATTAAAAAGCGAGGGCATTTCCTGCAATATACAGGAGGGAGCTCTGGAGCTTCCAAGGCTTGCGGATGATGCTGCGGCAAGGCTTATCGCTCTTCTCTGCGAGGGCGGAGCCGGAGTTTATCGGGCGGAGGAAAAGCAGAAGAGCCTGGAGGAAATTTTCTTAAGTCTCACAGGAAGGAGGGGAAGTCTCTGATGCTGCGCGAATGGAAAACCGAATGGCTGAAGGTACGGCGCAGGAGAATTGGACTGGTACCAGCAGCATTTCTCCTGTTTACCTTTCTCTGGCTCTCCTGGGCAGTCCAAAGCGCCCATATGGAATCATCGAAGGATAGCTGGATGTGGCTGCTTATGTGCCTTAGCCTTATTGATACCATATTGATGCCAACCATGATCGCCATGATTGCCAGCCGCCTTTGCGATGTGGAACTGAAAGGAAATACATGGAAGCTTCTGTGTACGATGGAGCGAAAAGGCCGTCTCTTTGATATGAAACTTTTGACAGGAGCCGTATATGTGGGCGGCTATGTGGCGGCGGAGCTTGTGATGATGTTTGCCTTTGCAGGGCTTCACGGCTTTGCGGGAGGGATGACGCTGCGGCATCTGGTGTGTTTTCTTTTACAGTGCGGTCTTGTAAGCCTTGGAGTGCTGCTGGTGCAGATGCTTTTGTCACTCTTTAGTACCAATCAGATCTTTCCGCTGGCGGTGGGACTGGCAGGTTCTTTTCTGGGGCTGTTTAGCTGGTTTCTGTCTTCGCCCCTCTGGAGGCCAGTGTTGTGGGCTTACTATAATCTTCTGGTATATATCGGCCAGGACTGGGATCAGGGCAGCCGGATTGTAAGCTATTATGAAAGACCGCTGGACTGGTCGGCGGTGATTACTCTGCTGGTTGCGCTTCCTTTGGGATATATCCTGGGAAGACAGTTGTTTATCCGCCGCACGCCGGGATGTGGATGAGGGGGCTTACGGAACTGGAAATCAGTAAGCTCCCGTGCAGTGCCAGAAGAATTTACAGACACATGAATATGTGGCTGTAAATTCTTCTATATAAGGGGCACTGTTAGGGGGCTTACGGAACTGGAATAGTCCAGCTAAGAAATGTCAAGTGTTTTAAGAAATATTTTATGCTGGACGGTAAAGTCGCAAAGGCACACGAGAGGAACTTTCATGAGTGCCCTTTCGAATGAAAGTTTCTCTCGTTACAGGTGTGCCGAAGTGACTTTACCCTTTAGTACCGTTGCGTAGCAACTTAAGATAGGAGGAATTTTTCTATGCTGAGAGCATGTATTAAAACGGAGCGGATGAAGCTTAGGCACGCCCACCTGTGGCTTGTGTTTTTTGCAATCCCGCTGCTTCCGACCGTACTGGGTGCGGCGAATTATCTAAACAATATAAGTATGCTAAAATCTGAGTGGTACTCTCTGTGGACGCAGCACTCTTTGTTCTATGCCAATTTTTTCTATGGGCCGTTGATTGCCATTTACTGCTCCTATATCTGGAGAGTGGAGCATCTCAATTATAACTGGAACAGTCTGATGACCATGCCGGTGGCGGAAGGGGATATCTTTCTGGCTAAGCTATTATTGGCTTTGCGCTGTACGGTGACACTTCAGCTCTGGGTGGGTGTGCTGTTTTCCATATCCGGAAAGCTTGTGGGACTGCCGGGGCTTCCGCCGGCGGAAATCCTGTTCTGGCTTCTTCGGGGAAGCTTAGGGGGTATGGTGATTGCGGCTTTGCAGCTTCTGCTATCGATGATGATCCGAAGCTTTGCGGTTCCCATTGCCATTGCCCTTCTTGGGAGCGTGGCCGGCTTTCTTTTGAATAATAAGGGATTTGGAATGATTTGGCCTTATTCTCTGATGATGATGGGCATGAATGCCAACAAGGATACAAATGTACTTTCCAGTCCGGCCGGATTTGCGGCGGCATTGAGTGTGTTTCTTGTGCTGTTTGTCAGTATGGGGATCTGGTACTTGAGGCACAAAGATGTGCATGCATAGAGCCAAAAGGGCAGAAATACCTATGATTGTTTTTCATTGCGAAGCCCCTCGTTTTTTGCTATCATAGGTTTAGCAGAAACAGGTTGACTTTTGACGAAGAATTGGAGGAACTTTGCTATGAAATGTTTATTTTCTTACGCAGACAAATACCTGCAAAAAAGCAGCTGGAAGGATCTTGCGCTGATTAAGCTCTGTCTTTTTGCTATGGGAATTATGGCAGGCATAAGGATACCGGAAAAGAACAGGAGGGCGGCAGGCTGGGCCGCATACTTTGTATTTCTAGTTACTTACCTTCCGCTGATGTCAAAATTTCTTTGTATTGTGACGGAAAAGGACGACTGATATGGGATTATCACAGGGTAATCGGTGAAATAAAACAGGGCAGATTGACAGAGGAAGAAATTTGATTGTCAATCTGCTTTTTTATCTTGCATTTCCAAAAGAAAAAATTCTATCCTGAAAATGAGAATGCAGGGCTGCTCTGCGTCCCAAAAGCTTTGGAGGGATAATACGGTCAGCTTTACAACTTGACATGTAAGCGACAACGTTTATAATAAATTGCGGAAGACTTTCAATAAAAATGAGGAGATTATGATGAGCAAGGAAGAGGAAATGAAGCGCTCTCTGGAAAAAGCAGAGGTTTTAATTGAAGCTCTGCCTTATATTCAGAGATTTAACCGGAAGATAATTGTCGTAAAGTATGGCGGCAGCGCCATGGTGGATGATGAACTAAAGCGGAATGTCATTAAAGATGTGACGCTCTTAAAACTGGTCGGCTTTAAGCCGATTATCGTTCATGGCGGGGGCAGGGAGATCAGCCGCTGGGTAGCAAAAGCGGGCATGGAGCCCCGATTTGTGAACGGTCTGCGCGTGACAGATGAGGATACTATGGAGATTGCCGAGATGGTTCTGGGCAAGGTAGGAAAGAGTTTGGTACAGATGGTGCAGGAGCTGGGGGTCAAGGCAGTGAGCATCAGCGGCAAGGACGGAGGACTTCTGCATGTGGAGAAAAAATATTCCGGAGGGGAGGATATTGGCTTTGTAGGGGAGATTACAGAGGTCAATCCCAAGATTCTCTACGATCTGCTGGAAAAGGATTTTCTTCCAATCGTGTGCCCTGTCGGGATGGACAGTGAGTTTCAGACCTACAATATTAATGCGGATGATGCGGCCTGCGCCATTGCAAGGGCAGTCAATGCAGAAAAGCTGGCATTCTTAACAGACATTGAGGGAGTATACCGGAATCCGGAGGATCCTTCCACCCTGATTTCCGAGCTGCATGTAAAAGAAGCACGCAGGCTTATTGGAGGCGGAACAATTGGAGGCGGCATGCTTCCAAAGCTGAATAACTGTATTGATGCCATTGAGAACGGCGTTTCCAGAGTTCATATTTTGGACGGTCGGATTGTTCACTGTCTGCTTTTGGAGATTTTTACCAACAAGGGAATCGGCACCGCTATTTTAAGCGAAGGAGAAAATAATTATTATGACGGAGAATAAAGAGAACATTATCGAGCGTGCAGAAGGAACTGTTCTTCATACTTACAACCGTTATCCACTTGTGCTGGAGAGGGGAGAGGGTGTCTATCTGTATGATACAGATGGAAAGCAGTATCTGGACTTCGCAGCAGGCATTGCGGTTCAGGCTTTGGGTTATCATTATCCCGGCTATGACGAGGCATTAAAGGAACAGGTAGACAAGCTGCTACATACCTCCAATCTATTCTACAATATTCCGGCGATGGAGGCGGCAGGAAAGCTTGTGAAGGCAAGCGGCATGAGCAAGGTATTCTTTACCAACAGCGGCACCGAGGCTGTTGAAGGCGCTATAAAAGCGGCCAGAAAGTATGCCTGGCTTAAGGATAAAGGAAACGATCACGAAATTATAGCCATGAACCATTCCTTCCATGGAAGAAGCATGGGGGCCTTGTCCGTAACAGGCAATAAGGCATATCAAGCGCCTTTTCGTCCTCTGATCGGAGGTATTCGTTTTGCCGATTTTAATGATTTGGAAAGCGTTCGGGCTCAGATTTCAGACAAAACCTGCGGTATCATTTTAGAGACTGTTCAGGGAGAGGGCGGCATCTACCCGGCTGCAGAGGAATTTTTGAAGGGTGTGAAGGCCCTCTGTGAAGAACATGATATTCTGTTGATTTTGGATGAGATTCAATGCGGTATGGGGCGCACGGGCTATATGTTCGCATGGCAGGAGTATGATGTGAAGCCTAATATTATGACCTGTGCCAAGGCCCTTGGCTGCGGTGTTCCCGTGGGCGCTTTTGTGCTGGATGAGAAAGCGGCCAAGGCTTCTCTGGCTCCCGGGGATCATGGAACCACCTACGGCGGCAACCCCTTTGCCTGCGCTGCAGTCAGCAAGGTATTTGATCTCTTTGAGGAAAACGGAATTGTAGAGCATGTGCAGGAAGTGGGGGCGTACCTCACCCAAAGACTTGACGGGCTTGTAGAAAAATATGATTTTATTGAAGCCCGCAGAGGAAAAGGTCTGATACAGGGATTGGCAATTCAGGGTAGACCTGTGGGTGATATTGTGGTAAAATCACAGGAAATGGGCCTTTTGGTCATTACAGCAGGAAGTAATGTTCTGCGTCTGGTTCCGCCGCTTGTTATCGAGAAGAAGCATGTGGATGAGATGATGGAGAAGCTGACCAGGGCTTTGGAAATGCAGCAATAAAAAGCTATATAGAAAAGGAATAATATATGAGACATACATTATATCGGAGAGCCTTTGCCATTATTTGCGTCATTTTGGTATTTTCCCAGATGGTGCAGGTGGCGGCGTCTTATCATCAGGAGCAGCAGAGGATTCAGGAGCAGGGAGAGCCGGATGAGAAAACCCAGTTAACCCTCTGGTATACCGATGACAAGCTGAACGCTTATCTGGTGGAGGCGGCCGGGGAATTTGAGAAACAGCATCCGGTGGAGATTACCCTTCAGCTGGTAACAGCGGTGGATTATATTGAGAATATCAATACAGCCAGTATCTCGGATCTGGGGGGTCCGGATCTGTTCGTTACCTCCAGCGAGCTCTTGGAAAAGGCCAGACTTGCGGGGCTGGCAGTGGAGAATGACAGCTTTTCCGAGAGAGAGCTTCAGGAAGCCTTTCCCCAGAAAGCTCTGGACGCAGCTACCTGCGGCGGAAAGCTGATGGCCTATCCGTTTTATTTTGAAACCTGTTTTCTTTTATATAATAAGAGTTATACGAGTACGGCTCCGGCGACCATTGATGAGATTCTCACTTATGCCGATAATTTCGAGGGCGGCGCCAGCACCGAGAAGGTAGAAAGTATTTTTAAATGGAATGTGGCAGATATTTTCTTTAATTTTTTCTTTGTGGCCAATTATGTCAATCTTGGAGGGGCTACGGGAGATAATAAGGCAGAGGTAGAGCTGTCGGCAGAAGAGATTATCCTCTGTCTGGAATATTATCAAAGCCTGAATGCCTTCTTTGCTATTGATGCAGATGAAGTAACTACAGATGACGTACTGCAGGAATTTATTGATGGAAAGATTGTTTATACCATAGCCAAGACGGATGCCATCGCAAGGCTGGATGCGGCCATCGCAGAAGGTTTGGTGTATCAGGTTCAGGCGGAGGAGACGGAAGAAGGGGCAGAGGGTGAAGAGACAGAGGAGGCTGTACCAGAAGAAGTGCCGGAGGATAATGGCTATTTCTATGGAATTGCCCAGGTGCCCGATTTGACAGAAGAACTTCACACAAAGGGACTCTCCGTGACCAATTCTGTGGCAGTCAATGCCTATTCCAGAGAAAAGGATCTGGCCAAGGAATTTGCAAAATATCTTACTTATGATAAGGTAGACTCATTGTACACTATGGCCAATAAGATGCCTGTAAAAATGGGCGTCAGCTATGCAAATGAGGAAATGGAGCTGTTGATTGCCCAGTATGAGGATTCCGTGGAGGTTCCCAAAATTACGGATTTATCTAATTACTGGATTGAGATGGAGATTGTCTTTTCCAATATCTGGAGGGGAAATGATGTAAGAACGGAGATTGACGGGGTGAATCAATCGGTTCAGGCACAGCTGCAGACAGAAGAGTAGGAATAAAAATCCAATCATAGAAGCCGGTATTATTCACATGAAATACGTTTCTGTGGGTTATACTAATACGAAAGACAAAGATACCGTAGGAGGCTTTTGCTATGATTGGAATTTTTATTGCCCTGATTTCCGGGGCGCTTATGAGTATTCAGGGAGTATTCAACACAGAAGTAACCAAGAGCAGCAGTATGTGGGCTTCGGCCAGCTGGGTGCAGTTTTCCGCTCTTTTAACTTGTCTGGCAGTGTGGGCGCTGCGAGAGAGAGAAAACCTGATGAATGTGTTTCAGGTAAGCCCCAAATATATGCTTCTTGGAGGCGTGATTGGAGCTTTTATTACTTTTACAGTTATACAGAGCATGGACAGCTTAGGGCCGGCTAAGGCAGTAATGCTGATTGTGATTTCTCAGCTTATTGTGGCCTACCTGATTGAACTCTTTGGAATGTTCGGTGTAGAAAAGGCAGCCCTTGAGTGGCGCAAGGTTTTGGGTATGGTGATCGCCATTGTAGGAGTTGTGATGTTTAAGTGGGAATAAAAAAAGGTTGTAATAAGTTCGAAAATCAGCTACACTAATATTGTCTGTATCAGAGGGGATCCGGTCTGCAAAGAGGACTGGAAAATGAGGAAGACAATAAATAAGATTCTATGGAGCTGCAGCCTGCTGACAATTCTGTTTTTAACAAGCATGGGCTGCGGCAGACAAGCCGTACTCTATGACAGCAGCGGGCAGAGGGAAGAATTCCGGGAAACAGAAGATAAGAAAGCAGAGGCTTTAGAAGAGACAAAAGCAGAAGAATTCCCATCCAGAATCTGTGTCTATGTCTGCGGAGAGGTAGCAGTTCCTGGAGTCTATGAGCTGGAAGCGTCGGCCCGGATCGGTGAAGCAGTGGAAGCAGCGGGAGGTATGACGGAAGAGGCGGCGGAGAGCTGGCTGAATCTGGCAGAGCATATGACGGACGGACAGAAGATAGAGGTGCCTTCCAAGGAGCAGGCAGAGAAGCTTGAAGAACAGGACACAGAGCAGGAGAGGAGCTTAGTGAACCTGAATACAGCTACAGCGGAGCAGCTTACAACTCTTTCGGGAATTGGAGAGTCGAAGGCGAAGGATATCCTGAATTACCGGGAACAGCATGGGGGTTTTCAAGGGATTGAGGAGCTGATGCAGATTCCTGGGATAAAGGAACGTGTTTTTGAAAAGATCAAAGATCAGATCACAATATGAGAGAGGCAGAAAAATGGCAAAAAAGGTTTTGGTAGTTGATGATGAAAAGCTGATTGTAAAGGGACTGCGCTTTAGTCTGGAGCAGGATGGAATGGAAGTGGACTGTGCCTATGACGGAGAAGAGGCCCTGGAGTACGCCCGAAGCAAGGAATATGATATTGTTCTTTTGGATGTGATGCTTCCTAAGATGGATGGTTTTGAGGTTTGTCAGCAGATTCGTGAATTTTCCAATATGCCGATTGTCATGCTGACTGCCAAGGGAGACGATATGGATAAGATCCTTGGCCTGGAGTACGGTGCCGATGACTATATTACAAAGCCCTTTAACATACTGGAGATTAAGGCCCGGATCAAAGCCATTATGCGCAGAACCGGACGTCCGGAGAAGGGAAGTCAGGGCAAGGTAGTGGAAGCTTCCGAACTGCGGATGGATCTGGAGAGCCGCCGATTGTTTATTGCCGGAAAGGAGATCAACTTAACTGCAAAGGAGTTTGATCTTCTGGAGCTGATGGCTCTGAATCCGGGCAAGGTGTATGGCCGGGAAAGCCTGCTGAATACAGTGTGGGGCTACGAATATCCGGGTGATGTGAGAACCGTGGATGTGCATATCCGCCGTCTTCGGGAAAAGATTGAAGCAAATCCAAGTGAACCCAAGTATGTTCACACAAAGTGGGGAGTGGGCTATTATTTCCAGGCATAGAGTCTTTATTACATATTTAAAAAGTTTGAAATTTCGGATTCTTCTGGTACTGCTTCTGGCCGGCTGGCTGCCCATGCTGATTGTGGCGGCCGGCGTGCTGGACAGCTACCGTGAGAGGGCCATTACAGTTCGCAGTACAGATGTGCAGAATCAGTGCAGGATTCTGTCCAATCAATTAATAAGTTATAATTATCTGAAGGATCCATCTTCAGAGCTCATTGGGGGGGAGCTGACGCAGCTTTCAAACCTTTATGACGGGCGTATCATCGTGATTGATGAGAATTTTAAGGTGATCCGTGATACATATGGTCTGATTGAAGGAAAGCTGGTGGTATCAGAGGAGGTAATCCGGTGCTTTCAGGGAGAAACCACCAATCAGCTTTCCACCAAGCGCTATATTGAGATGACGATTCCTATTCAGGAGGCGGATTCTCAGAAGATTCTGGGGGTATTGCTGGTAAGCGTGTCTACAGACAGCATATGGGACAATCTGGATGTGCTTACAGGGAATGCGAGAATTTTTGTCTTAATCTGCGGTGTTCTTGTATTTACCGCTGCAGTTCTGCTTTCTTACTTTCTGGATCGTCCCTTTAACCGAATGGTACAGTCTCTGCAAGAGATTGCACAAGGCCATTCCACAGAGGATCTGCAGATTCGATCTTACACAGAGACAGAGCAGATCTCATCGGAGTTTAATAAGATTGTCAATCAGATGCGCCTGTTGGATGAATCTCGGCAGGAGTTTGTGTCTAATGTGTCCCACGAACTGAAGACGCCGCTGACCTCCATGAAGGTGCTGGCAGATTCACTTCTGGTTCAGGAGGATGCCCCTGTAGAGCTCTATCAGGAGTTTATGACGGATATTGCAGAAGAAATTGAACGGGAGAATAAGATTATTACAGATTTACTGTCTCTGGTCAAGATGGACAAGAAGGCGGCGAACCTGAATATTGAACCGGTAGATATCAACGATCTTCTGGAGCTGATTTTAAAGCGGCTGCGGCCCATTGCAAGCAGGAAAAATATTGAGATGGTGCTGGAAAGCTTCCGGCCTGTGACTGCGGAGGTGGATGCAGGCCGTCTGACCCTGGCCTTTACGAATCTGATGGAAAATGCAGTGAAATATAACAAGGAAGATGGATGGGTCCATGTATCTCTGGATGCAGATCACAAGTTTTTCTATGTAAAGGTAATGGATTCCGGCATGGGGATTCCGGAGGAGTCCATAGACTATATCTTTGAGCGTTTCTATCGGGTGGACAAGTCCCACTCCAATGAGATTGACGGGACAGGGCTTGGCCTTGCTATTACCAGAAGCGCCATACTGGTACATAAGGGGGCCATCAAAGTAACCAGTCATCTGGGGGAAGGCACGACTTTTTCTGTGCGTATTCCTCTGAACTATATTGCATAGACAGATAGACGTGCTTTGCGTTACAGCCTTCCTGTCAATAGACGGATGCGGAGGTAAGCTATGAAAAGAGATGGATGGAGGATTTTTCCTGTTCTTTTGATTTTGCTGTCAGCAGCCCTGGCCGGCTGCGCTTGGAAGAGAGAAGAACCAAAGGAACCGGAAGGATATCAGATATATTATATTAATAAGGCAGAGACGGCCGTAGTGCGGGAAGCCTATACGCCTCAGGGAGAGACGGCCGATGAACTGCTGAATGAATTTCTTCTTCAGCTTCAGGAGGATTCCGAAGACGGAGAATCAAAGTCTGCCATTCCGGACAATGTATTTCTTCTAAATTATACTCTTGATAAGGGACAACTGTCCCTGTCTTTTGACTTGCCTTACCTGGAAATGAGTAAGCCCTATGAGATTCTCTGCCGCTCAGCAATTGTGCGGACTCTGTGCCAGATTCCGGAGGTTGAGTACGTATCCCTTCTGGTAGGCGATAAGCCATTAATGGATTCCAATGAGACGCCTATCGGACCTTTAAATGAGGAGAGCTTTGTGGAGAATGCAGGCAATGAGATTAATACCTATACAATGACCACCCTGCAGCTGTACTTTGCCAATGAGACCGGGGATATGCTGGTGGGGGAACGGGTAGAGGTTCACTACAGCAGTAATATGTCTATCGAAAAGCTGGTGGTAGAGCAGTTGATCAAGGGGCCTATTACAAAGGATGCGTATCCGGCCATACCTCCGGAGACGAAGATTGTCAGCGTATCTACCAAGGATGGGATTTGTTATGTAAATCTGGATAAGGGATTTCTGGAGCAGGGGTATGACGTTCTTGAAGCGATCCCAGTGTATTCTATTGTAAATTCTCTTACGGAGCTTCCGGGGATTAGTAAGGTGCAGATCCTGATTAACGGCGAGACAAATCTTACGTACCAGGAGAGCGTTCGCTTTGAGACTATATTTGAACGCAATTTAGATTTAATAGAGGAAATATAAGGAATGTTAAGAAAACGGCCTTTATGTGTGGCTGTTCTGGCTGCAACAGCTTTGTTGCTGCTACTGCCCTCCGGGATTTGGATGAAAGCATCCATACCGGAGGGTGTAAGCCCTGCAGAGGGCCTGACGGGAAAAGTCTGCAGGATGGAAAGTAGAAATGAGGGTCAGGCAGTCTATTTAAAAGGGACACCTGAAGGGTGTTGCCTGTCAGATGATGAAATACTTCTAATATACTTCGATGCCGAGCAGCCTTTTTCTATCGGCAATACCATACGAATCGAACCGCCCTACCGGATATGGGAACCGGAAGCACCTGCCAATCCAGGCCAATTTGATGCCAGGCTTTACTATCAGACACAGCATATTACCCGTTTGGGAAGTGCAAAAAATGCTTCCATAATAGAAGGAAATGTATTTTGGCCGGGAGAACTTCTGCGGCGGTTAAGAGAAAATCTAAGCATCCGCTGTATGCGGCTTTTTGGGGAAACAAACGGCGGCGTGATCCGGGCTATGCTTTTGGGAGACAAGGCAGAGCTTGGAGATGAGACAAAAAATATTTATCAGAAAAGCGGTATGTCTCATCTGTTGGCTATCTCAGGACTTCACATTTCCATAGTAGGCATGAGCCTGTATCGCTTTCTTCGAAAGAAAGGATGTTCTTACGGGATTTCCGGAAGTATTGGCATGATAGTGGTGCTTTTGTACGGAACAATGACCGGAATGAGTACTTCAACGGCCCGGGCTGTTACCATGTTTGTTCTGGCAGTGCTGGCAGACCTTTTGGGCTGCAGTTATGATATGCTGACAGCTTTGGCTGCGGCAGCACTTTTGCTTTTGATAGAGCAGCCTTTGCATGTGTACAGTGCTTCTTTTCTTCTTTCTTTTGGGGCGGTGATGGGAGTGGGTATACTCTATCCGGCAGTCAGGAGTCTCTTTACGGCGCCTCATAAGCTGGGAGATGCCTTTTTGGTGAGCCTTTCCATTCAGATTGCAACTCTTCCTCTGATTCAGTGGTTCTACTGGGAATTTCCCCTTTATTCTGTGTTTTTAAACCTTCTGGTAATACCATTGATGGGGGTATTGATGTTCTGTGGAATGGGCGCTCTTGGAATCAGCTTCCTGTCCTGGCAGGCAGCAGGCGTTCCGGCTTTTCTCTGCCGTATGATTTTGAGTTTTTATGAGAGTTTGGGAGAGGGAACACTTAGACTTCCATGGTCTGTAATCGTCTGCGGAAGGCCAAAATACTGGCAGATGTTTTTGTATTATGGAGGAATCCTGGGCTTTGTTCTGTGGCGCAGCCGGGTGAAGGAGAGGGAGAAGTGGAGATTGTGCATGCGAACAGCGAAAGGAGAAGAAGCAGAACAGGAAGAAGAACAACATTATCAGAAAGGGAGACGGCGGTGGGAAAAGAAAATCAGTCTGGCTCTCGCTTTGCTGCTTTGCTGCTGCCTTCAGCTTCGCTTTTATGGGGGATTTTCCTTTACCATGTTAGATGTAGGGCAGGGAGACGGCTTGTTTCTGCGGACAGAAGCAGGAACCACTTGTCTTATAGATGGAGGAAGCAGTGATGTGAAGCAGGTAGGACGCTATCGGATTCTTCCTTTTTTAAAGGAACAGGGAGTGGGAACTTTGGATTATGTGTTTATTACCCACACGGATAAGGATCACATTTCAGGAGTTGAAGAACTGCTTGAGCAGGCAGGAGAGCCAGGCGGGATGAGGGTAGGAGCCTTGCTGCTGTCGGAACAGTCCGCTTGGGAGGAAACCGGAATACGGCTGCGTGAGTTGGCTGAGGCTGCAGGTACGGATGTGAAAATTATAAAGGCCGGAATGATTCTCACGGATAAGAGTACAAAACTTTATTGTATGCACCCAAAGGAAGGGGCCCGGTATACCGATAAGAATGCAGGCTCTCTTGTACTCCGGCTGTCTTATGGGGAATTTTCCATGCTGCTGACAGGGGATCTGGAAGAAACAGGAGAGAGGGAAATTTTAGAATGGGGAGAAAATATATCCTGTGATATTTTGAAAGCAGGACATCATGGGTCACGATTTTCCACTACAGGGGAATGGATTGAGAAAGCACAGCCCAAATTGACACTGATTTCCTGCGGTCAGGACAATTCCTATGGACATCCTCATGAGGAAACACTGGAACGGCTGGAGAATGCAGAAAGCCAATGGCTTTTGACTGCAGAGCAGGGGGCTGTTACTATCCGCAGTGATGGTAAAAGCTTTTGGGCACAGGGATATAAGTCAAAGAACGATTAGCTTGATTGGCTATACTTTATAATCAAAAGTTCTACACTTAAAACATCATTCATACGGCCGGTTTTTACAGCTTCTTCCGCATCCACGCAGTCCCGGACGGCGGCTTCCAGCTGCTCTGAGGAAAAGCTTCGGGCCTGATTCATACAGCGGCCGGCAATAAAGGGTGCTATCTGAGCTTTGGAAGCAATAGCGCCCTTGTCGAAGCCTTTTGCCATCAGGCTCTTTACCAGAAGAAGCTGCTGAAACTGCCGGGCTATCAGAAACAGGATCCGCATGGGAGGTTCTTTTAGGGCAAGCAGATCGTAATAGAGATCAAGGGCTTCCTTCTGCTTCTTCTCGGCTATGGCACGGATCATATCAAAAATACGGTTGCTGGTGAGAACAGTGCAGATTTCCTCCACATCCTGAGGGGTAATGGCATCCCTTCCGTGAGTGTAGCTTAGGAGTTTTTCTAATTCACTGGAAATATGCTCCATATCTGTGCCTGTTCGTTCCAGAAAGATGGCAAGGGCCTGTCTTGAGATCTGCTTTCCTTCACGCTTTAGGGTTCCCAGAATCCACTTGGTGAGGGTGGCTTCATCCTGTGTCTGAAATTCCACTATCCGGCCCTTGCTCTTTACCGCTTTATACAGACGGTTCCGCTTGTCTACCTCAGTTTCCACAAAGAGCAGGCAGGCGGTGTCAGGCAGGGAAGGCAGGTAATCGGCCAGAGCATCACATTTTCCTTTGAAAAAGCCGCTGTTTTCCACAAGGATCACTCTGCGCTCAGTAAAAAAAGGCAGGGTTTCTGCCAGATCTATGATTTCCTCCGGCCGGATGTTCTTTCCCTCAAAACGTGATACATTCATGGTATCCTGCGGATCGGCCAGGGCATTCATCAGGCGGTTACGGTACTGGGTGCGCAGATATGCCTCATCTCCGCAGAGCAGATAAGAGGTTTTAAAGGATCTGTTTTTAATATCTTCGGACAGCATTTTCATGGCAATATCTCCTTGCTTGCAGAAGTCAAAAAAAAGATACCCAACTGACGGTATTGGGCATCCTTTTTGAATGTTCTCTGATTTATGCGATGCTGTTTACAGCCTTGGTTAAACGAGAGATCTTTCTGGAAGTTGTGTTCTTGTGATAAACTCCCTTAGAAGTCGCCTTGTTCATGGTTGCGATTGCAGCTCTAAGGCTTGTCTTTGCAGCCTCAACATCCTTGGCAGAGACAGCAGCGTCAACCTTCTTGATTGCAGTCTTAACCTCAGACTTAATTGCCTTATTCCTTGCAGCTCTTGTCTCGGCTACCAGAATTCTCTTTTTTGCAGACTTAATATTAGCCAACCCGTACACCTCCAAATGTTTATTTCATCTTAAATATAATTTATCTGTACATGCTCTGTAAAAGCCGGACACGGACGTCTTAACAAAACATGTCACTGTTTGGCTCATCCAAACACACTTAATTATTTTATGTCAGGAAAGGCTTTCTGTCAATACATAATTCCCAAAAAATAAGAGAAAATATAGTAAGGAGTATGTTGAAAAAGCAGCAGTGCCTGATGCGGCGGCGGAATGATTTCAGGCATATGCTTTGCGGATGAAAATATGACACAGAAAGTATCCAGAAAGAGGGCTGTGTCAGGAGGAGGAAAATATGGAACGGTTTCAGGTTCGGACAGATTTGGCTTTGGAAGCGAGAGAAAGCTTTGAGGAAGATGGTGTAGAGATCCGGGGAGTTGCCATTGAAGAAACTTATGATGAGGAACGGGATATTCGGATCACACGTGTATGCATTGAGACAGAAAACGGAGCAAGGGCTATGGGGAAGCCAGTGGGAACTTATCTGACTTTGGAAGCTCCCAGGCTTTCCGATCCGGATGAGGGGTATCATCGGGAAGTATCCAGACAGCTTGCGGAGGAACTTAAGAACCTTCTTGGAACGGATGAAGAAAAGTCTGTGCTGGTGGTGGGCCTTGGCAACCGGGAGGTGACGCCGGATGCCTTAGGACCGGAGGCGGTAAATCACCTGATGATTACCCGCCATGTGGTTCGGGAGTATGGAAAGAAGGCATTGGGGAAGGACAAGGTGCATCTGGTAAGCGGAATTGTCCCCGGTGTTATGGCGCAGACGGGAATGGAAACCTTTGAGATCATCAAAGGGATCATTGATGAAACACAGCCGGATATAGTGGTGGCCATTGATGCTTTGGCGGCCAGAAGTACCAAGCGCCTGAACCGAACCATTCAGCTTTCCGATGCAGGGATTCACCCGGGTTCTGGCGTGGGAAATCATCGGAACAGTTTGACAAAAGAAAATCTGGGGATCCCCATTGTGGCAATCGGCGTGCCTACGGTGGTAGACGCTGCCACGATTATTTATGATGCAACTGGAGATAGGAATGCTATTTCTCCAAATTTAAATGGAATGTTTGTAACACCCAAGGACATAGATGAGACCATACGGCGTCTGAGCTTTACCATTTCCGAGGCTCTGAATATGGCCCTGGCATAAAAGCTTTGCATGCAAATTGCAGTCTTGGGAGGCAGTATCGGCATAAAGCAGTCTTTTTTCGAATATATTTAAAACACAAACACCCGATGAGTATTCCTTTATGCTCTGAAAAGATGGGCAAATGTTGGGAAAGCGCGTTACAATTCGCAGCTGTATAACATAAATACAAAAAACGGATATAGGTATGAATTGTAACAAAGGAGTAAGGGGTGATTGGAAATGAGCCGTCTTAGTAAGATACTGAATACAATTGTCTGGGGAATCATTGGAGTACTGGGAATCTATATTCTTGGTTATGGCGTAAAGGGGCAGTCTTTTGCAAAGGCTGCCTATGCTTGTGTGAAAGTGCTGACCAATGGAGAGGGAAGCCTGCAAAGGGCAGCGGAAAAATCTCTGTATCCGGGGTTTTCCTTTATAGCCGGGGATCGGGAGCTTTCCTATAGCTTTGAGGAATTTCTGCTTCGCAAGGCGGTGGGGCTGTTTCCCCTCTACACTTTTTTGGATGAAAAGGAGCTGTATGAGACAGAGATTGAGAGTCAGGCAGCTTATGACATCCTTATAGAGGGAGGGGCTCACGATGAAAATGAGATTGATGAGCGGACAGGAGAAGCCTTTGACCTTGCCGAGAAAATGGAAGAGGAAAATCTTCAGGTAGCCCATGAACAGGAACAGACAGCATTGGAACAAGAGCCCCAGAAAGCAGCAGGCACAGAGTATATGACAGAGCAGCTTGCAGATTTTGATTTTCTGAAAAATAATTTTTATATTGTGGAAAATAATACGGATATCGGAAGTGAACTGCTGAATGCAGAGACACTGCTTGAAAAAGATATGAGAATTCAGGAATTCGATTCAGGACCCCAGATTTTGATTTACCACACGCACTCTCAGGAGGGATTTGTGGATTCTGTGGCAGGGGACAACAGCACCACCATTGTAGGGGTAGGAGATTATCTGGCAGAGCTGTTGGAGGGCACATACGGTTATCAGGTGATACATAATAAAAATGTATATGATTTTATTGATGGGAAATTGGATCGGAATCGGGCCTATGCTCTGGCTGAAGAGGATGTACGGCAGATTTTGGAAGAATATCCTTCCATAGAAGTAATCATTGACCTGCATCGGGATGGAGTGGATGAAGGAACCCATCTGGTCACAGAGGTGAACGGGAAGCCTACAGCACAGTTTATGTTTTTCAACGGATTGAGCTTCAGCAAGAGAAACGGAGTTATTGACTATTTGCCCAACCCGTATATTCAGGATAATCTGGCGCTGTCTCTGCAATTAAAGCTGGCCTGTGAGAAATACTATCCGGGGCTCAGCCGGAAGATCTATCTGAAAAGCCTTCGGTATAACCTGCATCTGCGGCCAAAATGCCTTTTGGTGGAGGCAGGAGCCCAGACAAACACATTGGAGGAAATGATGAATGCTATGGAGCCTCTGGCCTTTGTGCTGAATGAAGTGCTGGGAGGCGGGATACCGGAAGAATAGGGAAGTTATACTTTACGCTTCATCAATATTGCCGCTTCCCATAGTTCGATACCAGCTTCCGGGGAGAAGCACCATATGGCCTGCAGCCAGAGATTTAGGAACATCAATGATATTTTGATTGGAGGATCCACGGAACAGAAGTCCTGGATCCTTCAAGGCTTCTGCAAATTTTCCATCCACAAGGACGTTCAGACAGGAAAGGAGTTCATGTACAATTTGGGGGCTGCCGACACGTCCGGATAAGAGATCCTTCTCCAGAGTAAAGCCCGTGTAACACCAGATGGTTTTCTGGGGATATCGCTGCCGTGTCTGCTGTGCCAGCCGAAGAACATCCTCCTGATTTTCCGGCTCAAAGGGTTCGCCGCCCAGCAGGGAAAGCCCCGCTACATAATCGGGAGCAAGAGCACAAAGAATCTCATCTATGGTCTCATCTGTAAAGGGAGTGCCATAGGAGAAATCCCAGGTCTCTTCATTGAAGCAATTTTTACAGTGATGGCGGCAGCCGCTGACAAAGAGGGAAACCCTTACGCCGGGGCCGTTGGCGATATCATTTTTTTTGATAACTGCATAATTCATGGAAGAAATCCTTTCCTAAATAGTTTGCCTGAAAAAAGGGCTGCCGCAGAGATAATTTGCGGCAGCTCTGATTGCTGTAGTACTAGAGATGAAGCACCCGTTCCTTGATTTCCTGAGTTCGTCCCTGATTCCAGAACTGAGTTCCGATATAGCCGCAGGTACGCCGAGCTACATTCATCTTATTCTGGTCTGTATTGCCGCAGTTGGGGCATTTCCAAATCAGTTTGCCGTGCTCATCCTCCTGGATCTCAATTTCCCCGTCATAGCCGCAGGCCTGGCAGTAATCACTCTTTGTGTTCAGTTCTGCATACATAATATTGTCATAGATAAAACGTATCACAGAGAGAACAGCCTCCAGATTATTCTGCATATTGGGAACCTCCACATAGGAGATGGCTCCGCCGGGAGACAGTGCCTGGAACTTGGCTTCCAATGCCAGCTTATCAAAAGCATCAATATTTTCCGTCACATGCACATGATAGCTGTTAGTAATATAGCTCTTATCAGTTACGTTCTTTACAATGCCGAAACGCTTTTGGAGGCATTTTGCAAACTTATAGGTAGTACTTTCCAGCGGTGTACCGTAGAGAGAATAGTCAATCTGCTCAGCAGCCTTCCACTTGGCAGTATATTCATTCAGCTTGCGCATAATCTCAAGCCCCAGTTTCTCACCTTCGGGTTCTGTGAGCTTCTTGCCGTTCAGGCTGTAGACGCATTCCCAGAGACCTGCATAACCCAGCGAAAGTGTGGAATATCCGTTGTGAAGGTATTTGTCAATGGTTTCTCCCTTTTTCAGACGAAGGAGAGCGCCGTGCTGCCAGAGAATGGGGGCGGCATCGGAAAGGGTTCCGGTGAGACGCTCATGGCGGCACTGAAGGGCCCGGTGGCAAAGTTCCATCCGCTCATCAAAGATCTCCCAGAAACGGTCAATATCGCCGTTAGCGGAGAGGCCGATATCCACCAGATTGACCGTAACAACACCCTGGTTGAAGCGGCCGTAGTATTTCGGCTTTCCGTTTTCATCGATGTAGGGAGTCAGAAAGCTGCGGCAGCCCATGCAGGTGTAGCAATGCCCCTCTCCGTTCTTATCAATCTTGTTTTGCAGCATGATTTTTTCGGAAATATAATCCGGTACCAGCCTCTTGGCGGTACATTTGGCAGCTAATTTGGTCAGGTAGTAGTATTTACTGTCCTCATAGATATTGTCTTCCGCCAGAACGTAAATAAGCTTGGGGAAGGCAGGAGTGATCCAGGTTCCCTTTTCATTTTTGACGCCCTGATAGCGCTGACGCAGGGTTTCCTCAATAATGAGAGCCAGATCGTTCTTTTCCTGCTCATTCTGAGCCTCGTTCAGATACATGAAGACCGTCACAAAGGGAGCCTGTCCGTTGGTAGTCATCAGGGTTACTACCTGATACTGGATCATCTGTACGCCGTTGCGCACCTCTTCCCGAAGACGCTTTTCTGTGATAGTATCAATTTCTTCTTCTGTAACAGCTTCATGGATGGAATGGAGCTCATCTGCTACCTGCTTCCGGATTTTTTTGCGGCTGGTATCCACAAAAGGAGCCAGGTGGGTCAGGCTGATGCTCTGGCCGCCGTACTGACAGGAAGCTACCTGGGCAATGATCTGGGTAGCAATGTTGCAGGCTGTGGAGAAGCTGTGAGGCTTTTCAATCATGGTGCCGCTGATGACGGTTCCGTTCTGGAGCATGTCCTCAAGGTTTACCAGATCACAGTTGTGCATATGCTGTGCAAAATAATCTGCATCATGAAAGTGAATGATTCCCTGATCATGGGCAGCTACAATATCGTTGGGAAGGAGAATACGCTTGGTGATATCCTTGCTCACCTCTCCGGCCATGTAATCACGCTGTACGCTGTTGACAGTGGGATTCTTGTTGGAGTTCTCCTGCTTTACCTCCTCATTGTTGCATTCAATCAGACTTAAGATCTGCTCATCTGTGGTATTGGACTTGCGGACCAGGGCTCTGCGGTAACGGTAGGTGATATAGCGCCTGGCAACATCAAAGGCACGCTGATTCATAATCTGATCCTCTACCATATCCTGAATCTCTTCTACGCTTAAGGAGCGGCTCATATTCTGAGCGGCACTCTCCACATCTTCGGCAATCCGCTTTATCTGGATGGGAGTCATTCGCGCGCTGGGAACAACCTTATCATTGGCTCTGGTAACGGCAACGACGATCTTTGCAGGATCAAATTCAACCTCAGCACCGCTTCTTTTAATAATTTTCATAAAACTTTTCCTCAATTCCTAGTATCGTTGTAATGGATGGTGACGAAACCTATTGTAACAATATATAGTGGTTTTGTCAATGACAATTACAATATATTGTTTGCTGTATTCGACAGTGCATGTATAGATAGTATAGGAAAACAGAAGAAAAATCAAGGATTTTATAGAATAAAAAATTTTGGAAAGATATTTAAATAAAAATAAAAAAATCTATGGAATAAAGACAGATTTTTTGGTATATTCTAGTAGAACGAGTTGTTTATCCATCCTGAAAGGGATGCAGCAGGACATACCCTTTGGGTATATGATTAAGAAAGGAATGATTGCTATGAAAAAGTATGTATGTGAACCCTGTGGCTATGAGTACGATCCGGAGGCAGGCGATCCGGATAACGGCATTGCAGCCGGAACGGCCTTTGAAGATCTGCCGGAGGATTGGGTGTGCCCCGTCTGCGGCATGGGCAAGGATGCGTTTGTGGAGGCGTAAATGTACCAATACCAAAGACAAATTCGGGAATACCAGCCAACCTGTGAACAGGAGGAACAGGATAGGAAACTGATGCTGCAATATCTGGAGTTGTTTTCGGAAACGATTGGGACAAGACAATGTGAGATTGCACATATGACAGCTTCTTCTTTAATCTTTAATAAGAATCGGGAGAAGCTGTTGATGGTGTACCATAATATCTACCAGTCCTGGTCCTGGACAGGCGGCCATGCGGACGGAGAAGAGCAATTACTTGTGACAGCCATGCGTGAGGCGAAAGAAGAGACAGGTATTCATGAGGTTCGTCCCATCCGGGAGGAAGCGCAGAGCCTGGAGATTCTGCCTGTTTGGGGACACTGGAAACGGGGACGTTATGTGAGCGCACACCAGCATCTGAATCTGAGTTATCTTCTGGAGGCCGATGAAGAAGATGTGCTTAAGGTGAAACCGGACGAAAACAGCAAAGTGGCATGGATTCCGCTTGAGAAGCTGGGAGAGATGGTGTCAGAGCGGGAGATGATGCCTTTTTATGAGAAGCTGATTGGGAGGTGCTTAAATGCCTTGTAACGGCGAAATTGTAAAAGGTGCAGTAAAGTACAGGCTCCTATGAGATTTTAACTTCTTTGGACGTAAATCTTACCGATATTGACAAAATCAAAAAATAATCAAAGGCAAACAGATTAAGGACGCAAGTTTATTTTATATAGCTTACGTCCTTATTTTTATTTTAGATGGCTGCTAAGAAAAGCAAATTTAGATATTTTTTTAACAAAAGTTCCCCGATTTATGGAAGAATCTTTTCAATGGCCTCCCTGGTCCCGTGGAGGGAGCCCTGTGCCATCTCTGCCTTGCCGCCGCCTTTTCCCTGAAACGCTTCGTTCAGCTTCCTGCACAGAGGGCGGACATCCTCTATGGCGCTTCCTAAAATGTAGCGGTAGCCGTCTGTATCATCTCCAGTGAAGACACAGGCAGTACCGGTGCAGTGCCTGATGAGGAGATTGACAAATTCCCGGGCAGTATTGTTATCCAGTTCTTTTTCAAAAAAGGCAATATCCTTCGTACCTTCAGGCACAAGAGCAGCTTTTTGTTCAATCAGAGCTTTTTCAAGCTGAAGGATCTTTCCAAACAGATTGAAATTTTCCTGTTTCAGGCGTTCAACAGCTCTGGCAGTATCATCTTCTTTGGCTGAGAGCAGGACAGAGATAGCTTTTGTATTCCTTTCTTTTTCCTGATAGTCGGCAAGGGCCCGTGATCCGGCTGAAAGATAGATGCGCACGCCGCCCCGGTGAGTCTGGATATGGGTGAGCTTAATAAGACCGATTTCTCCTGTATAGCTGACATGAGGCGCACAGCAGGCACAGACATCAATTTCGGGAATGGTGACAATGCGGACCTGTCCCTGAATTTCGATTTTACTGCGGTATTTCAGGGTTTTAAGCTCATTTTTGTCAGGATAGGTAATCTCTATAGGGATGTTGTTCCAAACGGCCTGATTGGCCTCCTGCTCGATTTTAACAAGCTCATCTTTGGTGATTGGGCCGTCAAAGTCCAAAGTTACCTCTGTCTCGCCCAGATGAAATCCTACATTATTATAATGAAAATGCTTATGTACCAGGCCGGACACAATATGTTCTCCGGAATGCTGCTGCATGCGCTCGAAACGTGTTTCCCAGTTTAAGTGTCCGGCAACCTGAGTCCCGGGCGCCAAGGGGCATTTGGTGTAATGCCAGATAAGAGCGTTTTCCTCCTGAGTATCAACGACCTGGCAGTCGTTCAGAAAGCCGATATCACCGCTCTGACCGCCGCCTTCAGGAAAGAACGCAGTCTGATCCAGGCAAATGCGGTAAGCATCTCCAATGGCTTCACAGTTGATTACAGTAGCAGTGAAATCTTTTTGACAGCTGTTTTCATAATATAATTTTCTGGTCATATGGTTCCTCTTATTCTGATTTTTTGTTTATACTGATATGTAATTTGTGCAGAAACATTCTTTAACACTTTCATTTGTGTCGGAAGATGCTGCTATTTATGATACCACCAGAATTGACTTTTGGAAAGGGAAAACGTATACTGAATAGGTATCCTACAGGGCAGATGAGGAGGAATAGTATGATAGGACAACACAATACAGATGAAAAAACATTGGCATATATTAATCTTTTTGCAGTACTTGGAACATTGGAGAATCTGTGTAAGATTGATGATGAGGCAAAAGCAATTATTGCAAGAAAGCAGGTAAGCATTGGCTTCGCAGTGGAGGATGGGCCTGCCGCTGCTCTGTTTTTTGACCATGGAACATGCAGGCTGAAAAATGGAGCGGCTCAGTGTCAGATACGGCTGCCGTTTTCGAGCATACAGAAATTTAATGGAATGATTGATGGAACTGTGACACCGATTCCTTCAAAGGGATTTCTGAAGCTTCCTTTTCTGTTAAAGGGATTTACAGGGCTTACAGACATTTTAACACGCTATTTAAAGCCATCACCAGAAGAACTGCAGGATCCGGCCTTTTTTGAGAAAAGTACGACTCTTATGTTTTATACCATAGCATCAGCTGTCAGTCAGATTGGGAACCACGATAAGGTTAGTCAGGCAAGCGCTTCTTACATGAAGGACGGCATTATCAAGCTTTCTATTAAGAATGGTCCTACAGCTTCAATCTGCGTGAAGGACCATCATTTGACAACTGTGAAAAAGGTGCCCAAGGCGCCGGATGCATCCATGGAGTTTGGCAGTATTTCCATTGCCCGTGATTTGTTTGACGGTAAAGTGAACTCTTTGGCGTGTATCGGCACTGGAGATATCCGTATGAGCGGAATGATCTCCATGCTGGACAATATGAACCGAATTCTGGATCGGGTAGGGCTGTATTTGGCTTAGGGAGGAGAGAATGATGAGAGAATTAAATACCTATACAAAGAGCAGAGAGGCGTTTACAAGGGCGGCAAAGGTGATTCCGTCAGGCGTTTACGGACATCTGGGGCCTGCGGAGGGATGTTTTATTCCGGTGGAGGCATTTCCGCTGTTTGGCGAGAAGGCAAAGGGAAGCTATTTCTGGGATGTGGACGGAAATCGTTTTATTGACTATATGTGTGCTTATGGCCCCAATATCCTGGGCTATTGCGATCCGGATGTGGATGCGGCGGCAAGATCACAGATGGAGCTTGGAAACTGTATGACTTCTCCCTCTCCCAAAATGATTGATTTTGCGGAACTTTTGGTAGAAACGGTTCACACGGCGGATTGGGCCTTCTTTGCAAAAAACGGCAATGATGTTACTACATTGGCGGTAATGACTGCCCGTGCCTATACCCATCGGAAGAAAATCGTGTTCTTTAAGGGATATTATCATGGTATTGCTCCCTGGACACAGAAGATTGATTATGCCGGCATTATTGAGGAAGATGTATGCAACAATCTGTATGTGGATTGGAATGATTATGAAGCCCTGGAGAAGGTGTTTGAAGAAAATAAGGGAGAGATCGCGGCAGTGATTGGACAGCCTTATATGCATGGTAATTTTCAGGACAATGAGCTGCCGGCGGAAGGTTTTTGGGCAAAGGTGCGGAAGCTTTGCACAGATGAGGATACGGTGCTTGTGATTGATGATGTACGGGCAGGATTTCGGCTGGATATGGCTGGTTCGGATCATTATTTTGGTTTTGAGGCAGACCTTATCTGTTTCTGCAAAGCCTTGGCGAATGGTTATAATGTATCGGCTCTCTGCGGCAAGAATTTTTTGAAAAATGCTGTGAGCAGTCTTTCTTATACGGGCAGCTATTGGATGAGTGCTGTGCCTTTTGCGGCGGGAATTGCCTGTATTGAGAAAATGAAAAGGCTGAATATTACTTCCTTATTAAATGAAAAGGGAATGAAGCTAAAGGAGGGTCTTATTGCGGCTGCAGAGAAATTTGATTTTGACTTGCATGTCAGTGGTATGCCGTCATTATTTTATCTGCGGATTGCGGATGATCCAACTTTGACCATGCATCAGGAGTGGGTGGCAGAGTGTGTGCTGCGGGGCATATTCTTTACAAATCATCACAATCATTTTTTGAATGCATCTTTGAGTGATGAGGATATTGCTGAAACACTGGCAGTGGCAGAAGAGGCATTTGAGGTGGTCCGCAGGCGGCATCCCTTATAGATTGTCAGGTAAAGTAAAAAGGTCTATGACAGGAGAGTGGGGCGATATGATAGATTTGCATGGTCAGGCAGGCCTGCCTTATGTGAATCGGAATGCGTATACAGGAAGCTGCCAGGGAATGCGCTACCGTTTGCAAAAGAAGGTTAAGGAAGAAGGCGAGACATCTCTGGAGGCGGTGACTTACCCGGAGCCTTATAGTTATGAGATGACGGATGAGAAAGAGAAGACTTTTCGGGAATTTCCGTTTACGCAGGAAGGGTTTGAGCAGGCAGTGGCCTGGCTGAATGAGGAGTATGAGAGACAGGCAAAGAGATGGGGGCAGGTGTCGAAGTAAGCATTTGAGCTTTTAATAGAAATAAGGATAAAAGCGCTGACATAAGGGATATCACATTTACACATGGATATGCGATGCATTTTATGTCAGTGCTTTTTATACTTGGAATATTCGGATGTTTTAATAAATCTTAGTTAACAATTGCTGCTGCAGCTTTAAAAGCTCCGTATCGTTTGGCAGCAGGGGCAGAAGCTGGGAGAGCACAGACATGGCTTCTGCATATTGGCCGCTTTGTATCATGGTTTTCAGCGCTGCTTTCATCTGGATGGACAGCTGGTCAAATTCAGCGCTGTCTGCAGGGGCCGGAAGAGCTGTTTCGTTTTTTAAAAGACGCAGAATCTCCCTGACAACGCCTGTCATTTGCGGATAAATCTGAAGTACTTGACGGAATAGGCGGATTGTTTCGGCCAAATTTCCGTGCTTCCAATTATCTAAGGCGTCTAAAACGGCAAGCGCCATTCGGCAATCTGCCGGCAGGAGATACAGTGAGGCATCCTCAAACATTGCATTGTGATATTGAGCCTGGTAAAAGCTTCGTATACATTCTGCATATTCTTCAAGAGTTTGCAACAATTGTTCCTTCATTAAGAAGCCTCTGGAAAGGTCTTTTTCCAAAAGAAGCTTCTTAAGCCACAAGCCCTGAAGGGGATATTCGGTAAAAAGAGAACCAAGGGTTTCCCATAAATGCCCATTTTCTTCGTATGGTGTTTCGCTTACAATTGCACAAATGTATGTTTTCCAGGAATCCAGATCTATTCTTTTTAGCAGCGGGGTCAGATCCGTTTTTTTTCTCAGGGCTATTTCTATAAGTTGCTTTTGCAGATAGGGGTGGTTGATTTCTTTTAGGCAGCGGCGGAAGATGAAAAGTTTTGTTTCCGACTCGTTATTCGTATTCTGTTCTTCATAAAGCAGCCTTTGAAATAGGAGATAGGATGAGTCATAGGGGAGCTTTGCCAAAAGTACAGTTAGATAAGGAGCATAAGTTTCTTTCCACTGATCCAGAAGTGGATAGTAGTTATGGATACGGTATTCATCTTCCCATGGCAGAAGTCCAAGAAAATATTCGGCATTTTTCAAATTTTTAAGTTCTAGCTCAGCTCTGGCACAGTTTAATCTTATTGGATAGAGCCATTCCGGATACATTACCTTGTCTTTGCTTACAGTTCCGATTTGCTGGGTGAGCCAGAGCTCTGGATGTTGTTCCATATGGGTCAGAAGACTTTCAAACTCAATACCATATTCTGACAGTTTTTGATAATTCTTCCATTCATTATAGATTCCAAGAAGGAATTCCAACAAAAGCAGGCGTACCAATTCGCAGGGAGATTCTTCGTCCAGAATCTGAAGCGCTTCACGTTCTGCCTGTATATAATCTTCTTTTTTATATAAAACTTCAACGACAACTACCTGGAGCCAACTTCTAAGCCGGTCTTCTTCTTTTAAACATACGCTGCGCCCTTTGCGGCAGAGGTCTTCTGCCTGATCCCACTGTTCTTGCGTACAATATTCCTGTGCGAGCTGAACATAGTTTTTCGTATGGTTCGGCTGCTTTTCTATCTCTTTCAATAGAAGAGGAATGTTTCGTAAAGCCTTGCTGCCTCTTTTTTCTGCTGTATTTTTGATATATCCGTAATGATGAACATAGGATTGGAAGAGTTTACAGGGCAGAAGGTATGGTCTTAGTTCCTCATGGATGGAACCCTCAAAATACAGTCCGGAATGCCTGCGGGCCATTCTGTATACAACAGCATCCACATGTCTGGAGCCTTCCTGATTCAAATAGTTGCGTTGAACATAAGCGGCAAAATTATAATGCTGATATTCGCCACTTCGAAAGAATTCACAGATTTCTGTCACATCATCAAACCATTCATCATCGTCCAGATAAAGGAACCATTCACCCTTTGCATGTTTAAGTCCCGTATTCCGGGCTGCTGAAAAATTGTCACACCAGGTAAAGGGGATAATTTGGTTCGTATAACGTTGCGCCACTTGTCTGATGCGTATGTCTGTCCCGGTAAAAACTATAATAAGCTCAGCCGGGACCTGTAGAAGAAGTGGTTTCAGAGAATCCAAACACCGCTCTAAAGTAGAGATTCTGTTGGAAGCCAGAAGCGAAATCGTAAGTGGCAGTTTCATAAAGATATGCTCCTTTTCTTGTATTTGAAATAGAATATCACAAATCCCATCCTTATTGGCGAATTGTGAATGCTTTGATTTTCCTGTTTGCACAAAAAAATACCGGCCCAAAGGACCGGCATTTTTTTGTTGTTTATTCAGCTTACTGCAGTAACTGCAGAACTCCCTGAGGAACCTGATTAGCCTGAGCGAGCATAGCCTGAGAAGCCTGAACCAGAATGTTATTCTTGGTGTAAGCCATCATCTCTTTTGCCATGTCTACATCACGGATACGGCTCTCGGCAGCGGTGATATTCTCATTCTGAACACCCAGGTTATTGATGGTGTGATCCAGACGATTCTGAAGAGCACCGAAATCGGAACGCATGGAAGAAATGTTGTCAATTGCATCATTTATCTTTGCGATTGAATCCATAGCGTTTTGAGCAGTGTCAACCTTAACATCGGATTTAAGGTCTATTGCATTAGAACCATCGCCCTTGCTTATACTACTACTTGACATTGCAGCAAGTGTAACTGTCAATTGGTTGTCAGTTGTTCCCTCTTCACCAACGTGAAGTATGATTGAATCCACATCTCCGTTAAACAACTTAGTACCATTAAAGTTTGCTGTCTTACCAATTCGATCAATTTCGTCATTCAATGCATCGATTTCCTTCTGCATCTCAGCACGGTTTGCAGTAGAATAGGTTCCGTTTGCAGACTGGGTAGCCAGTGCAACCATACGGTTCAGCATGGAGTGAACTTCTGTCAGAGCACCTTCTGCTGTCTGCACCAGAGATACACCGTCTTCTGCGTTTTTCTGAGCGGTCTCAAGACCGGTAATCTGAGCTCTCATCTTCTCGGAAATAGCCAGACCAGCGGCATCATCGCCAGCACGGTTAATCTTGTAACCGGAGGACAATTTCTCCAGGTTCTTTCCTACGGAAGAGTTGTTATTGCTCAAGTTTCTGTGTGCATTTAATGCAGTAATATTGTGCTGAATTCTCATATTTTTTTCCTCCTTGATAATTACAGGGAACATCCTTTTCCCAATAAAGTTATTATTCGGATGTCCGGGAAGTGCTATATGGATTGCCGGCTATTGTCCAATGAAGTACACTTAAATGGACACCCTGAAAACTACTTTTCATATACATTATCGAGCGATAATGAAATAACTTAATAGTTTTTCAAAAATTTTTTTAATTTTTTTTGTATTCCCCGATCCGCTTGTATATGGTGCTTCTTCCCATATTGCAAAGCTGTGCGAATTCATTTATGGTAATACTCCCTTGTTCCCATCTTAGATAGAGCTCCGAAAAATTCTCCGGTACAGGAATGGCGGGCTTTCCAAACCTTACGCCGCGCCGTTTGGCAGCCTCGATCCCTTCAGCCTGCCTGATACGGATATTGTTTCGTTCATTTTCTGCCACAAAAGAAAGAAGCTGAAGCACTACATCACTAATAAAGCTTCCCAAAAGATCCCGGCTTTTGGTTGTGTCTAACAGAGGCATATCCTGAATAATGATATCTGCACCGATTTCTTTTGTCAATATCCGCCATTGCTCCTTGATTTCTTCATAATTTCGTCCAAGGCGGTCGATGCTTTTTGTCACTACTACGTCGCCGGCTTTCAATTTTTTTACCATTTTTTGATATGCCGGCCTTCTGAAATCTTTGCCGCTTTGCCGATCTATGAATATCTTTGCCTGTGGAACTCCGATTTTCTCCAGCGCAATCAGTTGACGCTCCACATTCTGCTCTCTGGTGGATACACGTACATAGCCATATACATTTTTCTTCATAAAGTCCTCCTTTTATCTGCCGTATTTGAAAATACATTATAAAAGAAGAAACTCTGTCCTAACATGAAATATATAATTGGACAGAATACTTTTAATGTCATGTTTTATTTTTATACCTTATTGGACGAAGTCCACCTGCCCCGAAGGGGCATGTATTACGGTGTGCCCGTAGGGTATACTCTATGGGTACCCGCTAATACGTGCCCCTTCGAGGTGGTTGGACTTCGTTCGTTAAGAAATTATAAGTAAGCGGAGCATTCGGTTCTTTTTTTATATATTTCCTGTAATTGAAGTGCAAGAGCATTATTCCATTTAAGTGTACTTTGTTGGACAATAGCCGGCAGTCCATGCAGCACTTTCCGGACATCCAAATAATAACTTTACGGGGAAAAGGATGTTCCCTGCAATTATCAAGGAGGAAAAAATATGAGAATTCAGCACAATATTACTGCATTAAATGCACACAGAAACTTAACCAACAACAACTCTTCCGTAGGTAAGAACCTGGAGAAATTATCCTCTGGTTACAAGATTAACCGTGCTGGCGATGATGCCGCTGGTCTGGCTATTTCCGAGAAGATGAGAGCTCAGATTACCGGTCTTGAGGCTGCTCAGAAGAACGCAGAAGACGGCGTATCTCTGGTACAGACCGCTGAGGGTGCTTTGACAGAGGTTCACTCCATGCTTAACCGTATGGTTTCCCTGGCTACCCAGTCCGCAAATGGAACATACTCCAGCACCAACCGAGTTGAGATGCAGAAAGAGATTACAGCTTTGAAGTCTGAGATCAACAGAATCGGCAAGAGTGCTAACTTCAATGGTATGGCATTATTTGATGATGAGAAGCTTGCTAATCTTGATCCGGCTAATCAGATTGTTCTTCATGTAGGAGAGACTTCTCAGGATTATAACAGCCTTGCAGTAACTCTGGAGGGAATGAATACTACTATTTTAAGTATTGATGATCTGAGCGTTGAGGATGCTGCATCCGCAAAAGAGGCTATTGATCTTGCAAATGCAGCTATTGATCAGATTTCCTCTATGCGTTCCGATTTCGGTGCTCTTCAGAACCGTCTGGATCATACTATCAACAACCTGGGTGTTCAGAACGAGAACATTTCTGCTGCTGAGAGCCGTATCCGTGACGTAGACATGGCAAAAGAGATGATGGCTTACACCAAGAATAACATTCTGGTTCAGGCTTCTCAGGCTATGCTGGCTCAGGCTAATCAGGTTCCTCAGGGAGTTCTGCAGTTACTGCAGTAAGCTGAATATACGGCGGAATAAAGCATATCTATGTTGTATGTTTTCTGCCTTCGAAAAAAGCGTCGGTTTTATGACCGGCGCTTTTTTATCATAAAAATATTTAATATAGTAAAGAAATGATAGGAGTATGAATATGAAGCTTCCACTTACAATCTCGCTTTTAGCATCCAATCGAACTGCTTCTTTAGAGCGCTGCTTGGATTCCTTAAAGCCTCTTTTGCAAAAAGTACCGGCGGAACTGATTATAGTCTTTACCGGAACGGAGGAACGTGTCCGCCAGGCAGCCGCACGTTATACGGAGCAGATAGTTCCCTTTACCTGGTGTGATGATTTTTCGGCTGCCCGGAACGAGGGACTTAAAAGGGCAAAAGGAGAGTGGTTTCTTTATCTGGATGATGATGAATGGTTTGATGACGTAACGGAGATATGTGAGTTTTTCCAAAGCGGAGAATATAAAAACTACAATTCAGCCAGTTATATTCAGCGCAACTATCTGGATTGGAATGGAGCACAATATTCGGATGTTACGGCCTGTCGTATGGCAAGGCGAACTGAGAACTTGTCCTTTCAAAATCCGATTCATGAAGTTTTGCTTCCTTTTGATGGGCCGTGCAAGATGTTTCATTCCTATGTACATCATTATGGTTATCTTAAGGAGACAGTTTCTAAAAGGGATGGTAAGGGAGAGCGGAATATTCCCCTATTACTGAAAGATATAAAAGAGCGGCCGGATTATACCAGAAATTATACACAGCTTACACAGGAGTATTTCGTAACCCAAAGATGGGACGAGGCGGTGGAAACCTGCCGTCAGGGTCTTAAGGTTTGCGGGAAAATGGAGACTAAATATCGGGATTGGCTACAGTCCTATCTAATTGAGAGTCTCTATAAAAAGGGCGATTATGAACAGACAGAGAAAGAAGCTCTTTTGATTTTGGAGAATGAAAGTCCCTGCGAACTGCTTCAGTTAGTTTTCTATCCGATACTCATAGCTATCTGTGAACAAAAAGGTGATTATGTGAAAGCCTTGAAATATGGAGAGAAATTTGAAGGCTTATTAAACTATATGGAGCAGCATCCGCAGCTATGGACGGAACAGCGGTTGGGACTGGTAAACAAGGACAAGGTTATGAATCCGGACTGGCTCTATCCTGCCCGTCTGAATTGTGTCATGGCAGCACTGGAATTATCTGATCGTGAAAAAGCGAAATACTTTCTGCAGCTTCTCCCCTGGGATAAGGAATACATGATTGAGCAGTATTATCCGCTGCTGGATCAATGGAAAGAAACATATGCTGATTTATTGCCGGAGCTGCTGGCCTCTCTTCTTTATGATTCCCAGTATCTTTTAATGCAGCGCCTGCTCTTGGAAGGGGATCCGTTCCTGTTCCGCCGCTGTCTGAAAGAGATTGAGCATCCCTATCTGCTGCAGCAGCTTGTAAAAAAAGCATGCCAAAGCAAGAGCGATCTTTCCCTGCTTCTTAACCGTATGGATCTGGATTCCTGGAAAAAATGTATTTTCGGAGTTATAAACGGGACGCCTTACACGGACATGCGGTTTTTATGGGAGGCCCAGGAAACTCTTTTTGCGGACTATCTTCTTCAGGGACTGTGGTTCAAAAAGCTTCTTTTAGAGAAGGAGCTTACCCGGGGCTTTCCCATGAAAGAGGCTCTATTGGAGACCCTTGAAGAATACGCCCAATGCGTTCGTGCTTTTTACAAGGAACAATATCAAGAATTTATGTTCCGGGAAGACTGTTTTTATCTTCTTCCATCAGACTGCCGCCTTTCATTTGTGATATTGGAAGCCCTGGATTTTTGGAGACAGGGACAGATGGCGGAAACCATCCGGTCCCTGCGTACAGCCCTTCAAATAGAGCCTCGGATGACCGGCGTAATCCGAGAAGTAATTCGGATTTTAAATTATGAGACAGCGCATCCGGCTCCGGCGGCAGGAGCCGAATTTGAGCAGCTTGCCTCACAGATGAAAGCAGCTCTGCGGACTATGGCAGACAATAAACAATATTCGGAAGCCGAGCAGGTGCTTGCCCAGTTAATCCCTCTTTTGCCTGACGATATGGAGCTTTTAAAGCTCCAACAGAGGTTGATGGCGGAAATGAAGGACTAAAAAGAACCATTGCTTTTCCTGCGGTGATGCTTTAAAATGAGAGTGATATGAAAACCGGAGGACTGGCAATATGAATACCTTAGCCATTGTTATGATTGTAAAAAATGAGGAAAAAAGCCTGGAGCGCTGCCTTAAGCAGGCGGCGGGACTGGCCGATAAATTATATATTACAGATACGGGCTCCACAGACCGAACCAGGGAAATTGCCGCTGCTTATGGAGCAGTGGTGACGGAATATGTCTGGAATCAGGATTTTGCGGCAGCCCGTAATTTTGCCCTGGCTCAGTCTGATTGTGATTGGAATCTGGTGCTGGATGCAGATGAATATCTGATAAAAGGGAGCCGGAAAGATCTGGAAGGATTTTTGAAGCATCCGAACCGAATCGGTGCCGTAGAGCGGAAGGATTACTATCAGGAGGAGCTGCCAGGAGGGAGACAAGAGACAGCTTATGCCCATTCCTATACGTCACGTCTGCTTCCCTGGGGCGTGAGATATGAAGGGAGGATTCATGAGCAGGTAGATTCAAAGCTTCCTGTTTATCCCGTTCCCTTATTATTTGAGCATGACGGGTATCTGCGTCCGGGGAAGGCGGAGCGAAACCTGGCTATTCTTTTGGAGGAATTAAAGGAAGCGCCGGAAGATTCGTATTTCCTGTATCAGACAGCGGAAACTTTGCGGGGATTGAAACGGTATAAGGAAGCCTGCGGATATTATGAGAGGTTTTATAAGCATGTGCCGGGGCAGGGAGCCGGGTATCGTGCAAACGGCATTATCAATTATCTCTACACATTGATTGAAACAAAAGATTGGGATACTGCTCTTGGAATTGTAGAAAAAGAAGCGAAGAATCTGAGCGCTTATGCTGATTTCCATTTTGCCTGCGGCATTCTTTTCATGCAGGCGATTCTGGCGGATACCAGGAAATATGTTTCTTATCTGCCACGTATTGAGCAGTCGTATCTGCTCTGCCTTGAGATTGGAGAGGTTCCGGCTAATCAGGGAGTGGGCGGTACCGGTTCTTTCCGTGCGGCTTATAATCTGGGCACATGGTATGAGGTGGCAGGGGATTTGAACAAAGCACGGAAGTATTATCAAAAAGCTGCAGGAGAGAAGTATCAGCCTGCTATGGAACGGCTGGCCTTACTAGCGAAGTAGGGCGAAAATATGTACAAATTAAGGAAAGGAACACATATGAACATCGCATTAATCCTGGCGGGGGGTGTAGATCCCAGCTTCCGGATGGACATTCCAAAGCAGTTTGTGATTGTGGAAAACCGTCCGGTAATTGTATATACTCTGCAAGTGTTCCAGAATCATCCGGAGATTGACATGATTCTGGTGTCCTGCCTGTCCGGATGGCAGGAAATGGTGAAAGCTTACGGAAAGCAGTTTAATATAACGAAGCTTGAGAAGATAGTGGAAGGCGGCCCGGACGGTCAGGAATCCATTCGAAGAGGCGTGGCATGGCTGACGGAGCATTGCGGTTCGGATGACGTGGTGGTGATTCATGATGCTATCCGTCCGCTTGTAACGGATGACTTGATCACAGACAGTATCCGTACCTGCAGAAAGAAGGGGATGGGAGTTGCGGCAGTCCGTTCTATGGATACGGTGATGCTGACTACGGACGGGCAGAGCGGAAAGGAAAGTATATCCAGATATCATATTCGAAGAATCCAGACTCCTCAGTCTTACCGCCTGGATTATCTGGATCGGGTGCATAAAGAAGCCATTGAGAAAAAGGTTCTTCGATGCGTAGATAACAACAGTATGCTGGCACGGCTTGGAGAGACCATCTATTTTTCAAAAGGATCTGATTTTAATATTAAGCTGAACGCAGTGGAGGATGTGGAAATGTTCAAGGCTCTGTACCATATGATGCAGGCCTGAGGGAAATGTAGCAATCAAGGAGCAGGTTTATGAAAAATATTGCATTGATTATTGCAGGAGGGTCCGGGCAGCGGATGCATCAGGATATTCCGAAGCAGTTTTTAAACGTATATGATAAGCCGGTGATTATTTACACCTTGGAGGCATTTCAGAAACATCCATGCATAGACGGAATTGTAGTGGTGTGTGTGGAGGGATGGAATGAGATCTTGGAAGCTTATTGCAGGCAGTTCGGAATTACGAAGCTGGAAAGCATTGTATTAGGCGGTGCCAATGGGCAGGAATCCATTCGAAAAGGGATTATGGATGTTGCTTCTCGCCATCAAAAAGAAGATTTGATCTTGATTCATGATGCTATCCGGCCTATGGTATCGGAAGAAATTATTTCTGACTGCATCAGGGTTGCCGGCAGATATGGGAACGCCATATCCGTTATTCAGTGTACATCAGCAATGCTGTGTACGGAGGATGGAGAGACTTCCAGGAGCCAGATTGCCCGTGATAATCTGAAGATTACACAGACGCCTCAGTGTGCTTCAGTGGGAACATTGACAGAGCTCCATGAGGAGGCGCTAAGGCGAGGGATTACGAATTCCGTAGCTACCTGTACGCTGCTCATTGAGCTGGGACATGAGCTTCATTTTTCTCTTGGTTCTGAGAAGAATATTAAGCTGACTTCTGTGGAGGATTTGGAGATATTTGAGGCATTGCTTCATTCACGGAAGGCAGAATGGATTAAATAGTATAGCAAAACAGAAAGGAAATGGAATATGAGCCGCACTACAAGAAAGCAGCTGCTTTCTATGACAGATACATTGATTAAGGCAAATAAGGCATTGAAAATTAATCTGCCCAAAGCCTTTAAAAAGAAGGAAGCGCTTATTCAGCTTCTGTCGGATTGCCAGGACAGCGCTATTTCCATTGGGGAAAATATGGAGAAGCTGTATGGAGACGGGACGGAAACCGTGGCAGAGCTGGAGGCTTACTGTGAAAGTCTTTATCAGATGACGCTGGCTTTGGAGAATCCGGGGCAGGCAAAGGAGCAGCTGCAGACATTGACAAGGCAGCTTCTTCAAATCCGCCGCCTGATTGAAAAGGAGGTTCCGGATCGCTTGGAAGCAGTTTTTCTGCCTTATAAAGCATCTATGTGGGATTCGCTGGAGAGTATTTGGATGGCGGCCAGGGAGGATCCGGATTGTGATACCTATGTGATACCTATTCCTTACTATGATAAAAATCCGGACGGAACTTTTCGTGAAGAGCATTACGAAGGAAAGCTGTTTCCTGATGAGGTACCGATCACCCGATATGATGAATATGACTTTGGAATTCGGATGCCCGATGTGATTTTTATTCATAATCCATATGATAAAGGGAATTATGTTACCTCAGTACATCCGTATTTTTATTCTAAAAATCTGAAAAAATTTACTGAAAAGCTGGTTTATGTACCTTATTTTGTCCTAAACGGTGAGGGGATTGACGATCTCTACTCTACACCCACGGCCGTACTGTATGCAGATTATGTCATTGCACAGACAGAGAAAGAGCGGCAGGACTATATCCGGCACTGCAGTGCTTTGTATCCGGAGGGGAATTTTGAAAAGAAGGTTCTTGCGCTTGGTTCGCCCAAGCTGGACAAGGCACGTGCCGTAAACAGGGACAACGTGACAGTTCCAAAAGAATGGCTGAAGCGGATAGAGGGAAGAAAAGTAATTCTTTATAATACGAGTTTAAACGGTTTTCTCAAAGACAGTGAAAAGTATCTGATAAAAATGCGGGATGTTTTTACGCTTTTTCAGAAGAGAGAAGATGCCGTACTGCTTTGGCGGCCCCATCCTTTGATGGAGAGTACGCTTCTGTCCATGAGGTTGGAATTGTATGAACGATATATTGAATTGAAGGAGTGGTTTTTGAAGGAAGATATCGGGATTTATGACGATACTGCGGATATGTATCCGGCTATTGGGCTTAGTGATGCTTACTATGGGGATTGGAGTTCTCTGGTATGGCTGTATCGGGAGACGGGGAAGCCGGTGATGATACAGGATGTGGAAGTAAGGATAGATGAGAAAGAAGGATAGGGTTCGCATTTTGTTTTTATGGATGTCAATGAACTATAGGCAGTCTGAGATTTAGTCTAAGGCTGCCTTTTGGTGTATAGATTTTGCTTAATGGATTCCAGCTTTAACCTATACTTATTTTTTTGAGCTAAATAGCCGATAATAAATAATATATATAGAATTTAATTCCTTTGGAAACTTAATAAAATGGAGATGATGAAGATGGGCGGGAATTTTAAGAAATTGATAACATTTGCATTATCTGCGGTTATGGCTATAGGATTATCCGTGACAACTTATGCAAGTGAACCAGAGTCAATGCAAATAGCTGGAGATGATAAGATTCAGGTTGTTTTGCCGACAGACGCCATAGGGATTTTTGATTTTATATTAGATCCTCAGGAACTGATTAATAAGACAAATGCGTCCGCCTATGACGGGCAGATTTTTGAGGAAGGAGCTACGCTTTTTTTTAAACGATCAGATAGTGAAGCTCTGGTCGATTACAGCAGCACCAGTGATGCAGTGACCATTACGAACAACGGGTCTGTACCCATAGATGTTGTTATAACGGCAGGCATTACTGTCTTAGCAAAAGATGGATTTGCAATGACAGATGACAGAGAATTTACTGATGATACGAGGGCAAGCCTTTATCTGGCATTGATAGATGGAGAAACAGAAGTTCCTATTATGGGGGCAAAAGAAGAGGCAGCGAGCTTGACTATAACGATTCCGCCATCCTCAGAGGAAGAAGATAACGAATATTCATTTCGACTCACTGGTGCAGCAAATAAAGAGGGTGATTGGTCCAGGATGAAGGACATTTCATTTGAGGTAGCGGTTACCTGGATAGTAGTTCCGCAAGAAGAGATAATTCCTGAAGAAGAAATGATTCCAGAGAGCGGAGAAATGGGTTTGCCAGATATGCAGGGGGCAGAGAACATTCCTGTGGAAGATCCTGGTGAGAAAATAGTGCGGAAGATACTGCCGGTTGTAACAGACAGCAATGCGGCACCAGATAAAGAAGAAAGCAATTCTCTGCCTATGGATATAACATCTGATAGCCCAACAGAGAAAAACGAATCAGCAGTGGAAGAAAAACAACCCGTTGGGGGAGAAGCAAAAGCAGAGGATGCTTCAACAATAGAAAATAGTTCAGAGGATATTGCCCCATAAGTTTATGGGGCATATGTTTTTTCTTTACATGCGGCCATACCCATAGCTAGCAGTAACCACATGAAAGGTGTCACAATAGGCACATCCAGATTGATGCTTGACTGGAATACATAGCAGATTACAGCAAGCAGAATTGCCGGAATGTAAGGATTTTTTTTACGATTTTTCATTAGATGCCAAAAAGAGGTTCCAAGAAAGGTTAAATAAGTAATCAAACCTGTCAGGCCAATAGTCACCAAATATTGCAGGAAGGAATTGTGTGCATTATCTAAATTAGTATTTCCAAAAACATTGTATACATCAAATACAATTGTTTTATTTACCAGACACCCATAGGTATCCGGACCATAGCCAAACAGCTTATGAAGGAGGGGAAGTCTCTTATACATCCATAGGGATTTGCTCCAGATATATCCTCTGCTAGTTCCCCATCTATCATTAAAGAGCAGATACTGTCCAAAGGAACCATATCGTTCTGCATTCCCTCTTATGTTCGCATCGAAGAAGACAACACAGACAGCAAGTATGAGCAAGAGGATTAAAACTCCCCATATATGTACCAGAGTAATATTCTTTCCAACAGAAAAGGAGGTATTCTTTCCCAGCTTTCTATCATAGATCCAGAATATGATTACAAGGATCCATAGGAGGGGAGCCAGCCGAAGGGTTTGGCAAAAGCCTGCTATTATGGTAAATAAACTGTCTGTTCCAATTATTATACTGGGATACAGCTTATTAATTATAGCAATAAACTGGATTATAGTAAAAAAAGTTGCAGTAATAATCAAATATTTTTTAATCCCTTCCCTGTTTGTGAACAGAATAAATGGAAGAAACACAAAGACAGCTGCAATACTTAAATAAGCATTGTCACTGCGCCCCATTAAGATTGCAGTGAAAGATATTACTAGGCACAAGTAATACCAGAGCTGTTTTAACGGCTTTTTTTCTAGAGCAAACATAGCGGATGAAAGCCCTATGACAATGCCGACATAGGCTGTGTAAGTATTGATATTGCCTATAGTGGAGGTGTAGCTAGCCATTGCTATGACTGCATCTGACGTTTTTCTGAAATGCATAATATCCATACGAAAATAATCTGTAATGCCAAATAGACACAGGAGCATGCTAACTGCTAAAAATAGCTCCAAAAAATTTCCGTTAAATTTCCAGAAATGGCTGATAATAATATAAGAAGCAACATATAAAGTAAGAAGCAGAAAGCCGGAGAAACGTCCCTGATCTCCCCAGAAAGCCTCATGAAGATAATCTGATTGCAGAGTAGAAATGCCTGTTGCCAGCCAGAACGCAAGAACAGCAGCATCTGCAGCGCAAAAGGTCTTTTTCCAATTTCTGGGATGCAGCCGCAACAAAAAGTCATTGGTATTCTGCCCCTCAAACTTTTTCAAGTCTATGTACACCATGCCCAGAACCAGAAAAGGAATGGCGGCCAGCAGAAGGAGAATACAGAAACGATAGCACTGATATTTTGTCTCTAAAATATCATAATAGGAATTATGGAATATCAAAGGAAACACAGTTACCAGGATAAGGATAGCAATGCTGACAGCATCATTCATAATAGAAGAACATTTTTTTGAAAACTCACGACAGCTTTCCCTTCCTGTATCATTTTTGCTTTCGGTCATTGTAGTCATTGGGAAACATCCTTATTTCAAGTTATAGTTGCCTTTCTAAGGCACTGTGATTAGTATAACATTGTGCTCCGAAATCTGCAAGCTATTGGAAATAAAAACAAGCTTTGTAAGGTGGATGATTCTTTGAAAAGTGTAAACATACTGCTCAAAAAAGAAAAGCCTCAAAAATACTGTAAATACAGTACTTTCAAGGCTTTTGGCTAGTAGCGAGGAAGGGACTTGAACCCCCGACACAACTCATAAAAAACCCATAAAATAAGGAGGTTTGAGCACATCGTCTGTAAAGTGTAAACAAAAGTGTAAACATAATATTAGGACATTAGCATAAGTCCATTATCAGTTGTAGAAATATGATTGATAGTGGGCTTATTTAGTGCCTTAATTACTATCTGATAAAAACCCCACTCTTATATCCGTAAAACCCCTGTATGAGCCGCACAGAGCCTTACAGGGGCATTCTATAACCGCAATCCCACAGTAACTTGAAAGTACAGTTTCATTGCCGGAAAGGAGGATGCATGACATTAGATATTTGAAATTTAAAAGAAGAATTGATTAATAATTACTACATGACAAAATATGGAGGTAAAAACAAAAATGAATGAGAAGCTTATTAAGCCAGGAGTAGTGAAGCGGATTGCTGATTCACTAAGACACAAAGATAAGAATTATACGCAGGAAGATATTGAAACGATTCTGTCTGCATTTTGGGATGTCGTTATTGATGCGATTTCGAATGGCGATTCCGTAAAGCTCAATGGTTATGTCACAATAGGAACAAAACATATGGCTGAACGTAAATCAAGGAATGTGGTTGAAAATCGGACTATGATTCTGCCAGAACATTACAGGGTACATTTCAAGCCAGGTTCAAAGCTGAATCAAGCAGCAAAAGATTTTACAGCAAAAGAATTAGGAGGACAAGCGAAAAATGAATAACGTATTACATAAAATGGATGTAGTCAACAAAATATCAGAGAAGTTAATTGATGAAAAAATAGTCATAGGCGGTAATAAGAGTTTCTACAAAAGGAAATATCATCTGAAATATACACAGAAGATTATTGCAAACGTATTGGATGCTTTCTGGGACGTAATAGCTGACGTTATAGAGGATGGCGATTCTATTAAGCTGTATAACTATATTAAAATAGAACCCAGATATTATAAGGCAGTCAAATTAAATGCGAAAGGTTTTCCAGGGATAAAAGAAAATATTGTTCCGGCACGATATAGAATGAAATTTATTATGGGCGAACGTCTGAAAGAAGCATGCAGAAAGCTGTCACAAAAGAAATGCGGCGATTCTATTCCAGATTCTATTTCAGAGGGTGAAGAACAGACAGAATGTGGGGAGGAATAATCTCATGTATGGCAAAGTGACAAGATATTTTCGGGACAAAGGATATGGCTTTATTCATGGCGAAGATGGCAATACTTATTTCATTCATTGTTCAAAGCTGAATGGAGAGCATATTGAAAGAGGATATTATGTCTCTTTTAAGCCATTCCAAAATGACAGAAGTGATTATAATGCAAAGAATATTATGGTGATAGAAGCACAGGAAAGGAAAAGAAAGTATGGCAATACACGTAAGTAACATGGATGAGCTGGCAAAGGCGATGCAGCCGGTATTATTAAAAATGGTTGACCAGTTGGCAGACAGGGTACATGAGACTTTGAATTATTTCTTAGAGGATTATTATTCGGGGTATGAACCATCAAGTTACCAGAGGACAAAGGATTTCCTCTATTCGGCTGTAAAGGTTGATGCACATCCATATAAGGGTGGTGTAAAAGCAAGCGTATATATTGATTATGATTCTATGAATAATTATGTAAATGCTAGCGGATACCAAGTGGCAAAGTGGTCGAATGAGGGCAAACATGGAGGTATGGAAGTGAGCCATAAGCCTCGTGTGTGGGATGATACTCTGGATGAGACTGTTAATAATGGGGAACTTTTAAAGTTGGCAATTGAATATTTAAAGAGTAAGGGATTTTCAGTAAGGAATTAAGAAAGGAATAAATATATGAAATTTAAAGCAGCGGATAGAATGGCACTGGTAAACAAGAAGACCATGAAAAAGTTAGTCAAATATTTTGCAAGAGAAGATTGTACCAATTTTGATTTATCACAGGTGGTTAATTATCTTGTTGATATTGCGATTGGTGAATTAGAGGCAATAGATGAAATGGAGCATGTAAAAGATGAAGAAATGAATTGTGGTGAATGCGAATTTTTAAAATCGTATAACCATACATATAAGAATTATTATTGTGATCATGAAGACAGAATTGACGATATGGGGAAATTGAGCGTTGATGAGTTACTGAATAGAAGTCCTGAATGGTGTCCATTAAGAAAAAATTAGCATAGGAGACATTATATGCAATTCAAAGATTTAGAATGGAAAGACGTTGTATCAGATGGCGTGACTGTGTGTAGTCATTGTGAGATCAATTTATGTGGCGTAATTAGGATGGAATTCCGTATCAACCATGAGCCAGAAGAAAATAAATATCTTCTATACTGTTTTGGTAAAGGCAGTCTCAGAAGATTACAGCCTGAAAAGTATGATTCCATAGAATTAGCAAAGAATGCAGCATATAGGATATATTCAAATGAGATGGCAAGGATAAAGAAAGCGGTTGATTATCTGGTTTATACTGAAAATAGTAATAATAATGATTGACAACCATTTGGTGGCAAGTGAAATTTAACGACAACTATTTGGTGGTGGTTGAAAATAGCAAAGGAAAATTCCCGTGGCTAAATATAAATTATTAACATCATAGAGCAATCAAAAAATAATCTGTAAAAACCGAAATTTAAGAAATTCTAACTATTAACCATTTCGATTGTGTGATTCTACACAATAATTCCATTAAATGATGATGAAAACTGAATATTTGAATGAGATAAATCAACAAGGGACATAAAAGTTTTAAGTCCCATTAGTGAACGTGAACAAAGGGCTGAATGAAATGTTTAGTCCTTATTACAATGTAAAAATTTAACATTTCTGGTCAGAGAGTGTAACAGATGCAAAAGTCAAATAATGAATTTTTGTTAAGTTTTTGTAGAAGAGTAATTATGTGATGTCCCGAAATGGGATGTCACATAGAAAGAGAGAAATAGAAGAGAGAAGTGTTATTTAGTGGCAATGAATCAATTATTAGATGAAAGGAATTGCAGATGAGAAAAAACAATTACAAACAGTCAACCAGAATCTTATCCCCGTTAGGGGTAAGAATGGATCTCTTTTAGTAAGAGGGATCTCCTTTAGTAGTAGTATCGGAATGGGCAAATGGATGCCCATTTGTCCTAGGAGAAATTAGAAAAAAGGGCAAATGATTGCCTAAAACGAAACTTAGGTTAATTTTACTTTATGAAAGGGAATTGATTTATGTATAACAAAAATATTAAACCAATTTACAACTATGATTTACAAGAGTGCAATTTGTTATTTAAGAAAGGTATTCATCCTATTGGTTGTGGCATAGGTGATAAAGACGGACGAGTATTTCATGTTTTTATGGCAGACAGAAGATACTTTGATGCAGTGAGATTGATACAATATGAAAATGCTGAAAAATAACAAAGAAATTAATCTGATTTATGCAAAGGAATGTTATTTATATGAAATTATTTTTGGACAAACAACTGAATACAAACGATAAGGAAACAGCTATACTAGCGATACTTAATGGAATGTATAGTAAGAAATATAATCACCTGAGTACATCTATGAACCTAATTGGATATGAGATGACAGGCAAGTTTTTGAAAACATCAAATAAAAGAGAGCGCACAATAATTGATGGGATTAAAGGTGCGATACATTCACTTGCTGATAAAGGAATTATAGGAATCATAGAGAAAAGCAATGACAACTATATTTTCTCTGATAAGGGACTGGAAGTAAATTCTGATAAGAAAAAGTTTGTTGTATTGGAACAGTGGGAAATGCAGTGTATATTTGAAAAGGCAAACAAACCTTTTAATGTGTTCTCTTTTTATTATTCATTAATTGGAACGATTAATAATCAAACTAAAGAATGGCATATGCCTCAAGATGAAATGGTAACACTATGGGGATATGGGAAAGAGACCGTCAATGATTACCTGGAACAATTAGAGAATATGAAACTTATTTATGTGTATAGGCATAAGAAGCGTAGGGCTAATGGTACATACTACAAGCTGAATAATTCATATGGCAGGTATTGTGATAAGGATGCTGTTATTGCTGAAGCATTGAAATATTCTGATACAGTAGAATGTGAAGATTTTGTTGAAAAACTCGACAGAAGGGCAATAAAGCTAAGATATAACGCTTATTGTGATGGTGCAAAGAAATATAATGATCCTGCTGCCGTGATTGCTTTATACAAGGAATGTCTGGCATACAATAAATCACTGAAATATAAGCCAGTAGAAGGGTATTATGATGGCGAGTATAAACAGGGTGAATTATTAGATTTAACTGTATTTTCTGATGAAGTAAGGAATGAGGTTGATGACAATTGGGGAGAGCCTAATTCAATGGAGCAGGATTTCACCATAGAAGAAATACTTGATATGCCAGTAATGAGTAAATAAAGCAACGAACAAAATAATGTTTCGGATAATGAATCTCATGATAATAGCAATCATGAGTTATTTTGCGTTACTGGAAAAGATTCAGATTGTATTGATATAGATGATCTGTATTGATAATTATATCTATTACAAAAAATAGGTTGAATATATCCTATAAATTGCATATACTATATTTAAAATACGATATTAGGAGATATTTGATTATGAAGATTGACACAAATACAATGGTTTCCATTACAGAAGCAAACCAGAATTTTTCTAAAGTAGCAAGATTAGTTGATGAACATGGAACGGCTGTGATTTTGAAAAATAATGTGCCGAGATATCTTGTCATAGATTTTAGTAAGGCCGAAAAGGATTCCATAGCATCAGATGAAGACATAATGAGCATATCAAAGCGGTTAATTACACAGAATAGAGAAGCGTATGAGGTATTAGCAAAATGATCCGTCTGACAAAGAAACAGGTATTGATGCTCCATACACAGCTAATAGAATCTACCGGAGGATGTGATGGCATACGGGATGATGGTTTACTGGATTCTGCATTAGAAAGCCCATTTCAGTCTTTTGATAATGAAGAACTATATCCAAGCATACAGGCAAAAGCAGCAAGATTATGTTATGGGTTAGTAAAAAATCATGCAATGGTAGATGGGAATAAGCGGATAGGTGTGCATACCATGCTGGTTTTTCTGGCGGTAAATGGATATGAGCTTGAATATACGCAGAAAGAATTATCTGATTTAATTCTTGATGTAGCAGATGGCAAAAAAGAATATGAAGATATTTTGTCGTGGATTTTGAAACATCAAGTATAAATGGGGTTCTAGCTTTTGAAGAGCACTGCAAATTCAGTACTCAATATGTACCGAAAAGTACAGCTTCGTCAGAATTGACAGAGCAGATTATTTGGGCTATAGCATTTCACGCTACCTCTTTAAAGAAAAACTATATTGTGTCCATTGTGGACATTCTTGAAAATGGGTACCCTAAAAGTTTCGGCTACCTTGAAACCAGGGTATCCTTGTACGTTATTTTAGGGTAGAGGCATCCACCATTTAGAGAATATCCATTATAAGCGTATCCTTTGAAAAATACGGTTATTTGCCGATTAGTCCGATTGGACAAATCTGACCATTCGGGCGAAGGTCACTGTTAGTTACCTTCAAAATAAAAAAACAAATTTAAAAGTTGCGAAATACGACTTTAGAAAATCAAGCGATAAAATTTGTCGTTTGAATCATTCAAGTAATTAGAACCTATATCATTTCAGATGTCGGTTTACCCCCATTCTATGAGTGTGATCGTAATCCCAAAATGGGAAGCTGAACACGATTTCGTGTTGAGTGAATATAATTAACGATTTCGGTTCAAACAGATTCCGTAAATATGGAAAGTGTTGTCCGTTGTGGACAACGGTAAATTATATATAAATTAGTCTGCCGTGGACTAATCCTAAGTCATTGTAAACATCTTAGAAAATATCATATCATTCCCCCTGTAAAGGGATAAAATAGGAGACCACGATTTGGTGGTTTCCGATATTACAATTACAAAGATTTGGTATATCGCAACTATTTGCGAAAGTATAGAACTGAATATTGATTATATCAGGGAGCCTGTTCTGGCTCTCTTTTTAGCGTTCCCAAGTTTGGGAGCGTGTCTATTATTATCGAAAGGAATGTCTAAAATAAAATGAATACAGAAGTTTCACAAACAAAAATATGTAAAAAATGTGGTAGATTACTACCTATAGAAAAATTCAGATTGGTTAAAGGACAATTTCACAATCCATATTACTTAGGACAATGTAGGGAATGTGAATACAAATATCAACGAGAGTATTTAGAAGAAAAGAATAAAATCAGTTTCTCGGATGATCTTGAGATATTAATCCAGAGACACTACAAAGAAATTAAGTCTGAAAGGATAGTGGATATTTCAAATATTAAGATCATCCCATTAGGTACTGATGAAGTCTTTGTAAAGCTCATGGATTATAAGAATGCTTGGTTATCAAATTATGGGAGGGCAATCAGATTCTCAGATGATAAATATAACCTGCTGCAAGGAAGTTATGATAATTATGGAGCATTGCGATATTCATTGAAGAAGAACGTATTTCATAATGGCAAATGGATATATAAAAGCGTTCCTTTATATGCAGCCAAAGCAGTAGTGGAAGAATTTATTGTGAATCCGGATAAAGAAAATAATGTTTACATATGGCATAGCGGATATGATAAGCAGGATTATTATTACAGGAACTTATATCCTTTGAACCAGGAGCAATATAGGATGGTCAAGAATCATTTCAATAAAACAGGTGATGATTCTGAAGAATTTATTTTAAAAGTAATGAATGATATAAGATATAAGCCGGATGATTGGAGCAAAAGGACAATGGAGCCTGTTATGTGTGGTGTTGGTTATCGTGGAAGTGAAAATGTGGATTGTAAATCAGAATCTTATTTGAAATGGCATGATATGATTAATCGTTGCTACAATACTAAGTTTCATGAGAGACAGCCGCAATATAGAGGATGCAGTGTATGTGAGGAATGGTTAAATTACAGTAATTTTAAGGTGTGGTATGACCAGAATAAGATACCCGGTATGTCACTGGATTTGGATAAGGATATTCTCTTCAAGGGGAATAAGGTATATAGTCCAGAGACATGTTGTTTTGTGCCTCATGCAATTAATACGCTATTCCTTAGCAAGAAAGCTGACAGGGGCGATTTCCCTATAGGTGTTTCTTATGAAAAGGATAAAAAGAAATACCGAGCTTATATGTCATTTATGGGTGAACAGATTAAGATTGGTACTTATGATACTGCTGAATCAGCTTTTGCTAGATATAAGGAATATAAAGAATATTTTATTAAGGATGTGGCAGAACAGTATAAGGATGAAATACCTTATAAGGTATATGAAGCAATGATGAACTGGAAGATTGAAATTGATGATTAAATTTAAGGAGGATTTTTAACTATGACAGATATTGAACAGAGAGCACAGAAATTATTGAATGATATCCAGCGCAGGAAAAATGAAAAATTAGCTGACAAGGTTTTTCGTGAACCAGAGAGAAGAGCAATCGAAAATAGAAATCGAGAACAGGAAGAAACAGAAAGATTAAAACAGATGGAAAAGAGGTGGAATCCTTATCTTGAAAAAGCAATGCAGCGTGTAGAACAGGAACAACAGGATCGTGATAAACTTATGAATAAATTTATGTCATAAATACGATTAGGAAATACAAGGCATATCGGATGTGGGAATCTGGTATGCCTTGTTTTTTTGCAATTCTGAAAAGCCTTCAGGATGGTAGTTAATAGCTATATAGAGCGAAATAATCCCTTCTTTTAAAGTTGAATGCTTTATTATTAAGCAGTATATATAGTGGTAAATTGGTGATATTATATAGAAATATTTGTACATGGGAAGATTATTTGAGTGAAAACACACAAAAAGACACTCTTGAAAAAGTGTTCTATGTATGCTATGATATGTAAGGAAAATAGCTGTCAACAAGTGATTGGCTAGTTATTTGCGAAACAGGGACACCTTCTACTTTGGTCGGTCGAGGTGTCTTTGTTGTTTTTTGTAAGTTACTATTTGTAGTATATAAAATATTTGAAGATAAAATCTAATATTTCTATCAATAAGATTCCCCAATTTACTACTTCAGCGCCATTAAATTTATTATTGTTTTTCATGGACTCACTTTCCTCCTTATTTATTCTGAAAAGTAGAGGCCAATCACTTGTATAATAATGACAACTATTTATAATTAAGCTTTTACACTCAATGAATATATTTATGTTAAAAAAGTTAATTGAGTGTTGCTTAATAACAATTTTATGTATTGATTTTCAAGGTTCATTTGAGCGATGAATCTTGGTCGGATAGCTCAAGTTTTCGAGAGCCTATAAATTGGTTTTTAATGGTAGCTCATCTAGTATGTATAATATATGAATCGCTTCTGCTTGTCAACCAATCTAGCTAAATCCAGATACTATTATTCTTGGAAATTTAAAGACAAAATAAGGATTTCCAAAATAATGCAGAATATTTAATAGAAAGCAAGGAGAGGTTTCAGGAATAAACTTAAATTTCATAAAAATTTAGTCCGATTTATGTGTGATTCTGTATCTCTTTAAAAAAGAGGAATGCCTCCATACTTATCTACATTTCCACTTCCCGCATTGTAGGCGCTAAGGGCCAAAACCGTATCTCCTTGATAACGTTCCAGAAGCCCGGCGATATATTTTGCCCCTCCCATAATATTACTTCTGGCATCAAAGCTATCTTCCACTCCCAGAGATCTGGCCGTAGCAGGCATAAGCTGCATAACACCCTGTGCGCCTGCAGTTCTGAATTTATCCAGAATAATATGTCCATTCAGGATACCTCGAACCGTATTAGCAATGGGCTCATTGGTATCATTGTTCTCTATTAGTATCGTATAGATTTTTGTAATAGAATCCTTCTCAAATTTTTCGTTTCGCTCCAACAGCTTAGGAAATTCAGCATAGATAGAAAGGGGATAGCCGCTTGCCACTGGCGTTCTCCGGTAGCAAATCCACTCACTCTCTGTACAATGGCAAATCGGATCAGAGAATCCATCATCAGCAATACATCCTTCCCCTGATCCTTGAAATATTCCGCAATGGTAGTAGCTACTAGGGAACATTTCTTAAATGCAGCATAGCCAGTTGGACTGAGGTTTTCGCCACAAAGTCGGAACACTTCATGCCTTTTGGCTCTAGCTCCTTTTCTATAAATTCTCAAATCTCATATCCTCGTTTTTGTATTAGAGTAATCTCAGGATGTTGGGGTCAAAAGGTAGTTTAAACCAAAATTGTTTTTAATGTGTGAGAATTGGTTAAAAATTTACTCTCAAATGATTCTGTAAAATACATCAAATCAATGCACAATTCAAAAACAATTGATGTGATTTGTTTGCTGGAGACCTTTTGCCCCCAACATCATCTCATTATATCTGCTTTCATATTTGAAGCTATTATTCCAAGCAGGGTACTCTTTCCTACTCCACTACTTGCGAGGATGCCGATTCCCTGTCCCTTTCTTCAATGCAAAGCTAGATAAAACTGGTATATCTCTGTTACATTAATTGTTTTTTACCCTTGACAAACCTAGACAATGATCTCACCCTTTCCGCCCTTAACGATAATCAACTCGCCGGCAGACTCCAAACTTCGGATAACGCTAACGATTCTCTTGTGGGTCTCCTGAGTAAATTAACTGTAATTTCTGGCTTTAACTGAATACTCTCTGACATATGCCTGGACATGTTGGTAAACGATTAATCCCACTGCACCTGCTATAATAATCTTTTTTGTCCTGCTCTCCAGTTTAGAAACAATCGCTTTTAACTGCACACCCTTTTTCTACATGGTTGTTTCCCTTCCATACTTAATCAAGTCCATTCTTTTATTCTTTAATTCAAAAGAGGGTTTAGTTCCCCGCTGCTTGCAGCGCAACAAACTAATGACGAACGAAGCGAGTCTGGGGCTGATACCTCGCAGCTTGCTGCGGGGAGTTTCATTATACAAACATCTGTCTGTAAATATATCCTATATACAAGAAGATGTATCTTACTTTCTGTCCCAAAGACTACAAGGATATGGAAATCAATGAATTATAGGCTTCCAAAGCCTTATTCTACATCTGTATCAGCAGATCAACCGAAAGCTGAAACTTGGCGGCTGCAATAGGTACCGTATGCGGGTCATCAAGCTGTCCGGTAGATAACAAATACTGCTTTTTCATATAACCATCTTCCAGTTCTTTTACATTATTGATCATATCTCCAGAAATATTGCTGAAAAGGGATTCTTTTGTATCCCCTGTATCCTTTGCTAGTTTTCTTTTACATCTTTTAGAAGTACATTGACCACAATCTCAGATCAGACGGGATACTTTCGGCTATACGGCCAGACATGATGAAAGTGATAAACTGTCTTGATACTGAGATAGCTCAGTTGTTACAAATGAGGATATCTTCGAATACAAATTTTTCCTTGTGGATGGCATATGTTAGTTCTAGTTAAATTCAGTGTGGCCGTAATATTAATTAGCTGTTTCATACCTTGGTTCCCTGCAATTATCGTTAGACAATGCTGGGCTGGTTAGTTTATTCAATGCCAAATATAAACGTTTTTTTATTTTGTGATGGACAAACACATATTAGGTGCTTAAATATTTTGGATATAAAGCATACTCTCATAGGGCAATATTTGTTACGCCATCCAGAAGCCAGATATTATTGCGGTTACTATGTTGCCATATAAGAAATGTTTTATGTTTTAATTTTATCTTATCAGCGATAAATTGTAAAGTAGGATACATAATCTTGAAATTTGATTAAAAATCATTTACACACTAAAGGATTGGAAATAAGTATATAAGAGTTGCTTGTTTTTATATAGGGGTATACCGTATATATATGATTTTATATTTTGAACGGAAACATACCCCCCTATCCATGGGTATATTCGATTCGGAGTTGAAAAATAGAGGTGACGTGAATGTTGATTAGATAGGCACTTTCCCACATTAAAGTATCCAAAAAAGTATGTAAACCTACCTGGGTACACCCTTGCACCCACCGCCCCCTATATCGTCAAATAAGCCACGAATAACCACGCTATAAGCTGATTCTAGCCACTTTTCAGGCATACCCTAACAAGGTTACACCTAAGCCATTTAAAGCCGAATTTGCCCCTAAAATCATAATGTAGCTATATAATTATGACCAAATAAATGACCAAAATGAAAGGCTGTGAGCGTCAATACTCATAGCCTTAAATATATCATTATATATCTGGTTGAATGCATATCATTTACAATGTTTTAATAAAATCCGCATTATATAATACTTCTCTTTGTGCATCCTTTATACTATCAAAATACAGCAATTTATAAAACATGTCATAACACAGCTTATATACACCATTTATCTTTACAGTTAGATTATATTTTCCTTTGTGTCTGTCTGCCTTGTATGCATCTTGTACCAAATAACTTTTACCATCATTCCCTTTAAATTGTCTTGAACCATTGATTGTCATAATCTTTATACCTTCCTTTTCTTTATGTCAGGGTGTAGCCGTTTACATTGGTTACACCCATTTTTTTACTTAAATCTTAATCCTGATCATGCTTCCGTGAATTGTTCACCCATAATATATTTAACCGCTTTTTCAGCCTTACTTGAAGCCGATACAACGAACTTTACATCATTCCGTAACACTGATAACCAGTTTTGAATGTATGCCGCTGAGTTCTTAAAACTGTTTGCCGTTTCAATTCCGATGATATTTAGAATGGTTGCACTTCCGATCTCTGCCGTCAATTCCTCTTTGCTGTATTCCTGACTACCGAAAGCAACAATCTTACCCTTACGATCTTCTGCGCGGTTGCAACGATCTTCCTTCATCGTACTATGTACTGACTCATGAAATGCCGTTGAATAATACTCGCTTGAATCGTTGAACTGTTCAAACAATGGTAAACATATCATGTCAAGGGTAGGTGAGTAGTAAGCTCGGTTCCCTGCTTTATGCTCAACCGTTATATTTTCCCGTGTCCAGTAATCATTTAAAACCTGATCAGCCTTTTCTATCGGTTCTATATCATGTAATTCTTCTTTCGGTAAAGGTTCCACGCCTTCCACTTGTGAGATATGAAATACGTTGTAATATCTTAATAAAGGTATCTGCTTTACTTCTTTTGTTCCGTCTTCCTTAGCTTCTTCTACAGGTGTGATTTTCCAGAATACAACTATTTCTGATTTTTCACCTTTGCGAACATGACCGCCAAGGCTTTCCCACTGCTTGAAGGTGGCATACTCTCCATCATGTTTTAACATCAATTGATTAATAAGAGAATAACTTTTCTTGCTGATTCGGTTATATGCGCCACTTCTAATGCCTGTCCAGGGCTTTTGCCAGGGAATTATATTATTTTCTAATTGTTCAATAATCCTATCTGTTACGATTTCATAAACGGATTTACTCATAACCAGAACCTCCTTGAAAATATGATTAATAATTTTGTTGTTAAAATTAATATACACGAATAAAAGTGCACTGTCAATAGAAAATACACGATTAAAGGTGTATAAAATAAACAAAAATATTATCGATTATTCGTGCATAATGCCAATAGACTATTCACGAATAAAGGTGTATAATACAATTACAAGGTCAAGCAAGAGACCAAAATACAAGCAACCGAGCAAGCCGAAAGCACTCATAAACTTAAAGCAATATACTTGTGAACGGTATCGAGACGTGAGAGGTAATAGTCAAGAAGATTCTTTAAAGGCTACTTAATAAAAAAGAAAAGGGGATCGCCTATGTGTGCAAATATGCAGGATTTACAAACTATTTCAGAAAAGATTTTCGAATTGGAGCAAAAGAAAGCCAAAAAGAAAAAAGAGATGGATGCTTTAGAAAAGGAAATCAAGCAGCTTAAAGCTGAGGCATCTTCTTATATGAAGAAACGGCAGAAAAAAATACTTACAGTTGCAGGATTAGAAGTTCTATTTACATCATTTACCAAACCTATATTTGACAAAGACGCTTTTATTACAGGTGAAGAAGATGGGGAAGAAACCTATAGTAAATATTTAAGGATCGTACCTATGGAGCGAGTTACTGTAAGACTTGCGAAAACACAGTTATAACAAAGTCGTCACGGCGACTATAAACAGGGCTTTAAGCCGTGAGCGTTCCTGTTCCACAAGGGGCAGGAGGTAGTCAACAAAGAAGGAGGTATACCCATGACAAGAGAAGAATTTGAAAATGATACCAATTACAAAATGACCTATGAACAATACCAGAAATGCTATTGCCCCGACTGTGACAAGGCAGACTGTCCGCATCGTGGAGCTTTTAGACGGCTTCCAAGAATTGATGGCGGTTTAGGTCTTTGTCCTAATTTAGATTAATATAAATCCCCTGAAGAGTACCGCAGAAAGGCGACGAAACTACCCAGACAAGGGTAGTCGGGATAGTACCCATAATACATATTAATAAGGAAGGAACAGCAAAAATGCAGACACAGACACTTAAATTTGCAGTCACTAAAAAAGGCAATGTTATTGATAAGGTAGGCAGAGCAAGCATCTGTCAGCCTAAAACAAATTTCTCTGGCGGCACTATCAAATGGTATCAGGACAAGCCGAGGAAAGAAAGCAGGTAATGAAAGGATGGGCGAATGGTTCTTGTGTGTGGTTCGATTCCCACACGTCCGCTAATTCAATAGGCCATTGAATCAACAAACAATTCATACAGCAATCACTTTGGAAAGGAGTTAGTAATTATGACAGGTGCGGATTTAGCAGTATTACAGCCATATTGCGAAAATGATATGCGACTATTGAAAAAGATTTCGAAGTCAATCTTTTCTAAGTTTAATGAGCCGCTGGCAAAGGCTGACTATGATGATTTTTATTCCATCGCAAACTTAACCTTATGGCAGGTATACAATTCCTATGATCCGGATATGGATATCAGTTTTGAAGGGTTTTTGTATTCCTGCTTACGGAAAAAGTTTAAAACGGAATTAACACGCAGACACCGCCAGAAAAGGATCTTAAATCAGTTTGCCGTTTCGCTGGATGGAATTAATGATAATGAAGAAGAATGTAGTTTGTTGGATTTTTTATCATCTGACTTTGATACATTTGAGGAAGCAACTAAAAGACAAGGGAATGAGCAGTATCAAGATAAGGTACAGCGGTATATTTCAAGGTTATCCAATGAGCAGGTAAACATCTTAAATCTTTTGATGGATGGATATAAGGTTAAAGGGATATGCCGGATATTAGAAATTTCTGAAAAGAGATATGCAGATAACATGCAGACCATGAGAAGCTACGAGAATGTAAAAATTTTATTTTAATTTTAAGAGATGGAGGGAAACATAATGGCAAAGATTAGAAAACAGACCTACAGTTTAGATCAGTACTTAAAGCTGATGAAGGCAGAGACAATTCGTAGTGATCAGGAGTGCCAGAGAAGATCCGGCCAGTGGAATTCTAACATGGTCAATGAGTTGATTTTCACGGTGCTTACGGAAAATTATATTCCGCCTATCATCCTTGGAGAAGAGATTGTAAACGGGATCACAAAACAATGGATCATAGATGGGCTCCAGCGTTCAAGCACTCTTTCCATGTTCCGCTATGCTAATACCAGAATTACAAAAAATCTGGATGAATCCATTGTAACCTATCAGCGGAAAATTTTAGACGAAAACGGAAACCCGAAGCGAGATGAACAGGGAGAAATCTTATGGGAATCTGTAGAATACGACATCCGCAACAAGACCTATAATCAGCTTCCAGAGGAACTAAAGGATCGGTTCGATGGTTATCAGATTGAGGTTGCCATACACCAAAATTGTAATACAACGGAAATTTCAAAGTTAGTCCGCAAATATAACAATCATACGGCCATGAATACGGCACAAAAAGGATTTACGTATATGGATGAATTTGCATCGGAGATACGTAATATCGCAGAAAACCGCTTTTTTCTTGATGTGTATAACTGTAGCCGCAATGACAGGAAAAACGGGACACTGGAACGTGTAATCAGTGAAACGGCTTTGCTTTGCAACTTTCCCGACTTGTATCGAAAGGACACGAAAACAAATTTTAAAGCACTGAATGAGAATGCAAGCATTTCCGACTTTAATAATCTGAATGATCTGCTTACAAGGCTGACCACATCAGTGGAAAAAACAAAGGATATTAGGACATTATTCAACAGTAAACACGCCCATATATTTGTGACAGCATTCAAGACATTTGTTGAATCAGGATGGAAAGACAAAGATTTTGGGAAATTTCTCGAGTGGTTTGTAAATGGCGGCAAGGAAACAGAGATTGATGGGGAATCCTGGGAGATGTGGAATGCGAATAAAGCAACAAGAGATTCAAGCGTAGTACATGGAAAAATTGATTATCTTGTGAAAGTGATGGAACGGTACTTCAAGGAAGTCAGACAGGCGGCATAGTAGAAGGGGGGAAGCTTGACTTCCCCTTCTATATAAAAATGGAGAAAATAACATGTATACGATATCAAATATTCTTGCGGATATAGACCAAGGCTGTGTGGCTAACAACATGGTTGAGGACAGGTTTTCATATAGGATTATATTTTTTGTAAACGAAGGGAATAAAGGTTCCAAGCATTATATGGATACTGTTTATAGTGGTTTGCGGAAATCCTTAGAAAGCATTATCAGAAAACACCTTTCTTTGACCAATAATGTTGTGATAGCGGAAACAACCGTCATAAATAATGGAAAATGTGTCTGCTTACAGAGCAGAGCATATTCGTTTAGTCTGGACGGATACTTTAAGCAAATAAATGGAGAATGTAGAGAAAGTAACAAAAGCGGAAAATATAGGAAGTATGCGGTTGGCTAGTTCGCTAATGAGAAGGGAGGTTGATTATGTATTTTGATTTTGGAATTGTTGTTTGTCCAGATGAGACAGAGATTATAGACAGGGAACAGAGGACTTTTTATCATCAACTAACACCGGTTCAAATGGTGGAATACATAGAGATGGATGTACAGCTTGAATTAATGGACAGACTGGAGCGAAAAGCAAGGGGAGAAGCCGAGCATAAACGGAAACTTGCAAATAATTTTTTATGGAAGATGGCTTGCTTGTGCGGTTTTTGTGGCTAATATGGAATGAATGATTGAAAAATAAGGAAGGGAGTGTTATAATATGCACGAATACAAATGTATATTATATCTGAATGGAGAATATGATGGTAAATTATAATAAACTGTGGAATAAATTGAAGGAAAAAGGAATTACAACATATACTATTAGGCAGAAAGCATTAATACCTCAGAGTACATTGACAAAGCTTAAAATGTGCAGTGGTGCCTCAATGGAAGAGATTGGGAAGAAGTTACAGGAATATAAAGATACTCATAACGGAAAAGACTTTATGTGTGATGTATCTACGAAGACAATTGAGGATATATGTCAGTTATTGCAATGTCAACCGGAAGATTTGATTGAATGGAAAGTTGATCTAAAGCCAGAGTTGGCATATGAGAGCAGATTTAAAGAGGAATGACAGGAGGTGTTATCATGTTAGCAGCAGTAAAGGGAATTGTACAAGGAAACACAGTGATTATTGAAGATGATGATATAAGGGAATATGACGGAGCGGAGGTTGTTGTTACCTTATTAAATTATCCGCAGACGAAAGCGAAGAAAGTACCTGTTGATTGGGATAGCTTTATTATACCAAGTGAACGGGGAAAAAATGTAGATGAATATATGAGGGAGATGCGTGAAGATGATAGACTTTAAAAAGGTTTTTGTTGATACAGCACCTTTTATATATTTTATTGAAAAGGACAGCAATAATCCGCAATACCACGAAAAGGTAAAAATGTTTTTTAAAGATGGGTATGATAACGATAAAAAATTTGTATCTTCTGTAATTACTATGGAAGAATATTTTGTGTACCCATACAGAAACAAAGAATATTCATTTATAGATATGTTTGACCGATTAGTAAAAACAACAAATATGGAAATTATAGAAATTAGTCGGGAAATTGCAAAGAAAGCTGCACAGATAAGAGCAGAATATAAAGGATTTAAAGCAATGGATGCGTTACAATTAGCTGCTGCGTGTCTGTCTGGATGTGAATTATTCCTAACGAATGATAAACAGTTACGGCAATTTAAAGAGATAAAATGTCTTACGGTTGAGGAATTAGATTAGTTATGGAAAAACCCATTTTAAGCCCTGATTTTACGATTGAAGATATTCATAAGATTAGGGAATATCACTATGAGCTTACAAAAGATATGACAAAGCAGGAAAAAATCAATTTCTATAATGAGGGTGGAAGGGCCTTTTTAAAGGAAATGGAAGAAAGAAAGCTACAGAAAGTGTAGTAGACTGGAAACTTAACATTTTGATAATCAATCCAACTTGTTCAGTCGGAAAATAAAAATGTTAAATTTGAGAAGCACCAACGGATGAATCAATCATCTGAAGGTGTTTCTTTTATGTCCTGCTGCTTATTATGGATTTCAGTAACAGCTTTTTGGAGATAGACGTTTTTCCAATTCTGTTTGATAGTTTCCTGTTGTAGTTGGTTAATACGGTTGTTTAGATATCGCTCCATCCAGTCCATAAGCCAGTGAGGAATAAGGTGTTCTGGAAGTTTTTGGATGATGGAAAATATGAGATCTTCTAATCTGCTACGGAAATTTTGTGAAAGTTCTTTTATTCGGTTTGGTTTTCTGATTTCTATATCTATTACAATCAACTCCTTAAAAAATTTTTGTTCATAGTAAGAAATGAAGATATTTCATTAATAGTATAGGTCAAAATGGAGAAAAAGACAATGGAACTTGTTGAATTGATATTATATGAAAACATTTGATTTCGTGTAGGGTAGTTATTGCATCATTTTATAAAGAAATGGGGAAGAAAATCTTACATGAAAATAGTTATGGATTTTGTGGAGGTATTAGGATGGAAAACAAAATATTTGCCTATATGAGAATATCAACTAACCATAAAACCCAAAAGATGGATAGGCAGAAACAAACCATCATTGAATATTCTGTGAATAATGGATTCAATATTGATGAATTTATTTCGGATGTCATTACTGGTGGAACGAAAGCGGATAACAGACCGAACTATCATAATATGAAGAAACAGTTTCGGAATGGTGACACACTGATTATATCTGATGTAGACCGTTTGGGAAGAAATGCGGATGATGTAATTATGGAAATTAAGGACTTACAATCAAAAGGGATTAGAGTTGTTGCCCTGGATGTTCCATTCCTGAATGATTGGGAAAAGATGAATGATGATAGTCTGTCAAAGATGATAATTGATATTTTTGTCACATTAAAGGCACATATAGCACAACAGGAAAAAGAAAAGATACATGATAGGGTTATGCAAGGCTTGGAAGTGGCAAAGGCAAAAGGAAAGAAATTGGGCAGGCCAGCTACGGGAGTACCCAAAGAATTCATTAAGGAATATAACAAGCTCCAGTCTGGAGAATATGGAAGCATTACTATTGTACAATTTGCAAAATTGCAAGGTATAGCAGTGAGTACCTTCTATAAATATACAAATATTTTGAAAGTGAAATGAATTATTGATCAGCTTTAATATTGTGGAAAAATTGCGGAACTTTGGAGAATTACTAATTAAGAAATGGAGGTGGAAAGTTGAAATCAAAGTGAGCGAATCAAGAAATTGTATAGTAAGAAAATTTTTAAAATCATGGAGGAATGGATATTGAAAGAATTAATGGAAAATGAAGCATTTTGTACAGGTGTAGCTGTTGGAGTAAGCCTTTATGAACAAAAAGTTGTTATGGCACATGAGAAAAAGCAGCATTTGAAGATAGGACAGAATCTATATTATGTGACGGACGGAAGGGAACGGTTACAACAGGTAATAGAAAAAATATGTAAATGAAACAGTTGAAAAGATAGAATATCAATGAAAGTGGAGGGTGAAATTATTATGGTTGAAACAATGACAGTAGAGGAAACATTTTCACATTTAAATAAGCGTTTTGGAGAGATAAGCATAAAGCAGTTAAGTGAATTACCTCCAACAAAAGACGATATTGTATCTACTGGTATTATGGGGCTAGACATTGCTCTTGGTGTCGGCGGAATCAAGAAAGGGAGCATTGTTGAAATCTATGGTCCTGAAAGCGGAGGCAAAACTACTCTTGCATTGCAGTTATGCAAACAGTATCAGAAGGACAAGCCTGTACTTTACATAGATACAGAGAGGACATTAACACGGGACACCATTGAAGGTATGGGGATTAAGGAAAAGAATTTCTATCTTATGCACGTGGATAGTTTAGAGCAGGCACTTGAAGTATGTAAGACAGTTGCACAAGCAGGATCATTCGGGGCTATTGTGATTGATTCATTAGCTGGACTTGCACCCAAAGCACAGATAGACGGTGATATTGGTGATTCCCATTGCGGATTATTTGCAAGGATTATGTCAGATGCATTGTCTGTATTAACGCCGATTCTTGATAATGCAGGATGTACGCTGATCGTAATTAATCAGATTCGAGAAAAAGTGGGTGTCATGTTTGGAAATCCAGAACGTGCGACAGGTGGCAGAGCTTTAAAATATTACGCTTCTGTGCGATTAGATATTCGTAAAATGGAATCCTTAAAACAGATGGGCGAAATAATCGGTAGTAGAACAAGAGCAAAGGTTGTTAAGAATAAAATTGCATCGCCAGATAAAGAAGTCGAGTTTGACATTATATTTGGTCATGGCATATCTGAAGAAGGGGATATTCTGGATCGGGCAGTAGAAAAAGATATTGTTAGTAAAAGTTCATCATGGTATTTGTATGATGGAAATAAAATAGGACAGGGGAGGGAGAATGCCAAAAAGTATTTGAAGGATAATCCAACAGAATATAAAAAGATTGTGACTGAATTGAGGAAGGTCAGCAAAATTGCATGATTTATGAAAGCAATATATAGGAAGAGGGAAGAGAGGTATTGACTTATGGGAGAACCGACAAAATGGGCAGAGAAAGCAGCCAGGAGCAGTCGTGATAGCTGGAAGAATTTAATTGCTTCCAGGATTGATGTTGCCTTAGAGCGTGTTAATAGAGATAATTCAGAGTACATAGAACTATGCCAACAGCAAGAAAAGGATGAAAGTATAGTTGACATGCTGCTTAAAAAGTTGGATAAAGAAGAGCAGGATATTGTACACCAATATTATGATAAGGAGATTGAAAAGGAGAATTATGAATTGGAGGAAACTTATATGCAAGGTGTAAAGGATGGGATTTGGTTTTTGCTTGGTTTAGAAGTGCTTCGGGTTAAGGAATTGCCATGATTAATGGATTGTTAGAAGTGTTTGCTTAGAGTTTATAGGTTGATTAGTTGCGGAGAGGTCATAGCTGAAAAGTTATGGCTTCTTTTATTTATGATGTTCGGTAGGGTTCGGAATGGCTGGTTGGAGTATGTGAAAACATAGGAAAAATAGGGATTTTTAGATTTGGCAAGGAGTGAATGGGGAAAATAATTTAACAAAATATGGACAAATATTCGTGATATTCGGTAGAATGGTAAATTTGTGAGTATGTTTGTTAGGAATAATCTGCTGTTTTCTTATGGGAATATTGAGAAAACAGCAGATTTTGTTATATCATAAATCCTAGTAAAATAGTGGGAATTATATTAAATATGAGTGGTTCGGTATGGTTTTCGGGGTGAATATTGGGAAAAGGTGATATTTTTATTTAAATGAGAATGATTATCATTTAGAGGTGTTGGAATTATGGGTATTGCTGAAATGCTAAGAATTTTAAGGGATTATTGGTGATTTAGAGGAAGGGGGTTTTTGTGTTCGGTAATGTTTATAGAGAAAGCATAGATGAATGTAAGATAATATATGTTGATTAATCGCCCATGCTACATAAAGTGTGAGATGAAAAACAATATCTTGTGTTTTTGTTTGAAATCCATGCTATATATTGACATTTCATAAGGGGTATGATAATATTGGGAAAATTTGATTTATATAAAATTTGATAGAGCATTATGGTCTATATATTTTGTTAATTTTAAAACATTATAATGAGTTGATTTGAGGAGAATTTTGTGAAAGTATATTGTTCATATGATCCCGAATATGATGTTTTTATAAAAGAAGTAGTTAATATTATCTTAGATAAATATGGAGACAATCTACATTTATCTTCTTTAGAGGAAATAGAGCTAATTTCCAAAGAAGATATTCCATACGAAACAGATGGAAAAGTACTTAGCAATAGAAAAATTATTGTTACTTCAAGATTGTATGAGTTACTTCCAGCTTTGAACGTTAAAGAATTATTAGAAAATAATAATTTTAAACTATTAAAGAAAACTTTGTATCATGAAATGGGACATATAACAGACATGACATTTATGCCTAAATTATATAAATGTGTTTTAGATAATGATGAGATTAATGAAAATTACATAGCATCATTATTTTGGTTAGAATATATTGCTGAAAAAAGAACATCTGGTTTTGAAAAAGTAAACGATTTAGAAATATGTAATGATATAGTGAAAAGAAAATGGAAATGCTCAATGGCAGATCCGTATGGGCATTATAATGAAAAGAATTTTTTTTATTTAACAAAAATATTGCCATATTTTATGGCTAGAACCAAAGAACCAACTGTTAGAAAATTTTATTTAAGCAATATAAAAAATAAACTTTTAAGTGAATATATTAAAGAAATAGATGATGAATTAAAATCGCTTGAATTAATACAAATGTTTGATGAACCTTCTGTTTTAATTGGCTTATATAAAATAATTGATAAATATTATAATATATTTGTAAGAACAAATAAAGAGATAGTGTAATTTGAAAGGAAACCTTTAAATGGATTATTAAATAGGGAATGAATTATTGTATGAAGGATGAAATGACAAAAAAACAGCATTATATTCCGCAGTTTTATTTGAAAAATTTTACAAATGGTAGAGGGAAATTATGGGTTTATGATCGGCTAGAGAATAGATATTTTGAATGTGCTCCAAAGGATATCTGTTATAAAAAATATTTATATGAAACACAGTGGGAAGAAGCCAATCCAAGGCTAGGGGAATATCTTTTACCAAATCAAATTGAGAAAAGCTTTTCAAGATATGAAGGGGAATATAGTGCATTATCGAAAAGGGTTAATAGCATATCTTGCAATCCTGAAAATAAAAAAGCTTTAATTTGCAATAAAGATGAAAAAAGAATTTTGGCTAGATTTATTGCAAATATGCTTTTAAGAAATCCATGGTGTATGGAACATGCTAAATTAAATTCTGTTGATGATGGAATTTTAGATGTAGAAGAGATTGCTACAATTGATAGGATATTACAAGATATGAAATTTGGTGGCATAAAATCAATTGTAAGGTTTGCGAGTAAAAAGGTGTGGTTAGATGAAGAATTTGAAGGTGGTATGGTACAGAAAGCAATTAGTGAAATATATAATTTGAATTTTTGTGTTTTAGTTGCAAATGAATATCAATTTGTAACAAGTGAGTTTCCTGTAATATGGGGACGGACGAATGTTGAAGAAGAGATAAAAGAAAGAGTAATTTATTTCCCGCTTTCTCCACAAGTGGCAATTTTTTATACTGATAATATTTCCCCCAATTTTAGAAATAAAATAGTATCAGTATTAAAAAGCGATGTTAGTAATGCAAATCAACAGTATTTAAAATATAGTGTTGAAAGGTCACGTTTTATTTTTTCAAAAGAAAAAATGATTTTGCAAGATATTGTAACTGACTGCAAATAATTAGTTAATAGATTTATGGAGACTTTCGAAAATGAATATGGAAGAAATTATTTTTGAAGACATCACGTCCCCTGGAATCATCTTATCAAATTGCATTGAGCTACCAGAATGTAAGAAATACTATCCGGATTATTTACAAGTGGATCAAATGATAAATCTATCTATTAATGATAAATTAGATCCTTCTAATTTACCAAAAAATACTGCACTTGTTTATAAAACAAATCTGTATATCACAGATGATAATGGAAATATCGCCTATTTTGATTGTGATATGCAGCATACAGACAATGCAGGAAAAATAAGAAAGCAACATAAAGAATACAAGGCTGTCGGAGGAAAACACGCATTTCATACTGATATGGATGCCGGACATTTTGGGATTTCCCTGGGTCAGCACCCAAGCATTGCCATGGAGCAACACAAGCATACAAATAGATATGGGATATGGCGTAAATTTGAAATAGGCTGGAATAGATTATCTGAAGAAAGGCATAAAGTGAATGTGAAAGCTGTTTTTACTGAGCAAGATGAAGAGGGTACATATTCACCTTTCTGGTGTATTCGAGAAACTCTTGATAAAGAAGAGGTAAATGAATATGTAATAACCAATGATGATTTACAATAGATAAATAAAATGTTATTAAATATAGAAGGACATAATATCATGACAATTTTTATTTGCTTAGATGATAACAATGGTATATTATTTAATCATAGGCGACAAAGCAGAGACGAGGCTGTTTTGAAAGATATGCTGGATATTGCGGAAGGAAAAGTCTGGATGAATACATATTCTTCAAAACTATTTGGTAGGGCTTCTGATAAAGTTATTGTAGAAGATGATTTATTTGGATGTGCTCCAAAGGAAAGCTGTTGTTTTGTAGAAGATATTTCTTTGAAACCACATGAGGATAAGTTGGAGGTTATAATTGTTTATTATTGGAATCGGACATATCCGGCAGATGTATATTTGGATATAGATTTAAATTTGGGCTGGGAAATTACACATACTAAAGAATTTGGAGGAACCTCACATGAAAAAATTACACGAAAGATATACAAGCACAAAAAGCAATAAAACGATTTCCTTATTAATCTTTTTGTTTGCTATTGTATTATCAGTTTCAGCTTGTGGCAACTCTACTACTATAGAACCAGATTCGGAATCGGAAGTTGAGGAGATTCAGGGAATTGAAGAAGAACCAATAGACGTTCCGGAAGAGGAATCACCTACAGAAGAGCAGATAGAAGAAATTCTATCTATTGATGAAATTGTTACCAGCTTTGAGCCGGAAGCTTCTGTTGATATTCCTGACTATGCTGGTGAACTATATGTCGTAATGAACGATAATATTCCTTTTTTTACTAAAGACAATCTTCCGACAACATCTTTTGAATATTATTCAGAGTTGGATGAATTGGGAAGATGTGGAGTTGCCTGTGCGAATATAGGACAAGATCTCATGCCGACAGAAGAACGTGAAGGTATTGGACAAATAAAGCCTTCGGGATGGCAGACCATAAAATATGATAATGTAGATGGAAAATATTTGTACAATAGATGTCACTTAGTTGGTTATCAATTGTCGGGAGAAAATGCAAATGAAAAGAATTTGATTACGGGAACCCGATATTTGAATGTACAAGGAATGCTTCCGTTTGAGAATATGATAGCTGATTACGTGAAAGAAACAGGTAATCACGTATTATATAGAGTAGCTCCTATTTTTGACGATGATGATCTTTTGGCTTATGGTGTTCTGATGGAAGGCTGGTCTGTGGAAGATGAGGGTGACGGAATCTGCTTTAATGTGTTTGTTTACAATGTACAGCCTGATGTTGTTATAGATTATGCCACCGGCAACAGTCAGATGGATGAACGTGCGTTAGCATTTACAGAGCCGGAACCGACAGAATCGCAAGACAGTAATCCAGATACACAAAATGGGAATGAACCCGGTACGCCGGAGCCTCAAGAATCTGTAGAACAACAGGACCCCACGCCGGCTGGTACAGATTATATATTAAATACAAATACAAAGAAGTTTCATTATCCTACTTGTGGAAGTGTAAAACAAATGGCTGAAAAGAATAAGCAGTTTTATTCCGGAAATAGAGATGATGTGATTGGTATGGGATATGATCCTTGTAAGAAATGCAATCCGTAGATTTGCGAAAAAATTTCACTTGAAAACCATAGACAGATCATTTATAATCAGTGTAGAAGGTAACGGAGATATTGGACGTCCCCATTACCCTAGACGGAAACTAATGCAAAATGATTTACAAGTTACACGAGCTATCCCCTATTTGCGGTAGAGGATAGCTTTTTTCTGTCTATTTACGGTTGCTGTGATTATCTATGTAAGTCAAGGCGGCAAATACCACCAGAAGCAACGTCAAAATTTCTAACGTATTCACAATAATCTCCTTTCCGTTTCCGAAAAGGGCAACCGAGGAACTATCCCCATACTGCTACACTGATTAAAATTAGATTACCATATATGACAGAAAACGACAAGATTTTTATTCGGGATTGGATATTTTTGCAAAGAAGTTTCTGCGTAGATTTCTATACCATTTCAAAACCACCTTGTATACTTTTCCGTCATCCCTCACATACTACTCTTAAAAAAGAGAGGCTGTATATCATCATGGATAACCAAGAGAAAGTATACAACTATTTGAAATCTTTTATGGAAGAAAAAGGATATCCACAATCAATCTCTCAAATGTCAAAAGATCTTAATGTTCCAGAGCATGAGGTCAAAGAAGCAATGGATAAGTTGCAAGAATCTGGAAGGATAAAAATTACTACTGTTCCAAAGAAAGTTACAATAGAATTTTGTGATTAAAATTATGGGGTGAGTAATGAAGATAAAGCCAGTCCGGATAGTGGGCTGGCTATATTTAGGGTTAGATGAATTGTTTTATTGAGGAAAAATTATTGTATTATGTTTAGTTTTTTTGCTTTTATTTGTTATTTCCGCTTCTAATGCATGTGTTTTGCGGTAATAGTTATCTAATAAATTTTTGTGTGCACTATTTGCTCCAAAGAACACAAGTATAGAAATTACTATAGTAAAAATCGACAATCCTATATTAAAATACTTATAGGACAAAAAGGTTCCTGGAATTCCAATAAATATACTATTTATAGTTGTTGAACGTAATATTCTTATTCTTGATAGTGTAAAGTTAGCATATGAAGAATTTGAATAATCCTCCCATATCGCTATACTTGTTTGAGCCTGAAATTCAAAATTATCTTTAATATTTTTTCTTCTTTTTTCAAATAATTTATCTGCTATTCTGTCTGTCACAAGTCCTAAAACATAACAAACAATAATAACAACTATACTTGAAAGAATATTTGAAACACAATACTTTATGACTTCTTTAAACGAATCACCCACAATAATAAAAATTGACATAACTATCCAACTTAAAGTTTCCATGCCTATTACAATGTATTCCACATATAATGCTGTAGTTTCCATTCTTATCTCCTAGTTTTATGCATTTTTTATCAAATAATGGATCTTTAATTTATACATCGACATTTTTCATGGAAAATTTATATTTATCTCTTTATATATCATCTAATATTAGGACAACACCCGATTTTCATTCGAAAATGAAAGTCCGATCCTTGCTAATATACTTTCATATAATTATTCTTACGTTAAACATATCAAAATTCACTTCTTATTCACCCAACTTGAAAACCCCATTTCATAGCCATTCAAATAAAAATATAACTGTTAATATGTGAAAAATGTATTGAGGCAATTTTCTACTCCACTATTACCTCTTTTTATTGTGGTCATACTTATTGTGCTCATTTCCATAACTAAAAGAAAAGAACAAACGTTCTGAAAATATATTGACAATATCGAATATATGTTCTATACTTATCAACAGTGAAACATAAAAGACCCATCCTCAAACGGTGCTGGCACACCATCGGACAGGTCTTATACATACAAAACGCAGAATTGCGCTTGAATTTATTATACACTATCTTTGTTTTATTTCAAGCTTTTCTGCAATTATTCCTATTAGTAATTATTGGAAGTAAGTGAAAGTAGATAAAACTTTTTTCATGGGTGGAGAAAAATTCTATGGGAAAGGTGTATTTACTATCTTGTGTTAGAAATTATTAAGTTTTGGAGAATTGAATATCTGAAGGAGGGATGTTTATTAAGTAAGAAGAGTTAGGAACCTAATACTTGTAAGGCTTACAGCTTTTAGTTTTAGTTGGGTGCATTATTTATTTGTGCTAAAAAAGGAGGAATCAGAAATAAAAGCGAAAGAAGTACATAATACAGGCTAAAAGCCAATTATTTTTTACCATTGTATGAATTGATAAGCAATATATAAGCAATGCATAAGTAACAAATAACCATTATAAAAAGCATGGATATGGAGGTGATATATGTGGAAATTGATAAGATTCAGTTAGTGATACTGTCTATTTTAGCAGATTCTGGAGCCGTTGCTCCAGGAATGGGAATGACACTAAAGGAGATTGCAAAAGAATTGAATAATAATTCCGATCATAACTATTCCCAAACAACTGTCAATAGGAAAGTTTGGGCATTACGTGAGGTGGAATATGTTGCAAGCAAATTAAAGGTAAATAAAGCAGATATGTTTTATATTACATCAAAGGGAAAATCAATTAAGGAGGTATTGTTTAATGGAGAACAATAAATTAAAGGAAGATATTAGGTTTTTGGCGATTGGGGCGGCAGGTGCTAACGTGGCACAGATGATGGAGAAAAAGGGATACAAGGCATACTATGTGAATTTGGCACAACAGGATTTGGATTTAGTCAATAGTCCGAACAAGCTACATATTAAAAACGGCGAAGGCGCGTCAAAGAGTCGTGATAAGGCAAAAGAAGTATTGTCAGAATCCATAGATGAAGTTTTGGAGACGCTGGATAATCAGATTACAGAGAAATATGTATTTACGGTATTCTCTCTTGGTGGTGGTACTGGTAGCGGATGTGGACCATTTTTATCATCCGTGATTGCAGAGAATCCAGAAAAGAAAGTTGGACTTATAATAATTTTGCCATCAATGGAGGAATCGCTACAAGCAAGAATAAATGCCTATGAAGCTTTATCGGAGATCATACCACTTAAAAATAGCTTCGGATCAATCTTTATTCTTGACAACAATAAACGAAAAGACAAGTTATCCATTAACCGTAGCTTTTCAGGGCTTTTTGATTCGTTCATCAATATAGGTGATGTTCCAAGCTCTATTCATGGTGTGATTGACATTGCAGAACAGAAAACATTACTTGAAACATCTGGCGTAGCAATGATCCATAAGATGGCACAGAATGAACAGTCTAACTTGCTTGCGACTGTCAATGATGGAATTTATGCAACGATTGAGCCAAATAAGAAGATTAAATATATCGGATTATCACAACCAGAAGCGAAAGAAGATAAAGGAACTATTGAAATAAGTTCTGTGATTGATGTTGTCGGACAGCCTATTGATACCTACATGGGATATGGAAATACAGAAACAGTCTTGTATTTGAGTGGTATGTCATTTCCTAAGACATATATCAATAGTTTGGCTGAATCCATTAAGTCAGAACAAGAAAAAGTGGAAAAGGCTATGGAAGATGATGATATTTCTATGGATGAAGGTATTAATTTTCTTGCCAAAAGGAAAGCAGTTATTGAAGAACCACCTAAAAAGCAAATGTCTTTAAGAGAGCGTTTATTGGCTAGTAAAAATAAGGGTAAGTAAGTCAATAAATATGGATTGTGGGCGGTAAATATGCCGCCTACATCATAAAATATGATTTGATTATGTAACGATTGTGAATTGATAGAGCAACGATTAGGAATATATAAAGTATGGATAAGTTACCAAAATATCATTTATATATAAGTGTAACAGAATGAATAGGTAATTTATAATGCAATTTTGGAGGTAAATATGTCACATAATAACGATTCAGTACGAAAAAAGCTGATTGAGATTACAAATCAAGGATTGCTGCTAAAGACTATTGCCCTAAATATAGGCGTAGATGTAAATGATTTATCCAGATTCAAAGGCGGCATGGACTGTTTAAAGCAATCAGATGTAGAAATATTATCTGAATACCTGAATGAAGTGCATATTCCACAGTGGAATACAGTCATAAAAGAACCTAAAAAGGAAGAAAAAGTGTCCAGTCTCGATATTTTGAGTGAGTTTTTATAAAAGTTTATGTAAGGGATATCAGAAAAAGTAGAAGTAATCAACGGGTGAGATTTCCCATCTAATCCAACAAATAAACAAAAGGAGGATTTATATGTTAGTAGCTATATTGCAAGCTTTATTAAAATTCGTACTAAAATTAGGCGTAATATTCGGTTTAGTCTTTATGGTAGCATGTACGGTATTTGTGATTTATTGCATCATTCATGGTGACATTAAGATTAATGTAATCAGGAATGAGATTGAAAAAGAAAAAATGATAAAGTAGCTGAAGAAATGTAGAAATATATAGTGGATAGCTTAAAAACTTTGGCTGTCCATTGATATGACAAAATAAATATTACAAAGAAAAAGGAGAATAAGTATTATGACAAACAAACAGATCAACACAATTAATGGGTATTTTAATGACAAACACATGGACAGAAAGCAATTAGAGTCGGTATTGGATTTTGACAATCTTACAATAGATGAAAAATGCATACCTGAAATTATGGCGTTATTAAAATCCAGTGAAGATGAAGTGGGCGAAGATATCATTAAAAGCTATGTGCGTTTCGTGAAGTCAAGAAGTGGTTCCGGCGAGATTACATGGGAAGAATTTATGGCAAGGCTGAATGATTTAGTCCTGGAATACTCATCATTTGGCATTAGAGTTCAGCGATTTAGCAAACCGGCATACTGGGAAATATTTTTCAACCATTTTGAAACAACTGATTATGAAGATGGCGACGTAAAATTGACTTTTAATCAGGAATACTATGAAAAGACAGAAAGAGAAAATGCTTATGAATATTTATCAGAGCATGACATTGATACGGATTCAGAAAAAAGTAACTTTATTTCGCAGATTGCTACGAAGTGGGATGGATTATCAGAGGATGAAAAAGATATCATGATTTCTGCACTTGATGCAATCTATTCTACTCATTATGTGGACAAATCAAGAGTTGATATAATGAAAAGTTCCATTAATAAGATTACTATGACCAATGCCGATTTAGTACCAGAAGTAGGACTTAGAGATTACGGTATTGAGTTTTTAGATGGAGATTTTATAAGTCTGAGGTTTTAAGCGATAGAAGCAGATAGCTATACAGGCGGTATCTTATCGTAGGTGCTGCCTGAAATATAAAGAATATCAAAGGAGAATACATATTCATGGTTATAAAAACATCAGATTTTTTTAAAGCACTGATAGATCATAATGAGACAGGAGGCAGTTATCAGATTCACTTGAACAGTGATTGTCTTGAGGAGAAAAGCGCAAAAAATACAGGTATTGAAATAGGTGATCTATATTTCACAGAATGCAGTGCAATAAAAGACCATACATTATTATGTTTTGGGAATTTGGGCAAGAAACCTATAGATAAATCAGAGGATGGTACAAACTTATATCCTGTAGAAATCAATTCTAATATGTTCATTAATATTAGCAAAATTGAATCTGTTGAGGATGTAGAGGATTTTCAGGATTGGTTCTATCTGCCGTCAAAAAGAGTGATCAATGTCTATATGCTGCCTGAGAATGATGATTTTGATGGGAATAGGAATGTTGTCACTGTCGGATTTGTGGAATAAGATTTTGGACAGACGGTGTATTTGCTGATATGCCGCCTGTAAAAAAGAGAAGAGATAGAGAGAACATTATTATTTTTAGAGGAGAAATAGTATGGGATTAACAAGGGAAAGAATCAAACAAATAGTAGAAGATTTCTTTGGAGAACATGAAGAAAAGGAATTAATTGTAACGGTATCATTAGATTCAAGTAACAGGAAAGCAATTTGTAATTTCCATATTGCTTCAGAGATATATGAGATAGTAGAAGATTCAACAAAAACAGAATTGATCATCAGTAATTATACTTCACCATTGGTATCATTAATACCTGATGATGTAACAATCAGATATGAAGAAGTTGTAAATTGTGAGTCTACTGTCAGAACAGGCGAAACAGAAGATGATATTTTAGCGGATGTATTGGAAGTTACATTTAAGAATGGTACAGTTTTGGAGCTTGGATTTTTGAAGATTTAATGTCAATATTGGCAGATCATGATTGGTTTCATGGTTTGCCAATTATAAGAATTATACATGAGCATATCAAGATTTTGTCAGTATTTTTTAGACTAAATAAGGAGAAATAATTACATGAGCAAACGAATTGTAGATATATCAAATTTAGTAGAAGCAATCAAAAACAATATGATTTCAATAGTAAGTGTAGAGAATAAGACTAAAATCAGCGTTGATATAACTGAAACGAATCAGATTACACCTGAAAAATTTGCAGAATCAATTCAGTTTTTAAATAAAACAATATTCAAAGATGCAATTGATTTCTATTATGAGTTTACAGACAAAAATAGTGTTCTTATTGAGTGTACAATGAAAACTCTATATTTCGATGAACATATTTATGTAGAGTGTGTTATTGCTAATGGCATTTCAATAGATGATGTTGAGAAGAAGTTTAGAGAAACTATTTTTGATAGGATGGATAAGAAATTAGCAATGAGTATTGATAAATGAGAAATGTTTGTAAGAGTAACCATAAACAATAAAAAAGTTATTTATGGAGTGACATATGTAGCGTAGCGGAATATGGCACGGAATATGTCTGTCTTTATAAATAGGTTTTATCTTTATTCAGTTCAGCAAGTGGGGGTAAAAACCTACTTTGCTGAACGACCTTTTGGGATTAGATAGGGGATGAAACCTACTTTGCTGAACGCTCGTAAACGGAAGAAGGAGGAATTAATATCAAAAAAACAGAGTATTTTACACGGTTCCCGAATGAGTATATACAGGGAAATATTAAAACAAAATTTGGAGTAAGCAGAAAATTTTATATTATGTATATCCTGATAGACAAATATCGTTCCTATGAGGATTACAGTTGGATTACTATTCGTAAAGTATTAAATTTTTATGGATATAAAACACATAAGAGAAAACCGAAAGCAGTTGGTGAAATACGAGATATTCTGGAATATATGATTAATAACAAAATGATTGAAATAGCACAGGATTTAGATGCAGCATCATATGATACAGCTATTGAAATCAAAATAATTCCAGAAAATTTCGACTCAACTGAAAAATTCGGCAAACTTACCTCATCCCAATTTGACACAATCATGATGGCAGATACGTCATTAAACAGAGAAAGTATACTTATGGCATTCCTTTATATCAATTCATACATAGGTTGTCGTAGCAGGAATAATGATGGATCAGAGCTACCTAATGCTAAAGATTATCCTGAAGCATTCTTCAGAAGCATAGAAAATATGGCTAAAGAACTTTCAATGTCGAAAGATACAATCAATAAGTGCATTGATTATCTGACTACATCTACTGATGATATACCTGCTTTACTGGTAAAAAGAGAGGTAGGCAGTATACAGAAAGATGTAAATAAGCCTCCGCAAAATGTTCCTAATATCTATGTACTGAATAAAGAAGGATATAAACAGGAAATTGAATGGGCGATGAATAAGATGCTTGAGGTTTATGGTGTTAAAGAGTTTTTACCTATGAAGAGTGGGAATTATAGGTTTAGTGATTGAGAAAGTTTTCCCCAGATTTGGGGAAATGCTGAAAATAGAGGTATGCATCCGATGTAGATCTTGAAAATTTAACTGTTCAGTTTGAACAATTGAAAAGCAACTATGGATGAAAAGGAGAGCTTCAAAATGACCAGAGAAACAATTATACAAAATATTATGACCAATTATGGTAAATACGGAATCACGCCAGATATGATAAATGAGGTTATAGACGCAGGATTAGAAGGTGGAATGTCCTATGACATGATTTATCTTGATACTTGCAGAAGGATTTCTGAAATAACAGGTGAAGAGTTTGTATGTACAGCTTCAGATATGGCGAGGGCTATGGGTGTTAGTGAGGATGAAATGACACGAATGATTGAGGAAGCCAGAGAGGAATTGATTGAAGCTGGTGAAGATCCGGATGAATATTTTAAGGAAGTTCAGAGCACAAGGTTTATGATGTAGAAGAAAGATAATATATGGTCTGTCAGTCAGACGGGTAAAGAGAATTACAAGGGTATTCCTTATCTCTGCCATTGATTTTGTAGCGGTTGGTTTAAACAAAGTGGTTTGAAGGTAAAGGAGAAATAAGTAAATGTCATTAAAACAGGAATGTATAAATATCATAAATCTTATAATTGAGCCATTAAAGAAAGACGAATATGATTTATATGAGATAGAAACGGATTCTATAAGGGATATTTGCGAATTGTCAGGTGAAGATGTTACATACGGAGAGTGTTTTGATTGTGAGCATTACGGTGATTGTACATATAAGAAACGTGTAAAAGTAGATGTGTCATTTTGGGATTATGCAGATTTCCAGAGAAACTATGTTTTTGCAAAGAAGCCATCTGTGAGTAAAGGAATCTGTTACATAAGCAATCGTAAGCGGCTTATGGATGAAATGTCTCAATTTAAGAAAGAGATAGAGATATATAAAGATTACTATGCCGAGTTTGGTGAGAAATACAGTGACTTCATGAAGTATGCAAAAGAATTTGGTGAGAAGTTAAGGCAAGAATACAGTTTCTTTGAAAATATGAACACAGATATTTTGCCAATTGTTTTTCATACTGATTTTGCAAAGGATAATGAAGGTAAAACGGATTATGAGACAAAGGGTAATTTTGTTAGTAGAGGCAAGCAGAATATGATTAATACATACTACTGCATGGAGGATATAGAAAGAACCAAACAAAATATACGGCATGAATTATTGCATTACTTTCTGTATATGAGTGATATGAAATATTCGGACGATAATGCCATTTTCCATTATTTATGTGGTATATATGATGCTCATGCTTATAAGGAAATGGGAGAGGAAGAACAAGGTTTATATGATAAATTGATTTTTGTTATTCCTGAATTAGAAAAGAAGTGTAAGGAATTGAATTGTAAAGATGGTGCTTTTAATGCTAATCGTGACGTTGTTTTGATAGCTGTAGGGAATGATAGGGAAGATTTTTCTAATAAGGAATTATTTGATTATGGGATGAAATTATTAAATATGACTGTGAAAGAGTAAGAGTGATTTGAGAAAAAATGTGCCTTTGAGTGTGGGAGGTCAAAGGCACCAGCAGGGTATTAATAAAAAATAAAAGTTGAAAAGAAATCAGCTTTGATTAAGTATTACAAAACTATAATAATCCATTCCGAATTTTGTTAATCGTAGAATATCAAAACCGTTAATATTACATATTGCTTTTTCTACAATTCCGTTTTGAAGGAAGAAATTTGCATAATAATCAAAATCATGTGGGCTATAGATTTCAGAAATTCCTTCGATAAAGTATCTAATATTCATTGTTAGATATTTATTAGCATCTATGGGTTCGTCATTATGAATATAGAGTATTGTTTTTTTAAAAACGGTATATAATGATTTAAAATCAATTGTTTTTTGGATATCACCTCTGGTCCATCCGACTAAATCAAAATCATTTATAAATTCATTAAGAGTTGTATGTATAGCAATTTTGATATCTTTACAATCATCAACCATACGAATGATTTTTGACATAATCAAAGATTTAAAAGTTTGGTATTTATCAGGTGCTTTTCGTTCCATAACATCAGACAATCCAAGCTGCTTGATTTTAGTTTCCAAAAAGGAATCGCTTAACACGACTGCAAAAACAGGGATATCTTTGGAAATAGCATATTCATATTCAAGTTGTGTATAACTTTTGCCAGATTTGGATTCAACAGAACCATAACGCCCACCCAAAATAAGCATATAAACATCAGATTCATCAATCCACTTGTAGATTGTTTTTAGCTGAGATTCATTACCAGCTTTAAATAATTCCATACCAGCCGGAATATGACCAGCATCAAGAATAGCTTGTACGGCAGCTTGACGTTCCTCGATAAGATCGGTATATGTAGATGAAACGAAAACCTGTAATTTTTTATTCATTAATAATATCCCCTTTGTTGATGATAGATAAATTATACTATGATTGTTTTATAAAGTGAATAGAGATTTAATTAAATAGTTAGTCAATGAAATTCCTCTTTCAATAGTTGTGCGATTATGCTTCATATTTGGTTCTGATTGTATAGTGTATAAAGGATTTTTGGGGTGATTTGGGACTTTTGAGGTGTGAGTGGGGAATTGGTAGGGTGTGGATTTAGAGGGGTGATTTGAACGAATATTTGTTCTTTGACAATTGAATATTGATGGTTGAGAGTATATAATATTCTTATCATAAAAGATGGGAGATATTATATGGATAAGCGTTATCAAGTGTTTGTTAGTTCCACATTTACAGATTTGAAAGAAGAAAGAAAAGCAATTATCGAAGGATTGTTAAATGCCAAATATATACCAGCAGGAATGGAAATGTTTTCTGCTTCTAATGATGAGCAATTTAAGTATATTAAGAAGATTATAGATACTTGTGATTATTATGTGTTGATTGTTGGTGCAAGATATGGTTCGATTAATCCAAGTACAGGCAAGAGTTTTACAGAGCAAGAATATGATTATGCAGTTGAAAAGGGTATTCCTGTTTTAGCATTTCTTCATGATGATCCATATAACTTGCCAGTAGAAAAAAGAGACGATGAAAACCGTGAATTGCTAGAAAACTTTAGAGATAAAGCATTAGATGGCAGGATGTGTAAGATGTGGCATACATCGTCAGAACTAATATCATCAGTTATAATTAGTTTAGTTGAAGAAGTTGCTAATAATCCACAAATGGGATGGACAAGGGGGAGCATAGAGGATAGTGTTGAGCTTTTAACGCAGATTAACGAATTGAGAATTAAATTAGATGAAAAAGAAAAACAGATACATTCATTACAAAAGGCTTTAAAAGAATATACCGATATGCCGGATGATTTGGCATGTGGAAGAGATTACTATAAAATTGTAGGAATGAAAGAGGTATATAACGGGACTGATGGGTATGGCCATAAAAAATATAAAGACGAAAAAAGAGTAAAAGAAATGACTTGGGATGCAATATTTTCAGCTTTTGCACCATATTTGTTTTCATATGTGAATTATGAAAGTTTTTCAAGTGCATTAAAAAAAGGTATTAATTCAGTTATTGATAATGAATCATTTTTTGGAAGTATCAATGAGGATTGTATACAAACGATAAAGATTCAGCTAAATGCACTTGGATTGATAGAGGTGGCTCCAAAGAAATCAACAGGAATGGGAGTTATTGAATTCATTAAACTTACAGAAAAAGGGAAAACATATTTACTCAAATTAAAATCAGTTAAAAAGGGTTAGAGCAATGATATCAGCTATCAATAATAAAATGGTGGCTGGTATTTTTTTACCCTTGACAAACGAACATGCATTCGATATAATCGCAATATAGAACATAAGTTCGAAAAGTTACAACGATCTTTTGTATTGGTAGTACAATGGTTACAAACACTGGAACTATAAACACACAGATTTAGAAATTTATTAGTTTAAAAATTGCATAGAAGCCATACAGATTAGGAAGTATAGGTAAGCATATAAGCTTGGAGCAATAGAAGTGGTTTGCTCTAAGTTTTATTTTGCCATGGAATTTTTGCATTTTATGAGAAATTATATTTTCGGTATTGTGGAAATTATGGAATTTCTATTGGGTGTTATGTAAAAATTAAAATTTTTTGCTTTTTGATGAGATTTTGCGGAAATTTCATAAAAGTTGGGAAATGAATGGAGAAGTAAAAAGGGAAAATAAAATAATAATTTTTTTCAATTCCTTAGAAAAATTGAAAAAATTTTATTATTTATACAGTGTAAGAAAAAAAGGAGAAATATGAAGTGGAAACAAAAAAGAAAAAAAGGAGACAAACATTATGAATAATTTGAAAGCAAACAGGGTTATTGCACTTAAACAGGTAGGAGTTAATAGGAAGGAGGTTGAAGAGTATCGTAAATCAAGTAGAGAGTATTTTGTGCAGTATAGAGGTAGAGAGTGCAAAGCAATAACACAAGAAATGTTATTAAAAGTAAACATTCTTGCGAACATACGTAGAAATATGGGAGTAGAAATTGCTGGCGTACTTTTTGAAGACAATTTCAATGTAACCTTTATTTTTTACGTTAACGATGATCCAAAGGATGCCTTTTATGAAAAGAACTGTTTTAGAAGTACATCTGATTTTGAAAAAGAAATGGACAGACAGATTGCACCTAATTTTATACCAGATGTGGATGAACAGAAACATGTGATTTACAAGTGTGGGAATGAATTAGAAATTTATTCAGTTAATGAATAAGTGGGAGAAGAGAAATATTACGGTAAATAATGATAGAAATTTCTATCTATATGGAAGATGAAAAAGAGAAGTAGATTGTAGTGAGTGGATTTTAAATTGCCACTATAAAAATGGAGGATGGAAGTTACATGGAAAAAAGGAATCAAGTTTACAGTTTAGAAGAACTTATGGAACAAATGGGTAAAAAGAAGCTTTGTTTTGATTATCCGATTCAAAGAGAATCCGGACAGTGGGATAAACAACAAAAGGCATTGCTTATTGATACAGTACTTAATGGGTATTTTATTCCAGATATTTATATCATGAAAGAGGGAACCGAAGATTTTTCCCCTATGTCTGTTTTAGATGGAAAACAACGGCTTACAACTTTATATGAATTTTCAAAGGATGGTTTTGTGCTTCCGCAAGACATGGATGATGTAATTATAACTGATATTTCCTTTGATGATGAAAAAAATCCGGTCAAGGAAGAGAGAGCATATTCAGTATGTGGGAAAAAGTTTTCAAGTTTAGATCCTGAAGTGCAGAAAGTCTTTAATAAGTTTAGAGTGTCCGTTTCGCTATTAGCAGGATTTTCAGATGAACAGATTGAAGATCAGTTTTATCGTCTAAATAATGGATGTACTTTTACAAAATCACAAAAAGCGAATGTTCTGCTTGGCACTGAACTTGCAGGAAAAATAAAGGAATTGGAGCAGTGCGATTTTTTTGTAAACAGAGCGGTATTTGGTAATCTTCAAAGAAAGCGTGGGGAGGTTACAAATTGTATTTTGCAGTCTATGATGCTGATTTCTGGTTTTGAGTATAAGAGTTTTTCACCGAATGAAACATTACGGTTTGCGGAGCAATTAAATGAAAACCACGATTATGAATTAATAGATAGGACAAAAGATTTATTTGATGAATTATTATGTGTCCTTCCGCCATATGACAAGGAACTGGACAAAAACTGCTTAAAAAAGATACATATTCCTATCTTAATTAAAAATCTGGATACTGTCCGTAAAATGAATATAACAGTTACAAATGATGAATATGAGGCATTTTTATTAGACTGGTTTACGGCGGGAATGGTATGTAGCAATTACATTGATTTTTGTGGACATGGTTCTACAGCAAAGGTAAAAGTTGAAGGAAGAATACAGGCAATGGAAGAGTCATTGAATGATTTTTTAGAGAACTTGCACAGGGGGTGTGAATGATGGGAACTGATAAACAGTTTAGAATATTCCGGCTGACAGAACTTAAACCTCATCCAAGGAATACGGCAATCTATGGAAAAAAAGAAGATGATAAAACATTTTCAGAATTAGTGAGCCTGATAAAAGAGCATGGATTGAGAACAAAGATCATTGTCAATGAGGATGGATTGATAATTTCAGGACATAGAAGATTTAAGGCATTACAAGAACTTGGCTATGTTGAAATCGAGTGCGAAGTTCGCCATTATGATAATGAGATGGAAGAACTTAGGGATTTGGTTATCTGTAATTCAGGCCGCAGACAGAAAACAAGGGTTCAGCAGCTTAGGGAGGGCGAAGCTATTTATGAAGTTGAATCTTGGAAAGCAAATCAAAGAAGTGAGCTGAATTTAGTGCAAAATGCCGATAGGGAACAAAGTTCCCACTCGAATAATGAGGAAAAGGGACGCACAAGAGATATTGTTGCCAAAATCATAAGTTGGGGATCAGGTGCTAAAAGTTCTGGAAAAGATTATAGCCTTGGAAGGTCTGCTTTAAAGGAAGCTGACCGTTTGCGAGAAGAAGGTAATGAGGATTTAGCAGATATTATTATCACACAGATTAACAAGCGTGGAGCGCATGCTGCATATGAGTTGGCTTTCAAGGTGGATATTGAGAAACTGAATGATATAACAATGGCAGGATTAAGGTCAGGTCAGATTAGCGGAAGGTCAAATTCTTTGCCTTTAAAACCAGAATTTAATAAAAACCAAAAAGAGAAGGGAAGAGCAGAGAAAGAAAAAACAGGAAAGCCAGTTAGTGCAGGTGTAGAGAATAAGCATAAAGAAACTACAATGGAAAGCATTGAAGAAGAGACTGTAAGGGAATATATTGCAAAAAGTCGTGGCGAGATTAAAATTGTTATCCCCGAAAAAGAAAAAGGTTATGTTTCGAAGACATATGAGGCGGCAATGACCGAATTTCGTAGAAAAACCGCACAGTGCATGACACATCAAAGGGAAATCCAGAAGATGGATGCAGAAGAAAAAATAAGGCTTAACCGGATTATGACAAAATTTATTGAGGACTTTGAAAAGGATAGAAATTATATTACGGGAGGAATGTAAAATGTTGGAAAAGTTTAAAAAGAATGTTTTTGTTGACAATGAGAAAAAGATGGAGGACTTAATTATTTTGTATGATATGGGATATGATACAGGAAGATATTCCCATATCAGGATACAGCTTGGATTGGTGGATGCAAGGACAGTAAAGAGTGCGACAGAGGAAGAAGAAGGGGGTTATCAAAGGCTTTTAAAATTCAGGCGGGTTATTGATATCACTGGTGATTTCCATTGGTCTAGGCTGAATCCGATTACTATATGTATCAGAGCAGATGGGGACAGGTATAATGTTGATGGCCAAGCAAGAGTATCGAGTGTCATAACATTGTATAAAAAAGGTGAAATATCTACACCAATGATACCATGCTTAATCTTAACAAATACAACATTAGAGGATGAGGCGATGTTGTTTGGCACACAGGACGACGGGAAAACTCCATTAAGAGAATACCAGAAAGCCAAGAGCAAATACATAGGAAAAGATAAAAAAATTTGTGCATTAGCAGATACGTTAAGTGATTGTGGGATCAGGCTTTTTACGGATATTCAGGCATATAAAACTATCCGTGAGATTTATGATAATACAGATTTGGAAGTTTTTAAAAGATTCTGTAAGGTTATAAGTTCTGCATGGTTGAACGGTACAAAAGCACAGAAAAAGAATGCGACCTGTGGTGATATTTTGACAGGGTTGTCAATATTTTATTCAAAATATGCGAATGAAATTGATGATAGGAACCTAACAAAAAAGTTGTCTGAAAAAACACCGGATGCAGTTTGAGAACTTTTTAATAATTATAAAAATGAATTAGATCCGGACAGAAAATACTTAAAGACTTTTACGGTACTTTATAATAAGGGGAAACGTAAAGATAGAATTGATTATATGTAGACAATAAAAGTACAAGCCATCTCGAAGCATAGAAAGCAATAAATCTATCTCCGATCTGGCTTATCTTTTCTAAAGTGGCGTATTGATGAAGTAAAATTTTGTGGTTGGATTTGATTTTAAATGGAGAAGTAATAAATGTAGGCATTGATTTGTTATTTGTGGATTTAGATTGTGGAGGTAACTGATTATTGAGGAATTCAAATAGGAGTAAAAATGTATTATTGGTAAATAAGGTCGAAGCAGAAAAGCTATTTCAAATTTATATGAGAGTACAATTTGGCGAAAAAACTGCTTTGAATGAGTTGTTTGAAACAATAGATAGTAAGCAAATAAGTAGAGTGGATGAAATAAATAAAGAATACCGAATGTCTCATATGGATAATGTACTTGATTCGGAATTAGTTTTAGATAATGAAAAAAATAAGCAAGAAGAAAATTGGATAGATTCAGTAAATTCAAATGTGACTTTCCAGTTTCCATGTTTGAACAAGCTACTTTACAAAAAGAAGAAAATGTTCTTATCTAGGGCAAAAAATACAGGTTATGAGAATGGTAAGAAGATAAAGAATAGTGGTCATAGCAAGTATTATGAGGGTGAATATGATATTTCGGATTTTAATGAGTTAATGTATGAGACGATAATTGAAATTTTTAATGAGAAAACAGACGAAAATAACTGCTTAACATTAGATGGTAAGAAGAATGAGAAATATCCGATATGTGATGGCGTGTCTTTGTTAAAGAATATATCCTATTTTACTTCAAGAAAAATAAATAAAAGAGCAAAGAATAGTTATTTGGACATATTTGATACGGAATCTTGGAGTGAAGAGACAGATGAAGAAAATCCGTGGGCTACACATTCCCGTTTCGATGAATATGTGGTAAAAAAGTTTTTTGAATCTAAAAGCAGACCGTCACGGCTGGCAATATATGCGGAATATCTGGAATGGTTGGAGAAATATGATGTACATAAACTCTTTAAGAAAAATGCTTGTGATATCAATGCAATTATTGAAACGATAATGAATTGTGAAGATACTTTTATCAAAGACATGTCAGGTGATAAGGAAACCGGCTTAGGCATGCGTTTTATAAAACAGGAAATGTTACAAGAAATAATCAAATCCAGGTATGATATGAACATTGAACAGGAAAATATATCAAAAGATTTGGAAATTATAGAAAATCGTTTGTTAGATCATTTATTGTACTCATTAAATTATAAGATCGATAAGGCCTGGGAAAGCGAAGGGGTTTATGAAAAGGAATCTGAGCGGTTTTTGTATGAACTGGAAAGAAAAAAATATATCAAAATATTTAGTAGAATAGGTTATGAGTTATATGATAAAAGTGTTGAATTTATCAATAGTGATGATTATGACAGTTATTTCAGAATAGTAAATAAGTATGGGGATATGGTTATTGATATTGTTTCCTTAGAAAAAGGAAAAAAGAAGTATGATATGATCAATTTAATACTTGAAAATGATGATTTAGTGGATGATGAAAGCGAAACACTGCTTAATATAGCAAAAACAATAGTAGCGTATTATCAAAATAAAGAAGAGGAATATAAAACAAATGAATTAGACGATTATAAACTGGGTAAACTTATTGATTGGGAGAAAGGTTACTGGGAAGCTGAATTACAAGGTGAGCTTTTGAATATTAAATTGTGGTCAAACAAAAATGTGAAAAAGCCAATTCAACACAGCATAAATAAAGAAAGATTAATGGTTTATTGTGGATATATGAATTTTTACTTTTGCAATGTGGACAATAAAGTGTGTTATAGAGTACCTAAAGACAGACGTATTATTAGTAGAGCAAATAAAAATCATGAAATTTTTATGTATAATGTTGGCTGAAAGGTGCACTTACTTACCTAATCTAATATATATAGTAAACGACATAAATATTTTCTATTTACTTTTCAGATATACCTTAGTAAAATAATACTGAGGTGATAGCATGAATGTTAGAAAGTTTAAATCGGATAAA
>CAJTAK010000006.1:0-172284 GCA_910574255.1 Clostridia bacterium
GAAACGGAGGGAGCTGTCGAAGGTGGGACCGATAACTGGGGTGAAGTCGTAACAAGGTAGCCGTATCGGAAGGTGCGGCTGGATCACCTCCTTTCTAGGGAGAAGAAGTAGGGGTTAAGGAATGCAGGAGTGAGAACGAATGTGTTAAGCGCTGTTTAGTTATGAGGGTTTGATTGGAGCAGAGAATACTGGGAAAGAGGAAGTAGGAACTGCGAAACAATTGAATCTAGAAGGTTTCTGGTGGCGATACGTTTAGGGGACACACCCGTACCCATCCCGAACACGAAGGTTAAGCCTTAAGCGGCCGATGGTACTATGTTGGAGACGATATGGGAGAGTAGGTGGCTGCCAGATTACTTAAAAAACAACTCGAAAGAGTGTTTATATAGATACAGACATATCTGAATGGATGAAAAAGAATGAAATCTGTGTTAAAAGATATGTTAACCCTACCAGCAGGGAAGTGCTGTTCTATATAACTGGTTTTAACCAGTGATTAGAGATTTTAAGTCATTAAGATTTCTAATGACTGATTAAAATTTCAGTCAACATTGCACCTTGAAAACTATATACTGAGAAATATCAAACCAGATTCAATCGAGAGAAAGAATCTGAACAAGACATCCGAGGTGATTATCCTTAAGATAGAGATATCAAAAGAATAGTCATTAGGAGGAAGAAAACCTCATAAAAAAATTGACCTATGACCAATCGTGCAACGCTATGCACGGGCAGATAGAGACATCTGAATGGTCAAGCATAAAGAGCGCAGGGTGGATGCCTTGGCACTAAGAGCCGATGAAAGACGTGATAAGCTGCGAAAAGCTTCGGGGAGGAGCAAATATCCAATGAGCCGGAGATATCTGAATGGGGAAACCCAACTAAGCAAACCTTAGTTATCCATGCGCCAACACATAACGCATGGAGGGGAACCCGGGGAACTGAAACATCTAAGTACCCGGAGGAAAAGAAAGAAACATCGATTTCCAAAGTAGCGGCGAGCGAAATGGAAAGAGGCCAAACCAGGATGCGTGCATTCTGGGGTTCGGACCGCATAATTGATTCAGCGAGTTTAATGGAAGGGTTTTGGGAAAGCCCGCAAAAGAGGGTGAAAGCCCCGTACATGAAAGACGAGCTGACAAGGCGGTATCCAGAGTACCACGAGACACGTGGAACCTTGTGGGAACGAGCGGGGACCACCCCGTAAGCCTAAATACTCCTTAGTGACCGATAGCGCATAGTACTGTGAAGGAAAGGTGAAAAGGACCCCGGGAGGGGAGTGAAAGAGAACCTGAAACCCTGTGTTTACAAGCTGTGGAAAACCCTTAAGAGGTCAACCGCGTACTTTTTGTAGAACGGTCCGGCGAGTTGCCGGGTCTGGCGAGGTTAAGGACATAAAGTCCGGAGCCGAAGGGAAACCAAGTCTTAACAGGGCCAGAGTCAGACCAGGCAGACCCGAAACCGGGTGATCTACCCATGTCCAGGCTGAAGCCGCCGTAAAAGGCGATGGAGGGCCGAACGCACATCCGTTGAAAAGGGTGGCGATGAGGTGTGGGTAGGGGAGAAATTCCAATCGAACCCGGAGATAGCTGGTTCTCCTCGAAATAGCTTTAGGGCTAGCCTCGGTTTAGTCTCATGGAGGTAGAGCACTGAATTTCCTAGGGGGCGTCAAAGCTTACCGAAGAATATCAAACTCCGAATGCCATGGAGATGATGACCGGGAGTCAGACTGCACGAGATAAGTTGGGCAGTCAAAAGGGAAAGAGCCCAGACCTGCAGCTAAGGTCCCAAAGTGCGTGTTAAGTGGAAAAGGATGTGGGATTTCAAAGACAACCAGGATGTTGGCTCAGAAGCAGCCATACATTAAAAGAGTGCGTAATAGCTCACTGGTCGAGAGGTCCTGCGCCGAAAATGTCCGGGGCTAAAACACGCCACCGAAGCTCAGGAATTGGTGAACGCCAATTGGTAGAGGAGCATTGTCAACGAGACGAAGCGGTACCGGAAGGAGCCGTGGATCGTTGAGAAGAGAGAATGCCGGAATGAGTAGCGAGAGGAAGGTGAGAATCCTTCCGGCCGAATATCTAAGGTTTCCAGGGTAAAGCTGATCTGCCCTGGGTAAGTCGGGACCTAAGGCGAGGTCGAAAGACGTAGTCGATGGACAACAGGTTGAGATTCCTGTACTGCCTTATGACAGAACTGTGGGGACACGCGTGGAGAGCGGGAGCCGGAAATGGAAAAGCCGGTGCAAGCGAAGCAGGCGGCAAGCAGGCAAATCCGCTTGTCAAGCCAAAGGCGTGATGCGTACCGAATTAGAGTAGGGAAGTCCGTGAGCCATGCGTCAAGAAAAGCCGCTATTGTTTGTAAGGCACCCGTACCGTAAACCGACACAGGTAGATGAGGAGAGAATCCTAAGGCCGACGGAAGAAGCATTGTTAAGGAACTCGGCAAAATGACCCCGTAACTTCGGGAGAAGGGGTGCCAGTGAGAACTGGCCGCAGAGAATAGGCTCAAGCAACTGTTTAGCAAAAACACAGGTCTATGCGAAACCGAAAGGTGAGGTATATGGGCTGACGCCTGCCCGGTGCTGGAAGGTTAAGGGGAGAGGTTAGCGCAAGCGAAGCTTTGAACTTAAGCCCCAGTAAACGGCGGCCGTAACTATAACGGTCCTAAGGTAGCGAAATTCCTTGTCGGGTAAGTTCCGACCCGCACGAAAGGCGTAATGATTTGAGCGCTGTCTCAACAATGCATCCGGTGAAATTGAAGTACCAGTGAAGATGCTGGTTACCCGCGCCAGGACGGAAAGACCCCATGGAGCTTTACTCCAGCTTGATACTGGGATTCGGTACTGCATGTACAGGATAGGTGGGAGGCTAAGAAGTGGTGACGCCAGTTGCCATGGAGCCACTGTTGGGATACCACCCTTGTAGTATTGGGTTTCTAACCAGCCGCCGTCAGCCGGTGGTGGGACAATGTCAGGCGGGGAGTTTGACTGGGGCGGTCGCCTCCGAAAGGGTATCGGAGGCGCTCAAAGGTTCCCTCAGAATGATTGGAAACCATTCGAAGAGTGCAAAGGCAGAAGGGAGCTTGACTGTGACACCGACGGGTGGAGCAGGTACGAAAGTAGGACTTAGTGATCCGGTGGTATTAAGTGGGAATGCCATCGCTCAACGGATAAAAGCTACCCTGGGGATAACAGGCTTATCACTCCCAAGAGTTCACATCGACGGAGTGGTTTGGCACCTCGATGTCGGCTCATCGCATCCTGGGGCTGTAGCAGGTCCCAAGGGTTGGGCTGTTCGCCCATTAAAGCGGTACGCGAGCTGGGTTCAGAACGTCGTGAGACAGTTCGGTCCCTATCCGGCGTGGGCGCAGGATATTTGAGAGGAGCTGTCCTTAGTACGAGAGGACCGGGATGGACTGACCGCTGGTGTATCTGCTGGTTTACCAAGGCCATGACAGAGTAGCCAAGTCGGGAAGGGATAAACGCTGAAGGCATCTAAGCGTGAAGCCCCCCTCAAGATGAGATATCCCATGTGAAAGCAGTAAGACCCCTTAAAGACGATAAGGTAGATAGGGCAGAGGTGGAAGTGCAGTAATGTATGGAGCTGACTGCTACTAATCGGTCGAGGGCTTGACCAAAGACGTCATAGGAAGAGGAAGAACAGGAAAAGAAGTAAGACCAAGATGTAAGAGATATTTCAGTATATAGTTTTGAAGGTGTAATGGCCCGATGGCTCAGTTGGTTAGAGCGCCGCCCTGTCACGGCGGAGGTCGTGGGTTCGAGTCCCATTCGGGTCGCTTATAAGGGATCTTAGCTCAGCTGGGAGAGCATCTGCCTTACAAGCAGAGGGTCATAGGTTCGAGCCCTATAGGTCCCATTCCTGCCGATGTGGCTCAATTGGCAGAGCAGCTGATTTGTAATCAGCAGGTTATCGGTTCGAGTCCGATCATCGGCTCTAATTTAATAAGGGGGAATTCCCGAGTGGCCAAAGGGGGCAGACTGTAAATCTGTTAGCTGTGCTTTCAGTGGTTCGAATCCACTTTCCCCCACTCACGACAGAGAATTCTGTTGTAGTAAATTTCATATATCGCGAGGTGGAGCAGTCTGGAAGCTCGTCGGGCTCATAACCCGAAGGTCACAGGTTCAAATCCTGTCCTCGCCACTCAGGCAGCACGAAGCATAGGTGTAAGATGATTCGTGCTCCTACGTTTATTAGCCCAGATAGCTCAGTTGGTAGAGCAGAGGACTGAAAATCCTCGTGTCACTGGTTCGATTCCGGTTCTGGGCATTTTTTAATGTCTTAAAAAATGTTATTTTCCCAAAGATTATGCTGCAGTTCTTCCAAAGGAGATGTGCAGTATTTTTATTGAGATAATTTTCGTAATTATTTGAATTTCACAGAAAGTTCACAGAAAATTAGCACTCACCTATTGACAGTGCTAACAATAAGAGTTATAGTATATTTGTAAACAAAAAAAGTTAAAAAAGGTATCAACTCATAAAAAAGTGGAAAAATAAGTTGATAAACATGTTAGGAGGAATGAATTATGATGATGATGCCGAGTATTTTTGGAAACAGTTTGTTTGATGAGTGGATGGACTTTCCGTTTGACAGTGGATTTTCCAAAGGTTCAAAGAGAGAGACCAGCTTGATGAAGACAGATGTAAAGGAGATGAACGGTGCTTACGAGCTGGAGATGGAGCTTCCGGGCTATGCAAAGGAGGATGTGACAGCTCAGCTTAAGGACGGGTATTTGACCATTCAGGCTTCCAGGAATGCGACAAATGATGAAAAGGATGAGAAAGGGAATTACATTCGGCGAGAACGCTATATAGGCCAGTGTTCCAGAAGCTTCTATGTAGGAGAGACAGTAAAGCAAGAAGACATTCGTGCTAAGTTTGAGAATGGTATTTTGAAGCTCACTGTACCTAAGATAGAGGAACAAAAGCCGGTAGAGGAAAATAAATTTATTGCTATCGAAGGATAAATTGAAATATAGGAAAGGCGCTTAAAATCATATACTGGAATAAAAGCTAATTGAAAAGCGAATGTCCAAAAAAGTAGGATTGCTGTAGAAGGGGGGAGCCCCTTTTGCAGCAATCGTTTTTTATATTATATATTAAAGTGCGGATTGTAATAGAGACTGCCCTGCATCCAATCCGATAGCTGAGTGATTGGATTGGATGTGAAAAGTAATAGAAATTGTTTCATTATTTCATATAATTTATTCTTTTATTCAAACAGACACAAAATATTTTCAGACAGGCCATTTTGAAAAAAAGTGTTCGAAAAAATACATTTCTACAATTTGCACAAACTTTTTGGCACACTCAAAAAAATCAATCTAAGAGTAGAAAATTAGAAAAAAGTTATCCACATTTGAAATTAGAAAAAAGACTGGAAAAGCAGGTTATCAACAAAGTTATCCACATTATCCACATTTTCCCCATCCGATTTGTGAGTTTACATAGTAAATTTGAGAATATACGTTCTGTACAAATCAGATAAAATATTTTTAGTGATAAAAAATCACGAAATTGTTCTTGACATTGTCAATGTCGAAATATAAGGAGAATTATCTGAAAATGAGCTCAACGAGCAGCAATCAATTTATAAATGGGGTTACCTTGTGCGGAAAACTTTTCCTCATATTCTGTCATAATATTTCCCAGATTCATTTTCGGATCCTGATGCAGATTACGAGTGCAGGCAAGGAGTTTCCAGCCGGCTTCCTTAATACTCTCTAAAGAAAAATCAAAAAGGGACTCGTTATCTGTCTTAAATTCAAGCTGTCCTGAAGGTGACAGAATTGTATCATAACGCTTTAGATACTCCACAGAAGTCAGCCGCCGTCTGGCGTGGCGATCTTTAGGCCAGGGATCAGAAAAATTCAAATAAATGCGCATAACGTCTCCAGGGGCAAAGAACTGTTCCAGATTAGCAGCATCCACACACATGAAATAAAGATTGGGTAAAGGCGCAGCTTCCATTTTCTTAATGGCTTTGATAAGAACACTGGTGTAGCGCTCAATGCCAATGTAATTGATCTGGGGATTAGTCTTTGCCAGCTCCATCAAAAAACGTCCCTTTCCCATACCGATTTCTACATGGAGAGGATGGTCATTGTTAAAAATTTTGTGCCAATCATTGGGCGCCTCCAAATCCTCATGTATTACATAGGGGCTTGTTGCAACAGCCTCATCAGCTCCTTTAATTTTACGAAGTCTCACGATTTTCTCCTTTTCTGTGCAAAGTATTCTTGAAAATTCAACTGCAAAGAGGGATAAATTCCCAAAGATATGTCTATAATAATATGGGAAAAAGGAAATATTACTCTTTCCGGCCCAAGAATTATAATTATTTTATAAGAAAATAAAAAAAAGATCAAGAAATATAAAAAAAGTACTTGCATTTTATAAAACAATGCATTATAATAATTCTTGCGTCGAAAAAGTGACGAAAAGAAAAGATAGAGAAGCGCGATTAGCTCAGCTGGCAGAGCACCTGACTCTTAATCAGGGTGTCCAGGGTTCGAACCCCTGATCGCGCACGCAGGGCACTGGTTTTACGGATTTACCGTGGGGTCGGTGCTTTTTTAATGCTATTTATGATAATTGATAAATAAGAGAATATTACATGATACGGTTTTAATGACGAAGATATTTCAGCATTTTGCGTAAATTTTAGGTTTTTTAGGCAAATAATACGAATTATAGAATGATTTGTAACTTTTTGGGGACTTTTTTCAAAAATTGCTTGTAATAACTGGAAAAATATACTAAAATGTGTTTATAGATGAGGAAGGGTAATCGTAAAGGTGGTTCCTCGACTCAAGGTTGAAGATACTTCTATTTCACCATAATGTGCATGAATAATTTTCTGTGTAATTGCAAGCCCGAGACCGGTGCCGTATGGCTTTTGGGATGAGAAGGGTGTGAAAAGCGTTTCGATGGTTTCCTGATTCATTCCGCAACCGTCATCTGAGATTCGAATAATGATCTGATCAAGATATTTCCTGACAGACATAGAGACGCAGCCATCTTCTCCCGTGGATTCAAAGGCATTTTTGAGAAGATTCAGAAATGCCTGCTTTAATTTCACTGGATTTCCAAAGACAGAGGGCAGCTGTGCCGGCATATGTACGGAGAAATGTTTTTTGCTCATAAGAACATAGGGCTTCAAACCCTCTTCTAAAGAATGTATAACTTCCTTTAAATCCACCTCACACATAAAAAAGCGCCGTTTGTCACTGTAAGCAGCCAGATCATCTAACAATTGATTGACATAGGCCATGTCCTCTAAAGTCTGTGACCAGAATTGAAAATCCTTCACTTCCGGATGCATGGATTCTATAAGCTGAAGTGAACTGTTGATCAGTGTTAGCGGGTTGCGAATTTCGTGTGTTATTTTTGAAACGGTAAAAATTGTATCTTCCATGATTTGTCTCCCAATGCTTTCAGAGCATGTGTCTGTGCATTTATTTGAAGCGCACATTCCGGCTGAAATTTGTTTTCAATGGTATTGCTTCTGGAAATAAGTGTAACACGCACAGACGGGGTTGACAATATAGAACCCGTCGGCAAAATTCGACAATGACAGGGGTAATACCTGGCAGAATTAAAAGAAAGAGGGCGAGTTATGAAAAAGGAAAGTTGCATTTTTTGCAAGATTGCAAATGGTGAGATCCCTTCTTCCACGATTTATGAGGATGAGGATTTCCGTGTGTTTCTGGATTTGAATCCGGCCACACGGGGGCATGCATTGCTTGTACCAAAGGAACATTTTGACAATCTCTTTGAGTTGGATGACGAGCTGTGCAAAAAAGCTATGGTTCTGGCAAAAAAGCTGGCAGGTCAGATGAAAGAAGCTTTGGGCTGCGATGGCTTTAATTTGGTACAGAATAATGGTGAGACAGCCGGACAGACGGTATTTCATTTTCATCTGCATCTGATTCCGCGATACGAGGGTGACACAGCAGGAATTACTTGGAATCAGGGGAAAGCATCTCCAGAAGAACTGGAAGAATTGACAGCATTACTGAAGAAAAAGTAAAGGAGGCTATTTGTTAGAGAGTAAAATGATTAGTACAAATGAAAAATTTAAGGAAATTTACGAAAAGTATAAGAATCTGATACTGAAAATAGCCTACGATATTACAAAAGACTATCATTTATCTCAGGATATCTGCCAGAAGACTTTTGAAAAGCTGTATGGCTATCAGAATCATGTAGATGAAGAACGTGTAAAATCCTGGCTGGTAGTAGTTGCTTCCAATGAAGCCCGTGATTACTGCCGAAAGGGCGGAAACTATAGCCTTCTATTTAGCGGCACGGCAGAGCTTGAGTGTATCTTGGAGTGCGAAAATTGTATTGATCTGCACATAGACCAGGAAGCCAGAAGAGAGCTGTTGGGCAGAATGATGGAAGGTCTGCGGCAAAAGAATTGCAATTGGTATGAGGTTTTTCTTCTTGCAGAGTATTTGGAGATTCCAAGGAAGGTAATTGCAAAGCAACGCGGCGTATCTTTAAGTACTGTAGATGTATATTTGCGGAAGGCAAAGAAGTGGTTGTTTGCCCATTATCAGAATGATTATGAGACATTATAAAATGAAAAATCGGAAGACTTGCGTCTGTCCATAGCCCCAAGGGGATTGTGACAAACGCAAGAGGCTTCTGTATTTTTATCAAGCATGTGAGACAGCGGCTTCGATTAAGTTGATGATGGTTTCGATGGAATCTGTCTGGTTACTGTTGCTCATGGCGGAGACGAAGGAAAAGCGATTTTTATAGAGAGAATGAATCCCTTGAAGCAGAGCTTCATTGGTGATTTTTTCTTCCTCCAAAACCATGCTAAAGCCTTGCTTTTCAAAAGATCTGGCATTTAAGATCTGATCTCCCCGGCTGGCAGCAGCGGAAAGAGGAATGAGCAGGCTGGGTTTTTTTAGGGCCAGAAGTTCGCAGATGGCATTGGCACCTGCACGGGAGATGACAATATCGGCAAGGGCGAAGAGATCCTTTAATTCGCTTTGGATATATTCATATTGTACATATCCGCCCAGATGTCCAAGGGAAGTATCCAGCTTTCCGGCGCCACAGAGGTGAACCACCTGGAATTCTTTCAAAAGCGTTGGAAGGATCTTGCGGACAGCTTCATTTACAGCTACGGCGCCCATGCTTCCGCCCATAACCAGAATAACAGGTTTGTTAGCGGAAAGGCCTGTAAAGCGCAGAGCATTCAGTCGGTTCCCGTCAAGAAGCTCCTGACGGATAGGTGATCCTGTGAGTACTGCCTTTTCTGAAGGAAGATACTGCAAGGTTTCAGGAAAATTGCAACAGACCTTTCGAGCAGAGGGAATGCACAGCTTATTGGCCAGACCGGGTGTCATATCAGACTCATGAATGATTGTGGGTACGTGGTAGCGCCTGGCGGCCAGAACCACCGGGACGGACACAAAGCCGCCTTTGGAAAACAGAACGTCTGGTGAAAGCTTTTTTATGATCCGACAGGCTTCTTCGTAACCTTTAATTACTTTAAAGGGATCGGTAAAGTTCTTTGGATCAAAGTAACGACGAAGCTTTCCGGAAGAGATTCCGTAGTAAGGAATCTGCAGCTCTTCGATAAGCTTCCGTTCGATCCCATTGTAGGAACCCATGTAAGAGATCTCATAGCCCAGTTCGCGAAGTCTTGGCAGAAGTGCAAGATTGGGAGTTACATGTCCGGCAGTTCCGCCGCCGGTCAAAAGAATACGTTTCATTATCAAACCTCCATAGAGATAAACAATCTATGGTTATTATGATAGGTTCCCATTCGTCTGTCAATTCATATTCTGCGAAAATAAAGGAAATATCATGGAGAAAGAGGATTTAAAAGAAAGATTAACACAAGAGATTGAAACGGAAGCGCTTATTTTGGAAAGGAGGGTGAACACAAAAAAAGAACTTTCATCCCTGGAAATGCCGGAGGATTCCTATGAACAGTTGATGAAGCGGATTCGGGAGAAAGAAGAAGCAAAGGCTAGAAAGCGTCAGCTTTCAAGAAAAGCCCTGGCGACTGTGGCTATGGTTATGGTGCTTTTAACTGTGGCTGGAGTAGGTGCGAATGGAGCTCGGTTATATGTGATGAGAGTAGAGAAAATAAATGAGGATGGAGCCTTTGATATTATTACTAATGCAAGCGATAATTTTTATGTTGATTTGACAGAGGAAGAAGCCTATGAAAGAATTGAGGAAAATATTGGAATTCTTGCTTTGAGATTGGATAACAAGCCAAGTGGGATGGAATTAGGAAATGTTGCTATTAGTGTGGAGATGGGCGAAGCCTTGATGGAATTTTACTATAATGATCATATTTTGACTATATATGAAAATAAGCAGAATAAGGATGCTTTTTTCAATGCACAATTAGATGGAAAAGAAATAGATACTATAGAGATTTTTCATTTGGGGCAAATGATTGATATTATGGAAGTAGATAATAATGATGGTGCAATATTTTACCGAACTCAGATAGAATATGCTAATGCATATTATCTTCTATCAAGCAACATGAGTTTGGAACAGTTTGAAAGTATTTTGTATGGTATTATTTTCAAAAATGAATAATTGTATTAAAAATGTTTACATCAATTTAGTCGGAATGGTAGGGGAATAAAATGGTAAATAAAAAGAAAATATTTTTGATAATATTGGGTCTATTGGCAATGGGTAATTTATGGACTATTTCAGGAATAAAAGTATATGCAGAAGAAACAACAATACCTGGATATCATGAATATATAGTGACGGAAAATGAGTCTATTGACCATTGGTATGGAATTGCTAAAGGAACATATTTGAAAGAAGGAATTTGTGGAATCAAGGATGCAGGAAAAGGAAAAGTAAGTGTTTCTGGTACAACATTTGCGCATGTTGTTTGTGATGCAGTTCGTGTGTCTGTTCACTTAGATGAGAGTTCTGATGGGGGCAAATCATTTGGCCAGATTGGAAGTTATTATTTTTCAAGGGAGAATGCTTCTTCTTGCTATGGAAACAAAACAGATATTTCTGTAACAAGTGGATGGTATTATATGGCTCGAGGAGGACATAGTGCTACAAAAGGTTCGGATACCGAAATGACAACAACTCAATCAAGAGCATTAAAGTGTTCCTAAAATACTGGGTTAATTGGGAAAAATAAAAAGGTTTGTTTCATGAATTTATGTAATAAATGTAAAAACGGTAAGGCCTTCCAGCCTTACCGTTTCCCATCTTCCTCCAAAGCCAACCTTAAAGCCTTCGCCAACTGATCCGGGCAGGATGTAGGTTTTGCTCCGCAGCGAATCCCCTCCACTTTTTCAATGGCTTCCTCCGCTTTCATACCCTTAACCAAAACAGCCACCCCCTGGGTATTTCCAGAGCATCCGCCGACGAATTCTACATTTTCAATCGTATGATCCGGAGCCAATTCCACATGAATAGCCATAGAGCAGGTTCCCTTAGTTCGATATGTCATAAAGCTTAATCCTCCTTTCATTATCCTCAGACATAGCAATTATAACAGTCCCGAAAAAGTACGTCAATAACCGGAGAATACTGTAAAAAGGTTGCAATTCCACATCAATATTGCTAAAATAAACAAAGGCAAGCCAATGCAGCAACATATGCACACGATGCCGACTAGTAGTCCGTACCGGAAATCCTTGTGCATATTTCCGGTCTATTTCTCCGATAGCACAGGTCAAAAAGCCTCGCCGTAGCACCACTACGTCTGCGTTTTTTGACCTGCACTCTCGGAAAAATATCCTCAGAAATATGCACAAGGATTTCCGATACGGACTACTAGAAGCAAAGGCTCCAAAAGAAAAAAGAAAGCGAGAACGTATATGGGAAGAATCGGAATTATCGGAGCGATGGAAGAAGAGGTAGCTCTATTAAAGGAAAAGATGGACATAGAAGTCATTGTCAAAAAGGCTTCCATGGAATTCTATCAGGGTACTCTGAATAATCATGAGATTGTAGTAGTGCGCAGCGGAATCGGAAAAGTCAATGCCGGACTGTGTGCACAGATTTTAATAGATGTATTCAATGTAAGCCAGCTGATCAATACCGGAATTGCGGGTTCACTGAAGGCAGAGATCAACATTGGAGATATCGTTGTATCCTCCGATGCCCTTCAGCATGACGTGGATGCCCGGAACTTTGGCTATTCCAGAGGTGAGATCCCCCGAATGGATACCATAAGCTTCCCGGCAGATCCGGAGCTGATATCCATTTCCAAAGAAGCATGCCGGAAAGTCAATCCAGATATAAATGTATTTGTTGGCCGAATCGTAACAGGCGATCAATTTATCGCAGAACGCACCGTCAAAAATGAGATAGCCTCCTGGACGGAAGGCTACTGCACGGAAATGGAGGGAGCAGCTATCGCTCAGGCCGCTTATCTGAACCGGGTGCCCTTTGTAATAGTAAGAGCCATTTCCGACAAAGCAGATGACAGCGCCGCCATGGACTATCCAACCTTTGAGCAGCAGGCCATTCAGCATTCCGTAAAACTCATTGAGGAATTTGTATCTCAGATTCCGGAGGATACCTTTTAAAAGCAGAAGAAAGAAAAAGACGAATGAGAGCGCCAGGTGAAGACTTTTGTCGAAGCCTGGCGCTAAACCATTCTTTCCACGGTTCCGATCCCCATGTATAATGTAAGAAAAAGTCAGGACAGGCAGGGGGAATCCGGATGTTTGAAATAGGTTTAACAATAGGCTGGGCAGCACTTATGATATTGCTTTTATGTATTCGGGCAGATATCCGGGAGCTTTCAGCACTTATGAAGGAAAATCGGAGAGAGCTTTTAAGGAATAGTTTTGGAGGAAGGGCAAATGAAAGCTACCCCAATTTTCAGGAGGAAGCTCTTCGAGAGGTAAAAAGAGATAAAAAAGAAGAACCAAAACAGGCACGATCTTTAAATCAATCAGAGGAACAGCTTTTAAAAGAAGTATTGACAGAATTTTTAGGCTAATACAGGAAGATATTTCGGAAAATAAGGAGTTCACCAGTGGATTAATTTGGATAAATATGTTACAATACCAATAACAGAAAGCTGAAAAGCGCAGGAGATTAAGGAGGATACGATTTATGATAAGCTGGAAAAATCTAGATACCCTAGATGCATATCAGGAGCTTGCAAAGGTAACGAGTGTAAACCTCGTGGAATCCATGACCGGAGAGAAGGGCGCAGAGCGTGTGAAAAAGTACAGCGTTTCTATGGCAGGAGGTCTTACCTATAATTATGCGGCAAAGCAGATAGACGATGAGGTGCTGGCAGTCCTTGCAAAGCTGGCTGATGAGGCACAGCTTACGGAGAAGTTTGAGGCTCTGTATAATGGAGAAGTAATCAATACCGGCGAGAAGCGCCGTGTGCTGCACCATTTGACCCGTGGACAGTTAGGAGAGGCTGTGGTGGTTGAGGGTGTGGATAAGCGTACATTTTACGCAGAGCAGCAGAGAAAGTATACAGAACTGGCGAACAAAGTCCATGCAGGAGAGATTGTAAATGCAGCAGGTGAGAAGTTTACCACTGTGGTACAGATTGGCATCGGCGGAAGTGATCTGGGGCCCAGAGCTATGTACTTGGCGCTGGAAAACTGGGCAAAGAAAAACAACACTCTGAAAATGGAAGCAAAATTCATCAGCAACGTAGATCCGGATGATGCAGCGGCTGTTTTGGATTCTATTGATGTGGCACATTCTATTTTCGTACTTGTATCCAAATCCGGTACAACCTTGGAGACCCTGACCAATGAATCCTTTGTGAAGGATGCGCTTGCGAAGGCAGGTCTTGATGCGTCCAAGCACATGGTCGCTGTGACCAGCGAGACTTCACCTCTTGCCAAGAGCGATGATTATCTGGCAGCTTTCTTTATGGACGATTACATTGGCGGCCGTTATTCCTCCACTTCTGCAGTAGGCGGTGTTATCTTATCTTTGGCATTCGGACCGGAGGTATTTGAAGAGTTCCTGGCTGGCGCAGCAGCAGAGGATATTCTTTCCAAAAATAAAAATATGCTGGAGAATCCGGCGATGCTGGATGCGCTGATCGGTGTATACGAGCGCAATGTTCTGGGGTATCCGAGTACGGCTGTGCTGCCATATTCACAGGCTCTGAGCCGCTTCCCGGCTCATTTGCAGCAGTTGGATATGGAATCTAACGGAAAGTCTGTCAATCGTTTTGGTGAGACGGTAGATTATCCCACAGGACCGGTTATTTTCGGCGAACCGGGAACCAATGGACAGCATTCCTTCTATCAGCTGCTTCATCAGGGAACGAATATTGTACCGTTGCAGTTTGTAGGCTTTAAAAACAATCAGATGGGTGTAGATGTGGTGATTCAGGACAGCACAAGCCAGCAGAAGCTCTGTGCGAACGTAGCAGCTCAGATCGTAGCTTTCGCCTGCGGAAAAGAAGATGAGAATCCAAACAAACGCTTCGAGGGCGGCCGTCCGTCCAGTATTATCATTGGAGACCAGTTGACTCCGGCATCCTTGGGAGCCCTTTTGTCACACTTTGAGAACAAAGTGATGTTCCAGGGATTCGTATGGAATGTGAACAGCTTCGACCAGGAAGGTGTACAGTTGGGCAAGGTACTGGCAAAGCGTGTGCTTGCCCATGAGACTGACGGAGCACTAAAGATGTACAGCGAACTGTTGGATATTTAAAGAAATACTTTTAAAGAGATTATAAAATGAATTTGAAGATTGTATTTGAGGATGCACACCTGCTGGTTTTATATAAGCCGGCAGGTGTTCCTGTCCAGAGTGCCCGAGTGGGAGCGAAAGACTGTGAAAGTATGCTGAAAAATTATTTATATGAGAAATCCCTTAATGAACAAAAGCTCTGTGCAGATCAAACTCCCTATTTAGGGATCGTTCATCGCCTGGATCAGCCGGTGGAGGGACTTCTGGTGTTTGCCAAAACCAGCACTGCGGCAGCAGAGCTGAATCGTCAGCTTCAGGATGGACGAATGAAAAAGAGTTACCTGGCAGTTTTGGAAAGTGTGGATAATTCTGTTAAAAAATATCGGAAAAACCGAAAAGATGGTGGAAAACTTAATGAAAATGTGGAAAAATCGGTGGATAACTGGTCGAAAATAGTAGATTTTTTGAAAAAAAATGGAAAAGAAAACTGTTCCGCAATTGTACAGGAGGGAACGCCGGGAGCTAAAAAAGCAGTTCTCCGCTATCGGATTTTGCAGGCAATTGAAGGCCGGAAACTGGCAGAAATACAGCTTTTGACAGGACGCCACCATCAAATCCGAGTGCAGATGGCGGGGATGGGGACACCTCTTATGGGAGATCGGAAATATGGACGTTTTCAGGAAAATGTGGATTCTGTGGATAAGTCCTATCCGGCATTGTGTGCCTATCGGCTGGAATTCGTACACCCTAAGATAAAAGAGCCTGTGGTATTTCAAATAAAGCCGGAAAATCCGTTTTTTGCTCCATTTTGCATATGATAAAACAGCATTTGGATGAATGTAACAGGGTAAAATTTATCTTTTCACTTATACTATTTCCATGGAAACAAAAGCGCAAGCGGAGGGAGCTTAATGGAAATGGAAACGGCCATGAAGTGGATAAGGGAAAAGAAAACCCTTTGGAAAAAGATCGGAATCATAGTTGGTGTGTATCTGGGAATGAAGTACCTGGTGCCCCTTGTGATTCCGTTTTTGCTTGCAGGCTTTATAGTCTGCTGGAGCTGGCCGCTTCTTCGATGGATGAAAAGGCATTTGCACATCAAACCGCCCTATGTGATGGCTGTGCTGCTTCTTTTGACGGCTATTCTTATTATAACTGGCTTTTATGCAGCAGTGAAAGAGCTGGGAAGTCTGGCGGTACGTGTGGGGGCGGATATGGAAACGTGGGGACAGATGGAAGAATTTCTGTATGACTGCTGCGACAGTGTCAGTGAATTTTTCCATGTAGAGGCATCCGGCGTGCGGATTTTTGTGACAGATCAGTTAAATGTATTTCGGGATCAGGCCCGGCAGAATATCTTGCCGGGGGCTTTCGATGGTTCCTGGCAATTCTTAAAGGGAGCAGGCTCCTGGGTGACGGCGCTGCTGGTAACAGGGATTTCTGTGCTTCTTTTGTCAGCAGACTTTGATACAATTAAAGAGATGGGAAAAAAATATCCCCTTTATGAAAAGGCTGCAGCATCTATTCGAGGAATGCTTCATGCTGTGGGAGGCTATTTGAAGGCCCAATGCATCATTATGGGGATTGTTATGCTGTTAAGTATTCTTGGCGTGTGGATTTCGGGGGCATCAAAGGCGCCTGTCTTTGTGGGAATCGGGATTGGATTTCTGGATGTTTTGCCGGTATTCGGAACAGGGGCTGTCTTTGTTCCGTGGATTTTGGTGCTTTTGCTCCAAAAAAAGTATGCGTCTCTTATCGTTTTGGCTGTAACCTATGGAATCTGTATGCTGACAAGAGAGCTTCTTGAGCCGAAGCTTATTGGAAATCGCCTGGGAGTCCTGCCAATCGTAGTTCTTATGAGTGTTTATGTTGGAGTCAAGCTCTACGGCTTTGGAGGGATCATTCTTGGCCCCCTGTCGGTTCTGCTGGTAAGAGAACTGTGGGGGCAGATAAACCCGGATTAACGGCGTGTTTTCCTTGACAAAGGCCATATGCCGGTAATAAAATGATAAGAGTTTAAAGCCGGGCAGCAAAAGGCCCAGTCAGAATCAGAAACTAGAAAGCATTTTGGCGTTGAGAGGAGAACAGTGATGGCAAAGGATAAGAAGCTGGTGGAAGCAATTACATCCATGGAAACGGATTTTGCCCAGTGGTACACGGATGTTGTAAAGAAAGCGGAGCTGATTGATTATACAAGTGTAAAGGGCTGCATGGTAATTAAGCCGGCAGGCTATGCGATCTGGGAAAATATCCAGAAGGAGCTGGATGCCAGATTTAAAGCAACGGGTGTGGAAAATGTATATCTTCCCATGTTTATCCCGGAAAGCCTCCTTCAAAAAGAAAAGGATCACGTAGAGGGCTTTGCTCCGGAGGTTGCCTGGGTAACCCACGGCGGCTTGGAGCCATTGCAGGAGCGGATGTGTGTAAGGCCTACTTCTGAGACCTTGTTCTGTGACTTCTATGCAAAGGAGGTTCAGTCCTACCGGGATCTGCCCAAGGTATACAATCAGTGGTGTTCCGTTGTGCGCTGGGAGAAGACCACCCGTCCCTTCCTGCGTTCCAGAGAGTTCTTGTGGCAGGAGGGGCATACAGCCCATGCCACGGCAGAGGAAGCAGAGGAGCGTACCATTCAAATGCTGAATGTGTATGCGGATTTCTGCGAGGAAGTACTGGCCATTCCGGTTATCAAGGGCCAGAAGACTGATAAGGAGAAATTCGCAGGTGCAGAGGCAACCTACACCATTGAGTCCTTAATGCATGACGGCAAGGCTCTGCAGTCCGGCACCAGCCATAACTTTGGAGATGGATTTGCAAAGGCATTTGAGATTCAGTATACAGACAGAGATAACCAGCTCCAGTACGTACATCAGACCTCCTGGGGCATGACCACCCGAATGATTGGCGCCATTATTATGGTACACGGAGATGACAGCGGACTGGTGCTTCCGCCTCGGATTGCGCCTGTACAGGTGATGGTGATTCCCATTGCCCAGCATAAAGAGGGCGTTCTGGATAAGGCATTTGCTATTCGGGATGAGCTTATTGAGGCAGGCTTTAAAGTAAAGGTAGATAACTCTGATAAGAGTCCCGGCTGGAAGTTCTCTGAGCAGGAGATGAAAGGAATCCCTGTGAGAATCGAGATTGGCCCCAAGGATATGGAGGCAAATCAAGCCGTGATTGTGCGGCGTGACAACCGTGAGAAGACCATTGTATCTCTGGGTGAGCTGTCCCGAAAGCTGGCAGAGGTTTTGGATACCATGCAAAAGGAGATGCTGGAGCGTGCAAGAGCCCACCGGGATGCCCATACCTATGATGTGGCGACCTATGAGGAATTTGTAAAGACTCTGGAGGAAAAGCCAGGCTTTGTAAGAGCTATGTGGTGCGGGGAACAGGCATGCGAGGACAAGATCAAAGAAGATACCACAGCGACCTCCCGGTGCATGCCTTTCCGGCAGGAAAAGCTTTCCGATACCTGCATCTGCTGCGGAAAGCCTGCAAAATCCATGGTATATTGGGGCAAGGCATATTAATGTGAACATTTATGAAATGAGTAAAAGCAGACCAAAAGAAATAAACTGTGACATGAGGATAGAGATACCAGCAAAAGCGAATCAAATCATCGGCCGTCTCATAGGAGCAGGGTATGAAGCCTATGCAGTGGGGGGCTGTGTGCGTGATGCCATTCTGGGCCGTCCGGCGGCAGATTGGGACATTACCACCAATGCCAGGCCAGAGCAAGTTAAGGCTTTGTTTTCAAGAACCATTGATACTGGAATACGGCATGGAACCGTAACTGTGCTTCTGGGGAAGGAAGGCTTTGAAGTAACCACTTACCGCATAGACGGAGAATATCGGGATGGCAGGCACCCCCTGGAGGTTATCTTTACACCAAGTCTTTTAGAGGATTTAAAAAGAAGAGACTTTACCATCAATGCCATGGCATATAATGATACAGAAGGCCTAATAGACGCATTTGATGGGATAGGGGATCTGAAAAGGAGACGGATTCGCTGCGTGGGAGAGCCTCAGGAACGATTTACGGAAGACAGCCTGCGAATCTTAAGGGCGGTACGATTTTCTGCTCAATTAGGCTTTGACATAGAAGAAAATACAAGAAAGGCTGTGGCTCAATTTGCCCCCAGTCTTACACGAATCAGCGCAGAACGGATTCAGACGGAGCTGGTGAAGCTTTTAACTTCCAGGCATCCGGAGACTTTTCGAACTCTTTATGACACAGGCATTACAAAAGTGATACTGCCGGAATTCGATGCCTGCATGGAGACGCCGCAGAATCATCCGCATCACTGCTGCTGTGTAGGAGAGCATCTTCTATTAGCCCTGCAGGAAGTGGAGGCGGATAAGGTGCTGCGGCTGACAGCTCTCCTTCATGATATTGGAAAACCCCTGACCCATACCAGAGACGAACCGGGAGTGGATCACTTTCCTGGTCATGGAGATGCCGGCGCAGAGCTAGCGGATAATATTCTGCACCGCATGAAGTTTGATAACGATACGATTTACAGGGTAAAGCATCTGGTGCGTGTTCATGATTACCTGCAGATCCCGCCAACTCCAAGAGGTGTACGCCGGGCAGTGTTCCGGATTGGAAAAGAATATTTTCCGGATTATTTAAAGCTCCGCCGGGCAGATATTTTGGCCCAGAACCCGTCCATGCATCGGGAAAAGCTGGAAGCATTGGAAGTATTGGAAAACTTATATCAGCAAATCCTTGAGGAACAAAACTGTCTCTCCTTAAAAGAACTGGCAGTAACAGGAAGCGATCTGATAGAGGCAGGTCTGGAGCCGGGGCCAAAGCTTGGAGCGGTTTTAAAAGAGCTTTTGGAACTGGTAATTGAACATCCGGAATATAATACAAAACAATATTTGTTATCTCATCTTCCTATGTGATAAAGGCTCCCATGGATGCTTGCGCCAACAGGCAGAATCAAGAGCAAAAGAACAAAATACTAAGTGCATAATTCCCCTCGTTTCTTCATAGATTTGAAAGGAACGGGGGGATTTTTGTGAACGAAAAGGCACTGCAAATTTTAGAGCAGTATGACATCAAATTACTTCGGAGTTTTGGCGGCCGGGGTGCAATTATGCTGGAGACAGAACAGGGGCTGAAATTATTGAAAGAATTTGCAGGCTCCAAAACAAAACTTCCCTATGAACAGATGGTGCTTGCAAAACTGGAGCAGGAGGGAGTCTGCCAGGTTGATCGGGCTGTCGCAAATCTGGAGGGAGAATTGATTTCCCAAGGGGAATATGACACCACCTGGCTCATTAAAAACTGGCCTTCTGGTAAAGAGTGTGATACCCACAGTGAGGCAGACCTGTTAAAGAGCATGGAGGTGCTTGCACGGATTCACCAGACAGCTCGGGGAATATGGGGTGCAGAGTCCGGGCCAACATGCCGGCTTTTGGGAAATGACCGAAGGACTGAGCTGGAAAAGCATAACAGAGAACTAAAGAGAGTTCAAAACTTTATCCGAAGCAAGCGCAGAAAAGGAAGCTTCGAACTGCTTTTTCTAAAGTATGCCCGGCAGATTATGGAAGATGGCGTCTATGTTCTTGGACAGATGGCATCTTCCGACTATGAACAGCTCTGGCAAAAGGCAAAAGAAGAAGAGCACATCTGTCATGGGGAATACATACACCATAATATCTTCATCAACCGCCAATCCGCAGCCGTTGTAAACTTTCAGCGCTGTGAGATAAACGTGCAGATCAATGATCTTTGCCTTTTCCTGCGCAAAATTATGGAAAAGCAAAACTGGAACGAAAGCCTGGCTCTGCGAATGCTGCACGCCTACGAGACAGCCCGGCCCTTATCAGAAACAGAACGCTTCTATCTGGCTGCCTGTCTGTACTACCCCGAAAAGGTCTGGAAACTGGCCCACCACTACTACAATGCCAACAAAGCCTGGATTCCGGAAAAGAGCACAGAAAAACTGGAAGTCTTCCTGGAACAAGAAGCTCAAAGAAAAAAAATGATAAAACACACCCTGCAATTCGGCCCCTGACTGGATAAAAGCATCCCTTAAAATACTGCTTTTAGTAATACATTGACTTTTATATCCAAATTTATTAAAATCATATGTAAATGAAGGCAAGCCTTCATAATATAGGAATGGGGTGTAAAACTATGTATTTAGAAGATTACAAACGTTGGTCAGAAGCAGACTTGGAAGATTCGGCATTAAAGGAAGAACTGGAAACCATCAAAGGAAATGACGAGGAGATCAAAGATCGCTTTGCAGTAGCCTTAAAATTCGGCACGGCCGGACTCCGGGGCGTATTAGGAGCGGGTTCTAACCGCATGAACATTTATGTAGTCCGCCAGGCAACGCAGGGTCTGGCCAACTGGGTAAAAACACAGGGCGGGAATCAACTGGTAGCTATTAGCTATGACAGCCGCATTAACAGCGATGTATTTGCAAAAACCGCTGCCTGTGTACTGGCTGCAAATGGAATCAAGGTACGTATCTATGACGCACTGATGCCAGTACCGGCCTTAAGCTTTGCTACCCGTTTTTATGAGGCAAATGCAGGTATTATGGTTACTGCTTCTCACAATCCTGCAAAATACAACGGCTACAAGGCCTATGGCCCGGATGGCTGCCAGATGACAGACGAGGCGGCTGATATTGTTTATGCGGAGATTCAGAAAACAGATATCTTAACCGGAGCAAAAATGATGAGCTTTGAAGAAGGCATAGAAGCAGGTATGATTGCCTATGTTGGAGATGACTGCAAGGAAGCCCTTTACGATGCAATTAAGGCCCGGAGCGTACGGCCGGGAATCTGTGAGACAGCAGGTTTAAAGCTGGTCTACTCTCCTCTTAACGGTTCCGGTCTCGTTCCTGTTATGCGGATTTTAAAGGATATAGGCATTACCGATATTACCATTGTTCCGGAACAGCAGTATCCGGACGGCAACTTCCCCACTTGTCCTTATCCCAATCCGGAGATTTTTGAAGCGCTCCGCCTGGGGCTTGAGCTGGCAGAGAAGTCTGGCGCAGATCTGATGCTGGCCACAGACCCGGATGCAGACCGCGTCGGCATTGCTATGAAGTGTCCGGACGGAAGCTATGAGCTGGTATCCGGCAACGAAGTGGGTGTGCTCTTATTGGATTATATCTGTGCGGGCCGCATAGAAAAGGGCACCATGCCAGAGAAAGCAGTTGCGGTAAAATCTATTGTTTCCACACCTCTTGCAGATGCAGTAGCAGAAAACTATGGTGTAGAGCTTCGAAGCGTCCTGACCGGCTTCAAATGGATCGGAGATCAGATTGCACAGCTTGAGGCAGCAGGAGAAGTAGACCGCTTTATCTTTGGATTTGAGGAAAGCTACGGCTATTTGGCAGGTCCCTATGTACGTGACAAGGATGCTATTATCGGTTCTATGTTGATCTGCGAGATGGCAGCATACTACAGAAGCATCGGTTCTTCCTTAAAGCAGAGAATGGAAGAAATCTATGACAAATATGGCCGCTATTTAAATAAAGTAGACAGCTTCGAGTTCCCAGGCTTATCCGGTATGGATAAGATGTCCGGCATCATGGATGACCTGCGCAAGAATCCGCCCAAAGAGATCGGCGGATATTCGGTAGTAAAAGTAACAGACTTTAAGAAACCGGAAGAAACTGGCCTGCCTGCAGCCAATGTACTGATCTATAAGCTGGAAGGCGGCGCAGAGGTTATTGTTCGGCCGTCCGGAACAGAACCGAAGATCAAAACCTACTTTACAACCTTGGGAAAAGATCTGGCAGAGGCACAGGCGCAGAAGGACACACTGGCAGCAGCCTTAAAGCCCATTTTTTCATAAGAGGATGAAAAGCGGACATGGAGAAAAGATACACCTACCAGGAGCTTCTTAATATTGTAGCAGAGCTTCGGAGCGAGCATGGCTGCCCATGGGACAGAAAGCAGACCCATGAGAGCATGATTAAATGTCTCAGGGAAGAGAGCGAAGAGGTCATAGAGGCAATCGAGAATCAGGATGACGAGAACCTCTGTGAAGAGCTTGGCGATGTGATGCTGCAGGTTTTGATGCACAGTCAGATTGCAACAGAGGAAGGACGCTTTACCATAGAGGATGTGGTAGATATGCTTGCACAGAAGCTGGTGCGCCGTCACCCCCATGTGTTCGGGAGCCAAAAAGCATTGACTGCGGAGGAAGGACTGGCGAGCTGGAATGCAATAAAAGCGCAGGAGAAAGCTTTGAAGGAAGAGAAAAAACGGGAAAATCCTTGACAAACAGATAAGAAACGAGTATAAATAGGAAAGAAGATATGGAACACACACACAGACATATCCTTCAAAACAACAAGACTTTATTTTTTAGGAGGAAACACCGATGAACAGAATGGAATTAGTAGCTGCAATTGCAGAGCAGACAGAATTATCTAAGAAAGACGCAGAGAAGGCTTTGAAGGCATTTACAGATGTTATTACAGAGGAGCTGAAAAAGGGCGGAAAGATCCAGTTAGTTGGATTCGGTACCTTTGAAGTATCCGAGAGAGCAGCAAGAGAGGGAAGAAATCCTCAGACTGGCAAGACCATGACCATTGCGGCTTCCAAGGCTCCCAGATTCAAAGCGGGAAAAGCATTAAAGGATGCTCTGAACTAATCGATGCGTTTAGATAAATATTTAAAGATTTCCCGTCTCATAAAGCGGCGGACTGTGGCAAATGAAGCCTGCGATGCGGGACGAGTTCTGGTCAACGGTAAGACTGCCAAAGCATCTGTGAATGTGAAGGCAGGAGATGTCATAGAGATACAGTTTGGTACAAAGTCTGTAAAGGTAGAAGTTCTGGATGTTCAGGAGACCGTAAAAAAAGACGAAGCAAAAGAATTGTACAAATATCTTTAAATCAAGAATAAAATAGACTGCCTCCTAATATATTTAACAACAGGTTGAATATATTAGGAGGTCTTTTATTTGGAAGAGAAGCAGTATGCGAAATCTCACAGAATTTTGCTGAACAATAGACGGACAGGTACTATCAGTGGAGTGACAGATGTAATTTCGTTTGACATTGCGGAAATTTTATTGGAGACGGAGCAGGGAATGCTGACCATTAAGGGGGCAGATCTGCATGTGAACCGCCTGACACTGGAAAAGGGCGAAGTGGATATTGAAGGCCGCATTGACAGCATGGCCTACTCGGAAGTGGCGGATTTTCAGAAGGCGGGGGCATCGCTGCTGGGCCGCCTGTTTAAATAGCGCCTATGAGTGAAGGGATTTTGTTTGAACTGCAGTTTTTCTTCAAGGCCTTTTTGCTGGGAGTATTGATGATGATATCCTATGACGTGATCCGAATTTTCCGCAGATTAATTCCCCATGGAACGGCGGCAGTGGCAGTGGAGGATATTTTGTACTGGTTAATTTGCGGGGTGAGCATTTTCCGCATGCTGTATCTGGAAAACAGCGGTGCAATCAGGGGCTTTGCAATTGCCGCGGTCGTGCTTGGAATGCTGTTGTACCTGCAGGTTGCAAAAATATTGAAAAAGATAGGAAAAAAATTGCATAATTCTGTTAAACAGGTTATAATAAACTCTAAATCATCCTAAAAGAGCAATGATATTACGAAGCATTGCTTGAAAGATGCAGGCTAACAATAGGAGGTGCACAATAAGAATGACGAAGACAAGACGTGCTTTGCAGCGAAGTAAGCGTGTGGGATTACGCATTATAGCCTTTGCTATATTGTGTTTGCTGATTGTGGCCTCTGTAGGAAAGGTGCAGCTGAGAGGAAAAGGCGAGGCTTATCAGCAGAGAGAGGAAGAACTTCTGGCTGCCATTGCAGATGAAGAAGAACGGACAAAAGAAATCGAAGAATTGAAAAAATATGTCCAGACAAAGAAATATGTGGAAGAGGTTGCCAAAGAACGTCTGGGGCTTGTTTATGAGGATGAGATTTTATTTAAAGCTTCTGAGTAAGTTATATCAAGGAGTGCTGTTTCAAAGACGGCATTCCTTTTTTGTTTGTATATTTTTATGTTAAAAACAGTTTTGGAGAAAACTTTGAAGTTTTTTCTAAAATTGAAGAACTTAAGAATAAGAATTCTATGTCCAAATTTGTCTGAATTTTCTTAAAAACGGTCTCCTTATTCGACAAAAAAAACAATTTATGTCCTCTATAATACCCAACTACACAGACACACACAGAAGAAAATGGAGGATTGAGGATATGAGGCAGGAAGAAGAACGTAAAGTCGGACACTATAGCTGGCTTTATGGGGTGATTGCCGGCGGATGTGTGGCGGCCATGCAGATTGGCGTAGGACTATTGCAGGTAGAAGGGGAATTTGCGGTGATGATGGGAGCGGCTCAGGGGCTTCTGGTATGTTCTCTGACCGTTATTTGCGGCAGCATGATGGAATGGCTCCTGACACCCATTCCCACGGAGGAAGAAGATGGGCCAATCCATCCGGCCAGAGAAAGAGTAAAGGAATATGAGACGGCCTTTCGCAGTTTGGCAGATAGCTTTTCCGGCACATCCGCTACAAAAGAAATATCAATAGAAGGAACCAGTGGAGGGGCAGCCGTGTTGGACATGCCTTCTAAAACGGATCTCATCTGGAATACACGGTTGGAGGAAAACCGTGCAGCTGTGGCCGTACAGCTAAATGAGATGGCACAGATTATGACAGATACAGTAGAACATGCGTGGGATACACGTACAGATGAAGAGTTGGAGGCACATTTGAAGAAAAAGCTGCGTTCTATGGGACTTTGCGTTCATGGCGTACTGGTATATCAGCAGGAAAGCAAACGCCAGGAGGTCTATTTGGTGATGAATACCAGACGGCGGCGCTGTGTGGCAGTAAAAGAGGTTGCGGCAGTTCTGTCAAAGCTGATGAAAAAGTCCATGATGCCGGCTCATGACAGCCGGGCGTTTGTGGGGAGTGAACGGATTACCATTCAGTTTGTGGAGCGGACAAACTTTGAGGTGCTCTATGGGATAGAGAAGGCAGTGAAAGGAGAGGAACAGATTTCCGGAGATAATTTTTCCCTCTACCATTGTCAGGAGGGACAATTTATTGCTGCGCTTTCCGATGGGATGGGGTCAGGGATTACAGCCTACAAGGAAAGCGAGCGGGTAATTGATCTGCTGGAACAGTTTTTGGAGGCTGGATTTACAAAGGAGACGGCAGTGCGCATGATCAACTCTGCACTGATTGTGCGTTCTGACGCACAGGTGTTTTCTACCATTGATATCAGTTCCCTGGATCTGTATACGGGAATTTGTGAGTTTTTGAAAGTGGGGGCATCAACCACTTTTATCCGGAGGGAAAACTGGGTGGAAACGATCTCATCCACCAGCCTTCCGGCAGGTGTTTTCCATAAGCTGGATTTGGATGCTTCCAGCAAAAAGCTTTATGATGGGGATATGGTTATTATGGTGACAGATGGGGTCATGGATGCCCTTCCGGCAGATCATCAGGAGGCACTGATGAAAGATATCATTATGGAACACGATACGGGGAATCCCAAGGAGCTGGCAGCATATATTCTGGGTCGGGTTCGGCAATACCAAGATAAACAGCCCTCGGATGATATGACAGTGCTTGCCGTATCTCTTGTGAAATATTAACGTATTGGGAGAGTTGACTTTTCAAGCAGACCGCCTGTATACTGAGATCGGATATTCCGTAACGGCAAAAGGCTGAACGGGAACCATATTCCTGTGAAGGCAGGGAGTGAAGGGAGGCTTAGAGAGGCGGTGCTTTCCAAAATCAGTGCATTTATTAAAGAGAATCAGCTTATACTGCCAAAGGATAAAGTAATGGCAGGCATATCAGGAGGACCCGATTCCGTTTGCCTGCTTTTTGCGTTACGAAAGCTTAAGGAGGAATTAGATTTTGAACTGATGGCAGTACATGTGAACCATGGCCTTCGGGGCGATGAGGCAGATCGGGATCAGGCCTTTGTGGAAGAACTTTGTAGGGAACAGGGGGTTTTTTTGCGGTGCATATCTCGGGAAGTGCGTAAGAGGGCAAAAAGAGATGGACTAACCCTGGAGGAAGCAGGAAGAATCTGCCGCTACGAGGTTTTTCGCCAGGAGGCCGCACAATGGGGCTGCAACCGAATTGCTGTGGGGCATCATGGGGATGACCAGGCGGAGACGATGCTGTTTCATCTGTTTCGGGGGACGGGACTTCGAGGGTTGGCAGGGATGGAGCCAAAGAGAGACGGTCTGATTCGTCCCTTACTCTGTGCGGAGCGGCAGGAAATCCTTACATGGCTTCAGAAGCAGGGAATTACCTGGTGTACAGACAGTACAAATCAGGATGAGGCATATACCAGGAACCGAATCCGGCATACCATCTTAGCCTGTGCGAAGGAATATATTAATTCAGGGGCAGTTCGCCATATGATTCAGACAGCAGAGGAGCTGTCTGAGATTGAGCATTATTTGGAAAAAGAGACAGAGAAAGCATTTGATTTGTGCGTGCAAAGAGAAAAGGAAGGGTATTTGATCCTGGAGGAACCTTTTGACAGCCTTCCTTCCCTTTTGGCAGAACGCTTGATTCGCCGCTGTCTGACAGAGACGGGCGGAGGCTTAAAGGACATAGAGCGGTGTCACATTCATTTGGTAAGAGAGTTATTCCGGAAGCAGACAGGGAGCCGTCTTTGCCTTCCGGGGGAGAGAAAAGCAATCCGGGAGTATAAAGGCATATATCTTGGAATAGAAAAATCAAAGGAAGAGAAGAACAGCCTGAAGATGAGTTTTTGTCCAAAGATTCCGGGAAGCTGTATGGCAGGAGAAGAAAAATGGTTTTTTTCCTTGGAAAAGCCGCAAAAAAATCAATTTATTTCTGAAAAAACATATACGAAATGGTTTGATTATGATAAAATAGAGAACTATCCGGAGATTCGCAGACGTAAACCGGGGGATTATCTTGAGATTAATCGAGCTCATGGAAGAAAGAAGCTTAAGGACTTTTTAATTGATCGAAAAGTTCCGGTCAGAGAGCGGGATGAGCTCCTTTTGTTGGCGGATGGGAGCCATATCATTTGGATTCCGGGGATGCGTATCAGCGAGAGGTATAAAGTGACAGAGGATACCAGACAGATTTTGAAAGTACAGATATATGGAGGAGAGGAAGATGGCAGAGAAAGTCCGTGTAATGATTCCGGAGGATGAGGTTGATGCAAAGATTCAGGAGCTTGGAAAGAAGATCAGTGAAGACTTCGCAGGGCAGGAGGTTCATTTGATCTGCATTTTGAAGGGAAGTATCTTTTTTGTCTGCGAGCTGGCAAAACGGATCACGCTTCCGGTGACCATGGATTTTATGCAGGTTTCCAGTTATGGAGCGGAAACAAAGTCCAGCGGCGTGGTGAAGCTGAGTAAGGATTTGGATGAACCCCTTCAGGGCAAAAATGTGATTATTGTAGAGGACATCATTGATTCCGGAAGGACTCTTAATCATTTGGTAAAGCTGCTTGGACAGAGGAATCCAAAGAGCATGACCATCTGTACCCTGCTGGATAAGCCTTCACGCAGGGTGATGGATGTGGAAGTAAAGTATACAGGCTTCCAGATTCCGGATGAGTTTGTAGTGGGCTATGGCCTGGACTATGATCAGAGATATCGGAATCTTCCCTATATTGGTATTATAGAATTTGTGGATTAAAATCAGCAGGAGCTGTGCAGTGCAGCTTTGCGGAACTTAGGATAGGAGGAACAACTACATTGAACAACAGACAATACAGGGTATCATTTTTTTATCTGATTCTCCTGGCAATGCTTTTGTTTTTTGTTGCAGAATTTGCAAAAAGAGCAGAGATGCAGAATTTGTATACCTACACACAATTTCAGGAGGATGTACAATCAGGGAAGGTTGAACGGGCTGTAATCACGCAGAATGAGACAGCACCTACCGGAATTGTGGAACTGGTTAAGGCAGACGGAACTGTGGTTAAGGTGAATGTGCCGGATACTGTAGAGGCAGGAAAGCTGTTACAGAAGGCCGGAGTTCCGGTGGCTTATGACAATGTAAGGAATCAAAGCTGGCTTCAAAGTCTGGGTATTCCCCTTTTGGTGGCCGTGGTGGTTGTATTTGCTATGATGATGCTGATGAACCGTCAGGCGGGCGGCGGCAATAACCGGATGATGGACTTTGGCAGAAGCCGGGCCAAGATGACAACTCAGGAGCAGATTCATACCACTTTTAAGGATGTGGCAGGGCTTCAGGAAGAGAAGGAGGATCTGCGGGAGATTGTAGACTTTTTGAAGATGCCTCAGAAGTATATCAAAGTAGGAGCACGGATTCCCAAGGGTGTGCTGCTGGAAGGACCTCCGGGAACAGGTAAGACGCTTCTTGCCAAGGCAGTAGCAGGAGAGGCAGGCGTTCCGTTTTTCAGTATTTCCGGATCCGACTTTGTGGAAATGTTTGTAGGTGTGGGTGCTTCCAGAGTTCGAGACCTATTTGCAGACGCTAAGCGGAACCATCCGTGTATTGTGTTTATTGATGAAATTGATGCGGTGGCCAGACGGAGAGGCAGCGGCATGGGCGGAGGCCATGATGAGAGAGAGCAGACCCTGAACCAGCTATTGGTAGAGATGGATGGTTTTGGCATCAATGAGGGTATTATTGTTATGGCAGCAACCAACAGGGTTGATATTCTGGATCCGGCTATCCTGCGTCCGGGACGATTTGACCGAAAGATTATGGTTGGCCGCCCGGATGTAAAAGGACGGGAGGAGATTTTGCAGGTACACGCCAAGGATAAGCCATTGGCGGAGGATGTGGATTTGAAGCAAGTAGCTCAGACTACGGCAGGAATGACGGGTGCGGATCTGGAGAATTTGATGAATGAGGCGGCGATTTTTGCGGCTAAGGATGAACGGCAGTATATTGTTCAGGAAGATATTCGCAAGTCCTTTGTGAAGGTGGGAATCGGATCCGAGAAAAAGAGCCGTGTGGTTTCCGAAAAGGAGAAGCGGATTACGGCTTATCATGAGGCAGGTCATGCGATCCTGTTCCATGTACTTCCGGATGTGGGGCCGGTATATACGGTTTCTATTATTCCAACAGGTATGGGGGCAGCAGGATATACCATGCCGCTTCCGGAAAAGGATGAGATGTTTAATACCAAAGGCAAGATGCTGCAGGATATTCAGGTGTCCTTAGGAGGCAGGATTGCTGAGGAACTGATCTTTGATGATATTACCACGGGCGCTTCCCAGGATATTAAGCAGGCGACTGGTGTGGCACGGGCCATGGTGACTAAATATGGAATGTCAGAATCTCTTGGACTTGTAAACTATGATTCTGAAGAAGAGGTATTTATCGGAAGAGATTTTGGCCATACTAAGGGGTATGGAGAGGCGGTTGCCAGCAAGATTGATATGGAGATTAAGCGTATTGTAGATGAGTGTTATCAGAAGGCACGGGAGATTATCTTGGAGCATCGGGAGGTTTTAGATAAGACGGCAGAGCTTCTGCTTGAGAAGGAAAAGATTACACGGGAAGAATTTGAGGCTCTTTTCAAGAAGGAAGGGGACTCTTGGGCGTTTAATCTATAGTGAATTACATTTGGAACTTGGGAATTCCGTCATAATGACGGAATTCTTTTGTGAAAACTTCACAAAAAAAATATGCTATTTTTGTGAAGTTTGTGCACACTTATTTTGATGCTGTGTTATAATAATACTTGTAAAACCCCCAATACATTATATAGTTTTTGCTACACCCCATAAGTAAAAGAAATACCTTCTCCTAAAAAAGACAGCAGGATAAAATGGCTGTCTTTTTTACTTTGTATTTTTAACAGACATAGCTTGGAAAAAACTGTCTTGTAATCTATGACGGCATATTATAAAATATATTAGAACAAGATATAATAACTAGTTTTGGAGTGAAAGAAGACAACATGATTAACAGAGATGCACTTTTTTCGGATGAGACAGATCAATACCGCATTCCCATGGAAGTCAATCCAGGGGACAAGGTGACAGTGGTTTTTCGGACAGCAAGGGATGATGCGGATGGTGTATATCTTATTAGCAAGGGAAACCGCCTTCCTATGAAAAAGTTTCAAACAAATCAAAACTTTGATTATTATCAATTGGAGATGCAGGTAAGAAAGAATCCGATTCATTATTTTTTTGAGATTCGGTCGGGAGAGGAACGCCTTTTTTACAATAAGCGGGGCGTTACGGAGGATTTGCAAAGGATCTATTCTTTTGGAATTATACCAGGATTTTTCACACCAGACTGGGCCAAGGGTGCGGTCATGTATCAGATCTATGTGGATCGGTTTTGCAACGGCGATCCATCCAATGATGTGTTGACGGGAGAGTACAGCTATATTGGTGAACAGGTAGAAAAGATAGAGAACTGGGAGCAATGTCCAAAAGAGATGGATGTACGCTCTTTTTATGGGGGAGATCTGCAGGGAATCTTAGATAAGCTGGATTATCTGGTGGAACTGGGTGTGGAAGTGATCTATATGAATCCCATATTTGTATCGCCTTCCAATCATAAGTATGACTGCCAGGATTATGATTATATTGATCCACACTTTACGGTGATCAAGAAGGATGGAGGCGAACTGCTGCCGGAGGGCGAGCCGGACAATCGGAAGGCGGAGAGGTATATTCAGCGTGTGGTGAACAGGGAGAATCTGGAGGCCAGCAATGAATTTTTTGTTCATTTTGTGGAGGAAGTACACAAGCGGGGAATTCGGATTCTTTTGGATGGTGTGTTTAACCATTGCGGATCTTTCAATAAATGGTTGGATCGGGAACGGCTGTATGAGAGAAGCGGAGATTATGAAGAAGGTGCCTATGTATCGGAGTTAAGCCCCTATCGGGATTTCTTTCGTTTCCATAATGTACATGAATGGCCCTATAACGAATATTACGACGGCTGGTGGGGGCACAAAACACTTCCAAAGCTTGCTTACGAGGCATCGCCGGAACTTCGGGAGTATATAATGAACATTGGTAGAAAGTGGGTATCGCCTCCTTATTCCGTAGATGGATGGCGTTTGGATGTGGCGGCAGATCTGGGACTCACTTCAGAATATAACCATGATTTCTGGAAAGAGTTTCGCAGCAGCGTGAAAGAGGCGAACCCGGATGCGGTAATATATGCGGAGCATTATGGAGATGCTTCCGCATGGCTGAATGGAGAAGAATGGGATTCCGTAATGAATTATGACTCCTTTATGGAGCCAATTACCTGGTTCTTAACAGGCATGGAAAAACACAGTGAGTATTTTCGGGAGGATTTGCTGAATAACGAGCAGGCATTGCTGGATGCTTTAAAAGGAAATGTATGGGCTTTTTACGGGCCGTCTTTCCTGATTGCCATGAATCAGTTATCCAACCATGATCATTCCCGCTTTTTGACCAGAACCAGCCATATGGAGGGCCGCCTGGGAAGCCGAAGCTCCGAGGATGCGTCTGTAGGAATCTCCAAGGCGGTATTTCGGGAGGCGGTGGCTTTGCAGATGACCTGGGCCGGAGCACCGACGCTCTATTATGGAGATGAAGCGGGGGTGTGCGGTTTTACGGATCCGGATAATCGAAGAACCTACCCATGGGGACATGAGGATCAGGAGCTGATAGAATTTCACAGAGAGCTGATTCGCATTCATAAGAAGAATCCGGCCTGTCGGATCGGATCCGGAAAGATTATTCTGGCTCTTCATGGAATTATCGGTTTGATTCGGTTTACCAGAGATAATCAGGTTCTTGCAGTGGTAAATAACAATGAGGAAGGGCAGAAAGTGTCAATTCCGGTCTGGCTGGGAGAGGTTCCGAATGGCGCTTTGATGGAACGCCTGATTCTGTCTGTGGAGGATGGATTTACGCTGGAGAGAGCCTGTTACCTTGTGACTGATGGGATGATTGAGATTTTCCTGCCGCCTCTTTCAGCGGCGATTCTGAGGAACCGGCGGGATACAAAGAAACATGGGAAAGTTGTGGAGAGACGCAAAAAAAAACGGATAACTAGGGGGTGGCTGCATGACGCATGTAACGCTTGGAAGCACAGGAATCGTAGTAAATAAAAATGGTTTTGGAGCTTTGCCTATCCAAAGAATTTCAAAGGAAGCGGCAGTAGTTCTTCTCAGGAGAGCCTATGAAGGCGGAATGAATTTTTTTGATACGGCCAGATTCTATACGGATAGCGAGAAAAAACTGGGAGAAGCCTTTGGCGATATGCGGGATGAGATTTATCTTGCCACTAAGACCATGGCACTGACGGCAGAAGATTTTTGGGATCACCTGGAGACATCCCTGAAAGCACTTAAAACAGATCATGTGGATCTGTATCAGTTCCACAACCCCCCGTTCTGTCCGAAGCCGGGAGATGGAAGCGGCCTTTATGAAGCGATGCTGGAGGCAAAAGCTCAGGGGAAGATCCGACATATCGGAATTACCAATCACCGTCTGGGGGTGGCTCATGAGGCGATTGACAGCGGCCTTTATGAGACATTGCAGTTTCCTTTCTGCTATCTGGCTACGGAACACGAACTGGAGCTGGTTGAAAAGTGTAAGAAAGCTAATATGGGCTTTATTGCCATGAAAGGCTTATCCGGCGGTCTGCTGACCAATTCCGCAGCGGCCTATGCTTTTTTGGCCCAGTTTGAGCATGTGCTTCCTATCTGGGGAATTCAAAGAGAAGAGGAGTTGGATGAATTCCTTTCTTACATAGATAATCCGCCAACTATGACGGAGGAGATTCGGGCGGTGATTGCCGGGGATAAGGAAGAGCTTGGGGCTGATTTCTGCCGGGCCTGCGGCTACTGTATGCCTTGTCCGGTGGGGATCGAGATCAATACCTGTGCCAGAATGTCTCAGTTGATTCGCCGCTCGCCATCAGAACTCCAATTGACCCCCGAGGTACAGGCGAAGATGAAGAAAGTAGAAGAGTGTAAACACTGTAATGCCTGTAAGAAGAAATGTCCTTTCGGGTTGGATACGCCGGCACTTCTGGAAAAAAATTATGAGGATTACAAAGGGATTCTGGATGGAAAGGTGAAGCTGTAAATTATTATCGGAAGTTATCTCTTGCAGAGAAAAGGGTTGTAGTGAGGGAAACCTATAGAAACGCATGGTGAATTATGTTTGCAGAAGAACGTATAAGAAAAATTAAAGAGATTCTGTTGGAATATGAGCATGTGGACATTAATACTCTGACTTCTTTGCTGAATGCATCGGTTACAACAGTTAGAAGGGACCTGGACCGTCTGGAGAATGAGGGCTTTCTTTTGAAAGCTCACGGAGGGGCTGTTTTAAAGCACAGTTCCGAATTTTCCGCTCCCATGCAGACTGTGGAGATCCCGTATGAGGCGGAACAGCAGCAGATTGCCCGCCTTGCGGCAAAATATGTGGAGGACAATGACGTGCTGTTTCTTGGTTCCGGCCATGTGAGCTATCTGATTGCCAGGGAGCTTAAAAATAAAAAGAACCTGCAAGTGGTTACGAATAATTTGAAAGCTGCCTATGAACTATCCAGCCAGCCCTTAATTAAAGTGTTTGCCACGGGAGGCGATGTGGAAACGACCCAGGACAGCGTGATTTTTACCGGCCGCCTGGTTGCGGAGCAGGTTTCGCAATTCTTTTTTCGAAAAGCATTTCTCGCATTCAGCGGGATCAGCATGGAATTTGGCTATACACATAATATCCGTTCAGAAATTCCCGTTTTTCAGACATTGATGTCCCATACGGCAATTCCCATTGCCGTTGCGGACTACTCCAGATTTGATACCACGGGATTTCAGCCGGTCTGTGGGTTGGACGAGATTCGCACGGTTATGACGAACGTAACGGTTCCGGAGCGATATAAGGATTACTACTTAAGCCATGGAATTCGTATTTTTACAAGCTTTGAGGATTTGGCGTTCTAAACAAAAGGAGCTGGGAGTATGAAAGAGCCGATTTTGAAGCTGGAGCATATTTCGAAAAGACTTGGAGGAGTTCCGGTGCTGGACGGAGTCAGTTTGCAGGTAGAAGCCGGAACTTTTTTGGGGATTGTTGGGACAAATGGTGCCGGCAAAACGGTGTTGGCCAATATTTTGACCGGTGTTCTCAAAGCTGACAGCGGTACGCTCCAAATAGAGGGAAAAGATTGTTCCATTTTATCTCCGGCTCAGGCAAGAGAGCTTGGCATTTATGCGGTAAATCAGACAACTACATTGGTAGACAAGCTTACGGTGGCGGAAAACTTATGTTTTGACCAGAAAAGCAAAAGTCCGGGTGGTCTGGTATCCTGGAAAAGATGGAATGACAGTGCGAAAAAGCTTTTGGAAGAGTTGTCCATTCCCCTTTCTCCCAAAATACTGGCGGGCGGCCTGAATCTGGGACAAAAGCGGCTTTTGGAGTTGGCCAAGCTTTATGCCCATCACCCCCGAATTGCAATCCTTGATGACTGTTTTGGGGCCTTGTCGCCTCAGGAGTTGGAGATGGCGGGACGCATCGTGCAGCAGCTTCACGAAGACGGAATAACGATCTTATACTTCTCCCATCGGGTAGAGCCTATGTTTCGCCGATGTGATGCGGTTGTATTTATTCAGGACAGCCGTATTACCGGTACGATTCAGAAAAGCGAATATTCTGAGGAGGCTGCCTTTGATGAGATCTTAAGGGAGCAGAAAACGGTGGTTTATCCCAAGCTTCCGGGCAAACGGGGCCGGGAGGTGCTTCGGGTGCGGAATCTTTCTGCCGAGAAAGCGGGACTTCACGATATTTCTTTTGAGCTGAAGAAAGGTGAAATCTTAGGTGTGGCCGGGGCTTTGGACAGTGGAAAACATCAGCTGGCCAGGGCATTATTTGGGGTGGAACCTTATTCGAAAGGGGAGATCATTGTCAATGAGGAAGTTTTGACGGTGACGGCACCCCGGGCGGCGATTTTACGGCATATCGGTTATCTTCCGGAGGATACATGCGTGGAGGGGCTGATCCCCAGTTTTTCTATTGAACAGAATATTGGAGTGGCAAGGCTGATGAAGCGGGCGTTTTTCTATCAGAGAGGAAGATATTCTCACAAAAATATCGCAGATGACTATGTCCGCAGGCTCCATATTGATTGTGCATCCGTATGTCAGAAAGTGAAAGCTTTGAGTGCGGGGAATCAGCAGAAGGTTAATATTGCCAAATGGCTTCAGGCTGATTGTTCCATTCTTATTTTGGAAGAACCCTTTAAAGAGATTGATTCGGCAAATCGGGTGGATTTGTATAATTACATTTGCCAACTGGTGGCTGCCGGAACTTCGATCTTGCTGTTCTCCAGTAATTATGATGAACTGATTGGGCTTTCCGATCGGATTCTGGTATTAAAGCAGGGACGGACAAAAGCCGTTTTTGACAGTGACCAGTGTAATGTAAAAGATTTGGTGGAATATACATATTGAGAAATAATATATTGGGAAAAGAATGGCCGGATGTCTGGAGAAGTTTCCAGGTATCCGGTTGTTTTTTTGACGTTTTCGACATAAAATGGGCTTTTTTGAAGTGTTTTTCGCTGGATTTTTGTCAGAATAGCATAAAAATAATTAAAAAAGAAAAAAATACTGGACTATTTTGACCAAACGGTGTTACAATATAAACCAAAAGAGAGCAAAATAAACCAAAATAGTTCAAAATGCTCTCGGGAAAGGGAGGTATGTAACATGAAAAAACGAATTGCATTAACACTTGCACTTGCACTGACGCTGTCTCTGACAGCATGTTCCGGCGGAGGAACGCAAAACGAGCAGGCACCAGCGGAGACTCCTGCAGAAAGCGGCAGCGAAGAAGCGGAAGCACCGGCAGAGACCCCTGCAGAAAAAGAAAAGCTTGTAATTGGCTTTGCAAATATTGCGGAGGAAGTTGAGCTGCAGATTCAGGTGCGGGAGAGCATGGTAAAGGCAGCGGAGGAAGCGGGTGTTGAGCTGATTCTGGCAAACAATGAGTACGATGGTGCAAAGGCTGTTGAGATTGCCGACAATATGGTAAGCCAGGGCATCGACGGATTTATTGAGTTCAACATTGATGAGAGCGTTGGACCGGTTATCATGGAGAAGATGGAAGCCGCAGGCATTCCCGTGATTGCAGTGGATATCCCCATTGAGGGAGCCGTATTCTTTGGAGCAAACAATGAGACTGCAGGAATGGTTGGCGGACAGAGACTTGGCGAAGTGGCAAAAGAGCGTTGGGGCGAGGCTCCTGACTGTCTGCTGCTGGTAGAGGATTCTACCTCCGGTGAAGCGGTTCTGGCCCGCACGGAGAAGATGTATGACGGCCTGAAAGAGACATTTCCGGATTTCTCCGAAGACCAGATTTTCAGAGTAGACCCGACTACGGATGCCGCAAAGACTCAGAGCATGGTTTCTGATTTCCTGTCCGCACATCCGGATTACCATAAGATTGCTATCGGAACACTGAACGATGTAATTGCCACGGCGACACTGGCGGCCATTGAGACGGCGGGACGTGAAGCGGACTGCATCATGGTAGCAGAGAACGAGTACGGCTATCTGGATTATCTGAAAGCAAATCCGGATGTGACGGGAGACGAAGTATGGGTAGGCGGTGTTGCATTTTTCTTTAACCGCTATGGCGAGTATACAGTGCCAGCGGTAATCAAGATGATTAATGGCGAGGAAGTAGATGAGAAGATTTATGTAGATCATCTTACAATTACCAGAGATAACGCAGAAGAGTGGTTCACAGATTATCTGGCATCCTGACAGATGACAGAGTGACATTCGTATCTTACGGGGTATGGGGCTGTCGGAAGATAAGACAGCCCCTGCCTTTTGAAAAGGAGAATCGCATGGAAAGTAAGGTCATCCTAAAAGCGGAACATATTACAAAACAGTTTCCGGGGGTGAAAGCACTGAGTGATGTAAGTCTGGAGGTCCGGGAACACGAGGTGCTGGCTCTGCTGGGAGAAAATGGTGCGGGAAAATCTACCCTTATCAAGATCCTGGCAGGCGTACAGCCGCCAAACTCCGGAGATATTTACGTAGATGGGGAAAAAGTACGTTTTCCCACTCCTGTTGCGGCTCAGAATGCGGGGATTGCCGTGGTTTATCAGGAGTTGGCCAATGTGAGCGAGCTTACGGTGGCGGAGAATCTGTTTATTAAAGGTTATGGACAGAAAAATCATACTTTGAATTGGAAGCAGATCTATGCGGAAGCTGAAAAGATTGTAGCCGAGGTGGATTTAAAAATAGATGTACACAAACAGATGGGGCTTTGTACGGTGGCGGAGAAGCAGCAGATAGAGATTGCCAGAGCTCTTTATGAAAATGCCAGAGTTCTGATTCTGGATGAGCCCACATCTGCTTTGAATGATAAAGAGATTCATCAGCTTCTGGAAAATATTAAAAAATTGAAAAGCCGTGGAGTGGGTATTGTTCTTATTACACATAAGATGGATGAGATATTTGCGGTTTCGGATCGAGTGACGATTCTTCGTGACGGAGTTTCTGTGGCTCAGAAAGAGATTCAGGATATTACGGAGCAGGAACTAATCCGGCTGATGGTGGGCCGGGAGATAAAGGACATGTATCCGGATAAGAATAATCATCCGGGAGAAGTGCTTCTAAAGGTGAATAACCTGCATAACCGTCATGTGCATGATGTATCCTTTGAATTGAAAAAAGGAGAGATTCTGGGGGTCTACGGTTTGATGGGCTCGGGGCATCTGGAATTGGGTAAGACACTTTTTGGATGCTATCCGGCCACCCGGGGAGACGTGGTGCTCAATGGGCGGAAAGTGCGGATGTCCTGTCCCAAGCAGTGTCTAAAGGATGGCTTTGCATTTGTGCCCAGTGAAAGGAAAGCAGAGGGACTGGTGCAGATCCAGTCCATATGGGAAAATATAATGACTGCTTATTATGAGAACGGCAAGAACGGCTGGCTGGTGAAACGGAAAAAGGAAAGCGGTATCGTAGAGAAATGGATACAAAGCCTTTCGGTTAAAACCCCGGGGCCCTATGCGGCGGCGGCTACGCTCTCCGGCGGAAATCAACAGAAAGTGGTGCTGGCGAAATGGCTGGAGATTTCTCCGGAGATCATTATTATGAACGAGCCTACCCGCGGCATTGACGTGGGCAGCAAATCCGAGATTTATAAGCTGCTGAATGAGCTGTGCGGTCAGGGAGTGTCCATTATTATGATTACTTCGGAAATGCCGGAGCTGCTTGCCATGTCGGATCATGTCATTGTAATGCATGAGCACCGGGTACAGGCTGCATTCAGCAAGGATCAGCTTACGGAAACAAATATTATGACTGCGGCAATAGGAGGTTGAGATATGCAGACTATAAAGAACAGCCTGAAAAAGGTATCATCCATAGAATTTATGCCCCTGGTGATTGGATATATCATCCTGATTATATTTTTTGCCATAAAATCCGATCATTTTTTTACGCTAAACAATTTCCTGAATATTGCCCTTTATGCAGCAAATGTAGGAATTCTCTCCTGTACCATGACTTTGATTATTGTGGCAGGCCATATTGACTTGTCTATCGGATCTGTGATTGCCCTGGGAGGCGTTGTCCTTGGCACCCTGCTGAATAAGGGAATGCCCATTGGAGTTGCTATATTGGGAGCGATTGCGGCTGGTGCGTTAACGGGATTGTATAATGGAATTCTGATTACACGGATTAAGATCAATGCATTTATTACAACTCTGGCGGGTATGGAGATCTTCCGGGGCATGTCCTATCTGGTTACCAACGGAAAGGCAATCACGCTGTCAAACAATGTAATTAAAGCAATCGGACGTGGATACACACTGGGGATTCCCAATGCCGTACTCATTATGCTTGCCGTGATTATTATTTTTACATTGGTGAGCAAGTATACGGTATTTGGACGTCGAATTTTTGTCATTGGGGGCAGCAGCCAGGTGGCTTACCTGTCTGGTATTAATGTGGAAACAAATCTGACCGTGCTGTTTGTGCTTAACGGAGTCATGTGCGGCCTGGCATCCGTGATCTATTGTTCACAGCTTGGCTCTGCCATGCCGTCCAATGCAAACGGCATGGAGTTTGATGTTATTTCTGCCGTTATCCTGGGTGGTGCCAGTCTTTCCGGAGGAAAAGGATCCATTGTAGGGGCTTTGTTTGGTGCTCTGCTCCTTGGAACCCTTTCCAATGGTATGGTAATGCTGAACATTCATACCTATTGGCAGCAGGTAATCAGCGGCGTTGTTCTGGTTCTGGCGGTAGTTTTGGATGTTATTAAAAACAGAAGTGCTCAGCGTACTCTTGCGGCATAAGACGTATTGTTGGGTGGTAAAGTCGCAAAGACGCTGTTGCACAGCAACTTTAGATCAGTAATGTCCTGTCAGTGCACAGATCGATTTACAGACACATCTTTTTGTGGCTGGAAATTGATCTATATAAGAGTGTACTGACAGGATATTACGGAACTCTAAATAGTAATGTCCTGTCAGTGCACAGATCGATTTACAGACGCATCTTTTTGTGGCTGGAAATTGATCTATATAAGAGTGTACTGACAGGATATTACGGAACTCTAAATAGTAATATCCTGTCAGTGCACAGATTGATTTACAGACACATCTTTTTGTGGCTGGAAATTGATCTACATAAGGGTGTACTGACAGGATATTACGGAACTCTAAATAGGAGAATGATATGACAAGAAGTGAAGCAGCAAAGGAATTCGGGATTTTGTCTCGAGAGAAAGTAGATGCGAATATAAAGTTTGCGGAAGATATGGAACTGCATGGGAAAAAGATTCAGGTACCCTGTCGGAGCGGAATGCAGGAAGCCATATTCTATCCGGCCGGGGGAAAAAAGCCGGCCCCCGTCATCTTTGAGATTTACGGTGGATGTTTTTCTCAGGGCTATGTGGCAAACAATGACAGGATGCGTACCCGCATGTGGGAGAGTACCGGCTGCAATGTCATAGGCCTGGACTATCGGAAAAGTCCGGACCACCCCTATCCCTGCGGACTGGAAGACGTGTTTGATGCCGTATGTTATTTTCATGATCATGCAGATGAGTATGGAATTGACAGGGAGCGTATGGCAACCTGGGGACACAGTGCAGGAGGGAATTTTGCCTGCGTTCTGGCGTTGATGGCAAAAGAGACAGGACGTTTCTCTCTGAAAGCACAGCTTTTGGATTATCCCTATCTGGATGCTTATATTGAGGGGATAGAGAAGACAACGGCATCCATAGGCCTGACAGCGGAAGTGCTGGACGCCATGAATGATATTTATGCAGACAAAGAAACCCGCCATGGAAAATATCTTTCCCCGGTTTATGCCACGGCAGAGGAGCTGAAAGGTGTGGCACCTGCGGCCATTGTGATCTGCGGGCAGGATCCCCTGCGGATGGAATCGGAGACCATGGTGCAGCACTTTCTGGATGCCGGAGTTCCGGTACTGGCACGAAAATTCCCCACGGCCAGTCACGGATTCCTGGAGCACTGGTTTTTCCGTGAGTGGTACATGGATACGCTGTCCCCGGAGGAGCGGGCGGGAATTCCCGATAACATCGAGGAACTGGCAGAGGAGGGACTGGCCTTTGTGATATCTGCGGCAAAATATTTTATGGAATTGTAACAGCTGCCTGCAGAAATAAAAAAATGTTGACAAATAAATGCTAATCGTGTAAAATAGCATCTGTTGTGAAACACAGTCACAACAGATGTTATCTGCCCAGATAGCTCAGTTGGTAGAGCAGAGGACTGAAAATCCTCGTGTCACTGGTTCGATTCCGGTTCTGGGCATTTTGCGGGTGTAGTTCAATGGTAGAACACCAGCCTTCCAAGCTGGACACGTGGGTTCGATTCCCATCACCCGCTTTTATTTTTTTGTTAAAGAAGCCAGTAAAAGAAAGGCTTCTTTTTCTTTTGTGCTAAGCAGGCCGCTCCACTACTCCCACAAATAACGGCAGTCCGTCATTGCCGGTGATAGCAAAAAGGAAAGGCCGGTTTGCTGTAAAGTCTACCTCTTCCTCCGGCGGCATACCTGCGCCGCACATGGCCATAATCGTATAGGCAGCGGCAGTGCAGCCTTTTTCATCGATAGTAACCCGGGCGGCATGCTCTGCCCTGGACATAAAGATGCCCTCCCTATCTGCTGTCATGGGAGAAAAGTCAGAAACATCCTCATCAAATATATCTGTAATGCCAAGCTTCTGCAGGCCGGGGATTAGATTCATATTGGAAGCGGCATCAAACTTGGGCACAGCCAGATTTACGGTCAGATGCTTTCTGTTTTCCCAATCTCCCCTTGACGATAGAAAGTTCATGGCTTCTTCATCCTTTAGCAAATCGCCTACAGTGATCCCTTCATCCGGCAGAATCAGCCACATAGCGCCGCTGCCGTCAAGCTCCTTGGCGGTAGCGGAGAACTTATCTCCCCAATAATATTCCTGGCTGTTAGTCTGATGCATAAAATCACAGGTAATATCCTGCCTGGAAGCGTGAAAAACATCCGGTGCGGTATTTTTTTCCATAAATTCTCCGGACCATTTTGCACGATAATAAACAGTTGCAGCCAGAGCCAGAATTGTATCCGCATCCAGGTTCACATTGGCGCACTGCTCATCTAAGAGTCCCCCTGTCTGTTCGTTCAGCCAGCTTTGAAGAGCTTCATCGAATTCCTCAGAACCCATGCTTCCCTGATAAGAGGAAGCATAATAGGTCCTGGCAAGCTGCTCCATGGTGGAGGGATTAAAGCTTACATCCTCATTAAGCCACAGAGAGCTTGCAAGAATACTGGTGGTGGCTCCGTCGCTGCAGTAGTTGGCATTCCAGAGTGCGAAAGCCAGGGTGCGCAGCTCTTGTATGTTATCTGTTCCCAGCAAATCTAATATCTGCCTGCGGCTGTTTCCTTCTGTCAGTTCAGCCAGCATGCCCAGGGCCAGATAGACATTGAGGGGGGAATAAATGCGGTTTTCGCCTTCCTGTCCGGACAGAAATTCGGGAATGCTTTTGCAGAGGAACCCTTTAAGATTTCCGTCATAAGCGGACGCATGGCTTTGCTGGCTTTCCTGATCTTCCTGCCAGGCGTCATAGGCATCATAAAATGCATCATCGAACTCTCCGGTTGAAGGATCCGTAAAAGCAGCCTCATCCGGATAAGGTGCCATTTCGGGGTAGGACGCTTTGGCAAGTGTGAACGTGGCGTCAGGCGTACTTGCGCTGCAGGCAGCCAAGGCGCCGGCAAGCAGGATGGACAGAATAGAAAATAAAGATTTTTTTCGTAAATATGTATGGATCATTTGCAGTTCCTCCTATCTTGTGGATTTGAAACTTTCTTATTTATATATAAGAACGTAAAATATACAGCAGTTACTACAGGTTTTCGGAACTTTTAAACATGGATTGGGCACCCGCATGACGCTCACAGAGCCGGCATGGTAATGTGGTGCTATGTAACAGACGACTTTATTTGCCCGGGATCTTTGCTTGAAAATCAGAAATAAATCCGTTATAATCAACTAGAATGATAAGAAAAGGAGTTTTTTTCTATGGTTCAGTTTACAAAAAAAGCAATCGTAGAAGCATTTCTTGAATTGCTGAATGAAAAGCCGCTGGATAAAATAACAGTGAAGGAGATTGTAGATAGCTGCGGAATTAATCGGAATACCTTTTACTATCATTTTGAAGATATTCATGCGCTGCTGACCTTTGTGATTGATGGAGAGGTAGAGCATGTTATTGCAAAGCATGCGGGTGTGAAATCCCTGGAAGAAGGATTTATTGAGGCGGCCAACTTTGCCTTGAATAATAAACGGGCAGTTTATCATATTTACAATTCGGTCAACCGGGAGGAATTGGAACGCTATTTGAACAGTATTGCTGAGGAAGTGATGCGGCGAATGGTAGAAGGATTGGATGCAGTTGGAGATGTACCTGATCTGGATCGGGAGTTAATCATTCATTTTTATAAATGCGGCTTATCAGGAATGGTAATGGCCTGGGTGGGTGAAGGTATGAAGGCGAATCCGGAGCAGCTGATTCGGAATCTGGGAGATTTGCTGGAAGGAAGCGTGTCAGCTGCTATGGAAAAAGGACGTCAGAAGGTTAAGGCCGGGAAAGGAAAAAAGACCCTTACATAACTTACTCAATATTTTAGGCAAAAGGGCCCGAGTGTCTGAAATTCAGTTAATTTGGAAACGGTGTACGGATTTTGTACATCGTTCTTTTTTTGTCCGTTTCAAAAGCAATCATTTTTGAATAAAATAAAAAGCATCAGAGAGAAGGGAGTGAGCGCAGATGCGGGCAGTTCGGATTGCAAAAGGAGGATATACAATATCTTCGATTGCTTTTTGTATAGCAGGTTTTTTACTGTTGCTTCATCCGGAGATTTCGGCGGCAATGATTTGCAGAGGCATAGGAATCCTGCTGATCGTTTGCGGAGGGTTTAAAATCTGCGGCTACCTGTCACGGGATCTGTATCGTCTGGCCTTTCAGTTTGATTTGGCCTGCGGCATTTTGGCAGTTGTTTTGGGAATATTGATGTTGTTTCGCAGTAATAGTGTTCTGCACTTTCTGAATTTGGTTTTGGGAATTGTGGTGTTGACGGATGGACTTTTGAAAATACAGACAGCTTTTGATGCCAGACGCTTTGGACTTGAGCGGTGGTGGATGATAGGAGGAGCAGCAGTTCTGGCCAGCATTCTGGGGATTTTAATTATCATAGATCCATTCGGAAACTCTGGAGTCACCGGAGCAGTGATGTTGTTGGGAGCTGCACTTCTAATGGAGGGATTGCTGAATCTGTATGTGGCAGTCTATACCATAAAGACCGAAAAACAACATGTACGAAATGAGAGAGACTGGTAGAGTAAACAGAACTATCTAAGCAGTGCAGAATTATAATAGAGGAGGATATTATGATTAAATTTGGCAAAGGGGTAGTAAAGCTTCGCATCCCCATCTTGATTATAACATTAGCGCTGATGATTCCGTCAGCTTTAGGGATGGCAGCAACACGAATCAACTATGATATGCTGACTTACCTGCCCGGTGATATCGAGACCATGATAGGCCAAGACATTTTGATGGATGAGTTTGGGAAAGGCGCATTTTCTTTTGTTGTTATAGAGGGCATGGAAAATAAGCAGGTGGCGGCTCTCAGAAAGCAAATTGAGGAAGTAGATCACGTAGCTACCGTATTGTGGTATGACAGTGTCATGGACCTTTCGGTGCCCATGGAAATCCTGCCGGACGAATATTATGATATCTTCAATTCGGAAAATGCAACCATGATGGCGGTTTTCTTTGATACCTCAACTTCGGCAGACGAAACACTGGACGCTGCGGCGCAAATTAAGGAGATTGCTGGAGAGCAGTGTTTTGTATCCGGTATGACAGCAATGGTAGCCGACTTAAAGGAGCTGTGTGAGCGGGAGGAAGTTATCTATGTAGTTTTGGCGGTAGTGCTTTCCTGCGTTGTAATGACAGCCTTTTTGGACAGCTGGGCGCTTCCGGTGATTTTCCTTGTAAGCATTGGAATGGCAATTCTGCTGAACATGGGAACCAATATCTTTTTGGGAGAGATTTCATTTTTGACGCAGGCTTTGGCGGCAGTGCTTCAGCTGGCGGTTACTATGGACTATTCCATCTTCCTGTGGCACAGCTATGTAGAGCAGCAGGAGCGGTTTGAAGGAGATAAAAAACGGGCCATGGCCCATGCAATTAAATCGACAATTACCTCCGTAGTGGGAAGTTCCATTACTACGATAGCAGGCTTTATTGCACTATGTTTTATGAGCTATGCCCTTGGATTGGACTTGGGGCTTGTAATGGCAAAAGGCGTGGTCTTCGGCGTTGTTGGCTGTGTAACCATACTGCCATCCATGATTTTGGTCTTGGATAAGGTAATTGCAAAAACAAAGCATCGTCCGTTGATGCCGGATTTCGGAAAGCTGGTGCGGGTCGTGGTACGGCGCTATCCTATATTTCTGATTTTGTTCCTGCTGATTCTTCCGGCTGCTTACTATGGATATGATAAAGCGGGGGGAGAGGTTTATTACAATCTGGGCGGTTCTCTTCCGGAATATATGGGCTATGTGCAGGCTACAAACAAATTGGAGGATGAATTCTCTGCAGGAGCCACCCACATGATTCTGCTGGATAAAAATGTTTCTTCCAAGGATGTGAAGAACATGGTGACAGAAATGAAGGAAGCAGATGGTGTGGAATTCGCTTTGGGCATGGATTCGGCTATTGGTTCCAGAATTCCGGATGAAATGATACCGGACAAAGCAAGGAACGAACTGGAGAGTGATAATTGGAAGCTCCTTCTGGTACAGTCCAAATACAGCACAGCTACGGATGAGGTAAATGAACAGATAGAGGTGCTTCAGGATATTATGAAAAAATACGATGAAACCGGAATGCTCATTGGAGAAGCGCCTTGTACCAAGGATTTGATTGAGATTACGGATCACGATTTTCAGGTGGTCAATACCATATCCATTATTGCCATCTTTGTCATAATTGCAGTAGTGCTGAAAAGTATTTCTCTGCCTGTTATTTTAGTGGCAGTTATAGAATTCGCAATATTTATAAATCTTGGAATTCCGCATTTTACAGGAACATCCCTTCCCTTTATTGCACCCATCTGCATTAGCACGATTCAGTTGGGAGCAACCGTAGATTATGCGATTTTGATGACAACCCGGTATAAAAAGGAGCGGTATGGAGGGCAGGATCGGGTGGGGGCCGTCTCAACAGCATTGGCTGCTTCCCTGCCGTCAGTAATTGTCAGCGCACTTGGATTTTTTGCAGCAACCTTGGGTGTGGCGGTGTACTCAGATGTAGATATGATACAATCACTGTGTGCACTGATGGCAAGAGGGGCAATTGTCAGCCTGCTGTCAGTAGCCTTTATTCTGCCGGCCATGTTCCTGGTGTTTGATAGAGTTATTTGTGTCACGAGTGCTGGCTTTCGGCCGAAGAAATCTAATAAGTAATTGAAGAACGTGAAAAGTTAAATTTAGCAGAAATGCAAGATATAGGTTCAGGAGAACTGGAATAGGAGGTAAATATGAAAAAAATGTGTAATGAATGGAAAAAGGGTGTGTCAGTGGTTATGGCGGCTCTGCTTGTATGCGGCAGCATTCAGATTCCGGTTCAGGCCAAAGAGGCGGAGGGCTGGATCAGGAAAAATGCGCTGACAGCAGTTGAAAAGCTGAATCCGGAAGCAAAAACAGAAGGAGCACAGCTGACTGCTCAGGATAAAAAACAATTAGCTAAGGAGGAAACTGTCTACGTAATTGCAAATGCAGCTGGCTCTCCTGAAAAGCTGATTGTCAGCGATTGGCTGAAAAATGCTATGGGAAGTGAAACTTTGGAGGATACAACAGAGCTGACTAATATTACAAATGTAAAAGGAACAGAAGGCTTTGAGCAAAAGCAAGGCTCTTTAGGCGTATGGGATGCAGCAGGGAATGATATTTATTATCAGGGAAGTATTCAAAAAGAGCTTCCGGTAGATTTGAAAGTGACCTATCAGTTAAATGGCAGAACGGTTTCTCCGGAAGAACTGGCAGGGCAGAGCGGCAAGGTAAATATCCGATTTAATTACACCAATCGGCAGAAGGAAGCTGTAATGGTAGGAGAGAAGGAAGAAGCTTTATATGTACCTTTTGTAGTTATGACAAGTCTGGTTCTGGACAATGAGAACTTCCGAAATATTGAGGTTTCAAATGGGAAGGTCATCAATGATGGTGAGCGCACCATTGTAATGGGGTATGCGATGCCTGGACTCAAGGACAATTTGGATATTGGCAGTGAGGATTTTGATGTGGAAGAGCTGGATATTCCGGAGTATGTGGAGTTGACTGCGGATGTGACGGATTTTGAGCTGGCAACGACTCTGACGGTGGCGACCAACGAAATTTTTGCAGATATGGATATTGATACCCAGGAAAAAATGGATGATTTGTCATCAGATATGGATGAGCTGCAGGATGCCATGAATGAACTGATGGATGGAACTGCTGAGCTGTATGACGGCGTGCTGGAATTGTATGATGGAACTGAAGAACTAACAGACGGCATTGATGAACTGGATGACGGGGCAGAAAAATTGAATGATGGCGCCAGGGATTTAAGGGACGGCGCAAAGGAGCTGTATGATGGCATCGGTACTTTAAAAAACGGAGCAGGAGCATTATTTGTAGGTGTAAAGCAGTTGGCGGATGGTCTGCAGCAGCTTACCCAGAATGATAAGGCTTTGAATGATGGGGCAAAAGCATTGTATGACGGAGTATTTCAGATGGCGAACGCTCAATTGGCAGCACTTAGTGCTGCAGGTATTCCAGGGATTACGACCTTGTCACAGCCAAAGACACCGCAGGAAATAAATAAATTTTTGAATGATATTAATAATAATCAGAAAATTATTCAAAGTCTTCTTGGCAGCACGGCCAGTGTGAGAGCCATGATCGAACAAGAGGTGACTGCTCAGTTAACTGGTATCTCAATTCAGAGTCTGGATAATACAGAGGTGCCGGAAGCGGAACCAGAAGAGAGCGAAGACTTGCAAGAAAAGGCAGCGGCGGCTGAAGCAACGGAGGATCCTGTGCCGGCAGAAGAAGATTCTGAGAAGACAGTAGAATCTGCTGGTGCAGATACATTAACTACTGCAGAAACAGATAAAAAACAGGAGCAATCATCGCAGAATGCAGAAGAAGTGTCTGAGCAGGAGCAAAAATCAGAGGAGGAAGTAAGTACGGAACAACAAGAGGAGCTGCAAACAGAACAGGCAGCGGCAGAACAAGAGAACAATCAGAGTTCAGACCAGGAAGCAGAACCACAGGCAGAGGTTCAGGAAAAAGAAATAGTAATGGTTCAAACGGGTTCCGGAGCAGGAAATCCGACAGACGCAGTCAAAGAAAAAATGGTTGCTCGTATGACACAGCAGGTCATACAGACATTAACTATGGCGAACGCGACTTTGGAACTGCTGAAAGGAGCGTACCAAATGAACGCCGGAATCGGAAGCTATACTCAAGGTGTAGATAAAGTTTACGAAGGTGTACAGGAATTGCTGAAAAATGCTCCCACATTAAATTCCGGAATTGATGCTCTGAATGACGGTGCCGGAAGACTGGCAGCAGGAGCCAGCGAACTAAAGGGCGGAACCAGAGAACTAAAAGATGGAACCGAAGAACTAAAGGACGGGGGTCAGGAGCTTCGCGATGGTGTAGAAGAACTGCGGGACGGTTCAAAGGAATTGAAGGATGGAACCATTGAATTCAATGACGAGGGCATCCAGAAGCTGGTAGATACCTTTAATGGGGATCTCCAGGAGCTGTCTGACCGTTTTGAAGGGGTGAAAAGCGCAGCCAAAGCTTATCAATCCTTTGCAGGAATTTCTGACGGAGTAGAAGGAAATGTAAGATTCATCTACAAAACAGCAGGAATAGAAAAATAGAAAGATAAAAAGAAGGCAGTTTCCATATCCAAATTCTCTCAAAGGAGGGGGATATGGAACTGCCTTTTTTATAATGAGTTTGATCTAAAGTGAAAGAATGTAAACATCATCAGGGGTAATCCTGCGTTCGGGGGTGAAAATCAGCCAGTCAGTAATGTCTTCCGGGCTGTAAGCTCCCACATATCCCTCATGAAGTCCTTTGATATAATAAGGCTCCTGAGTAAGCTTTGCAGTAATACGCCCTTCTTGAATATCAGTAACTTCAAACCAGATATGCTCCCGATCATTGGAATCTGTCCGGTGCTTTTTATCCATTAAAAGTCCAATCTTCACCAGAAGGTGATTTTTCTTGTCAGAAAAAGCCTGATACAAAAATTCCATTCGTTCTGTAGCCAGAGCCTTCATACGCAGGGTTTCTGAAGTGGAAAACATATAGATAGGATTTTGGGCAAGCAGTTCATCATAGACAGCAAGGGAAGAATAGTTTCCCTCTTCTGCACTTTCATGAGTGGGATATACAAAGACTGCACAGGTATCTTCATTATGCCCGTCTTCCCGATCGTTTTTTCCGCCCAGCATATCCGGGGGATAACAGGAGACGGCCTCTTCCCAATCAATCAGTGTAACAACTAAAGGAATGCCCTGAGCAACATAAGCCAGGAAAAAAGGCGTTCCATATTCCGGAGTACTATCTGCCTCTAACAACCGATAGGCCAACGTTTCCAGAGTGTTATAATGGCTCTGATAAGTCTCTTTGTTAGAATTCAGTACTTCCAGCTCTGGATGCCCGCAGCGATTGAGGCCATGCGTGTGAAGCCATACACAGTCTTCCTCCCCGGAGACTGCCTGAGCAGTAAAAAGATAACGGGGAGCAGGGGGGACTGTAGACTGGGCAGCCAGAATGACCCAGCGTCCGGACAAAATCTTTTCCGAGCTGTCATCCAGTACAGCAAGAACATCCGGCAGCAGGGCATAAATTAACTTGAGCTGTAAATGGTAGGAGACAAGGGGATTTTTTCCGAATTCCAACACCACGGCAAGCCCATACTGAGCAGTTTGAACAGCTTCTACATCAACATCGGGAAAAAGGTGCTGGCAGCGGTAAAGCTCCGGAATGGTAAAATCTAAGGGATAAATTTCGGCTGAATAGAGTTCTCCGTTATAATTGATTTCCAGAAACAGTGTTTCTTCTTCCATGTGTTCTGATAGAAGCTGAAAAGCACCGGTTGTATGAAGCCGGTCCAAAAGCAGCTGGGGATCTTCGATATCTCTGGGCTGAGACGGCACGGCAAGCATGTAAGACTTTGGTTTTTCCATAATCATTTCCTCCTGATTCAATAATAAAAAGGACTGCCGCAAATCCATAGAATGTTTCTGCGGACTGCTGCAATCCCTTTAAAATAACGGAGGAGGGGGGATTTGAACCCCCGCGCCGGTGCTGCCGACCTACTGGTGTTCGAAGCCAGACCCTTCAGCCGCTTGGGTACTCCTCCATGGAATAGATTATAATACGACCGGCAAGATTTTTCAAGTTATTCCCTTGTGAGAAATGCATATTTATGTTAAAATTTATCTATCGTGTGGGCTTCGAATGCGAAAGCCCGGGAAAATCTGAACGAAAAGGATGGAGGCGTGCTTTATGAAACGAATCGGAATGCTGACCAGCGGCGGAGACTGCCAGGCCCTGAATGCAACTATGAGAGGTATTGTAAAAGGTGTCTGCAATGCTCTGGACGAGGTGGAACTGTATGGATTTGAGGAAGGCTATAAGGGTTTGATTTATGGAAATTACCGTATGCTGACCCCCAAAGATTTCTCAGGAATCCTTACCAAAGGCGGAACCATTCTGGGAAGCTCCAGACAGGCATTTAAGCAGATGAGAGTGCCGGACGAGAAAGGTCTGGATAAGGTAGAAGCTATGAAGCAGACGTATTACAAGCTGCGTCTGGACTGCCTGGTGATATTGGGTGGAAACGGAACCCAGAAGACAGCGAATCTTTTAAGAGAAGAAGGGCTGAATGTGCTGCATATGCCTAAGACCATCGATAACGATATCTGGGCAACCGATATGACTTTCGGTTTCCAAAGTGCGGTAAATATTGCAACAGACTGTATTGATTGTATTCATACCACAGCGGCATCTCATGGACGTGTTTTCATTGTGGAGGTTATGGGACATAAGGTGGGCCAGCTTACCCTTCATGCAGGAATTGCAGGCGGAGCGGACATTATTCTGATTCCGGAGATTCCCTATAGCATTGACAGCATTTGCGACGCCATTGATGCTCGGAATAAGCAGAAGAAGGGCTTTACCATTCTTGCAGTGGCAGAAGGTGCTATCCCTAAGGAGCGTGCGGCAATGTCCAAGAAAGAATTGAAAAAGTTCATGGAGACTTATACCTATCCTACAGTCTCCTATGAGATTGCCGATCAGCTTACCAAGCGTCTGGGCACAGAAGTAAGAGTAACCGTTCCCGGACATACCCAGAGAGGCGGAAGTCCCTGCCCGTATGACCGTGTACTTTCCACAAGACTTGGAGCTGCTGCTGCCCAGGCTATCGTGGATGATGACTATGGTTATATGATTGGTATTGTAGATGATGAAACTAAGAGAATTCCGCTGCAGGAGTCTGCCGGAAAATTAAAGTTTGTAGATCCCAATTCATCTATTATTGCAGAGGCAAAGATGGTTGGAATCAGCTTTGGAGATTAACCCATGTCTTATATGGCGCTCTACCGGAAGTTCCGGCCTGCGGAGTTTGGCGATGTAAAGGGCCAGGAGCATATAGTCACAACATTGAAAAATCAAATCAAGGCAGAACGGATAGGCCATGCTTATTTGTTCTGCGGCACCAGAGGAACCGGAAAGACTACCATTGCCAAGATTTTTGCAAAGGCAGTAAACTGTGAGCAGCCAATAGACGGAAATCCCTGTGGAGAATGTGCAGCCTGCCGTTCTATTGCGGCAGGCACTTCCATGAATGTGATAGAGATTGATGCGGCTTCCAATAATGGTGTGGACAATATTCGTGAGATACGGGATGAGGTAGCCTATTCCCCTACAGAAGGACGGTACAAGGTCTATATTATCGATGAGGTGCATATGCTTTCTATCGGAGCCTTTAATGCTCTTTTGAAGACCTTGGAGGAGCCTCCTTCTTACGTAATCTTCATTTTGGCAACTACAGAGGCCCATAAGATTCCGGTGACGATTCTTTCCCGCTGCCAGCGGTATGATTTCCGGAGGATTTCGGCAGAGACCATTACAGAGCGTCTTAAGGAACTGACGCAGGCGGAAGAAGTATCAGCGGAAGAAAAAGCTCTGCGGTATATTGCCAAGGCTGCGGATGGTTCTATGCGTGATGCGTTAAGCCTTTTGGATCAGTGTATCGCCTTTTATCTGGACCAGGATTTGACCTACGACCATGTTCTGGATGTGCTGGGGGCCGTGGATACAGAAGTGTACAGTGCGTTGCTGCGGCAGACGCTCAAGCAGGATCTAATAGGGGTCATGGAGCAGATTGAAGATCTGGTGCTGCAGGGAAGAGAACTGGGGCAGTTCGTAACTGACTTTACCTGGTATCTGCGGAATCTGCTTTTGCTGAAAAGCTCTGAGCACATGGAGGATGTGCTGGACGTATCTACGGAAAATCTGATGCAGCTTCGCCAGGAAGCTCAGATGATTGAGACGGATACGCTCATGCGCTACATCCGCATCTTTTCAGAGCTTGGAGGGCAGATACGTTATGCCTCACAGAAGCGTGTGCTGGTGGAGGTGGCATTTATTAAACTCTGTAAGCCGGCTATGGAGACGAATACGGACGGACTGCTGGATCGAATACGCGCTTTGGAAAAACAGATGGAGGAAGGCATTGCGCCTGCACAGGCAAATATGTCTGCTTGTGAGATGCCTGTTCCGGATAAGAAGCAGGAAGCGGCGCCTGTGGCCCCCAAGGCATTGCCTGAGGATGTCCAGAATGTGGTGAAAAACTGGTATAATGTGGTGAACCAGCTTCATCCGCTGCTGCGCACTTATCTGAAGGATGCGCGTTTAAAGGCGTTGGGAGATAATCGGTTGGGAATTGTTGCCGCCACATCAACTGGTGAGGATTTTCTGAAAGAGCCGGCTCATCTTACGGAGATTCAGACAGTGATTCAAAAGGGTACAGGAAAAGAGATGGAGTTAGTCATTGCATCCATGGATAACGATCCGCATACAGATATAGGTGCGATTGACATGGAGCAGTTTATTCATATGGAAATTGAGATAGAAGAATAAAAGGAGGATGCAAAAGTGGCAAAAAGAGGTGGATTTCCCGGCGGAGGAATGGGTATGCCAGGCAACATGAATAACCTGATGAAGCAGGCGCAGAAGATGCAGCGTCAGATGGAGGAAAGCAAAAAAGAACTGGAAGAAAAGGAATATACGGCTGCGGCAGGCGGCGGTGCAGTGGAGATTACGGTATCAGGTAAGAAAGAGATTGTAAAGGTAAAGCTGGCTGAGGAAGTAGTGGATCCGGATGACATTGAGATGCTGGAGGATCTGATTATGGCGGCAGCGAATCAGGCGTTTCGTCAGATGGAGGAAGATTCTGCGGCTGTGATGTCAAAGCTGACTGGCGGTCTGGGCGGAGGCTTGCCTTTCTAATGGACTATTACGGAAGTCAAATCAGCAGATTAATTGAGCAGCTTTCCGCACTGCCGGGGATTGGAAGCAAGACAGCCCAGCGCCTTGCCTTTCACATTGTCAATATGCCCATGGAAAAGGTTCAGGCTTTATCAGAGTCTGTTCTGGATGCCAAGAAAAATGTGCGTTACTGTAAGCAGTGCTTTACTATGACGGATCGGGAGCTTTGCCCTATCTGCAGCAATCCCAAGCGGAACGGTAAGCAGATTATGGTGGTGGAAAACACCAGGGATCTGGCAGCCTATGAGAAGACCGGGAGATTTGAGGGAGTATACCATGTACTTCACGGAGCTATCTCTCCTATGCTGGGAATCGGCCCTGGCGACATCCGCTTAAAGGAACTGATGACCAGGCTTCATGGAGATGTGGAAGAGGTAATCATAGCAACCAACTCCAGTCTGGAGGGGGAGACAACGGCTATGTATATCAGTAAGCTTATTAAGCCTACAGGGATATTGGTGACACGGATAGCCAGCGGCGTCCCGGTGGGTGGCGACCTGGAGTATATTGATGAGGTGACGCTTCTGCGGGCTCTGGAAGGGCGTGTTGAACTGTAATAGATTTCCTTAAGAACAGCTTGACCGTCCAGGTTTCTATAGGTATACTATAGAGAGAGATTTTGGTATCATTAGGAAAAGACAGACACATCCTATGATATGGACAGGATTCTTTAAAAAAATAATTAAAGGTGGGACAAACATGACTAAGTTAGAACTTCAAAAGACGGCAAACGAAGTCCGTAAAAGCATCGTTACAGCCGTTCACAGTGCAAAGTCCGGACATCCGGGCGGTTCTTTATCAGCAGCAGACGTATTTACGTATCTGTATTTTGAGGAGCTGAATATCGACCCGAAGGAACCGAAGAAAGCAGACAGAGACCGTTTCGTACTTTCTAAAGGACATACAGCACCAGGACTTTACGCAGCTTTGGCAGAGAGAGGATTTTTCCCGAAGGAGGAGCTGACTACACTCCGTCATATCGGTTCTCATTTGCAGGGACATCCCTGTATGCAGCATACACCGGGACTGGATATGTCCAGCGGATCTTTGGGACAGGGAATTTCCGCAGCCGTAGGTATGGCTCTTTCGGCAAAGACCTTCGGTGACAATTATCGTGTATACACGCTTCTGGGTGACGGAGAGCTTCAGGAAGGCCAGGTATGGGAGGCATCTATGTTTGCAAGTGCAAAGAAGCTGGACAACCTGTGCGTGATCGTGGATAACAACAATCTGCAGATTGACGGAACCATTGAGGAAGTAAACTCTCCTTATCCGATCCCAGAGAAGTTTGAGGCATTTGGCTTCCATGTGATCAACATAGACGGACATGATTTTGATCAGTTGAAAGCAGCCTTCGATGAGGCAAGAACCATTAAGGGGCAGCCTACAGCTATTATTATGAAGACGGTAAAGGGCAAGGGCGTTTCTTTCATGGAGAACAATGCGTCATGGCATGGCACAGCTCCCAATGATGAGCAGTATGCAACCGCAATGGCAGAATTAGAGAAGGCAGGTGAAGCATTATGTCAGAAGTAAAGAAGATTGCAACGAGAGAAAGCTATGGTAATGCGTTAAAGGCTCTTGGAGAAGAGAATCCCAATGTACTTGTATTGGATGCAGATTTAGCAGGTGCAACTAAGACGGGCGTATTTAAGAAAGCATTTCCGGAGCGTTTCTTTGACTGCGGAATTGCAGAGTGTAATATGGTAAGCATCGCGGCAGGTATAGCTACCACCGGTAAGATTCCCTTCTGCAGCTCTTTCGCTATGTTTGCAGCAGGACGTGCTTATGAGCAGGTTCGGAATGCGGTAGGATATCCTCATTTGAACGTAAAGATTGGAGCAACTCATGCAGGTATCTCTGTTGGCGAGGACGGAGCAACTCATCAGTGTAATGAGGATATTGCCTTGATGCGAACCATACCGGGCATGGTAATCATCAATCCGGCAGATGATGTGGAAGCTCGTGCGGCCGTGAAGGCAGCAGCAGAATATGTAGGGCCTGTATACCTGCGGTTCGGCAGAATGGCAGTTCCTGTATTCAATGATGAGGCAACCTATAAGTTTGAGATTGGCAAAGGAATCGTTCTGAGAGAGGGTACGGACGTAACTATCGTTGCAACAGGCCTTTGTGTGAACAGTGCATTAGAAGCAGCAGAAAAGCTGGCAGCAGACGGCGTTTCTGCAGAAGTGATCAATATTCATACCATCAAGCCGTTGGATGAAGAGCTGATTCTTGCATCTGCAAAGAAGACAGGCAAGGTAGTGACCGTAGAGGAGCATTCCGTGATTGGCGGTCTTGGCAGTGCAGTGTGTGACGTGCTGAGCGAGAAACTGCCGACACCAGTGAAGAAGCTTGGTGTCAATGATACCTATTGCGAGTCTGGACCGGCAGCAAAGCTGGTTGAGAAGTATCGTCTGGACGGTGTTGGCGTATACGAGCAGACAAAAGAGTTTATGTAAAAAATAGCAGATTGAAAAAATAAAAGGGGCTGACTGCATTGCAGTTGGCTCTTTTTGGTCTTCATATGTCGAAAAAAATTCCAGATCCTTTGACAGAAAATGACAAATCACACAGAAATCCTATGTTACCATGTAGTAAATTATGTGAGCAGCAGTTTTGACTGAAACGCTTGCAATGGGGCGGCTGAAGGCATGGAGAAAAAGCCAAGTGGACATGCCTATTGTTTTGCTTGGAGAAAATAAGAGAGGGTAACGAGGTGAACAGAGTATGATTGAAATTGTTTATAAGGAAAACACAAAAGGAATGGGACAGGGAAGAAAATTGGACTTGCCCAAAAATGTCCGCCAGATAGGAGAGCCGGAGGAAGATAGAAAGATCTACATAGAAGATTATGTTGTTACATATTTAAAGAAAATGGCAAAAGAAGCGGCTTTGGACAGCCGTGCGGCAGTCCTTTTGGGAAATACGGATCATATGGAAGGAGTTCCATATCTTTTTATTAAAAGTGCTGTGGCGGTGAATGAGCTGACAGATTACAGCAGAGGGATTCCTTTTACAGATGAGGTGTGGGCGGAAATATACGGAACCATTAAGGAGTATTTTGCAGAGCAGGATATTCTGGGATGGTTCTTATCCATCCCTGGATATCCCATGGAATTGGATTCCGGACTGCTGAAGATTCATATTAATCAATTCGGCGGATCGGATAAAGTCTTAATGGTGGCGGAACCAGTGGATGGCGAGGAGGACTTTTACGCCTATGAGAATGGGCGTTTGGCCCGTCAAAGAGGTTACTATATCTTTTATGAGCGCAATGCGGCAATGCAGCAATATATGGTTGATACAGGCACCGGGGAAAGCATTGAAGAAAAAGATGACTTTGAGGATCGGGCAGCCAGAAGCTTTCGGACATTAGTTCGGGAGAAAAAAGATGTGTCAGGACAAAAGAGGGTAATGACATTTCTGTATACGGCAAGCACTTTTCTAGTTATGGTAGTTCTGGTAATAGGAATTACTCTTATTAATAATTATGAGAAAATGGAAGGCTTGGAATTGACCTTGAGCGAGATTTCCAGAACCCTGGATTACCAGGAGGAACAGATGGCTGCAAGCACAGATTCCCTTACTGCGGCAATGGAAGAGGAAAATGCACGGTTTCAGGAAGCGGAAGAAGGTGAAAAGGCTGCAGATCCCCAAGATGAGGAGGGAGAGCAGATAGCGCAGGAAACGGAAGAAAATCAAGAGCCGCAGCACCAGGAAGAGGGGGAAGAAGATCAGGAGCCAGAAGCAGAAGAACCGCAGGAACCGGCAGAATCCCAAGAACCAGAGGAGACGGCAGAAATAGCTCTCAGCCAAAATGTGGTATCTATACCTGAGAGTTACACGGTTCAGCAGGGGGATACCCTTTTGAAAATCAGCAGAAAGATCTATGGGCAGGATAATAAAATTGATGAAATCTGCAGTTTGAATAAGATTAAAGATATGAACCATATTCTGGTTGGACAAAAACTTTTGCTTCCTTAATGAAACTGTGCTATCATAGTACCCAAAGACTGTGTGCGGCACAGTGATCAAAGGATAAAGATATGGCAAAGATTACACCTCTATATAAAACTCCGGAAACTGCGGAGGACATGAAAAGTTATAAAGAGAAATTATTTCGCCATCGGGCAGGAATTGGTGTTAAGGGTTTTGTTTGTGCAGCTGTTGTAGCTGGATTGATCTTTGGAATGTGGTCTTGGAGCCAATACAAAACCTACACGACTTATGAGCTTCTTTCCTCCAATGAACGAACAGACACTCTGAATACACAGTATGCAGAATATAACGGAAAGATTTTAAAATATAGCCGAGACGGCATTTCCTGTGTCAATCTGAAAAATGAAGCTCTGTGGAGCCAGACTTACAATATGCAGATGCCGATTCTGGACATATGTCAGAATTCCGTAGTTGTTGCAGATATGCAGGGAAATGAAGCTTATGTATTTAATGAAGATGGCCTGTGTACTCAGATTACTACGCTGCTTCCCATTCAGCAGGTCAGCGTTTCCTCACAAGGGGTAACGGCTATGCTGCTGAGTGACAATTCCGCTTCCTGGATCTGCCTTTATGATGATGAGGGCGAAAAACTGACAGAAGCCCGCTGCAGACTGGCTGAGACAGGACAGCCTCTGGCCATTGGAATTTCATCAGACGGTATTAAGCTTGCTGTATCCTACCTTCAGATACAGGGGGGGACTTCTGCAAGCTGTATTGTGTTTTACAATTTTGGCACTGTGGGAGGTAACTTTGTAGATAAAATTGTGGCTTCTAAGGTATATGAGGAACGGATAATACCTCGAATTGAATATATGGGAGACAGCATCTGTGTGGCAATGTCTGATAAAGGAATTATTTATTATGAAGGAAAAGAGATTCCGGAAGAAATAGCAGAGGCAAAGGAAGAAACAGAAATCCGCAGTGTTTTTGTCGGAACAGAGAATGTAGGAGTAGTGGTAGAAGGGACTGGAAAGGAAAGTGCAAAATATGAAGTACATCTCTATGACACTTCGGGCAATCTGGTTCTGAATCAGGAGACAAATCTGGCATATGGACAGGTCAAAATGTCTGGCAGCAGTCTCATCATATTTAATGAAAGTGAGTGTGAGATTTACAGCAGGCAGGGGGTTTTAAGGTATACAGGGAATTTTGACGGGACAATAGCAGACATCTATAAAGGATCTGGGATGCGGAAATATATTTTTGTTTTTTCGGATCGAACAGATGAAGTGAAATTGAAATAGAGGAGAACAAAAGAATATGAATTGGTTGACGCCCGCGATAGGCGGATTTTTGCTGCTTGCAGCCTGGGATGGTCATCGGAAAGGATTTATCAAAAAGTCTGTGAGAATATTAAGTATGATTCTCACATTGATAGCAACATCCGCAGTGTCGCCTCTTATAACAAGTTTTTTAAAAGAAAAGACGGCAATGCATCGGGTGCTGCAAAATAGTATTGCTGCCAGTGAATTTGATGTGATGGAAGCAATAGAACTGATTGGAATGGAAGACTTTGTAAGTGACTATCTGGCGGATATGGCATTGCAGGTAGTTGCATTTATGATTACTTTTGTGCTGGTAAGCGTTTTGGTGCAGGGCGTCTTATTTTCTTTGGGAATCGTGGCAAAACTTCCCGTTCTGTATGGGTTGAACAAAACAGCAGGTTTGGTTTTGGGCTTGGCAGAAGGGGTTCTTTTTGTATGGATTTTTTTCTTTGCAGTTACTATGTGCGCAGGTACAAAGCCCGGCGGACAGCTTCTCTGGATGATTGCGAACAGTAACCTTCTTTCTTGGATTTACCGCAGAAATCTTTTACTGCTGCTTTTGTAGAAATAAAAGCTGCCGCCGGGCCCGGCAGATCCGAATTAGGAGGGATTTTTCAGAAGATACTTTTTGATGGCATCAAAGCTTTCTGCGCTGATATCATGTTCCATTCGGCATGCGTCTGCAATGGCAATCTCGGGGGTTACGCCGATTTGGATCAGCCATTCGGAAAGGATAGAATGGCGTTCATACACAGTCTCAGCCAGCCTTTGTCCTTCATCTGTCAGCCGAATGTAACCATCCTCAGAGACAGTGATATAATTTCGCTGGCGCAGATTCTTCATGGCAACACTGACGCTGGGCTTTGAGTAGTTCAGCTCATTGGCAATATCAATAGAGCGCACATTGGCAAGCTTGCCGTTCAGAATCAGAATTGTTTCCAGATAATCTTCTACGGATTCCTCAGATTTATGTTTTTGATAGCTCATAGATAGCCCTCCTTTGATTCTTTGATAAATATGGCTTTATACAAAAGAGGGTATCATTTTAAAGAGAAAAATGCAAGAAATTTTGAGGATTGGAGATGGCGGCGATAGATAATGTAGAAAAAGGACTCGAAAACGGGTGTTCCATACAACGGAACACCCGTTTCGTTTGACGGAATTCAGATATTGCCTGCAAAAATAAATAAATTATAATAAAATATAAGACAATTATTGTCTGTTTTGTACAAAAGCATTTACAAAATAAAAGGAGGTTCTATATGAAAGGTAATACCGGTTCCAGTACAAACAGTAACCCGAAGACAGCAGGGGCAGAAGCTGCTAAAAAAGCAAAAGCAGGCTTAGATTCCGTGAATATGGCATATGTATATGCAAGCTGTGCCTATGACCTGGATGCTATGCTGGCAGGAATTGCAGAGGAGCTTCCCGGCGTGCCTGTAATCGGCAACACATCCTTTACAGGCGTAATTACACCAGAAGGATTTGTAACCGGGGATGATGGCTTTGTGGGAATTATGGCAGTATCCGATCCGGAGATGGCTGTGGGAATTGCAGCAGTAGAGAAGAGCGGATGCCCTGTAGATGCAGGTGAGCAGGCAGCAAAGCTTGCTATGGAGCGGGCAGGCAAAACGGCAGCCCCGGATTACTTCTACATGGTAGCGCCTCCGGGAGAAGAGGAATTCTACTTGAAGGGAATTACCAAAGTGATTGGAAGAGTTCCTTTCTATGGAGGAAGTGCAGCGGATAACAGTATTGCAGGCGAGTGGAAGCTTTATACAGATAAAGGTGCTTTTGCAGACGGCGTGGCAGTGGCATTCTTCTATACAGATAAGAAGATGACGAATAAGTTTACGGGTGCTTATCGTGAGACCAAGGATATGGGTATTATCACAAAGGTAGTGGATAACCGTGTACTGGCAGAGATTGACGGAGTTCCGGCAGTTAAGAAGTATGCAGACTGGAGAGGAATCGGAACAGATGCAGTAATGGGCGGTGATCTGTTGGTGCAGACCATTACTTCTCCTCTTGGTGTAAAGGATCGTCTGGGCGATTTGATTGCTATCCGTCATCCTATGAATGGTAATGAGGACCTGAGCATGAATATTGGAAATAATCTGGCGGAGGGAACAGCGGTGATCCGTATGGAGGCAACCGTGGATGAGCTTATTGATTCTACCGGCAATACTCTTGCTGCATTGAAGGAGAAGATGGGAGCACCTGCCGGAGCTTATCATCTGGTACACTGCGGCGGAAGAAGAGCAGGCATTGACAGTCGTATTGATGAAGTGGCTGCACAGATTAAGAAGGAAGCAGGAGACGTTCCCTTTATCGTAGAGTTTACCTTTGGCGAATACGGCTTTGAGGCAGATGGCCTTAACACCTGCGGCGGCCTGATGTTGTCCTTTACGGGCTTTGAGGCATAAAAATTTTATTAGGAGAGGAGAAAAATTCCCATGAAAATGTTTATTAACGGAGCATCTGTGGATGCTTCCAACGGCGAAGTGATTGAAGTGATTAATCCGGCTACCGGAGCAGTAGTGGATACAGTCCCGGCAGCAACAAAAGAGGATGTAGATCTGGCAGTAGAAAAAGCGGCCGCTGCACAGAAGATTTGGGCAGATGTTCCTGTATATGCAAAGGCTGAGATTATGTTCCGCTTTTTGGAGCTGGTAGAGAAGAACAAAGAAGATTTGGCACAGACCTTATCTCAGGAGACCGGAAAGCCCATTACAGAGGCAAGAGCAGAGATTGGCAATATTCCAATTGCTTTCAAAGCATTTTCTGAGAAGGCTAAGCATTTATATGGAGAGACCATTCCGGCAGGTATGGAAGCAGGACAGGATAAGCATGTGCTGATTACCAAGAGAGAGCCCATTGGCGTGATTGCCTGTGTAATTCCCTTTAACTTCCCCTGTGATCTGTTTGATCAGAAAGTAGCTCCTACGCTTCTTGCAGGAAATGCTGCAATTGTAAAGCCTTCTACGGATAATCCGCTGACTCTCTGCAAGCTTACCGCTCTTTTGGGTGAAGCGGGCGTGACGCCGGGAGCCATTCAGATTGTGACAGGCCGGGGCTCCAAGGTAGGCGCATGGCTGTGTGCAAATAAGGACGTGCATGCCATTACTCTTACAGGATCTACTGAGGTAGGCATTGAAACGGCAAGAACAGCAGCAGATCACCTGGCTCACATTGCTCTGGAGCTGGGCGGTAACGATGCCTTCATTGTGCTGGAAGACGGTGATGTGGATCTGGCAGTAGAAGAACTTATTTGGGGGCGTATGTATAACACGGGGCAGGTATGCTGTGCTTCAAAACGTTTCCTGATACATAAGAATCGTGTGGAAGAGTTTACTGCAAAAGCTGTTGAACGCATCAAACAGCTCAAACAGGGTATGCCGGCAGAAGAGAGTACGCAGATTGGATGTTTGATCAGTGAAAAAGCTGCTATTAAGGTAGAAGAGCAGATCAAGCTTACAGTAGAGCAGGGCGGAAAAGTTATTTTAGGCGGAACCAGAAATGGTGCGTTCATTGCTCCTACGGTAATTGCAGATGTTCCTAAGACAGCAGACGTAGCTGTTGACATGGAGATCTTTGGACCGGTAGTTCCGATTATTACTTTTGATACCGTAGAGGAAGCTATTGAGATTGCAAATGGATCTAAGTTTGGCCTTTGCGGCTGTGTATTCACAGAGAATATGAAGACAGCTATGAAGGTATGCAATGCTTTAGAATGCGGCGGAACCATTATCAATGGCGCAAGCTTCTTCCGCAGCTTTGAGATGCCTTTCGGCGGCTACAAATATTCCGGAATCGGAACAGAGGGTGTAATGTCTACCTTCGATGAAGTGACCAGAACAAAGACAATTGTTCTGAAGAACATCATTTAAAGCTTTGCAAAAAAGAATACTTCAAAGGCCTGCAATAGCCTGAGAAGTATTCTTTTTTACTATGAAAGATCCTTTTCTGCGTAGCAGAAAACTAAGTTCAGGGATGCCCCATGCACCACTACCGACTTTCGTTTATGGTGGTGTGCCAATGGGGTGCATGTGGGTTTGCTATGAATCATTCTTATGACAAAGACAATTTTCTGCTTATTCTACATAACCCATTCGTTGGGAAAGCTTTCCGGCAGCCTGCTTTACTTCGTGGATGACCATCTCGAGTTTGTCGTCTGAAAGCTGCGTAATGGATCCGCTGGCACTGATGGCGGCTACAGGAGAGCCCCGGTAATCAAACACAGGAGCGCCCACACAGCGATGCCCAGCCTGATATTCTTCATTATCCATAGCCCAGCCCTGGCGTCTGATAACCTTTAGATAACGCTTGAACTCCCGGATATCAGTGATAGTATTCGCTGTATGCTTTTTAAAATCACAAAGATAGAGGGCTTCATCCAGTTCATCTCCGGACAGGCAGGCCAGCAGGCATTTCCCGATAGAAGAACAAAAAGCAGGAGAACGATATCCTACCTGTGTATAGAGACGGGTATTGGGATAAATATCCATTTTCTCCAGATAAACCACATCACAGCCATCCAGAATCCCCAAATGGGCAGTCAGATCCAGATCACGCATAATATCGCTTAAAAACGGCTTGGCCTCGGTTAGGAGCTCCAATTGATTAATGTGAAGACTGACTGTCTCGATCAGTTTATAGCCGATCGAGTAAAGGCCGTTCCCGTTCTTTTCTACATACTGCCGGGTGCACATGGAGGTTAGAAGCCGATGCACCGTACTTTTGCTCATGCCGGTGGCTTTGGCGATTTCTGAGAGGCTGAGGGGGGATGTGGAGGAAGCCAGCGTCTCCAATATATCAAAGATACGATCTGCAACACGAACACTTTCTTCCATAATATAATCCTCCGTTTTTTCTTTACAAAGCAGCTTTAAACAGATATAATTTTATTGTAAAGTTCTAAAAAAACTGTGTCAACACTAATTTGCATAAAAACCTTGACATTCTCTTCTGTATCATGCTATGATACTATGGCGAATGGAAGTAGGCTTTTTTTTTATGCCTAAAAAATGACGGCCCAGAGAGGCTGTCAGCAAACAGAAATCAAGCGGAGGTGGAAGTCGTGCGCGTAAAGATCACATTGGCATGTACGGAGTGTAAACAACGTAATTACAACATGACAAAAGAGAAAAAGAACCATCCGGACAGGATGGAGACCAGTAAGTACTGCAGATTCTGCAGGAAACACACACTGCACAAAGAGACGAAGTAGGATGCCGGAAAGGAAAGTGGGAAGATGAGCGAAGCAGCAGGAAAAGCTCCAAAGAAGAGCTGGTTTAAGGGCCTTAAAGCTGAATATAAGAAGATCATCTGGCCAGATAAGAAATCCCTTACAAAGCAGACTATCGCAGTCGTGGCAACATCCGTGGCTTTGGGCATCATCATTAAGATACTGGACGTTATTATGACGTATGGTATTGATGCTATCATGAAGTTATAGGGGTGATTATATGGCAGAAGCGAACTGGTATGTAGTTCATACCTATTCAGGGTATGAGAATAAGGTTAAGGCCAACATTGAGAAGACGATTGAGAACAGACATCTGGAGGAACAGATTCTTGAAGTGAGAGTTCCCATGCAGGATGTGGTGGAGATGAAGAACGGAGCTAAAAAGCAGGTTCAGAAGAAGCTGTTCCCTGGCTATGTTCTGATTAACATGGTGATGAATGACGACACCTGGTATGTGGTGCGCAACACCAGAGGCGTTACCGGATTTGTTGGACCTGGCTCCAAACCGGTTCCACTCACAGAGGAAGAAATGAGACCACTGGGCATTCAGTCTGAAGATGTTGTAGTTGATTTTGCAGAAGGAGACACAGTGATTGTTACCCATGGTGCATGGGAGAATACGGTTGGCGTAATTCAGTCCATGAATCATGGAAAGCAGTGTGTAATTATCAATGTGGATCTCTTTGGCCGGGAGACACCGGTAGAGATTAGTTTCTCAGAAGTAAGAAAGATGTAGAAAAACAAATAAGTGGGAGGGATTAACCCTAATTCCCGCGATCACCACAAGGAGGTGCCTGATATGGCAAAAAAAGTAACAGGTTATATTAAATTACAGATTCCTGCTGGAAAGGCAACACCGGCTCCGCCAGTCGGACCGGCACTTGGTCAGCACGGTGTGAACATCGTAGAGTTTACAAAGCAGTTCAACGCAAGAACCGCAGACCAGGACGGAATGATTATTCCGGTTGTTATTACAGTTTACGCAGACAGATCCTTCAGCTTTATTACAAAGACTCCGCCTGCAGCCGTATTGCTTAAGAAAGCATGCAACATTCAGTCAGGTTCCGGCGTTCCGAACAAGACGAAGGTTGCAAGCATTACAAGAGCAGAGCTTCAGAAGATTGCAGAGCTGAAGATGCCGGACTTGAATGCTGCAAGCATTGATGCAGCCATCAGCATGATCGCTGGTACAGCAAGAAGCATGGGTATCACTGTAACAGACTAAGACGTAACTGTATCCCTTGACAGGCAAAGCCCACCCCGAAGGGGTATGAGTTAGGGACTGCCCGAAGGGCGAATAAAAAAGGACGTGGGAGGGATTAACCCAGATTCCCGCAATTACCACCAGGAGGTTATTTAATATGAAACATGGAAAGAAATATGTTGAGGCTGCAAAGCTCTACGACAAACAGACCCAGTATGATAGAAACGAAGCAATCAGCATCGTAAAGAAGCTGGCTGTTGCAAAGTTTGATGAGACCATCGAGGCTCACATCCGGACAGGTTGTGACGGACGTCACGCAGATCAGCAGATCCGCGGCGCTGTTGTACTTCCTCACGGAACAGGTAAGACTGCACGTGTGCTGGTATTTGCCAAGAATGCCAAGGCTGACGAGGCGCAGGCAGCAGGGGCGGATTACGTAGGAGCAGAGGAACTCGTTCCGAAGATCCAGAACGAGGGATGGTTTGAGTTCGATGTAGTTGTAGCAACCCCGGATATGATGGGTGTTGTTGGACGTCTCGGACGTGTACTGGGACCCAAGGGCCTGATGCCGAACCCCAAAGCCGGAACAGTAACCATGGATGTGACAAAGGCTATCCAGGATATCAAAGCCGGTAAGATCGAGTACAGACTGGACAAAACCAATATTATCCACGTGCCAATTGGAAAAGCTTCTTTCACAGAAGAACAATTAGCGGACAACTTCCAGACGCTTATCGATGCAATCAATAAGGCAAGACCTTCCGCAGTAAAGGGTCAGTTCCTGAAGAGCATTACCATTGCTCCTACTATGGGACCTGGTGTGAAGCTGAATCCGGCAAAGCTGGTTTAAGCTGAAATGCTGAGGAAAGAATTGATTGACATTTAGATTTAGATATGCTATGCTTTCATAGCATGTAACACGACCCGAAGACAGCAGGTGCCGTAAGGCATAAGGTGAAGACGCCTGCCGAGGACGATACATTTTCCTTTTGAGAATGATTTTCGGAAACCTCTCTGTCTTTGGCGGGGAGGTTTTTATATTCATTGACAATCCGTCGGGTTGGTGGACAAATATATAAAGGAGGTACACCATTCATGGCAAAAGTTGAGTTGAAGAAGCCGATCATAGATGAGATCGCAGCCAATATCGCTGATGCTCAGTCTGTTGTAATCGTTGATTATTGCGGACTTACCGTAGAGGAAGATACCAGACTGCGTAAAGAGCTTCGTGAGAACGGCATCATCTATAAGGTTTACAAGAACACAATGATGAACTTTGCTTTCAAGGGCACAGACTGTGAGAGCCTGAGCCAGCATTTGGAAGGACCCAATGCAATTGCAATCTCAAAGACAGATGCAACTGCACCGGCAAGAATCCTGGCCAAATTTGCAAAAGATGCGAAAGCACTGGAGATCAAGGCCGGTATCGTAGAGGGAACTTACTATGATGCGGCGGGTATGGAAGCTATATCCAAGATTCCGTCCAGAGAAGAGCTGTTGGGCAAGCTGCTTGGAAGCATCCAGTCTCCGATTGCAAACTTTGCTCGTGTAATCAGCCAGATTGCGGACGGTATGAACGCTTAATGAGTGCGTAAGCACGAATTTAGCGAGAATCTGTGCCTGGACACTTAATGAGCACAAGCTGAAAGTGCAGTGCGAATTTAGTGACCATGGTAAGCAAAGGAAGCATAAAAAGTACGATATGTATATTGATACCGATCAGCAGGAAAGCAGTTGGTCGGACAGCGTAAATAAAATTATTTAGGAGGAAAAATAAAATGGCAAAATTGACAACTGCTGAGTTTATCGAGGCAATCAAAGAGTTATCCGTATTAGAGTTAAATGAGCTGGTAAAAGCATGTGAGGAAGAGTTTGGCGTATCCGCAGCAGCTGGTGTTGTTGTTGCAACGACTGGTGATGGCGCAGGCGCAGCAACAGAGGAGAAGGATTCCTTCGACGTAGAGCTGACAGGTGCAGGAGATTCCAAGGTTAAGGTTATCAAGGCTGTTCGCGAGATCACTGGTCTTGGTCTGAAGGAAGCTAAGGATCTGGTAGACGGCGCTCCAAAGGTAATCAAGGAGGGCGTTACCAAGGCAGAGGCAGACGAGCTGAAGGCAAAGCTGGAAGAGCAGGGCGCAACTGTTACTCTGAAATAAGAAAGAACAGAATTAAAGAAACAGTGATGAGCGGAGAGATAAATTCTCCGCTCATTTTTTGTGAAAGTAATTAATTCCATAAAAATCGTTATATACGATAACCTCATATTTCTTTTCAAAAATTTAGTAATGCTGAGAATTTTAAAAAAACTAATACAAAATAAAAGATTTATGGTATAATTAACCCTGTAATACGATCCTCACGATATTACAGCAGACACTATAAAAAAGAGAGGCGGGAAATTATGAGGAAAGCATGGGATGTTACTGTCAATGGGGTAGTACATAAGGTGGAGTACAAAACTACCTTTGGTGTCAAGATTCTTGTAAATGGGAATGCCTATAAGACGAGATCACAGAATTGGTTTATTAACATGATTGATTATCCAATCACTATTGATGGCGCAGAGATTCGTGTAGTGGCAATAGGCAACAAGGTGGATCTGGCTGTGAACGGAAGATACCTTGGAAGCGGCGAAGAGTATGTGCCATTGAACAAGATGCCGGTTGTGGCAAACGTGTTTGTTGGAATCAGCTGTATTGGCGGTGTTCTGTTTGCGGGATGGCTGGGGCTTCTTATCGGCATATTATTCAGTTTCCTTTATATAAAGCTGGGACTTCGCGGGAAAACAGGGCCTTTGATTGCTGCTTTTGCAGCGTGTGTGGTGATTCTGGCGGCATTGACGTACGGTATGGGGCAGCTTTGGCAGGCTTTGGAATATACATATTATTAGGAGAATAAAGGATGGAACAGGAACCAAGAAACGATAATTGGAACAATTGGAATAATAATGGACAGCAGCCCCATCAGCCTGTCATTATTGTTGGAGAGCAGGATCCGAATGCCCATAAAAAGAACAGCAATATGGCAGCGGCATCCCTGGTAACCGGGATTTTGTCAATTGTACTTTTTTGGATACCTTGGATCGCAATTATTTTAGGCATTATCGGATTGATTACCGGCATTATTTGTCTGGTTCAGCATAGAGCCGGACATGGAGCGGCAATTGCCGGAGTGATTACTTCTAGTATTGGTACGCTGATTGCTCTTGTAATAGGTTTTATTTATATTCTTGCAATAGCTATGATTATATAGCATAATAAAAAAGGCGCTGTAAAATAATCGTTTTTGGTTTTACAGTGCCTTTCTCAATATATTAATTTTTGATAAATTTTCCCAAAAGAATGCTTGACATAAAAACAAGCCTGTGTTACCATGGAAAATGCACTATTGTGGTGAGTTGGGCTCTATTTTTGTGCCAGTTACAGCCGAATATGACAAAAAACGCCGCAATTCACAACGAAAATAAGGGGTGAACGTCTATGGAAAAAAACAGGATACGTCCTATTACAACCGGTAAAAGCAGTAGAATGAGCTATTCGAGACAAAAAGAAGTTTTGGAGATGCCCAATCTGATTGAAGTTCAGAAGGATTCCTATGGATGGTTTTTGGACGAAGGACTTCGGGAAGTATTTGATGATATTTCTCCCATTGCTGACTACAGCGGACACTTGAGCCTTGAATTTGTGGATTTTACACTTTGCACAGGCGAAGGCGATATTAAATATACGATTGAGGAATGCAAGGAAAGAGATGCGACATATGCAGCTCCTCTGAAAGTAAAAGTACGTCTTTACAATAAAGAAACCGATGAAATTAACGAACATGAGATTTTCATGGGTGATTTGCCGCTGATGACGGAGACCGGTACGTTCGTGATCAATGGTGCAGAGCGTGTCATTGTCAGCCAGCTTGTTCGTTCCCCTGGTATCTATTATGCAATTGATCATGATAAAGTAGGAAAAGGCCTTTACTCTTGTACTGTGATTCCAAATCGCGGTGCATGGCTGGAGTACGAGACGGATTCCAATGACATTTTCTATGTCCGTGTAGACCGGACAAGAAAGGTACCCATCACAGTTCTGGTGCGTGCTTTGGGCTTCGGAACCAATGCGGAGATTCTGGAACTCTTTGGTGAAGAACCGAAGATCATGGCTACTTTAAGCAAGGATACCGCCGAGAACTATCAGGAAGGTCTTCTGGAATTATACAAGAAGATTCGCCCGGGAGAGCCTTTGGCTGTGGAGAGCGCCGAAAGCCTGATCACAAGCATGTTCTTTGACCCCAGAAGATACGATCTGGCAAAGGTGGGCCGTTATAAATTCAATAAAAAGTTAATGCTCCGTAACCGGATTCACGGACAGGTTCTTTCCGAGGATGTGGTGGATACCCTGACCGGCGAGATTATTGCAGAGGCAGGAACAGAGGTTACAAGAGAACTGGCGGATGAGATTCAGAATGCGGCAGTTCCCTTTGTGATGATTAAAGGCGAGGAACGGGATATCCGTGTGATTTCCAGCATGATGGTTGACATTACACATTTTATGGATGTGAACCCGAAAGAGCTGGGAGTTACAGAATTAGTATATTATCCGGCGCTGAAAAAGATACTGGAAGAATCTAGTGATCCGGAAGAACGCAAAGCAGCTGTGAAGAGAGACATTCATGAGCTGATTCCGAAGCATATTACAAAGGAAGATATTATTGCTTCCATTAACTATAATCTCCATCTGGAATACGGCGTTGGAAATGATGATGACATTGATCATTTAGGAAATCGTCGTATTCGTGCAGTGGGAGAATTACTCCAGAATCAGTACCGGATTGGCTTGTCCAGAATGGAGCGCACGGTGCGTGAGCGTATGACCACCCAGGATCAGGAGAACATCACACCTCAGTCGCTTATCAACATTAAGCCGGTGACTGCTGCTGTAAAGGAGTTCTTTGGTTCCTCTCAGCTGTCTCAGTTCATGGATCAGAATAACCCATTAGGTGAGCTGACTCATAAGCGCCGTCTCTCCGCTTTGGGACCGGGCGGTTTGTCCAGAGATCGTGCCGGATTCGAGGTGCGGGATGTGCATTATTCTCACTATGGAAGAATGTGCCCCATTGAGACCCCTGAGGGTCCGAACATTGGGCTTATCAACTCCCTGGCAACCTATGCGCGAATCAACGAATATGGTTTTGTAGAGACGCCATACCGCAAAATTGATAAATCAGATCCGAAAAATCCCCGTGTCACCGATGAGGTGGTTTATATGACGGCGGATGAAGAGGATAATTACCATGTAGCACAGGCAAATGAGGATCTGGATGAGGAAGGACACTTTGTTCGTAAGAATGTATCCGGACGTTATCGAGAGGAGACTCAGGAGTATGAGCGTTCCATGTTTGATTACATGGATGTATCCCCGAAGATGGTATTTTCTGTGGCAACAGCCCTGATCCCTTTCCTGGAGAATGACGATGCTAACCGTGCGCTGATGGGATCAAACATGCAGCGGCAGGCAGTTCCTCTCCTTGTGACGGAAGCTCCTGTAGTGGGAACCGGAATGGAGACAAAGACTGCTGTGGACTCTGGTGTGTGCGTAGTGGCGAAGCATGCTGGTGTAGTAGAGCGTGCTGTATCCAATGAGATTGTGGTAAAATGTGCAGACGGGACGAAGGACACCTATCGCCTGACGAAGTTTGCACGAAGCAATCAGAGCAACTGCTATAATCAGAAGCCCATTGTATTTAAGGGTGAGAAGGTAGAGGAAGGTCAGGTTATTGCAGACGGTCCTTCTACTTCAGGCGGCGAGATTGCCCTGGGTAAGAATCCGCTGATTGGATTCATGACCTGGGAAGGTTACAACTATGAGGATGCTGTTCTTCTGAGTGAGAGACTGGTTCAGGAGGATGTATACACATCTGTTCATATTGAAGAATACGAGGCTGAAGCCCGGGATACCAAGCTGGGACCGGAGGAGATTACCCGTGATGTACCAGGTGTAGGTGATGATGCCTTAAAGGACCTGGATGAACGCGGTATTATCCGTATCGGTGCAGAGGTCCGTGCGGGAGATATTCTGGTAGGAAAGGTAACACCTAAGGGAGAAACGGAGCTGACGGCAGAGGAACGCCTCCTGCGCGCTATCTTTGGAGAAAAGGCCAGAGAGGTAAGAGACACCTCACTTAAGGTGCCACATGGAGAATATGGAATCGTAGTAGATGCCAAGGTATTTACTAGAGAGAACGGAGATGAATTGTCTCCGGGCGTGAATCAGGCAGTTCGTATCTATATTGCTCAGAAGAGAAAGATTTCTGTAGGTGACAAGATGGCGGGACGTCACGGCAACAAGGGTGTTGTATCCCGTGTGCTTCCGGTAGAGGATATGCCCTTCCTGCCCAATGGACGCCCGTTGGATATTGTATTGAATCCGCTGGGTGTGCCTTCACGTATGAATATCGGACAGGTATTGGAGATTCACTTAAGTCTTGCAGCAAAGGCTCTAGGATTCAATGTGGCAACGCCGGTATTTGACGGAGCCAATGAGAATGATATTATGGATACGCTGGATCTGGCTAACGATTATGTGAATCTGGAGTGGGAAGAGTTTGAGAAAAAGCATGGGGAAGAGCTTCTTCCGGAGGTGCTGGAATATCTCCATGAGAACCTTGAACACCGGGAAGTATGGAAAGGCGTTCCCATTTCCAGGGACGGAAAGGTGCGGCTGCGTGACGGACGGACTGGAGAATACTTTGACAGCCCTGTTACTATTGGCCATATGCACTATTTGAAGCTGCATCATCTGGTAGACGATAAGATTCATGCCCGTTCTACAGGACCGTATTCTCTGGTTACTCAGCAGCCTCTGGGCGGTAAAGCGCAGTTTGGCGGCCAGCGTTTCGGTGAGATGGAGGTGTGGGCTCTGGAAGCCTATGGCGCATCTTATACTCTGCAGGAGATACTGACCGTGAAGTCTGATGATGTAATCGGGCGAGTGAAGACCTATGAGGCCATCATTAAGGGCGACAACATTCCGGAGGCCGGTATTCCGGAGTCCTTCAAGGTGCTTTTGAAAGAGCTTCAATCTCTGGGACTGGATGTGAGAGTTCTGCGGGATGACAATACAGAAGTGGAAATTATGGAGACCAGTGATTACGGCGATGTGGATCTGCGTTCCATTATCGAAGGCGACAGACACTCCAATAAGGAAGAAGAATCTTTTGGAGCATATGGATTCAGCAAGCAGGAATTCGAAGGAGAAGAACTGGTTGACGTGGCAGAAGAGGAAGAAGACGAGGATGAGTTTTTAGACTTCGAAGAGGATTTTGAAGAAGAGGAATAAGAAAGGGAGTGTATTCATGCCAGAAACAACGAATCAAGCGGTTTATCAGCCAATGACCTTTGATGCGATTCGGATCGGACTTGCATCTCCGGAGAAAATCCGCGAGTGGTCCAAGGGCGAGGTGAAGAAACCGGAAACCATTAATTACAGAACCCTGAAACCGGAAAAAGACGGCTTATTCTGTGAACGTATCTTCGGACCCAGCAAGGACTGGGAGTGTCATTGCGGAAAGTATAAGAAGATCCGCTATAAAGGCGTAGTCTGCGATCGCTGTGGTGTGGAAGTTACTAAATCCAATGTCCGCAGAGAGCGTATGGGACATATTGAGCTGGCGGCTCCGGTATCTCATATCTGGTATTTTAAGGGAATTCCCAGCCGTATGGGACTGATCCTGGATCTGTCTCCCCGCACCCTGGAAAAAGTGCTTTATTTTGCATCCTATATTGTGCTGGATGCAGGAGATACAGAACTGCAGTATAAGCAGATCCTGACAGAAAAAGAATATCAGGATATGCGGGAAAAGTATGGCAGCCGCTTCCGTGTAGGAATGGGTGCGGAGTCCATCAAAGAGCTTTTGGTAGCCATTGATCTTGAGAAGGAGTCCGTAGAACTGAAAACTGCTTTGCAGAATGCTACTGGCCAGAAACGGGCACGTATTATCAAGCGTCTGGAGGTTGTAGAAGCCTTCCGTGAGTCCGGAAATCAGCCGGAATGGATGATTATGGATGCCATTCCTGTAATTCCGCCGGATCTGCGCCCGATGGTACAGCTGGACGGCGGCCGTTTTGCTACTTCTGATTTGAATGATTTGTATCGAAGAATTATTAACCGGAATAACCGCCTGAAACGTCTTTTGGAGTTGGGCGCTCCGGATATCATTGTAAGAAATGAAAAGCGTATGCTCCAGGAGGCTGTAGACGCTTTGATAGACAACGGAAGAAGGGGACGTCCGGTAACTGGACCAGGTAACCGGGCTCTTAAGTCTCTCTCTGATATGCTGAAGGGTAAATCCGGACGTTTCCGTCAGAATCTGCTTGGAAAACGTGTGGATTATTCCGGACGTTCCGTTATCGTGGTGGGGCCAGAGCTGAAGATCTACCAGTGCGGCCTTCCAAAAGAGATGGCTATTGAGCTGTTTAAGCCCTTTGTTATGAAGGAACTGGTACAAAAAGGCACAGCTCACAACATTAAGAGCGCAAAGAAGATGGTAGAGCGTCAGGTGCAGCCTGAAGTGTGGGATGTACTGGAGGAGGTTATCAAAGAGCATCCGGTTATGCTGAACCGAGCTCCTACCCTGCATAGACTGGGAATTCAGGCATTTGAGCCCATTCTGGTAGAGGGTAAAGCCATTAAACTGCATCCGCTGGTTTGTACAGCCTTCAACGCAGATTTTGATGGTGACCAGATGGCGGTGCATCTTCCCCTGTCTGTAGAAGCTCAGGCAGAATGCCGATTCCTTTTGCTGTCACCCAATAACCTGCTGAAACCTTCAGATGGAGGCCCGGTAGCGGTTCCTTCTCAGGACATGGTCCTTGGAATCTATTATCTGACCCAGGAGCGTCCGGGAAGTGAGGGGGAAGGCAAGTACTTCAAGAATGTAAATGAGGCTATTCTTGCCTATGAGAACGGAGCTATTAAGCTGCAGACCAGAATTAAGGTAAAGGTGACTAAGAAGCTGTCAGATGACAATGAGATCTCAGATATTATCGAGTCAACTATGGGACGTTTCATCTTCAATGAGATTTTGCCTCAGGATCTGGGCTTTGTGGATCGAAGCATTCCGGGCAATGAGCTTAAGCTGGAGGTGGATTTCCACGTAGGAAAGAAAGGTTTAAAGCAGATTCTTGAAAAGGTTATCAATACCCATGGAGCTACCCGGACCGCAGAGGTTCTGGATGATATCAAAGCCATGGGCTACAAATACTCTACCAGAGCGGCTATGACCGTATCTATTTCCGATATGACCGTACCGCCGGAGAAACCGGAGTTGATTCAGAAAGCTCAGGATACCGTGGATAAGATCACAAGAAACTATAAGCGTGGTTTGATTACGGAGGAAGAGCGCTATAAAGAGGTTGTGGAGACATGGAAGCAGACAGATGAGATTTTGACCAAGGCTCTGCTGGATGGACTGGATAAGTATAACAATATCTATATGATGGCGGACTCCGGAGCCCGTGGTTCCGATAAGCAGATTAAACAGTTGGCCGGTATGCGTGGTTTGATGGCAGATACCACAGGCCATACGATTGAGCTGCCCATCAAGTCTAATTTCCGTGAGGGTCTGGACGTATTGGAGTACTTTATGTCTGCACATGGTGCACGTAAGGGTCTGTCCGACACGGCGCTGCGTACCGCAGACTCCGGATATTTGACAAGACGTCTGGTAGATGTTTCTCAGGATCTGATTATCCGTGAGGTAGACTGCTGCGAGGGGAAGGATGAGATTCCCGGCATGGTAGTAAAGGCTTTCATGGAAGGAAAAGAAGAGATTGAGGGCCTCCAAGAGCGTATTACAGGCCGTTTTTCCTGTGAGACAATCAAGGATAAGGATGGCAATGTGATTGTAAAGGCAAATCACATGATTACCCCCAGACGGGCGGCGGCCATTATTAAGTCCGGCGTGGATGAGAATGGAAATCCTTACGATAAATTAAAGATCCGTACCATTTTAACCTGTAAATCTCACATTGGTGTCTGCGCCAAATGTTATGGCTCTAACATGGCTACCGGTGAGGCGGTTCAGGTAGGTGAGTCCGTAGGTATCATTGCGGCTCAGTCTATCGGCGAGCCGGGTACTCAGCTGACCATGCGTACTTTCCATACAGGCGGTGTGGCCGGCGGAGATATTACTCAGGGTCTTCCTCGTGTAGAGGAGTTGTTTGAGGCCAGAAAGCCCAAGGGTCTTGCAATTATTACGGAGATTCCCGGTACGGTAACGGTTCTTGATACTAAGAAAAAGCGGGAGATCCAGGTGACAAATGAGGACGGAGAATCTAAGACATACCTGATTCCCTATGGCTCTCGTATGAAAGTGCAGGATGGCCAGGTTCTGGAGGCCGGAGATGAGCTGACAGAGGGCAGCGTGAATCCTCATGATATTTTGAAGATCAAAGGCATCCGTGCCGTTCAGGATTACATGATTCAGGAGGTACAGCGTGTATATCGTCTGCAGGGTGTGGATATCAATGATAAGCACATTGAGATGATTGTACGTCAGATGCTGAAGAAGATTCGTATTGAGGATAACGGCGATACGGACTTCCTGCCCGGAACATTGGTAGATGTTCTTGACTTTGAGGATATGAACGAGAAGCTTGAGGCAGAGGGCAAGCGTCCGGCAGAGGGCAAGCAGGTTATGCTTGGTATTACCAAGGCATCTCTGGCTACGAATTCGTTCCTGTCTGCGGCATCTTTCCAGGAGACTACCAAGGTTCTGACCGAGGCGGCGATTAAAGGAAGAGTTGACCCGCTGATTGGACTCAAAGAGAATGTGCTGATTGGTAAGCTGATTCCTGCAGGAACCGGCATGAAGCGTTATCGCTCCGTGAAGCTGGATACGGAGCTGGATGCGTATGAAGAGCTGGAATTGTCTGAGGATTTCGATGAGGATCTGGAGCTGACAGAGGACTTTATCGAAGAGGAAGCAACTGAAGATTTACCTGATGAAACAGTGGAAGAGATAGAAAACGAAGAGGAATTAGCAGAGGTTTAAAGTAAAGATAAGGGGTTGTTGGTTTTCCGACAACTCCTTGTTTTCTATATTTAAAAAGATACCCTTGCTTTTTATGGCTGAAAGATCGTATGATAGACCTATAATTAAGGAATGATGTAACAAAATAGCGAAACCCAATAACAGCAGAACTAAAAAAGGAGGAAATGATGCGGGAATTTGACGTGATTGTGATTGGCGGAGGCCCGGCGGGCTACAACAGCGCAGAGTATGCGGCGCACCATGGACAGCGTGTGCTTCTGATAGAAAAGAAAAATTTAGGAGGTACTTGTCTGAACGTGGGCTGTATTCCTACCAAGACGCTTTTATATGCATCGAAGGTCTACCATTATGCTAATGGAGCAGGAGAGCCTTATGGTGTAACCGCCAAGGATGTTTCGCTGGATCATGCGGTAGTCGTCCGGAAGAAGAATGAGGTAGTGAAGACACTGGTACAGGGTGTGGCAGGAGGCCTGCGCAGAAAAAAAGTACAGGTAGTGAACGGAACGGCAAAGCTGTCCAGGGAGAACGGCGCATTGGTTGTGTCTACGGAGAGTGAATCCTTTGTTGGGGAAAATGTGATTATTGCTGCCGGATCATCGCCGGTTGTGCCTCCGATTGAAGGGGTGAAAGAGGAACTGGAAAAGGGAACAGTCATGACCAGTGATGAAATTTTGGATATGACAGAGATTCCGAAGAAGCTTTTGATTGTAGGCGGCGGCGTCATTGGCTTTGAAATGGCGGCTTATTTTCAGGAAGCAGGCTCAAAGGTGACGGTTATTGAGATGATGGACAAGGTACTTGGGCCGAATGATCGGGAGGTGAGTCTTCTTCTTCAGCAGGAATTGGAGAAAAAAGGAGTAACTTTCTATCTTTCCAGCGGCGTGACAAAGGTGTCCGGCGGAGTCGTGACATTTACAAGAGACGGCAGGATTGATGTGGCAGCTTATGATAAAGCTCTGATGTGTGTAGGACGGAGAGCCAACAGTAATATTGAAGGCCTTGTGGAGCTGGGAGTGCAGGTGGAACGTGGGGCGATTGTTACGGATGCCCAGATGCGCACCAATGTGCCGGGAGTCTATGCGATTGGCGATGTGAACGGAAAGGTCATGCTGGCCCATGTAGGCTACCGGGAGGGTGAGGTTGCGGTTAACACCATTCTTGGAAAGACGGATGCCATGAGCTATGATGCTGTCTGCGGCGTTGTGTATACCAGCCCTGAGGCGGCTTTTGCAGGCTTGTCTGAGGAGCAGGCTAAGGAATCAGGAATTCCATATATCGTTAAGAAGGTTTCCATTAACTTTAGCGGCCGCCATGTGGCAGAGAATGGGATGAGCAATGGAATCTGCAAGATTATAATTGACACGCAGAAGGATGTGATCGTAGGCGCTGCGATTATGTCTTCCTATGCATCAGAGTATATTTATTCTCTGGCCCTGATGATTGAGAACAAGATTCCTCTGGAGAGCATAAAGAGAACAATTTTCCCGCATCCTACCGTATGCGAAGTGATTCGGGAAGCTCTGTTTTCCTAAATAAGAATCCCACTATAGAGCTGCCTGCATTTTCTATAGTGGGATTTGTTTCGTTAATCATCTACTTCTTTTTCATATTTTACAATTGAACCATCTGCAGCGTTGATATCATAGTTGTATTCATAGCCGGCGCAGTCAAATTCAACCTCATAAACCATGATGCCGTCATCAGAGTCCAGTTCGCATTTGTATTTTTGAATGCTTTCTGCTGAAACTCCTGCATGAGAAAGGGCAATCCCTTTTGCCTGGGCTTCTCCAATATAAGAATTGCTTCCGGCAGATGAATGGGAGCTGTTATTGTAATGGGGGTTATTATGATGGTTATCATAGTAATCGTCATCATAATCCCATTCATGCTTTAAGACCGCACCGGTTGTAGCGTGGATCTCGTAATCATATTCATATTCTCCGCAGTGAAATTTAATTTCATAGACCATAATGCCGTCTTCATGATCCAGCTTGCATTCAAAATTGGCAATGCTATCTGCGGTTACACCGGCATGAGAAAGAGCAGCTTCTTTGGCCTGGCTTTCGCCGATATAAGAAGTGGAGGAAGCGGAATTAGCGCCGGAAGAGCTGTTTGTGCCGTTTGTGCTGTTGGTATTATTATTGCTGTCGTTATTGTCAGCAGTGTTGGTATTGCTCGGAGCATTATCCGGGGTATTATTATTCTGTGGCGGAATGTAGTCATGATCCGCTTCTTTCTTGTTTTTCAGAACACTGCCTGTAATGGCGTCAATGTCATAATCGTATTCAAAGCCTTCACATTTAAACTCGATTTCATAGACCATCACACCGTTCTCATAGTCCAGCTCAATTTCATAATGTGTAATCTTATCGGCGGATACATTTGCATGGGATAGTGCGGCATCCTTGGCTTTTTCTTCTCCCAGATAAGCCTTATCACTGGCGGTTCCCAGGGAGCTGACATTAGCCAGCTTTAAATTGCCTGATTCACTTATCAGGTTCAGTTCATTGATGGACAAGGGCACCAGATCCTCAAAGGAATAAAAGGTATTTTGGTTTATAATTTGCTGAATAAGCTGGGCTTTTCCGAGAGTAATTCCATAAGTGTCGGCAAGCGAACGAAGGCTGGGATCGGCGGAAATGGTTTGGCTCAATACCGCACCATTAAAAGTGCCGGTCTGAAGCACCTCGTTGATTTCGGCGGCAAGCCGTTCCTGAAGCTCCGCTCCTTTTATGGGATCCTGATTGTCTACGCTTACAAGGATGGAATTGGCCATCTCGTTTAAATATCCGTTTCGAAGCATGGAACCAATGAGGGCATTGATGGTTACATCCAGGTTGCTTCCCTTGAAATCCATATCGCCCACAACAATTTTGGCGTCATCATTTCGGGCGTTTACGGCCAAAACCTGCTCTTTTCGATTGACCTGAATCTCAATGGACGGATTTACATCCAAAGAAATTAGAGAAGCAACGGTATAATTTGTCTGGTAAACCTGGAAGCCGGTTATTCCGCCAATCAGCAATGCAAATGCGGCAGCGATACCAGCAAGGCGTTTTGTCCATGGATTTTTCTTTTTGATATCTGTCATGATTGTCACAGCTCCTTTTTGAGTTTGGCAGTCGGAGAGGACAGAATCACGAATATCAGGAACGGCGTTTAAAAATGCCAGCTTAATTTTTTGTTCGGCTTCCTTATTTGTCATGGTTCAGTTCTCCTTTCCGATATATTTTTTGAGTTTTTTGATGGCACGGCTGTATTTGGAAAGAACCGTGGGTAAGGGAGTATCCAAAATCCCGGCAATTTCCCGATGGCGAAATCCGGCTACGACGTGGAGAATCACGATTTGCCGTTCCGTATCTGACAAGCGGTTCATACATTCCGTTAAGACTAATTTGTCTTCGGAAGACATATGTTCGCATGCTTCAAGATAAGGCTCCCAGTCCTCCTGAGAGATATCGGACATTTTCCGGCGCTCCCGAAGCTTTAAAAGACATAGATTTCGAGCAATGGTAAGTATCCATGCCATAGGCTTGCCGCAGGAATGATACCCTGAGGCAGCAGAGTAGATCTGCAGATAGCAGTCATGCAGAACGTCTTCCGCATCCTGTGAGTTTTTTAAAATAGAAAGGGCAAAAGCGTAAACGGAGGCACTTGTACTGTCGTATAGATCCGCAAGAGCCTGAGAATCCCGGGCAGCAATTTTTAAAAGATAAGAATCTAACTGAGCAAAATTTTTGTCTGTCCTGATATCATTTGCCGATGTCAAGCAAATTATCATGGCTGCTTTCTCCTTTCATATGGTTAATACATGAAGATATCATTTTATTGCATTTATTTTAACATTTTTTAAATTTATTTGTAAATGGGTAAAAAGGATTATCTGTCTATTAGATGATAAAAAGTGAAAGGATATGGGGAGGGCATTATTGACATGGGATAAAATTATGATTATGATGAAACATATTTGAAACCTGGACGTACGGAGCACTTCACTGAGGGACGAAGTTTTAATGAGGATATTAGATGGAACAATTTGATGAATGACATACTAAAAATAAAAGGAGTTTCACATAATGGAAATGAATTTGACCATACGCCATACGGCTAATGCGGGGGTACTTATAAATATAGGAAGAAACAGCCTTGGGGTGGATCTTTTCAGCAGAGATCCGGAGGGCTTATATCCGGATACACCTGCGCAGCTGAAGGCGGAGCTGCTGGATGAGATTGAGAGAGGGCACATAGAAGCGCTTTTGTTTACGCATGGTCATGGAGATCATTTCTGTCCGGAGGATGCAGCAGAGGCTTTAAAACGAAATCCGAATCTTGCGGTGATTTCCACGGATGAAGTAATAGGGCTGCTTCGAGCCGCCGCTCCTTTGGGAAAGCGGTTATATGCAGTTTCTTCAAAGGAAAAGGGCAATGTAAGAATACAGTTTCCGGAAGGTTCCCTGGAACTTTTTAACAGCAGGCATATGGGTGAGGCTTATGCGGGAGTTCAGAATCTGGTTTTTATGCTGAATGTAAACGGAAAACAGATTGTAATTCCTGGGGATGCCTGGCCGGATCCGGAGCTGTTTGCACGAATTGGTGCATGGTCACCTAAGCCGGAGGTTCTCATTGCACCGTTTCCCCTTATTGGCTTGCCTTCCAACAGAAAGATGATTAAGAAATATCTAAAACCTGTGCACATTTTGGCATTGCATCTGCCCCGGCCGGAAATGGACGAGCAAAATTGGGCTGCCAGTGCGAAGTCGGTCTGTGAAAGAACGGAGGATGGACTTCCTATGCCTGATTTTGGCGAAATCCTTGGAAAAGAGTATCACTATTAATCCCATTTTCTTTGAAAAAGTCCTTGACATCAGGGATTTTTGTTACTATACTAATCTAGTGTGTGCGATTGCGCAGGCTTTCGTGCGCCATAAAGCCGACAGATGGCACAAGCAACCTAGCAGGGCCGGCAGCATGCCAGCCACTTATTACAGGAGGTGAAAGGAATGCCAACATTTAACCAGTTAGTCAGAAAAGGAAGACAGACCTCTGTGAAGAAGTCTACGGCTCCCGCTCTTCAGAAAGGATTCAACTCTCTGAAGAAGAAAGCTACGGATACATCCGCACCCCAGAAGCGCGGAGTATGTACAGCAGTAAAGACTGCCACACCGAAGAAGCCGAACTCAGCTCTTCGTAAGATTGCCAGAGTACGTCTTTCCAATGGTATTGAGGTAACAAGCTACATTCCGGGAGAGGGACATAACCTTCAGGAGCATAGCGTTGTTATGATTCGTGGAGGAAGAGTAAAGGATCTTCCCGGTACAAGATACCATATTATCCGGGGTACACTGGATACCGCAGGCGTAGCGAAGAGAAGACAGGCCCGTTCCAAGTACGGCGCCAAGAGACCGAAAGACGCTAAGAAGTAAATTCGGCTCAGAATTTGCAACAGGTAACACCTTGTAAATAGGAGCGCTTCTATTTACGAGAACAGAAGCTATGAAACGTTGGGCAGACAATAGAGTCTGCATGCCGGAATGACATATCACCCTTAATAGGTTGCGGGTTGTATATAGAGTTGCCGTGCACAACACAAATAGATTTGAAGTTACTGTGAGCATCCAATACCGTGAAGACTAACAGTACGTCTCGTGTTAACGAGACTGTGCATCGCAAAGCGGTTACTGGGAACGAAGTGGACAGTAACAGACACATGTGAGTACCTGAGAATTAAAGAGTGAATTTTATTGAGCTTTTTAGGTTCAATAAGCACGTATTAAGGAGGGAAGTATCGTGGCACGTAAAGGACATATCCAGAAGAGAGATGTATTAGCAGATCCGCTGTACAATAACAAGGTTGTCACCAAGCTTATCAACAACATCATGTTAGATGGTAAGAAAGGTGTGGCACAGAAGATTGTATACGGTGCATTTGCAAGAGTAGAGGCAAAGATGGAGAAGCCGGCTCTGGAAGTATTTGAGGAAGCTATGAACAACATCATGCCGATGCTGGAGGTAAAGGCAAGACGTATCGGTGGAGCTACCTACCAGGTACCTATCGAGGTTCGCCCGGACCGCCGTCAGGCCCTTGCGCTTCGCTGGCTGACAATGTTCTCCCGTAAACGTGGTGAGAAGACCATGGAAGAGAGACTTGCAAATGAGATTATGGATGCAGCCAATAACACAGGCGCATCTGTGAAGAGAAAAGAAGATATGCACAAGATGGCAGAGGCAAACAAGGCTTTTGCACACTATCGGTTCTAACCGAAAGCAGCTTTGTGCTTTATGATTTGAGGAGGAAAATCCCGTGGCTGGAAGAGAATATCCATTGGAGAGAACCAGGAATATCGGAATCATGGCTCATATCGATGCAGGTAAGACCACATTGACCGAGCGTATTCTGTATTACACTGGTGTAAACTATAAGATCGGAGATACCCATGAAGGTACTGCTACCATGGACTGGATGGAGCAGGAGCAGGAACGTGGTATCACCATCACTTCCGCAGCTACAACCTGTCACTGGACCCATCAGGAGAACTGCAAGCCCCAGGAGGGAGCTTTGGAGCATCGTATCAATATCATTGATACCCCGGGTCACGTTGACTTTACGGTTGAGGTAGAGCGTTCCCTTCGTGTACTGGACGGCGCCGTAGGCGTGTTCTGTGCGAAGGGTGGTGTAGAGCCTCAGTCTGAGAATGTTTGGCGTCAGGCTGACACCTACAATGTACCCCGTATGGCATTCATCAATAAGATGGATATCCTGGGTGCGGATTTCTACAATGCGGTAGATATGATTAAAACAAGACTTGGAAAGAATGCTATCTGCATTCAGCTTCCGATTGGTAAGGAAGACGAGTTCAAGGGAATTATTGATTTATTTGAGATGAAAGCCTACATCTATAATGATGAAAAGGGCGAAGACATTTCCATCGTTGACATTCCGGATGATATGAAGGATGATGCCGAGCTGTATCGTTCGGAGCTGGTAGAGAAGATCTGTGATCTGGATGATGAACTGATGATGGAATATCTGGAAGGAAATGAGCCGTCTGTTGAGGCGATGAAGAAGGTTCTGAGAAAGGCTACCTGCGAGTGTACGGCAGTTCCCGTATGCTGCGGTACCGCTTATCGGAACAAGGGCGTTCAGAAGCTTCTGGATGCGGTTCTTGATTATATGCCGGCTCCTACGGACATTGCGTCTATTAAGGGAACGGATATGGAGGGCAATGAGATTGAGCGTCATTCTTCTGACGAAGAGCCTTTCTCCGCACTGGCATTTAAGATTATGGCAGACCCATTTGTAGGTAAGCTTGCATTCTTCCGTGTATACTCCGGAACCATGAATTCCGGTTCCTATGTATATAATTCTACCAAACAGAAGAAAGAGCGTGTAGGACGTATCCTTCAGATGCACGCAAACAAGAGAGCGGAACTTGACAAGGTATATTCCGGAGACATCGCCGCAGCCGTAGGCTTTAAGTTTACGACCACAGGTGATACCATCTGTGATGAGCAGCACCCGGTAATCCTGGAGTCCATGGAGTTCCCGGAGCCGGTTATCGAGTTGGCTATTGAGCCAAAGACAAAGGCCGGTCAGGGCAAGATGGGCGAGGCTCTTGCAAAGCTTGCAGAGGAAGACCCGACATTCCGTGCTCATACGGATCCGGAGACTGGCCAGACCATTATTGCCGGTATGGGAGAGCTGCATCTTGAGATTATTGTTGACCGTCTTCTTCGGGAATACAAGGTTGAGGCAAATGTAGGTGCACCTCAGGTTGCTTACAAGGAGACCTTTACCAAGCCGGTGGATGTGGACAGCAAGTATGCAAAGCAGTCCGGCGGACGTGGACAGTATGGCCACTGTAAGGTACGATTCGAGCCCATGGATGCCAACGGAGAAGAGCTGTTTAAGTTCGATTCCCAGGTTGTGGGCGGTGCAATTCCCAAGGAATACATTCCTGCAGTTGGCGAGGGTATTGAGGAAGCGGCACAGTCTGGTATCTTGGGAGGATTCCCGGTACTTGGACTTCATGCAACCGTATACGACGGTTCCTACCATGAGGTAGACTCCAGTGAGATGGCATTCCACATTGCAGGTTCTCTTGCATTTAAGGAGGCTATGCAGAAAGGAAATCCGGTTCTTCTGGAGCCCATCATGAAAGTGGAAGTTACGACACCTGAGGATTACATGGGTGACGTTATCGGTGACATCAACAGCCGCCGGGGCCGCATCGAGGGTATGGACGATATCGGCGGAGGTAAGATGATACGTGGATATGTTCCACTGGCTGAGATGTTCGGATACTCTACGGACCTGCGTTCCAAGACTCAGGGACGTGGTAACTATTCCATGTTCTTCGAGAAATATGAGCAGGTACCCAAGAACATTCAGGAAAAGGTGCTTGCCGCAAAGAAATAAGCGTTTTTGCCTAAATTATGCTTGAAAAATAGGGCGCTTTGAAATATAATCAAAGATAGCCGAGTTTATCTAAGAAACGAAACAAATAATTATGAAAAATGCCGCAAGGCGTATGAATTAAGGAGGACATTCAAAATGGCTAAAGCTAAATTTGAAAGAAACAAACCCCATTGTAATATCGGAACCATTGGTCACGTTGACCATGGTAAGACTACTCTGACCGCTGCTATCACAAAGGTGCTTTCCGAGAGAGTTGCCGGTAACACCGCTACTGATTTCGAGAACATTGACAAGGCTCCGGAAGAGAGAGAGCGTGGAATTACTATTTCTACCGCACACGTTGAGTATGAGACTGAGAACAGACACTATGCACACGTTGACTGCCCGGGCCATGCTGACTATGTAAAGAACATGATCACCGGTGCTGCTCAGATGGACGGCGCTATCCTGGTAGTTGCTGCTACTGACGGTGTTATGGCTCAGACAAAGGAGCACATTCTTCTGTCCCGTCAGGTAGGTGTTCCCTACATCGTAGTATTCCTGAACAAGTGCGATGCTATGGATGATGAGGAGTTGATTGAGCTGACTGAGATGGAGATCACAGAGCAGCTTGAGGAGTATGAGTTCACAGATTGCCCGATCATTAAGGGTTCCGCTCTGAAGGCTCTGGAAGATCCTTCAGGAGAGTGGGGCGACAAGATCATGGAGCTGATGAAGACTGTAGACGAGTATATTCCGGATCCCCAGCGTGCAACCGATCAGCCGTTCCTGATGCCTGTAGAGGACGTATTCACCATTACCGGTCGTGGTACGGTTGCTACCGGCCGTGTTGAGCGTGGCGTGCTTCATGTAAATGAGGAAGTTGAGATTATCGGTATTAAGGAAGAAACACGTAAGACTGTTGTAACTGGTATCGAGATGTTCCGTAAGCTTCTTGACGAGGCTCAGGCTGGTGACAATATCGGTGCACTGCTTCGTGGTGTTCAGAGAACCGAGATCGAAAGAGGTCAGGTTATTGCAAAGCCCGGCAGCGTTACCTGCCATACAAAGTTTACCGCTCAGGTATACGTACTGACCAAGGATGAGGGTGGCCGTCATACACCGTTCTTCAACAACTATCGTCCGCAGTTCTACTTCAGAACAACTGACGTTACCGGTGTCTGCAATCTGCCCGCTGGTACAGAGATGTGCATGCCTGGCGATAACGTAGAGATGACCATCGAGCTGATTCATCCTATCGCTATGGAGCAGGGTCTTACTTTTGCTATCCGTGAGGGTGGACGTACAGTAGGTTCAGGCCGTGTAGCTACAATCATTGAGTAATCTTTAGATTAGAGCCAAATAATAAAATAAGCGCCGCAATCCTTTGGGAAATCAAAGGATTGCGGTTTCTTAATTTCTAAAAATAATGGCGAAGAAAAGGGAAAGCCGCAAGTATATCTTTTGGCGTAGAGTATGTTTCAAAGTTTTCCCGGCTCTCATTTAATGAAGTAAGGAATTGTCACATATCCACATTATATATAAATGTCATTTTTCATTCCCATAAAATTTTACGTAAAGATTTTTATGGATTATAACTTGAAAAAGTTCGCAATAACGAATAGAATTGTACTTATAGGAGTGTTTAAAATGAGTGGTTATATATCAGTTGCAGAAATTGCAGAAAGATGGCAGTTGACAGCGAGACGAGTTCAAGTACTGTGTAACCAGCAAAGAATACAAGGCGCAATAAAGCAAAGTGGAATATGGCTGATTCCATTTGATGCTAAAAAGCCTGAGCGTATGCTGGCCGGCAAAAAGAATCCGATAAAACAAAAGAGATTAAATTTGTTATCGCTTTTCTCGGGATGTGGAGGAATTGATTTAGGATTTGAAGGCGATTTTAATGTATTGCGTAAATCCGTAAATCCAATGGTTAACAGTAATTGGGAAATAAGAGAGGTTGATAAAAACTGGGTAAAGATAGGGAAGACAAGATTTCACACTATATTTGCAAACGACATAAAGCCAGAGGCCAAAGCAGCCTGGACAAATTATTTTGGAAAACGTGGAATTGATGCAGAAAATTATTATCTTGATAGTATTGTGGATTTGGTAAAATTGCAGAAGGAGAATAAAATTAATATTTTTCCTGCAGGCATAGATGTTTTGGTTGGAGGATTCCCGTGTCAGGATTTTTCTGTTGCAGGTAAAAGGATGGGATTTGAGTCAAATAAGGGACATGACGGACAGAAGATAAAAGCGGAAGAACCGACTGTTGAAAATAGAGGTCAGCTTTATATGTGGATGCGAGAGGTCATTGGCATAACAAAACCGAAGGTTTTTGTGGCGGAAAACGTCAAAGGACTTACAAATCTCAAAGATGCAAAGGAAGTAATAGAGAAAGATTTTTCATCTGTTTGTAATGGAGGATATTTGGTGGTTCCGGCCCAAGTGCTTAATGCAGCTAATTATGGTGTTCCGCAGGGGAGAGAAAGGGTAATCTTTTTCGGATTTAAAAAGTCTGCTTTGACACCAAAAGCATTAGAAGAATTAGCAAAAGAAGAATTATCGGTGGAATATACTCCGTATCCGAAGATTACACATTATTTGCCTAATGAAACACCAGTAGAACAACTGGCGAAATTTGTGACAGTAAAGGATGCTCTTGTAGGCTTAGTTGAACCGGAAAAGTCTAATGATTTAAGCCATCAAAAATATTCAAAGGCAAAATATATGGGGAAGCACTGCCAAGGACAGCAGGAAGTTCGATTGAACGGTATTGGTCCCACTATTCGTTCAGAACATCATGGAAATATAGAATTTCGAAGATTGTCCGAAGAGCATGGAGGGAAATACAAAAAAGAACTTTCTAATGGATTAAAAGAGCGCAGATTAAGTGTGAGAGAGTGTGCAAGAATTCAAACTTTTCCGGATGACTACGAATTTGTGATATCGGCAAAAAATGGCAGCAAATCCGTATCAGGATCAGAAGCCTATAAGATTATAGGGAATGCCGTACCTCCGTTATTAGGATATCATATTGCTAAAAGGCTGGAAGATAACTGGGAATTATACTTTGGAGAGGAAAAGAAAAGTGATAATATCAACGAATAAAGAACCGTCATTAGAAGAATTTGAGAAGCTTTGTAAAAAAGCTTGTCAATTGATGAACGAAAAGGCATACCGGGAGCCGGATTATTATTTGAAAAAAGGTGGGCAAAAATTAGAAAGAGAAGTAAAAGAGGAATTAGAGAATGCTGCGAAAGGAACAAATTTTGAAGGAACCATTCAGATTATAAGCGGGCAGAGATTCCCGGATATTGTGGCTGCAAAATATTATGGTGTTGAAGTCAAATCCACGAAAGAAGATAGATGGACGTTAATTGGAGGGAGCGTTGCAGAAGGGACGAGGGTAGAAGACGTTGAACATATTTTCTTCTTGTTTGGAAAATTACATAAGCCGGTAGAATTTAGAACAAGAAGATATGAAAAATGCCTTTGTGATATTGCGGTAACACATAGTCCTAGATATAAAATAGATATGAATCTTCCAGAAGGAGAGACTATTTTTGATAAGATGGGTATATCATACGATGAGATGCGGAAATTGCAAAATCCTATTCGGCCAGTAGTGGAATACTTTAAGTCTACCCTGAAAGCAGGTGAATCCTTATGGTGGGTTAATGGAGAAGATGCTGCTTCAGCAGCAGTACCCGCTAAGATTAGAATGTGGAAAACCTTGCCAAAAGAGGAGAGAGAAGAATTAGTTGCACAGGGATTTGCATTATTTCCGGAATTATTCAGTGATAGCAGAAATAAATATGAACGTTTTACGCTCTGGTTAGTTGCAAATCATGGTGTTGTATCATCGTCTATGAGGGACCCGTTTTCTGCGGGTGGACAATTTGATTTGGATGTCAATGGTGTCCATTATGAGAAGTTGCCACAGAAGTATATTCAACTTTTTTTCTACAAAGATAAGGTTGAAGATACAATATTGAAAATTGGAGAGGATGTATTATGTGCCACATGGGGAACGGAAAAGACAGGATTTGAACATCGAATGAAAACGTGGATGGAATTAGTCTCAAAATATGCTGAAAAAGAAAAGTTTAATGTATCGGGGTTTTTGAAAGATATGTTTGAATCAGATAATGAATAAGAATTTGATGCGAAAAGAAGTGGTAGTTTGTTTAGAATACTACAAGGAAGAACGGTAGTTATTTTAACAAGGAAACTGCAATCTCTGAGCAATCCAGGCGGTGATGAACATGGACGTATTGAATAAAGAGCAACGCCATAAAGCTATGAGCCATATAAAGAGCAAAGATACAAGGATAGAATTAGCCCTAAGAAAGGAATTATGGTCTAAAGGGTATCGATATAGAAAAAATTACAAAGCATTGCCGGGGACTCCGGATATTGTTCTGACAAAGTACAAGATTGTCATCTTTTGTGATGGAGAACTATTCCATGGTAATAATTGGCAGGTTTTGCGTCCGAAACTTTTAAAAGGGAATAATCCGGAATATTGGGTGAAGAAAATAGAAAGAAACATGAAGCGTGACAGAGAAAATGATAAGAAACTCCTGTTTATGGGATGGACAGTAATTCGATTTTGGGGAAATGATATTTTAAAAAAACCGGAACAGTGCGTAAAAGTAATAGAAGAAGTTATTTTTGATCATTTAATTGATGACTGTATAGAATTATAGATTAAAAAATTCAGCCATTGTGTAATCAGATCAAAAATAGGGCTGAAGCACTATATTAGTGCAACAGCCCCAAGAATAACTAAAATCACAACTGCCCCTCCATCCAGGCATCCATCCTCCCCTCAATAATCTCAAACTGAGCAGGCCCCAGTTCCAGCAAGAAGGTGTGGAATTCCTTTAAATCAAACTTATCCCCCAGTGTATCTTCCGCCTTCTCCCGAAGTTCCATAAACTCCAAATACCCTTGATAGTAGGCCAGATAAAGTGCAGGCTCTTCTACCAGAATTTCATAGATCTCCCGAGTTGTATCCTCGTCAATCCCCAGAAAGTTTTGTGTATCCTCAAATGTCCAACCCTCATAATTGATTCCGATATCAGCCAGACAGTAAAGAGCAAGGGAATAAGTCTTGTTCAATTCATTCAGCCGAACCATACCCTCGTCAATGCCAGCCAACTGATAGGCATACATCTCGGCATAAGTTCCCCAGCCTTCCGCATAACCAGAGAAGCCGAAAAGCTTGCGAATGGCAGAGGGCTGCTGTCCATAAAAATAAGTGGTCTGAAACAGATGTCCCGGGAATCCTTCATGGGCCAGAGTGACGAACTGTTCAATATCATCACTGGAATGGGCACTGTTAATATAAATTACATTATTTTCCAGATAATCAATAGGGGGAAGAATATAGTAAGCAGGATTCATATACTCTTCCATAGAGTCCGGAACATAATTCACCTCAAAAGGCAGTTCATCCGGTATAGGAAAGTCTTTGGCAATTCCCTCCTTTAAAAGATTCAGTACTTCATAGGGATCAGCAAGATCCACTGGGCACTCCATCATTGCATCAAAGGTTTCATCATCAAGAGACATATCCCACACAGAAGCCAGATCCTCCTGCATCTTATTCAAAATCATTTCCTCGATTTCCTCAACCGATTTATCAGAGCCGGTAGAATCCCGTACAAGGAGTTCGTAAAAATCTCTGCCATTTTCAAAATAGTAAAGTCCGGCATCATTAACAGCAGAACCTTTCAGGTTCTCCAACTCTTCCACCAAATAGCCATAGGCAGGAATAACCGTGTCTTTTATCAAGCGTTCATTTTCCGCCCGGTATGCAGCCTTGTCTTCATCTTTTATAAAATTCGCTTCATCAAGGCGGAGATTAAAGCTGTCAATCAGGTAATGGGTCTCCGGATTGGCCATAAACTGTTGGCACTGATCGATGACTTTATCAGCTTCAAAGTCCGGCATGAAAAAGCCTGCTTCCGCTTGTTCCTGCTCAAAAGCCATCAAATCCGCAAAATAATCTGGAAAGAGACGCAAAGCATCCAGATAATCTTCCACATCCCGCTCCTTATAAAACTTATATTCTGCCAGCAGAGTGGGGAGATATGACTGTATGCCGTTGGTGGGTGACATATAATCATAATATAACCGATAATCCTTCGCTTTCAGATTATCCTCCGCATAAGTATTTAAAATATCATAGGTTAGCTTCTGCTCATCAGTCAGAAGCTCATAATCAAAATTTTTCAGAGCTTCCAGTGTATCCTCAAGTTCTTCCCAGGATTCGTCCTCATATTCTTTGGAAAAACTGCCGAAGGATACTTCGTAATCTTCAATCCCATAATTCTCAGGAAAGGCTACAGACCAGTGAAGATTTAAAATATTTTCTGTCATATCAGAAGCGAAAATCTCATCGGTGAAGGCATCGAAATCTGCCTGTATCTGTTCCGCATTTTTCCTGGGCTTGCAGGCGGACATAGAGAAGATAAATGATGCGGCGAGAAACAGAGCCGTCAGACGCTTGAAAGAGATTCGTGCAATTTTGCTCATAGATTAAAACTCCCTTCTACTAACTAAAAACTATCACATTTTGCTTTAAAATCGGGTTTAAATATCTTCGGATTCCGGCATGCGGGGAAGGGTAAAGATAAATTCCGTTCCAACCCCTTCGGTAGAAATGCCATTGATATGTTCCCCGTGAGAAGTAACTATTTCCTTTACAATGGACAGCCCCAGTCCGGTTCCTCTCTTATCCCTGCCCCTAGAGGCATCTGTCTTGTAAAAGCGTTCCCAGATCTTTTTCATACTGTCCTTAGGAATGCCGATGCCCTCATCCTTTACAGAAATAAAGACCTTTTCGTGGCGCAGAGTAGTTTCAATTGTAATTACTGAGTCATTGGGACTGAACTTAATAGCATTGTCAAGCAGATTGTACATAACCTGCTGAATCTTGCCCATATCTGCCGACACATACTGCTGCTTGGCATCAAAAAGGAGTTCAATAGTAATGCGGCGGTCACGGCATTGCCCTTCAAAGGAAGATACTGTATTTTTGATAACACCGTTAATATCGAAACTGGTAATATCGAGCCTGTTTCGCTTGGTATCAAAGGAATTTAAGGCCAACAGTCCGGTCGTCAGCTTGTTCAGCCGTTCCGTTTCCATAAGGACAATATTCAGATATTTTTCCTGCATTTCCGGCGGAATGGTGCCATCCAGCATGGCTTCCACATACCCCTTAATGGAAGTGAGCGGAGAGCGGAAGTCATGGGAAATATTTGCTACAAATTTTTTCTGATATTCATCCATTTCCCCCAATTCATGAGACATGTAATTCAGCGTATCCGCCAGCTGACCGATTTCGTCCTCTTCATAGATTTCAAGAGCGTACTTGAAATTTCCCTGGGCATACTGCCGGGCGGCTTCCGTGATTTTCATAAGAGGCCGATATACCGTAAAGGTGAAAACAGCCAGCACCAGAAGCGAGAGGAGGAAAACCAGAAGGACTGTCAGATAGGTGATATTTAAAAGCTGATCCCGTTCCCCCTCGATGGAGGACAGGGGAGTATGTATCAGTACATAACCCCGGGTTCGGAAATTGTAGGTGATGGGAACTGCTACAGAAAGAACTTCCTCATCAAAGGTATCGTAGAAATTTCCTACAATGTAGTAGCGGTTTCCCATGTCTGTGGGGTCAAAGGCACTTATAACAGGAGAAGGATTTTCCGTAAAAGAAACATCTGAATCTACCAGAATCGTGCCGTCAGAATTCAAAAGCCAGATAGAAGCCCCAAGATAGATATCCAGAGCCTGGAACTGGGAGTGAATGGATCGCAGGGAATCTGCGTCCTGGCTTTGAGAGTAGTAGCTCCGCACAAAATTAGTGGAAATGTAGTTGGCCTCTTTGTACAAGTTCTCTGCCCTCTGGGCGGTCAGGTGATTCAGGGTCATCTGAGAGCTGAAAGTAGCAATGACAAAGAAGCTTAAGAAGCCAAATACAACATAGGTCAATATGAATTTTAAATAGAGGGAGTGTTTCATAAAATATTATCCTCTGACTTCAAATTTGTAGCCGATGCCCCATACTGTTGAAAGACTCCAGTTCGGATGATCCTTAATCTTTTCTCGGAGACGTTTAATATGTACATCTACAGTACGGGTATCTCCAATATATTCATAACCCCAGATGTGATCCAGAAGCTGCTCTCTGGTAAATACCTGATTGGGCGAGGAAGCAAGGAAGTAAAGCAATTCCAGCTCCTTTGGAGGCATATCCACAGGCGAACCCTGATAAAGCACAGAGTAATTGGTTTGATTGATGACCAGGTCCGGATATTCCGCTACTTTGGCTGAGGACTTGGGCAGCTCCTGTTTGGTTGGCTGATAACGGCGCAGCACAGCCTTTACTCTGGCCACCAGTTCTTTGGAGTCAAAGGGTTTGATAATATAGTCATCAGCTCCCAGCTCCAGCCCCAGTACCTTGTCAAAGACCTCTCCCTTAGCAGAAAGCATAATAATGGGAGTTGCTGATTTTGCCCGGATCTCCCGGCAGACCTGATAACCGTCAATGCCGGGAAGCATCAGATCCAGAAGGATCAGATTTGGCTGAAAGGTATCAAATACGGACAGGGCTTCCTCTCCGTCATGAACCATCATAGTCTCGAAGCATTCCTTTGTCAGATACAGGGAAATCAGCTCCGCAATATTCGTATCATCATCTACAATGAGAATTTTCTGTTTTGCTACCATAATAAATTGCTCTCCTTACTTAAATTCCGCAATGGTGACGCCGGCGTCCCCTTCCCCGAATTCTCCTAAACGGAATGATTTTACATATTTGCAGCGTTTCAAATGGCTGTGAACTGCTTTTCTCAGGGCACCTGTTCCCTTGCCGTGAACAATACGCACAGAAGGCAGGTGTGCCAGGGAAGCATCATCCAGATACTTATCTAAATGAGCCAGAGCCTCGTCTACCGTCATGCCGATTAGGTTGATCTCTGTACTGACGCTGGCAGATTTGCTCATCTTAATCTTGCCTGCGCCGCTTTTGCTGAAATTTTTTCCGGTAATGACTGGTTCATCTATAAGCTCCAGATCGGAAATATTGACCTGAGAACGCAGAATACCCATCTGCACGAAAAGATTTCCCCTTGCATCCGGCAGAGAAGAAACAGATCCCTCCAAATTCAGGCTTAAAACACGGACAGAATCCCCAAGATGCAAAGCGGATGGCTTCAACGGCTTCTTGGGAGCCTGCTCCTTTTTGAGAGAAAGCTTTTCTTCGGTTTTCTGAATGCGCTCACGAAGCCTTGCTCGTTCCGCTTCCATTTCACTCACAGAAATATTAGACTTGCCGAACTTGTGGAAATCCTTCATGGTTTGATCCGCATAGGCCTTAGCTTCTTGGAGAATTTTCCGAGCCTGTTCGTTGGCTTCCCGTAAGATGCGCTCTCTCTGATCTTCTAGCTTTTCCTGCTTCTTTTCCAGAGCGGTCCGCAGACGGGCAATCTCTTCCTTATGAAGACGGATTTCTTCCTGTTCCTGAATACTGGTTCTGCGGCTTGCCTCCAGATCCGCCAGCAGATCCTCAAAGCTTTCACTTTGTTCACTCAAATGAGTTCTGGCCTCATCAATCAAAAAGGATGGGAGTCCCAGCTTGGAGGAAATAGCAAAAGCGTTGCTTTTGCCGGGAATCCCGATTAACAGCCGATAGGTGGGGCTTAGGGTATCTACATTAAATTCACAGGAGGCATTCTCCACCCCAGGGGTAGAAAGGGCAAACACCTTCAGCTCACTGTAATGGGTAGTGGCCATAGTCCGGATCCCCATTTTGTGCAGGTGAGAGAGAATGGAAATGGCAAGAGCCGCCCCTTCGGTAGGATCGGTTCCGGCACAGAGCTCGTCAAAGAGCACCAGTGAGTTCAGGGAGGCATCCTTCAGAATCCGGATAATATTGGTCATATGGGAGGAGAAGGTACTTAAGGACTGCTCAATGCTCTGCTCATCACCAATATCTGCATACACATCCTCAAATAAAGCCAGCTCTGAATGAGGAGCAGCAGGAATCTGGAGCCCAGCCTGCCCCATAAGGGTTAAAAGACCTACCGTTTTTAGGGATACGGTTTTACCTCCGGTGTTGGGGCCGGTTACAATGAGAAGATCGAAGTCTTTGCCAAGCCGGATGGTTACAGGAACTACCTGCTTTGCATCCAAAAGGGGATGACGACCTTCTTTGATGTGGATTCGTCCCTTAGTATTGAAGATTGGCCGTGAAGCCTTCATTTCTTTGGCAAGGGCAGCCTTGGCAAAGATAAAATCCAGTTCGGTTAAAAGTTCATAATTTTGGAGAATGGCTTCCGTAGAGGAAGCCGTTTCCTCGCTTAAGTGCTCCAGCACATGTTCAATCTCTTCCTGTTCCTTTAAATACAGCTCCTTCAGATCGTTGTTCAGTTTTACGACGGCCATAGGCTCCACAAAAAGGGTAGAGCCAGTAGAAGATTGATCATGTATCATGCCGGGAACCTGACTTCGGTATTCGGCCCGCACAGGAACACAGTAGCGGCCGCTTCGCTGAGTGATCACAGCATCCTGTAAATAACTGCGTGAAGAACCATTGATCATTCCCGACAGGGTAGAATGGATTCGTCCATTGGCGGTCTGAATGCCCTTGCGGACTTGGCGCAGACCTGGGCTGGCATCATCGCTGATCTCATCTTCGGACAGAATGCAGCGTCGGATTTCTGTGGATAAGGGGCTGCATGGTTCAAGAGCCGAAAAAAGCGGATCCAGACTGTCTTCAAGTTCTTCCTCCATCTCGGCACTGCGGGCATACCGCTTAACCCGTCCGGCAGTCTCAAGAAGGCTGCATACCTTAAGAAGCTCCATGATATTTAAGGATCCGCCAATCTCCAGCCGTTTTAACGAAGCTCGTACGTCCTGCGTGCCGGAAAAGGAGACACTTCCCTTTCTATATAAGCGTCTCAATGCATCATCTGTTTCCATCTGGGCATTCTGAATCTCATCCAGACGGTGTCCGGGCACGAGAGACAGGCATCGCTCCCTTCCGCCGGGACTTCCGGCAAGGAGGGATAATTGTTCTATGATTTTGTCGTATTCTAATGTTTTTAATGCTTTCTTGTTCATGTATTCTATTTTACCCTACTTTTGTCGGAAAAGAAAGGGGTTTTTCGCCTTCGGAAAATCTGGACAGGAAAGGCAAAATGTATTAAAATGAAAGATAGTTTACGGCAGTCAGCAGATTCGACAGTTATGGAGGAATCTTATGGCAGAAGAAAAGAATCGGGATGAAGAGGAATTTTCCTTTGTGAAGGAGAAGATTAAGCGTCAGCGTTTTTATCAGAATAAGACCTTTCGCAAGATAGTATTTCAGCTTGTTCTGGCGATTGTGTGCGGGGCTGTTGCCTGCTTTGTCTTTGTGATATCTCTCCCGTGGATGGAAGACCATTTTCATGAGGAAGAGCGCCAGGAGATCAGCTTTCCCCGTGAGGAAGAAGAGGATGAGCCTGCAGATATACTGCAGGAGCCAGTACAGCCGCCGCAGGAGCCTATTGTCATTACAGAATCTGTGGAACTGGAGCTGGATGATTATCAAAAGTTATATGCAAAGTTGAAGAATGTGGCAGATGAGTGCGCCAAGAGCCTGGTTACAGTAACAGCGGCCAGCAACGATACAGATTGGTTTAATGAGACTTATGAGAGCCAGGAACGAACCAGCGGACTTTTGGTGGGGAATAATGGAGTGGAGCTGTTGGTTCTTACAATTTATTCTCGTGTACAGTCTGCCGATCAACTGCAGGTGACACTGGTAAATTACTTAACCATGGATGCAGTGCTGAAGAATTACGACACAGTGACAGATCTGGCTGTTCTCAGCGTTAATCTTGCAGATTTGCCGGAGGGAGCCATGGATCAGATTCAGATGGCGAACCTGGGCAGTTCCAGAAGTATGAGGGCGGGTGATCCGGTGATCGCAGTGGGAAGGCCGGCTGGTGTGTCTGGATCGGTTTTGTATGGCAATCTGGTTTCTTCCGGGTATACAGTCAGTGTCATTGATGGGGAATATGATTTGCTTCTTACGAATATGCAGAGAGCTTCTGAGAGCAGCGGCGTGCTGGTGAATCTGGAGGGACAGATTGTAGGGCTGCTTGAGCAGAGTTATCGGGATCCAGGCAGTCGGGATACTCTGACTGCTTACGGAATCTCTGGTGTTAAGGATGTGATTGAGCATCTTTCCAACAGTCAGGATCTGGTATATATCGGAATTATGGGAGCGGATGTGACACAGGAGACAGCTCAGGTCCAGTCCATTCCCAAGGGCGTCTATATAACAAGTGTGGAGATGAATTCTCCTGCCATGGATGCAGGGATTCAGCAGGGCGATGTGATTATAGAGATCAATGGGCAGACTATCAACAGTATTTCGGAGATTCAGGAGATGCTGCTGAAGTTCTCAAGAGAGCAGATGATTCAGGTTCTTGTTATGCGTTTAGGAAAAGAAGGCTATAAAGAGATCTCTTGCAGTGTTGTGCTGGAGCGTTTATAAAAGGAGCTATATGAGGAGGGCATTATGAAATATATTGAAAGCTTTCGGGAGGGGGATCGGATTTCCGGTGTGTACCTCTGTAAATATAAACAGTCTGCTGTGACAAAGAACGGCAAAACTTATGAAAATCTGATTATGCAGGACAAAACAGGAACCATAGATTCCAAGATTTGGGATCCCAATTCTCAGGGAATTGAGGATTTTGATGCTTTGGATTATGTGGATATTATGGCAGAGGTTACCAGTTTTCAGGGGACACTGCAGCTCAATATTAAGCGTGCCAGAAGAGCCAGAGAAAGTGAATATCAGGCCGCGGACTATCTTCCGGTCAGTGACAAGGATATTGAAGTGATGTATCGTGAGTTGCTGGAGTTTGCTGAACAGGTACAGGAGCCCCATCTGAGTATGCTGCTGCAGGAGTTTTTTGTGAAGGATAGGGAATTTATCAAAGCATTTAAGTTCCATTCAGCAGCAAAAAGTGTCCATCACAGCTTTGTGGGCGGACTTTTGGAGCATACCTTAAGTGTGTGCAGGCTTTGCCGATATTATGTAGAAGCATATCCGATTTTGAATCGGGATCTGCTTTATGCGGCAGCTATGTGTCATGATATCGGCAAAGTCTATGAGCTGTCAGATTTTCCGGAAAATGATTATACGGATGAGGGGCAGCTTTTGGGGCATATTGCCATGGGAAGCGAGATGGTGGGGGAACGGGCACACCAGATTCCCGGATTTCCCAAAAAACTGGAGCATGAGTTGAAGCATTGCATTTTGGCCCATCATGGGGAACTGGAATATGGATCTCCCAAGAAGCCGGCTTTGATAGAAGCGGTTGCTTTGAATATGGCAGATAATACAGATGCCAAGATGGAGACTTTGAAGGAGATCTTTAAATCGGCAGGCAACAGTCAGGAGTGGCTTGGCTATAATCGACTGTTTGAATCCAATATTCGCAGAAGCTCCCAGTATATTGGATTGCAGCCGAATAATCTCCAGTAAGTTTTGGGAGGGAAATCCTCAGAGATTGGAGCATGGCATGAAAAAGAATGATTTACTTACGCTTAAGATAACGGGAATGGGAAACGAGGGGGAAGGCATCGGAAAGGTGGATGGCTTTCCTTTGTTCATTAAGGATGCCTTGCCGGGAGACGTGATACAGGCCAAGGTGCTTAAGGTGAAAAAGACCTACGGATATGCCCGGCTTATGGAGATTCTAACTCCGTCCCCGGAACGGATTGAGCCGTTGTGTCCTTTGCACCGCTCCTGCGGTGGCTGCCAGATACAGGCTCTCTCTTATGAGAAGCAGTTGAAATTTAAATGGGAAAAGGTGCAGGGCCAATTGATCCGAATCGGCGGTTTTGCGGATCCGCCCCTGTTTCCGGTATTGGGGATGGATGAGCCATTTCATTACCGAAACAAGGCTCAGTTTCCCTTTGGGCGGGATCGGGATGGAAGGACTGTAACCGGCTTTTATGCCAGCAGAACTCACAGCATCATTTCCAATACGGACTGCATATTAGGGGTGCCGGAGAACCAGAAGATTTTGAAGATAATTTTGGATTTTATGGAGAAAGAGAAGATCGCACCTTATGATGAGATGTCAGGAGAGGGGCTGCTGCGGCATGTGCTGATTCGAAAGGGTTTTGCCACAGGGGAATTGATGGTTTGTCTGATTATCAATGGCTGCGAGATCCCGGCAGTGGAACGGCTGGCAGATTATCTTTTTAAGATTACGGGTATGACCAGTCTGACTTTGAATGTGAATCGGAAGAATACCAATGTGATTATGGGTGAGGATATTATTCTGGTACGAGGGCAGACTTTCATTACCGATCAGATTGGTTCTGTACAATATCAAATTTCGCCCTTATCCTTCTATCAGGTCAATCCAGTGCAGACGAAAAAGCTGTACGAGACAGCTTTGGATTATGCAGGTCTAACAGGAAGGGAGATCGTTTGGGATTTGTATTGCGGCATTGGAACTATTTCCCTTTTTTTGGCTCAGAGGGCTGGGAAGGTCTACGGGGTGGAGGTGGTTCCCCAGGCCGTGGAGGATGCCAGAAAGAATGCGCGACTTAATGGCTTATCTAATGTGGAATTTTATCTGGGAAAGGCAGAGGAGGTTCTGCCAAAGCAGTATGGGAGGAACGGAATTCGGGCAGACGTGATTGTGGTGGATCCTCCAAGGAAGGGATGTGACAGGGCGTGTCTTGATACCATGATTTCTATGAAGCCGGAACGCATTGTCTATGTGAGCTGTGATTCGGCCACGCTGGCTCGGGATTTGAAGATTCTGTGTGAGGGCGGCTATGAACTGAAAGCAGTGCAGCCTGTAGATATGTTTCCTCAAACAGCGGGAATTGAGAATGTAGCACTTTTAAATAGGAAGTGAGAGATAAGAAAGGTAAAGGAGAGAGCCATGAATCGAGAGGAATTTCAGGAAAGGCTCGCAGAGCTTGGAGATCTGGCCGGGAAAAACGGGAATCGTTTAAGCGGAGATCAGGTGCGGAAATTTTTTGCCTCAATGGAACTGTCGGAGGAACAATATGAGCTGATTTTTGCTTATCTGGCCTCTCGTCAGGTCATTGTGGAGGGCTATGTACCTGCGAAAAGAGAAGAAGATAAGAAGAAGCAGGAAAAGCTGCCTCTGACAGAGGAAGAAAAGAGTTTTCTGAAAAGCTATCAGGCAGACCTTGAACAACTGGAACTTCTAGAAGAAGCCGAACTATTGGAGCTGTGCCGTCAAGTGGAAGAAACAGGTGATGAGCTTGCCAAAGCAAAACTCACAGAGCAGTTTTTGCCGGAGGTTCTGCGGTTGGCACATAACTTTCGGGGGCGGGAGGTACAGCTTGGGGATCTGGTTCAGGAAGGGAATGTCGGACTGATGTTAGCTCTGGAAACTCTGGGAATGCGGCCTTCAAAAAGTCCTCCATTAGAGTATCTTCGAGACGAGATTTGTCAAGCGATTTCTCAGGCTGTGGAGGATGACCGAGCGGAAAAGGAAGCTGGCGGCCTTCTGGCAAATCGACTAAATGATTTGAGAGATGAGATTAAGAAATTAACAGATGAATTGGAACGAAAGGTTTCCATAGAGGAGCTTGCCGTGTATATGGATATGCCGGCAGAGGAAATTGAGAACTTGCTCAAGCTGGCAGGGGAAGCGCCGGAAGGCGGAGAAGAAAAAGAAGAATAAGATGCTTTGAGAAAGGGGTAAGAATACGAATGAAACGATTCGTAGGTATTATTGTAATCATTACATTGCTGCTTTCCGGGTGTTCCGGAAAAAAGGATGAGGGTATGAAGGAAGTGGAGTATACCACAGAGAGTGGAGAGACAGGCTGGATCTACCTGCCGGAATCCATGGAAGACACACCAGAGCAGGAACGGCCAATGGTACTGTTGCTTTGTGCGCCGGGCAAAAGCGCAAAAGACAAGCTTAAGGCGGCGGGGTGGTGGGAACAGGCCCAGGAAGCAGATTTTCTCGTGCTTATGCCAAAGTATAGAACTACAGAATCCTACAGTCAGACCGACAGACTGATGGAGTCGGTAAATTATGCCATAGGGAATTATCCGATAGATACCACTCGCATTTATGCCACAGGTTTTTCCAATGGAGGGGGAGCGGTTACTGCCTTGGTAAATGACTATCCCCAGATCTTTGCGGCAATAAGCTGTATGAGCTGGATGATGCCGATTAAACATCTGAGTTCTCCTTATGAGATGCCATTTCAAATTATACAGGGCAGTGAGGATCTGACCTTGGAGATGGATTCTGGAGCCAAACGTGTCATAGATGATGAGGTATGGGGAATCGAGTCCCTGATGCGGTATAATCATCTTCTGGAGCATGGAGAAGCCAAGGATTTTGATAAGACAGAGTACTGGGGTTATGAGCCGGATGAGGTGGAAACGAGTACCATTGATGGGAAGACTTGGACTTTTAGCAATCATTATAAAGATGGCTATACGGTACCTTTTGGCCAGATGGTATTGATAGAGGGGGGCAAACATGAATTAAATAAGGATGAAGCCTTTGTTGCCTGGGAGTTCCTGCGGCATTATACAAGGGAAGAGGATGGAGCTGTTATTGAAGCAGAATAATCCAGAATAAAAAAGGGCATTCCTTTTGTCATGTATGACATAAGGGATGCCCTTCTTTTTTGAAGCTTAGCCTACAACGATTACATTGGTTGCCTGGGGGCCGCGATTGCCTTCCGTAATATCAAAAGTTACGGACTGTCCCTCTTCCAATGTCTTGAATCCTTCGGCCACAATGCCGGAGAAGTGTACGAATACGTCCTCGCCAGTCTCGGAGTTGGTAATGAAACCATATCCTTTTGTGCCGTTGAACCATTTTACTGTACCTTTGTTCATTAAAAGATACCTCCTAATTTAAGTACTATTCCGCATATCTTCTCCGAGATAAAAAAACATGTCCCGCAAGCATCATGCATAGAATGATGACCTACAAAACATGTGAATCAAATTCATCAAAAATATACTTCAATGCACCACTTATACTAGCCTATCTTGAAGAAAATGTCAAGCATAAATAATGGAATTTTGTGGGAATTTGTTAGATGTTTGATTTTATCCCAAAAAACTCCATCAAAAAGAGAAGTGCCGTTTTGCTACCCTTTTTTGCTGTTTTGTCTTACTGTAAAATGCATAAAAAAGATATAAAATAACAGTAAATTATAAATAAAATGACGATAGATGATAAGTAAAGAATAAAAATATATGTCAAAAAGTACAAATAAAAAGAAAAGAGTATACATATCGGGTACTGCAGGTACCCGGTTAAGTATATCTTATTGAACATCAGTAGTTTAATAAGGAAAAAAGAAAATGGAGGGAAGAAGCATGAAAAGAAAAATAGCAATTGTAATGGCAATGGTTGTAGCAATGACTTCTCTTGCTGCTTGTGGCAGTAAGGAAGCACCGGCAGCAGAACCGGCCGAGAGCAGTGAGGCGGAGACTCCGGAAGAAACAGACGGGTCGGAAGAAGCAGCGGGTGAGCTTGCTGATACGGGAGAACTGACCCTGTATTATTCCAACTCTACCGAGTGGGCGGATCCTATTATTCAGGAATTTGAGGATCAGACAGGCATCAAAGTAAGCCTGGTACAGGATGGAACCTCTTCTCTGTTTGCACGTATTAAAGCAGAGGCAGGCAATCCCCAGGCAGATGTTGTATGGGGAGGCGTAATTGATACCTATCGGGCAAATCAGGATTTACTGCAGCCCTATACCAGTTCAGAGGAAGCAAGCTTAAAGCCGGAAGCGCTGGATCCCAACGGATATTACACCGGCTTTGACATGGGTCCCATGGTTATGGTTTACAATACAGAATTAATTCCGGAAAATGAAGCTCCCACAAGCTGGGGAGATCTTCTGGATGAAAAGTATAAAGGAAAGATTGCATGTGCGGATCCTACCTCATCCTCTTCCGCATTCGCCTGCATCATGTCCATCATTCTGGCTTACGGTACGGATGGAAAGGGCTATGAATTTGTAGAGAAGCTGGTTGAGAATATGGATGGCAAGGTTATCAGTTCTTCTTCAGGCGTGTACAAGGGAGTTGCTGACGGCGAGTATCTGATCGGACTGACCTATGAGGAAGCAGCCCTTAGATATATGGAGTCCGGTGCAAGCATCGCAATCGTATACCCCAGCGAGGGTACATCTTCCAGTCCCTCCGGCTGCGGAATCGTTAAGGACTGCAAGAACCCCAAGAGCGCACAGATGTTTATTGATTATCTGAGCAGCAAGGAAGTACAGTCTCAGCTTGGTGCCCTGAACCGTCGTTCCGTTCGTACGGACGTTGCGGATCCGGATACCATGGAAGCATGGGAGAACATTGCCTTTGTAGAGATGGATATTGACTGGACATCTTCACATACGGAAGAGTTCAATGATACATGGAATGATTATATTACAAGGTAAAAAGTTTTTTGGTGGAAGGGGTGGCGCCTGTCGCTGCCCCTTGCTTGATCAAATGGAACTTTAAACAGTACTATTCTTCTAAAATAAAGATGTACTGGAAGAACATTACGGAACTTCAAATAGTCCGGCTAAGAAATGTCAAGTGCTTATTAGAAATATTTTCTGCCGGACGGTAAAGTCGCAAAGGCACACGAGAGGAACTTTCATGAGTGCCCTTTCGAATGAAAGTTCCTCTCATTACAGGTGTGCCGAAGTGACTTTACCCTTTAGTGCCATCACGCAGTGATTTTAGATAGGAGGAAGAATGAGTAGTCAGAGAGTTAAAATTGTAGATGCTACAAAAGTGTATGGAAGCTTTAAGGCATGTGACCACATCAATTTGGATATCAACGAGGGAGAATTTTTCACCCTCCTTGGACCGTCCGGCTGCGGAAAAACCACATTGCTTCGAATGATTGCCGGCTTTAATCCCATTGATGAGGGAACCATTTATTTTAATGAAAAAGCTATCAATCACATCCCTGCGGATAAGCGGAATATCGGAATGGTGTTCCAGAATTATGCGATTTTTCCGCATATGACAGTAAAGGATAATGTGGCTTATGGCTTGAAAGCAAGGAAAATCAAAGGGCAGGAGCTGGAAGATCGCACCATGGAGGCTATGAAGATGATGCAGATCGACAATCTGAAAGACCGGATGCCCAGCCAGCTTTCCGGAGGTCAGCAGCAGAGAGTTGCTCTGGCCCGGGCCATAGTAATTCATCCGGATGTGCTTCTTATGGATGAACCTCTGTGCAATCTGGATGCAAAGCTGCGTGTTACCATGCGTACGGGAATTAAAAAGATTCAAAAGCAATTGAATATTACCACCATTTACGTAACCCATGATCAGGAGGAAGCTCTGTCTATCTCGGATCGGATTGCGGTTATCCATGACGGGACCGTAGAGCAGGTAGGAGAGCCCAAAGAGATTTATACAAAGCCGGCCAATATGTTCGTGGCGAACTTCATCGGAACCTCCAGCTTCCTGGACGGAACGGCAAAGGATGGTGTAGTGACCATACTTGGAAAGAAAAAACTGGAGCTTCCTATGAAAAAGGACTTTGAGGGGAATGTTAAGGTTTCCATACGTCCGGAATATGTGCTTTTGGATGAGCCAAAAGAGGGAGAGCTTCTGGGGACTATTACTCTTGCCACCTTCCTGGGAGATTTTATGAACTATGAGATTCAGTTGGAAAATGATCAAATCATTGAAATCAATGAGTATACGGACCGCATGGATACGGTTCGAAAAGCCGGCGATCAGGTCAGCCTGAATCTGATGGAAAACAGAATCAGCATCTTTGACGCACAGACAGAAAAATCACTGATGATTTAGGAGAAAGGAGTCTCAGATGGAAAAAGAAAATAAGAAAAAACTGTATGAACGTTTTCATATGGATAAATTCAACTTTTGGACCATTGTCAGCCTTTTGATCCTGATCGTATGTCTGCTCTTTATTGTATACCCGTTTTTAAACCTGATTATCCAGAGCTTCCATAATGCCGAGACGAACGCTTTTACCATGGAAAACTACTTAAAGTTCTTCCAAAAGCGTTATTATAAAGAAGCATTGAGAAACAGCCTGGTGATCAGTACGGTAGTTACGATTTTGGCAACCTGTCTGGGGGTACCTCTGGCTTATATCGGAACCCGGTTTAACCTCTATTTAAAACGAGTAATTTATGTGATGGTAGTGCTGTCCATGCTTTCTCCGCCCTTTATCGGTGCTTATGCATGGATTACCCTGCTTGGACGTGCAGGCTTTATTACCAAGCTGCTGGCTTCCGTAGGGATTCAGTTGGGTGAGATCTATGGATTTAAGGGGATTGTGCTGGTATTTACCTTAAAGCTGTATCCCATGGTATATCTCTACGTATCCGGAGCTTTAGGCAGCATTGATGCATCTCTGGAGGAAGCCAGTGAGAACCTGGGCGTATCCGGCATTCAGAGAATCCTGAAAATAACCTTTCCGGTGATTACCCCAACCATACTTTCCGCTGCCCTGATGGTTTTCATGACGGCTTTGGCAGACTTCGGTACGCCCCGGCTGATTGGCGAGGGCTACAACACGCTTCCTGTTATAATTTATAAGGAATTTTTAAATGAGGTGGGAACGGATACCAGCTTTGCAAGTGCTCTGAGCGTAATTATCATTGTCATTGCTCTGGCGGTGCTCTTTGTACAGAAACGCTTTGTGGACAGCAAGAGCTATAATATGACCAGCCTGCGGCCGCCTAAGGTAGTGGAGCTTCCCAGGGCAAAGAAGATTTTGGCAACGGCAGTAGTGTTTTTTGTATCTTTCCTGTCTGTTCTTCCGCAGATTACGGTAACCATCCAGTCATTCCTTAAGACAAACGGGCCGATTTTTGTATCCGGCTTCAGCCTGGACAGCTACCGAAACGTGGTAAATAAGCTGGGACAGAGTATTACAAATACGTTCCTCTATGGCTTTATTGCTCTGGCAATCATTGTTTTCCTGGGGCTTCTGGGTTCCTATCTGATTGTTCGGAGAAAGGGCTTTACGGCAAATCTTATCGACCTGCTTTTGATGTTCCCTTATGTGATTCCGGGAGCAGTTCTCGGTATCTGCCTTACGGTATCCTTTAATCAGGGGCCGGTAGTTCTGACGGGAAGCATGTGGATTATTATTCTGTCCTTTGTAATTCGGAAGCTGCCGTACACCATGCGTTCCAGCGTGGGCATTCTGTATCAGATTGACAAATCCGTAGAGGAAGCGTCTATCAGTTTAAGCGTGCCGCCTATGAAGACTTTCTTTAAGACAACGGTTCCGCTGATGATTCCGGGAGTTATCTCCGGAGCAGTATTGAGCCTTATCAGCGTAATAAACACTTTAAGCGCAACCTTGATTTTATATACCGGAAAGACGGTAACCATCCCGGTCGCTATCTTTAACTGTGTAAATAATGACGCTTATGGTCAGGCGGCGGCATTGTCCACGATTCTGACCTTGGCAACCATTGTCTGCCTGCTGGTATTCCATAAGATTTCCGGCGGAAAGAGTGTTGTTTAGATGAGAAAGCGTTGAAATGGTATTTCAGGAATAATATAATGGAAATCAATCCATGAAAACGGGGCCTGAGATATGCATAAGAAGATTAAAGAAAGCTATTTTTACCGGATATTTGCGTCTATGTTTGCGGTTTGCCTGGTATTTGTCCTGCTGATGGGGACTGTTACAGGAGGGGTTTTTTACGGCCTGTACCAGAACAATCTAAAGGAGGCATGCCAGGTAACCGCAGAACGCATCCGGGTAACTGTGGAGAGTACGCTTCAAAATTATCGGGAGACGATTCAGGAACTGGACTCCGATGAGGGTGTGGTCTCTTTTATGAAAGGAGAGACTCAGGATGTAAATGCCCTTATACAGGAGCTTTATATGCTGCGAAACAGCTATGCCCAGAGAATCGCAATCAGTGCAATCCGATTGTCGGATCAAAAGTGTATTTCCACTTCTAAGGACGGAATTACAAATCTGAACAAGGAATTTCCCAACTGGGGCATCTTCCGAAAGGCAAGCCTTTCAAAGGAGGCGGCCCTCTATGCCATGGCAAAGGATGCTCTTTTGAGCTCGGAGGATCGTCTCTGTATGGCGAAAGCCTGCCGAAATGAGGATGGAGAGATCCTGGGGTATCTGTTGGTGGAGATTCCCAGAAGCACATTGGATGCCATTGTGATTGAATGTGCGGATCAGTACAATACCAACACCCTGATTGTAAATAAAAGTGCTTCTGTTATCTATCATTCAGGAGGAACGGTTTTTGAGGGGCTTGGAAAGGCTGAGGATTACGGATTCTGCAGGGAGACCCAGGAGACGGAGGGGATCACGGTGAATAATTATGCTTTTAGCCGCAGCGAGCAGACGGGGCTTACCATGATGCAGGAGATACCCTCGGGAACCCTTTCCGTGATAATGAAGCCTTTGCTGTGGGCTATGGCAGTTGGAGTGCTGGTGAGTATTCTGCTGGCTCTTATTTTCTCCCGGAGGTTGGCCAAGTCTGTCAGCGATCCCATTGAGGAAATGATTGAAGTCATGGGAAAGGTAGAAGAGGGCGATCTGTCTGTGCGGCTGAATTTTGAACGGGTGGATGAGATTGGACAGCTTGGGAAAGCATTTGATTCCATGACAGAGCGTGTGGAAGAGCTGATGGAGCGAATTGAGGAAGAGAAGCACAGTCTTTGGATTGCGGAGACACGTTCCTTAAGCCTTCAGATGAATCCTCATTTCCTATATAATACCCTGGATTTGATTAAATGGAATGCAAAGCTTGGGAAAAATCAGGAGATTGTGAATATTACGGTACATTTGGGAAGAGTGCTCCGCAGAATTATGAATACGAAAAGCGATTTGGTAGAGATCTCTTATGAGATGGAGATCATTCACTCCTTTGTGGAGATTCAGAAGAAGCATTATGGAGAACGACTTTCCCTGGAGGTAGAGATTGAAGAGGAACTGATGGGGCTTTATATACCTAAGCTGGTACTGCAGCCCATTGTGGAAAATGCCATTGTACATGGGTTTGCCGGGGCAACAGAGACCTGTAGGATTCGGATTGCGGGAAAGCGCAGGCAAAAAGAGGGAGATCCGGCCTGCGGAAGCGGTTTTGTGGTATTCCGGATTGAGGATGACGGAATCGGTATGAGTGAACAGGAGCTGGAGCATGTATTGGAATTTAAGCAGGAGGGAATGCATCATATCGGCCTTAATAACGTACAGCGCCGGGCAAGGCTTTTTGGGGATGAAAGCTGCGGCATCAGGGTAGAGAGCCATTCCGGCAGGGGGACTGCGGTAACTCTGGTTTTAAGAGCAGTGGAAAAGCTTTCAGGCAGTTTAGAAAATGCTTTATACCGGGAAGTGTGAGAACAAGGGAGCGCACAGACAGCCTCTAATAAGGAGGGGGAGTAGATGATACGGGTGCTATTAATAGAGGATGAGGAACTGATTCGTGAGGGACTGCGCCTGACAACACCCTGGCAGGAGTGGGGGATGGAGGTTGTAGGCGAGGCAGCGGACGGTGAGGCAGGGATGAATAAAATCCTGGAGCTTAAACCGGATGTTGTGATTACGGATGTAAAGATGCCTAAAATGAGCGGCTTAGAGATGATAGAACAGCTGCGGGGGCAGGCAGCCTGTGAGTACATTATATTGTCGGGCTATGATGAGTTTGCCCTTGTGAAGCAGGCTATCCATCTGGAGGTTCAGGAATATCTGTTGAAACCGGTGGATGATGAGGAACTGCGTGCGGTTATGGAACAGGCCGCCCGGAAAGTACATCGAAAGCGTGTGATGAATCAAAGGCTGGCCCAGTATCAGGAGGAAGAGAAAGGGTACTCCATGGATGCCCGGAATATTCAGGATAAATATCTTGACAGGGCAAAGGAAATTCTAAAGGAGAGGTATCAGGAGAATCTTACTTTGAAAAGTGTGGCGGATGCCCTGTTTATCAGTGACAGTTATCTTGGTAAGCTCTTTAAAAACCGGACAGGCTATACTTTTTTGGAGATGCTGACCTTTTACCGGATTCGGGCGGCTGTGGAATATCTTCAGAATACGGACAAAAAGGTGTATGAAATCGCCTATGCCATAGGATATAATGATTCCAAGTATTTCAGCCGTGTATTTCAAAGAGTGACCGGAATGAAGCCTATGGAATTGAAAAACGGGCATCCTTTGCCGGGGGACCATATTTTGCGGCATTTGTAGTGACTTTACGCTTGCAGCAACTTAAATCAGTAATATCCTGCTGGTGCACAAATCGATTTACAGACGCAGCTCCAAGCGGCTGGAAATTGATTTAAACAGAGGTGTACCAGCAGGATATTACTGAACTATAATAGGAGGACTTTTATGGAGACGGAAGTGTTGTTGGAACAGATGTGCCAGATAGTTCGGGAGGCGGGGGATCTTATACGTTCCTGCTCCTTTGCAGGAGAAATGAAAGCAAAGGCAGGTTCGTCCAATTTTGTAACAAAATACGATTCCATGGTTCAGAATTTTCTGATCAAAAAGCTTACGGCCCTTGTACCGGATGCTGCCTTTATAGGAGAAGAGGACGGATATTCCGAGGGGAAAATTGCGGAGGGGAAGACGTTTATTATTGATCCCATAGACGGCACCACAAATTTTATCTGTGGTTTTCCTGTCTGCGGGATCTGCGTGGGTTTAGCGGAACGGGGAACGGCAGAGATTGGCGTGGTTTACAATCCTTATCGGGAGGAACTTTTTGCAGCCAGAAGAGGGGGAGGCGCATTTCTCAATGGAAAGCCGCTGAAGCTTGCGGATCATTCCCTGGAAGAGGGAGTGCTCTGTATGGACACGGCCCCTTATACACCAGAGATTCGAAAGGAGCTCTTCGATAACCTGCTAAAATTATCTCATCTTTGTATGGATATGAGGAGTATTGGGTCAGCGGCACTAAGCATTTGTTATGTGGCCTGTGGGCGAAGCGCAGCGTACCTTTCTCCCAAGCTCTGTGTATGGGATTATGCGGCGGCTTCCGTGATTTTAACAGAGGCAGGGGGCATTATTACGGATTGGGATGGAAAGGAACTGGGATTGGCAACCGGTGTTTCGGTTCTTACGGGGACGCCTAAGGCGCATCGGGAGGCGGCTTCAATGCTATGAATTCCAGACATCTTGAATTGCATTCAAAACCTCAATCCCATGAACGGTCATTGCTTCTGTTATAATAGGGCTTTCCGTTAAGTGATTTCGAATACATTGTTCTGCGTGTATAACTTCATACATCAGCTCATATTCACAGGGATATTCCAAAACTTCCGGTTCTTTATCCGGATAATGAAGAATAGCTTTACGGGCTTTCCAGTATTCGGGAATCTCAACATATCCATTTTCTCCATATAGATACCCTGCATGCACGGTGTTTACGGAGGTGCTGGTTTTGTTAGTAAACAGGAGGTCATTTTCCATCAGCATGGAAACGGAAAATTGATTTTCCACAGAAGTATGGCTTTTGGTACAAAGTCCTGTCCAATGAACAACCTTACAGTCAAAAAGATATTCCATAAGCTGCAGGCTGTATATGGCATTACCATAGAGAGGGCCTCCGCCTTTTTCCGGATCATAGAACCAGGAATTATAACCGGCATCAAAGGAACTGGAAAAGTCGGCCATTTTAATACTGCCCAGGACTTTGGACCGAATCAGTTCCTTTAATCTTTGAACCACCGGAAGAAATAAGACCTTTTGAGCTTCCATAATGAAAAGCCCCTTTTCCCGTGCAAGGGCAAAGAGTTCTTTGGATTCATCAGCATTCAGAGTAAAGGGCTTTTCGCAGATCACATGCTTGCCCTGTTCCAGAGCCATTTTGGCATAACGATAATGTTCACTGTTAATCATAGCTACATAAGCGACATCAATGTTGTTGGAGCCAAGAAGCTCCTCGTAGCTTCCGTAAGCCTTTGGAACATTCCAAAGAGCCGCTTTTTCCCTGGCTTTTTCCAGGTTTCGGGATGCCAGCGCCACAGTTTCGCAGCCCTCTGTGGCCTGAACGCCTTTGATAAAGCGCGGGGCAATGGAGGAGGTGCTTAATATTCCAAAACGTAGTTTTTTCATGGAAGTCTCCTTGCTGCTTTTTAATCTTATGTCATCTTTTTCTGAAATGGATACATCAGAAAGCTTTTACATTGGGATTGTTAATGTTTATGAATTTCCGTTTTTCTTTAAATATGCTACAATCTCTTCAAATTCCATAAAATGAGAAGCCTTCACCAAAATGGAATCCCCCTTGGAGAGAAGTAATAGAAGAGTATCAAGCAGTTCCTGTTTTGTATCAAAATGACGGAAGGTCAATCCCGGATTCTTGGCTTCAATTCCTCTTGCAATTTCTTTGGACAGCTCACCTGTTAGAAAAACCGCATCGATACCGGCATCTGCCGCATGGCAGCCTACATTGTAGTGGAGTAGCTTTTCGTTCTCGCCTAATTCTCCCATATCTCCCAGAATAGCCACCTTTCGCCCCAAAGCGCAGCTTAGCACATCAAGGGAGGCGCACATGGAAACCGGGTTGGCATTGTAACAGTCATCTAAAATATCCCATTTTGGGGTGTGAATAAGATTATTTCGGCCGCTGACAGGCAAAAGACTTTCAATACCGGCTTTGATCTCATCCAATGTCAGATTCAGGGCCAATCCGACAGCTGTTCCGGCCAGGGCGTTGTAAACCATATGCCGGCCCGGAATGGGAATATGGGCCTGAAACTTACCTGATTTTGTAACAAAGGTACAGCGTGTTCCGTCAAGGCCCAGATTCTCTATATCCGAAGCGTAAAGATCACAGGATGGATCCAGACCGAAAAAGCAGGGCTTGGGAGTACGGCTTTCTTTCAGCGTAATGAGTTTGTCGTCATCCCCGTTTAAAATCACCTGAGCCCCAGGCTGGGCTTCCTTTAGCATCTCGGTCTTGGCTCTCAGAATGCCGTCCCGATCCTTTAAATTTTCCAGATGGCAGAGCCCGATATTTGTAAAAACACAGATATTGGGCTTTGCCATACGCCCTAAGCGAGTCATTTCTCCAAAATCGCTGATGCCCATTTCCAACACGGCAGCCTCATGTTCTTCCCGGATTCGGAAAATGGTCAGAGGAAGCCCGATTTCATTGTTGAAGTTTCCCTCTGTCTTTAGTACCCGGTATTTCTGTTCAAGAACAGCCGCAATCATTTCCTTGGTGCTGGTCTTTCCCACGCTGCCGGTGATTCCCACAACAGGAATGGACAGGGTGCTGCGGTAGTATTCGGCCAGGCTTTTTAAGGCCTGGAGACAGGAATCTACCAGAATATAGGGGCCGGCCGGATGCTCAGGAGCCTGCTCACAGAGAACGCAGGCCGCCCCCTTTGCAAAGACAGAAGGGATAAAGCTGTGACCGTCCACACGTTCTCCTTTTATGGCAATAAAAAGATATCCGGGCTCTACCTTTCGGCTGTCTATAACAACGCCGGAAACCTCAAGATTTTTTTTGCCGTCCTCTCCCACATAGGTTCCGCCGCAGGCGAGGGCAATCTGATTTAATGACATTTCTTTCATGGTTATGCTTCCTTTTTATATAGGAGCACTCCTTTGGAGTGCCGGTGCTTTGGATGAAATCTATGTTCTTTCATAACGGGCAAGCGATACCTCAATCAGCTCTTCACAGAGATCCTCAAAGGTCATGCCTATGGCCGCAGCTTCCTGGGGCAGCAGACTGGTAGGAGTCATGCCCGGAAGCGTATTGGCTTCCAAACAGTAAAAGGATTGATCCGCAGAATCCATCATGAAATCAATCCGTGCATAGGAGGTAAGCTTCAATGCTTCAAATACCTGCTCCGCATAGCCCTGTAATTGTCTCGTCAGCTCGTCACTTAATTCTGCCGGGCAGGTCTCAATGGTGCTGCCGGGCTGATACTTATTCTTGTAGTCATAAAAGCCCTGAAGAGGTGCAATCTCAATAACAGGAAGTGCCTTTCCGTCAATAACGCCTACGGAAAATTCCCGTCCGGTAATAAACTGCTCCACAATCACGTCTTCCCCAAAGGTATAGGCATCCGCAAGAACATCCGCTAAGTCCTCCGGGCGATCCACCCGGTAGGTTCCTACACTGGAACCGCCGCAGACGGTCTTTACCATACAGGGGTAGGAAAGAGAAGCCGAATCTGCGGACTGGCCGTTTTTCAGGGAAATACCCTTGGGTGTAGGAATTCCGGCTGCTGCAAACAACTGCTTAGACAGGCTCTTATCCATGGCAAGAGCGCTGCTTAAATATCCTGTTCCTGTATAGCGGATGCCCATGAGATCAAAGGCGGCCTGGATACGGCCGTCTTCTCCGTTTGCCCCGTGAAGTCCCAAAAATACAATGTCAGCCATCTCGCATAGGGTCAGCACATTGGGACCGAACATACTGCGTCCCCCATCCTTTCGCTGCTCCTTTAACCGGGACAGATCCGGGTGGGATTCGGATACGGCCTGAATATCCTTTGCCCAATCCACACAAGCTTCAAAAAGGGCTTCTGTCACGGGGACGTCCGTATCCAGACCCAGATAGACATCCAGAAGAATAACCTGATGTCCCCGGGCCTTTAAAGCATAATAAATCTTACTGCCGGAGCTTAAGGAAACATCCCGTTCCGGGCTGGTGCCTCCGGCTAAAACTACGATTTTCATAAAATTCACTCCTCATAAGCCGGCTTATAACAGGCTTTTATTTTTATCCAGCATTTCCTGAATCCGGTTCTGGGTATAGGAGCCCAAAAACTTTTTCTCATCCTTTGTCAGCTCCTTAGGAAGAATGGGGGTACCGTATTCCAGAATTACATGACATGGGCGGACAAAGGGAATATGATTTTCAAATATTTCTGCGGAATTGGTAATTGCCATAGGGATAATCGGGCATCCTGTTTTTTCCGCTATTTTCAGACTGCCTTCCTTAAAGGGAAGCATCTCGTCCGTGCGGTTCCTGGTTCCTTCCGGAAAAATGCAGATGGAAATTCCTCTTTTAATATATTCAATTCCCTGAAGGATGGTTTTTAATCCTGCTTTAATATCCTTCCGATCCAGAAACAGACAGTAGAGTGCTTTCATCCAGTCCCGAAGGAACCAGTAGCGAAGCATCTCCACCTTTGCCACATAGCCCGTAAGACCCGGGCAGCGGGAGTAGGTCAGAAGAATATCAAAATAGCTGCGATGGTTTCCGATGTAGAGGACCGCCTGATCCTTTGGGACATTTTCCTCTCCTATAACGGTCAGACGCACACCGGCTGCTTTCAGCATCAGCTTAAAGGCCGTCTGCACCATGCGCAGACAGCTATAGTCCTTTGCCTCCTGATTATACTTTCCAATCACCCATTCTATCAGGAGAACAGGAATGCCCAGGAGCAGATAAAGGAAGAGCATCAGGACGATTATGATGAATCTTATCATTTGCGTCCTCCTATCTTCCGAAAAGCTCTGTCATCTGCCGTAATCCGGAAGCCATGCCGGGATTCAGATCTCCATTTTGATAACGCCATTCCCAGTTGCCTAAGGCCACGCCTGGAGTATTCATACGGGCTTCACTGCCCAATTTCAGGACATCCTGCAGAGGGAAGATGGCATACCGGGCAATGGTTCCAAGGCAGATACGAATAAAGTCCCAGCTAATACTGGAGGCATCCGTATTCATATAGCGCCGAACCTTATCTCTGGCATATTCTGAAGTATTGTTATACCAGCCGGTGCTGGTATCATTGTCATGAGTGCCCGTATAGCAGATACAATTGCGGGTGTTAAGCTGGTGGGGCAGGAAGGTACTCTCACCGCCCTCAAAGGCAAACTGAAGAATCCGCATGCCGGGGAAACCAAGGGTATCCCGAAGATGCTCTACCTCCGGAGTGATCAGCCCTAGATCCTCGGCAAAAATAGGAAGATCGTCTCCAAGCTCTGCCTGAATTGCCCGAAAAAGGTCTTCGCCCGGTCCTTTTTTCCAGGTTCCGTTTATAGCCGTTTCTTCTTTGGCGTCTATCTCCCAGTAGGCTTCAAAGCCGCGGAAATGATCGATACGCAGATAATCTACCTGATCAATCTGATTGCGGATACGGTTAATCCACCACTGGTAGCCTTCCTTTTTATGAGCATCCCAATCATACAGGGGATTGTTCCATTTCTGGCCTGTGGCGCTGAAATAGTCCGGGGGAACACCGGCTACGGAATCCGAGTAGCCCTCCTCGTTTACCTGGAATAAATGACGGTTTGCCCATACGTCTGCTCCGTCCGGCGAAACAAAGATGGGGATATCACCAATAATCGCAATTCCTTTGTCATTGGCATACTGCTTTAAGTCGTACCACTGAATATGGAAGAGATACTGTAAAAAACGCTGATAGGCAATGCCGTCTGCCAGCTTTTTTTCCAGGATTGGCCGTTCTTTTTCAGAGAGATTGCGCAGTTCTTCCGGCCATTCCGTCCAGGGTGCTTCATCTTGCTCATCCCGAATGGCCATAAACAGGCAGTAATCGGATAGCCAGAAATCATTGGCTTCACAGAAGGAATGGTATTCTTCCAGGAAGTTTTTGTCTGCCGTGTGACGGAAGGACTCGTAGGCTTTTTTATATAAATCATATTTGTAGGTACGTACCTTTTCGTAATCTATCCGAACAGGATCAAAGTCAGGAATATTCAAAAGATCCTCAGAGGTTAAAAGCTCTTTTTCCTTTAATAGATCCGGACTGATAAGCAAAGGCTCTCCTGCAAACACGGAATAGCCCTGATAAGGGGAATTACCGTAGGAGGTGATGGGAACCAGCGGAAGGATCTGCCAAAGATGCTGTCCGGAGGCTTCCAGAAAATCTATAAATTCATAGGCTCCTTTTCCAAAATCTCCGATTCCATAGGGAGAGGGAAAAGAAGTGGGGTGAACCAGAATGCCGCTGTACCTGTGATTCACATGGTCATCGGCGGATGTTTTAAAGCGCATATTACTTCTCCTTTCACAGCCCGGTCTGGGGTCCAAACCGCAGCCGGCTTCATCTTTCCTCATTATAATAAAGATAATGGGAAAAAACAAGGATAATACAAGCTTTTCCTACGTAAATATAAGTGAGGTGATGAATATGTGGAAACGAGTTTTGCTTATTGGATGCATCCTGATTTTTCTCTCTGGGTGCAGTATTCAGACAAATGAACGAGAGAAGCTTGAAGATCTGGAGTACACAATTATAGAGGACGGAAAAGCCCCAGAGGATCTTCAGACGATTTTGGAGGAAAAACGGAAGGGAGAATTTAAATTAACTTATGAGGAAGAGGGGCAGCTTTATCTGTGCATCGGGTACGGAGAACAGAAGACAAGCGGTTACAGTATAGCAGTAAATGAACTGTATTTGTCCGAAAATGCCATTTATTTTGATACCAGTTTGATTGGACCCAGCAAAGAGGAACAGGTGGCAGAGTCGGTGAGTTATCCCTGCCTTGTGGTTCAGACAGAATATGTGGATAAACCAGTGGTATTTCAGTGAAGAGGGGCATAAGTTGGAAATCTGCGCATAGATTGGTAGAAAAGAAATGGGAAAGCAGGTGTATGTTGTGGAGCTTGTTCGCAGAAATATACATATGAATCGGCAAAAAGGAAAAGCAGTCAGCCAGATGACGCTGGATGATGACTATAATATTCCGGACAACATGCCGGATGCCGGTATGATTATTCAGGAAAAGGGAAGCATTGAGATTGGAGATGTCCGGGTAGAGGCTGGCCGGGTAAAAGTGAAGGGAGCTCTGAATTTTTCTGTGCTCTATATGGAGGAAGGGCCGGAGAGCGGATTACATAGCATACAGGGACAGATACCCTTTGAGGAAATGATGAATGTGGAAGACGCAAAGGACGGAGACAGCCTTCAATTGAAATGGATGCTGGAGGATGTGTCCTCGGCCCTTATTAATTCCAGAAAGCTGAGTGTTAAGACGATTGTAACACTGGAACTGGCTGTGGAGGAATTATTTGACGTGGAAGTGCCGGTAGAAGTAGAAGAAGCAGATACAGTGCAGGTGAAAACAAGCCATCTGTCTACAGCAGGTCTGGCAGTCCGGAAAAAGGATACTTGTCGGATTAAGGATGAAATTATCTTACCGGCTAACAAGCCCAATATCCGTCAACTGCTCTGGCAGGATGTGACTATGCAGGGGACGGAGCTCAGGCTTGGAGAAGGTGAGATTCTGGTTAAGGGAGAATTGCTGGTTTTTGTTCTGTATGAGGGTGAAGAGGAAAATGGGAAGGCTTATTGGCTGGAACAGGCGATTCCTTTTAGCAGTCATGTGGATGTGAGCGGATGCCAGGAGGGAATGCTGGGGAATCTGGGAATTATGCTGGCTCACAGTGATTTGGAGTTAAAGCCGGATTATGACGGAGAACTGCGGGTGCTGAATCTGGATGCAGTGCTGGAGCTGGATATTCAGATTTATGAGGAAGAACATTTAAGTATGATTTGTGATCTCTATAGTCCGGTTCGGGAGTTGGAACTGATTACGGCTCCTACAATATATGAGAGCTTGCTGGTATGCAATGCATCTAAATGTCGGGTGGCGGATCGGATGAAGACAGGAAGCCCGGAGGTACAGATTCTCCAGATTTGTCACAGCCGGGGTGAGGTTAAGGTGGATGAGAGCACGATTACGGCTGACGGATTACTGGTGGAGGGTGTTATCTCTATCCAAGTTTTGTATGTGACATCGGATGATAACCATCCGTTCCTATGCCTGAAGGGAATAGTACCCTTTGAACATCTTGTCGAGGCTCCGGGGATAGAAAAGAATAGTATTTATTATCTTCAGACTTCGCTGGATCAGCTTTCGGTTACTATGGTGAATAGCGGGGAACTGGAGGTGAAGGCAGCTGTTTTGGTAAATGCCTTGGTGCTGAACCGGATTTCTATGCAGCATATTTCGGAGGTGGAGGAACGCCCTTTGGATATGGATGCGGTAAAGGGACTGCCGGGATTTTTAATCTATACGGCGCAGCCGGCAGATACGCTGTGGGATATAGCGAAGGCTTACCATACTACGGTGGATTGGATCTGTCAGTTGAATGAGTTGGGAACGGATCAGATTAGGCAGGGGCAGAAGCTTTTGCTGGTTAAGCAGATGGAGAATCTTTAATGTGATGGAATAGGGGGAGAGGGCTGCCTTATTTCTGGCAGCCCCTGACTTTGACGGTTGCGCTTTAGGGGGAAGTTTGTTATACTTTTATGTATACAAAAAACAGAGAAAATACAAACAGAGGATGGCAGAGTATGGATAGGATGCAGTTGAGGGCGCTGGCAAAGATTAATTTAGGATTAGATGTTTTGCGGCGCAGAGAGGATGGGTACCATGAGGTTCGGATGATTATGCAGACCGTACATATTTTTGATCAGCTTCAGCTTGAGAAAAGGCGGGAAGAAGGGATTCGAGTTCGGACAAACCTGTATTATCTGCCGGAAAATGAGAATAATTTGGTTTTTAAGGCGGCTAAGCTTTTGTGGGAGGAGTTTGGATTGCCTGGGGGGATTTCTATTCAGCTAAAGAAGTATATTCCGGTAGCGGCCGGAATGGCCGGGGGGAGTTCTGATGCGGCGGCTGTGCTTTTTGGAATGAATCGCATGTATGATCTGGGATTGTCTATGCAAGAGTTGATGCAGAGGGGAGTGCAAATTGGTGCGGATGTGCCTTACTGTATTATGCGGGGAACAGCATTGGCAGAAGGAATTGGTGAGGTTTTGAGTCCGCTTCCTCCTATGCCGCCTTGTACGATTCTGGTGGCCAAGCCTGGGATTGGGGTTTCCACACGGTTTGTTTTTGAAAATTTGAAGGCGAATGAGCTTAAATATCATCCGGATATTGATGGGATGCTGGCCGCTTTGAAGGCTCAAAATCTTAAGGAGCTTGCAGAACATATGGATCAGGGGAATGTGCTGGAGACTGTTACGATACCGGCCTATCCGGTGATTCAGAAGCTGAAGGAGACTATGCTGGGGTGCGGGGCTCTGACTGCGCTGATGAGTGGAAGCGGTCCGACGGTGTTTGGGATTTTTGAAAGCAGGCAGTCAGCTAAGCGGGCATATGGGGTTCTGAAACGGGGACGTCTGGCAAAACAGATTTTCCTGACAACACCTTACAATAATAGGAGGATAAAGTATGAGTAAGGAGATCCATACAACAATTAATGAATATCTTCCTTTGCGAGATGTGGTTTTTCAGATTCTTCGACAGTCTATTCTCCATGGAGAGTTAAAACCCGGGGAACGTTTGATGGAGATTCATCTGGCAGAGCGGCTGGGAGTGAGCCGTACGCCTATCAGGGAAGCGATTCGGAAGCTGGAGCTGGAGGGTCTGGTGGTGATGATTCCGCACAGGGGGGCTGCGGTGGCCAGTATCACGGAGAAGGATCTGAAGGATGTGCTGGAGGTGCGGCTCACATTAGAAATTCTGGCGGGTGAAGTGGCCTGTGAACGGATTACGCCAGAACTATTGGAGGAGCTTAAAAAGGCAGGAGAGGAATTTGGACGTCTGAAGGAGACGGAGGATGTGAACTTTCTGGCGGAAGCGGATGTCAGATTCCATGAAATTATATATGCGGCTACGGAAAATGCCAGACTGATTACGATTTTAAATAATCTGCGAGAGCAGATGTACCGTTATCGGCTGGAATACTTGAAGGATAAGGGCAGCCATGAAAGGCTCTGCCAGGAGCATCAAGAGATTTATGCGGCTATTAAAAATGGGGACAAGAAGGCTGTGGGGACAGCAATCTGTAAGCATATTGACAATCAGAAGGCAGCAATTCTGGCAGGAATACGGGAACAACAGGTATAGATAAGGAAAAATATGGCAATCCTCTGAAGGATAAGAATTATTGCAAACCAGGAGGAGAACCATGAAAAATAAAAATCGGATACAATTGCTGCTTTTAATTTTATCAATGATAATTGGAGGCGCAGGCACGTGTATGTGTGCCAGACGGTTTCCAGTGTGCAGCCCGGCGCCCCTGGCTCAGATGGCCTGGTGGGGTGGTATTTATCCGGAATATTGTCTGTCAGGGGCTATGGAGGCTGTCGGGGAGGAAGATACTGACAGTGCAAGGGCAGAGCTCCAGGTAAAAGTTTGTTTTAAATATTTAACATTTTTGAATGAGTGATGCAGTAAAAATCGGCATTGAGACCAGTGTACAGTTTCGTTTATAAATCTTGGAGGATGGGACTAATGAAGGAAAAGGTGTTCTGTAAGGGTGCTGCGAAGCCGAAATAGGAGGAGACCATGAATGAAGTAAGAGAAGCTCCTATAGGAGTTTTTGATTCCGGCGTGGGGGGACTGACGGTGGTTCGTGAGATTATGCGTCAGATTCCCAAGGAGCGGATTGTGTATTTTGGAGATACGGCCAGGGTGCCTTACGGAACGAAATCTAAGGATACAGTTATCCGCTATTCCAGACAGATTGTCCGCTTTCTTAAAACGCGGAATGTTAAGGCACTGGTGATTGCCTGTAATACAGCCAGTGCTTATGCCATGGAAACGCTTCAGCAGGAGGTGGATCTTCCTATTATTGGTGTGGTGAAGCCGGGAGCCCGGGTGGCAGCCAGAGAAACGTCTGGCGGCAATATTGGAGTGATTGGAACGGAAGGAACGGTAGGAAGCCATATTTACCGTGATTACATACAAAGCCTGCGGCCGGATGCCCGTGTATTTGAAAAAGCCTGTCCCCTTTTTGTTTCTCTTGCCGAGGAGGGATGGTGGAAGGATCCCATTACGGAGGCTGTGGCTCAGAGGTATCTTCAAGAGATGAAAGAGCGGCAGGTGGATACTTTGATTTTGGGATGCACCCATTATCCGCTGCTTCGGTCTACAGTACGAAAGGTCATAGGAGAAGGTGTAAATCTGGTAAACCCTGCTTATGAAACGGCCATCAGCCTGCGCGAGCTTCTTTTACAGGAGCATATAGACAATCAGGGGCACAATAAGACAGGGGAGAACCCTTATGAGTTTTTTGTAAGCGATGCGGCAGAGAGGTTCAAGGCATTTGCCAATTCCATTTTGCCTTTTGATATTACAAGTACACGACAGATTCAGATAGAGGAGTTTTAAAGACTATGACAAATGAAGTACTGCTTACCATTGCCGGATTGCAGCTGATAGATGGGGAGGGGGAGACTCCAATAGAAATTGTTACGGCAGGGGACTATTATCATCGAAACGGAAAGCATTATATTTTGTATGATGAGATGATAGAGGGCTGTTCGGGACATATACACAATACGGTGAAAATCGGGGAGGAAAGCCTGGAGGTTATTAAGAAAGGCATTTCCAATGTGCATATGGTATTTGAAAAGAACAGGAAAAACCTTACCTGTTATGCCACACCTTTTGGAAATCTGACCATAGGGATTATGGCTCATCGGATTCAGATTGATGAGAGTGACAAGGATATTGATGTTCAGGTGAATTACTCTTTGGATGTGAATGATCAGTATCTGGCAGACTGTTCCATTCAATTGAATGTGAAGTCCAAGGATGCCGGGAATTTTCGGTTGCAGCAATAATGGAATCAAAGCGATAAAAATGCTGGACAATGAGCCCAGCATTTTACTTATAGATAGTATTACTTTTTAAACAGGCGTTTGAAAAAGCCTTTCTTAGGCGGAGGAGTTTCTAATCCTCCTCTTGCGCTTTTAACAGCACTGATGTAAATTCCGCTGACTACCGCCTTTACTTCACGCTTGACAGGAATCAGATCAAATACTTTTTCATCACAGACAAGAGTCATTACCTTGGGGCCAACCTTAGCTTTTACAATAGGAAGCTTGTTCCAGCGCAGCAGTTTTGGAGTCTGTTCAATTACTTGGGACGGAAGCCCTGACTGGGAAATCTTCATTCTCTTTTTATCAATGACCAGCATACTGATAGTTTGGGCAATGGCTTCCATCTGCTCTTGCTGAACAGCCTGCTTTCGCTGTGCCTTTCTCCCAAAGAAATATAATGCTACCAGTGCGGCGATTAGAACGACAATGATAACAATTAAGACAATACTAAGTGTTGACATCTATTAAAATCCTCCTGCGTACTTCAAATAAAAGATATTATAACAGTTTTTCTGGTAAAGCGCAAGGGAAAATGATATACTAACTGGTAAGGCTTTGCAGTAGAAAGTAAGAGAGGAGAAAGCACAATGCTTGTTATCCTTGGAGGTTTATGGAGTGGATTCCTTCAGATTCTGGGATTCTGGATGGATCATCTGATTTTTATCAATATTGTCTTGTCTATTGCAATTGTATTTTTTGAACGCCGGGAACCACGGACTGTGTGGACCTGGCTTCTTTTGCTGTATTTTATTCCTATTTTGGGGATTTTCCTATATTTTATGATTGGGCACGACTTCCATAAGCAGCATATGTTCCGAACCAAGGAGATTGAGGACGCTATGTATTCTGCCATAAGCAGGCAGGAAGAAGTTATTATCCGGGATGAGTTTGAACCTAAGGATCCAAGACTGCGGAAGTATCTGGATGTGGTGCTGATGAACCTGGAAGCGGCGGACGCAGTGTACAGTGCGGACAATCATATTGAGATATATACTGACGGGAGGGAGAAGTTTCGGGCACTCTACGAGGAGATGCAGAAGGCAAAAGAATATATTCATATCCAATATTACATTATCCGAAATGATGAATTATGGCAGCCCTTTGAAAAGCTTCTGATAGAAAAAGTGCAGCAGGGGGTGGAAGTTCGCCTCCTTTACGACAGCATGGGAAGCAGAACCATGAGGAAAAGTGACTGGAAGCGCATGAAAGAGGCAGGCATTCAGGTGGGAGAGTTTTTCCCGGCTCTTCTCGGACGGCTGCAGCTTCGAATGAATTATCGCAACCACAGGAAGATTGTGGTGATTGATGGGAAATCGGCCTTTGTGGGCGGATTTAACATTGGAAGAGAGTATGTAGGAATGGAACCAAAATTTGGATATTGGAGAGACACCCATTTACAAATTAGGGGTTCTGCGGTACTCTCTTTGCATATCCGCTTTATTCTGGATTGGAATTATGCCACAAAGCAGAATCTTTTTATAACAGATCGGTATTTTGAGGAATATAAAGAAGAATGCAAGGGAGGTGCGGCCGTTCAAATTGTTGCCAGCGGTCCGGACTCCAAGTGGCAGAATATCCGGAATGTTTACCTGAAAATGATCAGCAAAGCCAGAAAGAACATTTATATTCAGACCCCCTATTTTATTCCGGATGAAACAGTCATGAATGCTATCCGCATTGCGGCTATGTCCGGCGTGGATGTGCGTGTAATGATTCCCTGTAAGCCGGATCATCCTTTTGTCTATTGGGCTACCTATTCTTACATTGGGGACTTGCTGGAAGCCGGAGCAAAATGCTATACCTATGATAATGGCTTTCTTCACGCCAAAGGAATGGTGGTAGATGGGGTGGTAAGCTGTTATGGAACAGCCAATATGGATATTCGGAGTTTTTGCCTGAATTTTGAGGTAAATGCGGTAGTATACAGTGTACAGACGGCAGAACAGCTAGAGGCTTTATTTTTGGAGGATTTGAAATCTTGTACCAGAGTGACGAGGGAGCTTTATGGAAAGAGGTCTTATCTGGTGCGCTTCAAAGAACAGTTTTCCAGACTGTTTTCACCGCTTTTATAGAATACTTGTAAAATATGAAGATGAAAAATGGAGGAGAAAGATTATGAAAAAGAAATGGATTTTGACATTGGTATTAGCGGGTGTTTTGGCATTAACCGCCGCCTGCGGAAATAAGAAAGATGAGAAACAGGACAGTGCAAAGAATGAAGCCTCTGCAGAAAGTGAAGAACATAAAAGCAAAGTGGTAAAGCTGGGAAACTATAAAGGTGTAAAAGCTGAGGCGGTCAGTACAGAGGTAACAGAAGATGAGATTCAGGCAGAGATTGACGCACTGCTGGCCTTCTATCCGGCCACAAAGCCGGTAGAGGGTAAGACTGTCATAGAGGAAGGGGATACGGTCAACATTGACTTTGTGGGCCGGATGGATGGAGAAACTTTTGAAGGGGGAAGTTCTCAGGATCAGGGCTATGATCTGACTATAGGCTCAGGCTCCTTTATTGCAGGGTTTGAAGAGGGACTGGTTGGAAAAGAGATTGGCAATACGTATGAGTTGAACCTGACATTTCCGGATCCCTACAAGCCCAATCCGGATTTTTCCGGAAAAGATGTGGTGTTTGAGGTCACTGTGCATAGCATTGTAGAGTATATGGATGCGGAATGGACAGACGAATTCGTGCAGAAATATACAAGCTACGATTCTATAGATGCATATAAAGAAGGAACAAGGGCAGAGCTGGAGAATGAAAAGATTCAGAATAAGCCTTCTGAGTGGCAATATCAGGTGTTTCAGGCTATTGCTGAGGATTCTGAGTTTGAATTTGATGAAACGGAATTAGAAGGCTTAAAAACAAATATTGTGCAGGAATATCAGATGTATGCTTCATTTTCCGGTATGGAGCTGGCGGACTTTTTACAATATTATATGAATGGCATTTCTGAGGATGAGTTTGAGCAGCGGGCAATGGAACAGGCAGAAAACCAGCTGAAAATCCAACTGGTGATTGATGCGGTTAGTGCTGCGGAGGGAATCAGCCTGACAGAAGAGGAATATCAGGAAGGATTAAAAGGACTGGCAGAGGAATATGGTGCGGAGAGTCCGGAAGCTTTTGAAGAGCAGTATGGACGTGAAGCTATAGAAGATGGTCTGCTTTATGATAAAACAGTTGATTTTGTAGTGGGTCAGGCGGTGGAGATTTAGATTTGCGCCATACATTTTGAACCGCTGGCATAATCCCGTTTTTTCCCTCATAAGATGTAAAAAACGTTCTCAGGGGGATCACCTTGAAGGAATATATCGAAGAACGGGCGGTGGCCATCGCTAATTACATCATAGAGAACAATGCAACGGTGCGGCAGACGGCTAAGCGATTTGGGATTAGCAAGTCTACCGTACATAAAGACGTAGCGGAGCGCCTGGTTCATATCAATCCGGCCCTTGCAAAGCAGGCCAGAATCGTGTTGGATATCAACAAATCGGAGCGTCATATTCGGGGAGGAATGGCTACTAAGGAAAAGTATCTTCATCAAAAGAATGTATAGGGAAAATCCGTTGACATTTGTATGAAACTTGCTAGAATAGAGGGATAAAGCTTGTGGATAGGCAAGATACCAATGAGGAGAGTGTGAAAATGTTTACGAAGCAGGATTTGAGAAAGCTGATTCTGCCATTGATCATAGAGCAGGTTCTTCTGGTGGCTGTGGGAATGGCGGATACGATTATGATTTCCAGCGTGGGCGAAGCAGCCGTATCAGGTGTATCACTGGTGGATACTATGAATGTGCTGCTGATCAATTTATTTACGGCTTTGGCTACAGGGGGCGCCGTTGTTGCGGGGCACAGCCTTGGGGAAGGTTCTAAGGAGCGTGCCTGTGAGGCAGCAGAGCAGCTTTTGCTGTTTGTATCCTTGTCCTCCATAGGAATTATGCTCATGCTTCTGGCAGGGCGTTCGTGGATTTTAAGTCATGTATTTGGAAGGATTGAAGCGGATGTCATGGCAGATGCCAGAATTTATCTGCTGATCACGGCTTTTTCTATTCCTTTTATTGCTGTTTACAATGCAGGAGCTGCTATTTTCCGCGCCATGAGCGATTCCCGGACATCGATGCTGGTATCGCTGATTATGAATGGCGTTAATATTGTGGGAAATGCGCTCCTGATTTACGGCCTGAAAATGGGAGTGGAGGGAGCGGCGATTCCAACCCTTGTGTCCAGGATACTGGCCGCAGTGATTATTACGATACTCCTGCGTAACCAGGGACTTGATATCCATCTGCGCAGGGGGGAGAAGCTGCGTCCTCAGAAAAAAATCATACGGAAAATATGCTTTATCGGGATTCCCAACAGCCTGGAAAACAGTGTTTTTCAGCTTGGGAAGATTATGGTGTTAAGCCTGGTTACCAGCTTCGGAACCACGGCTCTTGCGGCAAATGCTGTGGCAAATAATATTGCGCTTTTTCAGATTATTCCGGGTATGGCCATCGGTTATGCAATTGTAACGGTAGTTTCGCAGTGCATGGGAGCAAAACGTTATGATGAGGCGAGATATTATACGAAGCTGCTCTTGAAATACATTTATGCAGGCATGTGGCTGGTAAATCTTATTGTTATTTTCATTTGTCCGTTAATCGTGAAAGCCTATCATTTATCTGTGGCTACCGGGGAGCTGACAACAAAGATTCTGATTTATCATGCTTTTTGCTGTATGATAATCTGGCCTCTGTCTTTTAGCCTGCCAAATACGCTGAGAGCGGCAGGAGACGTGAAGATAACATTGATTGTCAGTCTGGTTTCTATGTGGATTTTCCGGATTGGTTTCAGCTTCCTGTTAGGGAAATATTTTCAGTGGGGAGTATTTGGAATCTGGGTTGCTATGACTATTGACTGGCTGTTCCGTGCAATTCTGTTTGTCATTCGGTACTGGAGAGGAAAGTGGCAGGAGATTCGGTTTTAATCATTGGAAAATGATTACTTTGGACTTGTAATGACCCCAGGTATTTCATATAATTTAGAAAGAGTAAGAGAGAACACGGAAGGATTTATGGACACATGGCTCTATGGTTGAAATACTTCTATATAAAGAGTGTATCTTTTGAATATCATGGAGCTTAAATAGGAGGAAAATAGGTTGAATAGAGAGATGGTTATCGTACTGGATTTTGGCGGCCAGTACAATCAGTTGATTGCCCGCAGAGTCAGGGAATGCGGTGTGTACTGTGAAGTGCATCCTTATACCATAAGTTTGGACAAGATTAAGGAAATGAATCCGAAAGGAATCATTTTCACAGGTGGTCCCAACAGTGTTTATGAAGAGACATCACCTCATTACCAGAAAGAAATTTTTGAGATTGGAGTACCGATTCTCGGAATCTGCTATGGCTCTCAGGTGATTGCCTACACTTTGGGCGGAGTGGTAAAGACGGCGCCGGTCAGCGAGTATGGCCATACGGAGGTTCGGGTAGATAAGAACTCTGTGCTCTTCCGGGATGTGGAGGAAACCACGGCTGTTTGGATGAGTCATACGGATTATATTGAGACGCCGCCGGAGGGATTTCGGATTACGGCGCACACACCGGTGTGTCCGGTGGCAGCTATGGAGTGTCCCAAGAGGAAGCTGTATGCGACGCAGTTTCATCCGGAGGTGATGCATACAAAAGAGGGGCAGAAGATGCTTAGGGCTTTTGTATATGAGGTGTGCAAGTGCTCCGGGGACTGGCAGATGGGCTCTTTTGTGGAGGAGACGATTCGGCAGATCCGGGACAAGGTCGGAGGTGGAAAGGTACTCTGTGCTTTATCCGGCGGTGTGGATTCTTCGGTGGCAGCGGTTTTGCTATCTAAGGCGATTGGGAAGCAGCTCACTTGCGTGTTCGTGGATCATGGTCTTCTTCGGAAAAATGAAGGAGATGAGGTGGAAGCAGTCTTTGGACCGGAGGGGCCCTATGAGCTGAATTTTATCCGGGTGAATGCTCAGCAGAGGTATTATGATAAGCTTAAGGGGGTAACGGAGCCGGAGACGAAGCGGAAGATTATAGGAGAAGAGTTTATTCGTGTATTTGAGGAAGAGGCCCGGAAGATCGGCGCTGTGGACTTTTTGGTACAGGGGACAATTTATCCAGATGTGATTGAGTCCGGGCTTGGGAAGTCTGCGGTGATTAAGTCTCATCATAATGTGGGCGGCTTGCCGGGAGTTGTGGATTTTAAGGAGATTATTGAACCGCTTCGGATGCTGTTTAAGGATGAAGTGCGTAAGGCTGGGTTGGAACTGGGGATTCCGGAATATTTGGTTTATCGTCAGCCATTTCCGGGGCCGGGGCTTGGTGTGCGGATTGTTGGCGAGGTTACGGAGGAGAAGGTCCGCATTGTGCAGGATGCGGATGCGATTTATCGGGAAGAGATTGCCAAGGCCGGACTTGATAAAGGGCTTGGGCAGTATTTTGCAGGGCTTACGAATATGCGGTCTGTGGGGGTTATGGGGGATTTTCGGACTTATGACTATGCAGTGGCGCTTCGGGCTGTGAATACCAGCGACTTTATGACGGCGGAGTGTGCTCAGATTCCTTATGAGGTGCTGTTTAGGGTGACGAGTAGGATTGTTAATGAGGTGAAGGGAGTGAATCGGGTATTTTTTGATTTGACTTCTAAGCCGCCTGGGACCATAGAGTTCGAATAGTAAACATTATCCAGAGGCACACCTGATTATCCTGTGAGGGCAATCTGGGGCAGCCCCAAAAAGAGAATAGAGTAAGTTTGAATGACCTTGTAGAGAGGATGAATCCTTTCTATGAGGTCATTTTAAGTTAGAGGGATGGAGAGAGAAAGCCTTGAAAATAAAGGGATTTAGAGGTATCAGGTGTCAATACGGTTTGAATCAGAGGGAGAGTTTTCCCGTGTATTTTGCTTCTGTGTTATTTTTGGGAAAAATGGGGCGAGGATATGCGAGATTGCCTTTTGAGGATAATCGGGGTTGCCCCTGAACATGGAGATTTTCCCCAAAACCACTTTTGGGTGCTTGTTTTTGGGAATTTGTTTTTGGGAGTGCCTGTAAAATGGGGATTCCTGTTTCCCAAAAATGAAATGCCTGTTTTGCTGTTTTTGGGGATTTTCGCTTTTGGGAAAAGGGTGTCTGTTTTTGGGGATTTCCCCAAAAGTGACATTGCCATTCTGGGATAAGCTGCTATATGCCTGAAACCTGTGATTCCTGATATTGGAGGTGTCTCATAGTGAGAAAGAAGAATTTTAAGGGAAGATGCGAAAAGAGGAAGCTGCTTAAATGTGAGGATGTGTGCAGGACATTTGATGCTATCCAGTTTGCCTATGCTGACCTGTTAAATGGTTCAGAGGAAATTAAAAGCTTTCGGGTGAATGTCCTGCTGGATGGCATGGATGGCGGTTATACCTCTGATTTTGTTTGTGTCAAAGCAGACAATGATTTGATGGTCAGGGAATGTGTAGAAAGAAAGCATCTGACAAAGCCGCTGACGGTGAAGCTGTTACAGGCTTCAAAAGATTTCTGGTTAAGGCATGGGGTTAGTGACTGGGGAATTGTGATTGAGAAAGAGGGGGTTTTCAATGGATAGGAGCAGCTTGAAGAAAAATATGCTTCTGAAAAGGAAAAATGGAGAGGTTCAGATTAAGGAGCAGGGAGATTCGGAAATAAAGGGAAACAGTATCGGAGATACAGAGCAGATTTTCAGAGTGCTTGCGATAGCGGATGAAGAAATCCTTGTGATTGACTGCATTAAGAAAACAATGCCTGTATGGATGAAGATTGAGAAGCTGGATGATTTTACAGAGGAAAAGGAAAACTGTCAGTCAGGAGAAACAGATTTTGATATTCTGGAAGATTATAGACCTGATGTGAGGAAAGTCATCTATCAGCGATACAACATCATTTCTGCCATACTGCCCTTTGTGGATAATGAATCTATGAGAAGTGAATTGATAACAAAGATGGCAGAGGAACATGGTATCAGTAAGCAATCGGTGAGGAAGTATCTCTGTGAGTATCTTTCGTCACAGGATATCAGAAGCCTTGCCCCACAAGAGAGGAATACAGACAGGGCATTGACACAGGATGAAAAGAACATGCGGAAAGCTTTGAACAAGTATTATTACACTACGAAAAAGCGAACCTTGAAGAATGTTTATACCATGATGTTAAGAGATTCCTATTGTGATGAAGAGGGCAAGCTGCTAAATGTGTATCCATCTTTCTATCAGTTTAGATATTTCTTCCGCAAATACAATACAAAGCAGACAGAATATATCAGCAGGAATGGATTGTCTTATTATCAAAGGAATCAGAGACCGCTGACAGGGGATGGGGTACAGGCATTTGCTCCCAATGTGGGAGTGGGGATGCTAGATGCAACAACGCTTGACATTTATCTCATAAATGAATCAGGGGGCATTGTAGGCAGACCTATCCTGACTGCATGTGTGGATGCCTATAGCGGCCTGTGCTGTGGGTACGCCCTTTCATGGGAGGGCGGTGTATACAGCCTTAGAAATCTGATGCTGAATATCATATCCGATAAGGTGGAACACTGCAGATCTTTTGGTATTGAAATCAGTCGGGAAGATTGGAATTGTGACAGGTTATCAGGCAAGCTTGTTACCGATATGGGAAGTGAATATAAGAGCAGTAATTTTGAGCAGATAACAGATTTAGGAATACAGATTATCAATCTGCCATCCTATCGCCCTGAATTGAAGTCCAAAGTGGAGAAATTCTTTGACTGCATACAGGCTTATTATAAAAACCAGTTGAAAGGAAAAGGGGTTGTGGAACCTGATTTTCAGGAAAGAGGGGTACATGATTACAGGAAAGATGCCTGTCTGACCATGGCAGAGTTTGAGAAGATAATCATTCATTGCATCCTGTTCTATAACTGCAACAGGGTTTTAGAGAACTTCCCCTATACAGAGGAAATGCTTTCACAGGGAATTAAACCTTATGCAAATGAGATATGGAATTATGGCTGTGGGCAGGATGGATGTAATCTGATAACAGTTGATAAGGAGCAGTTGATTTTGACTTTGCTTCCGAGAACAGAGGGGAGATTCACAAGGTTTGGGCTGTCAGTGAATGGGATGCATTACCATAACAAGCTGTTCAGGGAGCAATACCTGAATGGGAAAGAATGTATTGTCGCTTATAACCCTGATAATGTGTGTCAGATATGGCTGATTGAGAATGGTGTGTATATTCCTTTTGATTTGATTGAAAGCAGATTCAGGGAGAAAGATTTAACAGGAGTGCAGGCCATGAAGCAGCGACAGAGGGAGTTAATCAGGCAGGAGACAGAGAACAGGACACAGGCAGAAATAGACCTTGCAGGACATATCAGTGCGGTTGCAGGGGCATCAGGAGGGCAGAAAAAGCCATCCATTAAGAATATTAGGACAAACAGGGAAAAGGAGCAGAAAAGGCTTCATAAGGACTTTGGAAAGGAAGTGGCGGTAAATGCTTAAGGAGAAATGGAACATTGTGGAGAAACTGCCTCCCATGCTGTCGGGGGAGGAACTGAAAAGGAGACTGGAGATAAAGCCATTTTACGGTGGGGAGATTCGCTCCAAAACTAAATCGGAGAGACTTATGGCACTGAATGGAATCTACAATATTTATCTGCCCTCTGTGATGTCAGAGGAAATCTATTCAAAGATATATCTTGCCATGTTAAGGAGCTTACAGAAGAAAGAGGGGAAGCTGGCAATACAACAGAGGAATGAGAACGGCAAAAGGATAAGAGATGTAGATGGTTCTGATTATGGCTATCAGGGTATCATAGGGGGGTCAGATAGCTTTACAATAATCGGCAGTTCAGGAATCGGGAAATCAAGTGCGACAAGCAGAGCTATCACTATTGCGACAGAAAGCAGGGTGATTGAAATGGAAAAGCCATTCTGTAAGATTCTGCCTACGGTAGTGGCCCAGTGTCCATTCGATTGTTCCGTGAAAAGTTTATTGTTACAGATTTTACGGCAGATTGATATGGAGCTGGATACTCACTATTATGATATGGCGGTGAGGGCAAGGGCTACCACAGATATGCTGATTGGCAGTGTCAGTCAGATAGCTTTGAATCATATAGGACTGCTTGTGGTGGATGAAATCCAGAATATTGTAAACCACAGGCAGGGGAAAAGTCTTGTGGGGATGTTGACACAGCTTATCAATAACAGCGGTATCTCTATCTGCATGGTTGGAACACCAGAAGCGGAAGTATTCTTTGAGAGTGTTGATTACCTGGCAAGGAGAGCATTAGGGCTTCGGTATGGAAACTGTGAATATAATGCCTATTTCAGGGAGTTTTGCGAAAGCTTGTTTCAGTATCAGTATATAAAGCAGGAGACTGTTATATCGGATAGTATCATCCAATGGTTGTATGAACATTCGGCAGGAGTGCTTGCGGTTGTGGTGAGCCTGATCCATGATGCACAGGAGATCAGCATTTTAAATGACAGGGAGATATTGGATATTGTTTCCCTGAATGAAGCATATGAGCAGAGGATGAACATGCTGCACAGCCATATCAGACCATCTGTGGTAATAAAAAAGGATGCCGTTAAAAGGAAAAAGGGGAATAGTACATTAGAGGCAGCCGATAATTCTGGTCAGGAAGAAAGACAGGAGACTGGTATACTGCCACAGGAAACAGATTCTGACAAAGATGGCAGAGCCACAGGCAGTATTGACAAGGCAGAGGATAATGTGGAGCCTGTCATTTATTCAGCGGATAAAGGTGATAGTTCTGACTGGACTTTTATGGAGCTTGCAGAACTGGCGAAAAAGAATCGTTGCGATATGTTATCTCTGTTAAAAGGGAAAATCAGCATCACAGAGATTGCAGTCTGAAAGGGGTGGTATCATGGAGATTGCATATTTTCCACAGATTTATCCAGATGAACTTATCTATAGTGTTTTGGCGAGGCTTTATGTACATAGCGGTTATCCTGCATATACATTTTGTGCCGAAGATGTCTTTATAAATAAAAGGGTAAGACCAGATATGGAGCTTCTGAATGTAATGAAACCAGAAATATTAGAATACCTATGTAAGAAAATGTCTATGGCTGAACTGATTGAAAAACACACCATGTTTCCTTGTTATGCAAGATTCCTGCCCTATGAGAGAAGAAACAGGGCATTTGAAGCACTGTGCAGTATGGGAGGAAATTACAACAACCTGCTTGCCATTCCAAAACAGAAGAATGGAGAACACAGGTATTTGAGATATTGCCCTTTATGTGCTAAAGAAGATAGAACCTTATATGGAGAATCCTACTGGCACAGAAGCCATCAGTTGACAGGGGTGGGGGTATGTCCTGTACATGGCTGTAAATTATTGAATAGTTCTGCAATTATCAGCGGAAAAGCAAGCCCTAATCTGGTTACGGCAGAACAGGAAATAAAAGAGATGGATATTATCTATGGGAATGAAATTGAGAAGCAGCTTGCAGGATATGTGGGAGCAGTTTTCCAGTCAGATATGGATATGAAGAATCCTATTGTGGTCGGGCAGTTCCTACATTCTGTAATGTCAGGTACAGAATACCTTTCGGTCAGGGGAGAGCAGAGGAATATCCAAAAGTTTTATGATGATTTTATGGCATTTTATAAGGAGTTGCCAGAACAGGGATTGACGGAACTGTGGCAGATACAGAAAGTATTTAACAATTACAGGCTCAACTGCTTTGAAGTGTGCCAGATTGCCATGTTCCTGCATGTGCCGATAGAGAAACTAAGCAGTATGGAGTTGCCTGACAGGACACAGGAACAGTTATTTGATGACAAGGTAAGGGAGCTTCATAAACAGGGATTGAAATATCCCGAAATAGCAAAAAGATTAAATGCATCCTATAATGTGGTGAAGCCTGTCGGTGGTGGGAGATATGGCAAATACAGCTATGGAAAAGAAACACATCAGAAATGCGGGGCAAAGCCTAAAGACTGGAAGCAGATAGACAGGGAATCACTGCCATTGGTAAAAGATGCAGCCAGACAGTTATGGGGTAGTGGGGGTGAAAGACCGCACAAGGTAACAGAATTTGCAGTTTGTAAATTATTGGGTTATCCTGATAAGCGATTAGAACTGATGCCTTTATGCAGGGCGGAGATATTAAAGCATCAGGAATCACAGGAACAGTATTGGGCGAGGGAAATAGTATGGGCTGTACAGAAAATCCAGAAAGAGGGGAAAGCCCCCAACTGGAAGCAGGTCAGGACACTCACAAATATGAGGAAAGACAATGTGCTGGCATGTCTGCCATATCTGAAAGAGATAGCAGTACCAGAACTATATAAAATGGTGCAGGGTATCTTATAAAAAAATATGCCTTTTAAAAAAGAAAAAGTGGGGTTGGTGCATTATAAGATGGGAACTGCTCGTTGAAAAAACATATTCATTTTTTTACCGAGTAAATCACTTCCCATCTATATGCTGCATATCTTTTTCTTTTTAAAAGGAGATATTTTTTCACAATAGGAGTTAACTTCTATAAAGAACAGAATTAGAACATAAAAAGTATGTATTTATATATAGGGGAAAATGAGGCCTCTTTTATAGGTAAAATGCCCTGAAATACTGATGTTTACAGGCTTTTTCACATGTCGAGTGCTAGACAGGCTTTGTCTGGCAGAATTGGGATGGAAACAGGCTGTTTACATATCCCATTGGTAAAATATTATATTGGGTGAAGCAGTCTGACAGCTTTCTTTCTCTTCTCCTAAATGATATAATATCAGAAGTTCAAACTACTTGGAGGGCGATAGATTTGGAATACAGGATAAAGTACATATTTAAGGGAACAAGGGATAAGGGGCATGAGATAGCAGACTGCCATGGAACTTATATGCTTTATGATAATATGCAAAGAGAGGAGATGTCCAGCCCTCCTGAATACTTGGAGGAGGGATTTGAATTTCCAGAACTGCCAGAAACAGAGTACCTGACATTTAATAAAGACAATAGCCAAATGAGAGGCATGGCAAAAAATGATAAGGAACATACACATTTGCCAGTAACAGACAACACAGGCACAAATGATGATGTGGATAATTACCCTCTTACGGAGGCAGTCTGGATTGAAACAGAAATGCCACAGGCAGAGTATGATCTGGAAGAGGATAAATTTCCCCTTGTGGGAACAGAGCTTGCCAATTTCCTTAACTTTGATATTGACTGCTTTATGAACGGGGGCTACCGATTGCTATGGGAAGCAGGGAAAGAGGGCAGGGGAAGCCATATTGTCGGCTGGAAGAAAACAGAAGGGTTTGATTTAAGTAAGCCGTGGGTAAGGCCAACAGTTAATTCTTTTACGATAACAGGCAATGATGACAGTGATGATGGGCTGCATGACAGCATCCCATTCTTCATCAGGATGTTTGGGTGCAGGTTCATCAATAAAGAGAAATGGGAGTATGATCTGGAAGAGGTGCAGAAGATAAAAGACCTGCAGGAGCGGTTAAAAGTATTCTGCGGTAAAGTTTTTTTACCAAAGGATAAAAATGATAATAGGAGCAATTTTGTAAGGTATTGTCAGGAAATAAAGGAAATCAGCAAAAAAGAACTGCGGAGTATGATACCGAAGGGCTGGAGCACTTCCTCATCACTGGAGCAGGCATTATCGAAAGAATGTTATGCCATGATAAAGGGTAATGTAAACCTCTTTATCTGTGAGGGCTGCGGTATGTACACTGTCTCTGGCGATAAGCGGAGCAGGCTGTGCAACAGGCGGTACTATGATGGGAGCATGTATGATGAGGAAAGCAATGTTATCAAGGTGTACAATTATATATGTAAGGATGAAAAATACCAGAGGGATGCCTATGGCAAAGGGAAGTCAGACATCATTGAAAATATTATCCAGCATGAGAGGAAAAGGCTATACCATCATTTGACTGATAATATAAAATTGAAAGACTACGATATATGGGATGCCTTACGTGGGGATTTTCGGAATGTCACAGAAAAATATAAAGAAGAATATCAAAATAAAATCAGTAGTGCGGAATCGGAAGAATTGATGATACAGGCTGCTGATGAATATTTAAAGCAGATAGAGGAAGACATGGACCTTGCCATATCAGAGAGACTGGGAATCTTAAGAAAGGAGTACAGGTTTGGGAAAAGGAAGTATAAAAAGGTCACATCATTAGAGGGGAATATATACAAATAACATGAAAATAAGGACTTCCAGACAATGGAGGTTCTTTTTTTGTGTGCAAAAATGCAATTTAGCAGTGCTCGGAGCAGGCGGAAAAACCATGATAGACTACCCATAGAGTCAGGGAAATAAGGAAATGAAGACTTAAAAATGCAATTTATTAGTGCTCGGCACAAAAGAAAAAAGTGGCTGATAATAAAGAAAATAGTTCACAGCAGGAAAGACCTGCCTGCCACTTCCCAGGCAGTAAGAATGGTGGGGAGGCTGGTATATAACCAGACAAGGCTCAGGGACCAGATTCCCTGCTGTTACTTCAACGATAGCCGACGGTGGAGGCAGGGCTGTTATAAACAGCCCTGACAAGATGTGAGGGAACACACATCATTTCAGAAATAAAAGAAAGAGAGGATAATGATATGAATAGACAAAAAGAACTTGCCGTAAAGGTGATGGAGCTTGTAAATGAATTTACACACTGGAATTTCCAGATGATGCAGGAAGGAAGTATTTATCTGGTCGGCACAACATTGTGCAGCCAGAAAGGACAGGAAATGAATGTCTGCTACAAAATAGAAGATGAAAAAGTACAACTGAATGTATTTGTTTCAGATGTTGAGTACGATGACGATTTTGTTCATAAAAAGGTTAAGGAGTTGGCACAAAAGTTTGCTGTCGGCGTGGCAGGGGTAAATGGGTGGATGCTTACCTTGGAAAATGTAATGCCCTTGCAGTTTTTTGAAAGCAACATGCATGTAATCGTTATGGAAAGAATGACTGATATGTTAGAAGCCATGACAGAGATTGTTAATTATGATGGGGAGGAAAAAGAAATGGTGGAGTGTTACACGGTTGGGGATGTTTATCAGGAAGCGGTCAATCATCAGGAGGGGATTTTATTTGATATAGATGATTGTGGTATAAACCTGCATGTATACATGAGAAAACCAACTACACATGAGATTGAACAGTTTGCATCTGGAAATCCATTTGAAATGAAACTGGCACAATTAAGGAATGTTATTTTTCCAATGTTCAAATTTGGCGATATGAGCTGGATGGATGCACCATATAATGTACACCTTAGCAGGAACCTGAACAGGCTGGAGATGCCTGCGGATGGTCAGGGACTGGCTATGACAGTCCATTTGTACGACACACAGACAGGCAGATTGCTCCATAACAGGCTGCTGTCATTGTCTACGGAAATCAGCAGGAAGCTTGTTAAAATGGCTATGGAGCAGAAAGAGAAACCCTTTGACAGGCAGGATTATCTGGGGAATGTCAGGAGCATATATGCGGCATATCCGACAAAGAAGTTATTGGGAATGGCATTGTGCTCTTATAGAGTAAGATAAGCAATAGATTGGCGGGGCTTCAGTTAAGGGCTGAAGCCTCCCCTACGGGGGAGAAAGGAGGATATTATGGGAATGAGGGCAGACTTGATCAGGGAGATGTCTCCCCAAATCAGGAAGCTGTTCTATAATGACAGCCATTACTGCAGGGATGTGGAGACAAGAAAATATGACAGGTACATTGCGGATAACCCTGATAATGTCAAAGCATTAGAGGATGCAATGACAAATAAGGGCATTACACTTGTGGTTGCCCCCACAGGTTCAGGGAAAAGCAGGACACTGGCAGATGTGGCGAAAAAGGTAGTAAAGCAGGATAAGGACTGCAAGGTATTCATAGCACTTCCGACGGTGAACACAGTACAGCAGACAGGGAACATCCCTGATGTCAGGGCCATGGTCGGCGGCGACATGTTCTATACCAGCAAAAAGATTACGGCGACCACTTATGAAAAACTGGACAAGGTACAGGACTATATCAGGAAGCAGAAAGCCCTTGGGGTTAAGGAAAGGTATGTGCTCATCCTTGACGAGTGCCATTTTCTGGTGACACAGCATAAGTTCAGGGAATATGCCATGAAAGGGATCATATCGGGCATTGAGCAGAATTTTTATGACAGTGCGATACTGCTGACAGCCACACCAGCCCCCATGCCCCTGTTTCGGTGCGATAAGTGCATTGAGTTTGAGAGCGACAGCTATCGGCCTGTGATGGACAGGATTGAGATTGAGTTCGTGGATGATGTGGTTGAATATATAAAGGGAATAGATTTGGATCAATGCTTCCCGTTTGTCAGGCTCAATAGCACAACACTCATTGGAGATTTGGTAAAAAATTACCTGCCATCCTATGGGGTACTCACAAGCGGGGAAAAGGACAGCGACCTGTATAATTCCATTGTAGACAGGGAGACAATCCAAAGCTCCCCACTTAAGGGGATTCTTACTACCAGTGTTTCAGAGGTTGGAATCAATGTGACTTCCTATCCGTCGAATTTGCAGATGATAGCGGCCTTTCCTGACTGGAACATGAGCGTTGACAGTATCGAGCAGTTTTTCAACAGGGCGAGGAGGACTGTCACATCTCATATTGAGTGCGCAAAGGTCATACTGCCAAAACCAAAGGCAAATGAAGCATACCTTTTAGATGGGGAGGGGAATAAGATATGCGAGTTCCATAATGTTGTGCTGGAGAATGGTATGGCGGTCATAAAAGATACCGCACAGATGGATGGCATCCCATGTGGAAAATATAAGGTGAAGCTGGATTTATACGGTGGAAAAGTGATAAGAAATCTATATATCAGATCCACGGAGAACAGTGGGGAGGCTACTTACGGCATGGATTCACAGCCTGTATTTTTTTAACGGGGCAGGGTTCAGTCCTTTGATGGGTATTTTGAAATCAAATTACAGGGCTGCCAAAGAGGTAACAGCCACCCTCCAGAGATATGCGGATGCCTTTGCAAAGGTAAGGGATGAAAACCAGAGGACAGGAAACCTGACTGATGATGAAATGGAGGGGTTGGAGCTGGATGACAATGAACTGATGGAGGTTATGGCACTTGCAGGCATTGAAGCCCAGAAAAGGCTGAAAGACTGCCTGAAATATGAGGATGGGGAAATCAGGGTAGATTACAGGCTCCTGTATATGGTGAGCTACGACCAGTACCAGAGGCAGTACCTTTACCATGCAGACAGGCTGAAAGAGGAGCTGGAAGCTAGGATGAAAGTCAGGGTTGATTTTGTGGAGACTGCGACAGGGAAAGAGAAAAGGGATTATGACAGGAATAATCTCTGGGATGGGCTGGAATATGTCAGGCAGGAAGTGGTCTGTGAGGAAGCGTATTATAATGCAATCGTAAAGTGGGAGGAAAACAAATATACATCGGACATACATCACAGCGGCAATCTTTCAAGAATCAGGAGAACAGGGTATCTGGCAGAACTGATGAAAAGCCTTGAAAAACTGCATATGTCAAAAGAGAATATACTCCGTGTGATGGTCAGCTCCAAATCGAAAGGAAAAGTGACAAAGTACAAAAATGCTTATAACTTGATTATCTCAAACAAGATGCTTGAAAAGTTTGACGGGATGGATGCATCGGCTATTCCCCTGTATCACAAAGGGATAAAAGATACCTTACAGGTGGCTGTATACTGTTATCTAAAGCAGAAAGGGTGCGGATGCTACACCATCACAGATGCACTGGCAGGGGAGATAATAAGATTTTATAAAGAAGCTTATCCGAAAGAATCCCTGTCTCTTAATGAAAAGGGGGCTGTGACCAGGGTGAAAAAGATGCTGAAAAATATGTACAAGTCCAAAGGGGCTGATGTAATCCGCAGCCAACTGAAAACCGATGAAAAGGATATTTTTACGATTGAGAAATCAGATTTCAGATAAAAGAAAGGCAGAAAATTTGTTTAATGGGAGGAAATTATATATGATTGACAGAGAAACAATAAAGGCTGCGAAAGCAGTGGATATGAATATTATTTTTGATGAATTTAATTGGGAGAAAGACAGGTATGGCAGAGTCAGATGCCCACACCCTAACCATAATGACAGCACACCGAGCTGTACATTTTCAGAATCAAGGAATACCTGTAAGTGCTTTGGATGCGGAGAGACTTTTGATACCATTGATCTATACCAGTGCTTGTGTGAAAAAGTCAATGGAAGAGTAGTGCCATTCTATAAAGCAGTAGAAGAAATCCTAAAGCTGGAGGATATAGCAAAGGGGAGCGGTGGTAATGTGGCGATAAATAACAGCAGTAGTCAGGCTTGTGGTTATCAGTTTGGCGGTAATAAGAGCAGTCAATCAAATGTGCAAGTTACTAATGGTAACAATATCACCCCTTATGAAATGATAGTAGGTAACAGCAAGCTACTTACAGGATATGAATTAAATTATCTCCATGACAGAGGGATAATGCTTTATGATTCCTATGTTTATGATAAAAAAATCTATACAGCACAGAACATTGACAAAGCATTGCAGACAGAGACAGACCAGAATGAAATCAATCGGTTGAATGAGATAAAGGCTAGAGGCACATTTTATAAGGGGATTGCTCCCATCCTGAAAGCAAACAGAATCCAGATTAAGCATAATTATTGGGAGGGAGTGAACAGCATCATTTACCTTGTTGATTATGAGGCTGATGATGAAGATGATTTGTGCCTTGACAAGTTTTATATGAATACAGAAAGACACATGGCGGTACAGAAAAGCCTTGACGGAAGCCATACAAAAAGGGCACTGGGAGCTTCTGATTTTAACTTCATCACACAGGAGCTGGGGTATAATAAGAACAACGATATTTATATCTGTGAGGGGATAGAAGATGCTTTATCCTGTGTTATGAATGGGATAAAAAGCATATCGCTCAACAGCATTGCAAACTTAAAATCCCTGATTCATTATCTATCAGAGGAACATGCTCTGCACTGTAATGAGAGGTTTGTTATATGCTTTGACCATGATGGAGCTGGAAGAAAAGCGACAGAGGAATTAAAGGGATTCTTTGAAGCATACAACCAGAATCCGCCGAAGAACCAGAAGTATGATTATGCGGCATTAGATTATCCACAAGAGTTCCATGATATAAATGATTACTGGAAATCAAGGGTGTTTGGATAGAAATGCAAAAATAAGTATTTCATTTTAAGAATAGCAAGTGTTAAAGCCTGCTATTTTTTCGGTATTGGCAGATTATAAAATAATGCCTCTTAAAAAGAAAAATGTAGGTGGTATACAAATAGAAAGTGAATCACTCGGTGAAAAAGATTTCATAGACTTTTTTCAACGAATGTCTTTCTCCATTGATACTGCAATCCCACTTTTTCTTTTTAAGGGGCATATTTTCTTTTTATTATATTTTTCTTCTTCCTGTCTATAATCTAAGGTCAATAAAAGTGAGGAAAAATTTTATCCTCAAAACAGGTTAAGACAGCATAAAGACAGGTTGCTGATTTTACAGGTTTGCATTGACAGGTTGCTAAAAGGAATGGCGGAAGCCAGGTATTTTATGTGCAAAGCACAGGAAGGAGAAATTTTTATGCAGGAAACAAATTGTAACAGGAAAGACTTTGGAGATTGCATGTCGCTGGAGGGGTTCAGCAGATGTGTGAAAATGGATATCCAGAAAAGGCTCGGAGACAGTTTTATTGTTTCCATAGGAGATTTTGTAAAGAATAATACTGTCAAGCTCAAAGGGATGGTGATCAAGGAACAGGGAAACTGCCTTTGCCCGACGATTTATCTTGATGATTTTTACCACCAGTACAGGCAGGGGAGATGCCTCACAGGAATCGAAAATGAAATTCTGGAAACCTATGAGAAAAGCAGGGTTGATGAAAAGGTGGATACTTCTTTTTTTACCGACTGGCAGAAAGTAAAAGGGAAGATTGTCTATAAGCTCATCAATTATGAAAAGAACAGGGAACTTCTTAAGGATGTTCCGCACTGCAGGCTTCTGGATTTGGCTATTGTGTTTCGGTGTATTCTGGAAAAGAACGAAAAAGGCATTGCGGGCTTTCTTATCCATTATTCCCATTTGGAATGTTGGGGAAAGAGGCAGGAAGAACTGTACCAGACTGCTCTTCATAACACGCCTGAGCTGATGGGATATAAATACGAAAAGCTGGACAATTTTCTGGGAATGGATGGCTATGAGAGCACTGCAGCATATATCCTGACAAACCGCTGTATGCTGGATGGAGCAGGATGCATCCTGTATAAGGATGTGTTAAAGGATATTGCGGAGAATTGGAAAAGTGATCTCTGCATCATTCCATGCAGTGTAAATGAAGTAATTCTGATGCCTTTGGAAAAGATTCCAGATGAGGAGAAAATGTGCGAGCAAATCAGAATTGTCAATGCAACTACCTTAAGGCCCGAAGAAATCCTGTCTGACCATATGTACAAATACATAAGGGCAACTGGAAAGATTACAATGTAAGGGAGAGATGTTATGGTTGTGAAAATTATTTTATGTATTATAGTTGGCACTCTGTTTATGATTATGCTGTCCCTTTACAGGGAAGTGCATAGGAAAAACAATTATCCTGCAGCAGTTTTTGTTGAGGGAGAGATTATATCGGCAGATGGCAGAAACAAACAGTCTGTTCATCTTAAAATCAGGTTAAAAGAGGAAGAAACAGGAGGTATAATTGATGAATAAGGTAATCCTAAAAGGCAGATTAACAAGGGACCCCGATGTGCGGTACACAACTAGCAGCGAGCCTGTCTGTATAGCAAGGTTTACACTTGCTGTTGAGGACAGGGAGAGGACAAAGGGTGAGGATGGCAATTATCCAGCGAATTTCATCCCCTGTGTGTGCATGGGAAAATTGGGTGAGATTGCGGAAGCAAACCTCTGTAAAGGCAAGGAGATTCTTCTTTGCGGAAAGATGCAGAGCGGAAGCTACGAAAACAAAGAGGGCAAAAAAGTCTATACCCTTGAATGTTTCATAAAGGAGATCGAATACTGTGGCAGAAAGGAAGATTCCCCTATGCCCTATGATGGCCAGGGATTTATGAACATCCCCGATGATCTGGATGAAGAGCTGCCTTTCAGATAGGCAGTGCATTACAACTACATAGATACTTAGAGGATGGAAATGATACTGCATATTTTCTGCGGTAGTCAGTTCCTTTATTTTTACAAGAGGAGAGATTTTTTATGAACAGGACAAAATTATCATGGACAGTTGCAAACATAGAGAAGATGCATAAGGACAAGAAAGTGCTTTCATTTGACCATCAGATACAGCGGAAATCGGAGATTTGGAGCAATGCTCAAAAGTCACTTCTCATTCATTCCATGCTGGCAAATTATCCTGTGCCCAACATTTATGTGCTTCGGGAGGACAGCGAGCAGGTGGATGAAAAGAAGAAGCCCATCTTTAATTATTATGTCATGGATGGCAAGCAGAGGCTTACAAGCACACTGTCCTACATATGGGGAGACTTCCCTTTGGATGATAACATTCCCAGCATCACTGTTGACGAGACAGAGTATGAGATTGCTGGGAAATATTTCTGCGACCTTGACGAGCCTGTGCAGTTTGAGATTAAGCGGTACAAGTTTGAAATCATTGCCTTTGAGGACTGCAGCAATCGGGAGATAGAGGAAATCTTTTTCCGATTGAATAACAGTACAGCACTGACCAAATCTCAGATTGCCAAGGCAAAAATTGGTGTGGAGCTTGCTGGCATGGTCAATCAAATGCTTGGTTCGAGGTTCTTCACCACAAGCTGTAACTTTACAGGTGCCCAATTAAAGGCAAGCGATGATCAAAGATGCCTTTTGCAGGGGATGATGCTCCTTGATACTAACTATGTAGCAAACTTTGAACTGAAAGACTTTTCTGAAAATTCTATTTTGGAGTATTCAGAAAGCATAAGGGAGAATTACAGCGACAGGCAGAGCAACATGCTCAAATCTGCAATCGAATACCTGACAGATGCCTTTCCCGAAAAGAATAAGCAGTTACGGAAAATCAATATTCCAATACTGATGTACCTTGCGGATGTGGCGATGGATGCAGAAATCAAGCCTATGCTTTTCAGACAGTGGTTTGAGTTTTTTACCAATGAGGATGAATTGTTTGAGGATTATAAGATGTTCTGCTCAACGGGCTCAACAAAATATGAGAAGATTATGGGGAGATTAGGCATAATGACCAAAAGTTTTTGTCTCCACCATGAGATTGAGATTCCTGAAGAACTGAAGGATACAGTGTCAACAGTGGAAGAAAAGGTTGCCCTGATAAAAGAAGAAAGGGAAAAGGAATCTTCTCTGGAAGCTGGTCCTATGCTGGAAGAAAAGGATGGCGGTGATGCCCCTGATGCTGGAAGTGCAGGGCAGGAGGAAGAAGCTGACGAACCATTACAGGAAGGGCAGCCATTATTGGAACAGGGAGAGCCTGAATCAAAGGAGCAGGGGGAAATATCTGCCGTTCAGAAGTGTGCAGATGCTCCCATGGAACAGGAGGATACCCCTGAAATTCAGAAAGAGATTACAGGGTATTGTGAGGATGAACCTGAACCTCCCAAAACAGGAGAAGGCGATTCTCCTGTAGGTGCAGAGGGATGATACAGCCTGCATGAAAAATTTCATATAGAGATGTGGCAGTTATCAGGGCCACAGGGCAGGGGCAGGCAGAAATGTCTGTCCTTGTTTTGAAATTACAGAAAGGAAAAAGTTAAGAACTATGCAGATAACTTTTTATGATACCAGAGTTACAGGAAAACATAGAACCATACTGGTAGAGGAAAAGACGGTTGATTATACAGCGGACAGGCTGAACCAGCCAGCGGATGCGGTGGAAATGATCAATGACCTCACTTCTTTAAAGGAACTGGGTGAGGAACACTGCTATATGGTGGCCATGAACAATCGGAACAGGGTGATTGGGATTTTCCTTATTTCCAAAGGAACAGCAACCAACGGCCTTGTCGGTGCAAGGGAAGTCTTTATGAGGGCACTGCTTATTGGTGCAGTTAAGATTATCCTGCTCCACAACCATCCATCTGCGGACTGTGTTCCGAGCATGGAGGATAATCTGCTGACAAAAAGTATTTCAAAAGGTAAATCATTTACAGGTATTCATTTGTATGACCATATCATTGTCGGCGGTGATGCTTATTTCAGCTTTAAAGAGCATGAGATGCTCTGAAAGGGTGGTGCTTTATGAAATGGTTCAAAGATGTTAAATCGCTTGAAGAACTGCGGAAGCTGTATAGGAGGCTTGTTATGGAGCATCATCCTGATAACGGCGGTTCAGAGGATATCATCAAAGAAGTCAATGCAGAGTATGACATCCTGTTCAAGAGGCTGAAAAGTGACTTTGAGCATAAGGATACATACAAGGATGCAACCGACAAGCAGAAGCAGGCCTATGACTGGCAGAAAGACAAGCTGATCAGGGAAAAGGTCATGCAGCTTGCAAGGTTTGAAGGAATCAAGGTGGAGATTATCGGTGTCTGGATATGGGTGTCAAACTGCTATGACTACCGAAAGGAACTGAAAGGGTTAGGGTTCCACTGGGCAAGGCAGAAGCAGATGTGGTATCTGCATTTTGACGATTTCCATAAGTTTAGCTCAAAACCTGCTTCCATGAGCTATATCAGGGAAAAATATGGCTGTGTGGAAGTCAGGTTTAAAAAGGACACAGAGGAAAAGAAAAAGATTGCAAAAGCATAAAGGAAAAGAGGTAGATATTATGATGGATTTAAAGATTGCCAGCCCACAGGAGATTGCGAAATATTTCTCCCGTGAAGTGAACAACATGTTCTTCAAGCCTGATAAGATAGCAGAGGAACAGAGGGATTGCAGACAGATGGAGGATTTGGATATCTGCTGGATAAAGGTAATATCTGACAGCAGATACAGGACAGATTTGAGGAATGAAGCATCCGCAAAAACAGGCAGACAGCTTGCGGAGATTCCCTTTGTCCAGAAGAAGATGGAATCTGTCAGCAATGAGAAGATGGAAAAGGTGGCAAAGGAGATGGCGATGGACCACAGGACTTTGCAGCAGACTTTTTCAGGGCTTGTGTTCTACCATTTTCTACAGTCCTGTGATAAGGAAGAATCTGAAGAGCTTATTGCGGTTATGGGTGAATCCTTTTACAGGTTGCCCCTGATCTGAAAGGAGAATGATGTTTTATGGGAATTGATTTAAACGAAATCAGGAAGCATGTGGAGCTATATTTTAAAGAGCATCTTCCTAAATATACAGTATTGGAGATTAGGCAGAAATCTTATCATCCAGCGGACAATTATCTTTGGATGGTATCGGCAAAGAAAGAGGATGGCACTTATGCGGTGTGGACTGCATGGAATGAATCAAGCCAGAGCCTTAACTTTGGGCATTATAACCTGAAATCCATAGAGGACTGTGAAAAGGTGTTTGAAGAATTTTATTTTAAAGGATAGGAACAGGGGAACTCTGGCTTTCGGGCTGGGGTTCCTTAATATCCCCTGTCAGACCTTGAAATCAACGGGGTTTGATAGTATACTAAAAGAAGCAGAGGGAAGGAATCGTAAGGATGGCAAAGAAAACACAGGACTTAAAACCAGATACAGTGCTAAAGAATTACTGGAGTGGTAATGAGCAGTTTGCCGACCTCTTCAATGCAGTGCTGTTTGAGGGAAAACAGGCCATCAGGCCAGAGGAGCTGGAGGATGTGGATACGGAGGAATCCTCTGTATTGGAGCATAAGGACTATGCGGAGAGCATCAGGGCATCCAGAGACAATATAAAGGTAAGCAAGAGATCCACCGCATTTGGAGTGGAGCTTGTGATGCTGGGAATGGAATCACAGGAGCATATCCACTATGCAATGCCTATGCGAATTATGGGATATGACTACGGCACTTATAAAAAGCAGTATGACAGCAATGCTAAGAAGTATCAGACAGCAAAGGGGCTGGAAGAAGATGAATACCTGTCGGGGATGAAAAAGACAGACAGGTTTATCCCAGTCATTACGATGGTTGTCTACTATGGTGAGAAGCCATGGGATGGGGCAGTATCGCTCCATGGGATGTTAAATATTCCCGAAGAAATGAAAGCATTTGTGAATGACTATAAGATTCTGCTTGTGGAGGCGAGGGAGAACAGCCTGATTCTCCATAATATGAAGAATGTGGCTTTTTTCAATCTGATGAAAGTGATTCTTGATAAAAGCCTGTCAAGGGATGAAGCAAGGAAAAAAGTCATAGACTATGCAAGGGAACACAAGGTAGATAAGTCTGTGATTATGACAGTGGCAGGAGCAACCAACTGTAAGATTGATTATAATGCGTTATCTGAGAAAGGAGATTTTGATATGTGTACTTTGTTTGATGAAATTGCAAAAGAAAATGAAGCAAAGGGCATTGTTGAGACAGGATTTGATTTTGGGCTTTCTGAAAATGATATATTGAAAAGGTTGCAGGAGAAACTGAACCTGTCATTGCAGATGGCACAGGAATATATCAAAATGTTTGGAAAGCAGACAGTGTAAGAAACTGACTGTAAAGGCATTATGAATCCCCCTTAAGATGGGGGATTTTGTCATTTGGAGCTAGACAAGCCTTGTCTAGCATAGGAATGTCAGTTTTTCCAGTAAAATCAATACTTTCAGGGGTTTTGGAGCGGAGAAGAAGTCTATTTTTTCCTTATATATAATATATACTTTAGCTGTTGTTAGAATATATGGTTTAAGTATTTTCTGATAAAAAAATCTGCCTCATAAAAGAAAAAGGTAGGTATGGGCTGTATTGGAATGGAATTGCATGTTAAAGAAAAATAAGATTGTCTTTTTTTGACAGGTAGTAGCCATTACAGAACCTGAATCCCTTATTTTTCTTTTTAATAGGCAGATGTTTTTTGTTTTAGAAAAATTCTGATTTTAGTTATAATTTATATGGCAGGTGTCTATAATGTATAGCCCCACAAAGGGGAGGCCCTTATCGGGCCTGCAACCTGTAAATGCAAAAAATTGGAGGATGGCGGTACATAAACAGCCATTTTTTCAAAGGGTTCACGGCATGTTGCCCTAATGGGAGCAGGTTAGCTGAATAAACAAGATAAGCCTTATGTTTATGTGAACACAGGCTTATTTTTTTGACGTTTTTAATATAGATTAGGATTTTTGGAACAGAAATCACTAAGCATATAGGTTATATGTAATGGGTGCAATATGTATACTATATTTTCCTTGCATTGATAATGAGAGTACGTTATACTTGAATGGTATAGGGGCAACATGTTGAACATATTATAATTTGATTTTAAGTGAAACTTTTTGGAGAAAACAGTGCTCCCTTATATAACAGGGTAAAAACCTGAAAATATTACAGCTAAAGGAGATACCTATGAGAAGAATGATGAACACACTATCGGTTGGCACACGGAGGAAAGGGGTTGAATGATATGGGAGAAGTAAAAACAAAACACAGGAAGCTGACAATAATAGATATCCTTTATGATGACACCTTATGGATAGTTTTCTATATCTTTAATACCCTGTATGCATTTGGAAGGGTGATGGTCAGGTATAATTACAGTTCCGTTGCGGACAGCAATCCAATATCGGTGGCCCTGCACGGCGGGTTTTACCTTATATGTGCTATGGTAGTCGGCGGACAATGTATGGGAGCCAGATTTGCAAGATGCAGTGTGATGGAAATGCTTTATTTTGGTTTGAGAATAATATTCCTCTGCCCGCAGTTTTCGGAGACCTTTTCTTACCTGCTGGCAGCACGGGTTATCTGTATTCTGGTTGGGGCATTTATGGGGGTTATAGTGTTTAAGAAACAATACAGGGAAATGGATAAAAAGTATCACTTCCGTTGGAAAGTCATTTTACCCGTGGCGGTGTTAAGTATTGTTCTGTTTGTCATAGTTTACCATGAATATGTGATGCAGATGATAGGGGGAGCGTTTATAATCGCAATAATAGCAGTATTTTGCAACTTAGGGGGCGTGAATGTAATCCCGATTGAGGATATAGATTCTATAATCTTGAAAAAATAACAGGGAGAAGAATTTATACAGAATTTTATAATATGGTAAGAAAAGAACTGAGGAAAATCTGCATAGAGAAAAACAAGCCTTATGTTCCCTGGAAGAGGGGAACATGGGCTTATTTTTTTCGCTTCTTTCTATGGAAATTGATGATTTCCTCTTTCCGCTCATTGATTGCGGTGATTTCTTCCTCTGTTGCAGTGAACAGCAGAATATCCTCTACCCTGCAGTCCAGTATCAGGCACAACTCATTGAGGGTGTTGGAGCTTATCGGCTCTCCATGCCCCATTCTTCTAAGTGTATTGCTGCTGATCCCCCAATGGTAGATAAGCTGATATTTCGTGATTTCTTTTTCTTTCATGGTAGCCCATAGCGGTTCATATGAAATCATGCAGATTCCCCCTTTCCATTCAGGGTTCCCAATATTCATATGTTCATTCTAGTATCAATGCAAAATGTTGAACATTCATTATGTTTAATAGGGGTCACATATTGAATATATACCTTGCACAACGGTGGCAGGTACGTTATAATACAGTAGGGATAGGGGTAATATGTAATCCATAAATAAGCGGATTCTCGATTACTTATGGACAGGGATATATCCCCAGATAAAATACAAAAGGGCAGGATGGCAGAAATCCTGAATATGAGGAGGAAGAAAATGAAAAAGAGAGTTGTGATTGTTTTACTGACAGGATTGGTTATTGCATCCCTTGCAGGGTGTGGAGCAAAGGCAGATGCAACAGATCAGGAGGTTTCTGAAAGCAGTAGTGCTGAAACAGAGACAGATGATGAAATCACAGACGAAGAAGTTGTTGGAGATGACACTGAAGACGAAGAAGAGCTTGGAGATACTAATTATAATGGTATTATTCTGTTTGCAGAAAAAGAATCTAAAGACTTTGATGCATTAGATGAAATTGAGTATACATCCTATAATGGATATCTTACTGCAGAATCATATGTTCCTATTTTGGATGGAGATGGTTATTGGATTGGTAGCATTGAACCTGGAACAACTGTTTCTATTACAGGAATGAGTACAGATTTGTGGGCAAGATTTGAGAATCCGATTGAAGGTATAGATTACGATTATCTATATGTAAGAAACGAAATGGTTACATCAGAAAGAATTCATCTTAATGCCACAACCATGAAGGAAGGACTTGAAAATTATATTAATACTTATGGTTTTGAAGAAATCGAATATACATTCTTAAATGAAAATGCTTCTGATATGGAATTTTATGAGTTTAGGATGGATTCTGAATATGAAGACCAAATGATGTATGAATATTGGATAGGAGAATTAATTTCCGATGGCAATGTTAATCCATTGCATTATGGAACTCTTTATATTGAATGTGAAGAGGATACAGATGGTTGGATTATCTGCAGAGTTTATTACAAAGATTTGATTGAATTTGAAAACTAAATGGCAGGGAGAACAGAGATGTTCTCCCTGTTTAGTTATATTTGTTCATTTTTTATTTATAATATAAAAGCTTATTTTAGGCTAAAAAAAAATTTAAATTTTGAAAGGAGAAAATTGTTATGAAGAGGATGAAAATTTGGGCAATCATTATGGTTGCAATTATGGTACTTACTGCATGTGGAAATACAAAAGAAGTAAATAACATAGACACAGAAACAAAGGAAAGTAATATTAGTGAGGATATTAACTCTAACAAAACTGAAGCTGTTTCTGAGAAAACTGTAGAATCAGAAATTGCATTAGAAGATACAACTGATGTCAATAGTATGATTACAGAAAGGGATGATTCAGAATTGAACTTAAAGTCATATCACTATAGTATGGAAGATAGAACAGTTTGTGATGAAGGAGAAGATGTCTTTAGTTCTGTAATGTTTGATGAATCCAATTCTACAAATTATGTTACAACTGGAAAAGTGCCAATCTATGCACAGAACGGTATAAGGATTGGCTATGCGAATGAGGATGTTGATATTATTGTAATGGGAACTTATGGTGATTGGTGCCGCTTTTATTTGGATAAGGATATGAGGTATGCAAGACTTTCCGATATTGAGGCAAATGCTATTACTATGGATGAAAGAGATGCAATAGTAGAAGAAGTAAATAAGCAGGCAGAGACTTCTGTGAAGGCAGAGACTCCTGTGGATATAACTTCTGTTGAACCACCTGTGGTGGATAATACTGATACTCCTGTTGCACCTGAACCTGTAGAAGAACCTACTACAAGTGATAAATATACTCCTGAAGAAGCTATGGCTATTTTTCGTGCAGGTATGGAAGCTGGTGGTATGACTTGGAATCCTGCTTTAAAAGATGGTGGCAGTTGGGGTACTGGTTTTATGTATTTTGATAAAGGTTATCCTGAATGGGCTGCGGAAACAAACCTTGAATCTGCTGCTATTGGTGGACATGGAGGTAATTCGTGGACTGAATTTTATTTTGAAGTAACAGGTTCAGATGACGAATGTGTATATTATACAATGTGGAGACCATAATTTTGAAAGAGCTTAGAGAAATCTAAGCTCTTAAATAGACAAAAAAGATTATCTATTCGATTAAGAAGCAGATAATCTTTTTTAATGTTCCCATGGAGCTTTAGGCATTGTCCTGAAATTCCATTCCATGTGTGCATATTTTGATGGGATGGGGATTTCATAATATACACAGCTTTCTTTCATTCCCTGAATAAAGGAATAGAAGCAACAGGCAAAAGCATCTGCCCTGTGGGAGTTGTTAAGAAGCTGAATATCACCCGTCAGGTTGTAGGCTGCCTGACACATTTCCTGTTTATCTGCTTTCCCGTTTCCAGTGAGACAGTATTTTATAGAAGTGGCAGGTATTGGCTTGTAGAAATGGTTCAAAGCATAAGCGGTTGTGGTAAGCAGGGTAGTTGTTTCCTGTGCATCTATCACACCTTTCAGGGTATCGGTATCCTGAATTGTGTTTAGGGAAAGTCTCTCAAAGGTCATGGACAATACCTGTCTGTGGGCGAATAATTCATAGTATTTCTGGCATAAGAAAATCTGTTTGTCTTTCTGTAGTGCAAGCATATCCAGATCATCTAAAAAGTAATAGGAATCCCCAAATTCAAAATCAGTGATGGCTTTATGTGCATCCCTTATGATGTTTATATATGCAAAGGCAGTATTACTGACACCAGAATCTATGCCGACCATTATCTGCGGTAAATCAAGGGAAACACTGTCCATGGTTGGGAAATAACATTTGAAAGGGAACTGGTCAGGAATCCCTTTCTCCCTTGGAACGTGCTTTTTGTATAGGTAGGTATCCTGCTCTGCCATATTGTTATTTCCTCTTCTTTTGGCTGAATGGAATTGTAACCAGACTTCTCCTGACCTGTATCTTAACATCCCTGTTAAAAAGTGAAGTGATATTATTCTGAAATTCTTCATAATCTTTATATGCTTTCTTATAGCTTTTCTTTTTCCCAGGGAGTAAGACAATCTGAAAATTTGCATAATTTCTTCCAGCAAAAATGTTCCTGATTAAGATTCTGCAGTCGGGGGAATCGAAAAATTTAGTAAACCATCTATTGGCAGGATAATCATTCAACTCCGCATAGAAAGCATTATTGAGTTCAAAGGGGAAATGGTTGTTTAACTGCTCCATATAGGCAAGGGCTGCGTCTGTTCTGCGGAGCAGGGCTGGATATTTCATTCCAATATACTTGAAGAAATTATGTGGTGTAAGGGGTTCTTTTGCGTACACATTGAAGAAAAGGTCATGTTTTGCTTCTTCGCCTAACGTTAGCAGAAATTTGATAATGCCCTCGTCCGCTGCGGTGACAGTTCCATTCCAGTCGGCAGCAAATTCTGGTGTGGTGATGAAATAGTCTTTTTGTTGTAGTTTTCCCTGTTCAATCAGGTCAAGCAGGGCAAATTCAACTTCCTTTACTGTATTACATTCAAAAAGTTCTGTGACCATTTTGATAAGCTGGTTCTTTCTGATCGGCCTGTTTAAGCAGGTGCAAGTGGATAGGAGAGCTTTTTGCAGATCGGCAAGTTCCAATATCCTGTTGTCAGTCTTTTTCATAATATTTTTTAACTCCTTTCGCTTTGTTTATGACATATTATGTTATTTTGTGTCATAGTATTTTAATGTGTGTTATAAGATTTTAAATTGTGTCATGCTATCTGCTTTTTACAGATGGACATTGTATTTGGAATAGATTTCTTCACCGATATAGTTTACTGTGATGCTGTTCCAGTTTGACGGAAGAATCCCTATATCTTTCATAATCTTTTGTTTCCTGTTTTCTTCCACCCATTCCTGACGGTAGAAGTCATATGCTGTTGTATTTTCAAAATCCCGAAGTTCTGTAGCTCTATCATTATCCCACGTATAAACAGTGACAAAGAGATGCAGATTGTAATTGTTTAAATATCTCTGAAACATGAGCAATATATAGGATGCCTGCTGGTACAGCTTTTTAATATAGATGCTGTCATTGCTGTCAAAGAAACAGACATTTATAAGATTGTGCTTAACATGCTCTATGTAGAAGCCATGAGAAGCGAGATTTTTTAGGCTGTAGAACAGCTTGCACTTATCAATGTCGCTGTTGTAGCTGTCCATTTCCTTATCCCTATGGGTTTTCATTATACAGGGAGATGGTTCAATATCTTTCTTTAATTGCTTTGCTTCAAAGGCTTCTTTTTCCTCTGTGGCAATCGTTAAATCCCTGAAGAAATCATCTGTAATGTTGTGGTCATTTTCAGCAAGGACATTCCAAAGATTATTGTAGAAATCCACCATATCCATTTGATTAGTTGAGAGCAGAAGATTGCTGCCACTCCAATTAAGGTATGCAAGAATGTTATCCATGCTGATATCAAAATCCTGTTTTCTCATATCGGGGATGACTTTCTCAATAATGTAATCAATCCTGAAAATCTGTTCAAAAATCTTTTGTTCGCTCCAATTTATTGCGGCCACATCCCTGCTGTTCACATTGAGAAACTGGCTCTTTGGATATTTGGAAAGATAGAGCATCTGTGTCCTTGTATCCTTGTTGATGGTCTTTTGCAACAGGAATCCAGTAAGGATCAATTCGGCAATATCAAACTCAATATCTTTCTCTGATCTGCCTGAAAGTATGTGAAATAACTTCCTTATCTGCTTGCGGAGCATGTAGCCGTTGCAACAGAAGATCATATAGATTAAATCCTTATATTTGATGAACAGACTTTCTTTCTGTTCTGGTGTCAGCTTGTGTGTTGTGTGTCTCATATAAAAAATCTCCTTTCAAAAAATGTGTTTATGTGTTAAGTATGGACAAAAGTAACTTCTAGGGAGAGCAGTTCACAGGTCATGGCTTTGCTTTCGATTTCTTCATTTCTATAATTATCTGTAACAACCTCAATTGCTTCATAGGTTCCCTGATCTGTCTGATAAATGACATCTGGCATGGATAGCTGGTTGTTTTTCAGTGCATCTACAAGTTCCTGATAATGGTCATGTTCCTGTTTGTCCAGATACCCCTGCAATCTGCTCTCTATGAAGGGATGCAGCTCCCTTTCGCTGATAACAGAATCCAATTCCTTTTTTGAGAGATTGTCGGCCAGATATTCGGAGACTTTGCTGTTATGGATAGAAGCATTTCCATTACTGATAAATTGTTTTATGCCACATTCCTGTCGGCAGAAGGCTTTGCCCTTTTTATCTGTCAACTCATAAAAGGTTCTGATGCTGTTCCCATGTCTGTCGGGAATACTGCCCTCTTTGATAAGCCCTGCCTGCTTATAGGATTTGATTCTGTTGTCGGTAATCTCCAGCTTGTGGAGAGTGTCTTTGCTCATAGAACCTGATTTCGAAAGCAGGGAGAAAGCCCTTTTGTCTTTTGGATAGACATGTGACAGTCCATTTTTCTTTTTTGCCATATATCTTCACTTCCTTTAAAAATCTATATAAACACTGCTTTCAGGGGCAGTGGATGCCCCGCTGTCCGAAGGACAGCCAATATAAAAAATTAGGATTGTACAGAACGCTTGTAAGTCTATAGCTGGGTGGCGGAACGTACCTTCGCCCACATAGAAAGGTTGGGCAGCTTGCTGGTCAAAATGAGAAAGCGGAGCGAATCTCATTTTCCTTTCTGCTTATGTGGCGGAGGCGGAGCTTTGGCAACGTAGTTGACATTGCGGAGGTGGAGCCCCCAGCTCTTGTCTGTCGCTGGTTGTCATGTTATGGGGTAAGAGTAAACACGTTTTATAGGTAGGCAGTAACATTCTCTGTACTTTATACTTTATTGTAGATTGTGGATGTATCTGCTATTACGAAAACATGCACTATCTCTGAAATGGATAGTAATATCAGAACAGAAGAAAAGGATGCCTCTTAAAAAAGAAAAAGTGGATATTAGGGATGAAGTGGATGCAATCATCTGTCAAAAAAAGGTTTTTTTGACGGACAGCAGTCAATACAGAACCTGATTCCTATTATTTTTCTTTTTAAGAGGCTGAATTTTTTCATACAGGGTATTGCTTTCTCTAAAGATAACAACAGAAACAGAACATAAAAAATATGTTTATATATAAGGGGAAAAAGACACTTCTTTTGTGAGGCAGAATGCCATGAAATGTTGATATTTACTGGCTTTGTAGCATATCTGCTGCTAGAAAAGGTTTGTCTATGAAAAAGCGATTAATAAGGCGGTCAGAAAAAATTGAATAAAGAGCTAAAAATGCAATTTAGTATTGCTCGGAACAAAAAGGAAATCCATGCGATAATAGCATCAATGAGAGAGAAATAAGTTTTTAGCAGGGTTTACCTGCCTGTCACTTTCCAGACAGTAGACTTGGGGAGGCTGGTACATAGCCAGACAAGGTATTAGGAGCCAAAATTTCTGCTGTTACTTCATCAACAGTAGGCAGGTGGAGGCGGAGCAGTTTATAACAGTTCCGACAAGATGTGGAATGAACACTACATCATCACAAAAAGCAAAGTTGTTATAGAACAAAAATTAAGCATAGAAAAGGAGAAAATATTATGGTTAAGAGAATAAATTTTGTAGATAGAGATGCGTTGGTAATGGGAAATGTAATGGTAAAAATCAGGACTGCAGGCTTGGACACAATGGAATTTGACGGATGGCTTGTTAATCGGTATGGGAGTAATGAAGAAGTGAGAAAAGCAGTCAGGGATGCGGTAAAGGATGTGTCGGACAAAGAAGCAACATTGTATGTACCTGAACACAATGCAGTAAGGATGATAGTACTTCCAAAAACCAATGTGATTAAGTTTTTGGACAAGTCTTTCATGCAAGTCGCAATGGAATTGAAAGATACTGGTTTTCCATTTGATATAGGTACAGTTGATAATTGGGCAGATGAAGTGGATGATAGTGTATCAAACTTATTAGAGGCATTGTTTTACTGTATGGTAAAGAACTCTGATTCTTATAAAACTGAGAGATGCCATAGCTGCTGGAAATATATCTTGGGGGTTGCACGAAAAAGATTTGAACATCCTTTATGGGAAGAAGATAGCTATAAAGCATTTACATTTGAGACTGCACTGATGTATGTGATGGCAGGCGCAGAATATGTTAAGAAGGCTCTGATTACAGAATATGAGAATCTTGGTTCGACGGCATATCAACTGGCAATTAGGATAGGGGCACATTTTAATGAAAAATCACTTACTGATCCAGAAGCATTTTATAAAGATGAAAAGGGCTGGAATATATTGTTCTGTACACAGGTCAGAAAAAAGGGTTATGAGGAGTTTCAAGACATTACATTTGCATTTACTGCAAATGATAATAGTGATACCATAGAGATGACAGCTATGTTTGATAATCCAAACAGTAAAGGTTTGGATAAAATATTTGCGATTATTGTTGGGAGACTGGCAGAGAATGGTTTGGCGGAAAAATACAGAAAAATAAAAATCGCACCAGAGAACGCAGAGATACCAACAGTTGTGTTTTCTATTAAGCATAAGGGCATAACAGATTATGATTTTCTTAATGATATTGAGGAAGTAAGGAAGATATGTATTGAGTCTGCTGTATTAATTGCAGAATAAATTGGAAAATGTAACAGCATAAGAAATTAGTTCTTGTGCTGTTACAGATAGCTATGAAAGGGGCAAATTGTAGTGGATAGTATAAAATTGAATCGTATTTATGTGTGTAATGATAAAGAAAGGTTAGAACAATATAGAATAAAATTGAATGATGCTACAAAGAATGGAGCGAATTATCCATCAGAGTGTATTCTGCCAGAGATATTTATAGAAGGAAATGAAGAAATAGATTTTGGAGGAAATTTTGGAGAGCCTTATTATAGCGAAATTGATATTAACCTGATAAATTCAACAAACACATCATCTTGCAAAAAGGTATATTCAAACTATGATAGGGTAATCAATAGTATTCAATATATTATAAAAAATGAATGCAAGCCGATTGCGGTTTTGAAGGATGGAGATAACTACTGCATCATTAATGGTAAACATAGATTTTTAGCGTATACATTGCTGGGGAAAAAAGTTTTGCCAGTATCAATCAGGGAAAGGAGTAGTGAAAAAGAAAAGACGTCATATAACCTTATTGAATATAGAAGAGAGTTGTATAATAAGGATGGGGATGTAATTGTATATCCTGAACAAGTAATGGAGTTCTATGAAGAAAACAAGTTATTATTTGAAGATGTATCGTGTGTGGAAATGAAGTGCTTAGAGCAGGGTAAAAAATACAGTTTGGTACTAAAGAAAAGAAGCGGTGATATTATTGAGATCAAAAATGGAATTTCAGCGGGAAATGAGTACCGAAGCAGCAGAGTTGCCAAAGAATTGATTTCTAACTGCGGATATGATATTGATATGGAGTTCGTAAAAAACCACTCGGAATTTGTTTTAGAGGATAAGCATGATGCGAACAATATTGCTTTTGATATAAATATATTTGTAGATGAAGGTGAGCAGGAAGACATTTTTGAGAGGATGGCAGAATGGAAAGGGTTTCCTTTTAATGATGAATTACAAAATCAAAAAATACTCAAATTACATAGCCTTCTTTCAAAGTATAAAGAATTTGAAACAAAGGGCACACATTTTACAGGCTATAATTCTGGAATGATACAGGGCGATCAGAAAACAGAGGTGTATTATTTTGTGGGAAGTGATAGTATAGAAAGTAAGGGAAACTATGTTTATATATTTAAGGATGCTGGATTAATAGAAAGCAATCTTAAGGTTCAATTTTTGGGAAGAGTTGGAAAAGATAATGCTTTATATAAAAGGATTTCACTTAAAGAATAGTTTTTGTGGTTGCCTTTCCAATGCGAGCGTAAAACTAATGGAGCTTGTACAACAGACTTTGTGATAAAAGGAGAAAAACTTATGAGCGATAAATTAGAACAAGCCAAAATAGAGCTGCGTAATATCAATGAAATGGCAGATATAAAGAGCAATCCAGTCGTGGAGTCTTTTTTAATGCCAGTAATTAAGTCAGTTCCTGTAATTGGTGATATGATAGATTCCTCTATGGATAAAGTAATTCAAGATTTTCAACAGAAGAAAGAAACTGAGTTAATAGATGTAATTTTAAAAGATAAGAATACGATTACATCAGAAATGGTAAATGATGTAGAATTTATAGTAAATTACAATAGAACACTTGAAGCAGTACGAAGGTTGGCGACAAATGATAAAGTGAAATTTTTTGGCAATCTTATAAGAAATGGATATTTGTCAGGAGAACATATTGCATGTAGCGAATTTGAAGAGTATTTAGATATTTTAAATACTTTATCATACAGAGAAATACAATGTCTGGTAGATTATATGTTATATTGCGAAGAGAAAAACAAGAATAGGAGAACACCATGTAATGTTTGGGCATATTTTAGAAGAGACTATGCTAAAAAAATGAAAATTTCAGAAAGTGAGTTATGGAGCATTTTTACAAGAATTAAAAGAATAGGATTTATTGAAGAGGAATTTGAAACTCAAAGCGGAGATGTTGATAAGGAAGATAATACATTTGATTCTTTAGAAGTGGAAAGTAATGGATATTATATAGATAGTAGTTTTTTCAGATTTTACGATATGGTATTGAAGCAGGAAGAATAAGGAGTGGTAGACTCTATGAAACAATTTGAAACAGATAAGGAAATATATTGTGAAAAGTATAGATGCTATAAAACTTTTAAATGAAAGTAGACTATATAAAGAGGAGCAGATTCAAATAACGGAAGAAGTAATGCGGATAAGAAATTCAATATAATGGATTACAAGAATAGGAGAGTGGCTGAACTTGTTGCGCTTATTAGTCAGGAAATGGCAAAGACTGGTCTGCAAAAAAATATAAGGAACCGAAAGGGTCGCCAGATAGAACTATTCCAACAATATTGTTGGAGTATTAAAATAAAGATAATATATTGATGCTTAGACACTTTAGGCAGGATGGGAGAGTTGCGGTATGATAAAATTTTTAGAAATGATTATAGATCAGTATTACATTTTTAGAGACTATCTACTTTGGGGAATGGGAGTATTTTTTCTGTGTGTTATAATAGGTGGGTTGTACTATTTTAAAGAAAATAGAAGGTATATTATAAATAAGTTGTTACACAATTTTTCTTTTACGATTATCTTTATAGTAATAGGTGAGCTGCTTTATTTTTTGGGAGTGACAGCACCAACTGAGTATGTTTACTTTAATGCTGTTATTTTTGTTTTTGGCATGGGAATAATTATTTTTAATGGAATTGTTCAAATGGTTATGTATAGGAAAATAGTTACACCTATGGTTCAACTTTCTAAGTATATTCAATATTTATTGTTTTTTGAATTGTTTTTATTAGCGGCAACATATCGTTTGGAAATCATAGAGTGGTTAGTAGGTATGTTTGCAGTTTTAAGCTATCAGTTAATAATTACCATGGTTGGGAAATTAGACACAAAAGAAAAACTAATATTGAAAGAATCTGATTATCCTAATCCTCATTTATATTATACGAGAGAAAAGCAATTGGAAAAGTTTATCTCAATATTAGAACAACAAAAAGGTGAACCTTATGCAGTCATGATAGCAGGTGAATGGGGGATGGGAAAAACTAGTTTTGTACAAGCATTGGAAAAAAAGTTAAAAGAGCTAAATAATGATTACTTTGTTTGGGTTTATGCAGGAAGTGAGAAATCTGTTTCGGATATTATGGTGGACGTAGCGGGACAAATATTGGAAATATTGAAAGAAAATAATATTTATATTGAAAATAGTGATTTAATAGAAAAGTATTTTGTAGCATTTTCAGGAATATTAGAGGAAAATGGACTAAAATTTTTTAATAAGATTGCGAATATATTTGGTGTAACAAAACAAGATACCAGTAAAGAATACATTAATGGAAAGCTGAGCGAGTTAAGTAAATTAGATAGAACAATTTATTTGATTATTGATGATTTGGATAGATGTGATAAGGATTATCAAATAAAAATGTTTAAAGTAATAAGAGAAAGTACAGAACTTGTTAATTGCAAGACTATCTTTTTGGTAGATCAAAAGGTGTTTCTAGATAATGAGTATAATGCAAATTATATCGAAAAGTATATAAGTTATACATTGGATTTATGTAAGGTGGCTTGCCAGGAGCTATTGGATTATTATATGGAGGAAATTTTCAGCAGTAGTTATTTTGACACATTGGATGGAGTATTGTTAAAAAATAGAAATGCTATAGAAATTAGAAGTATGATAGGTGAGTATCCCCAAAATGTAATTGAAACATTCAAAAGTGAAATTGTGAAGATAAAAGAAGGATTTGAAAAGAAAAGTGATGAAGCAAAGTCTATTGAAAAGGAACATGTAAAATTAAAAATAGAAGATTTAGAAAATACAATGAATGTAATAGAAAAAAATATCTCTAATTCAAGAAAAATCAAAAATTATCTTAAAGGCATAAAAAGAGATATTTCCAACCTTAATGCAGAGATAGAGAGGTGTACAGGTGAGTTCAAAAGTGAGGACTGGATTAAAGGGATTATAGAGGTTCAGTTTGTGAAGAATATTTTGCCCGAAATATTTACAGAAGTGAAAATGTGTGAAAGTATTGAAGAATTTGGGGGAAAATATAGAGGATACAGCCTTGATATAATATGGAGTATATATCTTGGGCTTTGGTTTCATAGTGAAAAGAAAGAGGCAATTTTAAATAATATAATATATAATTTAGATGTTATTGATTTTCTTCATATCAAGACACAAAGGGAAAAGTATTTAGATGAATTATATAGCAACAAGGCCAATATTAGAAATATAAATCAGTATGCGGAATATGCACAGTCTTATAAGGATTTGAATAAAATTATAGAAGTATGCGAGGCTAAATATTTTGATGGGGATGCTGATAAAGAAAAATTTTTGGTAAAGATTCTTGAATGTTTATCCAATCAATCAAGTCCATTTAAAACCAATGAAGAGGGATTTCTTAGTTTTTCTAAACGATTAATAGAATGGGCAGTGAAATCGGGACTATCCGAAAGAGGGAAGAGAATATGTACACAAGCAGGATATAATATTGTAAGACGATGCATTATTGATAACTCCTTACAGTTCAGAAAGATACTATCTATTTTCTTCCCTGTTACAAAAATAGAAGAAACGTGGCATTCGTTGGCAGTTTCCTATATTGATGAATTTTTTACGGAATTGAAAAAAATAGACAAAGACTTTTTATTTAAAGGTTTAGAAGATGAAACAAATAAATTATCAAGTATAAAAAATTATTATGGTAATTTGGAAACTGAACTGCAAAAAGAGGAATATAAGAAAGTTGGAATAGATACCAAAAAAATATTTATGAATATTAATTTCCTTTTTGAAGTATGCCAGTTCTGGAATGAAGTGGAAAATGCTATTAATTTAAAACAAGATAATGAAATTGTAGAATTTAATCAATATTTTGAAGTGAATGGATATTCAATTAAAAGTAGTACATTTTCAAATATAGATAATTTACTATATGCATTGCAAGTGTTGAAAAAATATTACGAGAAGAAAGAGGGGTGTTATGAATCAGATTACTCACTGTTTTTGCTGAGGCTATCTTATAAAATTGTCTTAAAAATTGAGTCAGAACCAGAATGGTTTGGAGATAAGATAAAAGAAGTAGAAGTTGCATTAACAGAAATTTCCGAAGTAGTTAATATATTAGATAAAACACCTGATAGATATACCAAGGATACTATTGACCTTATAAATATTTATACATATAGATATAAATTGTATTGTGGGCAATCCAAACAGGCTTAAGGAATGGCAAAGGAATATTGGAAAGCTTGTCAATTGGGGCAGAGCACGTTATAATACCCTTACAAGGTCAATTTCTCCATATTCCGAGGCACACCCGATTATCCTGTGAGGGCAATCTGGGGCAGCCCCAAAAAGAGAATAGAGTAAGTTCAAATGACCTTGTAGAGAGGAAGATTCCTTTCTATGAGGTCATTTTAAGTTAGAGGGATGGAGAGAGAAAGCCTTGAAAATAGAGGGATTGAGAGGTATCAGGTGTCAATACGGTTTGAATCAGAGGGAGAGTTTTCCCGTGTATTTTGCTTCTGTGTTATTTTTGGGAAAAATGGGGCGAGGATATGCGAGATTGCCTTTTGAGGATAATCGGGGTTGCCCCTGAACAAAACAGAAAGCCGGGAAGCCGCATAAATAGCGGACTTTCCGGCTTTTGAAGTGGGGCGTGATACCTTTTTGATACCTATATCTTGATTATTTTCTTACTATACCTTATAATACGAATTGTGATTAGAGTGCCTTTGATTGTTGGCTTGGCAATTTTTTCGTGCGCTTCGTTTAAATTTGAGTTCAATCTTTCAGAAAAAGTAAAAGCAAAAATTTGTATGGAGGGAAGAATGATTATGACAATGATGATTGCATGTATTGAAATGGTGGCTGTGGGCGTTTGTGGAGTGTGCCCTGCTAAGTCAATTTAGATAAGGATTAAACGCCGAGGGGTTCAAATCCCCTGCACTCCATTAAAGTAGGCTACCGTAATGGTAGCCTTTCCTTATGGGAAATGTTATTTCTGTCGCCATTGATAACTATTATTTTTCTTATCATTCCCTTTTTCATCAACACTACTACTCGTAGCGGGCCAGTTGATTTTCCACTCGAAATACTCGTCTTCGGAAATTTCTCCGTTCTTCATCTGTTCTTTCCGCAGACACCATTCTCGCATGAAATCATTAACTAAACCGTACTCTAGCCACATACCTATCGGTGCATGAGCAGGCCAGTCGTCATTGTCATAGTAACGTACCGATTTATCATCAGAAGCGTTGCATTTGCCGGGATTGCGGACAAGTTGAAATAAATGAATCGTGCTACGGTCATCTTCGTCAAGCCAAAGGAATGTGAGCATAATATCTTCGGCGCAACCGGGAGTAACACCAATAAAATGGACATAATTGACATTTAGTATTTTTGCCATTTCCATTAAAGTGTTGTTTTTGGGAACACGATAGCCAGATTCATACTGTGCGATACGAACATCAGCATTTCGCTCCTCATATCCCAATTTTAAACCTAATTCACGCTGGGTCAATCCTCGGAACGTGCGTATTCTTTTAATTCTCTCACCTAAAACCATGCTTATCCCTTTCTGCTCTTTATTTATTTTCGGCTTCATCAAAAAATTTCTGTGTCAATATCAATGATACTTTGGCTTTGTAATTCTTTATAATATTGAGGATCACATAGATATAAATCTTTGAAACTGTTTTTCAGTTTTTTGGCACAAGGTTTAAATGTTATATAGGATAGACCGCCAGTAACAGCACCGCCAATTAATGGAACTATTTTAGAAACACCTTCTGCAAAAATTTGTTTTGTCATTTTAATTCCAACTGCTTGAGCAATTTTTTTGACAATAGGATAAACAGTTCCTTTAGTAAGTGCTTTTTGAGCCAATGATTTTGATACTTTTTTAGCAGCAGCTTCAGCAATTTTCTTTACACCTGCATTTGCGCCTTGAACGCCAAACATAACACCAAGAAAAATCATTATTTGATTCATTGTATCATCGCTGATTGTATCTTCGTTAAGCTCAAAATCTTCAAAACCATAAAGATATGCCAACTTTTGCATAACCCGAATCATGTATGCGAAATATTGAACTATATCGGCAGGTACTGTGGCAACCATAGCGAATCCACCCGGCATACCTGCCGCAAAAGAAATAGCAGATACTTTATTGGTTTCATAATTTATGACTTGTTTCGATACTTCATTGATTCTTTCTTTTTCTATTCCGGCATATGCAGGATTTTTTCTAATTGCCAAATCAACCACATCTTCGGGATAATATTTGATTAGTTCCTTGTGCAAAAATTTTTCTCTATTAACTTTTACAACAGGTAATTTCATTGCTTGTTGTACAATATCTTCTGCATTAAGATTACTAACTGTATTAGCAACCGCATTCTTAGCTTTGACTAACACACTTTCTGTTTTGCTCTTTTCTTTTGGCATAATAAAACCTTTCTATATTAGTAAGATGTGCATTTCTTTTTTATATTCTAGCATAATTCAGATAATACAGCAACAAAAACTTATCAGAAATGCTAAATTTAATAAAAAAGATAAGTTTAACAAATAGGCTATTGACAATAACAGAAATGTTAAGTATAATTCAAATACAGAGCTTAACAAAAACGCTAAACAAAAAGGGGGATATTGAATGAGGAATGAACTATTTGTAACTGCCGGGGAGGTAGCGCAGGAGTTGGGCGTTTCCAAACCATTTGCTTACAAATTAGTACGACAGATGAATGAGGAACTGGAAGAGAAAGGTTTTATCACAATCGCCGGACGTGTCAGCAGAAAATATTATGAAGAAAAATTCTATGGCATGGCGCAGGCGGCGAACTAAGGAGGGCGAACTATGGCGGCATATAAAGATGAACAGCGTGGAACATGGTATGTATCGTTCCATTATTATGACTGGACGGGGAAGAACTGTCGGAAAGTCAAGAGAGGTTTTAAAACCAAAAGAGAAGCTACGGAGTGGGAACATCATTTCCGCATGAAAGAAGCGGCTGACTTGGATATGACTTTCGGGGAATTTGTGCAGGCGTATACAAGAGATATGAAGCCGAAGCTGAAGCACAATACTTGGCTGACAAAGGAGCATATCTTACGCACAAAATTGCTACCGTACTTTGAGAACAAGAAAATGTGCGATATTCGTGCAAAAGATATTATCCAGTGGCAGAATGAGCAGATTTCCTATCGTGATGAAAAAGGGAAGCCCTATGCGCCGACTTATCTGAAAACTCTGCAATCTGAATTGAGCGCATTATTTAATCATGCGGTGCGGTTCTACGAATTAAAGAGCAATCCCGTTGTCAAAGCCGGACCGCTTGGGAAAGGGAAAGCAGAGGAAATGCTTTTTTGGACGAAAGAAGAATATCTGAAATTCATTGAAGCAGTAAAGGATAAGCCATATTCCTATCAGGCATTTCAGATTTTATACTGGTGTGGCTTGCGTGTTGGCGAACTTTTAGCACTCACGCCGCAGGATATTGATTTTGATAACAAGGTCATTCGGATAACAAAATCTTATCAGCGGTTAGAGGGAAAAGATGTGATAACAGACCCGAAGACACCGAAAAGCAAGCGCAATGTCAGTATGCCGGATTTTCTGTGTGAGGAATTAAAAGAGTATCTCGGCAGACTGTACGGACTTCTCCCGACTGACCGTATCTTTCATCTGACAAAAAGTTTCCTGCACCATGAAATGACGAGAGGTGCAGGGAAAGCAGGGGTAAAGCGCATTAGAATCCACGATTTAAGACATTCTCATGTTTCGTTGTTAATCAGCATGGGATTTTCAGCGGTATCAATCGGGAACAGGGTAGGGCATGAAAGTGTGGATATTACGTTTCGATACGCCCATATGTTCCCGACAGAACAGATACAAATGGCAGAGTTATTGAACGCAGAGTTTAAGGAGGGTACAGAAGAATGAGCGGCACACACAAATATCCAACAATCAGTTTTCGCATTTCTCCCAGAGAACGGGAAGAAATCGAAGCAAAGATTTTTGTAAGCGGCATGAAAAAGAAAGATTATTTTGTCCGTTCCTGTATTTACAATCGTGTATGTGTGGTAGGGAAGAAAGAAACGGTATATCAGATTGTGGAAAAATTACAGGAAATGCAGAGCCGTATGGAAGAACTGTCAGAGCAGATTAAAGGCGAAAAGCCGGAGGTCATTACCGAAGAAATCAGAGAGTTACAGACAGCTTATGAGGATATGTTGAAAGCAATTCTTTGGATGTTGGACGGAGCAAAATATCTGTGGCAGGGAAACACCAACGGAGAAGAAAAAAGCCCCGACAGCGGCAACTGTTAGGGCTGTGATAACTGGAGAACCTCTGTTATCAACAATCACAATACCAGTATAGCAGAGGTTTCTTCCAGTGGCAACGATTTTTCAGAAATGGAGGGCATTTATGGAAGAAACAAAAACAGAATTACAGTTGATTAAATTGTCGGAGATACAGTCGCAGGAAGTTTCTTGGCTGTGGTTTCCGTTTATCCCTTATGGCAAGCTGACAATCGTACAAGGCGATCCGGGGGACGGAAAAACAACATTTATACTCAATATAGCGGCGAAACTGTCTAAGGGAGAAAGTTTAGACGGTGGAATGAATTTTACAGAGCCTTTGAATGTCATCTATCAGAGTGCGGAGGACGGTCTTGCCGATACGGTCAAGCCCCGATTGGAGCAGGCAAAGGCAGACTGTGAGAAAATCTCGGTCATTGATGAAAAGATAAAATCCCTTTCTATGATAGATGAACGCTTGGAGCAGGCTGTGATAAAGACGGGCGCAAAGCTGCTGATTTTAGACCCGATACAAGCCTATTTAGGCGGCGGTATGGATATGAACCGGGCAAACGAAGCAAGGGATATGACGAAGAAATTAGCGGCACTGGCAGAGAAATACCAGTGTGCGATTGTCCTTGTCGGTCACATGAACAAGGCGGCAGGAAATAAGGCGGCATACCGGGGCATGGGTTCGATTGATTTCTTTGCAGTCGCTAGAAGCGTTCTCTTAGTCGGCAGGGTTGAGGGGGAAGAAAATATAAGGGCTGTGGTGCAGATTAAAAATAATCTTGCGGCGTTCGGACACCCGAAAGCGTTTGCATTGTCGGAGGACGGTTTTCAATGGCTAGGGGATTATGAGATTACCGCAGATGAAGTCTTAGGCGGTATTGCCCCGAAAGCAAATAAAATGGAACAGGCGAAGCGTCTGATTAGGGAACTGGCAGAAACAAATAATGCCATGCAGAGCAATGAGATTTTCAGTCTTGCGGACGAACAGAACATATCAAAACGGACACTGGAAAACGCAAAGAAAGAGTTAGGCGTCCGGGCGAAGCGGATAAACAACACATGGTATTGGGAACTGGATAAAATCAGACAGTGACGGACAGGCAAGGTAACAGCGCAACAATGCAGGGTATTAGAATTTTGCAGTCTTGGAACTGCGTTCTTGAAGATTGCAAGGTTGCAAAAATTATAGACATTGCAATGTTGCGTTGTTGGGAGAAAGCCGGGTAGCGGCGGTATCAAGGCGGCGAAAAGCCGTAACGTCCGTTAGGACGGTATGCTGTCCAACGGACAGCTTGCCCCCCCGGCAGGGCGCAAAGGCACTTTTGATAGAGCGTAGCCTGTCGAAAGTGCTTTTGCGTTACTTTCGCAGAAAGTAACAAAGGCTATGCGCCGTATCCGGCGCTCATTACCCGCTAGGGAGAAAGGGAAATATATTGAAACGGACAATCAGCGTTATGACAGGGAAAGGCTCTGTCAACCATAACAGCAGAAAATTCCATGCAAAGAACACTGACCCAGAGCGGAGTTGTCTGAATGTGGAATACTGCAACAAAAATATCAAAGACGTATACCACGAATTATTTGATGAAGCACTCGCCCGGTACAATGAGAAGCAGACAAGAAATGACCGCAGGATTGATAATTATTATGAAAAAATCTGTTCCGGCAAACAGGAGAAGCCATTCCATGAGATTATTTTGCAGATAGGCAACAAGGATGATATGGGGGCAAAGACAGAGGACGGACAGCTTGCGGCAAAAATACTTGATGAATATATGCAGGATTTTCAGCGGCGCAATCCCACACTAAGGGTATTTTCGGCGCATCTCCACATGGACGAAGCCACGCCGCATCTGCATATAGATTTCATACCCTATACGACTGGAAGCAAGAGAGGGCTTGAAACAAGGGTGTCATTAAAAAAGGCACTGGCAGAACTCGGCTTTAAAGGCGGCACAAGGAGCGAAACGGAACGTAACCAGTGGGTAGCGGCAGAGAAAGAGCGGCTTGCGGAGATTATGCTAAAGCATGATATTGAGTGGGAGAAGAAAGGAACGCATGAGTGTAGAACGTCAAATTGTGGCTAATCCAAACATCAAATTGAATCTAAGCTTTTTTACCCTATTCCCGCAAATTATTCCTGCGTTTTCCTCCATCCCATCAGATTATTCCTAAAAATTGTCCATACAATTATACACGTGTTGCTGGCTGTATACCCGCATGGCGCTGAAGAGCCGGATGCTTCGTTCTCTGTCAGACTTTTCCCCTTTGTCCATAAATGTTTAAAACCGGATTTGTGTATGTTTTTGGAACAATTCCTTATGTTCGCCCCAAGTAACTGGAAAACCCGGTTCCAGATGAAGGAACCGGGTGAATTGTTCGTGGCTTTCAAACACTTTGCGAAACGTCCGTTTTTCTCATAGATCCCACATGGCATTCCCCTTTCCCTCCTTCCGGCAGGGAAAGAGACAGCCTAAAACGACATGGACGATTCATAAGAGAAGGCTTTACAAAGCATCCCCGCAAGATCAGGCCAGGGAAATGTCGTTCACGGCGGCCAGAATCATGTCCGTGTCAATGTTCTGCTTTTGGTTTTGGGCCCCAATTGTAAGTGCCTTGGTGAGGATGAGGTTGAGTTGGCGCAGGGAGGAATTGCAGCTTGCATAAGCAACCGTAACGGCATTTTCATCAAAAATGCAGGGAGTGGCCCCGGAAAGCTCCATGCGGTCCCTTATATAGTCCCCGGCCTCATTCTCGGAAAGTCCAACAAAGCTGTAGCTGACGGCAATACGCTGGCGCAGGGCTTCATTGGGCTGGCGCATCATAAGACTAACGAGCACGGGCTGCCCCAAAAGAATCAGGGAAAAACAGTTTTTGGAATCCATGCAGAAGTTGCACAGCATTTTCAAATCCCTTAAGATGTCACTGTTTAAGTACTGGGCCTCATCCAGACAGATCATGCAGTGGACGTTCTTGTTCATGCACATGGAATAAAAATACTCCTGAATACGCTGAAACATGACTGTCTTTTTATAGGAGACCTCCAGCCCCAGCTTGACACAGAGCTGCCGGTAGAATTCAGTGGCGGAGACGGTGGAAAGGCAAATATAATAAAATTTCACCTGGTTGGGGTTTAAGCCGTCGGAAAAATATCTAAGAGAAAAGGTTTTGCCCTGCCCTGGAGCTGCGGTGAACAGCCCGAGGCCGGGATGGTCCTTTAAGTGGTTTAGCCTGCCCTGGGTTTGTTCCATGTCCAGGGTTTTATAAGCATCCCTGGAGGGAAGCTCCTTATCAAAGGGATTCATTCTCATGCCGTAAAAGGTGGTAAAAGGGATCATGGTCTGTCACCTCCGTATCTGACGTTGTAAGGATTGTTGCGTTTGGCCTTTGAATTGGCGGCCTTGTCCGTGGGAATTACAGGAAAGCGTCTGTCGTTTTGAAGGATAAAAGCGCTTCCAGGCTCCCCAGGCCGGTAACGGATCTCCACGGTAGAGCCAATGAACTCCATGGGGACATCATAAAGCTTTTTATCAAGCATGACAGTGGCGTCATTGCGAACCTTGCGCTTGACCCGGTGAAGGAAGCATTCCTCCAGCCAATCGGAACTCTTCGGCATTCGGACATGTGAGAGATCTTCCATATATCTGGAATAGGGAGGCATGCCGGTGGCGGAATGGACCGTGGTATTATGCTTCCTGATATAATCAGCCAGCATGCGGTTCAACTGTCCGATGTCCTTAAGTGAGGAAGCGTCCAAGGCATTGAGGAACCTTTGGCGGAGGGTGCGGAAGTTTCGTTCCACCTTGCCCTTGCTGGCGCCATCCCTTAAAGGAGTGTGTATAAGGACAATGCCAAGCTGCCCGCAGATAAGGGAAAGCTGTTCATTCTTATAGGGGGAGCCGTTGTCCACGCTATCACGATATCGTGATAGCGTGGACTATACCGATGTTTTGACTATTCCGACATATGTCAAATCTGCTTGAAATATATGATTCTTTGCTGAGAAATATCGGAATAGTTTTTATGGTCAGTTAATGGTTTCTATGCCATACTTTCCACGAAAGGAGGTGTGGCTTATGGATAGAAGCACACTAAAGCTAACTGAACTTACGGATGCTATTCTTTCTCAAATGGATGCATCCGGGTTCATGGAATCAACAAGGGGGTTTTATGTAACCCTCTTCAGGAGGCTCTGCCGCATGGCGAAAGAAAGGGGGGATAATTACTATACTATTGAGTTGGGTCAGGCCTTTATAGGCGACCAGTCCCATGTGGTCCCAGAAAATACGGAGCGTTATCATCACGAGCGGACTGTTGCATATAAGAGATGCATAAAGCTTGTTGAGTCTTACCTGGCAACAGGCACTGTTGATTGGACCCCCGCATTACATTGTGCGGCTTTTCCCGTTGAATCCGATGCGCTTCGAACCAGCTTCTTAAAGTTCCTCTCGGAGCTGACGAACCGGGAACTTAAGCCGAATACGATTGATGGATACCGCAGGTTCACCTACTACTTTATTGAATATCTGGAGGGAAAAGGATATAGATCCCTTGCTGACGTTAAACGTGGTGATATCGCAGCTTTTATATCCGTCATATGCAGCGAACGTTACCAGGCAACCAGTCTCGGGGCGCATATGCCAGGCCTGAAACTGTTCCTCTCCATGTTTGGGGAAACAGAACCATTCCTGCCCGAAATACCTGGGCATTTGCCAAAAAAGCGTGACATACTCAAGGTATACAGTGATGATGAATACAACAGGATCATCGCCCATCTTGACGAGGCAGAAGGCCTGTCGTTCCGAAATAAAGCGATAACGATACTGGCCATGAATACAGGCTTAAGGGCGGTGGACATCTGTGCGGNCAGGCTGCGGGACATTGACTGGGAACATGGCATCATCCATATCGTGCAGCAGAAGACGGGAAGGACCCATGATATCCCATTGACAGAGGCCATTGGAAATGCGCTTGTCGACTGCCTTCTGAATGAACGGCCTGTGTCAGACCTGGATTTCGTTTTTCTCAGGTCCGTCGCTCCCCATGGCCCCTTGATGAGCCATGCGGGAATCCGGAACATCCTGTTCAACGTGGTCAATGATTCTGACATTGAAGCCAAAGGGCGGAGCTATGGAACCCGGATCACCCGCCACAGCACTGCTTCGCGCATGCTCAGGAACGGAGTGCCGCTTCCTGTCATATCAGAAGCCCTTGGCCATGGAAATAAGGACAGCGTGATGATATACATAACGACGGATAATGCCAAACTTGCGGAATGCACACTTCCCCTTCCGAGAGGAGGTGCATGCCATGGATAGCCGTACACTTAGGGAAAACGCCACGGAGTTTATCAATTACAAGCGTTCCATAGGCTATGCCTATGAGGCGCAGGAGTACCTGCTGAACCGATATGTCCAGTTCGCTGGGGCAAGGACGTCTTCACCTGTACCCGTTAAGGACACAACGGATGAATTCCTTTCCTCATTAACCGGCTCCCCGGGTACGCTGTACCAGATGGCAGCTGTCCTCCGGGAATTCAGCAGATACCTGCTGGCATGCGGATTTAAGGAGTCTTATGTGATTCCGCCCAAAACGGCATCCCAGCCTACTGCGGAGAATCCGTATTTCTTCACGGAAAAAGAGCTCGATGCCATTAAGCCCAATAGTTCTTTCAGGGGAAGGGAAATAGTTCTGCCTGCATTGTTTCGGCTGCTTTATTGCTGCGGGCTGCGGTGCAAGGAAGTACGCACGCTCCTTCGCGTCAACGTGCATACGCAGGATCATTATATCGATGTCATCCAGTCAAAGGGCCCGAAGAGCCGCAGGATTTTTATAAGCCATGAGCTGGCTGGATACCTGGCTGATTACGATGTGCGTATAGGCATCCTTTTTCCTGGCAGGGAATACTATTTCCCAAGCAGTACGGGAGGCTGTTACTCATCACTGTTTGTTTCCAGCAATTTCAGACGTTTTTGGCTGGAAGCGTTCCCGGATTTTGAAATGGCGACACGGCCGAGGGCCTATGACTTCCGCCACCATTTCGCATGGTCCAACCTCAACCGCTGGGCTGCGGAGGGGCTGGACCTGAATGTGATGCTTCCTTACCTTATGAGGTATATGGGGCATCAAAGCGTGAGCGGGACGCTTTACTATTTTCATTTTGTCCCTGAGTTCTTCCCTACATACAAAAGCATGACAGACGCCCTTGAAGATGTCATCCCGGAGGTATCCTATGAAGAATAAGAAAGATGCCTCCAAAAACAGTGCCGTGTTCTGGCAAATGGCGAAGGATTACGT
>CAJTAK010000006.1:172292-300171 GCA_910574255.1 Clostridia bacterium
GGACAGTCTGAACAAGTACGTTGATTACCTTGAATCCGAGAAAAAAATAAGGAGGACGGATATCTGCTTCTCTGATTTCAATAAGCAGAACATCATCGACTTCCTTGATTGGATGCTTAATGCGAAAAAATATGCTTATAAAACCTGCAACCTGCGCATCACGGCGATACATGCCCTACTGGAGTATGCCGCAAATGAGAACAGCACTGACCTGATGGCCCTCTACCTTGAAGCATGCACTGTAAAAGGGTTGAAAGTCACGGCAAACCCCATTGAGTATTTCGAAAGCTATCAAATGAAGGCCCTCCTGGCAGCCCCTGATGGAAAAACAACAACCGGGAGACGCAACCAGATGATGCTTATTTTGTACTATGACACAGCAGCCAGGATATCTGAACTTCTGGAGATGACAGTCAGCCAGCTCCACCTTGATGCCGATATTGCTTACCTGACAATCCTTGGAAAAGGAAGGAAGTACCGCAACATACCACTGATGGATAAGACAGTCAGACATTTAAGAAGTTATCTCCGTGGCTTTCACAGGGATACCACTGCAGACTGTCCCCTGTTCTATGCAAGGTCACATGGCAGGATACATCCATTGTCCCATGATACAGTGGAAACCATGATAAGAAGGTATTGCAAGGTTTGCGTTGAAAACGGCACATCCATGCCAGGACAGCCGCATTGCCATATGATAAGAAAAACACGGGCCATGGACCTGTATAAAAACGGCATGCCCCTTGCCCATATCCAGCAGCTTTTAGGACATGAAAGCATGTCAACCACTTCCGGTTTCTATGCCTTTGCGACGATAGAAACCCTTTCAAAGTCTATGTCCGCAGCGAATCAAGAAGACACAGGGGCAGGGAAAAAGTGGGATGACCGGGGCATCCTTGAGAAAATCTACTCTCTGTAAATGTAAAAAACTATTCCGACATTTCTGAACCTGAATGACCTGATTCACTCATTCCGGCTCAAAATGTCGGAATAGTCAAAACATCGGTATAGTCCACGTAAAGCTTTCCGGGTATGCCGTAAGTGGCAACCGCATCATGAAGAACTCTTTGGAAGTTCACGCCGGTATCCTGGTAGAAAAACTTTCCGCCGACGATGAGCCTGGACTTATCATCCAGAATCATGATGCAGTAAGCCCTTCTGGAAACGCCATTTTCCTTTATATAGGGACCATAAAGGGTATCGGCCTGGTACATGCCGGTAGAGAATTCCTCTTCAAAAGCCCTCCGGTCCCGAATGCCGGGAGCAGAGACGCCCTTGAGATTGTTTTTGCGGATGAAGCGCTGAAAGGTGGAGACGGACGCATCGGATGCGTTGATGAGACCGTCGGCAATCATTATGGAGCGGATGCCGGATGCGCTGAGCCTGGGGAACCTTTCACGAAGTTCATAGATCTTAGAAATGGAATCAGCATCCAGTCTGCGACAGTGTCCCTTGTCAGAACGTTCCTTGGGTATAAGTGCGTCAAAGCCGCCTTTGCGGTAGGCGGATTCCCAGCATGAGAAAGTACCAGGGGAATAGCGGACCTCCCGGCCGTCGGGAAGCTTTAAGGGCTTTTCGGCAATGCGTGCATAATAATCCTGCTTGGACATGTCAGGATAAGTCCCATTAAAATCAGGCTGTATAACCGCAAGCCGCAGGCTGGCCGTGGCAATGGCGTTGTTCATTTGTTTTTGATTCATGTAAATCACCTCCTGAAGACAGGATAACATCAGGAAAGGTATCGAGGTACTGTCAAGGAATCTGATAGAATCCGGGAGGGATGCTTCTAAGGTTTATCCTTGGCCTTAAGTTGACGCAGGGCTGCAGAAAGGAATAACCAGTGGAGCGGAAAAAGAGCTCCAGGGTAGAATGAAGGATGAAGGGAGTGGAGGACCGGAGGAACTCCAGGAGATCGAGGGTGTCCGAAAAGGACTTGAGGATGCGAATAAGCTCTTTGGAGTCCAGGGTAAAGCGTTTTCGGAGGCGGTAGAAGGAGGATTCGGAAATGCCGAAATGCTCACAGAGGGAAAGGATGGAGGGGAACTGCCTGGTAAGCCTGGCATAAAGAAGTGAGATGATAAAGGAAAGTGAGAAGGAGGAATGAGGGATGAGGATGGAGAGAAGAAGAGCGTGGGACTTATGGCAGGAAGCACATAGGAGGGAGCGCACAGAAATCCTGCGGCAGAGAACAGTCCCCTTGTAATAGGAGATAAGATACCTGTAATAAGAGCCATTGAAGGAAAAGGAGGAAGAGGGGGAGCCGCAGGAAGGACAGGGACGGAGTGATGCGGGGAGGCGCTTTTCAAAAAGGGAAAAGAGAGCAAGGTCATCAAGATGCTTAATTTTAGGAAAAAGGTTGCAAATGTTTAAGAAAAGTCTTATCATAATAGTGTGTAGAGGTGGAGCATGGAACCCCCATGCCCAGAGGAGGAAGAGGAAGGGAAGCTGGCGAGCAAAGCCCCTTCCTCTTTTCTTATAGGAGCAATCAAAGGTAAATATCGAAAAGTTACGGGCAGTCAAGGCTTTATAGTCATACTGCCTTTTTATTATGCAGATAAAAGCAGAAGATTTCAAGAGGAATAGGAATAATGTGACCGAAAAGAGATGTTAGCTGGCGAGGACATTGTGCTGTTCTACACAAGATCAGATGTTGTGGGTATTAAGTATGGAAAATATTCGGGCTAGGGCGGAGGAAATCGTGAGGGAAGAGGTTATATATTGTCTATAATTAATATGATAGCGGCAAGAGAATATAATCTTGCCGTTTTTATAAAAGGAAAATGAATCTTTAAATATGAATACATTTTCTGAAAATTTAGATATATTTCTTGACGGAGTAGTATGAATAAAGTATAATAAAAATAAAATGCTTGTTTTATTGATTTCAAGAAGATAAGGTGTGACATGGCAATTTCGTATAATGGATTATGGAAAATTTTAATTGATAAAGGAATGAATAAAGGCGATTTAAAAGCTTGTACAGGTCTTAGCAATGGCACTATTGCAAAGATGACGAATGGAGAAACAGTAACTTTAACTGTTATTGAAAAAATATGTAGAGAACTGAATTGCAATATAGGTGATATAGTCGAAATAGTCCCGCAAGATTTAGAAAGGTAAGAAAATATTATATGCAAGATAATAGACTGATTGAACTTGTTAGAGCTTATGCGGAGCATTTTGCCCAGTATAACCAATCTGATTATAATGAAACAGAAGTAAGGAATGATTTTGTAAATCCATTTTTTGAAATTTTAGGATGGGATGTGCTGAATAAAAAGAAACTTCCTCAATATCTTCGTGAAGTAAAACATGAAGCGGCTGTATATATCGAGGAAAACGGAGAGAATAGAAAAAAGAAGCCGGATTATGCATTTCATCTTGGAACGGAAGTTTGCTTTTTCCTTGAAACGAAAAAGCCAAGTGTTAATATTATGGAAAATAAGGAAGCTGCATTTCAAACACGCCGATATGGTTGGAACGGAAATTTGAAAGCGTCCGTTTTATCAAATTTTACCGATATGATAATATACGATACTTCTATTAGACCTAGCGAGAATGATGAAGTGTCAAAAGCGATGATTGCGCATTATCATTATACGGAGTATGTTGATAAATTTACTGAAATTTCACGGTTATTGTCTTATGCTTCGGTTGTGTCAGGGGAATTTTTTGAATTATTTGATAGGGTTACAGATACATTTCGTAAAGAACCATTTGATAAATATTTTCTTACTCAAATAAAGGAGTGGCGTTATTCTTTAAGTCAGGATATATACAATAACAATCTGGATTTAGATGAAGAATCTTTAAATGTTTTCGTTCAGAGGATTATTAATCGGATTGTTTTTCTGCGCATTTGCGAAGACAGGAATCTTGAACAATATGAAACCTTAAAGAAAATAAAAACGTATACGGAATTAAGGGCACTATTTGATGCGGCAGACAAAAAATATAATTCTGGTTTATTTGAATTAATTGATGAAGAAAATATTCAAATCACAGATGTATTGTTGATTCATATTTTTCAGGAATTGTATTATCCAAATAGCTGTTATGAATTTAGCATTGTCGATCCATATATTATTGGTCAGATATATGAATTGTTTTTGGAAGAAAAAATTGCAATTTCTGATACAAAAGTTGTTGTAGAAAAGAAAGCGGAAATTATAGATTCACAAGGAGTAGTTAATACACCGAAGAATATAACAGATATTGTTGTTGCTCAGACATTAGAACCATTATATAAATATGAACTCTTTTCTAAATGGAATACATATCGTATTGCGGATATTTGTTGCGGATCAGGCAACTTTCTGCTGTCTGCATATGAATATATTTTGAACTGTTATACGATGTATTATATCGAAATGGATAAGGATAATGCGTTACAGAGAGGAGTGCTTATTTCAAAGGGGCAAGACTCTTATACACTTTCCTTTGATAAAAAATATCAAATATTGAAGGGAAATATTTATGGTGTAGATATAGATAATCTGGCGACAGAAGTTGCCAAATTTAGTCTGCTTATAAAACTGATAGAAGATGTTTCTTTAGATGAAATAAAAAATTATTCTGTTAGTACACACGATAAAGTGCTGCCTAATTTAGATAATAATATTCGGAATGGAAATAGTCTTGTAGATTCTAAATATTTGGCTTATAACAGTCATTTTTATGAGGATGCAGAGCTTATATCAAAAATTAAACTTTTTGATTGGAATACAGAATTTAAAGGGAAAAAATTTGATGCTATTATAGGTAATCCGCCTTATATTAGGGTTCAGAATATGGTGCATTATTCTGATAGTGAATATCAATACTTCAAATCAGATATTTCAGGATATGAAACGGCGAGAGCAGAGTTGTTGGATAAATACTATCTGTTTTTGGAACAAGGATTGGAACTTTTAGCTTCTGATGGAAGATTAGGCTATATTGTTCCTCATAAGTTTATGCTGATTAAGGCGGGCACTGTTCTTCGGAAAATGCTTTCCGAAAAGAAATGCGTTGAAAAGATTATTCATTTTGGAACTGAGCAGGTTTTTAAAGGGAAAAGTACATATACATGTCTTTTGTTTTTAGAAAAGACGAAGCTTAAGAAATTTAAAATTGGTTTTGTAAAGAACCTGAATGAATATTATGCTGCAAATCAGGTGGAATTTCAGGAATATCCTATTGAATATTTAAGCACAGCGCCGTGGAGTTTTTTGTCTGAGGATATTGTTTTATTGCTGGAAAAGGTAAAAGATAAATGCCAGCCATTAGAAGAAATATCAGATATATTTGTTGGATTGCAGACCAGTGCGGATACGATATATATTATAAAAGCACAAAAAGAGGAAAATGGTTTGACCTATTTTGTTGATTGCAGGGGTAAAGAGCAATGCGTTGAAACGGATATACTAAAACCTTGTATTTATGATATTCAATTAGAAAAATATGCGGATATTGAACCAAATATGATGCTGATATTCCCATATCATCATACAGTAAAAGGAAAACCGATTCTTTACTCCATAGATGAAATGAAAGCGTCTTTTCCTAAAACACTTGCATATTTAGAAGAATATAAAGATGATTTAGAAAAGAGAAGTATTCCACGTAGGACAGGAGATAATTGGTATCAATTTGGAAGAAGTCAAAGCATAAAACGTTTTTCGGAAGGGGAACATTTAATTTGGTCAGTTTTATCTACAGAGGGGAATTATGTTTACGATGATAAGACAATCTGCTTTACTGGTGGTGGAAATGGACCTTTTTACGGTCTTGAGAAAAAATTCTCTACAAAGGAATCTTTGTATTATATACAGGCACTGTTAAATTATTGGCTATTGGAACGTGTTGCAAAAAGTAAGGCAAGTACATTTCGTGGAGATTATTACTCGCATGGAAAACAGTTTATTGCGAAGCTTCCAATATACAGAATAGATTTTGATAATATAGAGGAAATAGAAAAGCATGATGAAATTGTTTCCAGTGTAAAAACTATTATGGGTCTAAAACAGCGGCGTAATACTCAGAAAACAAAAGAACAGAAAAACAGGTACTGTAGCCTAATTGAAACTGAATCACAACATTTGGATGATTTGATTTCACAGTTATATGGATCAGCAAAGGAGTACAGCAATGAAAAGTAAAGTGGGATTGGAGAAATTACGTGGAGGTTATTATACGCCAGAACCAATTGCGCAATTTATTTGTAATTGGGCAATAGATATCAATACAAAAGGCATATTGGAACCAAGTTGCGGTGATGGCGTCTTTTTGAAAGAAGCAGCAAAGAAAGAGATGGAAATCAATCCAAATCTATCTATAGAAGATTCGGTTGTAGGAATTGAGTTGTTTGAAGAAGAAGCAAAGAAGGCATCTATATATGGCGCAAAAGTGATATGTGGGGACTTCTTTGGATTTTATAAAGATAATATTCAAGAAAAACAAAAATTCGATGCAATTATAGGCAATCCGCCATTTATTCGTTATCAAAACGCAGATGTTGCTTCAAGAGAAATAGCCTTTGAACTTATGCGAAGTGCTGGATTGCATCCAAATAAATTAACAAATATATGGTTGCCATTTTTAGTATTGTCAGCACTTGCATTATCGAAAAACGGAAAGCTTGGCATGGTTATTCCGGCTGAGCTATTTCAAGTAAGTTATGCAGGGGAAACTAGGGAATTTTTAGCGAAGTATTTTGACAGACTTACATTAATTACATTTCAAAAAATAGTTTTTGAGGATATTCAACAGGAGGTTATTTTGCTGTTGGGTGAAAAAGCTTCGGACAGTAAGGGAATACAAGTTATCGAGTTGAAGGATTTGGATGATTTGGATAATTTGGATTTATCCAATTTCTATAATTATGAAGTAAAAGAATTAAATCATAGCGATGAAAAATGGATAAAGTACTTTTTATCGTGCGAAGAAATTGAACTTATGCGCAAACTTCGCAACAATGTTGACATTGTGCCTGCGACTGATTTGTTTGAGATTAATGTAGGGCTTGTTAGTGGGGAAAACTCGTTTTTCTTACTGAATCATGATATGGTTAAAGAATATCAATTGGGAAATGCCACTCGTATGATAATTGGAAAAACAGAACAATTAAAAGGAGTTATTTTATCAGAACGGGATTTTAAAAACTTAGTTGAAAAAGGAAAAAAAGTATATATGTTTGCTCCAAAAGATGTCCCGTTTTCAGAGCTAAGCAAAGAAGAACAGGAGTATATAAAGTATGGAGAAAAATTAGGGTTTAATACGGGGTATAAATGTCGGATACGCAAAAATTGGTATTGTGTTCCACAGTCTTGGGAACCGGATGCATTTATTTTAAGGCAGGTCAACCGATATCCTCGTATTATTCTCAATTATGCTAATGCAGTAAGTACAGATACGATTCATAAAATTAGATTTTTAGACGGAGTGAATCCTGAATATGTAGCAGCAGCATTTTTAAATTCTTTTACGCTTGCTTTGGCAGAAGTTACTGGGAGAAGCTATGGCGGAGGAGTGTTGACTTTTGAGCCTAGCGAAATTCGTAAGCTAATGATTCCGATGAAGAATGCGGAACTATTAGATGTAAAAAAAATAGATCGATTGATTCGGGATAATAAAATTGAAGAAGTATTGGATTATTCTGATAGGATTTTGCTTGTGAATGGATTAGGATTGTCTAATAATGAAGTGCAAATGTTGCGGAATATTTGGTTAAAACTTAGCGAAAGAAGATTAGGAAGAAAAGAGAAAAGTGCTTAGTGTATATGGGGAATTAGGTATAAATATTTAAACAAGATATTGGATAAGTTATTGTTTAGCTTGAATTCCCGGGTGCTTCTTATAAGCACATTGAAAAAACACCGATAAATCAACTATTTGATGCTTAAAAATAATTTGTGCTTATAATTTTATCATTCTAAGCACAAATATTATTTCCACTAAAATCAGCGTTAGATGCGGGCTTTATAACATGTGCTTAGAAGCTACACCCGGGAACTTAAGTTTGGTGCTCAATATAAAGGAAAAGGAAGTAAAAGGAAAATGGAATCTATTAATTATGCGGGATCGCAATGGGCGAAATGGGATTTACACATTCATTCTAATGCGTCTGATGGAAAGATGACACCGGAAGAAATTATACATAAAGCAAAAGATGAGGGATTAGAGGTAATTGCACTGACGGATCACCATACGGTAAAGAATATTGATGAAATAAAGAATCTAGGAAAGGAAAATGAAATAAAAGTAATTAGTGGTATTGAATTTAGAACAGAATATGGTTCAAGTTCTGTTCATATGATTGGACTTTTTCCAGATAGGCATAACGGAATTGAGTTGACACAAAGTGCGCTTGAAGATTTAATATTAGCACCGCTTAATCTTTCGGAAACTATAATTGTGTCAAAAGGTTTGAAAGCAGGTGCAAGAACGGAAAATGAGGCTTTTAGAAAGGGAATGTTTATGGTTCAGGTTGCATTTAAAGAGGCTGCTGATTTGATTCATAAATATGGAGGGTTGGTATCAGTTCATGCTGGCGATAAGACTAATAGCATTGAGGAGATGAAGCATGAAGGTAGTAGTAAAAGAAACGTAAAAGATGTGGTTGATTCTTTGGGAACTGTGAAAGATGAATTGATGGACAGGTATATAGATATATGTGAATTGGGAAGTCTTTCGGATAAGAATGCCAGTTTTTATATTAAGAAATTCAATAAACCAGCGATACTTGCATCTGATTCACATAAACTTAGTCAGATTGGATCTTTGTTTACTTGGATAAAATCTGATAAGACATTTGAAGGGTTAAAGCAAATTATATATGAACCCGAATTACGAGCTAAAATACAACAAAATAGGCCAGAGATGAAAAGTGATTATCAAATTATAGAATCGTTGGAATTGGTTGGTGAAGATTTTGGGCATCAAGAAATACCATTTAATGCAAACCTTAATACAATTATTGGGGGAAGATCTTCTGGAAAATCTATATTACTTGGCTGTATTGCAAAATTGTCAAATTATTCAGGAGAGATTAAGCAAGGAAATGCGGATTATAATGCATATATTAATGAAATTATTACGAAAATGCGACTTAAGTGGAAAGATAACACGGAAGGGGGACAACGTAAAGTTGAATATTTTCCGCAATCATATATTAATAATTTAGCTTCTAATTCGAAAGAAATAGATTCTTTGATCGAAAATATCCTCAAAGGTGATGAAGAAAGAAAACGTGCATACGAGGTATATAATAGCGCAAATAGCAAAAATCTTGTTGAAATTACAAACGAAATAGAAAATTTTTTTAAGCTTCATTATAATCTAAAAGAAACAGAGGCAGAAGAAAAAGGGATAGGTGATATTCGTGGAATACAGAAGGAAATTGTAAAAATAGAAGATGAAATTGCGGAGGTAAAGAGCAAGTCGGAAGTAAAATTATCTAATATTCAGGAAGCAAAGTACGATGAATTGAGAGATGAAAAAGCAGCCCTTCAGCAATTGGTGCAAACTTTGGAGAAAGCAGATTTACAGCTTCAAAGTTTACTTAAAATTAATATTTTTCGAGAAATTAGTGCAGATGTTATTGGGCTGCCTGAAGAAATGAAAACCGCAATAGTATCATTATATAAGGAAATGACCCAAAATGCTCAAGAAGAGTGGGAAAAAATAGTTAACGCTACAAGGGAAAACGCTAAAACTAAAATTAATAATTCAACATTACGAATTAAGGAAATCGAATCTGATAGAGATTATCTTAATGGAGAAACATATTATAAAGAAAATGCAGCAATAGAACAACTAAATACTAGATTAGAGGCTGAAAAGAAAAAAGCAGATGCAATAAACTTATTATTACAGAAGAAAACGGAATTGATGGAGGAAATCAATAAATCAAAATCAAGCCTTTTTGATAAACATAAGAAGTACAGAGAGTTTGGAAAAAAATTGTGTGCACAGGTATTGTTAGAAAAAGCAGATTTAAAAATTTCTCCGCAACTTATTTTTAATTCGGTAATGATGAAGAGATATATAGAAAATAATTTAAATGCTAGGAATGCATTTGTACGTGAGATGATTGAATATGAATATGACAATGAACAGAATATGTTTTCGATAATAAATATGGCATTTGAAAAAATAATTGATGAACAATTACCTTTAAAAGGAAGCAAAGATAAGAAACAGGCTGTAATTGAACTCATGACAAATAATTTTTTTGAAATACGGTATAATGTTGTATATCAAGGAGATACCTTGCAATCTATGTCAGAGGGGAAAAAGGCGTTTGTTATTCTTAGAATGCTTCTTGATTTTGATGGAAATGAGTGTCCGATATTAATTGATCAACCAGAGGATGATTTGGATAATAGAGCAATATATAATGATCTTGTGAATTATATTCGTAATAAGAAGCTTGAGAGGCAGATAATTTTAGTTACACATAATCCGAACATAGTTGTTGCAACAGACTCAGAAGAAATCATTGTTGCAAATCAACATGGAATTCACAATGAAAATCAAGATAATATTAAGTTTGAGTATCGCTCTGGTGCTATAGAAAATTCATATTCATTAAAAAATGGACAAGCTATTTTGATTGGACAAGGTATAAGAGAGCATGTTTGCGATTTACTAGAAGGAGGAGATATTGCATTTAAAAAACGAGAGCGCAAGTATGGATTATAATGAAACGATTAGTGCTTGGGTACATTTTGGGTACACCAGCTTTGAAACCATATAAACGAGGAATAAAAACACATCAAAATGATACGATTTTGTAAGAAAAAGTAATGTAAAACAGGACTTGCAACGAACTGGAAAAAGAGTTCGAATAATCTACCAATTGTACGGGAATATGAAAAAAATCAACTCCTTCACCGGCGGAAACCATGCCTGTCCATGTGGGATGAAGGAGGGCACATGCCAGTGTCATTGCCAGGACCGGGTTGCATTCAAATTTAATTGCCGCACCATATGCGAGAAGCACAGGCATGAAATAGAATGCTGCGTCAGAAATCAGGTTTAAAATTGCATAGGTAGAACTGCTGTCATCCAGGCCGCAAAGCACAAGGATCGACAGTACGGCCTTGATCATACCACCTCCGATAAGGGCCGGGATGACCGGTGTGAAAGTGGTTGAAATCACACTGATAATATTAGTGATGATTCCGGACTTTTCTTTCTCATCATCGGAAGAAGACTCGGAAGACGATTTTGCTGCGGTTCCCCCCATTTCATTGCTCAGCACTCGATAAGTAATTGGCACATCATTTCCTACAACTACCTGGAACTGGCCTCCCTTTTCTACCACGCTGATAACACCGGGAGTATTTTCGATTGCAGTTTTGTCAACTTTGCTGCGGTCACAGAACTCGAAACGAAGTCTGGTTGCGCAATGTGTCAGTTTGCTGATATTATCTACTCCGCCAACCAACGGGAGTAAATCATATCCTAATTTTTTGTAATCCATAAAAAGCTCCTTTCATTGGTCTGTTTTGGACACAAAAAAACCACGTCAAAAATACGCCATCAGACGTATCTTTTGCGTGGTCTTGCCTGCATTACCAGTAACAGCCATTTGATTTTGATATATACAATATAACAAATGATATTGAAAAGATCAACTAGTAAAAATAGTAAAAAATCATACAAAATATACAATGGGAATTGTAGATAGTGCGGAAACAAATTTATGAACTTATTCATGAAAGCATCGTATGTGCCAGATTACTTTGAGATAGATCAGCCGATCTGTCCAGGGGACACTGGTAAACGAATAATGGATATGGAGCTTCGAACATCCTAAAGTTAAGCTGAAATTTTCAAGAAACAACAATACCTTGAGCATTTCTTGAGATTTACATGCTATAATGGAAAAAATTCATCCCAAAGGACCTCAAAAGCATGAAACCAAAACTACTCATTGCCGATGACGAGCAAGGCATCGTAGACACCATAAAAGCCTACTTCTCCACACAATATGAAGTCCTGACCGCCTATAGCGGCCAGGAAGCAATCCGCAAAGCACAAGAGCACCCGGATCTAATCCTGCTGGACATCAACATGCCAAACATAGACGGCCTGACCGTCTGTGAAACCATACGGAACTATGTGAACTGCCCAATCCTGTTCCTGACAGCCAGAGTAGAATCCGCCGATCAGATCGCAGGCTTTCAGGCAGGCGCAGATGATTATATCCGAAAGCCCTTTGACCTGGACGAGCTGGCCGCAAGGATTGCAGCCCATCTGCGAAGAGAACAGCGGCGGCAGAACGCTTCTATCGTCCGATTCTTTGGAGATCTGGCCATTGACTATACGGCAAGGACAGTTACGGTACAGGGAGAGCCTGTAACCCTGTCCAGGAAAGAATTTGACATCCTGGAGCTGCTTTCCCTCCATGCAGGGCAGGTCTTTGACCGGGAACGGATCTATGAAAGCATATGGGGAATTGACGGAGAAGGCAGCAGTGACACGGTAATGGAGCACATTCGTAAGATTCGGGCAAAGCTGGCAAAGCATACATGTTCAAACTATATTGAAACAGTCTGGGGGTGCGGATATAAATGGAACGGCTGAAAGACATGGGATTAAAGCGGTCTTTTTTCCTTCTGTCCCTTGTATGCCTGATAGCAGCGTTTCTGCTGACATTGGGCGTATATCTGCTTTGCGGACGGATTGCGGACCGATACCCAAAAGGCGGAGTAGCCATAGGCCCTGGCGGTGTGATTACAAAGCTGGAGCAGCCTTCCCAAAAGGAGCTGCAAATTGTGCTAATCATAGAGGCGGTACAATTATTTTCTGCAATTATACTCCCGGCAGGCGGCCTGGGACTGGCCGGTCTTTTGTTCTACCGGCTGAAGCTGAAAGAACCCATCGCTATTCTGCAGGCCGGAACAGAGCGTATCCGAAATCAGGATCTGGATTTCTCCATCCCGGAAGTATCCACAGACGAGCTGGGGCGGCTCTGCGCCGCCTTCGAAACCATGCGGGCGGAGCTTCTGAAGACCAATCGGGAGCTATGGCGCCAGGCAGAAGAGCGAAAAAGGCTCAACGCCGCATTTTCCCACGACCTTCGCAATCCAATCACCGTATTAAAGGGCGGCATCAAGCTCCTAAAGCAGGGAAAAGCGGATGAGTACACCTTGGATCGCCTGGAAAGCTATACTATGCGGATTGAACAATACGTAGAAGTCATGGGAAGTATCCAGCGTCTGGAACAGATGCCGGTGCGCATTGGCAGGATAAATTGTGCAGATATACGGGCAGAACTAAAGGAAACGGCCCGCCTTCTTGCCCCAGGGCTTGACATAACACTGGCAGCGCCGGACGGGGGAAGTCTGTGGATCGATCATGGGATATTCTTAACCGTTGCGGAAAATCTGATTGGAAATGCGTCACGCTTTGCTCACAGGAGACTGGGGCTTACGCTCACAGTTGAAAAAGATACCTGCCAGCTTACCGTTGAGGATGACGGCCCGGGCTTTCCGCCCCGGCTGTTGGAGAGCGGCCCGAAGCCCTTCGGAAAAATGGAGGAAAATGCGGAGCATTTTGGCATGGGACTATACAGCAGCAATTTTTTGTGTCTGAAACATGGCGGAGAACTTCGCCTGGAAAACAGGCCGGAGGGCGGCGCAGCACCCACGGCATTTTTTAAAATGATAAAAGCTTGAGAGTTTCTTGAGATTTTGTTGATACACTCTCCTTATACCATGTGTATTCATTCTATAAGGAGGGTGTATTTTTTATGAAAATAGAAGCAAAAGAGCTTACGAAAATGTATGGAGAGGGTGAGAACCGAATCATTGCCCTGGATAAAGCAGCCTTGGAAATAGCCCAGGGAGATTTTATATCTATCACAGGTCCGTCGGGAAGCGGTAAAAGTACCCTGCTTCACCTGCTGTCCGGCCTGGATCGGCCTGATTCCGGCAGTCTGGCCTATGATGGCAGGGAGATTTACGGATTAACGGACAGGGAGCTGTCCGCATTCCGCCGCCGCTGCATTGGCTTTGTCTTTCAACAGTTTCATCTGCTTCCCGTTCTGACGGCCCGGGAAAATATTCTCATGCCCCTGCTCCTGGACAAGAAGCAGCCGGACGAAGCATACTTAGGACAGCTTGCAGAGCTGCTGGGCATTGCGGATCGGCTGAACCATCTGCCCCATGAGCTTTCGGGAGGGCAGCAGCAGAGAGTTGCTATTGCCCGGGCCCTGATCGCAAAGCCGGAGGTGATTTTTGCGGACGAGCCTACCGGAAATCTGGACAGCAAAAGCGGCAGAGAGGTGATGGAGCTTTTAAAAACAGTAGGTGAAAAAATGGGAAAGACACTGGTGATTATTACCCACGACAACCGTATAGCAGCCATGTCCAAGCGGCGGTTTTCCATTGTGGACGGCATACTGACAGAGGAGGTTTTAGGATGAAAGACTATCGTATTCTGGCGCTTAAGGAGCTGTCGGCCCAAAAACTGACTTCTTTTCTGATCTTAATTGCCGTGATATTGTCAACCATGATGACGGCAGCCATAGGGCAGTCCGCAGGGGTGCTTGCCGCCATGCGTCAGCAGCAGGCCATTGCTATCGGCGGAGACCGCCATGCAACCTTTGTGCAGCTTACCAGTGAAAAGGTCCGGGCGCTGGAAAATGATACACGCCTGTCCTACACCGGCCGGTTTATTGCCCTGGGAGAACAAAAGCTAAATGACCAGCTTTCCCTGGGGCTGGCAGAATACCAGGACGGGAGTATTGCGGCAAGGCCGGCTTATTCCCGCATTGCAGCGGGACGTCTGCCAGAGGCTCCCATGGAGCTGGCTTTGCCGGAAGATGCCCTGCAGTTTCTGGGCTTTACGGGAAAAGTGGGAGATAAGCTTAGCCTATCCCTTTCCAAAGCCCTGCGTCACGGGATTATAGTGGATGCCTATGATTATACGGCGGAATTTACCTTGACGGGAATTATGGAAAGCAACTATATGGGCTATACCGGAGGAAATATTCTGGGACTTGCCGGGCAGGGCACGGCAGAGAGGATTTTGCCGCCGGATTACCTCTATATAAATGTAGACGTTAAGGTGGCGGACAGAGGGGAGTTTCAGGAGGTGATAGATGACCTCTGTGCCCGGCTGGAGATACATGAGCTGGATACCCTTTACAATATCCCCTTATTGCATGCACTTGGGATTCACTATGATTCGGAAGCCGCAGATTCCGAGCTGGCAGTGGATGACACCGGTTTTTCCTGGCTGCTGATCGTGGGCGTGCTTGTGGCAGCCTTGATCCTGCTGGCGGCAGGGCTGGTGATTTATAATATTTTGAAGATTGCTGTTTCCCGGCGTGTCCGGCAGTATGGGACGCTCCGGGCAATTGGCGCCGGGAAGGGACAGCTTTACGGGGTGGTTGCTGCGGAGATTCTGCTTCTTAGCGCCATAGGAATCCCTGTGGGTTTGCTGCTTGGGTGTCTGGCGGCAAAAGGGCTTCTGAGTGCGGCGCTGAATCAGCTGTCGCCGGAAATGTTTTTGGCAAAGGACACGGAGCAGCTTCTCGGCCTGATTGCTGCAAACAGTACGGGAAAATGGAGATATCTGCTGATCAGCGCCGCCATAACGCTGCTCTTTGCTTTTCTGGCAGCGGCGCCGGCGGCAGGGTATGCGGCTTCGGTTTCTCCTGTGACAGCCATGTCCGGGGCAGGCATTAAGATTAGGCGAAGAAAGCGTAAGGTGAAGAAAATACGGAATTTTGAGCGGTATTACGCAAGGCTTAATTTGAGCCGCAGCAAAGGCAGGACGGCAGTTACCATTTTGTCTCTGGTTATGAGTATTACGGTTTTTATTACCCTCCAAAGCTTTTTGTCGCTGCTTGGAGTTTCCGGTTCCCTTTCGGAGCATCTGGGGGATTATTCCGTTGTGAATCAGTATATGGGTATCTCACCGGAGGAACTGCAGATATTGGAAGAGGACGAGAGCGTGGATGGGGTGGCGGCGCAGCAGTTTTCCCTGTATGAGCTGGATGCCCGGAACAAACCCGTAGGGATAGAGACAGATATTACGCTGGGTGCGGGTGAGACTTTCCAGATCTTTGGATTCAATGATCTGTGGATGGAGGATGTATTTGCTTCCAGGCTTTCAAAGGAGCAGCTTGAGATGCTGAAAGAGGGGAAGGGCTGTGTGGTCCGCAATCCGATTGCCATAGAGGTGGAAGGCGTTTCCTTTGGCACAACTTATGTGGAGGAGGGGAGCGCAATTACTGTGGCAGGAAGGGAGCTGCCGGTGCTGCTGTCCATAACTGGCTATGATGCTTATTTCAGCGTGGGTAACAGCGGATTTTTAAATGGAGTTCAGGTTCTGGTCAGTGATCGGGTATATCCGAAGCTTACGGGGACGGATACCTATGCGGAGCTGCGGCCGATTCTCCAAAGGGATGCAGATCGCAGGGCCTTTGACGGGACATTGGAAGCGCTTTGCCAGCGGATTCCAGGCACCACTGTGGTATCCTATGAACAGACGGACAGACAGTTTGCGGAAAGTGAAGCCCAGATCCGCCTGCTGGCCTGGGGGCTTATTCTGTTCATCGGTCTGATCGGGATACTGAATATTATCAACACGGTCTATACCAATATCCATACCCGGATAACGGAGATAGGGGTGCAGCGGGCCATTGGCATGAGCAAGGAGAGCCTGTTCAAGGTGTTTTTGTGGGAAGGGGTTTATTATGGCGGGATTGCGGCGGTAATCGGCGGAATAGCCGGATATATCTGTACGATATTTGTGGAGGCTGCGGTGAACAATGAGCTTAGGCTCGCTGCGGTTCCCGGCGTTTCCATAGTCCTGGCTGCGGCGTGTTCCATTGGAGCCTGTATCCTGGCAACCTGTATTCCTTTGCGGAGGATGAGCAGGGTGAGTATTGTGGAATCTATTGAGACGGTGGAGTAGCAGTAAAAAGGAATGCTGCCTAGTATCCCTTGACGTTTTTCGGAAAATCCCGTATCCTGAAATCAGAAGCGAACAGACCGCAAGGCTTTCTTTATTGTCCGCAGAGGACCTTAAGGATGCTTTTCACATTCACACCAATCATCCCACTGATTAGCGTAAAGCCAATGCAGTTTTGGAACTTGCTTTTTACTTGAAAAAGTTCAGAGCAGTAAAACAGTATGGAAAATAAAGCATTTACATGATACTATATAAAGGCAAAGATAAAAACACAACGCAGGTAATTAGAAAACCTGCAGAACCGGTAGGTAGTCCGGTCGCACCATTAAGGTGTAAGTAGCCCTCCCTCCTTGGGTCGTCCATTCTTTGTTCATAACAATCATAAAAAGGAGGAATTGTCATGGACAAAGTATCGGTAAAACTGACAGTATATTTTGAGGACCCTTTTTGGGCAGGCGTGTTTGAACGCAGGGGGGAAGGAAAATTATCTGTGTGTAAGGTCACGTTTGGGTCAGAACCAAAGGAATATGAGGTAAATGAGTTCCTTTTGAAAAATTACTATCGGCTACGATTTAGTCCGGTTGTGGCATCAGAGGCAAGAAAGTCTGCGCACAATCCCAAAAGAGCACAGAGGGAGGCACACAGGCAGACAGAAAGCGTGGGGATAGGCACAAAATCCCAGCAAGCTTTAAAATTGCAGCAGGAGCAGTTCAAAACCGAACGCATGACCAAAAGCCGTGAGCGGCACGAAGCGGAAAAAGAGCGGCGGTTTGAGCTGAAACAGCAGAAAAAGAAGAAAAAACACAGGGGCAGGTAATGCCATTTGGAAAGGAACAAAAATCATGCAGGAAATCAAGTGCCCCAATTGCGGAGAAGTTTTTGCGGTAGATGAATCCGGCTATGCACAGATTGTACAGCAGGTTCGGGATAAGGAATTTGAAAAGGCATTAAAGCAGCGTGAAAAGGATTTTGCGGAAAAGAAGGAAAGGGAATTAGAACTTTCCGAAATGAAGCAGAAGAAGGAATTTGAAAAAGCGTTGTCAGCAAAAGATTCGGAGCTGCTTGAGAAGGAGAGGGCAATTGAACAGTTGAATGCCCGGATTTCCGGAAGTGAGACAGAGAAAAAGCTTGCCATAAGCGAGGCTGTCAGTAAAACAGAAAAAGAAAGAGAAAAAGTACTGGAAGAAAAAAACGGGGAGCTTGCGGAAAAAGTCCGCATGATTGAGGAGCTGAGAGCAAAGCTCCAAAATAGTGAAACCGAAAGAAAGCTTGCTGTCTCAGAAGCCGTCCAGGAAAAAGAAAAGGAACTGAACCAAAAGGTAACAGAGATTACAGAGCTTAAAAGCCGGCTGTCAAACAAGGAGACGGAACGTGAGCTAAAGGAACAGGCTCTGCAGAAGGAATATGAGGACAAGCTCAAGCTAAAAGACGAACAAATTGAGTATTACAAGGATTTCAAGGCCAGGCAGTCCACAAAAATGATAGGCGAGAGCCTGGAGCAGCACTGTCTGAATCAGTTTAATGCCTTGCGAATGACTGCATTTCCCACCGCTTATTTTGAGAAGGACAACGATGCCCGGACAGGAAGCAAGGGCGACTTCATTTTTCGGGAATCCGTAGAAGGGACCGAATTCATCTCAATCATGTTTGAGATGAAAAATGAGATGGACGAGACCGCTACCAAGCATAAAAATGAGGATTTTCTAAAAGAGCTTGACAAGGACAGGCGTGAAAAGAAATGCGAATACGCAGTCCTTGTTTCCCTCCTTGAGATTGACAATGAGCTGTACAACAACGGCATTGTGGATGTCTCCTACAAATACGAAAAAATGTATGTCATCCGTCCGCAATTCTTCATTCCCATGATCACTTTGCTTCGCAATGCGGCGCTGAACTCTCTAAAATACCGCCAGGAGCTGGAGACGGCAAAGCACCAGCAAGTAGATATTCTTCATTTTGAAGAAAACATGAATGCATTTAAGGAAGGCTTTGCCCGAAACTACCGGATTGCCAGCGACAAATTCAAAACTGCCATTGAAGAGATTGACAAGACCATCACTCATCTGCAGAAGACCAAGGAAGCCCTTCTCTCATCAGAAAATAATCTTCGCCTTGCCAACAATAAAGCCGAGGATTTGAGCATCAAAAGACTGACAAAAAATGCGCCTGCGGTGAAGGAAATGTTTGAGGAATTGAAAAGGGAAGGAGACAGGCGATGACCCCGCAAGACATACTAAAAACTTATTTTGGCTACGATTCCTTCCGAAGCGGACAGGAGGACATCATTCATTCTATCCTGGAAGGAAGGGACGCCCTGGCCGTGATGCCTACCGGGGCAGGAAAGTCTATCTGTTACCAGGTTCCGGCGCTTCTGCTTCCGGGGATCACCCTTGTGATCTCGCCCCTTATTTCTCTGATGCAGGATCAGGTAAAGTCCCTGAATGAATCTGGAATACACGCCGCTTTTATCAATTCCTCTCTGACCGAAGCACAGGTTTCAAAGGCCCTTGGCATGGCCCGTAAGGGGACGTATAAAATTATCTATGCGGCTCCTGAGAGGTTGGAAAGCGCCGGATTTCTGGACTTTGCGTTAAATACCCACATTTCCATGATAACAGTTGACGAGGCTCACTGTATCTCCCAGTGGGGGCAGGACTTTCGGCCCAGCTACCTAAAGATTGTTGACTTTATCGAGCGCCTCCCCAGGCGCCCCGTTGTAAGTGCATTTACGGCCACGGCCACAGAGGAAGTTAAGATCGATATTGAGTGCATCTTGAAGCTTAAGGAGCCCAGCATCATAGTAACAGGCTTTGACAGAGAAAATCTGTATTACCAGGTAGAACACATTTCCGGAAAAAACAAGGATGCCTTTGTGACGGACTACATCGGCAGGCATCGAGGCGAGAGCGGAATCATTTACTGCGCAACCAGAAAAAATGTAGATACCCTGTACGAAAATCTCTTCAAAGGCGGCGTTCCTGTGACACGGTATCATGCCGGAATCGACAATGAGCTGCGAAAGAAAAACCAGGATGACTTCATCTATGACAGAACGCCCATTATCATAGCCACCAATGCTTTCGGCATGGGAATCGATAAGTCAAATGTCAGATTTGTAATTCATTACAACATGCCCCAAAGCATGGAAAATTACTACCAGGAGGCCGGGCGTGCAGGCCGGGACGGTGAAAATTCCCAGTGTATTCTTCTTTTTTCCCCACAGGATGTAATGATCAATAAGTTTCTTCTGGAAAAGAAGGAATTTGAAGGCTCGGATGAGGATGATATTGAGTTGATCCGGCAGAGAGATGCCCAAAGGCTGCGTCTTATGGAGGGATATTGCAAGTCTACCTCCTGCTTAAGACAGTATATCCTTAATTATTTCGGAGAGAAAATGAATAGACCCTGTGATTATTGCGGAAACTGCCATCGTGAATACACGACAGTAGATATGACAGAAGATGCGAAATGGGTCATTAACTGCCTGGCGGAGACTAGGGGCCGGTACGGACAGAGCATCGTAACAGGTACTTTGCTTGGAGCAAACCGGGCACGGCTTAGAGAAATCGGTGCAACGGCTTACAAATCCTACGGATCCCTTGTCCACCGAAGCGAGCGTGAGGTCCGCTTGCTGATTGACCAGATGCTCCTGGAGGAATATATCACCCGGACAGACGGAGAATACAGCGTTTTGCGCATTGGCAATATCGAAAGGCTGAAAAATGAGGACACACATGTCGTAATCAGAACCTTTGCGGAGAAAGAGGGACCTGCAAAAATCAAGGGCGGAAAGAAACGGAGCACAGACGCCCTTACCAGCGCAGGCTATCGGCTGTTTGAGAAGCTCCGCAGCCTGCGGTTGGTGATAGCCAGGGAAGAGGGAATGCCGCCCTATATTATTTTTAATGATAAGACTTTGATTGATATGTGTGCCAGGATACCAGAGAATAAGCAGGAGATGCTTCAGGTATCGGGCGTGGCGGAAAATAAGTTTCGGAAATACGGACAGAGGTTTCTGGATGAAATTGCGGAATTTGTCGCAAATAACCCAGGAGCTGTTATCAGCACAAAGATAGAGGACGAGACAGAAGCAGAGGCTCCGGCACCCGAGAAGAAACAAAGGCGAAAAAAAGGAGCTTTTTATTTAAATCCCCAGGACGGAGAAGCCTTTCCATACACAGAATACTGTTACATAAGTGATATCAAGGAGCGGTTAAACGGCATTTGCAGTGCGGAATATGTAAAAAAGATTACCACTGCGGTAATCTGGGAGCAGCTTGTGCTTGCCGGCCTTACGGCAGAGGAAAAGCAGGAGGACAAAACGGTAAAGGTTCAGACGGAAGAGGGACTGAATGCAGGAATTAAGACCATAGACAGAGTGGGGCCTACAGGCTATCACTACCAACTGCTGATGTACCCGGAGAAGGTTCAGAGAATGCTTGTGGAAGCCTTTACAGGGCCGAGGGCCTGAAAGGGATTGTAAGAAACGCTATACAAGCCGCCCCTTCGTCTGCTATAATAAAGCGGATAAAATCTGTTATTCACAAAAAAGATAAGGAGACCATTTCCCATGAAGCAGGACTTAATTGTAATTCTGGATTTGGGCAGTACACAGAATACCGTAATTGCCCGTGAGATTCGAGATCTTGGCGTATATAGTGAGATTCATCCCCATGATATTACGGCGGAGGAATTGAAAGCCTTTGAAAATGTGAAGGGCATTATTTTAAACGGCGGCGAGAACCGTGTGGTAGACGGACAGGCCGTGGAGATTCGCAAGGAGCTTTATGAGCTGGGATACCCCATGATTTCCATTGATTATCCTCAGTCAAAATGTGAGAAGCAGTTTGACCGGCTTCCGACAGAGAATGAAATGAAGAAATTCATATTCGAGGACTGCAAGGCAGAGGCAAACTGGAATATGAAGAATTTCATTGAGGATCAGTTAGAACTGATTCGTCAGCAGGTAGGGGATAAGAAGGTGCTGCTGGCACTGTCCGGCGGCGTGGACTCATCTGTAGTGGCGGCTATGCTGATCAAGGCCATTGGGCAGCAGCTGGTCTGTGTTCATGTGAATCATGGACTGATGCGCAAAAATGAATCGGAGAGCGTGGTGAAAGTGTTTCGGGATGAGCTTCATGCCAATCTGATTTATGTGGACGCTTCAGAGCGTTTCCTGGGAAAGCTGGAAAATGTAGCGGACCCGGAGCAGAAGCGGAAAATCATTGGCAGTGAGTTTATCCGTGTCTTTGAGGAAGAGGCAAGAAAGCTGGAGGGGATTGATTTTCTCGGACAGGGGACAATTTACCCTGATATCATTGAGAGCGGAACCAAGACAGCGAAGATGGTAAAGTCTCATCATAATGTGGGCGGACTGCCAAAGGATTTGAAGTTTGAGCTGGTAGAGCCTCTAAAGCAGCTTTTCAAAGATGAGGTGCGGGCCTGCGGCGTGGAGCTGGGGCTTCCTCATGATATGGTGTATCGTCAGCCGTTCCCGGGGCCGGGATTGGGCGTAAGGTGTCTGGGGGCGATTACACGGGAGCGTCTGGAGGCTGTTCGGGAATCGGATGCAATTCTTCGGGAGGAATTTGCCAAGGCAGGTCTGGATAAGAAGGTGTGGCAGTACTTTACGGTGGTGCCGGACTTTAAGTCTGTCGGCATGAAGAATCATGCACGGGTGTTTGAATATATGGTGATTATCCGGGCAATCAATACCATTGATGCTATGACGGCTTCCATTGAGAAGGTGGATTGGGATGTGCTGGAGAGGATCACAAACCGGATACTGGCAGAGGTGGAGAATGTAAATCGGGTATGCTACGACATGTCGCCGAAGCCCCCGGCAACCATAGAATTTGAATAGTACGAGAATACATTATTTATTTTACATGTTAGGTAGTCTATAAGATTGCCTGCCGTGCATACCTTATTTGTGATTATTGAATACATAGCGGAAAATGTTGCCATAGATGGTTAGAGCACAAAGTAGTAGGGAAAATAAAGAAATATAGAGTGCTATAATTGACTTGGCAGAACATATGCTTGTAAATATAATGATTTATATAGGCGGATTGGGGGAGCATCAGATTATTCCGCAAGAATTAATAAAAAGTAAGGGATAAGGTATGAGGATACTAAATGAGCAGGAAAAAAAGGGATGCATTGAATGAAGTTCTGATGGAGTTATCTAAATCACAGGATATATTAAAGGAAGCACGCAATAGAGTCTCTTTTTTCATGCGGCTTGAGGATATATACTATAATTATAATAGTAAAGAAAAATTTCGGCATTATTATTCTGATATCTTTTCAACACTAACTTTAATTGATGGGGATTCTAGTATAGGAAGTTTGGATATTCTAGCACAAAATATTCAGACTATTAAAGATGGATATATTCCTAAAAATACCGATGAAAACGGAGACACTATTGATATTACTATGAAAGATCCTTTTCTGCGCAGCAGAAAACTAAGTTCAGGGATGCCCCATGCACCACTGCCGATTTTCATTTATGGTGGTGCGCCAATGGGGTGCATGTGGGTTTAGAAAAGAAATTGTATGATCATACAAATTTAGATATTGCAAGAATCAATTATACCAAAACTATGACAAACGAAACAATGTCAGAATTAGCTAAAAACAGATTGCTTGTGGCAAGCCTAGAACAAAAAGTTCGTGAATCGGAGGATGCATTAAAGGAAATTTTTCATATAAATATGGCTGGTTTCTCCCAATTTGAAAGGATTAGACTTGTCAGATGATGGAGGAGAATCATATCATTTGTATGATTTAAATAATTAACTCTTGTTGGCAGCTTCCTGCCTGTTTCCGGCTTACCTCCCCCACCGTCTCCTGCTTTTTACATAAACCGCCTCTTCTGTCTCAACACAGTAGGCTGCCAGATTTCCTCCGAACACACAGCCGCAGTCAATGGCAATATGCCCGTTTCCCCGGTAAATAAGCGGCTGTGCGTCCGCCCGGATGTTTGGTGTGGGCGTATGCCCGGTTACTATGATTTTGCGGTAATCCTGGTAATACCGCCTGCTGTAGTCGATGCGTTCGAAGAGAAAGTCAGGAAATGCATAATCCTCCAGGCTTTTTTTCTCTTCAAAGCCTCTAAGTCCCGCATGAACCAGCAGCAACTGTTTTCCTTTTTCTTCAATCACCTCATAGGTCAGTCCGTCGCTCAAATATTCGAGAACTGCTCTCTGTTCTTCCCTTGGCAAAGCCCGAAACTGATTTGCCGTTACTTGACCTCCATCCAGCAGCCAGCAGGAATAGTTCAAAAGATCCTCCGATGTGAGATAATCCTCATAATTATTCTCCGTAATTTCCACTGCAAGTCTGCTGAGGGTACTCAGCATCATATAGTCATGATTCCCGACAATGTAGATCACATTGGGCCGCCCCATCATATCCTGAATCACCTTGATAGGCTCCGGGCCCCGGTCCATTGCATCTCCCAAAACATAAAGCTCATCCCTGTGGGAAAAATGAATTTTATCCAGCAGCCCCCGATATTCCTCGTAGCAGCCGTGTATGTCCGATATCAGATAACGCATGGAATTTCTCCTATAAAAGTTCCGTAATCTCATCCCAGTACACCTTTATATAAATCAATTTTCAGCCACAGAAGCATCTGTCTGTAAATTGATTTGTGTATTGAGAGAATGTTACTGTTACGGTTCCGTAATAACCTTTACACACTTCCTACTATAAATCATTTTTGACCCGTAAGTCAATCTCAAGAACAGAATGAATTCCACCCTTTGGCATATGTGCCCATAATCCATACGGCGGATAAGTTAGATAGATAGCATAATTGAAGGGCGGTCTCGCTTTAAGAACGCCAAATTTGATTAACGAATCCTGTCAGAGAATACGGTGAAGTTTATGAAAGAAGAACTGCAGAAGAAGGTGATTGAGAAGGATGTAGTGATAGGACAAAAGGATGCAGTGATAAATGAACAGAGCTTTGCCATAGACAGAATAAGTGCGGAAAACGAAGCGTTTAAAAGGCGGTTAAAGGAGTTTTCAGAGAAAGATTAGTATTTTTATTAATAAGGATACCAAATTTTCTCATTCTGTAGTATAATCTTAACAAAGAAAAAAACAGGGAGGATTGTTTTATGGCAAAAGAAATGATTGCAATGCTTCTTGCAGGCGGACAGGGCTCACGCTTGTATGCGCTGACAGAGAAGCTTGCAAAACCGGCAGTTCCTTTTGGCGGAAAATATCGGATTATTGACTTTCCGCTGTCCAACTGTGTCAATTCAGGAATCGACACGGTGGGTATCCTGACCCAGTATCAGCCGTTGGTGCTGAATGAGTACATCGGCAACGGCCAGCCGTGGGATTTGGACCGTCTTCAGGGAGGCGTGCATGTGCTTCCACCCTATCAGAAATCCAGCGGTTCCGACTGGTACAAGGGAACGGCAAATGCGATCTACCAGAACATTTCATTTATTGAGAGGTATGATCCCAAGTACGTGATCATCCTTTCGGGCGACCAGATCTGCAAGCAGGACTACAGCGATTTCCTGCGGTTCCACAAGGAGAAAAATGCGGAATTCAGCGTAGCGGTTATGGAGGTGCCCTGGGAGGAGGCTTCCCGTTTCGGCCTGATGGTGGCGGATGGGGATGACAAGATTACGGAATTCCAGGAGAAGCCAAAGGAGCCCAAATCCAATCTGGCTTCTATGGGTATCTACATTTTTAACTGGGATATTCTGCGTAAATACCTGGAGGAGGATGAGGCCAATCCGGAATCCGAGAACGATTTTGGAAATAATATTATTCCCAGCCTCCTTCGTGACGGACGCAGAATGTATGCCTATCATTTTGACGGCTACTGGAAAGATGTCGGAACCATCTCATCTCTCTGGGAGGCCAACATGGAGGTATTGGATCCGGAGCACAGCGGAATTAATCTCTTTGACTCCAACTGGAAGATCTACAGCCGCAACAGCGGTATGACAGGACACAAGATCTGTAAAGGAGCCGTTGTGGAGAATTCCATGATTACAGACGGCTGCCGGATCAAGGGAAGTGTGAAGCATTCGGTCCTTTTTGCCGGTGTCAAAGTGGAAGACGGAGCCATTGTAGAGGATGCGGTAGTTATGGGCGGAACCGTTATCAAGGCAGGAGCCGTTGTAAAGCACTGTATTGTGGCGGAAAATGTGACCATTGGCGAGAATGCGGTTGTAGGCTCTATGCCCTCCGGCGATGAGAACGGCGTTGCCACAATCGGTGCAGGTGTGACCGTTGGTAATGGGGCCAAGGTTGGGCCTCAGGCTATGGTGAGGACAAATGTGGAAGGCGGTGAAGAGGTATGATGAATACAAATAGGAGTGCTCTGGGCATTATTTTTCCAAACAGCTATGATGCGCTGGTCCCCGATTTGGTGAATGTGCGCTTGATGGCATCGATTCCTTTTGCCAGCCGTTACCGCCTCATCGATTTTATCCTGTCAAGCATGGCAAACTGCGGAATTGACAATATTTCCATGATGGTAAGCAATAATTATCATTCTCTGATGGATCATCTTGGCTCCGGACGTGAATGGGATCTGGTGAGAAAGAACGGCGGATTGAATATTTTCCCGCCCTTTGCGGACAAGACCAACAAGCCTTATGTGGGCAGGGTAGGAGCGCTGGCCGGCATTCTGGATTTCCTGCGAAGCCAGAAAGAAAAATATGTGGTTCTGTCGGATACGAATGTAGTGGTTAACTTTGACTTTAAAGCCATGATTAAGGCGCATGTTGCCAATGGTGCGGATGTAACCATTGCTTACAATGAGCAGGAGTTTCCGGAGAGCATCAAGAAAAGTACAACCAATGACAAGGGATTTTATTATACCTTTGACATTGAGGACGGCAGAGTTACCAAGATGTTTGTCAATTCCAGAGAGTCGGGCGTGCAGAAGTTTTCTATGAATATTACCGTGATTGGACGGGAGCTGCTTATTGATCTGATTGAGAAAGCTTATGTTCATGGAGAGGAGTATTTTGAGCGGGATGTATTGCTGCCGCAGCTTAGCCGGCTGAATGTTCAGGGCTATAAGTATGAGGGCTATGTGGCACGTATCTCTGATATAAAGAGTTATTTTGATGAGAATATGCGGCTTCTGGATGATTACAATCTGGATGCATTGTTCTCCGGAGCACCGATTTATACGAAGATTCGTGATGACAATCCCACCCGGTATATTGAGGGCGCAAAGGTAGAAAATGCCATGGTTGCGGACGGCTGTGTCATTGAAGGCGAGGTAGAGAACTGCGTTCTCTTCCGTGGGGTGAAGATCGCCAAAGGTGCCAAGGTAAAGAATTGTATCCTGATGCAGGGCACGGTTGTAGAGTCCGGAGCAGATGTGGAGTTTGTGATAGCGGACAAGGATGTGACGGTGAGCGCAGGAAAAGAGCTTAAGGGTACGGATACTTATCCGGTTTATATCGCAAAGAGACATAGGGTGTAAGGAACGGGTAAGAGTTAAAAGCGGCTTTTGAGTGACGAATAAAGAGGCATTGGGTTTAAAAGACCTGATGCCTCTATTTGTTACAAATGCATATGCGTGCATGAGGAAAGAGTTGTTACAACACATGAATTTGAATGAAAGCAAATAGAAATTGTAAGAAATTCAATGGATTCATGAAAAATGAAAGAATTTCATGAAAAATGAAAGAAATCAATAATCCTGCTTGACGTCTTTAATGAAATAAGATAGAATAGATTTAAAGAAACAAAAAGATGAAAAAAGAGGTGAAGAAATGGAATCAACAAGCAGAATTTTGCAAAAAAAGATTATGAGTGTGATGGGCGACGGCAAAGAGAGAAATATCTCAGATATGAAAGAGGGCCTGGAAGCAATAGAAGGTTTTAAATATGGAAAGGACTATCGGGAAGGACATCTGGCGGGGTGCCTGCGTGTTCTCATAACCAACAGAGAGCTGGAAAAAACAGGCCGGGGGGTATACAGGCTAAACAGGGCGGCACAGGAACTTTCCCTGGAAAACATTCTGGATATGGATATTGAACTGGAGTCAAATGAGCAAAGAGAAACATGTCTGGAACAGATGAAGCAGGAGACACTTACGGCTATAGAACGGCAATACCACAGTCTGGTAAAACGCATGGATGCGGTGTCATTGTCATCGTTATCCCCGATGGATTTTGAAAATGTAAAGCAGTTATCGGAACTAAAGGAGAATTTAAAAAAACTTTTAGTTAAATATGGCAGAATTTTGCCGCAATAATTTTGCAAATGGAATACAGGCATCTTTTTAGCGTGAATAATCAGGTGTGAGGATAAAAAAATGAAAGATACCAAGCAGGGAAAATGGGACCGGATGCGGGCTCCGTTATATGTGCTCAAAGAGGAAAAATTATATTATATCTGGTTTGTCTTTGTAGTGTTTTTTGGACTACTCAATATATGGGCAGGACTTCTTCTGATGCGAATAAATGAAATTTCTGCATCTTTACAGGAGGGAATTATTTATACTTATTCAGTATCTATCTGCGCTCCGCTTCTGGCAGAGGATTTTGTAAAGCAGATTGTGAACAAGCGGAAAGGAAAGAATCCGGATTTTGTATCTTATCATGTGACGACATCGGCTGTAAATATTATCTGGATTTTAATTTTAGTATTTCTCTGGCTGGGTGAACTGCGGGGAGAGATTTGGCTGCAAATAGGGTGTGGAGTAGTGTCTTCCTTTTTTGCTTTTTATATGTACTGTGTGGGGCAGATGGAACAGCATAAAGTTGTTCTGAAAGATTATGATGATACGGAATATCTGGATGCAGAACGGCAACAGATGGATATGACAAAAGAAGGCGCCCGCATAGTGGATAAGATTGAAGATAATGAGGGGGAGATTGAACTATGAGATGTACGCTTCCGATATTGGAGATTACTCAGCCGGTAGGGACGTTTTATGTAGGAAAAATGAATTCTAGGAGGCTAATCAAAATTGCAAAAACAGTACGCAGGGACGAAGATGGAGAAGGAATACAGAGAGCGCTTTCTGAGGAACGCTCTAAGGCGATTGCAAAATATTGTCAGGATCCGGATGCGGCTTTCCCAACACCTATTATTTTAGCGGTAAAAGAAGAAGACGTTATTTCTGTGAAGGGTATGGAGAATATTCCAGGGCTCTATGAACTGGTTTTTGATGACAAAAAACATTTTGCGGAAATTTTAGATGGACAGCATCGTGTGGAAGGAATTAAACTGGCAGGTGGTTTTGAAACGGATTTGATGATTGTGGTTATGTTTGATTTGACGGAAGAGGAAAAAGCGTATATTTTTTCCACAATCAACAGCAACCAGACTAAGGTAGACAAATCCTTAATCTATGATTTGTTTGAACTCAGCGCAGAAAGGAGTCCTTATAAGACCTGCCATGAGATTGCACGGATTATGAATTCTGATCGGCAGTCCCCGTTCTATGGAAGATTAAAAATGCTGGGGAAGAAAGGGCAGAGTAATATGGTGCTGTCCCAGGGAACTTTTGTCAGTTATCTATGCAGATTAATCAGTAATCGTCCTCAAGAAGATATGATCCGGATCAAACGGGGAGAAGAACTTGAGGAGAATTCCAGATATGTACTCCGCCAGTATTTTATTAAAGAGCGGGATGATGTGATTTTGAAAATCATGATGAATTATTTTGGAGCTGTGGCGGCAGTATTTCCGGAGGAATGGGAACAGAGCGATCGGTACATATTAGCAAAAACTACAGGTTATGGAGCACTGATTAAAGTATTTCCGGCATTGTTTGCGGAGGGGGTAAAAGAGCGCAAATTGTCGAGAGCTTTTTTTGAGGAAAAATGGCATGGCATCCGCAGATTTTTGAAGGAGAATGGAATCCAGCTGAGATCCAGTGAAATCCCGTCCGGTGAACAGGGGCAGAGTTATCTGGCGGAATGGTTTCGGAAAGGGTTATAAAAATAGAACCAGGCGATGAAAAAATCTGTACGGAAATAGAAACGAAAGTGACGTATTATAATGCTGTATGACAAGGATATTAGGGAGCCGCTGTTTGATTATCTGGAAGCGAAATATGGTAAGGTTCGTATCATAGAGGAAAAGCAGATGGGCAGCTCCCGGGCGGATATTGTGATGATTCTGCCGGATGAAATCGCCGGGATTGAGATAAAGAGCGATGCGGATACCTATGCGAGACTGAAACGGCAGGTTAAGGACTATGACAGGTTCTTTGATCGGAATTATGTGGTGGTAGGGTCTACCCATGCCATGCATATAGAGGAGCATGTACCGGAGTATTGGGGGATTATTTCGGTGGAGTGGCTGGATGAACGGGTGGATTTTTATATGATTCGGGAAGCAGTTCGGAATCCGAAGGTGGAAATGAAGTGGAAGATCCGGATTCTCTGGCGGCCGGAGCTGGCACATATTCAGGAGATTTGCGGGATGGCCAAGTATGCGGGGAAGAGTAAGGAGTTTGTGAGGGAAAAACTTGTGGAACGGGTGCCGGGGGAGATTTTGAATCGGTTGATGAGTGAGGAGTTGTTTGAGAGGGATTATACGGAGATTGAGGGGAGGATTCGGGAGTTCCGAGGGAGGGGAAGACGGAGGAAGAGGTAGAACAAGAATGGTATTTTATTCATCATATAGGCTATAAATTAAAAATATAGCCTATATGATGAATAAAATTGGATATTTTTTGGGAAAGCATACTTATTAAAGAAAGCACAGGCAGATCCCTTTTGCGATTAGTAAAAATGTACCAAATGCCGTTGTTCTGGCTGCTATGGAGGCGGCTGAAAATGAAAACTTGAATATGCACAATGAATGTAGTACAATTGAAATACAAATTTAAAGAGGTGAAATGCATGGCAAAAGAGGCAACTTTGCAGGTTCGAATGGATGCTGATTTAAAAGAGCAGGTAGAAACATTGTATAAAAAATTAGGAACATCTTTTGCGGAGGCCGTACGAATATTTGCAAAACAAAGTGTTCAGGAAAATGCGATGCCGTTTAGAATTCATATTCCGGAACAAAATAGTTCCCAAAGAATCGGTTTAGCAAAAGGAGAGATTGTTGTACCGGATGATATTGACTAATTTTATTTGATGAAAATATTATGGGATGTCTTAAAGAATGAGAATTTATATAGTATGAAAAGAACAATCATATATTACAATCAAAATGCACAAAAATTTAATCAAAATACAATAAATGTAGATTTCAAATCTACACAGGAACGTTTTTTAAAAAAATTGTCCAGTTCGTCCGAAATCTTAGATTTCGGCTGTGGTTCGGGCCGGGATACAAAATATTTCCTATCCAAAGGCCATAAAGTAACAGCCATAGACGGTTCAGAAGAATTATGCAGGCTTGCAAGTGAATATACCGGAATTCCAGTGAGACATATGCTGTTTCAGCAGTTGGATGAAAAAGATGCTTATGATGCAATCTGGGCCTGTTCTTCAATTCTTCATCTGCCATATGATGAATTAAAGTCGGTTCTTGGTAAAATGGAGCATGCTTTAAAACAAGATGGGATCTTGTATACCTCTTTCAAATACGGAACCTTTGAGGGAGAACGCAATGGCAGATATTTTATAGATATGACTGAAGAAAAATTCGAATATCTTCTGAAAGAAGTTAAAGTATTTAAAATAGAGGAACAGTGGGTTAGTTCCGATGTCAGGCCGGATCGGGGAGATGAAAAGTGGTTGAATTTAATCTTGCGGAAGAATTGAATATAGAGCTTACCGATGTAATGACTGGTGACAGAAACAGAGAACGCTATCTGTATTACCAGTTGAAAATGAGCATGAAACAGGCAAAGCAGATTGATATTATCGTATCATTTTTAATGGAATCCGGTGTGAGAATGATTTTAAACGATTTAAAATCAGCACTGGATCGGGGAATACAAGTACGTCTTTTGACGGGAAATTATCTTGGCATTACACAACCGTCTGCGCTGTACTTACTGAAAAGGGAACTGGATAACCGGATTGATCTGCGTTTTTATAGTGAAAAAAATCGTTCCTTTCATGCAAAAGCCTATATTTTCCATCACGAAACAAGAAAAGAGATCTACATAGGCTCATCCAATATTTCCAGAAGTGCGCTGACATCCGGAATAGAATGGAATTACCGTTTTAACAACCATACGGATGCTCCTAACTTTCAGAAGTTTTATGATACCTTTGAAGATTTATTCTATAACCATTCCATTATAATCGATGATGAAGAATTAAAACGCTATTCAAAAAACTGGAAAAGACCCGCCATAGCAAAGGACTTGGAGAAATATGATGATTCTGCCGAGCAAAAAGCAGAAGAAACAAAAGCGCTATTTCAGCCCAGAGGTGCACAGATAGAAGCACTGTATGCCTTAAAAGACAGTCGAAAAGAGGGAGCCGTAAAAGGATTGGTACACGCGGCAACAGGAGTGGGAAAGACCTATCTTGCGGCATTTGATTCGGCATCTTATGAGCATGTGCTTTTTGTTGCTCATCGAGAAGAAATTTTAAAGCAAGCTGCAGAGTCTTTTCGAAATGTGAGAAATTCTGATGACTATGGTTTTTTTAACAGAAAGCAAAAGGATACGGATAAGGCTGTAATTTTTGCTTCTGTTTCTACGCTGGGAAGAGCAAATTATCTATGTGAAAAGTATTTCGTCTCCGACTATTTTGACTATATTGTAATTGATGAATTTCATCATGCAGTTACGGATTACTATCAACGAATTATTAATTATTTTAAGCCAAAGTTTCTATTGGGTCTGACAGCAACGCCGGAACGTATGGATGGTCGGAATATATTTGAGATTTGCGACTATAATGTACCTTATGAGATTACATTAAAAGATGCCATTAACAAGGGAATGCTGGTTCCGTTTCACTATTATGGAATTTATGATAAAACAGACTATTCTGGTTTGCGTCTTAAAAAGGGACATTATGAGGAGCAGGATCTAAACCGAATTTACATAGAAAATGAAGAGCGTAGTGAGTTGATTTATCGCCATTATATGAAATATCGTTCAAAAAGGACCTTGGGCTTTTGTTGCTCAAGATTGCACGCAGAAGAAATGGCAAAGGATTTTTCCCAAAGGGGAATCCCATCTGTGGCAGTATATAGCAATGGAACCGGAGAATTTTCTCAGGATCGGCAGACAGCAATCCGAAAACTGAAAAGCGGAGAAGTTAAGGTTATTTTTTCAGTGGACATGTTTAATGAGGGTGTGGATATTACATCTGTTGACATGGTAATGTTTTTGCGTCCAACGGAGTCACCGATTGTATTTCTTCAGCAGTTGGGCCGAGGTTTACGGCGATGCAGAGGAAAAGAATATTTGAATGTTCTGGATTTTATCGGAAATTATGAAAAGGCAGGGAAAGCGCCGTACTTGCTAAGTGGTAAAACATATAGTGATGCAATGGAAGCCCATTTGCTTTTACAGGAATTTGAATTTCCGGATGACTGTATGGTAGACTTTGACCTTCGGCTGATTGATCTGTTTCAGGAAATGGCAAAACGGGATCAGACAATACGAGAACGGATACAGGAAGAGTATTTTCGGGTGAAAGAGCTTTTAGAGGGAAAAGTGCCAAGCCGCATGGAACTGTTTACTTATATGGATGATAATGTATATCAGCTTTGTATGGGACATGCCAGTGAGAACCCTTTCCGTAACTATTTGGAATATTTGGCTGGAATGGGGGATTTGTCAGCAGGAGAGCAGACACTATTTGGCGGAATTGGCAGAGAGTTTCTCAATGTTTTAGAGACTACCAATATGCAGAAGTCTTACAAGATGCCTATTTTGGAAGCTTTTTATAATGATGGGGATATAAAATTAGCAGTAACGGAAGAAGATGTTCTGTATTATTGGAAACGATTCTTTTCTACGGGAACTAATTGGAAAGATCTTGATACGGATATTACATATGAGAGCTATAAGCAGATAACAGATCAACAACATTTGAGTAAAGCAAAGAAGATGCCGATTCATTTTTTGAAAAAATCAGGGAAAGAGTTTTTTGTAGAGAAAGAGGGATATGCTTTGGCCTTGCGTATGGAATTGAAAGATGCTGTAAAGGAAGAAGTGTTTCGGAAGCATATGAAAGATATTATTGAATATCGGACTATGGAGTATTATCGTAGGAGGTATACAAAGGATTAAAAACAGTAGAAATTTTTTGTTTTTATACTTCAGAATGGAGAAAGAATAAAATTATTTTTTCGTGCTCCCTCTGAAATATTTCATATCTCAGGAATAGACCATATGTATAATGGTATTCCGATGGATGAGAGTAGCTATACTATCATTCTTTCCAAAGCATTTTCTGAATTTGAGAATTTAAATGATATAAAACAACTGCCAGATTTGGAGTTAACAGAATATAAGCAGTGTATTAAAAGAGAGCACAGAAATAATTGGAGAAGAAAGCTTCGAGAAGTAATTGAGGAACAAAAATCAATTCTTCTACAGCGGGTTGAACTGCTTGACCCATATTGTGCAGGAAAAATCGTGGCAGAAACCATTAGAGAATATGATAAAAATCTATCTGCAAATGCTATTTTAAAAGCAATAGACACATTTGCCGATAAAAATTAATAATAGAAAATATATAGATACCAATAAGAAAAAACAGTCTTTTTCGAGAAAGGAAAGCCCACATGCTAACACTAAAACTCACCCCCCAATTCCCCACTCCCCACATCCAATCCTGCCAATTGACCCTGCCCGACGCAATCACTTTCCACCACCTCCACGCCGCCCTGGATCTCATCCTGCAGCTAAGCCACGAAGCCTACTACAGCTTCATGCTAATGACCTCCCGCCACGCCATCGAGGCCAACACAGCCGAAGACTACAAAGCAGTCTCAGCCTTCAAACAAAACCCGCAAATCCGCTACTTAAATCCCTACCCGGGAACCTTCGCCTGTCTGCTGGAGCTTGAATCCATAGACGACAAAGAATCCTATACATATCCCCGGATAAAGGGAACCAATGATGACAAACAGATAAATAACTGGTTAAAGGAATACTGTAACTTTACAAAAGACTGGCAGTACCGAAACGAAGAATTCTTCCAAAGATTATACCACACAAAACAGGGAACTCCGGAAAACCAGAGCATAAAAGAACAGAAAACAATACATAATTCATCCACTCCATGCAGACAGCATCTCAAAACCATGGAAGAAAAACAGCAAGTATGGGACAGCTTCTGGGAGATGCATGAATATGACGAGAATATCCGGGTAACCGTGGGAGCATCAAAATATTCCCAGGCACAGCTTTTAGAGATATCAAAAAAAGACAATCTCCTAAACTACTGCCGCTATTCCTCCCTGCCGGTAGCAGCCAACTGGAAGAAAAAGCAGTTATCAGAAGCATTTTGCAGCAACCTAAAGGAAAACACCTGGCTTGCTATGGTGCTTCTTCCACGGACAGGCTTAGAACTCTATTTCCGCCTATGCCGTTTAAAGGAAAATCAAAAGCTTTCTCTCAGCCAGGAGGAAGCGGAAGCATTGAAGGTATTGCTCTATTTAGGGATGGCAGATCTGCTTTTGACAAAAGAGGAAACGGATATCCGCCTGGAGCTGCCGGCGGATTTTAAGAAATATTTCCTGAAATTCTTTCAGGATTCCCGTAATTTTACATCCAAGTCAGCATGCGCTTCGTATTTGTCACATGGACAAAAGGCAGGAAGCTGGCAGAAGATTGTGAAAGGATATGAAAAGCTGGATTATCGTACGAGTATGCTCCTGTGCCGTTACGGAATTCTTTCTGTAAAGGATCTTTATGATAAACTGTGTACCTGTTATTCATATACTTTCAGCCAGACAGAATTTAAGGTCTATCTTATGCTCCGTTTAAGACTGTTAGAGGAGGTGTATACAGGTCATCTCTTGGGAAGCAGAGAGCGGATAGCAGCTCCATTTGGCTTGGATATATCCTATGCATTAAGAGAACAGGAAGAGCTGATTCCGGCATCACGGCAAAGGCCTGTGGCTCAAAAAGAATTAGACGGGTATGAGGAATGGATGGCGGAACAGACAGAGGGGCTGATGCGCCTTATGTCAAATTTCACGGAAGATATTTATCTGCTTGGTGAGCTGACCCAAGAGATCGTTTTTGCTGTCCTGGCAAATTATAAATGGGAAGACTATCTGGAAGTCCTGGAAGAGCTTCTTGAAGAATTAGATGACTCCGGGCAGGTGTGGTTTTGGTATGAGCTGAGTAAATTATATCTGCATCTGCCGGTTGCCGGCCTGGGCGGTTATTCCCGCATAGAATATGCCAAAAAGGAACAGTTGGATAATCCTTATCTGGTGCTGAATGACAAGGAGGATTTTACGGAGCCCCGGAATGCGGAAGAAATTTTCGGACTTCCTTTTGAGATACAATGGCAGCTATTTTCCTATGGAGAGCGCTTTGCAGAAGACGGAAGTGATCTTTCGGAAAAGCGTTTGCTGAAGTATGCCAGAAAACATCTCAATAAAGAAATGGTGTCCGGTCTGCAGATGTATTGCTATATGATTTCCGGAAATCCAAAGCTGCTGGGGCTTTTGGAGAAAATGTCAGAACAAGGAGATGCCAGAGCTCAGGAAATGCTGGGGGAATTGGATGAAATGCTGTCAGGAATGATTGAGGAATGGGAGCCTTATGAATAACACCCACCGCAACATCTTCAAAGCCATACACGAGGGAAAATGGCTGAAAATCGAATACCAAAACATCGAAAACCAGATCACCAGCTACTGGATAGGCATCCGTGATCTGAACATCAAGAGCCGCACCCTCTCTGTAGACGGTCTCCATACCGGAAAGTACACCCTGAGTTCCTACGACCGCATCTACATAGATTCCATCCTGTCCTCAGAGGTCATTGAGGGTTCCTACTGCGAAATCAACCAGCGCCTTGTCCGTGACATTTATCTTAACCCTCACAAATACAAAAGTCTCTTCGACCACGTAGCCAACCTAAAAATTCTAAACTATCTGGAAATGTGCAACCGCATGGATACGGTGCCATACTATTCCGACTTTGAGCTGATCCGCTATCTGGACAGAGACAGCTTTGGGGAGGAATGCTATGAGCTTGACGATGAACAATTCCGAATGATCGTAAAATACTTTCAGCTAAAGACAGAAGAAAAGCGCCCTGACGGGCGCCTGAGCCTTCAGCAGCTTGCCATGAATGTCCTCAGCATCCATACCGGCAAAGGTCTCTATGTGCTGGCCTACCGCCGTCTTCGCCTGGATGTGAAACGGCAGGTGCTCCGTCCGGATGAGGACATTACTATCTGCACGGAATACACCGTTGACGGCACCGTAGAGAGCATCCGCCGGTATCTGGACGCAGACGAATACGAGCTTCTGGAGCATTTTGAGGAACATCAGGAGCGGATCAAGGACTGCATCACCCACTACAACCGTTCCGTACTAAGCGTAGATGATATGCCCTATGTAATCGGCCTTGGCATGGACATTGCGCTGGACCTCCATAAAGAGTATCAGGCAATTATGAATATGTACCAAAAAAAAGAGATTCCAGTTCCTATCCGGGCGTTTTTCGGGGATCTTCTGAATCGCCCTGTCCGGAAAAAGGCATGTTCCATTACCTTGCTGAATAAACGGATCAACCTGGATCAGCTTCTGGCCATTAACAATGCCATGAAATATCCCGTGGCTTATATTCAGGGCCCTCCGGGAACGGGCAAGACCAATACCATTCTCAATACCATTTTAACCGCATTTTTCAACGAAAAGACAGTACTGTTTACGTCGTACAATAATCATCCCATTAACAGCGTATTTGAAAAGCTGATTGGGCTGGAATACCATAATCAAAGAATTCCCTTTCCCGTTCTTCGTCTGGGAAATGTGGAGAAGCTAAGGGAAGCCATCCGGTATTTAAAACAGCTTTATATGCAGACCAAAGCCATCACCGTATATGAATCCACGCTGGATAAGCGAAAGGATGACCGTATTCAGCGCGCCAGGGAACTGTCCGGACTGCTGGCCCGCTACGAGGAGGTTCTGGATCTGAAAGAGCGCAGAGAAACCCTCCATCGAATGACCGAATATCAGAGCCGTTTACAGGGAGCCATCGGGCTTCTTCCCTTTCAGGCAGACCTGCAGGGAAGACAGCTTCAGCAGGTGAGCAGGAAAATTACCGACAAGGGGCAGATTACGGACCAGGAAGCCTTAAGCCTTTTGGATGATAATGAGGAGGAGTTATACAAATACCTTTACTACACCTCTGCAAAATATATTCAAAGGCTGGACGAGCCCAAATACGAGGACCTGAGGAAGATTTTATTTGAGGCAGAGGGAGAGGAGCAGCTATCGGCATTTTCAAAATATCTGAGCAAAACAGAACATGTGAAAAAGCTCCAAAGGGTATTTCCGGTGATGATTACCACCTGCATCTCCGCCCACAGGCTTGGAGCTCCGGAGGCCATGTTCGACATGGTAATTGTGGATGAGGCCAGCCAGTGCAACACGGCAGTTTCTCTTGTTCCCATTATACGTGGGGAACAGCTTATGCTGGTGGGAGATCCCCAGCAGCTTAACCCGGTGATTCTTCTGGATCCTCTGGTAAATCAACGGCTCCGTAAGAAATACAACGTATCTGATGAATACGATTACCGTGCCAATTCTATTTACAAAACCTTTCTCTCCTGTGATTCCGTCAGTGATGAGGTGCTGCTCCACAACCATTACCGCTGCAATGAGAAAATCATAGAATTTAATAATCGGAAATACTACAACTCCAAGCTGAACATCTGCTCTGACAGCAAGGAGCCCCACCCTCTCGTTTATGTGGATGTAAAAAATGAACCCTCTGACCTGAAAAATACGGCCCCGTCAGAGGTCAGGGAGATTGTAAAATACGCAGCCGGACACAGAGACAAGAGTATCGGCGTCATTACGCCCTTCGTAAATCAGAAAAAGCTAATTGAGGAGGCTTTGAAAAAGGAGGGGCTTGAACATGTAGCATGCGGGACTGTTCATGCCTTTCAGGGAGATGAAAAGGATGTGGTGCTCTTTTCCACAGCCATCTCGGACAGTACCCAGGCAGGCACCTATGAATGGCTGAAGAATAACAGAGAGCTAATCAACGTAGCCGCATCCCGTGCAAAGGATCAGCTCATTGTGTTGTCGGATTCCAAAAATCTGAATCGGCTCCATCAAAAAGAGGACAGTGATGATCTCTATGAGCTTGTAAAGTACGTGCAGGCCAACGGAATGTCCCAGGTGAGTCAGAAGAAAGCCAACTCCCGGGCATTGGGAATCAAGCCCTTCAGCACGGCTATGGAGGAAGCATTTCTTGCCAACCTGACCCATGCCCTGGAAAATATCTGGCTTTCCCAAAGCCGCTATTCAGTGCGAAAAGAAGTGGCGGTTTCCCAGGTATTTATGGACAATATAAGCCATGAGGATCTGTTCTATTCCGGCCGATTCGATTTTGTAGTCTATGAGCGTCAGGGAAAGCAGGAGCTTCCTGTGCTGGCCATTGAATTGGATGGGAAAGAGCATTTTGAGGATGAGATTGTAAAGGAGCGGGATCGGAAAAAGAACGCCATTTGCAGGGCCCATCAGATGCAGATTATCCGGGTGGAGAATGCCTATGCCAGACGGTATAATCATATCAAGGAGATATTGATCAATTACTTTTCTATTCGCCACTAAAAATAGATGACGGTTTCAAAAAGCTAATTCAGGTATTAAATTTCAGCAGCTAAAAAGGATGAAGATATCATCATGTAAATATTTGACGGCTAATAAAGAATCGTGTACAATAGAAAAATAACTTGGATACAAAAGAGAATGTCAGCAGAGAATAACAGGTAAAAGAACAAAAAAGGAGCTTCAAATGAAGAAAGCGATCATCATCGGCGCAGGTCCGGCAGGCGTGACGGCGGCGTACGAATTGTTAAAGCAGTCAAAGGAATATGAGGTACTGGTGCTGGAGGAAAGTCAGGAGATTGGCGGAATCTCCAGAACTGTCCGCTATAATGGAAACCGGATGGACATCGGCGGCCACCGATTTTTCTCCAAGGATGACAGAGTAACCCGGTGGTGGGATCAGATCATGCCCCTTCAGGGCAAGCCTTCCTATGATGATAAGGTGCTTGGACGTACCCTGCCGCTGAAAAAGGGCGGTCCGGATCCGGAGAAAGAGGATCAGGTCATGCTGACCCGTAACAGAGTATCCCGTATTTACTATAAAAAGAAATTTTTCGACTATCCCATTAAGCTGAATGCAAAGCTGTTTTTGAATATGGGTTTTGCGGATACGGTGGTGGCTGGCTGCAGTTATTTGAAGACAGCAGTAGTTAAAAAGCCGGTGGACTCGCTGGAGAACTTCTATATTAACAGTTTCGGCAGAAAGCTTTACTCTATGTTCTTTGAAGGCTACACAGAGAAACTATGGGGGCGTCATCCCAGAGAGATTGCGCCGGACTGGGGCGCACAGCGGACCAAGGGCCTTTCCATCATGGGAATTCTAAAGGACAACCTGGTGAAACTTCTTCCGGGGAAGCAGGACAAGAAGCATGTACAGACATCCCTGATTGAAGAGTTCAATTATCCCAAATACGGTCCGGGCCAGCTGTGGGAGACAGCGGCGGAGGAAGTAGAGAAGATGGGCGGAGAGATCCGCAAAGGCTGTAAAGTAACAAAGATCAATACCGCCGGAAATCGGGTGGAAAGCATTGTCTACGAATGCGATGGCCGGGAAGTGACCGTGGAAGGTGATGTATTTATTTCTTCTATGCCGGTAAAGGATCTGATAGCAGGCATGAACGATGTGCCGAAGGATAAGGCTGAGATTGCGGCAGGCTTACCCTATCGTGATTTCGTGACCGTAGGACTTCTGGTAAAAAAGCTGAATCTGAAAAATGAGACCAAGCTTAGGACCTTAAACAACATTGTACCCGATTGCTGGATCTATGTCCAGGATACGGGAGTGAAGCTGGGGCGTATTCAGATCTTTAATAACTGGTCCCCCTACATGGTGGCAGAACCGGAGAAAACTGTCTGGATCGGTCTGGAGTATTTTTGCAGCGAAGGCGACAAGTACTGGAAGCTCAGTGAGGAAAAATGGGTAAAATACGCCACAGCCGAGCTCTTGAAAATGGGTGTGATTTCCCGTGAGAGTGATGTGCTGGATTCCCACAGAGAGCGGGTGAAAAAAGCATATCCGGCGTACTTTGATACCTATGAGCATATGGATGACCTGATTTCCTATCTCAATGGTTTCGGCAACCTTTACTGCGTAGGCCGCAACGGTCAGCACCGCTACAACAACATGGATCATTCCATGGCAACCTCCTTTGAGGCTGTGGGCAATATCTTAAGCGGCAGGGAGGATAAGAAGAATATCTGGAGTGTGAATACGGAGAAGGAGTATCACGAGGAGAAGAAATAAGCGATTTTAAATGGATTTGTACCATAATGGTGAAACCACTGAGCAGTTGGGGAATCAAATAAAATATATGGTTTTAACTGGTAAAAGAGTTATTCTTCGTTCAAATGTAGAATCCTTGAAATATCCATAAAATAGAAAGACTGCTACGGAATAAGCAATTAAGCTTTTCCGCAGCAGTCTTTTCATATGTGATTTTTTAAGACTTATATTTCTAATTCGCAAACTTCTGCCAATACCCCATCACAAAGATAAACAACACAATCAACGGCAGAATATAAGACACATAAAATCTTGCCCATTTGGGAAACTTAATGCCTTTTCCGGCATCCGCCTCCACAATAAACTTATCCCATCCCCATCCATACCGGCTGGTACAGAACAGAAGATACACCAGGCTTCCCAGAGGCAGGAGATTGTTGGACACAATAAAATCCTCCAGATCCTGAACCGTAGAACCGGCGCCTAAGGGGGCAAAGCCGCTCCACAGATTAAAGCCCAGCACGCAGGGCATGGAAAGAATCAAAATTGCAATCAGATTCACCAGAACCGCTTTCTTGCGGCTCCATCCCCACAGATCAATAGCAAAGCTGATAATATTCTCAAACACGGCTATCACCGTAGACAATGCCGCAAAGCTCATAAAGATAAAGAACAAAGTCCCCCACAGCCGTCCCCCGGCCATCTGATTAAAAATATTCGGAAGAGTCACAAACACAAGTCCCGGCCCCTCCCCCGGGTCTACCCCAAAAGCAAAGCAGGCAGGAAAAATAACAAGTCCGGCCATAAGTGCAATCAGCGTATCCAGAACACAGATATTCATGGTTTCTCCCATCAAAGTCCTTTCCTTGCTGATGTAGCTTCCGAAGATAGCCATAGCGCCGATTCCCAGGCTTAAGGTAAAGAAAGCCTGGCCCATAGCGGCAAATACCACTTCTCCCACGCCGTTTTCTACAACCTTGCCAAAATCGGGAACCAGATAAAAGCTTAGACCGTCTCCGGCGCCCTTAAGGGTGACGCTTCGAATACACAGTACAATCAGAATTACAAACAGAAAGCCCATCATAATCTTAGTGATACGCTCCACGCCGTTTTGAAGCCCCAGATTACAGATGCCAAAACTCAGCAGAACCGTAATCACCATCCAAAATGTCATAGAACCGGGCGAGGCCAGCATTTCGCTGAATACACCGCCTACTTCATCCGGTGTAAGGGCAGTAAAGGTTCCCGTTGCCATCTTAAATACATAGGAAAGCATCCAACCGCCGACAGTGGTATAGAACATCATCAGCAGATAATTACCGGCCATAGCTGCATATCCTTCCAGATGCCATTTGCTCCCCTTAGGCTCCAGCACATGAAAGCTCCTGGCCGCCGACTTCTGGCTGGCCCGGCCAACGGCAAATTCCATAGCCATAATCGGCATTCCCAAAATAACAAGAAATACCAGATAAATCAAAACAAAAGCGGCTCCGCCATATTTTCCCGTTATGTAAGGAAACCGCCAGACATTGCCAAGCCCTACGGCGCATCCGGCCGAGATCAAAATAAATCCAAGCCTTGACGAAAACTTTTCTCTTTTTTCCATAGCAATATACTCCCTTATTAAACTTGCATGTGCCTGTGGATTGCTGTTTCGTAAAGACATTTCTGCAATGGCACACGAAATTATAATAACAGAGAATAGAACCTGCGTCAAATTATTTGCAAAATCAATTTGACATTTAAGCGTATCGTGTTATACTAAACAAGTTCGGATATTCATTCCGGCAAAATCCGTGTGTTCGAAACCATCCACACGTCGGCCGTAAACAGAGCTTGCGGTTGGCGCAGCAATTGCCGCATGAACAAGGAAGCATGTTCCCACGGCTTATTGCATGCGTAAAACAAAACTAAGGAGAGAAAGAAAAATGAAAGAGAACAAAGTATTATTCATGGCACAGGCTGCAATGATTGCAGCTATCTACGTGGTGCTTTGCATTGCATTTGCACCCATCAGCTACGGAGCAATCCAGGCAAGAATTGCCGAGGCCCTGGTCATACTGCCCTACTTTACACCGGCAGCCATTCCGGGCCTGTTTATCGGCTGCTTCATTGCCAATCTCATCGGTGGAAGCATCATGCTTGATGTCGCATTCGGCAGTCTGGCAACCCTAATAGGAGCCATAGGAACCTATCTGCTCCGCAAAAAAAGCCGCTTCCTTGCACCCGTCCCGCCCATCTTAGCCAATACACTAATCATACCCTTTGTCCTTCACTATGGCTACGGAGAACCCCTTCCTATCCCATTCCTAATGGGAACCGTAGGAATCGGAGAAATCGCCGTATGCGGAGTAATGGGAATCATACTTCTAACCATCTTAGAAAGATACCGAAAATTCATATTCCGAACAGCCTAGTACAACCTTGCACAAATAACAATGTTGTACTAGCCTGACACACGAACCACCAGGTAACCAACCCGACAGTTAGCAGTCCTTACTCAAAATTTAACCAATTTGGACAAGGAAAAACCGTTAACAACCTATGAAAACGCAATATATCAGAAAAAAAGCAAAACAAAAAGCCTGCGATCCCCCATAATCGCAGGCTTTTTATAAAAACAGCTCGCAAGCCAACCAACAGGGGACGAGGGAAGGGATTTCCGATATCCAGTGTCCGGCTGTTCACGAACGCTTCGTCTGTTCTGAGCGAACATTACTCCAAAACATTTAAACATCACAAAATCAGCAAGAGTAATGTACGTTCAAAGCAGACGAAGTGTACGAGAACCGTCCGAACACAGGATATGGAAATCCCTTCCCTCGTCCCCGTCCGTCCCCAAAACATTTTTCCTAAAACCCAAGAAACCCTGTTGACTTACATGTTATAAAATGTTATAATCTGTTACAAGTTAAGAAAAGAACATAACAAATCTTAACAAGAAGGAACCTACATGAACCAGCTTCGCAGAGAAAAGATCGGAAAATATATTCAGGAAAAAGGCGCAGTCACCGTAAAAGAAGTCAGCGCTCTTTTTCCTGATGTCAGTTTAATGACCGTTCACCGTGACCTGGAGAAGCTGGAAGAGGAAGGCATCATCATCCGAACCAGGGGCGGAGCCATATCTGCGACCCCGGGAACCAGCCCCACAGAGATCAAGCTGGAGACCCGAATGCAGACCAACTGGAAAGAAAAAAGGGAAATGGCCAGAAAAGCTCTGCGTCTCATAGAGCCGGGAAGCGCTGTATTCCTTGATGCGGGCACCTCCAACATGGCTTTAGCCCAGGCAATCCCGGACATAGATCTCAACATCTTCACCACAGGTCCCGGAATCGCATTGGAACTGGGAAAGCTGTCCATCCCCACCGTCCATATGTGCGGAGGAACCCTGAACCGCTTCAACCAGGCAGTCTCCGGCCAAAGCACTCTGCAGATGCTGGAGCAGATCAACATTGCCACCGCATTCTTAGGCGTATCAGGCTATACGGAAGATGGGGGGTTCACCTGCGGCAAAGAGGATGAGATGCTGGTAAAGCGCTTGATGATGAAAAAAGCCGGAAAAAAAGTCATCTTAATGGACAGCTCCAAGTGCGGCAGAATCCTCCCCTATACCTTTGGTAATGTAGAAGATGCCGATTACATTGTCAGTGACGGTCAGCTCCCGAAGGAAGTACAGGAGCGTGCGGAGCAAGCAGGAACCGAAATCCTTTAAGCCCGTAATAGTAACACAAAATATATATAATAAAGAAATTATGGAGGGAAAAGAAATGGCAGTAGGCGTATTAATGCCAAAAGCAGGAATCACGGTAGAAGAATGCATCATTACCGAGTGGCTGAAGAAAAAAGGCGACCATGTAAACGTGGGCGACATACTCTTCACCTACGAGACAGATAAGGCATCCTTCGAGTGTGAATCCACAGCAGAAGGAGAGATCCTTGAAATTTTTTATGAGGAAGGAGACGAAGTACCTGTTCTGGTAAACGTATGTGCAGTAGGACGGCCTGGCGATGATATCTCCGGAATCAAAGATGGAACCGCATCCGCAGCGGAGACAGAACCGGCTCCGGCGGCTGCACCTGCACCGGCAGCAGCGCCTGCAGCGGCACCGGCGGGAAATATGGCTCAGGGCGTACTGATGCCCAAGGCAGGAATTACCGTAGAAGAGTGTGTAATTACCGAGTGGAGTAAGAAAAAAGGCGATCATGTAAATGTAGGTGACATACTTTTTACTTATGAGACGGACAAGGCATCCTTTGAGTGTGAATCCACGGCAGAAGGAGAGATTCTTGAGATCTTTTATGAGGATGGCGACGAAGTACCTGTTCTGGTAAATGTATGTGCTATTGGAAAGCCCGGTGACAGCATTGAAGGTCTGAAAGAAGGAACAGCGCCAGCGGCGGCACCTGCCCCCGCAACAGGAGCAGCACCGGCGGCAGCGCCCGCAGCGGCACCGGCCGGCAATGTGGCTCAGGGTGTACTGATGCCCAAGGCAGGAATCACCGTAGAAGAGTGTGTGATTACTGAGTGGCATAAGAAAAAAGGCGATCAGATTAAGATTGGCGATATCCTCTTTACCTATGAGACAGATAAAGCGGCATTTGAGTGCGAATCCACAGCAGAAGGTGAGCTTCTTGAGATCTTCTATGAGGACGGAGATGAGGTTCCTGTTTTGGTAAACGTATGTGCCATCGGGAAACCGGGAGACAGCGTAGCAGGCTTAAAGGAGGGGACAGCATCCGCAGCCGTACCTGCGCCCGCAGCGGCAGCACCCGCAGCGGCACCGGCTCCGGCAGCATCAAACGGTCCGGCCAACCCGGATGCCAAGGTATCCCCCAGAGCCAGAATGGCAGCAAAGAATTTGGGTGTGGATGCAACGGCAGCAACACCTACCGGACCTCATGGACGTATTGTTGAAGCAGATGTAAAGGCATATGCGGCAAGTGCCCCGGCTCCGGCAGCAGCGGCAGCGCCCGCAGCAGTACCTGCGCCCGCAGCAGAAGCGGCTCCGGCAGCGGCAGTTCCGGCAGACGTGGAATATGTAGATGTGAAGTTCTCCGGTGTGAGAAAGGCTACCGCAAAGGCAATGGTGAAGTCCTTAAGTACCATGGCTCAGCTGACCCATTATCATACCTTCGATGCAACGGCTCTTATGAACTTAAGAAAGCAGATTAAGGCCAATGGAGAAGCAATGGGGATGCCCAATATCACTCTGAACGATATGGTAATGTTTGCAGTATCCCGGATACTTCTGAATCACTCTGATTTGAATGCAATTATGCCGGAAGACAACGTGCTTCGCAAATACACCAATGTACATCTGGGAATGGCAGTAGATACTCCCAAGGGACTGATGGTTCCGACCATTTTCAATGCAAATAAGATGACGCTTTCCCAGCTGTGTGTAGAAGCGAAGCGCCTTGCAAAGATTTGCCAGGAGGGCAAGGCTGCTCCGGATATGCTGTCCGGCGCAAGCTTTACTGTATCCAATGTAGGCTCTCTTGGAGTAGAAATGTTCACACCGGTTGTAAATCCGCCTCAGGTAGGTATCCTTGGCGTCTGCGGTATCACTACAAGAGTGAAGGAAGTAAATGGCGAGATCAAGACCTATCCGGCTATGGGTCTCTGCCTGTCCTATGACCATAGAGCACTGGACGGAACACCGGCTTCCAAGTTTGTGAAGGAGTTGTGTAACGCTCTTGAGAACATTTCTCTGTTAATGATGAAATAATAATTAGTCAGTTAACTAGGGCTTAAAGCGCTTTGGGGCTTTGAGTCCGTCCGTCCAATTTATAATATAAAAACTATCCGCATTAATCAGCGGAAGGAATAAATATAACATCCTACAGGTATACCTCAATGCACAAAAAACATGTGCAGATCAAAGAAACACCCTACGGGCATACCTTAATGCACAAAAACATGTGCAGATCAAAGAAACACCCTACGGGTATACCTTAATGCACAAAAACATGTGCAGATCAAAGAAAGGAGATAAAGAAATGCCAAAGTCATTGTACATCGATCCCGACAAAATGCGGGCGGAGGGAAAAATTACCTTTAAAGATATTCCCATCAACACCTACAAGAAAACCATAAAAGAGGAGATGGAGGAAGGAAACTTCACAAAAGAGGATTTGCTTCGCATCTTCCGTGACATGACCATCTGCCGTGAGTTTGAGGACATGTTAAATCAGATCAAGACACAGGCAAAATATGCGGATGTGGATACTACTTATCCGGGTCCGGCTCATCTTTCCCTTGGCCAGGAAGCGGCAGCAGTTGGAGAGGCTTATCTGCTGAGCAAAGAGGACTTTACCTTCGGAAGCCACAGAAGCCACAGCGAGATTCTTGCAAAATGCCTTTCCTGTATTCAGAAGCTGGATGACAAGGAGCTTTTGGATGACATGGAGAACTTCTTTGAAGGCAAGACTCTGAAGGCTATCAAGACCGTCAGCAAGGCGGAAGGCGATGTAAAAGAGCTTGCTATCGAGTTCATTGTATACGGCGCATTGGCCGAGCTGTTTGCCCGTGAGAACGGATTCCATAAGGGACTTGGCGGCTCCATGCATGCATTCTTCCTGCCCTTTGGCGTATATCCCAACAATGCGCTGGTAGGCGGTTCCGCAACTATTTCCACAGGTGCGGCCCTGTATAAGAAGTGCAATGATAAGGGCGGCGTAGTAGTTGCCAACCTTGGTGATGGTTCCATGGGCCGTGGCCCCGTATGGGAGGCTCTTTCCTTTGCAACCATGGATCAGTACCGTACTCTTTGGGAGGAGGGCAGAAAGGGCGGACTTCCCCTGATCTTCAATATCAACAACAACTCCTATGGTATGGGCGGTCAGACCTACGGCGAGACCATGGGCTATGGTGAGCTGGCACGTATGGGAGCCGGCGTTACAGAGAGCCAGCTTCATGCAGAGAGAGTTGACGGCTACAACCCGCTGGCAGTTATTGATGCATACCGCAGAAAGCTGCCTCTGGTAAAGAGCGGAGAAGGCCCCGTATTCCTGGATGTTGTTACTTATCGTCTGTTGGGACATTCCACTTCTGACCAGAACGCATATCGTACCAAAGAGGAGATTGAGGCATGGAGAGCTCAGGATCCGCTGGTAACCTACCGCAAGGCTCTGGTAGACGCAGGTGTTGCAGAGGACAGCGAGTTTGAAGAGATTTGGGCAAAGACCAAAGAGAGAATGGCTCGCATCTGCCGTCTGGCAGCAGACAAGGATGCATCTCCTTACCTTGACTTTGACAATGACCCGGGAATCATTGAGCGCCTGATGTTCAACAATGAGAAGAAGCGCAACATGGATCCCTCCAGAGAACCGGCTGTTACAGGCCCCAAAGAGAGCTGCAAGCGTTACACAGATATTCAGAAGAAGGTTCGTACTCACTATCTGGATGGAAAAGAAGTAAGCGCCATGAAGCGTTACAATATTCGTGATGCTATTTTCGAGCCCATGTTTAATAAATACTATGAGGATCCCACGCTCATCGCTTATGGCGAGGACGTGCGTGACTGGGGCGGCGCATTTGCCGTATATCGTGGATTTACGGATGTAATTCCCTACTCCAGACTGTTTAACTCACCCATTTCCGAGACTGCAATCGTAGGTACCGGCGTAGGCTATACCATGTGCGGCGGCCGTGCGGTAGTAGAGCTGATGTATGCAGACTTTATCGGATGCTGCGGTGACGAGATCTTCAACCAGATGGCAAAATGGCAGGCCATGAGTGCGGGAATCTTAAAGATGCCTCTCATCTTACGTGTATCCGTAGGTTCTAAATACGGTGCACAGCACTCTCAGGACTGGACTTCCATGTGTGCCCATGTACCAGGACTTAAGGTATGCTTCCCGGCAACACCTTACGAGGCAAAGGGCCTTATGCAGGCCGCATTGAACGGAACGGACCCGGTAGTATTCTTTGAGAGCCAGAGAATCTATGATATCGGTGAGAAGTTCCATGAGGGCGGAGTTCCTCAGGGAGAATATGAGATTGAGTTCGGTGATGTGGACGTAATTAAGACTGGTTCCGACATTACCATGCTGACCATCGGGGCAACTCTGTATCGTGCATACGATGCGGTGAAGGAACTGGAAGAGAAGTATGGCTTGTCCGTAGAACTGATCAACCTGCACAGCTTAGTTCCCCTTGATTACACCAAGATTCTGGAGTCTGTAAAGAAGACCGGAAAGGTTGTTATGACCTCTGACGCTTGTGCAAGAGGAACCTTCCTGGATGAAGTTGCCAAGAATATTACGGAACTTGCATTTGATTATCTGGATGCACCGCCTGCAATTGTTGGTGCTCAGAACTGGATTACACCACCCTTCGAGTACGATCATTACTTCTTCCCCCAGAAGGAGTGGATCTTGGATGCGATCAATGAGAAGCTGATTACTTTGAAGGATTACAAGCCGACAACGAACGTAACAGCAGAAGAGCAGTTAAGAAAGCTGAAATTAGGCATTTAAAATCTTGATTTTATAATAAGCAAACCTAGCTGCAAAGTGGCAGAGGGCATCATAGATGTTGCTTTGTCAATAATGAGATAATGTCAGCAAGATAGAAGAGGAAGTGCGTTTCTATTTTAGGGACGCACTTCTTTTTAAAGGATAAAGGAGAACTGACATCATGAGCAACTATTTCATTCAAACGTATACATGGAACCCTTGGCACAATCTGGCCGTTGAAAAATATCTTTCCACTCAGATCAAAAAAGGAGATGTGATCCTCTACCTGTGGCAGAACGAACGCACAGTAGTAATAGGAAGAAACCAAAATGCCATCCGGGAATGCAGGGCACAGCTTTTGGAAGAGGAAGGGGGATGCCTTGCCAGAAGAACCACCGGCGGCGGAGCCGTATATCACGATCTTGGCAACCTCTGCTTTACCTTTCTGGCATCTCCTGAGGTCTATAATCTCGAAAAACAGCTTCAGGTGATACAGGCGGCCTGCCGGAGATTTGGTGTTGAGACCCAATTCTCAGGAAGAAATGATATTATAACAGAAGACGGATTTAAGTTTTCCGGCAATGCATTTTCGAAAACTTCTCAGTGCAGCATTCAGCACGGAACCATTATGGTTAATGTGGATGTATCCCAGCTTGGACGTTATCTGACCCCTTCTAAGGATAAGATGAAGGCAAAAGGCGTTAAGTCCGTACAGTCCAGGGTCTGCAATCTCAAGGACCTGAATCCGGAGGTTACTACGGATGCCATGCGCCAGGCGCTGAAAGAGAGCTTTGAGGAAGTGTATGGAAGCTTCGAGGAATTAAACACTAAAATACTGGATAATTCCCAGGTGGAAGATACCTATGAACTCTATTCCTCCTGGGAGTGGAAGTTTGGAAAGTCCCCGGAGTGTGAGACCAGCTACAGCAGGCGCTTTGATTGGGGAGAGCTGGAAGTGTATTTGAAGCTGAATGCCATGCATATTAGTGAAATCATGGTTTTCTCCGATATGCTGGATGTGGAGCTTCCCGGACTTATTGAGCAGCTTCTGACCGGAAAACGCTATGATATGGAAGACGTTGATTTGGAGAAAGAGCTGCCTGATTGCACAGAAGAACGAAAAGAAAGGCTTTATGAAGTAGTTAAATGGCTGAGGGAACTGAGAGATTAAAGCCATTAACAGGGCTATTCGGCGTGGTTTCAGCCTGTTTCCGGACAAAATGAGGAAAGATCCCCTTAAGAATTGCTTAAATTTCCATATCCCCAAAAAAAACGCTTTTCTTTTTAGAAATTATTGTATATAATATAGGTTACGCAAGAGCGGCCTTTATCCCAAGGAAAACGGCGATAACTCAGGTGTAAGGCTTAAAATCAGCAGGTATGCAGTATTAGATTGATTGAGTTATGAGAAAAAATATGGGACAGGCTGGAAAGCTTTGAAGTTAAACTTTCAAATTTACCTGGATGGTACAGTAATTGTGTCAGAAATAGGAAAAAATGAATAACACTAGACAATTCGGAAAAGAATGAAACATAGAGAGAATAGAGCGAAAGGGGATATGGAATCATGGCTGGAACAGATATTGGAATTGACCTGGGTACTGCGAGTATGCTTGTATTTATAAATGGAAAGGGCGTTGTGTTAAAGGAGCCCTCCGTAGTAGCTTTTGACAGAGATACAAATAAGATTCGTGCTATTGGCGAGGAGGCTCGCCTGATGCTGGGAAGAACTCCCGGCAATATTGTGGCGGTTCGTCCCCTGCGCCAGGGTGTTATTTCTGATTACACCGTAACTGAGAAGATGCTTAAGTACTTTATTCAGAAGGCTATGGGCAAGAAGACCTTTCGTAAGCCCAGAATTGCAGTCTGTGTGCCCAGTGGTGTTACTGAGGTGGAGAAGAAAGCGGTTGAGGATGCGACCTATCAGGCAGGAGCCAGAGAAGTATTAATTATAGAAGAACCTATTGCGGCAGCGATTGGAGCCGGAATTGATATTTCCAGGCCCTGCGGCAATATGATTGTAGATATTGGCGGAGGAACCAGCGATATTGCTGTAATTTCTTTGGGGGGGACAGTAGTCAGCACGTCGGTTAAGGTGGCCGGAGATGACTTTGACGAGGCCATTGTCCGTTATATGCGTAAAAAGCATAATCTGCTTATTGGTGAGCGGACTGCAGAGGATATCAAGATTAAGGTAGGGACTTGTTTTCCGCGGGCAGAAGTGGATCGAATGGATGTCCGGGGACGAAATCTGGTAACAGGACTTCCCAAGACGGTGGAAGTAACCTCTGAGGATACGGAAGAAGCACTTCGGGAGACTACCATGCAGATTGTGGAGGCAGTACACAGTGTATTGGAGAAGACTCCCCCTGAGCTGGCGGCAGATATTGCTGACCGGGGCATTGTCCTTACGGGCGGCGGTGCGTTGCTGCGGGGATTGGAGGAACTTCTGGAAGAGAAAACCGGCATCAACACAATGACTGCAGAGGATTCCATGAAGTGTGTGGCAATCGGTACCGGCAAGTTTGTAGAGTTTATGTCAGGAAAGAGAGACGAGTAGAAAAGAGGGGCATGACGGCTCAGTCCGTCCTGCCTTTTTTTGGGAGTTATATGAAACTGGAAGGTTATGTAGAGCATATCGTTTATCGAAATGAGGAAAATGGGTATTCGGTTCTGAATCTGGTATCAGAGGGACAGGAAATTACAGTGGTGGGAAGTTTTCACTATATCAGTGAGGGAGAACTTCTGGAACTGACAGGCGGCTATACAGAGCATCCCTTATATGGAGAGCAGTTTCAGGCAGAAAGCTTCGAAGTGAAGGCGCCCAAAGATGTAATGGCCATAGAGCGATATCTGGGCAGCGGTGCGATAAAAGGCATTGGGGCAGCCCTTGCGGCCCGTATCGTGCGCCGGTTTGGGAAAGACACCTTCTCAATTTTGGAGAGAGAACCGGAGCGTCTTGCAGAGATCAAAGGAATCAGTGAAAAGAAGGCAAGAGAGATTGGAGAGCAGATGGAGGAAAAGCGGGAGCTTCGCCAGGCCATGATGTTTCTTCAGGAATATGGAATTTCTGTGAACCTATCTGTAAAGATTTACCAGAAATATGGACAGGAAATTTATCGCATGATAAAAGAGAATCCGTATCGTCTGGCGGATGAGATGGAGGGCATCGGATTTCGAACCGCAGATGAGATTGCAAAACTGGTAGGTATACGGGAAGATTCGGATTTTCGAATACGAAGCGGAATTCTCTACATACTGCTTCAAGGAGCAGCAGAAGGCCATACCTGTCTTCCGCGTTCCCTGTTGCTTTCCAGAACAGTGGAGCTTTTGGGCGGTGTTTCTATAGAAGCAGTGGAAAAGCACTTGATGGATCTGAGCATTGATCGCCGCCTGGTGCAAAAGCAGCTTCCAGGAGCGAATGGAGAATGCCGGCCCTTTATCTATGCTTCATCTTACTATCACAGTGAGCTTGCTGTGGCCGCTATGCTGCATCAGCTGAAGCTTTCTTTGGAAGTAATGGGGAGTGAGATTCAGACAAGATTAAGCAAGGTGGAAGAACAGGCATCTATCGCTTTGGACGAGCATCAAAGGGAGGCAGTAGCAGCAGCCGTGCAAAACGGCCTGCTGATCCTCACAGGAGGCCCCGGAACGGGAAAAACGACCACTATCAATGCGATGATTAAATATTTTGAACTGGAAGGACTGGATATCTTTCTGGCAGCGCCCACCGGACGTGCAGCCAAACGGATGACAGAGGCTACCGGCTGTGAAGCGCAGACTATTCATCGAATGCTGGAGCTTTCCGGAGGTCCGGAGAATTCTGCAGGTCGGGCTATGTTTGCAAGGAATGAGGAGAATCCTCTGGAGGCTGATGTTATTATCATTGATGAGATGTCCATGGTAGATCTCCACTTAATGCAGGCATTGCTGAAAGCTGTGATTCCCGGAACCAGATTGATTTTAGTGGGAGATGTAAACCAGCTTCCCAGTGTAGGCCCGGGCAGCGTTTTACAGGATATTATCCGCTCCAAAGCATTTCCGGTAGTGCGTCTGACCCGGATCTTCCGTCAGGCGGCCCAGAGCGACATTATAGTGAATGCTCATAAAATAAACAGGGGAGAGCAAGTGACTTTGGATAACAAGAGCAGAGATTTTTTCTTCCTCAAGCGTCAGGATCCTAATGTGATTTTGCGTGTGGTGTTGGCACTGGTTCAGGAAAAAATGCCCAAATATGTTCATGCACAGATCTCAGATATCCAGGTACTGACACCCATGCGCAAAGGGGCTCTGGGTGTGGAAAATCTAAATCAGGTGCTCCAGCGTTATCTAAATCCGGCTTCTCAGAATAAGGAAGAAAAAGAACATGGAAAAGGCCTTTTTCGGGTTGGTGATAAGGTGATGCAGATCCGAAATAATTACCAGTTGGAATGGGAGGTTCGCAACCGATTCGGCATCCCAGCGGATCGGGGACTGGGCGTGTTCAATGGTGATATGGGAATTATCCGTTCCATTAATACTTTTGCGGAAGAACTGACGGTGGAGTTTGATGAGGGGCGTATGGTATCCTATCCTTTTAAGCAGTTGGATGAGCTGGAACTGGCCTATGCCATAACTGTACATAAATCTCAGGGGAGTGAGTATCCGGCTGTAGTGATTCCTCTGCTGACAGGTCCAAGGCCTTTGATGAACAGAAACCTTCTGTATACAGCAGTAACAAGAGCACGCTCCTGCGTAACCCTGGTAGGAAGCGCAGAGGTATTTCAGATGATGGTGGAGAATGAGACGGAGCAAAAACGGTATACAGGTCTTTCGGAGATTATTAAATCTTATCTATCCCCGTAGATGTCCGGTGTGTGACGACATTGTAGGAGGGGGAAAATTGATTTGCGAGCCCTGCCGGCTGAGGCTGCACCCATTGACAGAGCCTCTCTGCAAAAGGTGCGGAAAACCCTTAAGCGCTGTGGAAGCAGAATATTGTCCGGACTGTGGGCGAAAAAAGCATCTCTACACCAGAGGAAGGGCGGCATTGGAATACGATTCGGTTATGAGGGAATCAATCAGCCGCTTTAAGTATAAAAACCGCAGAGAGTATGTGGACTTTTATGTGCAGGAGCTTTTGGATACCTGTGGCACGGCAGTACGTTCCTGGGACGTGGATTTGCTGATTCCGATTCCCCTTCATAAAAGCCGCAGAAGAAAACGGGGCTTTAATCAGGCTGAACTGATTGCAAGAAAGCTTGGCAGGGAGCTTGGAATTCCCGTGTCCGTAAAGAGTTTGCTGCGGACAAAAAAGACAAGTCCCCAAAAAGAGCTAAATGATCAGGAACGCAGAAATAATCTGAAAAATGCTTTTTACGCAGTTGATTACCATGTGAAATTTAAGAAAATTCTATTAATTGACGATATTTATACAACAGGAAGTACTATTGATGCCGCCGCTGCCGTCCTTTTGGAGAGTGGTGCGGAAAAAGTTTATTTTTTAAGTATATCTATTGGAAGAGGTTATTAAATGTGGTATACTATACAGATAATCAATAAGCGGAAAAGAGTTGCACTGAGGAGTAAATTAAAGAGGTGACTTATGCTAAACGAAGAGAAAATCAGGCTTATGACAAAAGCGGCGGTATTTGAAGCTGGTGAGGGAAAAAAGGCTTTGGCCATGAATAAGTATTTTCGGGGAGACTATATCAGCATCAACCTGATTGCATCCTGGATCTCATATACGATAGTATTTGCCATTTGCTTAGCTGCCTGGGCTTTCTATCATATGGAAGAACTGATGGAGAATATCAACACCATGGATCTGCCGGCTATGGGAAAACAGTTTGTGTTTCTTTATTTGGGACTTTTGGCTGTTTATCAATTGATTCATTATGTGATATATCATATACGCTATCAGAAAAATCGCAGGCGGCTTGCTGCCTATCAGCAGATTCTTAAGCAGATTTCCCACATTTATCAGGTGGAGTCCAAAGGCAGCAGCGATTTTGTAGGAGGAGCAAAAGAAAAATGACAACCTTACTGGAACTGAGAGAAAAGATCAAAATATTTATGGGAAAATATGATGTTTACATCATTCCTTTGCTGAAGTTCTTGCTGGCGCTGATAGCATTTCTGCTGATTAATGGAAATGTAGGATTTATGGAGCGGGCGAAGAATCCGTCTATTTCCCTGATTCTTGCTTTGATGTGTTCATTTTTACCAGTGAATCTGATTGCAGTATTTGGCGGAATATTGATTCTGGCCCATGCATATGCTTTGTCACTGGAGTTTTTTGGAATTGCATTTGTCATAATTCTGCTTATGGTTTTACTGTTCTTTCGGACAGCGCCCCAATATGGGTATCTTTTGATTGTGATGCCTCTGGCTTTTATGCTGAAGGTGCCGTATGTGGTACCCCTTGCCATGGGACTGGTGGGAGCGCCTGCGGCAGCTATACCAGTGGCTTGCGGAACGGTTGTGTATTACTTACTGCATTATATGAAGCTGAACACAACTATGCTTAGCGGGACGGAAAGTGAGTCCATGCAGCAGAAGATCACATATCTTATCGACAATGTTGTCCGAAACAGAGAGATGATGTTAATGGCTGTGGCTTTTGCATTGACGCTTCTGATTGTATATGTTGTTCGACGCATGTCTATTGATTATGCATGGACAATTGCCATCGGAACAGGGGCAGTAGCGGATTTTGTGGTTTTGCTGCTTGGAAGTATGGTTATGGGCGTTTCTTTGAAATTAGTGCCGGTGCTGGTTGGGAGCATTGTATCTGCCGGGTTAGCCATTTTACTTCAGCTTGCGGTGTTTAGTATGGACTATTCCCGAACGGAATATGTGCAGTTTGAGGATGATGAGTATTATTACTATGTAAAAGCAGTTCCCAAGCTGACCATTGCCGTTCCGGAGAAAAGAGTGAAAAAAATAAGTCCCCAGAAGAAACAAAGTACGGTAAAAAAGAAGCCGGCTCCTGCAAAAAGGCCAGCTGAGCATAATCGTACAGAGACAAGAGAGCGTTTGCACACAGAACCCAGAGAACGGATGCGCAGATAGATTAGGAAAGGTTCCATAACAAGAAAGGACAAGGGGGCAGCAGAATGCAGAATTCCATAACGGATCTGATTGGCAAGTACATGAAAACATTGGACTCCTTGCAGATTCGAAAAACTGATGTGGTAGAAGTAATTATCCTGGCGTTTCTGCTTTATCAGGTTATGGTTTGGATAAAAAGAACAAGGGCTTGGGCTTTGCTGAAGGGATTTTCAGTGCTCTTGATTTTTATCTTTTTAGCATGGGCATTTCAGTTAAATACAATTCTTTGGCTGGCTCAGAATGTGTTCAGCTTAGGTATAACTGCATTGATTATAGTATTTCAGCCGGAGCTTAGAAGAGCTCTGGAGCAGCTGGGGCAGCAGAATATCCTAAGTTCCGTGTTCAGCTTGGACAATTCTAAGGAAGAAAGCGCCAGATTCAGTGATAAGACTGTGAATGAACTGATTAAAGCTGTCTACGAAATGGCCAAGGTGAAGACAGGCGCCTTGATTGTAATTGAGAAAAATACGCCTCTTCATGAGTATGAGAGAACAGGAATTACCCTGGATTCTCTTCTGAGCAGTCAGCTTTTGATTAATATTTTTGAGCACAATACGCCGCTCCATGACGGAGCAATTATTGTAAGGGGAGACAGAGTAGTTTCTGCAACCTGCTATCTTCCTCTTTCGGATAATATGTTTCTCAGTAAGGAATTGGGTACGAGGCATCGGGCGGCAGTAGGTGTCAGCGAAGTTACAGATTCTATCACGATTGTTGTGTCAGAAGAGACGGGAAAGGTATCCGTTGCATCCGATGGCAAACTGATGCGGGATGTAAAAGAGGATGAGCTAAGAGAGCAGCTGATTGAGGCACAAAATAAGTCTCAGGATACAGGTAGATTTAAGTTATGGAAAGGACGGGTGAAGAAGCGTGAGAAAAATGCTGACAAATAACCTGGGTCTGAAGCTCCTTTCTATAATTGCGGCAGTGATGCTCTGGCTGATTATTGTGAGTATTGATGATCCGGTGATATACCAGGATTTTTCAGGTATCCGTGTTACCATGCTGAATGAGGATACGGTGACACACAAGGATAAGGTTTATCGTATTGAAGACAACAGCGATATTATCAGTATTCGCGTTCAGGCTAAACGCTCAGTAGTGGAAAAGCTTTCAGCAGAGGACTTTACAGCTACAGCCGATATGGAGAAGAATATTAAGCTTGACAATCTTGTAGGTATTGAAGTGACTTGTAATAGCCGAAAGGTGAGGACTTCTGATATTTTAAATATTACCAAGAGCAGGGAAAATGTAGTCATCCGCATTGAGGATGCCTCCAGCGAGCAGTTTAATGTGGTGGTGAATGAGACTGGCCAGGAGGGTGAGGGCTATATGGTCGGAACAGCTGTGCCGGAACAAAGCCTGATTCAGATTAGCGGACCTGCCTCTGTGATTGAAGAGATTCGCAGGGTAGAGGTGGATCTGAACAAGACAGGCTTTACTACCGATCAGATAAAGAACTGCGAGATTAAAATATATGATAATGCCAACAATCCAATTGATACCACTTATCTGGAATATAACGGAAAGACTACAGGCATGAATGTTCATGTGACCATGTATAAGAAAAAGATTGTTCGTATTCGAGTGGATTATACAGGAACACCAGAGCAGGGCTATAGCTTTAAGGAGCTTACCTTCAAGCCGGAAACCTTGGAGATTGCCGGAACCACGGAGGATATTGCAGACTTAAGAGAGATTACCATACCGGGCGAGGCGGTGAACATAGACGGAATCACAGAAGATACCCAGATAAATGTGGATGTAACAAAATATCTGCCGGAGAATATTCGTCTGGCGGATGAGAAGGATGCTTCTGTAGCTGTGGAGGTAACACTGGAGAAAAAGCAGGGCAAGACAGTGCGGATTCCGGTAGAAGACATTGAACTTGAGAATGTGCCCCGGGGACTGGAAGTAGATTTTGATAAACTTAAAGAAGTAGAAATTATTGTAATGGGCACCAGTGCAGAGCTGACAGAATTGGATGAAAATGAAGTTTCTGTAAGCATGAATTTGGAGGGATATTCCAGAGCTGGAACCTATACCAAGGCTCTTGATGTGGAGGTTCCAGATGTGTACAGTTTGATGCAGGAGACACAGGTGGAATTCAGGCTGGTTAAGCGCACTTCCACCGGAAGCAACAGATAATTTTGGTAATTGATGAAAGACAAATCAAAAATGGGAGGTTTTCATATGGTAAGTCAGAAGGTAGTTATTCAAAATCCTACGGGACTGCACTTAAGGCCGGCAGGGATTCTCTGTAAGACGGCAATGCAGTTTAAGGCGCTGATCACCTTTACATTTGAGAATACGACGGCAAATGCAAAGAGTGTGTTGAGCGTACTGGGAGCCTGCGTTAAGTCTGGAGATGAGATAGAGATCATCTGTGAGGGTGTGGACGAGACAGCGGCTTTGGCAGCCATGGTAGAAGCTGTGGAGAGCGGCCTTGGTGAATAGAAAAAAATGGGCAATAGGGTATGCAGTTCTCTGCATGCTCTATTTCGCTGTATCTGTTTTTCTGCCTCATGACAGACTGGATCCCAGAGGGCTTGCAGGAATTGGGAAGCCTTCTTTAAAATTAAAAACACAAGAGATTACAAATGATACAGAATTGAAATTTGAGTATGATGCGGACGAGCAGGCGCTGAATCAGATTTCTTTTTATTTTACAGATAATGGATATGTATTTACCCAAGGAGGAATTCAGATTGAGGCTTATGACAGTCGGACAGGAGAACTGCTGGCCAGTCAGACCCATTCCATGGCAGATCTGAAGGTAGAAGCCTTTTTGGGGGTATCTTTTGAGAAGGAGCCAAAGGGAAAGACTCTGGATATCGTGATCACAGGCCGGGGACTGAAGGAAGGTCCTTCCATCTGGCTAAATACGGAGAGCAGGACTCAGGGCAATTCTTATGAGAATGGCCAGGCTCTGGAAAACAATCTTATCTATAATGCTATATATCGGATACAGGTTCACTATGTTAAAAATCCGTTTTTGACCACTTTGATGCTTCTGATTCTGGGAGGCATGTTCTTTCTGCTGTCAGGAAAGGGAAACGAAGCCCGGGTGCAGGAAAAGCCAAAGAGAATGGCAGGAATCCTTGGAGAGAGAATCAAGGGTTTTTGTCAGAAATATCGTTTGTGGATTGGAATGGGATTTCTCTTATTCCTTGTGGCGCTTATTTTCTTTTATGTGTACGATGGACAAGTCAGGAAGGCTATGAACAGTACCCATAGAGTTGTTGTCATGCGCGATAATAACATGCTTTTACCAGTGACACAGCAAACAAGGGAATTGGTGCAGTATTATACCACAGAAGAGGATACTTTGGTTGGCTTAGGCATTCGGATGGATCTGTCAGAGGACTTTGTTCCGGAAGGAAGTATTCAGGCACAGGTGAGAGATATTACAGAGGGAGAATTGCTCTGCGAGACGGTAATAGGAGCGGATTCTCTGCTTGATGGACAGTATATGGGCTTGATTTTTCAGCATACCCAGAGCAATATTCAGGGACATACTTATGAGGTGCGTCTGGAATTTTCTGAGGAACTGCTGGGAAGCGGACTTTCTGTGATTGTTACGCCGGAGGGATATTATGAGGAAAATGCTCTGTATATCAATGGAGAAGAGAGTGCAAGTCGTTTGAGCATGAATGCTCATACTTACTTTAATATCTTTTTGAAAAAGTATTTCTTTGTTATGTTCCTGTTTTTCGAAGCAATGAGTGCAGGCTTTTATTACCTGGCATTTATCCGAAGATGCAGAGTGGAGAAGGTTTTTCTCTTTACTATATTGTGCCTGGGTGTCATTTATAACTTTATTTTAACTCCTTATATGACACCAGATGAAAAGTATCATATTGATATGTCCTATCGGCATTCCAATACGCTTCTTGGAATTGATCAAATCGGAGAAAGCAGATGCCTGAAAAGAGCAGATGATGCAGAGATGGAATTTACCTCTGAGCCCAGTCTGACGAATTATAAGAATATCTATGACGGACTGTTTTCGCTTGTACAGGATGGGCAATTGGTAGAAGCAGAGGCTACGGCTAATACAGAAGCGCCGATGATTCTCTATCTGCCTGCAGTACTTGGTATGACTCTTGCCCGTCTATTGCATCTGGGAACCGTGCCCATGCTGTTAATAGCCAGATGGTGCAGTCTGCTGTTTTTTGCCTGCATGGTCTATTTGGGGATGAAGAAGCTGCCCTTCGGAAAAATGACACTGTTTTTACTTGCGATCTTGCCTATGAACTTGCAGCAGTGCACGTCTTTTTCTTATGATGCAGTGATTACTGGCACAATTTTGCTGTATAGCTGTTATTGTATTGCTTTAGCTTATAATGATGAGCCAGTGAAACCGAAGGATATTCTGGTTATGGGTATTCTGGGAATTGTGTTTATCTATGGAAAAAGCGGAATTTATCTGCCGATGTGTCTGTTGGCCCTTCTGATTCCTGCAAAAAAGTTCGGCGGCAGACGGATACAGGGAATTTGTATGGCAGGGCTTTTCATTCTTCCTGTGTTAAGCTTCCTGAACAAAAATACAGTGGCAGTCAACTACATTGCCACTACCACAGAAGCCACTGCAACTGTAGGCTCTTCTACCACGGCAGGCTATACCATTGGTTATTTTTTACAGCAGCCTTTGGAGCTGGTACGGATATTGGCCAATACAGTCAGTGATAAGACGGCTTTTTATCTGGAATCATTGGCAGGTCAAAAGATGGGGTGGGTGGAGATAGAGATCTCCCAAGTCATTCCCATGCTCTTTTTATTGCTTTTGATCCTTTCGATTTTAAAGACAAGAGAAGAACCTTTCTATGTAAAGAGCTGGCATAAATGGTGGATTGCGTTGGTCTGTCTGGCATGTACCGGGATCATTCTGGCTGGTATGTTGCTGACTTGGACGCCAAAGGATTATATTTCCATTGAGGGTGTGCAGGGACGCTATTTTATTCCTTTTATGCTGGCCTTGTCCCTCACTGGCCGCAACAGTTGTCTGATGTACGAAAAGCCTATTGACAGGGGACTGATGTATGCGGGCTTTATAGGGCAGTTATTGACAGTGATGTATCTTATCAAAGCAGTACTGATATTGTAGGAGTGAACATGGATAAAAAACGTGTAGCGATCAATATGACTGCCCAACTGTTGGCCTTTGCAGTAAATATGCTGCTGGGCTTCATTTTGGTACCTATTATTGACAGTATGATTCCCAACTCCTATGGCTTTACAGACATTGCCAACAAATTTGTACAGGCGGCCCAGATCGTTGTGTCTGCATTAAATACCATGGCAAGTCGTTTTATTACCATACAGATACATCGGGATGATAAAGAGGAGGCCAATCAGTATTTTTCATCCGTATTCTTTGCAAATGTATTAATGGCAGTGGTCTTTATGGTGCCGGCTATGTTTGTAGTGGTATATCTTGGACATATCTTCCAGATACCTTCTGAGGCCAGCCTTCCGGATATCCAGATGCTGTTCTTCTTCATATTTGTAAACTTTCTCATTAGCATTACAACCTCAGTATTCGGAGTGGCTCCCTACAGCCAGGATCGGCTGGAGTTAAGTTCGATTGCTGCTATTTTGGGAGAAGTGGCCCGATTGACAGTCCTATTTGTCTCATACCTTTTCTTCCGCCCCTATCTGTGGTATGTAGGCTGTGCTTCTGTGGCATCTACTTTGATGCAGGCAACGGCCAATTTGATTTTTACCAGACGCCTTCTGCCGGATATGAAAGTGAAACGGAAGTATTTCCGTTGGGCCAAGGTTAAGGAGCTGGTATCTCTGGGAGCATGGAATTCTGTAACCCGTCTGGGACAATTGCTGCTAAGTGGACTGGATACTTCCATTGCAAATATCATGATCAATGCAGCGGCCATGACTACCGTGTCTATCTCATCTCAGGTTCCCACAGTGATTGTGAACCTGATGGGGACAATAGCAGGGGTTTTCAATCCTCAGATGACAATAGCATATGCGAAAGAAGATAAAAAGCAGCTTTTGGAGATCATAGGGAGCGCGGATCGAATCATGATCTTCCTTATCAGTATTCCAATTGCCTTTCTTATCATATTTGGAAAAGCCTTTTTTACATTGTGGATTGGAAAAACACAGAATCCGGATCAACTATATGTCTTAGCCCTATTAAATATCGGCACTATGTGCGTCAGTGCCAGCATTCAGGTTTTGTACCATGTATTTTTAATTACAAAACGGGTAAAGTTAAATTCCATTGTCATACTTTCGTGCGGAATTTTGACCACAACAACCGTATTTGTTCTTTTAGAAACTACCAGCTTAGGGGTATATGCTATAGTGGGAACCAGTACAGTGTTCGGCATTCTGCGTAATCTGGTATTTACGCCCATTTATGCGGCTCGATGCTTAAAGGTGAAATGGTATACCTTTTATGGAGATATTATATTGGGACTCATATCAATTGGAGCAATCTGTTTAACAGCTTTCCCCTTCCAATTATTCATAAAAATAGACGGATGGTTTAAACTATTCGGGGTAGGAATTGCAGCCGGAATGCTGGCATTAGCAGTAAACTTCTTGATTGTACTGCGCAGGAACGAGCGTAAAATGGTATTAGATATGGTCAAGAAAAAGCTCCCACATTAAAAAGGACTACTTTACAACAGCCGTCACCCTTCAAACAATAAAAAAGGATCCAAATTATGGTAAGCATCGTTGTTCCCGTATATAAAAGCGAAAAAACATTGCATTCCTGCATAGCATCCTTACAAAAACAGACGGAGCCAGATATTGAAATTATTTTAGTAGATGACGGCTCCCCTGATAACTGCCCCAGGCTATGCGATGAACTGGCAGAAAAAGATCCAAAGGTACATGTGGTCCATAAAGAAAATGGAGGGGTTTCTTCAGCCAGAAATGCAGGAATTAAAGAGGCACACGGAGAGTTTCTGCTGTTTGTGGACAGTGATGATTATGTGGAGCCCCAAATGGTAGAAGAACTTTTGCGCCATATAGGGAAAGCAGATTTGGCCATCTGTGGATATCATCATCATTATATGGGCCGGGATGTGGAAAAGGTACCCAAGATCCGGAAGTGGGTCGGAGCAGAAAGCTTTCTTATGCTGTACGGCCAGGGGTATCTGAACATGCCCTGGAATAAATTATTTCGGAGAAAATTAGCTGGAAGGTTTGATGAAGGCTTAAGCTTAGGGGAGGACTTACTCTTTAACCTGGATTATCTGCGCAGAACATCAGGGGGCGTTGCCATTGTGCAAAGAGCTCTGCACCATTATATACAGAATGATACAGGAAATACTCTTTCCAGCAAAAAACGAGATGATAAGCTGGAGTTGGCAAAACGGATTTGGCAGGAAACCTCCAGGTTTTATCAGGAGCTCGCAGGCCATGAGGATGAGAGTGGAATTATCAATGCCCGGCTGCTTCAGGAGGTGCTGGATGATGTGGAAAGCCTGCCCTTTGATTACAGCCGAAGCAGAAAAGAAAAGCTGATGGCTATTGAAGCCTACTGTAAAGATCCAGTGCTCAAAAAGGCAGGAAGGAATGCGGCGCTTCCGGCATTGGATTATCGGATAATCTATGCCTTTATGCAGCACGGGTGGAAGCATTCCGTGTATAGCTTAAGCGTGCTGCGGGCATGTCTGGTTAGGCTTTTATATGCAGAAAGATATAAGCAAAGTTCTGACAGAAAGTGAGGAGCCTGATTCACATGGGAGATTTGATAACAGTGATTATACCGGTTTTTCGGGTAGAAGCATATCTGCGCCGCTGTGTGGACTCTGTACTGGCTCAGACTTATGAAAACATGGAGATTATTCTGGTAGATGATGGTTCGGATGACAGCTGCCCGGCAATCTGTGATGAGTATGCCGGCCAGGATTCCAGAGTAAGCGTGATTCACCAGAAGAATGCAGGCTTATCCGGAGCCAGAAATGCGGGGATAGAACAGGCAAAAGGGGAATATCTGTCATTCGTGGATTCAGATGACTATCTCTCACCGGAATTTTTAGAGCGTTTGTATGCGGCCTGTGTGGAGACTGGCAGTGATATGAGTGTCTGTCGGTGGGAGTATGTAAAGGGCGGGGCTATTCCGGAAAAGGGGAAGGGCGAAACTCATATTTTTACCGGGAGAGAGATGCTGGCGAATCTTTATATCCCAGATGGTGCGTATTTTGTTGTAGCCTGGAACAAGCTGTATAAAAGGGAGCTTTTTGACACTATCCGCTATCCCCTTGGGCGGATTCATGAGGATGAGGCCACCACCTATCGGATTTATCATCAGGTGAGGCAGGCAGCCTATGTGGACAAGTCTCTTTACGGCTATTTTGTGGCGCCTTCCAGTATTACCAGAGGCTTTAATCCCAGGCGGCTGGACTGGGTGAAGGCGGGAGCGGAACGAGTTGATTTTTTTGAAGAAAATGGCTATAAGGAGCTGATGGTTCCGGCCCTTAAGGCACTGGCAGATGGAAGTATTGACATTTACTTTGGAATGAAGGATAAGCTGCCGGGAAGTGAGAAGGAGCAGAAGTGGATTCAGGATTTGATTCGCAGAGGGTTAAAAAGAGTGAAGTCCTACGGACATTTTTCTCTGCGGACGGAGATTGGATACCGGATGTTTCTTACGTGTCCCGGGGTGTATCGAAGATTGCTGGATCGGGTGAAGGATGAGAATGGAAAACAATAATCCGAAAATTAGCGTGGTGGTTCCTGTCTACAATGTGGAGGCTTATCTCAACCGCTGTGTGGACAGTATTCTGGATCAGACGGTGGAGAATCTGGAGATTATTCTGGTGGATGATGGTTCTACAGATGGTTCCGGGAAGATCTGTGATGAATATGGGGAGAAATATGAACAGATTCGGGTGCATCATAAGACCAACGGCGGACTGACCTCTGCCTGGAAATGTGGAGTGAACCTGGCTTCCGGGGAATATGTGGGTTTTGTGGACAGCGATGACTGGATCGATTCCCATATGTATGAGCGGATGCTTTGTCTGGCCCTTCAGGAGAGTGCTGATGTGACGGTCTGCGGTCTGGTGTTTGATTTCGAGGATCCAAAGATTCCAAGACGGGAGGAGATCTCGAACTTTGGAAAAGAGGTTTATAGCCGGGAGGAATTGGAGGCGCTGTTTCCTTCTCTCATCAATGACGGTCGTTTCTTTGGAAGGACATTGCAACCGGCCAGAGTGACGAAACTTTTCCGTACGGAATTGATCCGGAAGAACATGAAGTACTGTGAGGAAGGGGTAGCTTTGGGGGAGGATATGCAGATTACTTTTCCTGTGCTTCTGGATACCAGGAAGCTCTGTGTGGTACGGGATTTCTATCCCTACCATTATTGGATCAATAATAAGTCCATTACAGGAAAATATGACCGTGATTATATGGAAAAGGTGAAACTTCTGGCTTCCCGGCTTCAGTTTATCAGCAGGGAGAAGGGAGTCTATGATTTTTCAGATCAGATCCGCAACGATTTTCTGAGCATGACGGTGCTGACGGTTAAGAATGAGATTTATCGGAACTATAAGGCCGGAAGAAAGAGGGTGACGGCCAATGTGAAGCGAATCTGTGAGGATACCCAAGTTCGTGAAGCACTGGAGCGGCATACCATGGATCGTTTGTCTCTGTCTATCCGGCTGTATCTGCGGCTTATGAAGAAGGGGCATTACAGCCTGTGTTACTGGCTGGTTCTGGTGTTTTTTAAGGTGAATTATTATCTGGGACGGGAGTATAAGAGACAGTAAGTTACTCAAAGCAATGGATAAAAGCCGAGAAATTTTCTGCGGCAGTCAGCTGGTTTAAGGCGGTTTTATCACAGAGAAAGTCTATGGTACTGCTGTAGATTTCGGAAAATGCCGGATTATCCGCCTGCCGGACAGCGATCATAAATACACAGGGAATTTTGACATCGTCCCATAAAATTCCCTCTTCTTCGATCAATATACAGAATAATGTCAATTTGGCGTTCAGTTCAATGGCGTGGGGGATGGCAAAGCTTTCAAAAAAACAGGTGGAGGAGAGCGATTCCCTGCGGAAAACGGATTCGGTAAAACCTTTCTGACAGATTCCCATATTTTCCAGATGATTTCCAAGAAAACGAATAGCTTCCTCCTTGGTTCGCAGTCCCTGATTGCGGAAAAAGAGGGCAGGATCAAAGTAAGTGAGCAGAAGGCTGCGGCGGCGCAGATGCTGATGTTCCAGAAGAAGCTGGTTTAAGGTATTTTCTACTGCCAGAAAATCGGACTTCTGATAAAAGGGGCTGATAAGAAGCGTTCTGGCCCCTAAAATATGCAGAGGAATCGTGTGAAGGATGAGATCTACGTTCTGGGCAGAGAGATTGCCCGGAATATGGGTCAATACATCTACGATCTGAAGCTTGGCGGAAAAATCATGGCTGAGGCGCTGGGTGAGATATTCTGCAATATGGTGGTATTCGTCGCAGATAAGCAGGGCCCGGACCTGATCCTTTCCAAAGGAAGGATGGAGCATTAGGCCGATGTAAATACTCAACAGGTTAATTTCTTCCTGAATCACGGAAATCTGGAATTCCTTTTCCAGAATATGAGCCAGATGAACGCTGACATCATAGATAAACGGATTCAATTCTCTCACATTTTCGGAAACCAGATTTGTTACATACTGGTGGTTTCGGGCACGCTGAATGAGAGCCATAATGTGGTGGACAAAATTGGCAAGAAATGTTTCGTTCTGAAACTCCAGCGCATAGTAACTGAAGGTTTCCAGAATGATTTTTTGAATAAAGAATAAAAGATGTTCCCTGTCTTCCAAATCTGTCTGCTGGAAGGAGGATTTGATCTGCCCGGTGATCAGTATGGCGATAAAGGCAATATCCTCTTCTTGAAAAGAGATGCTCCAGTGCTCCCCAAGCTGCCCACAGATATCCTGGGCAATCAGGTATTCCGTGGAGTCTGCAGGCATGGAAAGCTCCGGGTATTCCATTGGAAAATGATTACGAATACGGGAGAGAGTCACCATTAAATTGATAATCAAATTCGAAGTATGGCAGGGCTCAAGGTAGTAATTGCGGCTCTGAACGGCAGCAATGACAATCTCCTGAATCCGCACGAAATTCAGGTTGGCGAAGTATTTCCTGAGCTTCTCCGGGCTGTGGAAGTTGGCATTTGTCTCACGGACAATCATATCATAGATAAGCTGACGTTTATTATTTTCGTTTCCCTGGATGGAAAGCAGATTCTTTTTTCGATTGAGAGTCAGCTGGTACTGCTTGAGAAGCTCTTCCAGCTTTCCAAGGCGCCGGGTCAGAGTAGAGGAGCTTAAGTATAACTGATCGGCTAATGCGTCAAAATGAATGGAGGTGTGATCCAGAATCAGAAGTTTTAAAAGCGTAGTCAAATCAATATCTGATTCGGTGCAAGAGAGAGGCTCCCGAAGGACAGACAGATCTCTGCCGGGAGTTCGGTCAAGGCAGTAGCCGTAATTGTTGGACAGGATGATTTTTCCCAGAGGTCCCTGATTGACAGCCTTCACTTCATTTTGAACAGTCCGCAGGGAAACGGACAGCTGTTCCGATAACTGTTTCCCGGATAGGGGAAGTTCTGCTTTATCTAATATTTGTAGTAATTTTGTCTGGCGCAAGGTGAAATCATCCATATCGCATCTCCTGTAGAATATTATACTTCCAGTGTAACTTATTATACCAATCGAAACAGAGCGGTTCAAATCTTTTGTTGCGGGGGGGCCCGCAAAAGGTGGAATTGAAATTGCAGGAATCAGGGGATAAGATGTGAGTAAGTAAAGGACCGGCCCATACGAAAATGGATACAGAAAGGATGAAGAAGAAAATGAAAAGTTATTCACTGGTAATCTGTGGAGGAGGCAGTACTTATACCCCGGATTTAATGGAGCTTTTATGCTATGCAAAGAAGGATTTTCCCCTGAAAAAGATTGTTTTGTATGATATTGACGCAGAGCGTCAGGAGCCCATCGGCCAGTACGGGGAAGTGCTCTTTCGGGAATACTATGAGGGTGTGGAGTTTTATTATACCACAGACAAGGAAAAGGCTTTCCGGGATATAGACTTTGCCTTTGTGCAGATCCGGGCAGGAGGATTGGCGGCCCGGAACATGGATGAGAAGATTCCCTACCGTTATGAATGCATCGGCCAGGAGACTTGCGGGGCAGGCGGGCTTTCCTATGGAATCCGAAGCGTGACACAGATGGTTCAGCTTGTAAAGGATATCCGGGAATATGCGCCGGAAGCGTGGATTATCAATTACTCCAATCCGGCAGCCATTGTAGCAGAGGCGACAAAGCGGATGTTTCCGGGGGATCGGAAACTTATTAATATCTGCGACATGCCTACGCAGATTATGGATTCCTATCTTCCGCTGGTGGGAAAGAAGCGCTATGAGGTAGAGCCCAGATACTTTGGCCTGAACCATTATGGATGGTTTACAGGGCTGATTGACAAGAAGACCGGAGAGAATCTGCTTCCTGAGATCTTACGCATCTGCCGGGAGACACCGGATAAGGTGAGACAGGTACTGGCGGATATGTATGAGACAGATACGCACTGGGGAAAGACCTTTCAGGAGCATCTGAATATGGTCCTGGATTATCCCTATGCTCTGCCCAGCACTTACTGCCTGTACTACCTGTATCCGGACCAGTGTTACAGCCATTACAATGAAACCTTTACCCGTTATGACGAGGTGATGAAGGGCAGAGGAAGCAAGGTTCAGGCCTACTGTACGGCTATTGCAAAGCTGGGGAAAATGAAGGGCACAAAATATGATATCAGCGCGCATATCAATGGAGCGGCCGGAAATATTGCAGAGGCTTCCTCATCTACCATAGCCTACAACGATGTACATGCGGCCTATCTTATTGAACTGGCAATTTCGATTATTCACAACCGGAACGATATCTGTCTGGTGATGGTAGAAAATAACGGTCTGATTCCCAATCTGGATCCGGGTATGATGCTGGAGGCAGCCTGCCGGATCGGGCAGCAGGGCGTAGAACCTATTCAGATTGGACAGGTTCCGGCCTTTGAGAAGGGGCTTCTGGAAAATCAGTATGCCTGTGAAAAGCTTTTGGTGGATGCGGTTTTCGAACACAGTTATCAGAAACTGTTGCAGGCCTTTACGGTGAACCGGATTATCTGCGATACCAACAGAGCAAAGAAAATCATTGCAGATTTTGTGAAAGCAAACGGAGATGAGTGGGTAGATTTCAGGGGGTAAAGATATGGGGATGAAAGAAAAATTTACTGGTTTTGTAGAAAGCAAAGTAATGCCCTTTGTGGGGGTTGTGTCAACGAATAAGATTCTTCTTGCCATTCGTGACGGTCTGGTACTGTCCATGCCGGTGATGATTGTGGGGTCTATCGCCATTGTAATCGGCGATTTCCCGGTGAAAGCGGTACAGGATTTCTTTGCTATGGTATTCGGGGAAAACTGGAACTGGTGGAACTGGGATGTAATCAATCCGGCAACCATGGGGCTGGTAGCCCTGTTTACGGCCTGCGGCGTGGGGTATTCCTATGCCAAGAGCCATGAGGTGGAACCTCTTCCGGCAGGGATACTGGGGATCGTAGCTTATTTTCTTCTGTTGGTGCAGATGGACGGAGGAGGCTTTGCCGCAGATGATTTTGGGCAAAGGGGTTGTTTGCGGCTATCATCTGCGGCCTCTTAAGTTCAGCTATTTATATCTGGCTGATTAAGAAAAATCTGGTTATCAAAATGCCGGATTCTGTGCCGATTTCCATCTCGCGTTCCTTCACGGCAATGATTCCCATGGGTGTAGTGGTAATTCTGTTTGTGGTAATCCGCATGATTTTTGCCATGACGCCTTATGGCAGTGTCAATGAATTTATTCTGAATGTGCTTCAGCTGCCTTTGCTGGGAGTGGGGACTTCCCTTCTGGGGACGGAGATTACAGCGGGATTTTTCAACACCTTTTTCTGGATATTCGGCATCCATGGAACCCTGGTGGTGCAGTCCGTGATGACGCCTATCTGGGAGGCTGCAAAGTATGCCAACCTGGCCGCTTACCAGAGCGGGCTGGAGCTTCCCTATATTGTAACTACGGAGTATCTGGATCATTTTGTATTCCTCACCGGATCGGGACTGACCCTGCCTCTTTGCGCCATGTGCGCCTTTAAGTCTAAGTCTGAACAGCTGAAAAAACTTGGAAAGCTGGCCCTGGTGCCCAGTATCTTCAACGTGAATGAGCCGGTTATCTACGGACTGCCCATTGTAATGAATCCAGTGATGGCGATTCCTTTCTTTATAACGCCTATTCTGTCGATTCTTATCAGTTATCTGGCCATGGCCTGGAATATTGTGGGAAGACCTACAGGAGTAGCTGTGCCCTTTACTACACCGGCGCCCTTTGGAGGATTTCTGATAACGGGAGATATCAAAGTGGGCATTCTGCAGATTCTGGTACTGCTGATGGCGGCAGTGATTTACTACCCGTTCTTCAAAATCTGGGATAAGAAGTGTTATGAGGAGGAAAGCAGATGAACGCCACAGAAGTAATAGAACAGATCAGCCTGCAGATGATTACACAGGTTTGTGATGTAACAGCCGGCTGTATGCGGGCCATGGAAGAAGCCAAAGCGGGAAATATCCCGGAGGCCCGGGAACTGCTGAAAAAAGCGGAAAAAGGATACGGCAGATGTCATGAGATTCATTCTGAACTCATCAGCCGCATGGCATCAGGGGAGACCATTGAGTTTCATCTTCTTCTGGTTCACGCAGAAGATCAGATGATGAATGCAGAAGTTATCAAAATAATGGCGGAGCAGATCGTGGATTTGAGCGAACGGCTGGCGGAACTGGAAAAGTTTAACAGCAGTGCCCAGACTGCGTAACTGGAATAGGAGGACTGGTTTATGGTACAGATAGGTTTGTTTTGTTTTGCGGGAATGAGCACATCGGTTTTGCTGAAAAAGATGCAGGAATATGCTCAGGAAATCGGAGCGGACTGCAGCATCAATGCATATGCAGAGACGAAAGTGGCAGATCTGGCATCCCAGCTGGATGTAGTTCTGATTGGGCCGCAGATTAAATATTATCAGAAGCGCATTGAGGAAATCTGTGCGCCTTATGATACAAAAGTGATGGTGATCTCCAATGTAGACTTCGGACGCATGGATGGAAAGAAGGTACTGACAGATGCATATGCATTGCTGGGGAAGACTTTATGACAAGAAAAGAACTGGAGAACAAAATGCTCCAAAGGCTTCAGGAAGGAAGCAATTGCGCACCATTGTGGAAACGATTTTTTTCCTATGTGATTGATTACTTTTTGAGCACCATATTGATTTCCCTGATTCCCATGATTGTTACCAGCATTCTTACCGGAGAGAAAGCCTTTACTTCCGAGAATTTTACAGCGGTTCCCATGAGCTGGAGAATCGTTTTAAGTGGGGCAGCTATGGCTGTGGCAGTGTACTATTTCTGCGTTCTGCCCATGAAGGAACCGCATAAGGGGCAGACCTTTGGGAAACGGATTATGGGGATTCGGATTGCAGCGTCAGAGGGGCAGGAGCTTACATGGAGACATATGTGGAAAAGGGAACTTGTGGGTTCTCTTCTGATAGAAGGTGAGACGGCTTTCCCTTCTGCATTCCTCCGTTATTTCGTCTTTTTGTTTCTTCCGCAGGCGCTGTCCCAGGGGATTTATTATGTATATATAGGAATTTCTCTCTGTTCGGCTGTATATGCGGTTTTTAGTATGGATCATCGAATGTTTCATGATATAATAGGGAAAACGAAGGTAGTAGTAAAATAATCCCTGACAAGAGACGATAATGCGAAACAACCGATGATTTCATGAAGTAAGGAGAGCATGTATGGCGGCGCTGTTTTTTGATATTGACGGAACTATTTTGGACAGAAACCAGAGATGCCTGGAGAGTACCATGGAGAGCCTGAGAAAGGCAAGGCAGAGCGGCCATCTGCTGTTTATCAATACGGGGCGTACCGCCTGCGATATCCCGAAGGAATTTGAGGAGGTTCCTTTCGACGGGTACTGCTGCGGATGCGGAACCTACATCCGCTATCAGAATCAGGTTCTGTTTCACAGCACGATACCTTCTGCCCGGGGAGCAGAAATTGCAGATTATATGATAAAACAGGGGATCCCCGGAGCGTTGGAGGGTACAGAGCACATTTATTTTCAGAGAGCGGATTATAATAAGAATGCGGATCTTGTGGAGTATCGGGAAAATATAGCGCAGAAAAATGATGGTGTGGTACATACAATAGAGGAACCTGAGATTCGGTATGATAAGCTGATGTTCTGTGCAGAGGACGCCGGGATTTGCGAGAGATTTCTGAAATTCCTGGAGCCGGATATCAGAGCGATTGATTATGGGAACGGGGTCTATGAGTGTATACAGAAAGCGTATTCCAAGGCGACAGCGATTCAGTGGCTGCAGGATTATCTGAAGTTGGATAAGGAAGAGCTCTATGTCTTTGGAGACAGTGTCAATGACATAGATATGTTTTCTTATGTGAAGCATACCATTGCCATGGGGGATCATGACAGAGTGCTGGATCCGTTGACGGAGTACGTGACGGATGTAGTGGAGAGGGAAGGGATTCGGAAAGCGTTGGAGTATTATGGGTTGATTGTCTGAGAGAATACACGCTTGAATAAGAATACAAAAACTGTGACAAAACACGCCGGCCGGCGTGTTTTGTCACAGTTTTTATTTAGATTATTCTGAGAGGAGGATTCGGTCGTTATCCAGTTCCCGTCCGGTTCCGGCTCTGAAACGAGCCAGCAGATCTTCTACAGACAAGTGGGAGCGTTCTTCACCACCGATGTCCAGGACGATGTTTCCGTCTGCCATCAGGAGTGTCCGATTGCCCAGCTCCAATGCCTGCTTCATATTGTGTGTGATCATCAGGCAGGTGATGTGTTCTCTGGCGGTGATTTCCCTGGTCAGCTGGAGGACTTTCCCGGCTGTGCCAGGATCCAGGGCGGCCGTGTGCTCATCCAGCAGCAGAAGTTTTGGGGGAACCATAGTGGCCATGAGCAGGGTCAATGCCTGACGCTGGCCGCCGGAGAGGAGGCCTACGGGCTGCTTCATCCGATCTTCCAGTCCCATGCCAAGTAAAGAGAGCTGTTCACGAAATACCGCTTTATCTTTCTTGGAAATGCGGCTGAATGGGGAGGAACCTTTGGAGTTGCGCAGATATGCCAGAGCCATATTTTCTTCGATGGTCATGCTGGGCGCCGTTCCTTTTAAGGGATCCTGAAAGAGACGGCCAATGAAGTGGCTGCGCTTGTATTCCGGAAGAAAAGTAATATCCTTTCCGTCCAGAGAAATAGAACCTTCATCCACATAGAAAGCACCGGCGATAGCGTTAAACATGGTAGACTTACCGGCACCGTTGGAACCGATGATGGTGACAAAGTCCCCATCGTCCAGATGAAGAGAAAGATTGGAAATTGCTGTTTTCGCATTTACAGTACCAGGATTAAAAGTCTTGGAAATCTTCTGAATATCCAGCATGTCTAATGACCTCCTTTCCGGGCCGCAGCTTTCCGCTTCTGGAAAAGAATCCAGTTCTTGATGGTTGGAAATGCAATAGCCAGAGCTACAATGACAGCAGTGATTAGCCGTAAGCCCTGAACAGGCATAATCTTGGTGTATAGTACAATGGCATAGATGAGTCGGTAAATTGCAGAGCCAATAATCGCTGCGACTGCTCCTTTGATCAGAGTGCGCCGTCCAAGAACTGTTTCCCCTATGATGAGACAGGCCAGGCCAATGACTACAATACCGGTTCCGCCGTTGATATCAGCCGCATTCTGATACTGTCCAACCATCGCTCCGGAGAGGGCGGTCATCGCATTGGCAAGACACAGGCCGACTGTGATAGTAAAAGCCGGATTGATAGAGGAGGCCCGTACCATATCCATATTATCTCCTGTGGCACGAATGGAAAGTCCCAACCGGGTTCCCAGAAACAGGATCAGCAGGATGCCCATAAGAATGGTAATAAATCCGGCCAGGATAGCTTCATTCCAGGCTCCGCCGATACCGGTATTTTCAAAGAGCGTAAATATGGTTTCAGACTTCAGAAGACTTACATTGGCACTCCAACTCATCACCATGAGATTGACAGTGTAAAGCCCCATATTGGTGACAATGCCGGCCAGTATGGAGGGAACTCCAAGCTTTGTCTGAAGAAAAGCAGTTACAAAGCCTGCACCCATTCCTGCGATCATAGCTGCAGGAATAGCAAGCAGCGGATGTCCGGAAGCGGCCAGGGTCACAGATACGGCGGCACCCAGAACAAAGCAGCCGTCTGTGGTCAGATCCGCAATATCCAGAATGCGGTAGCTTAAGAATAGAGCCATAGCTACCAAGGCATAGAGAAAGCCCAGCTCCAGGGCCGTTTGTGTAATGTACAGCACGGTACTTCTCCTTTCGAATAATTAACAAGTAACAATGGACTGCTGCAGAAATTATGTGATTTTCTGCAGCAGCTTAATTATTTTGTGTGATATAAATTATGCAAGGGATTTATACCTTAGGGGTAATACCTTACAGTTAATCTTCGGTTGTGACTACCTCAACGACCTCGCCCATATCGGAAAATACGGAATAATCAATGTTCAGTGTTTGAGCGGTTTCTGTATTTACGGTGATGATGCCGCCCTCTGTCAGATAGAAATCATCCATATCAGCCATGCCGTTTGTGACAGCATCAAAGGCAAGATCCGCAGTCTGTGTTCCCAGATCCGTGTAGTTTACACCACAAGTAATGAAAGCGCCGTTCCGGACAAAGGAGTCTGCTCCTGTGTAGTGAGGAATACCAGCTTTTGCCAGATCCTCGTAGATGGCAAGCTCAGAAGCCATGATTACATTATCGGTAGGAGTGAAGATAGCGTCCACGCCTTCTGCAATTAGGGCGGAAGCACAGGCGATTACTTCATCACTGGTTGCGGCAGGCTGCTCGCTGTAGGATATGCCTTTGGTTTCCAAATATGCCTTTGCCTCGGCAATAGGAGTGGTAGAGTTTGCTTCGGACTGGGAATAGAGAAGGCCGACCTTCTGAATATCCGGGTTCTGTGCAAACATCATATCCAGGATAAAGCTTGTATTCAGTGCATCGCTGGTTCCTGTTACGTAGTCAATATCTTTCAGTCCTGCCTCTGACGGATCTGAGATGGCGGCAAATATAACAGGAGTTTTGGTCTCTTCTGCACAGGAAACCATAACCTGAGCAGCTAATGTGGCAATAGGGATGATGGCATCTACTTTGTCAGCGATGAGTTGATCGCCAATCTGCTTTAAAGTCGACTGGTCGCCCTGCCCGGAATAGATTTCATGGGAAATGGTGATGCCCTTGTCGGCGGCAATGGCGTCCAGCTCGGCGGCGACTGCATTTGCAATCTCATCCAGGGAGGCATGGTCCATCTGCTTTACGATCGCTATATTATAGGAATCTTTTGTGCCATCTGCAGCGGGAGCTTCTTGGTCCGCCCCGTCTGTGCCAGCAGGAGCATCCGCTGTTTCTTCTGGTGCAGCAGGTTCCTCTGATTTGCCAGAACAGCCCAGCATGGAGCAGGCAAGTACGAAAGCACATCCGAGAGCCAGTAATTTTTTCATAGTCATCTTCTTCATAATTTTTTCTCCTTTTCTTTTACGAGGTTTTTGCTTGGGCGGCAGATGAGAAATTATGCTTTGCCAGGAGCATAATGTTTAAGGAAGCTTTTATCAGCGGCAGTCTGCCAGGCATCTGAATTTTCTTGGACGCCAGATAAAAAAACGCTTCTGTCCCATATATGGGACAGAAGCGTAAACTTCTGCGATACCACCCAAATTGACATCCCCTGTAGAATGTCCACTCGCTACACGTACCATCATACGTGCCCCGATGGATAACGGGTGGGGTCCCGTCAGCCCCTACTGGAAGTCCTTGCTCCCTTCGTTCAAAGCTACCCTCCGAAGCCCATTCGCTGACTGCTTCACGCTCCCATCCCACCGCCGGGAGCTCTCTGTAGATCTGCTTCTGCCAGTTACTCTTCTTCTTCACAGGTTTATCTAATATTGCGTTACTGGTATTATATGCATTTGAATGCAGATTTGTCAAGAAGTTTTTTTAAAATCACACAATCATACAATCAACTGCCGATACCGGTTCAGACACGCCAGTATCTCCTGCCGCCGGGGACGTGCCAGGGATGAGCGGACATCGCCGCGGTCAAAGAGCCCCTCCAGTCCCTGCTTATCAAGCAATGCTTCTATGTGATCCGCCAGAACCGCCATGTTCTTTTTCCCATCCATAGCCTGCAATTGAAGATATTTCAGGAGATAGGCAAGAGCCATGGTCTGCTCACCGTCACGAAGCTGCTCTAAGTAGCGGAGTTCTACGGCATCACGTCCAAGCAGCAGCTCGCTGGTTCCCATTGCTTTTAATTTCAGCCGATCATCCCGTTTTACGGCAGCGTTGGCCTTGGGGCATCGGTTGGAGGAATAAGCGGGGAACTTATCTTGGTTGGCGGAAAATACCGGAAATGCGGCAGCAGCTTCCTTTGCCCGCTTTGTAATATCATAAGGCACGTATTCTTTCATCTGAATCACCGTGTCCGCCACATGGAAATAGGAGCCGGAACTTCCGGCTACAATGATGGATGAGATGCCAAAATCCTCATAGAGACTTCGCACCCGTTCAATAAAGGGAATAATCGGCTCTTCCTCAGGAGCAACCACCTGCTGCATCAGCTTGTCACGAATCATAAAGTTTGTGGCAGAGGTATCCTCGTCAATGAGCAAAAGAGTACTGCCGCTTTCCATACTTTCCATAAGGTTTGCTGCCTGGGAGGTGCTGCCGCTGGCATCCTCCGTGGAGAAATGACGAGTATCCCTGCGCCCGGGAAGCTGGCGGATAAAGGGGGAGATATCCACACCTGTTACGCTTCTGCCATCCTCGGAACGGAGCTTCCAAGCGCTTGCATCCGTAATCACCAGATCCCGTCCGTCCCCTCCAATATGATTATAGACGCCGTATTGAAGAGCCTGAAGAACCGTTGATTTTCCGTGATAGCCGCCGCCTACAAAAAGAGTGATGCCTTTTGGAATGCCCATACCTGTTACGGGCCCCTTATTTGGAAGATTTAAGGTTACTTCCATAGAAGCCGGCGACTGAAAGGCTACGGCATCCTGCATGGGGCGGTCAGAGACACCGCTTTGCCGGGGCAGGACGGAGCCGTTTGCAAGAAAGGCACAGAGCCCCAGAGCCGGAAGCTGTTCCCGGATATACTGCTGATCCTCACAAAGCTCAATGGCGGCCTTTAAACGGCTCTTGTTGATCTTTTGATAGTAAAGACTGGCATGAACACAGCCCGGCAAAATGTCAAAAAGCATTTTTTCCAGCTCTCCCGCATCAATGGTACGTCCTCTGGCCGGAAATCCGGCTTCAAAACGCAAAGTTACGGAACCATCACTATCCTGCACCCGGCAGGCAGTGCGCTCCAAAACCTCCTGACCGCACCGGGAAGCAGCCAGAAGTCCGCTTTTTCCGGAACCCTTGGCCTGCTTGCTTCCGGAGAAAAGCTGGGCGGAAAAAAGACGTGTCAAATGATCCTGCAGGGTAATCCGCTTGGGATAGGTGTCGTAGTATTCCGCCGGAAATCCGGCTTTCTTTCCTGCCACAAGAACAGAAAGTCTGGATGGGGAGGCAAAGGGGTCTCCCTGTACATGGTCTATGGAAAGGACAAAGCTTCCAAAATCATATTGTCCTTTCAGATCTTTATAGGCCGGATATCCCCGGTGGTCAATAGAGCGAAGCTTCGCCCGCAAATCCTGTGATGATTTCATAGAGATACTCCTTGTAAAAAAATATGATTGTTGTAATTTCTGTATTAAAAAATGTGTTTAAAGTTCTCGCATCCTATTTTAAATCAGAAAAAATTTCCGGTCAATGGAAAATCTGCTGTGGATTCATAATTTCCGCACTTGCATTAGAATTGTTAATGTTCACACTCATGGTGTTGACAATAGCCTTAGAATTTTACAATATTTCAATTCAATAGTCATCCATTGCGTTCTGATAATGGGACTTGTATAATGAAATGAGAAAATAATATGATATGAAGTGATTGTGGACCAATATCAGACTGGATTTGTAAAAATATGTAATTTAGAAAGGAAAAGCAACCGCCGGTTTACAAATTTCCAAGCGCACTTGGTGGTTGACAACCGAAAAAAAGCCTAGAATAAGCACATACCCAAGGGGTTGTGTACATGTACAGATAGAGAGAACTGAAAACAGCAATACTTGATACGGCGCCGGAAGAATTTACAGGCGCATGAATGTGTGACGATGAATTCTTCTGGATAAGTGTACGGTATCAAGTGCTGCAAAACCAGAAATAGAAAGGACAGAAAAAATATGATATTAGCAGATAAAATTACTGCACTTCGCAGGCAGCATGGCTGGTCTCAGGAAGAACTGGCCGGACAGTTGGGCGTATCCCGTCAGGCGGTTTCCAAGTGGGAGAGCGCTTCGGCCATTCCGGATCTGGAACGTATCTTGAAAATGAGCCAGATTTTTGAGGTGAGTACGGATTACTTATTGAAAGAAGAGCTGGAAGAAGCGGAGGTGTCCGTAAGTTCAGGAGAAGATCCGGCGGAATGTGTAAGAAACGTGTCTTTGGAGGAGGCGAATGAATTTATAGAGAAGAAGAAGCGGATGGCTCTTTCCCAGGCATTGGATGTTGCGGCATATATCCTTTGCCCGGTACCGCTGATTTTCCTCGCAGGCTATGCGGAGCTGGACGGCGCCCGGATTTCTGAGGAAGCGGCAGCCGGATTTGGTTGTATTACTTTGCTTCTGATTGTGGGCATAGCAACGGTTGTAGCGATTCTGAACGGCTCACGAATGGAGAAATACGAGTATCTGAAAAAGGGAAACTTCCGTCTTCAATATGGTGTGGAGGGGATTGTCAGAAAGAGCAAGGAAGAGATGGCAGGAACTTATCGGACCTGTGCAGCTGCGGGAACCTTTCTGTGCATTATATCAGCGGTTCCGATTTTCTTAATGTTTTGTTTCTGGGAGGATAATGATTTTGCGGGCGTGATTTCTGTGGATATTTTGCTGCTGCTGGTGGCAGTGGGAGTATTTCTGTTTATTTGGGCAGGAGAAGGCTGGGGAGCATGTCAGATTCTTCTTCAGGAGGGGGAATTTACACCGGAGGAACAGGCGAGAAAGCCGGTTTTTAAAATCTATTGGTGCGTGATAACGGCGATTTATCTGGGAATCAGCTTTTTGACATTTGAGTGGCATAAAACCTGGATCATTTGGCCCTGTGCAGGGGTCTTGGCCGGTGCGGTAAAGACAATCGAGCGAATGTGGCGGCGCAGCCGGAGGAAAATAGATTAATATTTCGTATGAATGGGGAAAGGGCTTATGAAGATAGAGCGTTTGATTGGCATATTGGCCGTGCTGCTGCAAAAGGAGCAGGTGACGGCACCTTATCTGGCGGAGAAGTTCGAAGTGTCCAGAAGAACGATTAACCGGGATGTGGAGGCCCTCTGCCAGGCAGGAATCCCCATTGTGACAGCTCAGGGAAAGCATGGAGGAATCTCCATTATGGAGGGGTATCGAATGGATCGAACCCTCCTGACTTCCAAAGATATGCAGGCTATATTGGCAGGACTTCGAAGCTTAGACAGTGTCAGCGGCACGAACCGCTACCGGGAGCTGATGGAAAAGCTGTCCGTAGGAAATTCTCTGACACTGTCCTCTAACAACCATATACAAATTGACCTTTCCTCCTGGTACCGCAGCACCCTTGCTCCCAAAATAGAGCTGATACAGGATGCCATTGAGCGAAACAGGAGAATTATCTTTACTTATATTTCCTCAAGGGGTGAGAGTGAACGGTGTGTGGAGCCGGGATATCTGATATTCCAGTGGGCTTCCTGGTATGTATGGGGATATTGCCTTAGCAGAAGGGAATTCCGTTTATTTAAGCTGAATCGTGTATCTAAGCTTGCCTGTACGGAGGACATGTTTGAGCCTCGTCCGATTCCGGAGCCGAAATTATCCACAGAACAGATTTTTTCCGGGGAACTTAAGGTAAAGGCTCTCTTTGAGCCGGGGGCCAGATGGAGGCTTATGGAGGAATTTGGTCCCGACAGCTTTCAGGAACAGGAGGATGGGAAGCTTTTGTTTTCCTTTGGATTTTCGGATCGGGAGAATCTGTTTGGATGGATTCTAAGCTTTGGAGCACAGGCGGAGCTTTTGGAGCCGGAAGAATTGCGCAGGGAGCTTCATGGGGTGCTGAAAGAGGCATGCAGGAGATATGAAGCAACTGACAGGAAGCTTGATGAAAATTAAAGCGTCCGTATATTGTTTACAAATCATAAAACAAGACAAACAGTTGTCGTGTTTTGTGTGATACTCTATTTTCAACCTGTTTTTTAAAAGAAAAATCCATATATTTGCGGGATGTTATGCAAAGGTATTTTTATATGAGAAAATAGGCTGTAAATCAAATAGTGCCATTGCGTAGCAATTTTGAATAGGAGGACAAGATCATGGCATCCAAATTGGAATTTGTTCAATATGCGGTAGATCAGCTTCAGGAGGCAGGGGAAATTGCATACCGAAAGATGTTTGGTGAGTATGGAATCTACTGTGACGGAAAGTTTTTTGCAATGATTTGCGATGATCAATTATTTTTCAAGATTACGGAGGGAGGCAGGAAGCTTTGGCCGGAGCTGGAGGAAGGAATCCCTTATCATGGTGCAAAGCCGCATTTTCTGATTGAAGAATTGGATGATAGGCGAAGACTTGCAGAGCTGGCACGGGTAACTTGTCAGGAGCTGCCTATGCCGAAGTCTAAGAAAAAGAAAGGAGCTGCTGATGGAAAGAAAGACGCAAAGTAAAAAGCTGGATTATAAAAAAGAATTTCCGGATCTGTATCTCCCTAAAAAGAAGCCCATGCTGATTCATGTGCCGGAGATGGTGTTTATTCAGGTGGAGGGGAGCGGTAATCCCAATACCTCTGCGTCTTATGCAAATGCTTTGGCAGTTCTCTATGGGCTGTCCTTTGGAATTAAGATGAACCTGAAATTCGGCAAGGTGCCTGGGGAGCTTTTGGAAGGAGCTGACATGGAAAAAAGTGCCGCATTTCTGGAGGGAAATTATGTGGTGCCGCCCCTTGAGGGACTTTGGTGGGATAAGGACAGGGCATTTGACGGGAAAAATCTTGTGGATAAGGACAGGCTTTGCTGGTTGTCTATGATCCGACAGCCGGACGAGGTGACGGAGGAACTGTTTGAGTGGGCGAAGGAGGAGCTTGAGAAGAAAAAACCGGAGCTGGATGCTTCGGCGGCGAAGCTCATAAGGTTTGAGGAGGGGCTATGTGCACAGATTCTTCATGTGGGACCTTATGATGCGGAACCTGCTTCTATTGAGCTTTTGGAGCAGTTTGTTGAGAATGAGGGCTGTGAGGAAGATTTTCAAGCGGGTGAGGCCGGAACCGGGATGGGGCGGTATCACCATGAGATTTATCTTGGGGACCCCAGGAGGACGGCACCGGAACGGCTGAAGACGGTGATTCGTCATCCGGTGCGGAAAAAGTAGGCCGGAGATTTTGCTGTACGAATACAAGAAATAAAGATACCCTCAGCAGACAGGGAAAATTTAACGAAAAAAACCTTGACTTTGACGCAGCGTCAACGGGTATGCTGAAATTGTCCGAGGATAAGAATAGGGTGTACTTGGAAGAAATTACGGAACTGGAAACAGTAATGTCTTCTAAGTGCACAAATCAATTTACAGGCACAAGGATTTGTGAATGGAAATTGATTTAGAATAAGGTGTACTTGGAAGAAATTACGGAACTGGAATAGGAGGCGGAAAGAGTATGGCATATGGTATTCGGGAATTGTCAGAGCTTGCGGGTGTGAGTGCACGCACACTTCGCTACTATGACGAGATCGGACTTTTGAAGCCCCTGTATGTGAGCGAAGCCGGCTGCCGCTTTTATGGAGAGCAGGAGGCGGAAGCTTTGCAGCAAATTCTTTTTTATCGGGAGCGAGGCTTTGGCTTGAAGCAGATTGGTGAGATCTTGAAGGGAGAAGACTTTGATGTGGAACAGGCACTCAAGGAGCACCTGGCTGATTTGGAGGCCCAGAGAGATCACCTGAACGCTTTGATTCGGACGGTGAAGCATACGATTTTGTCAAGGAAAGGGGAATATGAAATGAGTGACAAAGAAAAATTTGAGACGCTTAAGGAGAGAGCCATAAAAGAAAATGAAGACCAGTACGGAGCAGAAATCCGGGAAAAGTATGGGGAGACTTCTGTGGAAGCCTCCAATGAAAAGCTGAAAGGTATGTCTAAGGAGGAATGGGAGCAGTTTCAAGGGCTTGAGAAGGAGATCCTGGATCGGCTGCATGAGTGTGTATCAGGTAAAATGAACTTTGACAGTGAAAAGGCGAAAGAACTGGTGATTCTTCATAAAAAATGGATCTGTATGACCTGGGCCAAGTATTCGGTGGAAGCCCACAAGGGTGTTGCAGCGACGTATGTGGCAGATGAGAGGTTCCGGCAGTATTATGACAGAGAGATGCCGGGATGTGCGGAATTTTTAAAGCAGGCCGTTGAATACTGGGCCGGGAGGCTGTAAAATATCGTTAAGGTAAAAAATCCAATAAGAGAACAGAGATATGCCGGTGCAACAGCCGGCATATTTTTGAATTTTCCTCTTGACCCTAACGGAACGTCATAGGCTAAAGTAAGCTTATCAAAATCAGGAGGTCAGAAAATGAGAACAGTAAAAGAGATTTCCAATTTCACAGGTATCAGTGTACGTACCCTTCACTACTACCACGAAATCGGGCTGCTGCTGCCCACGGCAGTCAGTGAAGCAGGATACCGGCTTTATGACGATAAGGCGTTGGAGACTTTGCGGCAGATCTTATTTTTTCGGGAGTTTGATATGCCCTTGAAGGAGATTCAGAAGATCCTGGGGAGCCCTGATTTTGATAGAGAAAAGATATTGAGAAGCCAAAGGAAGATGCTGGAGCTGAAAAAAGAACGATTAAATCGTATGATTGCCGGCATTGATGACATTCTGAAAGGAGAGGAAGCAATGGATTTTACAGTATTTCGTACACAGGATATAGAAGAGATTTGTGAGGCTGCATTTGCCAATATGTCCAGGGAGCAGCAGGAAATCGCTGCAGAGCAGTATGGAGGCCAGGAGGAATTTCAAAAGCATCTGGTGGAATCTATGTCCACGGAACAGGCGCAGAAAACTATGTCGAAGATGCTGGAATGGTATGGGGATAAGGAGACGTATATGGATGTGGCGGTTCATCCCTTAAGCACTCAGGTGACGGAAGCTTATGGGAAACGCTTTGACGCCATTCGGAAAAAGCTGGCCGGGAAACGAGGGACGGATGTGAATTCCTTTGAGGTAAAGGAAATTGTAGGAGAGTTTGAGTTTGCAGCCAAGCAGCTTTTTCGGTTAAAAAATATGGAAGGCTTTATGATGGAGATGGCGAAGGACTATCGAAAGAATCAGGCGTTGCGGGAACATTTGGATCAGACAGAGGGGGAGGGTACGGCAGATTATCTGGCGGATGCGTTGGAGGCGTTTTATAAAAGATAAGGGGATGGAAGAGGCATGAGTGCCTGAAGTGATAGGTTAGATACTGATCAGGCAGGCATACCCCTTGCAGGGTATGCCTGCCTAACCAAGAAACCATATGCATATTACAATGGATTCACAGCATGTATATATATTTAAAAAGTGCCCTCTATTGATATAAAATATTGCTAAAATACAGTCTTTCTGAATATTACTCCCGATGGAGCATTTGCATTAATTTTATTTACATTAAAAGCATTCCGCAGATACTTTAGAAATGAATCAGCACCGCAATAATCATCACAATAGAAGCGCTCACAAACAATACACCCTGCATCTTAATCTGGAACTTTGCCCATTTGCCCCATTCAAGCTTGGCAACGCCAAGAGTACCCAATAGACATCCGGAGGTGGGAACGATCAGGTTGGAGAAAGCATCTCCAAGCTGGAATGCCAGTACGGAGGTCTGACGGGATACGCCTACCAGATCCGAAAGAGGAGCCATAATCGGCATTGTCAGAGCAGCTTGTCCGGAACCTGATACAACGAAGAAGTTAAATACGGTCTGGAACACATACATCAGCCATGCGGAGATTACAGACGGGAGATGCTGCATGCCGTTGCTGATTGCATGAAGAATTGTATTCAGTACAGTGGGAGAAGAGGCACTGGTTCCGCCTAAGATAATGATAATTCCCTGCGCCATACCGACAACCAAGGCAGCGCCTACCAGATCGGCGGCTCCGCTCTGGAATGAAGAAGCAATGTCGTTTACACGCATATCATTTAATTTGAAGATAACAGCAATAATACCGGATACCAGACCCATTACAAAGAACTGGGAAGCAATCTCCGGAATGTAAAAGCCTTTTGCAACAACGCCCCAGACGGTCCAGACCATAGTAGCGAAAATCACCAGCAGAATCAGCTTATGTCCCAGACGAAAATCCGCCTTGGTACTGTCTTCTTTGAATTCATTTCGATAAGCAACATCACTGTCATAGGCCACGGACAGCTTCGGATCCTTTTTGATCTTAGCGGCATAGACCATTGTAAAACCTGCGCCGATACCGGTAAACAGAAACCAGAGGATAATACGGAAACCAGCGCCGGAAAGAACGGGAACCTCTGCAATGCCCTGAGCAATAGCCAGACTGAAAGGATTCATCCAGGAAGCGCCGAAGCCGATCTGTGTAGCACAATAGGTTACGCAGACACCCACTACCGCATCATAGCCCATGGCAATAAACATGGGAGTTAAAATCATGGCAAAAGGAATTGCCTCTTCACCCATGCCAAATACAGCGCCGCCCAGAGAGAACAGGACAAACAGAACGGGAATCAAGAATTTTTCCGCTCCCTTCGTCTTCTCAATCATAGCCAGAATTCCCTGATCCACGGCTCCGGTTTTCAGAACAATGCCAAAAGCGCCGCCGATAACCAGGATAAATGCCACGATACCTACGGCAGAGCCCCATTTGTCGCCTACGGTCAGGCCCTCAAACACATAGTTGAGAATGCCCTGCCGGCCGAAGTCTTCCGTTCCGAAAAGGGGAGCAACCTGCGTAATCTTATTGCCGTTTTCGTCCGTTGCGTATTGGAAGCTGTCCGGATCCAGTACGGTTCGGGACTTTTCTTCCCCGTTCTGCATATAGGTAATATCCTTTGTCTCATACTGTCCAAGCGGAACAAACATAGTCAAAACCGCTGCAAACAGGATTACAAAGAAAATAATGACGTAGGTATGAGGCATCTGAAAATTTCTTTTTTTCTCATTCATAATCTGTTCTCCAATCCCTTTTTTGGATATCGCACAGGTATATCTGCCATTGGTGTAAAGGGAGATGATGACATACCCATAAGATATCAATGTGCATTTTTTAGTTTTACTCAAATGTACCTTTTTTGATCGCAGCGCCGCCCTGTACCATGAGTTGTCCCTTGGCGATTACCGTATCAATCGTTAGGGAGCTTTCATTTACAAGTACCAGATCCGCATCCTTGCCCACAGCAATCCGGCCTTTATTTTCCAGCTTCAAAAGAGCTGCCGGATTTGCAGTAACAGGTCGAAGCGCCTGCGTGATGTTCACCTTTTCCTGCAGGATGGCATCCCGAACCTCCCGGTACAAGGAGGTGACCTTTCCTACGCCCAGGCCGAGGAAAGTGCCGTCCTTGGTGAAGATGGGCATGCTTCCCTGTCCGTCAGAGGAAAAAGTAATCTGATTCTCAGGAACCCCTTGCTCCAGCATAAGACGAAGCCCGATGCTTGCTTTCACCTCGTCTTCTTCCAGGTAATCCGGATCCGAGCTGGTAGTCAGATCCACGAACCCTCCCAGAGATTTGGCATAATCAATGCCGTCATTCAGAAGCCGGGTGCTCCGGTTGATATGGGTAGGAAGCATGTTGGAGGGCGGAATCTCCGTTTCCTCTATCACATACCGAAGATAGGACAGCATCCGGGAGCCGTCTCCCATATGGATGTTTACCAGACCGGCCTTTCCGGAAAGAATACCGCCAACCCGGGTATCTCCAACAATGTGGGCAAATTCCTCACGGGTAGGCTGTGAAGAACGATGATCGGAAATAGCAATCTCGCCGCAGCCTACAACCTTATCAATCAGAATCAGATCATCCACAATGCTGCCCGTCAGGGTTCGGACCGGAACCTGATAGGAGCCGGTATAGACATAGGCAGAGATTCCCTCTTCCGAAAGTCCTCGTGCTTTTGCCAGCAAAGAAGCCATGTTTCTTGTGGTTCCGTCTGTTCCCAGACAGCCTACCACAGTGGTGACACCGCCTGACGTAATGTCGGTCAGCATGATTTCAGGTGTCCGGGTGTGGTAGCTTCCCTCTCCGCCGCCGCCCAGGATATGGACATGACCGTCGATAAAACCTGGGAATAGAAGCTTTCCGGCTCCGTCAAGCACTTCCACATCATAGGCCTCTGCTGCCGGGATATCTGAGGCAAGCTTAAGAATACGGGAATCTCCAATAAGGATATCCTGTATGCCAAGATATTCCGGAGCATATACGGCAGCGTTCTTGATTAGCTTCAGCATATGTGTTCCTCCATTCCAGTTCCGCATTTTCATCTTGATATCCGATAAAACCGAATAAAGGTGAACTTTAATATATTGCGCATATATGTGAAATTATTGTAACATAGGGAGCCAAGGATGTCCAAAAGAAATGAATAAATATGCAAAAAATATTGGAGATACGATTAACCAAATTTCATAAAGGGATGAATTTTTTAATTGGTGAAAATGATTCAAATGTGGATATCCGGCTTTTCGGTTTCTTTTAGAGAATAAACAGGGTAATCGGAAAGTATATAAAAATGGACATTCTGATATTGCAACCACGTTACAATACTATACGCATTATCAGTTTGAGGACGTGCAAAAAGAGATATTAGAACTGGAAAAGAAACAGAGGGAAATAAGATAAAGTAGAAAATATTTTACCTCTTAGGGAGAGTGGAAAATGAGTTATTTTACTTGTTTTCTAATCTTTTTGGGGGACAAGATATATGAAGATATGGTATGATATACGAGGTTAAGGGTTTTAAGAGTGATTGTAAGAAGCCTTAAAATATAAAGGAAAACCAAGAAATGTGGAGATATAAGGAGATATAAGAGAGATGATAAGAATTTTATTTGTCTGCCACGGCAGTATCTTGAAATGTTCTGGAAAAGCCTGTAAAATCAATGACTCTACGATATGGCAAGGCGTTTACTGTACCACTACTACACCATTTTTGAAAGAGCCTTGAAATGACAATCAGAAATTGAAATAGATTTTGTGAGGATATAGTATTTTGTAGAAGATTTTGTTATGATATGAATTGGGTAGATGTTGTCTACCCAATTTGACTTGGAGGTGCTTTCATGGCAGAGAGTCAGAATATTGAATGGAAAGAATCATGGCGGGATGAATATCTCAAATAGATATGTGGATTTGCCAATGCGCAGGGTGGAAAGATTTATGTCGGCACAAATGATGATGGTACTGTCATTGGTATCCAAGACAGTAAGAAGCTTATGGAAGACATTCCCAATAAAGTAAGGGATATTCTGGGAATTATCGTAGATGTGAATTTGTTATCTGAAGACGGAAAAGAATACATTGAAATTTGTGTCAGTTCAAATACTTATCCTGTGAATTACAGGGGAGAGTATCATTATCGGAGCGGAAGCACAAAACAGTTGCTTAAAGGACAGGCATTGAATCAGTTCCTCTTAAAAAAGACTGGCATTACCTGGGATAGTGTTCCCATACAGGATGTTGCAGTAAGGGATTTGCGGAATGATAGTTTTGATATTTTTCGTGAACAGGCCGTTCTTAGCAAAAGAATGGACAAAAAAGATGTCGATTCTTCCAATGAGCAATTGCTGGATAGTTTAAATCTGCTTGACCATGGTATGCTCAAGCGGGCGGCGATTTTACTATTTCATCATAATCCGGAGAAATGGATACCAGGTTCTTACGTAAAAATTGGCTATTTTGAAACAGATTCAGAATTGCGGTACCAGGATGAAATACATGGGTCACTGATTTCACAGGCTGATAGAGTTGTGGATTTGATTTTTACCAAATACTTGAAAGCAGAAATTTCTTATCAGGGAGTTACAAGGGTGGAAACTTATCCATTTCCTAAGGAGGCGATTAGAGAAGCCGTTTTTAATGCCATTGCCCACAAATTCTATGGAACATTGATACCGATTCAAATCAGGGTTTATGCGGATAAAATCATGATTGCAAACGATTGCGTGTTTCCTGATGACTGGACGGTTGATGATTTGATGGGAAGTCATCGTTCCAGACCATATAATCCGCTCATTGCGAATACTTTCTTTCGTGCAGGCTTTATCGAAGCATGGGGTCGGGGAATTGAGAAAATTAGGGACAGCTGTGCACAGGCCGGGAATCCCATGCCGGAGTATGCGGTTAAAAAAGAGGACATTATGGTGACGTTTAAAAGTCTGGTGACTGACACTACCCAAAATACTACCCAAGCTGTTACCCAAGGTACTACCCAAGTTGGTTTTCAGTATATTGAGAATTCGATTCCTATGCGGATTATAAAAGTCATTAAGGATAATCCGACATTGTCCCAAAGCCAGATTGCAGAAATGCTTGGGGAAAAGCATGATACGATTAAATATCATATGCGGAAAATGCGTTTGTCTGGGGTGATCGAAAGAGAAGGAAGCAGTCAAAAGGGAAAGTGGATTATAAAATAAAGTGTTGTTACCTTAATCAAGTGCTAATAGAACATTAAAAACTATATGAGTGGAATCGTACAAAACCGAAGGAGGAAAGTGAGATCAGTACATCCTTGACGATTTTGGAATGGAAAGGGGTACGGAATACGGTCTTGAGCAGGTCTATAACGTGATAGACAGCCGATACCGCAGTAATAAGCCACTGATTACGACAACAAACCTCACGCTGGAGCAGATGCAGCACCCGCAGGACACAGCCCACGCACGCATTTATGACAGGATGCTTGAAATGTGCGTACCTGTCTGCTTTACAGGCGGGAACTTCCGCAGAGTGACCGCACAGCAGAAAATGCATCGGTTAAAGAAACTCATGGAGAGAGGCGAAAGCCAATGAAAGAAGTTCCTATTTGGGAAAAGAGTAACCTAAGTCTGGAAGAAGCGGCAGCTTATTCTGGAATTGGCATTAATAAACTGCGCAAGCTTACAAATGAGAAGAAGTGCCGGTTTGTACTGTGGGTTGGCAATAAGCGGTTAATCAAACGCCGCTTGTTCGATCAGTATATCGAGCAGGAATATTCTATCTGACAATAGCAGCTATCTCATCTCTTGCGGTTTTTATGAAACTTGTGGTGTAAAATCAGCTTTGATATGGTACAATGAATGAGTCATATCAAGGCTCTTTCCATCACGGAAAGGAGTTTGAAAATGTCCGAGAAGAGAAAAGACAATAAAGGGAGAATCCTGCGGACAGGAGGGAGCCAAAGAAAAGACCTGATTTATCAATATCGTTATACTGATATCCGTGGCAAGCGCCAGACCATTTATTCCTCTGATTTGAAAGAGCTGCGGCAAAAAGAAAAGACGATTCAAAAGCAGCTTGACGACGGAATTGACTATGCTGCCGGAAAGATTACCGTAATAGACCTTTTAGAGCGATACATCAGTCTGAAACAGGGAGTTTGCTACAACACGAAAGTCGGTTACAATTTTGTGCTGAATTTAGTCAGGAAAGAAGATTTCGGTTATCGTCAGATAAGGGATATCAAAGTATCAGATGCCCAAAAGTGGATTATGAAGCTTCACGACGAGGGGAAAGGATACAGCACTATTACAAGCGTCCGGGGCGTTGTCAAGCCAGCCTTTCAAATGGCATACAATGAGGATATTATCCGCAGAAATCCCTTTGATTTCAAATTGGTTGATGTTGTTCCTAACGATTCACAGAAGCGGATTGCCATGACGGAGGAACAGCAGGAGCTTTGGATGGGCTTTATCCGGAGGGATAAGACTTATGCGAAGTATTACGATGAATTTGTTGTGTTGCTGGGAACCGGTATGCGTATCAGCGAGTTTTGCGGTTTAACAAAGAGAGATTTGGATTTTGAAAACCGGAGAATCCGGGTAGATCACCAGCGTGTCCGGGAGAGGGGCGGAAAGTATTATGTCGAGAAAACCAAGACAGAATGCGGGTGCCGTTACATTCCCATGACAGAAGAAGTTTATCAAAGTCTGAACAATATCCTTGCCCGCCGCAAAAAAGTGAAAACAGAAATCATTGTAGACGGGTACAGCAGTTTCCTTTTGCTGGATAAAGCCGATAAGCCTAAAGTGGCGCTGCATATCGAAAATGAAATGCGCTGGGCTATGAAGAAATACAAGAAGCTGCATTCGGATAAGCCGCTGCCCCATATCACGCCCCATGTGTTCCGTCATACGTTCTGTACAAACATGGAAAATGCTGGTATGGATATCAAAAACCTGCAATATGTAATGGGGCATTCTGATGTAGGTGTTACATTGAATGTTTACACTCATGCAAGTTTCGACCGGGCGGCAGAGCAAATGGCGAAAATCATTGACTTTAAAGAAACCGATATGCAGGGAAAGAAGAGAAAATCAGGTTGAAAATACACCAATCTACTACACCATTTGCCTGTGAATTTGCGTAGAATTATAAAGAATTGCGTATGTTTCGGGCAAAATGCAAAATTGAAGAAAAGTGCCAAAAAGCCTAAAATATCAAGGTTTGTAGGCTTATGAAAGGATATAATCAAGATGATAAAAATACTCTTTATTTGTCATGGCAATATTTGCAGAAGCCCAATGGCTCAATTCGTAATGCAAGATCTTGTAAACAAAAAAGGTCTGTCCGACCACTTCTACATTGATTCCGCCGCCACCAGCACAGAAGAAATCGGCAGTGGTGTTCATTATGGAACAAGAGGGAAGCTGAGAGAAATGGGTGTCCCATTAGGGAGTCATCATGCTACACAGATGAAGCATTCAGACTATGATCAGTATGAATATATAATCGGCATGGACCAATGGAATCGAAGAAACATGCTGCGGATTCTTCGACAGGATCCAGAGGAAAAAGTATCATTACTTTTGGACTTTACAGATCGCCCTCGTGATATTGCAGATCCCTGGTACACCGGAAACTTCGACATCACCTATGATGACATCCTGGAGGGATGTCAGGCTCTTTTGAATCATATTCTTAAAAACGACAGCGACAGACTTTACGGCTAGTACAACGAAAATTAAGCTATTGGCAGTTTGACTTGCCTATTTTCCTGATAGCACTACTCCCCAAGCCTCGCCGTAGCCCCGCTACGACTGCGTTTGTGAAGCAGCACTCTCAGAAAAATATTCTGCGTCAAACTATCCAAAACTTAATTTTCGTTGTACTAGTAGTCCGTACCGGAAATCCTTGTGCATATTTCCGATACGGACTACTAGTGCACTGGCACAGAGAGATTCCCAAAAAATAAATACTTCCAAAACATTCCCCCCAATTATTAAGATTCCATTAATACTATTGACAGCATCATATTATACGTTGTATAGTATAAGCATCTTATAATATTATACAACATATAATATTATATTTCACAGATACATTAAAAAGTATATCCCATCGGCAGAACCGATTTTTCCGCCGGGATATACCTTAACAGCTATCTGTGATACATGTCCCTTTGGAACAGGCGAAGAACAGACGAAGATAGTTCGTCAAAGTATACCCTGTGGATGCACCATAATACATGCCCTTGCAGGGCAGGCGGACTTCGCCCGTCAGGGAAAAGAAATCAGGATAAGGAGAGGGTTGCATGGTATTTAACACAGGAGCGGCACTCCTGGACGCAATTGTACTGGCCGTAGTCTCCAACGATGCGGAGGGCACCTACGGCTACAAGATCACCCAGGATGTGCGCCAGGCCATCGAGATATCCGAGTCCACCTTATATCCGGTATTGCGCAGGCTGCAGAAAGATGGCTGTCTGGAAACCTACGATATGGAGTATGGAGGCAGGAACCGCAGATATTACCGGATTACAGAGGCAGGAACGGCGCAGCTGAATCTGTACAAGACAGAGTGGAAGCAATATTCCACCAAGATTGCGAAATTATTTGCGGGGAGAGGTGTGTAATGGATAGGAAGCAATTTATGGAAAAACTTGAGCGTCTGTTATGGAATATCTCAGACAGCGAACGAGAAGAAGCCTTGCAGTATTACAACGACTACTTCGATGATGCCGGAGCAGAAAACGAAGCCAGGGTTATTGAAGAATTGGGAAGTCCGGAACAGGTGGCACAGAAGATCAAAGTTGGATTCTCCGATTCGGCTTCTGAGTATTCGGAGCAGGGCTATGAGGATACCCGCTTCCGGACGGCACAGGAAGTGATATCCAGAGAAGAGGCGCAAAGGGAACAGCAAAGCAGCGAAAACGGCACGGGCAAAAGAGATGCCGGAAGGGCATCTGAGACAAATACATGGAAGCTTATTGCGATTATACTGATTTGTGTGTTGGCAGCTCCGGTTATTATTCCCGTTGGAGCAGCAATCCTTGCGGCCGTTGCCGCCGTAGTCTTCGGAATTGGAGGCGCATGCATCGGGGTTGCCGCTGCAGGTTTCTCGGTTTTGATCGTGGGTGTTGTCTTAATTGGAATCGGAATAGCCGAAATCTTTGCAATACCCTCCGTGGGGCTTGCAATGACAGGCGTAGGATGCCTTATCTTTGCGTTAGGAATTGTATTGTCTCTCTTAACTATCTGGTGCTGTGTAAAAATATTACCATGGCTGATTCGGGGAATTGTAGGACTGGTCAGCTATCCCTTTCGAAAGGCAGGTACAAATAAATGAAATCTTTAACTAAATTTTGCCTCATTGTGGCATCCGTATTTGTAGTTTTAGGAATTGTAGGTGTTGCGGCAGGTGTGAGCCTGGGAGCCAGGCCCAGCCAGTTCCTGAGAATGGTCCATTATAATCACCACTGGGACTTCTGGAACGATTGGGATCTGGCAGACGATATAGAAGATCTGCATGATGATTGGTATGATGACTTTGATGACTGGAAAAATGACATGAACGAATGGGGCGATTTGGAAACCATAGATGATATAGAAATAGCATCAGTTGAAAATGTGGATATACAGGAAGGAAGCTTTGGAGGGGATCACATAGAAAAGCTAAAGCTGGATTTGGACAGAAGCTCCGTAAAGATCTACACTCATAATGAGGAAAGCTTCCGCATTACAGCTAAAAATGCGAAGGATTATTTTAAAATTAAAGAAGACGGAGATACGCTGCTTTTGGAGGATCACAGAGGAACACGCCGCAAAAATTCACTGATTTTGGAGATTTATGTGCCTGAACGTACACTGGAGAAGATAGAGCTTGACCTGGGAGCGACAGAGTTTTATGCGGAATCTCTTCAGGCTGAAAAGCTGGACCTGGATCTGGGAGCAGGGCAAAGTCAGATAGAAAAGATAGAGGCCCAAAAAGTTGAACTGGAGATAGGAGCCGGTGAGCTGCTGCTTCGGAATCTTAATGCATCCGAAAAAGCATTTTTGGGAGTGGGAACCGGACTTTTAGAAGTAAACAGCTTTGCAGGCGGAGACCTTGAACTGGATTGCGGAGTAGGAAGCCTGGATATCTGTGTACAGGGGAAAGAGACAGATTACAATTATACCTTAAGCTGCGGAATCGGCTCCATAACCTTGAATAATGATGATTACTCCGGGCTGGGCCGTGAAAAGATAATTAACAATGATGCAAAAAAAGAGATTTCCATGGAATGCGGAATCGGAAATATTACCTTAAAATGTGTAGAATAAACAATCAACAGGTATTACGGAACTTTAATTAGTCCAGCTAAGAAATGTCAAGTGTTTTAAGAAATATTTTCTGCTGGACGGTAAAGTCGCAAAGGCACACGAGAGGAACTTTCATGAGTGTCCTTTCGAATGAAAGTTCCTCTCGTGTGCCGAAGTGACTTTACCCTTTAGTACCGTTGCGTAGCAATTTGAGATAGGAGGAAAACAGAGTGGACGAAAAAAGATTAACAAAATCCAGAACAAATAAAATGATTTGCGGAGTATGCGGAGGTGTTGGAGAATACTTTCATATTGACCCTACCATCATCCGTCTTATCTGGGTGATCCTGACCATCGGAGGCTTTGGAAGCGGTCTTTTGGCCTACATCATCGCGGCAGTTATTATACCCGAGGAGTATTAGACCTTATAAAACGGAGATAAGGAGCAGCCGGCAGCTATTCTTACGGAAATCCTTGCACCCATCATACAAGTTTGCTATACTGAATAATCATGACAGCAGCAGGAGCATAGCGTGCGCAAATCCTTAAGCGCCATGAGAATCATAAAATGAAAGAGGTGGTAAAATGGTAGAATTAGATCAGTTTAAGTACACCTTAAACAACTATCAGGGACCATTAGTAGAATTGAGGGATTCACTTTGACCTGGCTGACAAGGCAAAGCGAATCGAAGAATTAGAACGAGAAATGGAAGCTCCCGGCTACTGGGACAACACCGAGAAATCCCAGGAAGGAATGCGGGAGCTGAAAAATCTAAAAGACGAAGCGGAAGACTATGAAAGTCTTCGGCAGCAATATGAGGACATTGAAACCCTCATTGAGATGGGCTATGAAGAAAATGACCCCGCCCTGATTCCGGAGATTCAGGGAGAACTGGATGCCTTCATAAACAAATTGGAATCCATGAAAATAAAAACTCTTCTGTCCGGTGAATACGATGGAAACAATGCCATCCTGAAGCTAAATGCAGGAGCCGGCGGCACAGAAAGCTGCGACTGGGCAGGAATGCTGTACCGCATGTACACCCGCTGGGCTGAGCGCAAAGGCTTCGCTGTAGAAGTCCTGGACTATCTGGACGGAGACGAAGCAGGTATCAAATCTGTCACGTTTCAGGTTAACGGAGAAAATGCCTATGGTTACCTAAAGTCCGAAAAAGGCGTTCACCGGCTGGTGCGTATCTCCCCCTTTAATGCCCAGGGCAAGCGTCAGACCTCCTTTGTATCTCTGGATGTCATGCCGGACATTGAGGATGAGATCGACTTGGACATCAAAGACGAAGACCTGCGGATCGACACCTATCGCTCCAGCGGCGCCGGCGGTCAGCACATTAACAAAACCTCATCAGCCATCCGGATCACCCACCTGCCCACCGGCATCGTAGTCCAGTGCCAGAACGAGCGATCCCAATTCCAAAACAAAGACAAAGCCATGCAGATGCTGAAAGCCAAGCTATACCTGCTGGAACAGCAAAAAAATGCCGAAAAGCTCTCCGGCATCCGGGGCGAAGTCAAAGAAATAGGATGGGGCAACCAGATACGTTCCTACGTCATGCAGCCCTACACCATGGTCAAGGATCACCGGACAAACGCCGAGATCAGCAATACCAACGCAGTCTTAGACGGCAATCTGGATCCTTTCATCAACGCCTATCTAAAGTGGCTCACCATAGGTCCGGAGGAAGAGTAAAGGGCACGCCAACTGCGGCAAAGCATTTTTCTTGAAAAATTTTATCAACATATCAATACTAGTAGTCCGTACCGGAAATTAAGTTTTGGATAGTTTGACACAGAATATTTTTCTGAGAGTGCTGCTTCACAAACGCAGTCGTAGCGGTGGCTGCGGCGAGGCTTGGGGAGTAGTGCTATCAGGAAAATAGGCAAGTCAAACTGCCAATAACTTAATTTTCGTTGTACTAGCCCCAGATGGGAAAATATACTTCCTGACAGGCGTGTTAGCCCTTCGGGCGGAGCCTGTCAGGAAGTATATTTTCCCATCTGGGGCGTCCGCATAAAAAACCACAAAAAAATCCCCACATTTCCACTTGCAATCTCCCCCAAACTATGATAATATTTTCCCTGTTGAATCCATGAGAGAAAAACAAATGTTTTCAACAGACGCACACGAACGGTAATTCGCCTGTTCGCAAAGGGAAAGACTGAAATCAAATTATAAATCTTAAATTTATGTCTCAAAGACACACGCACCCAACGGCGCTTAGGACATTAGGAGGCAAAAATGTCAGAGAAAAGCAAGTATTTTGTAGTAAGCCAAAAAGCCGTACCGGAAGTACTTTTGAAGGTAGTAGAAGCCAAGCGCCTACTGGAATCCTCAAAGGCAATGACCGTACAGGAGGCAACCGGGCGGGTAGGGATCAGCCGCAGTTCCTTCTATAAATATAAGGATGACATATCCCCGTTCCATGACAACTCCAAAGGGAAAAGCATCACCTTCGTCCTCCAGATGGATGACCAGCCGGGCCTGTTGTCTTTGGTACTGAAGACCATCGCTGAATACAAAGGAAATGTTCTCACCATTCATCAGACCATTCCCATCAATGGAGTAGCGTCTCTAACCCTCACCGTAGATCTATTGCCAATCACCAGGGATGTATCCTCTATGATTGAACAGATAGAAAGCCAGGAGGGCATTCATTATTTAAAAATACTGGCAAAGGAGTAGACTAGAATGATACAGATTGCAGTTATGGGATACGGAACCGTAGGCTCTGGAGTAGTAGAGGTATTGAATACCAACCAGACCAGCATCAACCGCCGGGCAGGAGACGAGATCAACATCAAATACGTCTTAGATTTGAGAGAATTTCCCGGAGATCCGGTAGAATCCAAGCTGGTTCACGATTTTGAAACCATTGTAAACGATCCGGAGATCCGCATTGTTGTAGAGGTTATGGGCGGTGTGGAGCCTGCATACACCTTTACCAAGCGCTGCCTGGAAGCAGGAAAGAGTGTCTGTACCTCCAACAAGGAGCTGGTAGCAAGACATGGAGCCGAGCTTTTGGAGATTGCAAAAGAACGGGAACTGAACTATCTGTTTGAGGCCAGCGTAGGCGGCGGAATTCCCATTATTCGTCCCTTGAATTCCTCACTGACCGCAGATGAGATTATAGAGATTACGGGTATCCTCAATGGAACCACCAATTATATTTTAAGCCAAATGACTCATGAAGGAATCGACTTTGACACCGCATTAAAGGAGGCCCAGGCCAAGGGTTATGCAGAGCGGAATCCGGAGGCTGATGTAGAAGGCTATGATGCCTGCCGGAAGATCGCTATCCTAACCTCTCTTGCCAGTGGATGCCAGGTAGATTACGAGGATATTTATACGGAGGGAATTACAAAGGTCACAGCCGAGGATATCAAATATGCCAGGAAAATGGGCCGTGCCATTAAGCTTCTGGCAACCAGCAAAAAAGAGAACGGCCGATTCTTCGCCATGGTTGCTCCGTTTCTTATCAACGAGCTGCATCCCCTTTACAGCGTAAATGATGTATTCAATGCCATTTTCGCCAAAGGAAATGTGCTGGGCGATGTAATGTTCTACGGAAGCGGAGCCGGAAAGCTGCCTACAGCCAGCGCAGTTGTGGCAGACGTGGTGGATGCGGCCAAGCACCTGCACCGAAACATTATGACTTTCTGGAGCAGCGAAAAGCTGGAGCTTACGGACCTGAGCGATGCCAAGCGCCGCTTCTTTGTAAGAGTAAAGGGAAATAAAAAGACTGATGCTATTAAGATGGCAGAGGTTTTCGGACCCATTGAGGTGGTTTCCGCAGATCTGGCCGGAGAGTTCGGCTTTATTACAGGAGAATATACGGAGGCGGAATACAAGGAACGTGCAGCCAGGACAGATGCTGTCATCCATATGATCCGTGTGGAAGGATAAGAGAGCTATGAAATATGTAATTGTACTGGGAGACGGCATGGCAGACGAGCCGATAGAAGCATTGGGAGGAAAAACACCTCTGGAATATGCCAGGACCCCCGTTATGGATGACTTGGCAGGCCGTTCACAGGTGGGCCTTGCCTGCACCATTCCGGAGGGAATGAAGCCGGGAAGCGATACGGCCAATCTTGCGGTTTTGGGTTATAATCCAAGACAATATTACACCGGCCGTTCTCCTTTGGAGGCTTTGAGCATAGGCGTTAATATGAGAGCGGATGATATTGCCATTCGAACCAATCTTATCACTTTATCCGAGGATGAGGAAGCTTATGAGGATAAAATCATTCTCGATCACAGTTCTGATGAGATCAGTACGGAGGATGCGGCCATTCTTTTGGAGGCGGTTCGAAAAGAACTGGAGGATGATATTTATAAGTTCTATGTAGGAACCAGCTATCGCCATCTTCTGATTTGGGCAGGAGGAAGTGTGGCAGAGCTGACACCGCCCCACGATGTGCTGGGACAAAAAGCAGGGAATTATCTTCCGGCGGATGAAAAGCTTGGAGCCATGCAGAAGAAGAGCTATGAGATTCTCTCTAAGCATCCCATCAATCTGGAGCGAAAGGCAAAGGGACTTAAACCTGCTAATTCCTGCTGGTTCTGGGGAGCAGGAACCCGCCCGGCCCTTTCCTCTTTTGAAGAGAAGTACCATAAAAAGGGAGCCATGATTTCAGCAGTGGATCTTCTCAAAGGAATTGCCGTGGGAACAGGAATGACAAATATCAGCGTGGAGGGAGCTAACGGCGGTCTTCACACCAATTATGAGGGAAAAGCTCAGGCGGCGGCAGATGCCCTTTTAAAGGATGGATTTGATTTCGTCTATATTCATGTGGAGGCTCCGGACGAGATGGGGCATCAGGGCAGCACGGAAAAGAAGATTCAGGCAATTGAATATCTGGATGAGCGGGTAATACGAATTGTTCGGGAAGCGCTTGACCAGGCAAAAGAGCCCTATCGCCTTTTGGTGCTTCCGGATCACCCCACGCCCATTCGAGTGCGGACCCACACCAGCGATCCCGTTCCCTATCTTTTGTATGACAGCGAAAAGGAGCTTCGCAGGATTGGGGCATATAATGAAAGAGAGGCTAAGGAGAGCGGAATTGTTGTAGAGCATGGATATGAATTGATAGAGAAATTGTTCGAAGCATAAGAAAAGCTTTGAGATATCCTGAAAAACAGCAGGGATGTGAGCAAAAGTTTATATTAAAAAGGTCACAAAGCCAAACTGATAAATATAAAAACGAGGAGAAAAAGCAATGCTGATAGTGAAAAAATTTGGAGGCACCTCCGTAGGCGACAAGGAAAGAATTTTCAATGTGGCCAGACGGTGCGCCGAGGAGTACAGAAAGGGAAATGACATTATTGTAGTACTTTCCGCTATGGGCAAGTCCACAGATGAACTGATTGCCCTGGCACAGACCATCAATCCCAATCCCCCGAAAAGGGAGCTGGATATGCTGCTTACCACAGGCGAGCAGGTATCTGCGTCACTGATGGCCATGGCCTTTGACACCATGGATGTGCCGGCAGTGTCCCTGAATGCCTTTCAGGTAGCCATGCATACCACTCGTACTCATGGAAATGCCAGATTAAAGCGCATTGATACGGATCGGATTATGCACGAACTGGAGCATCGGAGGATCGTTATCGTTACTGGCTTCCAGGGAGTGAACAAATACGACAATTATACCACTTTGGGCAGGGGCGGTTCCGATACCACAGCAGTAGCTCTTGCGGCGGTTCTGCATGCAGATGCTTGTGAGATTTATACGGATGTGGACGGTGTTTACACCGCAGATCCAAGATATGTGCCCAAGGCCCGGAAGCTGGAGGAGATCACTTATGACGAGATGCTGGATCTAGCAACTCTGGGAGCAGGCGTGCTTCATAATCGGTCAGTGGAAATGGCAAAAAAATACGGCGTACAGCTTGTGGTACGTTCCAGTCTGAATGATCACGAAGGGACAATTGTTAAGGAGGAGACAAACGTGGAGAGAATGTTAATCAGTGGAGTGGCACTGGATAAAAATACGGCCAGAATTTCAGTAATCGGATTAAAGGATCAGCCGGGTATGGCATTTAAGCTGTTTAATATGCTGGCAAAGGAAAATATCAATGTGGACGTAATCCTGCAGTCCATCGGACGTGAGAACAGCAAGGACATTTCCTTTACCGTATCCAGAGACGAGGCGGATACGGCAGTGAAGATTCTGGAGGCTAATTTAAGCCGAGTCGGCGGCAAGAGCATTTCCTGCAACAAGGAGGTGGCAAAAGTATCCATCGTAGGCGCAGGCATGATGTCCAATCCCGGTGTGGCGGCAAAGATGTTCGAGGCTCTTTATAATCAGAATATCAACATCAACATGATCTCCACCTCTGAGATTCGTGTGACCGTTCTGATTCATGAAAGAGATGCGGAGCGTGCGGCAAATGCGGTTCATGATGCTTTTGGACTGGAAGAATAAAAGAAAGCTCCCTAAAAATAGGATAAGGAACATAAAGAAAGGCTTGCCGCAGAAGTAAAAATCTGCGGCAGGCCTTTTGGCTACACAACAATGGAAATCTGTGGTTCCTCCGGAAGTTTCTGATGGCTGATCTCCATATAGAACTGGCTCATAGTGGTATGGAAGTAAGGCTTCACCCATAAAATCGCCACACCGGAGGTTCCGATAATCAGAAGAATAAAAGGAAGAAAACTGAGCCAAAGCCGGAACAGGCGCATATAATTGCCTTTCATAAGCCGGCGGCTGGTTCCCAAAGCCTCATGTGCCAGGCAGTAAGGCTGATCCAGCAGAACATAGCAGGCAAGACCGTAGGGCAGTGATACCAGTAAGGCCGGAAGAATTGCTGCCAGGACCAGCAGAATAATCGGAAAAAGAGCCCGTATTAATGCAAGAGGCTCCAGGTTCAAGGGAAGCTTTCGAACCTCCCATATGGCCGGGATAAACCAGACCAGAGCCACAAGATATCGAAAAGCGTAAACCAGGATAAACGTATCTGGCTGATTGCGATAAGCATAAAAAAGAGCAGGTGAGTGGGGCGTCTTTTCTTTTCTGCTCAAAAGATAGACATAACGGATAAGCCCCACCTCCAGCAAAGAGCCTAAAAGAGCCATAATGATCCACAACGTATAATAAAAAACAATCCCCATAGGCTTTTCAGAGGCGGCCAGGCCGCTGTACTGCAGAATCAAAGTGACGAAAAAGGAATACAGCATCAGGGTACAGGCGGTGTTGGCGGCAAAGAAGTATTTTCCCTCCAGTACGGAGCGGGCTCTTCGCTTTAATTCTCGGGATGGAATAGTCATAATCCGCTTCCTCCAGTCTGAAATTCATTCATATAACTGCGCATGAGCTCGTCTAACATTTTCTGCAGATTCGCAGGATCCTGCAGAGCTTCCGCACCGAATCTCTGAGCCAGAAACTGCTGCAGGTACAAAGCGGCGACAGACAGAAGCAGCGCAATCACAATGGCAAAGATGGAGGTAATAAGACCGGCCAGGGCCTTATCCGGCATTTTCAGTCCGCTTCCTCTGGAAAGGTTGGCAAAAAGAATACTTAAGCACCCGCAAAAAAGCCCATAGACTGGTATGATAAAAGCAAGGCCAATGGCAAACAATCCCAGCATCAGGGCCGCACTTGCCATGGGATTTCGTTTTGTCTGTTGTAATTGTTCCATGGTAAACCTCCTGGATCCCACGAAATAGGATCTTTCTTTATCATATCACAGCCACCCGGGAAAAACAAATGCTTCTTGCGGAGGCTTCCGGTTTTGTTTATAATAGGAATACTGAGAAAAAACCCTCCAACAGGGGACAAAGGAGTTTATATATGGACATTTTGAAAAAACTGACAGAAGAACTGGGCGTACAGCGGTGGCAGACGGAGGCGGCCGTGAAACTGATTGATGAGGGCAATACCATTCCCTTTATCTCCCGCTACCGAAAGGAAGCCACAGGCTCACTGAATGATGAAGTTCTTAGGAACCTCAATGAGCGTCTAACCTATCTCCGGAATCTGGAAGAGAAGAAAGAACAGGTTCTTGGAAGCATTCGGGAGCAGGGAAAGCTGACGGAAGAGCTGGAGAGCCAGATTTTGGCGGCGGAGACAATGGTTGTAGTGGATGACCTGTACCGTCCCTACCGTCCCAAGCGGCGTACCCGTGCGACCATTGCGAAAGAAAAGGGTCTGGAAGGTTTGGCAGATCTTATCCGTCTCCAGATGACAAAACGCCCTCTTACCGAGGATGCGGTAGCCTATGTATCGGAGGAAAAGGGAGTCTTGACCCCGGAGGAAGCCATCCAGGGAGCCGGGGATATTCTGGCAGAGGCTATTTCTGATGAAGCAGATTACCGGATCTATATTCGAAAACTGACTTTTGATGAGGGAAAATTGACTTCCGCTGCTAAGGATGAGAAGGCCGAGAGCGTCTATGAGATGTACTATAACTTTGAGGAGCCTGTGAAAAAGCTGGCAGGCCACCGGATTCTGGCATTGAATCGTGGAGAAGCGGAAAAGATTCTGACCGTAAAGCTTGAAGCCCCTGAAGAACGTATTCTGCGTTATCTGGAAAAGAAAGTGATTGTAAGAGACAATCCGTACACAAGCCCGGTACTGAAAGAGGTGATTGAGGACAGCTATAAGCGTCTCATTGCCCCGGCTATTGAGCGTGAGATTCGAAACGAATTGACGGAAAAGGCCGAGGACGGAGCTATCAAGGTATTTGGAAAAAACCTGGAGCAGCTTTTGATGCAGCCGCCTATTGTGGGACAGGTGGTTCTTGGCTGGGACCCGGCTTTCCGTACCGGGTGTAAGCTTGCGGTAGTAGACGCCACGGGAAAGGTGCTGGATACGGTAGTCATTTATCCTACGGCTCCCCAGAACAAGGTGGCCGAAGCAAAAGCAGTCCTGAAAAAGCTTATTTCCAAGTATCATATTACGCTGATTTCCGTGGGAAACGGTACGGCTTCCCGGGAATCGGAGATGGTGATTGTAGATCTTCTAAAGGAGCTGCCCGTAAAAGTGCAGTATGTGATTGTCAACGAGGCTGGAGCATCCGTCTATTCGGCAAGCAAGCTGGCCACGGAGGAATTTCCTAACTTTGACGTGGGGCAGCGAAGTGCCGCTTCCATAGCAAGGCGTCTCCAGGATCCCCTGGCGGAGCTGGTAAAGATCGATCCTAAGTCCATCGGCGTGGGACAGTATCAGCATGATATGAACCAGAAGAAACTCAGTGAAGCCCTGGCAGGCGTAGTGGAGGATTGTGTAAATAAGGTAGGGGTAGATCTGAATACCGCCTCCGCATCCCTGTTGGAATACATTTCCGGTATCAGCAAGACTTTGGCGAAAAATATTGTGCTCTACCGTGAGGCCAACGGCCGTTTTTCGGATCGCCGCCAGCTTTTGAAAGTAGCCAAGCTGGGCCCGAAAGCTTATGAGCAGTGTGCGGGCTTTATGCGTATTACCGGAGGAACCAATCCCTTAGATGCCACCAGTGTGCATCCGGAATCCTATGAGGCGGCGGAAAAGCTGCTTGCTTCCATGGGATACAGCGGAGAGGATCTGAGAAAGGGAGGACTGGCAGGTCTGTCGCGGCGGGTAAAGGATGTAAAGAAACTGTCCGACAGTCTGGGAATAGGTGAGATTACCCTGAAGGATATTGTAAAGGAGCTGGAGAAGCCGGCACGTGATCCCAGGGATGAGATGCCCAGGCCCATTCTGCGCACAGATGTGCTGGAAATGAAAGATTTGACTCCCGGCATGATTCTTAAGGGAACCGTTCGCAATGTGATTGATTTTGGCGTCTTTGTGGATATTGGCGTTCACCAGGACGGCCTGGTGCACATTTCCCAGATAACCGATAAGAAGTTTATCAAGCATCCCCTTGAGGTTTTAAGCGTGGGGGATGTGGTAGAGGTAAAGGTTATGAGTGTGGATCTGCAGAAAAAGCGGATTGCCCTTACTATGAAAGGGCTAGAAGCATAAAAGGTAGCGGTTATGAGCTTTGGGCAGATTGTCAGTGCAAATTTTATTGAATTAATAATATATTTTATATTTCTTTTGTGGATGTCCCGAATGCTTCTGGGCCGGATTCCGAGACAGAGCGGGAGTTATAGGGCAAAAAGCTTATTACTCGCCTTGCTTTTGGCATTGATAATGGCGATTCTGGGGGCAATCTCCTTTCGAATAGGTGCATGGCAGTGGATATATGGCACCGGTGCCTTAATATGGGTTTACTGTGTGATGGCAAGTGAGGTTTTGCTTCTGCGGATTTTATATCGGGTGCCTCTGCGGGAATGCGGTCTTGCCGTCTTGATGAGTGAGATGTTATATTCCTATGGAGAAATTCTTGCGGAGCTATATGCCTATGGGAAAGTTTATAATCTGTCCATAGCCAGCGAACGCCGGAGCTATCTCTTCTGGTTCTTTGTCATAACTCCGGCCTGTCTGCTCCTTTGCGGCCTGGTGATTTATAAATCCGGAGCGTGGAAGATTTACAGGCAGTGGATGGAACAGGAGGAGAAAAACAAAGGAATTTTGGCTTTGCTTGTATTTTACCCTATCCTGCATTTTATGCTTGATGCAGTGACTGACAATGAGAAAACCGGATGGGTGTCTCTGCTGCTTCCGGTGTCCCTGCTTTTAGTGATCCACATGATTTTTGTCTATGTGGGGCGGGACTGGCAGCAGAAGCAATATATTGCGGCACAGCAGCTAAGCATCAGGCAGCAGACGGTGTACATAGAAAAGATGGAGCAGATTCAGTCGGAGCTTCGAGGATTTCGCCATGATTTTAAAAATATGATGGCAGGGATGTATCTTCAGGCAAAGGAGGGAGATTTGGAGGCGGTTCAAGCCTTTATTCAGGAAATGACAGAGGATTTTGATCGGCAGGTAGGTGACCAGGTCCGGCTTTTGAATCAGCTTGCCAATATACATATGGTAGAGGTAAAGGGGCTGCTTTTGGAGAAGCTGGGCCAGATGCAGAAAGAAGAGATTCGCTGTGAGCTGGAGGTACTTCGGCCCTTTGAGGGCACTCGAATGCGCAGCACGGATCTCTTAAGATGTCTTGGCATTCTGATGGACAATGCGGTGGACGAGGTCCGGGGAAAAAAGGATGCCAGGATTCACCTGATGATCAGCAGCCAGAATGGATGTACCACTTTTCGGGTAAAAAATACCTTGTATGGGACGGTGGATTTTCAAAGCTTGGGAACAGAGGGATATACCACCAAGGGGGTGGGCCGTGGAATTGGCCTGGAAAGCTATCGTAAAATTCTGGGGAAATATGACTTTGTATTTCCCTTTACAGCCATACAGGACGGCTTCTTTGTGCAGGAATTGAAAATACAGGAGACGTGATTAAAATATAACCAGTTTTGGGATGTCACACAGGCTGCTTTATAACTGTAATTGTATTAGGAGGATTCCATGCTGCCTATTTATATATGTGAGGATGAGGAACCGATTCGAAATGCCGAGCGGATTTGGCTGGAAAAGCAGATTCTTATTGAAAATTGTGATATGGAGATTGTATTGTGCACCGGCAGCCCGGAGGAGCTTTTGGAGCGGCTTGGGGATGAACGGCGTCAGGGAATCTATTTTTTGGATGTGGAATTAAAGGGAGCGTCCATGGATGGCTTTCGTCTGGGGCAGGAGATTCGAAAAATAGATTCCAGAGGTTTTCTGATCTATGTGACGGCCTTTCGGGATCTGGCCTTTGAGACGTTCCGCTATCATCTGGAGGCGTTGGATTACATCTGCAAGCAGGATGGGGAACAGATGCAGGCGGGGCTTTCCCGCTGTCTGAAAGTGGTTGCGGAACGTGTGAAACGGGATCAGGGAGAGCAGCAGGAGTATTTTACCGTAAAGACCCTGGATGTGATTCGCCATATTCCATTGGATGAGATTTTATATTTTGCTACCGCCGGGCGGACGCACCGGATCGAGCTTCATGCCATGCAGGAACGCCTTGATTTTATCGGAAGCATGCAGGAGCTGGAGGAACGGCTGGGAGAGCGCTTTATCCGTGTACACAGGGCATATCTTGTCCGAGGGGCTCAGATTGCCCAGGTAAATCTGAAAACCAGGGAGGTCGTACTGAAAAACGGCGAACGATGCCCGTTTTCCAGAAATATGAGACAGAAGCTTGAGACCTTGTTTTCGGATTCCTGAATCCTAAGATAGAGTCGTATGGACATGTCAGCATATCCGCCTGGATGATAAAAACCATTCAGGCAGTAAAACAGACTATTCAGGCATTTTATACCTTTCGAAAGGGAGTAAGTGATAATATTATTTTATAAAAGTGAAATTACTGAACAGAAAGAAGTGGTATGAAATGACTGAAACAACGAAAACCAAGAGACAGCTTCTCATTTTTCTTCTGGTTGCCTATGGAGTAACCTATGTGATGGGGATTCTAACCTGGTATGGAAGCACCATACCGGTGGAGATGAGCATATTTCCAAGTGCCCAGATGTTTTATCCGGCGGCAGGAGTGATACTTGCTTATCTGATAACGGAGTGGAAAGAAGGTCTTTTGCCGAAAGGCTTTTATATAGGCTTTTTACTGGTGACATTGTCAATGGCAGTTTTTTCCCTCTTGTCCGTAGCACTTCCGGGAAAGACGATTTCCCTGAACGGACAGTCAATCTCCATGTGGGCAATCCTTTCTCAGTATGTAATGATAGGGGGCAGCATTCTCTTATGGATTCTGCTGTTAATAGCCGGGAAAAAGAAAAGAGCCGCCTATGGGCTGGGATGGAAGCAATGGAAAGCTTCGGTATTTTGTGTTTTACTATTTCTTGTACTTTATTTTGGCCGTGCAGCCATTGCCTATGCCATGGGAGGGGAGGCAGGGACGATGCTGGAGATCCTGCAAAATCCCTCAGCCTGGGCTTATCTTCTCTTTACGCCGGTGAACTTTTTCCTTGCTTTTGCGGCATTTTTCGGAGAGGAATATGGCTGGCGTTATTATCTGCAGCCCTTGCTTCAGAAGCGGTTCGGTATGCGAAAGGGCGTGCTGATTCTGGGTGTGGCCTGGGGTGTGTGGCATGTGTTCCTAGACTTTTTCTACTACACCACACCGGATAAGGGGCTGATTATGCTGATGACCCAGATTGTTACCTGCGTAACCCTTGGAATCTTTTTTGCCTGGGCTTATCTGAAAACAAACAATATCTGGGTTCCTGTGATTCTGCATTTTCTGAATAACAACCTGTCTCTGGTAATTGCCAACAATTATTCCGTGGAGGTGATGGAGAATCAGCAGGTAACCTGGGAAATGTTGCCTGCGACAATACTGCTTGATGGGATATTATTTGGCCTGTTCTTGTTGTCTAAGGAATTTCGGGAGAAAAATGTGTAGTGTAAGCTCTTTTGGAGCCGGGGGATTTTGCTCATTAAGGTATAGATCTTTTATGTATCCTGTGATATAATACCCTCAGCTGGCAGATACAAAATTTTGCCAGCTGAGGGCTATTTGTTAACAAAAATAAAGAATAATATGCAAAATAGGTTTTCATGCGTCAAGTGTTCAGCGGATGGGGAGTTGCCGTCGAAACGAAAAGTTGGTTCATGTACCAGTCTTACGATATGATTACCGCACCCGTTGCAGCAATATAAGATCGCATCTCATATTGTGAAGGGATATTTCGTCATATGTTCTGCCACATTATGGAGGTGCTTTTTGTATGGAAAAGCAGTCTCCAAAAGTAACATTTTATGGTATACCTTACTGCCCGGAAAGAGGGGGCGGTGAAAGGAGGACTGTTTTTTATGATGGATTACGAGAAGATAAAAGCCGGCGTTAGGCTGATGCTTGAGGGAATCGGCGAGGATGTGAACCGTGAGGGGCTCTTGGAGACTCCCGATCGAATCGCACGGATGTGCGCAGAGATCTACGGAGGCCTGTATGAGGATCCGGCGGTGCATTTGAAAAAGCAGTTTACGGCCGAAGGAAATGATATGGTAGTGGAGAAAGACATTACCTTTTATTCAACCTGTGAACACCATCTGCTGCCCTTTTACGGAAAGGCTCATATCGGCTATCTGCCAAATGGCAAGGTAGTGGGCCTGAGCAAGCTGGCCCGGACCGTGGATGTGTTTGCCAGAAGACCGCAGATACAGGAAAAAATGACGGCTCAGATTGCAAAAGCTCTGGAGGAAAGCCTAAGTCCCAAGGGTGTAATTGTGATGCTGGAGGCAGAGCACACTTGCATGACAATGCGGGGAATCAAAAAGCCGGGAAGCAAGACCGTGACACTGGTAACCACAGGTGTATTTCAGGATAATGCCAAGCTTCAGGAACGTTTTCTGGCACTGGTGCGTCAGTCATGAAGCGGATAGATGCCATCTGGCGCCATGAAACCTATCAAAGCTGTCTGAAGAAGCTGAATGCATGGGAAGAAAAACGGGAATTTTGCCGCCATACGCCGGAACATTTTCTGGATGTGGCCCGTATTACCTGGATTCTGGCGCTGGAAGCCGGCATCCCTGCAAAAAAAGAAATCATCTATGCGGCAGGGCTTCTCCATGATATCGGCCGTTTCCGCCAATATGAGGAGGGAATTCCCCACGAGCAGGCAAGTGTCCGGATTGCGGAGGGAATTTTGAGGGACTGCGGTTTTGAAGAATCGGAGCGGGAGCAGGTATTGGAGCTTATACAAAGCCACCGGACAAAGCAGCAGGAAAAGAGCTTGTCAGGGCTGTTTTATAAAGGAGACAAGCTGTCACGGAACTGTTTTTCCTGCCCGGTAAGGGATAAATGCGACTGGCCGGAGGAAAAGAAAAATCTTTCGATTGGTATTTAAAGGAGACAGGATGAAAAAATATGAGTATGTGAATGTCCATATCGGTAAGTTCTGCGGTGCGAAATCCGAAGAGCATAGAAGTATTATCAATCACTATGCAGCGAAAGGTTATCGCTATGTAGGGTACATACCTACCAATATGACAGATTACGGAAAGATTAAGGATATGGACCTGGTTTTCGAAATGGATTTGGAGCATATATAAGCGCTTGCCAAAAGGACGGAAAGGAACAAATACATGAAAATTGGAAATAGAATATTTGATACGGCAGATCAAACCTATATTATGGGAATCCTGAATGTAACTCCGGATTCCTTTTCAGACGGCGGGCAGTGGAATGAGCTTGATAAGGCGCTAAGCCATGCGGAGCAGATGGTGAAAGACGGAGCCGATATCATAGATATCGGCGGTGAATCCACCCGTCCCGGACATGAGCAGATTACGGAGGAGGAAGAAATCAGCCGTGTAGTCCCCATTATTGAAGCGGTAAAGACTCGAATTGATGTACCCGTTTCCATAGATACCTACAAATATCGTGTGGCAGAGGCGGCAATCAAGGCAGGGGCCGATCTGGTCAACGACATATGGGGACTGAAATATGATTCCAAGATGGCGGGATTAATCGCCCAATCGGGAGTGGCCTGCTGTCTGATGCACAATAAGGAAAAAGCCGAGTACAATCATTTTTATCGTGAGATGCTGCGGGAGACAAAGGAATGTGTGGCAATTGCCAGAGCAGCAGGCATCCCGGATGATAAGATCATTCTGGATCCGGGAGTAGGTTTTGGCAAAACCTACGAAATGAATCTGGAAACCATTCATTATATGGAGCGTTTTCATTCCCTTGGCTATCCCATGCTTCTGGGAACCTCAAGAAAATCCGTTATCGGTTTAACTCTGGATTTACCGGCAGCTCAGCGGGAGGAAGGAACCCTGGTAACCACAGTTATGGCCGTAATGAAAAAGTATTCCTTTGTACGGGTACACGATGTAAAAGCCAACAAGCGGGCCATTCAAATGACAAAGGCGATTTTGGCGGCAGGATCGGAGGAATTTTAGAATACTGATCTGCGTAAATATTATATTTTATATAACTTTGTACATGAGCAAAGTGAAAGGAATGAATCATAATATGGATCAGATACACATTAAAAATCTGGAGATATTTGCAAAGCACGGTGTATTCCCGGAGGAAAATGTTCTGGGGCAGAAGTTTGTAGTTTCAGCAACTCTTTATACCTCCACCCGGGAAGCGGGACAAAAGGATGATCTGACGAAATCTATTCATTACGGAGAAGTCAGCCACTTTATCTGCAGATTTCTGAAAGAACATACCTATAAGCTTTTGGAGACAGCGGCGGAAAAACTGGCGGAAGAGCTGCTGCTTCAGACAGAGCATCTGGAGCGTATCCGCCTGGAGATAAAAAAGCCCTGGGCGCCCGTAGGATTGCCCTTAGAGACGGTTTCCGTTGAGATTGAACGGAGCTGGCACACGGTTTATATTGCCCTGGGCTCCAATATGGGAGACAAAAAAGCCCATTTGGATATGGGAGTGGCGGGCCTGCAAAAGACAAAGGGCTGTCAGGTTCTGGCGGTATCCGGTTATCTGACCACAGAACCCTACGGCGTAGTGGATCAGGATGAATTTCTGAATGGCGCCATGAAGCTGCGTACGCTTCTGACACCTCATGAGCTTTTGGAACGGCTTCACGAGATTGAAAAGGAAGCAAAACGGGAGAGAGTGATTCATTGGGGGCCACGGACCTTAGATCTGGATATTCTGCTCTATGATGATCTGATTCTGGACGAGGAAGAGCTTCATATTCCCCATATTGAGATGTACAAACGTGATTTTGTGCTGGAGCCCCTTTGCCAGATTGCCCCTTATGTACGGCATCCTGTTTATCACAGGACTGCGCAGGAATTGCTGGAGGCTTTGAAAGATAAATAATCTATATAAAACCAATTATAAAATGGAAGAAAGAGGAAAAAGTCATGAAAGTATTGCTGCAGCTTTACACGGCATGGTTTAAAATGGGCCTTTTTACCTTTGGCGGCGGCTATGCCATGCTGCCTATGATACAAAAAGAGGTTATCGAAAAGTATCATTGGGCCACTGAGGATGAAATCATGGACTATTATGCCATTGGGCAATGCACACCGGGAATCATAGCAGTCAATACGGCTACCTTTGTAGGATATTATCAAAAGGGAATCCTTGGAGGAATCGTAGCTACACTTGGTGTAGTGAGCCCGTCCGTAATCATCATAGGCCTCATCGCTTCCCTGATATCCAATTTTGCAGAGCTTGAGGTGGTGCAGCATGCGTTGATGGGTATCAACGTAGCCGTCTGTATGCTGATGATTCAGGCCATCGCCAACCTGTGGAAAAAAAGCATCAAAAATATAGCGGCATTCTGTATATTTGCATTAGCGCTCATCCTGTCCCTTTTGACCGGCATATCGACCGTATGGCTGGTAATTCTGGCAGGAATACTCGGTGTAATCTTAAGCAAAGCGGGGTGGCTTAAAGGATGAATAAAATATGGCTGTTAATCCTGGAATTTATGAAAACAGGCTTATTTGCCGTGGGAGGCGGTCTTGCAACCATTCCTTTTCTTAATGAAATGGGAGTAAAATACGGCTGGTTCACCATGGATACCCTGTCAACCATGATAGCCGTATCCGAATCCACTCCGGGTCCCATTGGAATCAATATGGCAACCTATGTAGGCTATACCGTAGCGGGAGCAGGGGGAGCAGTGTTTGCCACATTGGGTCTGGTAGCTCCCAGTATTGTTGTCATCTGCATCATAGCAAACTACTTCCAGAAATTCAAAAATGCAAAAATTGTACAAATGATTTTCGCGGGCCTTAAACCGGCAGTAGTGGCTTTTATTGCTGCCGCCTGCCTGAACCTGTTCATATCTACATTACTCCGGGCAGAGGCAGGGATAAGTGGAGGAGCTGCGGAATTTTTTAACTGGAAATGCATTTTGCTTCTGGTGGTCTTGCTTACTTTTAAAAAGAAATTCCCCAGGGTACACCCCATAGCGTTTATCGTTGCGGCGGCAGCAGCAGGAATTGTCTTTTCCTTTTAAATCAAATATGCTATACTAATACCGCATCTTTCATACTAAAAATCACGGAGCACATACATGATCATAGAAACATTTTCAGAACAGGAAACCCGAACATTAGGTGAACGGTTAGCAGCCAAAGCGAAGCCGGGAAGCATCTATACCCTGACCGGTGACCTGGGGGTAGGCAAAACTGTATTTACGCAAGGCTTTGCGAAAGGTCTTGGTATCGATGAGCCGGTAAACAGTCCGACTTTCACTATTATTCAGGAATATGAGGATGGCCGCCTGCCTTTTTACCATTTTGACGTATACCGCATCGGCAATATAGACGAGATGGAAGAGATCGGGTACGAGGATTACTTTTACGGAAAAGGAGTCTGTCTCATCGAGTGGGCCAACCTGATTGAAGAAATCCTGCCGGGGGAACGGTTTGCCATAACCATAGAAAAAGATTTGAATCGGGGCTTTGATTATCGGAAGATTACAGTGGAGGGGACGGAATGAAAGTATTAGCGCTGGACAGCTCGGGCCTTGTGGCGTCCGTGGCTGTGGTGGAGGATGACAGTGTAAACAGCAATCTTCTTGCAGAGTACACAGTCAACTATAAAAAAACACATTCCCAAACGCTTCTCCCTATGCTGGATGAAATTGCTTCTATGACAGAGCTGGATCTGAACACCTTAGATGCCATTGCGGTGGCGGCCGGCCCAGGCTCCTTTACAGGACTTCGAATTGGCTCGGCTACAGCCAAAGGGCTGGGACTTGCACTTGATAAGCCCCTGGTACACATTCCAACCGTAGATGCACTGGCTTACAACCTGTATGGAACAGACCGAATCATCTGTCCCTTAATGGATGCCAGAAGAAATCAGGTCTACACAGGGATTTATGAATTCAAAAATAACCGTCTGCATGTTCTGGAGCCTCAGATGGCAGTAAGTATCAAGGAAATAGCGGAAAAGCTCTGTGCCCTGGGACGGGAAGTTGTATTCCTTGGAGACGGGGTACCCGTATACAGGCATTGTCTGACAGAGGTACTGATGGCAGGACAGAGGTTCTCCTTTGCCCCGGCCCATTTAAGCCGTCAGCGGGCAGGGGCCGTAGGAATGCTTGCCATTCAGTATGTCCGGGAAGGACGGACAGAAACGGCGATGGAGCATAGTCCCGATTATCTGCGGCTGCCTCAGGCAGAGCGGGAGAGAGCGGAAAAGGAAGCAAAAAACCATGAGTAAGCTAATCATCCGCCAGATGGAAGAAAAGGACATTCCACAGGTATACGCCATAGAAGAAGAGACATTTTCCATGCCATGGTCAAAGAAAGCCTTTGAAGAGAGCATTTCCTATTATCATACCCTGTTTCTGGTGGCGGAACTGGATGGTGAGATAGCAGGTTACTGCGGTTGTTACCAGAGCCTTGAGGAAGCGGAGATAACCAACATAGCAGTAAAAAGGCAGCTTCGGGGCCATGGAATCGGCAGGAGGCTTTTGGAGGAATTGATGCGTATCGGAAAAGAGCAAGGGGCTTTCGCCTACACTCTGGAAGTGCGTGTAAGCAACCAGGCAGCCATACATTTATATGAAAAGATGGGATTCACCTCCTTTGGCATTCGTAAAAATTTTTATGAAAAACCAAAAGAAGATGCCATGATTATGTGGCGGCATTGGGAAATATAAGGTATCCCTTTATGCCTGAAACATGGGCAAATTAAGGAAACACCCTACGGGTATCCCTTTATGTCCAAAATAAGGACAAGTTAAGGAAACACCCTACGGGTATCCCTTTATGCCTGAAACAAGGACAAATTAAGGAAACTTGTGGCTGTAAGCAATTCCCACTATCTGTACGTGAAAATCTTATGTAAAATAGAGTTGCAGCAGACAAATAAACGCTCTAAAAAGCCTGCAATATCTAAGCTTAAGAGAGCATTCGGGACAGATAGGGAGGACAAGTAATATGCGTGAATATAAAAAACAAGAAACAAAAACTTTGGAGCGGATTATCTGCAACGGATGCGGCAAGATCATTGCCGTCAAACATGGAATGCCCATGGAGGGGGTACTCCAGGTGCAGCAGGTATGGGAATACATGTCCGGCAAGGACGGCGAAGTAGACAGCTTTGATTTGTGCGAAGAATGCTACGACCGCATGACGGAACAATTCCGCATTCCGCCTACAAAAGCAGAAGTAATAGAGTTAGTATAAATTAAAATATGCCAAATCCAGGGGCTGTTGCAAAATAAGGCAGCAGGCTTTTCCAATATCCAGTGTCCGGCTTTTCGTGTACAGCGGTCTGAATCTGGCGAACATTGCTCGAATTCCATATCAGGCAACGCCTGACTAGGCATTTAAAGCAATGTTCGACAGAGGCAGACTGATGTACATGAAACGTCCGAACATAGGATATTGGAAATGACGGATGTCTTATTTTGCAACAGCCCCGTACGTTATCGAAAAAATGGAGAAAAGAAATGTTAGATGTATGTTTGCTGGGAAGCGGCGGAATGATGCCGCTCCCATACCGCTGGCTTACAGCATTAATGACCAGATACAACGGAAGCAGCCTTTTAATTGATTGCGGAGAGGGCACCCAGATAGCCATAAAAGAAAAGGGATGGAGCTTTAAACCCATTGATATTATCTGCTTCACCCATTTTCATGGGGATCACATCAGCGGCCTGCCGGGGCTCCTATTAACCATGGGAAATGCGGAACGCACGGAGCCCCTGACGCTGATTGGACCAAAGGGTCTGGAGAGAGTGGTAAATGCCCTGCGGGTCATTGCTCCGGAGCTGCCATTTCCTATTCAATTTATTGAGCTTACTCAGGCGGAAGAAGAGCTGTGCTTAGGCGGATACCGCATAAAGGCATTTCGGGTAAATCACAACATTACCTGCTATGGCTATTCCCTGGAGATCGACCGTGCCGGAAAGTTTCAGTTGGAACAGGCCATAGAGCGTCAGATTCCCAAGCATTTCTGGAATAAGCTGCAAAAGGGTGAGAATGTTACCGGAGAGGATGGGACGGTCTACACACCGGACATGGTAATGGGCGCCCCCAGAAAGGGAATCAAGCTGGTGTATTGTACCGACACCCGCCCCACTCCATCCATTGCGGCCAATGCAAAGCATGCGGATCTCTTTATCTGCGAGGGCATGTACGGGGAAAAGGGAAAGGAAGCCAAGGCAGCGGCGTATAAGCATATGACCTTTTACGAGGCGGCAAAATTGGCAAGAGAAGCAGAAGTAAAGGCTCTCTGGCTGACCCATTACAGCCCGTCCCTTAACCGGCCGGAGGAATATATGGATGAGGTGCGCCGGATTTTTCCAAAGGCGGAAGCGGGAAAGGATCGGAAATCCATAGAGCTGGATTTTGAGGAAGAGTAAAGAAAACGGCGATAATTTATATCCCCCTGCATAAGCAGAGCGGAGTTGTAAGAAAGAGTTTACGCAGGGTGGAATGGAGATTGATATGAGCGAACAAAAAGATATTTATATTCTGGCAATTGAGAGCTCCTGTGATGAAACGGCCGCTTCGGTAGTGAAGAATGGCCGCTGTGTGCTGTCCAATGTGATTTCCTCACAGATTGAGCTTCATAAGCTTTACGGCGGCGTGGTGCCGGAGATTGCATCCAGGAAGCATATTGAGAAAATCAATCAGGTGATTCAGGAAGCCTTGGATCAGGCACAGGTCACCCTGGATGATCTGGATGCCATCGGCGTAACTTATGGACCGGGATTGGTGGGAGCTCTTCTGGTGGGGGTGGCTGAGGCCAAGGCCATCAGCTATGCCAGGAAGCTGCCCCTGGTGGGAGTTCATCATATTGAGGGCCATATTTCTGCTAATTATATTGAAAATCCTGACCTGGAGCCGCCTTTTATCTGTCTGGTGGTATCCGGAGGGCATACCCATCTGGTTCGGGTAAAGGACTATGGAGTATATGAAATTTTGGGACGAACCCGAGATGATGCGGCGGGGGAAGCCTTTGACAAGGTGGCGAGAGCGATCGGCCTGGGATATCCGGGCGGGCCGAAGATTGATAAGCTTTCTAAGGAGGGGAATCCGGAAGCCATATCATTTCCAAGGGCAAAAATTGCGGATTCGCCTTATGACTTTAGCTTCAGCGGTGTAAAGTCAGCGGTGCTCAATTATCTGAATAGCTGTCAGATGAAAGGGGAATCAGTAAATCGGGCAGATGTAGCGGCATCCTTTCAGAAAGCGGTTTGCGATGTGCTGGTAGAACATGCAATGATGGCTATGAAAGATATTGGCGGAGATAAGCTCGCAATTGCCGGCGGAGTGGCATCGAATTCCACTCTGCGTGTAGCCTTTGCCGAAGCCTGTGAAAAGCAGGGAATTCGCTTTTATCATCCCTCGCCTATTCTATGTACGGATAATGCTGCTATGATTGGGGCGGCTGCTTACTATGAATATCAAAAAGGGGTACGGCATGGCCTGGATCTGAATGCGGTTCCCAATCTGAAGCTGGGAGAACGGTAGATGGAAAAAGCGGACAAATTAAAAAAACGCTGTACAGCAATTGTGTTAGCGGCTGGTCAGGGAAAACGTATGGGCGGCAATGTGCAAAAGCAATATCTGGAACTTATGGGAAAACCCATTATCTATCATACCCTGGCTGCTTTTCAAAATTCCCCCCTGATTGACAGCATCATTTTGGTTACCGGATCGGAACAGATGGCATGGTGCAGAAATGAGCTTGTACATAAATACAATTTATCCAAGGTAGATACCATTGCCGCAGGCGGAGCGGAGCGCTATACTTCCGTGTGGAATGGGCTGCAGGTGATTGAGGAGGATATGACAAAAGCAGATCGGGAGGGAATTGTGTTCATTCATGACGGAGTACGCCCTTTTGTGGATGATGAAATGATTGCCCGAACCTTGGAGGCCGCAGAGATTTATGGCGCCTGTGTAGCGGCTATGCCTGTGAAAGAGACCATTAAGCTAGCGGATGAAGATGATTTTGTGAACAGCACTCCGCCACGAAACAGAGTTTGGGGGATTCAGACGCCGCAGGTCTTTGATTTTCATCTGATTTACAGAGCTTATCAGGCAGCAATGGAGAGCGGCCGTACGGATATGACGGATGATGCGATGATTGTGGAGAGCTTTACGGATGTGAAAGTAAAATTAGTAGAGGGATCCTACGAAAATATCAAGATTACGACGCCGGAGGATCTGGAGATTGCGGAGACGTTTTTACGGAGGCGGAGATAATTTTTGCAAATAGTGAGCCGGATATAAGTGTTGACGTATTTATTCGAATTTTACAGACGATGGGGCAGGATTAACGTTGCTTAATCTTGCCCCATTGTAGTTTTTGAAATCTATCCTTATAGACAATAAGCTAAGCTTGAGTGCTTGTTCGTTTTACAAATGCTGTAAGATGTTTGGCTGTGTATTTTTGGCTTCTATATGCTTTTTGGCTGGTTTGATAACATTTGAATGATAAAGAGATCCGAATATTACTTTAAATAGTTGACCTTAACTCACGTATTTTTTCAAGAGACGGATAAATATTTTGATACAGGTTATAGCTGGCTGCATATTTTTTGGCAAGAAGCGGATTGGGCTCAACCTTATCAATAACATGGACTGCCTGTTTGACTGCATCCTCGGCATTCTTGTAAACGCCTGTTGCCATGCCGGCGAGCATGGCAGCTCCAAGACATCCGGCTTCATCACATTGCATCCGGTGCATTATTTTTCCGGACAGAGCAGCTCTGAGTGCTAAAGAAAAATTATGCTTGCTGCCGCCCCCGTTTATATAAACATCTTCAAAATTACCAACATATTCATTAAGGAGTGCGGTTACGGCCTTGAATTCATAAGCGATTCCCTCATATATAGATTTGTAGATTTTGTGGCGGGAGGCATAAGAGGTGAGGCCAATGATGGTGCCTGTTGACCGCACATCATTATAAGGATTACATGCACCGACAAAGTGTGGCATAAAAAAGATACCAGTTGGCGCTGTCCCCAACTCCTGAACTTTTTGTTCCAGATATTTATAAACGGATATCCTTTCTTTTTCTGCTTCTATGTAATCCGCTGCGGCAAATTCGGATAAGTACCATGCAGTTGAAAATCCCGCCGGAAAGAGAACGAGGGATATATATTTGTCCTTAAGGACATGGCAATAAGTGTTAATATTTACAGCCAGTGCCTCTTTGCTTGTGTTAGGAGTGGAAGCGGCCATAGTCACACCTTCATAAGTGCCTGCCTGGTCGGCGGCAACATTTGAACTGATAGCTCCCGAACCAAAGGCTGCAAGAGGGCAGTCGTGCCCACCGGAGACAACTGCGACATTCTGATTAAGTCCAAGTAATTCGGCAGAGGATTTGCTAAGATATCCAATAAATTGTCCGGATGAAATGGGGGTTCCCAGTTTTTCCCTGCATATCCCTGCTACACTTAGAATTTCGTCTGACCAGTCGTGCTTTCTGATATCAAGCATGAAGGTTCGGCAGCAATTTGAGTAATTGCAGAGGGGATCAAAGCCAAGCTTCATCATCATAAAATCTTCACAGCTTACTATCTTGTAGGTTTGAGCATACAGATCCGGTTCATTCTTTTTAAACCACATGATTTCGGATATACCAAACATGGTATGAACAGGCTCGCCTGTTATCTGGTATAAATCTTCCCGGCTGATTTGTGATACCAATTCTTTTATTTCCTTTACCCCCCGGTTATCTGCGTTCATGAAAGCGGGGCGGATTGGATTGGCATATTTGTCAACTGCAATCATCGTTTCTCCCTGAGAACAAAATGCTAATGCCGAAACTGGATCTGCAGTTACTTTACTGGCGACCTCCCGAACAGATTTAATAACAGCATCCCAAAAAAGATTTGCATCAATTTCTACATAGTCTGGCTTGGGACTGTATGTTTTGTAAGAGTGTGATGCGCTGGCAAGGGGCTTTCCTTCAACTGAAAAAACGACAGCTTTACAACTATTAGTTCCAATATCAATTCCCATTAAACTCATAAAAGTTTCTCCATTCTTTGAATTATAGAATCTCTTTGATCTTAGATGTCAGAGCATTGGCATCTAAATGATACAAATGGTACAAGTCGGAAGCGCTTGCTGAACCTCCGTATTCGTGCAGGCCCATTTCAATCATCGATGTATGAATATTGTTCTTGCTCATAAATAGGGCAATTAGAGAGCCAAGACCTGTTCTGGCATTATGATCCTCAAAAATAATAACAGGACCAAATGAAGCAGCATTTTTGATAGCGTTTTCGTCAAGCTTTAAAGGACAGCATATATTTAATACATTGCAGTTGATTCCTTCCGTGCGGAGCTTGTCGGACACTTCGACGGCTGTATGAAGTAATGTTCCATAGGTAATAATAGTTATATTTCCGCCCTGACGAATCCAATCGGCTTTGCCATACTCAAAGACATAGTTTTCGTCATAAAAAATACTTCCATCTTCTTTTTTTATAACAGGAAGAGTGGATCTTCCGACGGCGATACCTCCGGCCTCGTCTATGGAGGCTAGGTATCGAATGGCCAGACTCATCTGATTACTGTCTCCGGGTACCATAATGGAAAAATGATACATATTAGCTGTGAGACCTATGTAGTCAATATGCAGGGATTGGACGTCCCAGGTCATCTGCGGAGATGAGTGTAAAGGACTGGCAGAATGTTATTGATATCAATCTTTCTGGGGTGTTCTTTATGTCACAGGCAGCGGGCAAGGTAATGATAAAGCAGGGGTTTGGAAATATCATTAATACCGTTTCGATGTCTGCCTACATATGCAATTGGCATTCGGCACAAACAAATTATTATGCTGCGAAAGCAGGCGTTGTGGCCGTTACAAAAGCATTGGCTGCAGAGTGGGCGCCTCATGGCATTCGGGTAAACGGCATAGCGCCTGGAGTAACGGTGACAGATCAGACCGATTGGATGTTTAAAGATCCGAGTATGGCAGATTATGTTAAAGAGATTTTTGACTGGACACCCCTTGGCCGGCCGGCTCAGCCAGAAGAACTTGCAGGAGCCTGTATTTATCTTGCGTCTGATGCATCTTCCTATACGACGGGGCATGTGATCGTTATTGATGGCGGGCATACAATTCATTAATTTGGTTTTGCTCAACTGATATTGTCTAATGAAGAATATTTGGAGGAAATACATGAAAAAAGAATTTTACAATGTAGGAATAATTGGCGGCGGTCTGATGGGGAAAGAATTTGCAAGTGCTGCTGCCAGATGGTGCCATGTGACGGCAGAAACACCAACTCCCAGAGTTGTGGGGATCAGTGATCCGAATCCGGAGGCAAGGAAATGGTTTGAAAAACTTCCGGAATTAAAATATTCGGTAGCTGATTACAAAGAATTGCTTGAAAAAGATGATGTGGATGTAATTTATGTAGCAATTCCCCATAATTTGCATGCTCAGGTTTACTGCGACATTATAAATGCAAAGAAACATATGATGGGTGAAAAACCATTCGGTATGGATTACCAGGCAAATGCAAAGATTATGAAGGCGATTAAAAATAATCCGGATGTATTTGTCAGGTGTTGTAGCCAGCATCCATATTATCCGGCGTGCCAGGAATTGATTCGGTGGGTGAAATCCGGAAAGGTTGGGAAGATAATTGAAGTGCATTCAGGATTCCGGCATAGTTCGGATCTGGATTTATCAAAACCAATTAACTGGAAGCGGACGATTTCTATAAATGGAGAATATGGCTGCATGGGAGATCTTGGCATACATACGATGCATGTGCCCTTTAACCTTGGTTTTATTCCCAAAACGTTATATGCACAGCTTTCCAATATTATTAAGGAAAGACCGGACGGAAAGGGTGGGATGGCACCTTGCCTGACGTGGGATAATGCAACCTTAATCTGTGATTCGGTAAATGAAAAAGGCGAGGAATTCCCGGTGTTTTATGAAACCAAGCGAATGGCGCCGGGATGTACAAATAGCTGGTATATAGAAGTGTATGGAGTTGACTGCAGTGTCAAATTCAGCACAGATGATGCAAATGGCTTCTGGTATACGGAGAATTTTGGAAAAGAACAGGCTTGGTGCCGTGTGAATATAGGGTATAAGCCTGCGTACTCTACAATTACCGGCTCTATATTTGAGTTTGGTTTTCCGGATACTGTTCAACAGATGTGGGTGGCATTTTTTAGGGAGCTGGATGGGGAAACAGTTGATTTTAAGTGTTTTCTTCCGGAACAGACGCAATTGGCACATAAATTACAGACAGCTGCTCTTGCCTCGAATCTCCATAAGGTGGTTGTTGATTTGGATACTTTCGATGCAAACAGTATTTGAAAGAAGGGATAAAAATGGAAAAGAATCAGATGAGGATGGCCAGATTTACAGAGCCCTATGTTATTCGTTTTGAAACCAGTGAAATTCCTGTTCCGAAAAAGGGACAGGTATTATTAAAGGTATTGAGATGTGGTATCTGCGGTTCGGATCCTACTACGTTTAAGGGAATGCATCCTTTCTGCCCACCGCCGGTGGTTATGGGGCATGAGTTTTCGGGGATAATTGCAGAATTGGGAGAGGGAATCACTGACCTGTCGGTGGGAGACAGGGTTACAGTGCTTCCCCATCTTACCTGTGGTGAGTGTGACCGGTGTAGAGAAAACAGAAGTAATCTTTGCGAAACTGTAAAATGCATAGGAGGACAGGCTGACGGGGCGCATTGTGAATATATTGCCCTGGATCGTCACATGATTTTTCCTATAGCGGATACAATGAGCTTTGAGAGTGCGGCAATGGTGGAACCGGCAGCAGTTGGCTATCATGGCGCTGTGAGAGCGAATATTACCCGGGATGATTATGCGCTTGTTTTCGGTGCGGGGACCATAGGGATTTTTGCAATGCAGGCATGCAAAGCCAGAGGAGCAAAAAGAGTGTTTATTACGGATGTGGATGCTGAACGGTTAGAACTGGCATTGTCGTTGGGGGCTGATGGAATCATTAATCAAAGTAAAGAGTCTCTGGAAGAAGGGCTTACACGGCTTTGTGGTGATACTCATAGGATTGATAAGTTTTTTGAATGTGTCGGTGGAAAAGGAGCTGTGCTGGATCAAATTATTTCTATCGCCAGGAGAGGAACAACGATTGTTATGATTGGTATCCAAAATGAAGGATGCCATGTAGAGAAGCTTCCGTATTTGGGGGAACATGAGCTTTCCCTGCTTGGTTCCAATATGTATGATGCGCAGGATTATAAGGAAGTTATTGATTTTATGGGCAGGAATGAAATTCGAACAGAGGGGATGATAACGCATACATTTAAGTTCGATGATCTGATGGAGGCGTTTGATCTTGCAGTGAATAAGAAAGAAAAATTCATGAAGATTATGCTGGAAATGGATTAATTGCACGGAGGAGACAGACGTGGCAGAAAAATTATTGTTTAGTGCAAAGAATATTTCGAAAAGCTTCCCGGGAGTTAAAGCGCTGCAAAATGTCAGCTTTGACTTGCGGGAGGGAGAGGTACATGCGCTTCTTGGGGAAAATGGAGCTGGGAAATCAACCTTAATAAAGATTTTGGGCGGAAATTACCAACCGGATTCCGGAGTGATTGAAATAGAAGGCCAGACGATAAAAGGGATGACAATTCAGGAATCTAAAAGCTATGGCATTAGTGTCGTACATCAGGAATTGTGTCTTGCTCAAAACATGAAAGTTTATGAGAATATACTTCTGGGGCGTGAAATTGTAAAATTTGGTGTTTGTAATGAAAAAGCAATGATGCGATATGCCGAAGATGTACTTAAGAGTCTCAATCTTGATATTGATCCTTTGGACATGACAGTCTCGCTGTCAACAGGAAAGAGACAAATGATAGAAATTGCTAAAGCGGTGTCATATGGAGCGAAGATCATTGTTATGGATGAACCTACATCATCCCTTTCTGATAATGAAGTAAATGCGCTGTTTAATACTATCTACACCTTGAAAGAGCGGGGTGTAGGCATTATTTATATTTCACATCGGCTTGAGGAACTGGAAACTATTGCAGATAGAGTGACGGTTCTCAGAGATGGACAATGGATTGCGACAATGGATTACAAGGATGTCAGCCGAACACGTATTATTAATATGATGGTAGGACGTGAAATTGCGGATATGTACCCCAAAAAACGGCCTTGCGGAACGGAAGTTGTGTTTCGGGTAGATGGGTTGAATACCGGTAAAGTAAAGAATGTTTCATTTGACGTAAAAAAGGGGGAGATTCTTGGATTCTTTGGACTTGTAGGGGCAGGGCGCACGGAATTGATGGATGGTATTTTTGGAGTGGATACTGTTTTTAAAGGTACGATCGAGATGAATGGAGAACGATTGGCTATTCGTTCACCAAAAGATGCTCTTTCCAATAATATTTCTCTTGTTCCAGAAGAACGCAAGAGAAACGGCTTGATATTGATTCAGGATATAACCTTTAATGTATCAGTATGCATCTTTGATAAGCTTATTAAATTAGGGCGTCTGGATAGTAATAAGCAGATGGAAATACTTAGATACTATAAAGAAAAATTTTCCATTAAAACACCGTCATTTAGCCAGTTTGCAGGGAACCTGTCAGGAGGGAACCAGCAGAAAGTAGTTTTGTCAAAAGCCCTCTCCGTGAATCCTCAGATCCTTATTCTTGATGAACCTACACGAGGCATTGATGTTGGCGCAAAGGCGGAAATATATAAAATCATATCAAACCTGGCGGCTGAAGGGATGAGTATTATCTGCGTTTCATCGGAATTGCCGGAAATCATTAATCTCTGTCATAGGGTATGCATTATGAATGATGGCGAGATTGTTAAAATAATTGATAGGCAAGAGGATATGACACAAGACAGAATCATGGAATTTGCGCTGGGAGGAAAGGATAGCAATGAGTAGTAAGATAAAATTTAAAGAAAATCCTGTGGTTAAATACTTTTCTAAATATCTTGGGGTGTATGCATTTCTTGTTGTTATTATTGTATTTATGACTGTTGTTAGTGACAAATTTTTGACGACAAGTAATATTATTAATGTCTTAAGACAGATTTCCGTAAATGCAATCATTGCTTTTGGAATGACATATTGCATACTTTTAGGAGGAATCGATCTTTCTGTTGGCGCTGTTATATGTCTTTCCGGAGTGCTGACGGCTAAGATTATAAGCGGCGGAGGTGATATTTACATTGCGATGCTTGCAGGCGTGGCGGTTGGTGTGATTTCGGGGGCATTTAATGGCATTCTGATATCAAATACGGGAATTGCAGCGTTTGTAATTACGTTTTGCTCGCAGAGTATTTGTAATGGTTTAGCCTATGTTCTGACAAAGGGCAGTCCTATTACATGTAATGAGGATTCGTTTACGTTTTTTGGAAATGGATATATTTCCTTTATTCCTGTTCCGGTTGTAATTATGCTGATAGTTTTTCTGTTGGTACTATTTCTCCTGACAAAAACCGTATTTGGAAAATATGTATATGCTATTGGAGGTAATCGGGACTGTGCTGTTTATGCAGGCATCAATACAAAGAAAGTTGAAACTTTAGCCTATGTGCTTTCGGGCACTTTGGCGGGCCTTGCAGGAGTGATCCTTGCAGCGAGAATGTATTCTGGTCAGCCGAATGCCGGTGATGGCTACGAATTGAATGCGATTGCCGCTACGGTTATAGGAGGAACTTCTATGACTGGTGGAATTGGTTCGGTGGCGGGAACAATTCTTGGCGCTCTTATAATAGGTATTATGAATAATGGTCTGAATCTTATGAAAGCGCAATATTATTATCAAACAATTGCAAAAGGTGTAGTTATTTTGGTTGCGGTTCTTTTTGATACTTATAAAAGAAAGCTGGAGGCGAAGAGACAGCTTGAGGCGGCAGCCAATGCAGGAAAGGAAAGCTAAAAAACATAGCGTTTGGGCTTCAGTTGTTTTGGGAATGACTTGGAGTGAATAAACCGGTGGTCTAAGAGGAGTAAAGTTAGACCATCGGTTCCTCTTGTTTTTTGATTCAAAATATATGATAAGAATCGTAATTTGCATTATTTACACATTTGTGATATCATTTTGATGAAAAAATTATACATTTAGGATTGATGGATGAATAAATGGATACGAATGACATGATTATAAGCAAGGGAAATATCAAGGCTGTAGCGAGCGCTCTGGCATCGCAAACAAGACTTGATATTATCAATATGCTATCAAAAAAGAATATGAATGTGACAGAAATTTCCAGTGCCATGAATATCCCGGTTTCTTCCGCAATATCTGCCGTGCGAAAGCTAGAAGAGGCGGGCCTTGTAAGAACAGATATAGATGGGAGAAAAAAGGTATGTTCTATACCCTATAAAACCCTTGTGTTAGAGTTGAATGGAAAGAAAACCTTCCAAAAGGAACGGGAAAACGCAATTACGTACAACATTCCGATTGGCGGTTATTGTGAATACCATGCAGTGCCATCCTGCGGCTTGGTTGGAAACAGGAATTTTATAGGCGAGTTGGATAATGAAGAGTGCTTTGCTTCGCCGGATAGAATTAATGCCTGTTTAATATGGCTCAGAAAAGGATTTTTGAAATACAGGGTGGTAAAACCGATGAATCAGAGACGCAATATTCAATCGGTTTCCATAAGTCTTGAGATATGCTCTGAATTCCCCGGATATAATAATAATTTTGTGTCTAATATTGATTATTATGTAAATGGAAAATTCGTTGGAACCTGGGTGGCTCAAGGGGATTATGGCGGACGTTATGGAATATTTACACCTCGTTGGTGGAGCCTGAGTAACACCCAATTTGGAAATCTTGTTACTTGCTGTATTACTAAGGAGGGAACATTTCTCAATGCAGAGAAAGTGTCAGATGTCAATATAGAGTCCATAGAAGTAAACGAGAAAGATGACTTCGATGTGAAGATTGAAACACAGGGAACTGGTGGGTTTAATATCTTTGGAAGAAATTTTGGGGATTATGATCAGGATATAATTATTAGATTTAATTTGTCAACTGACCTGGATGATATGGAAACTTCATTAGAAGAAAACGACAATGATAAAGATGTTAGAAAGCATTTTGGCTCCTGACTTTATCTGTGATTAAAAAGGTAACATCTATGTGTGAAATTAAATTCTACCAAATAAATTGTCTCTGGTGTTTTTGCGTTACAAAAGAGTGGGAAGAAAATGCAGTAGCATAAAGGGCATACTGAGCGATACCAACTCTCTTTCAATATAAAAATTAATTATATAAATAAAAAAGGAGGCAGATACAAGAATCTGCTTCCTTTCTTGCCCTTATAATACCACAAAAATGGGAAAAATTCAAGACTGGTATCCATATCAGCACTATGTTATAGTAATAGTTCACACAATATCTTCTTGTACTCCCTATTGCCGTACAAGAAGCGTCGGATGTCCACCCGATAGGGAAATAGACATATTATATTCATAATCCAACATAAACATGGAGGAATACTTTATGGATGATAATTGGCTCGCTTTATTGCAGCGGCAAAATCAGATCAAAGAAATAATGGAAACAAATCAGACAACAGCAAAATATGGGATAGCTTTAAGTGAGCAGGATGCAAAGCTAATCGTGGCAGAACGAAACAACACTCTTCGAGAACAAAGACGAGTGGAATTTGGCCCTGGAATAGCAGGGAAGATTGTCTATGAATTTTGCGACTCCGCTTATATAGATCAGAACAATTATACGGACACGATTATACAGCTCCAGGAAATATTCTATCTATATAAAAACGAAATGCTTGATGAGATTACCGATGATGAACTTCTGCATTTTATGAAAGAGCAATTTGAGACGGTTTGTTTTGGCGATTTGGAATACCTGGCAGGGACTTGCCTTAATAACTTTGCACAGGCTATTCGGGCGGGATATAGTGGGTTTAGGAGAACGGATGGATATGGAGAATATTCAAAATTTGATGAGGTAAACAGATGGGATTATGAATTGTATCTTGAGACATTAAAAGAACTTTGCTGGAGGTAACTGCCGATGACTTATGAAATGGAAGAATTACTGCCCATAATGAAATCGTATCTATATCCCCCATTTGAAATGGGGGCCGAGGCAAAGCCGTAGCGTTACCTAGAGTAAAAAAATCCTCCTATGTTACAATGATATTGGTT